>DASWQY010000084.1:0-2564 GCA_036403435.1 Pyrinomonadaceae bacterium
CCCGGAGCACGTTTCCTAGAATTCGATCTACGTGGGCTCCTCGCCAGCAGCAAAGGAGCAAATGGAAGTTCTTTTCGCCCGCTGTGCTGGTTTAGACGTTCATCAAAAGACCGTGGTGGCATGCGTTCGCCTTCACGGACCCGATGGCCGTGCGCGCACTGAGACGCGCACGTTTGCGACGCATACGGCCGCGCTTTTAGAGCTGTCGGCTTGGCTTGAAGAAAACGGCTGCACGCATGCCGTCATGGAGGCGACCGGTGTGTACTGGAAACCGGTCTGGCACCTTCTCGACGGCCGCTTCGAACGGGTGCTGGCGAACGCGGCCCACATCAAGGGCGTGCCGGGCCGCAAGAGCGACGTGAATGATGCGACCTGGATCGCGGACCTGCTGGCGCACGGCCTGATCCGGGCGAGCTTCGTCCCGCCGCAGCCGATCCAGGAACTGCGCGATCTGACGCGGACGCGCAAGCAGCTGAGCCGCGAGATCGTGCGGCATACGCAGCGCCTCCAGGCGGTGCTGGAGGAGGCGAACGTCAAGCTGGCCTCGGTGATCACGGACATCCTGGGCGCCAGTGGGCGGCGCATCCTCAAGGCGATGATCACCGGTGAGACGGATCCGAGCCATCTTGCCGAACTCGGCAGCCGGCGTCTCGGCTGCTCGCGAGACACCCTCGTCGAGGCGCTCGACGGCCGTGTCCGGGACCATCACCGCTTTCTTCTCGATCAGCATCTGAAGACCATCGCGCAGCTGGAGGAGACGATGGCGGCATTCGATGCGCGCATCGAGGCCGCCCTTGCGCCCTTTCGCGACACCGTCGAGCGGTTGACGCAGGTGCCGGGGCTGAGCACGAGAGCCGCCGAGGTCGTGATTGCCGAGATCGGCCTCGACATGAGCCGGTTCCCGACCGCCGGGCATCTTCTGTCCTGGGCCGGTCTGGTTCCCGCTCTCGACGAGAGCGCCGGCAAGCGCCGCTCGACACGGGTGACCAAGGGAGCGCCCTGGCTCAAGCCTGTGCTGGTGCAATGCGCCTGGGCAGCAGCGAACAAGAAGAACAGCTACTTCGAAGCCCAATTCCTGCGCCTCAAGGGACGCCGCGGCCCCAAGAAAGCGGCTGTCGCGGTCGCCGCCTCGATCCTGACCACCGTCTATCACATGCTCCGCGACGGCACCTGCTACCAGGACCTCGGCCCGAACTACTTCGCTCGCCGCAATCCGGCCCGCACCGCTCGCAAGCTTGCAGACCGCATCCGCAGCCTCGGTTACATCGTCGAAATCAGGAGCGCCGCATGATCCATCCAGATCGAGTTTCTAGGTAGTCACAAGGCCGCGCGATGAGGGCTGGGGCGAAGCGGTAGGCTGTTGGGCATGGCTCGCGGGGAGGCGCAGCGATGCCCAGGCGTGGTGATCAGGACAGCGAAGAGCGGTTTGCCGCGTTTCTCGAGGCCTTGGTGGACGTCATCGGCCATGCCGACCGCGCCTCGCCGCTGCGCCACTACTGCACCGGACTGCTCATGCCAGCCGAGCGCAAGAGCGTGGAGCCGATCGCTGCTGTTACCGCTCCCTCCCGCGTCGCCGCCCAGCACCAGTCGTTGCTGCACTTCATCGGCCAGTCCGCCTGGTCGGATGAGGCCCTCCTCGCCAAAGTGCGCGCGCTGACCCTGCCCGCTCTCGAGCGCAGCGGACCGGTGGAGGCGTGGATCATCGACGACACCAGCTTCCCCAAGAAGGGCCGGCACTCGGTCGGGGTCACACGCCAGTACTGCGGCCAACTCGGGAAACAGGATAATTGCCAAGTCGCCGTCTCCCTGTCGGTGGCCAACGAGGCGGCCAGCCTGCCGGTCGCCTATCGGCTCTACCTGCCCCAGGACTGGGCCGCCGATCCGGTGCGCCGGACGAAGGCTGGCGTGCCGGAGAGTGTCACCTTCCAGACCAAGCCGGAGATCGCGCTCGATCAGATCCGGGCGGCGCTTGAGGTCCAGATCCCGCCTGGGGTGGTCCTCATGGATGCCGGCTACGGGGCCGATACGGCCCTCAGAACGGGCGTGAGCGCGCTGGGGCTGACCTATGTGGCCGGCGTGCAGCCGCATACGTCCGTCTGGACCCGCAGCAATCCGCCTCCGCTGGTCAAGCCCTGGTCGGGTCGAGGCCGGCCGCCGACCCGCCTGCGCCGCGATCCTCACCACCAGCCGCAATCAGCCAAGGAGATTGCGCTCTCCCTTCCTGCACAGGCCTGGACCACAATCACGCGGCGGGAAGGCTCTCTCGACCCGCTAACCTCGCGCTTTGCCCGCCTGCGGGTCAGGGCGGCGCACCGCGACTATCATTTGGGCGAACCCCGCCCTGAGGAGTGGCTGCTAATCGAGTGGCCGCCTGAGGAGAAGGAGCCGACGAAGTACTGGGTCTCAACCCTGCCGGAGAACATCGCGTACGATCGTCTCGTCCATTTGGCCAAACTGCGCTGGCGGATTGAGCGCGACTACCAGGAGCTCAAAACAGGAGCTCGGGCTTGGGCACTACGAGGGGCGGGGCTGGCGTGGTTTCCATCACCACGCCACCCTGTGCA
>DASWQY010000085.1:0-1927 GCA_036403435.1 Pyrinomonadaceae bacterium
GAAATCCAAATTAAACCAGGGTTGAGCAGATACGAAAAGGGGGATCCACGGGTGAACTTTGCTAAAACGCTTGTAGCCGTCAGCGCGCTTCTTGTCGCGGCCGCGACCCATCCTGCTGTCGCCCAAATGACCTGGACGGAGGCGCCTGCTTCAATTCGGGTCTGACCCTGATGATGATTGCAAGTTTGTCGGTTGGCATCGCGTCTCATCCCTTGAATCCACGTATCACTGTGATATATAACATAGGTATCTGCTCAACCCTGGTTTAATTTGGATTTCGCCATGTAGGTTGCCTGCCATCTGACGGTCTGCAAAAAGATGTTGACGCGGTCACGGTCGAGTGGATTCTAAACGAGGGCGTGCCCGAGCTTCCCGACCTCAACCACCTGAGCCACGCTGAGAAAGATGCTCTGATCCATGCGCTTTGGGCGCAGGTGCAGAGCCTGACGGCCCGCGGTGCGGCACTCGAAGCCAGGCTCGGCGAACCGTCGAAAAACCCGGACAATTCCAGCCTGCCGCCATCGAAGGGACAGAAACCGAACAAGCCACAGACCGCCACGCGTGTTGGACCGCGCTTGGGCAGCCTTGGCCGCACAGGCGGCGGTCGTCCGCTGGCCTGTGATCCCGACGAGACGGTGACCGCCAAGCCAGTGGCCTGCGCACAATGCCAAGCCGTGCTGACAGATGCCGACCAAGTGTTACACGGTCGTTACGACAAGATCGACCTGCCGGTGGTGCGCCCCCGGGTGACCCGAGTAGAACGCTATGCTGGGCATTGCCCGTGCTGCGGCGGCGTCACCCTGGCAGCGATCCCCACAGGCCTCGAAGACGGCTCGCCGTTCAGCGTCAATATCATGGCGCTGGCGCTCTACCTGCGCTTCACCCACGCGATCAGCTACCGCCGTCTGAGCCAGTTGTTCCTGCACCTTTATGCACTCCAGATCAGCGAGGGCGCGCTGGATGCGATGCTGCAGCGTGCCAAACCGTGTTTCGACAGCGAAGTGATGGCCATTCTCGCCCGGTTGCGCCGCTCGCGGATCGTCGGCTGCGATGAGACTTCGGTGCGCATCGATGGTCGGACCCACTGGAACTGGGTTTTCCAGAACGATCAGGTGGTGATCCACGTGGTACGCAACAGCCGCGCTACCAGCGTCGTCACCGAGACGATGGCCGGTCATCGACCCAGCATCTGGGTGTCCGATCTCTATGGCGCGCAGCAGGGGCATGCCGATCTGTGGCAGGTCTGTCTGGCGCACCAACTGCGCGACTGCAAATACGCCATCGAGGCGGGCGATACAATCTTCGCTCCGCAGATGAAGGCGCTGCTGCTACGGGCCGTCGTGCTGGCGCGTCGGCGCAAAAACTTAGCCGAAAGCACCCGACGCAGTCATCTGCGAAGGCTGGATCACGCGTTGAACGCGATTATGGTTCTGGCACCGACCAACAGTCATGGCAGGCGGCTGCGAAAACGTTATGGCAAGGTGCGAAGCCACCTGTTCACGTTCCTAGAGCATCCCGACGCTCCGCCGGACAACAATGGCAGCGAGAGGGAATTGCGGCCCACAGCCACATACCGCAAGGTCACGGGTGGCTTCCGTTCGAAGTGGGGCGCTGACCTGTTCGCTGGCGTTCGATCCGTCGTTGGAACCGCAGCACGACGCGGAAAGAATGCGTATCAGGCAATTTGTGCAGTCCTAGACGGCGAGTCTGTCATTCAGACGGGTTGAGCAGATACGATCGCACCCGAGGCAGTCAGACCCTTCGTGAAAAAGGGCAAGAAGAACGACCCGGCCGATGCGGCAGCACTGCCAAAAGTGATGTGCCAAGGAAAAGCGGTATGTAATGTACCGGCATAGCCTGTCGTTTTTGGGCGGTTGAGGTATTTTCGGCCCAAGTCGTCAACATCTACCGGTTCGCCCCAAATTCA
>DASWQY010000086.1:0-18965 GCA_036403435.1 Pyrinomonadaceae bacterium
GACCTACAACCGGGACTTGTACGAGGAGGGGCGCGTGGTGAGGCTGGCGGGTCATTACGCGAGGCTGCTGGAGAGCATCGCCGGGGGGGCGGACGAGAGGATCAGTCAGTTGCAGATGCTCACCGATGAGGAATTGCGACAGCGCACAATAAAAAGAAGAGTGCGCGAAGAGGCAAACGTGATGAAGTTAAGGAGCGTGGAGCGGAAGCCGGTCAGAACAACATAGGCGCAAAGGGAAACGTAAATCCGATGCGATATAAACCTGTGCTGTACAAACCTGATTCCTCTGGATGTCTATCATGAGTAACAAGGGCGGGGCAATGGAAGGCTCGAATGAGTTCGACTACCTCATCATTGGAGGCGGGCCCGCGGGTTTGCAGCTCGCATACTTCCTGTCCAAGAGCAAACGCAGCTACCTCATTCTTGAGCGCGCGGGTACAGTCGGCGCATTTTTTGAACGGTTCCCGCGCAGCCGATCTTTAATCTCATTCAACAAAAAGTTCTCAGTTTACAGTGACCCGGAATTGCGGCTCAGGTGGGACTGGAATTCCTTGCTGACGGATGATTACGAATTCCCGTTCACGGAGTTTAGTGACCGGCTGTACCCGCGGGCCGAGGAGCTGCTGCAATATTTACGAGGATTCGCGGAGCGGTATAGATTGGCGGTTCAATATCGCACGGCGGTGCGAACGGTCGTTAAGGACTCGGCCGGCCGGTTCGTTATCGAGGATAGTAATGGCAAGCGGTACGTCGCGCGCTGCCTTGTGGTCGCGACGGGAGTGAGCCAACTCTACGCGCCGCCCATTCCCGGAATAGAGCTGGCCGAGGGCTACGAGAGCGTCTCGATGCGGCCCGACGACTTCGCGGGCCAGCGGGTGCTCATCATCGGGAAGGGGAATTCAGCCTTCGAGTTTGCCGAGTGCATCCTCGACCGGGCGCAGTTGATCCACCTCGCCAGCCCGACGCCTATTCGCATGGCCTGGAAGACTCGCCACGCGGGCGACCTGAGAGCGCATTACACGCGGCTGCTCGACGCCTATCAACTCAAGATGCTTCACGGCGCGCTCGATTGTGACATCGAGAGTATTGAGCAGCGGCCGGACGGCAAGTTCGCGGTCACGGTCGCCTACACACACGCCCAGGGCGAGCGTGAGCGCATCATCTACGAGAGGGTGGTTCGCGCCGCCGGGTTTCAGTTCGACGCTTCTATCTTCGGCGACGGGACTCGGCCCGCGCTCGCCCTCAACGACAGGTTCCCGGACATGACCAGCGACTGGGAGTCAACCAACGTGCCGGGCATGTTCTTTGCCGGAACCTTGATGCAGAGGCGAGACTACCGCCGGGCCGCCACACCATTCATAGACGGGTTTCGCTATAACGTCCGCACTCTCTATCACCTCCTCGAACAGCGTTATCACGACCGCCCGCTGCCGGTCGAGCACCTTGCCCTGGACGCCCGGAGCTTAACCCGCAGTGTGCTGGCACGCATCTGCCGTAGCTCCGCGCTGTGGGCGCAGTTCGGCTACCTCTGCGATACGATTGTGGCTGATGAGCAGGCGGGCGCGGCGAGATATTATCAGGAGCTGCCCGCGGACTACGTGCACGAGTCCGAGTTCGGGCGCTCAACTCACTATTACACGATTACATTCGAGTGGGGACAATGGGATGGCGACGTGTTCAATATTGAGCGCCACCCGGCCCACGACCGCGCCGAAGCGAGCGCCTTCCTGCATCCGATTGTGCGACGTTATTGCCGGGGCCAACTGGTCAGCCAGCACCACGTCTTGGAGGACCTCCTCGGAATGTACTGCGCGGCCGGAGAGACGGGCACGATTGAGTCTCGCGGCGACCGGGACATGGGCAAGTACCATCGGGAAGAACACGAGTTGCCGTTGCGAAGGTTCTTCGAAGACCAGCTCGGCGCGCGGGAGTGAATCAAGGCGGATTGGTTGACAGCCCGGCGCGGCTCGGAAGGGAACGAGCAGCTCGACAGTGTAGCCCGTGAGCAGAGTGTGAGTGTAAAATGGCTGCTCAATATTTCCCGCGCGGAATAAAGATGGAGGCCGGAACCCTTTGACCTGGATCAAGACTATCCCCGCTGCCGCTGCTGACGAGAAGTTGCGCCGCGCCCTTGAGGCCCAGCGTGAGTTGTATCCGATAGAAAGCGGCGGGCCGATGCGCCAGGCCGCTGACGGCGAGACCCCCGACATCGTGGCCGCGTACAGCTTAATCCCCGATGCCCTCTACAATTCGTTTGCCACGTTGGCCGCGTTGACTGCGCCCGACTTGCCATTGAGCGGACGGCAGCAAGAGATGATTGCGACGGTCGTCATGTCCGCCAACCACAACCCCGACGGCGTTGAGTCGCACCTGGGGTTCCTGCGCCGCGGTGCGCTGGATGAAGAACTCGTCGGGGCTCTGCGAGCTGACTACAAAACCGCTCCCCTCTCGAAGCAGGATAAGGTCATGCTCGATTACGCGGTTCAATTGACGCGCGACGCCACGCGCATCTCACCGCAGGACCACGAACGGCTGCGCGCGGCTGGTTTTGATGACAGGGGCATCCTTCAGATTACGCTCGTCGCCTCGTGGGTTGATTACCTGAGCCGGGTGGCGGACGCGTTGGGCGTGGGCAGGAGTCAGGTGTTCAAGCCGTAATGGCGTCGGTCGTGGAGAACCCTGACGAGATTGTGCGGTGCCGTGAGATAATAGACGGCGTTCTGCTCATGGTGAATAAGCGAGTTCCCCCGCTCGCGCTCCGTCCCCTGCACTCTTCATGCCTGCATCTTTTTGGGAGGGACCGTCATGAAACTCAGCATCCCGCATCCCGGAATGCCCGCGCGCGCGGGCCTCATTAAATAATCTCGACACCGGCAGTGCTTTATGCCAAAATGGCACAGTTACCAACGGTAAAGGTCTTTCAGGGAATGCCCGCCGGCGACCCTTAAGGAGACGCCTCATGTCTGACCATCAAATCCTAACGGATTCACCCGCTCACGGTATGACCGCCCTCTTGGACGACCTCGTGCGAGGGGGGGCAATACCTCCGTTCGTTTACTGCTACCCGACGCGGTCTGCGTACCGCGAACTCGACACGGGTTGGACACTCGAACGAATCTGGGATGAAGACCTTCACGTCTCGCTCACGCGCGACCTCAATATCTACATCCACGTCCCGTTCTGCCGCTACAAGTGCGGCTTCTGCAACCTCTACACGGTGACGACCGTTGACGGGGAGTTGTACGACCGATACGTGGACGCGCTATGCGCGGAAATCCGCCGGCACCGTGAGATCATCCGGCAGCGCAGCGTGAGGACGGTGTACATAGGGGGCGGGACGCCGAGCCTCCTGTCAGTCCGCCATTTCGAGGCCATGTTCGCCGCGCTCGACGAGGTGTGCGGGAACTGGCGGCCGGGGGTCGATGAGGTCTGCATCGAGGCGACGCCCGATTCTATCGTCTCCTCGCCGTCCACCATCGCCCGGCTCATGGAGATGGGGCTGACGCGCGTCAACATGGGGGTGCAATCTCTCGAAGCGGCGGAATTGCGTGAGGCCGGGCGCACGCGCGCCGGGGCCGACGTGATCCGGGAGGCGACCGAAATCGTCAAGGAGCACGCCCTCCCGAACCTCAGCACCGACCTGATAATGGGGTTCGCCGGGCAGACGGACGAGTCGTGGCTGCGCTCCGTCAAGGCGCTGATCGCCCTCGACCCCGAGACGATCTCCACGTACTTTCTCACCGTGCGCCCCGACGCCTGGTTCTCCAAGACCGGCCACTACGTTTACCAGCGGGGCCCGGAGCTGTACCGGCGTTACGAGGCGGCGCGCGAGTTGATTCTGGCCGCCGGGTACGTGCAGGAGTCGAACGTCCGCTACAAGAAGATGGGCCTCGGCGGATACCGGCAGAAGGTGCTGCAATTTCACGGCGTGCCCGTCCTCGGGATCGGGGCCGGCGCGCGGACTTACACCAACACCGTAGACTATCTCTTCGGCGGCAGCTCCACGCCGCACGAGTCGCAGGTCTGGGACTACATCGGCGAGGTAGAGTCCGGCGGGGCTCGCATCCACAAGGGGTTCGTCTATGACGACGCCGAGCGGATACGCAAGAGGCTGGCGCTCGACCTGTTCGACCTCGACCTCTCGTCGCTTGAGCGTTACCACTATTCCGAGCATAAGCCGCTGTTCGAGGACATCCTGAACGCGTGCGTCGAATTGGAACTCGCGAGGAAGATGGGCGAGGAGCGTTACCAACTGACGCCCAAAGGCTACAAGTACCGCGACATCGTTTCCTGGCTGGTCTTCTCCGACGAGGTGAAAGATCGTGACAAGGAGTTCTACGAGGAGCTGCACCTGGCGAACCAGTCGGCGGTGCAAGGGATCGGCAAGCGCGTTCCGGTGAGCGGCCTCATGGTCGGCGGGAAGCAGGCGGACCGTCCGGCCTGATATCCGGCCTGATGTCCGGCCTGATGTCCGGCCGCGCCCGCAAGGCATGAGCGAGAGTGCGACAATCGATAACGTTCGCGGTGTCATCTTCGACCTGTTCGGGACGCTGACCGACGGCCGGGCGGAGACCGAGCGTGGGGCACTCTACGGGGAACTCGCCCGCGTGCTGAACGTCCCGCGCGCGCCGTTCCTGCGGCTGATGCGGGAGACCTTCCACGACAGGTCTGTCGGCGCTTTCGGCGACGTGCGACAGACACTGGCCCGCCTCGCCGCCATCCTCGGGGCCGAGGCCGACGAGAAGACGCTCGACGCGGCCGTCGAACTCAGGCTGTCGATTGAGCGATGTCTCACGAAGCCGCGCGAGGATTCCGTCAGCGTGCTGCGGGCGCTGAGCGAGCGTGGCCTTGCCATCTGCGTCATCTCCGACTGCGGCCCCGAGACGCCTTCGATCTGGCCTTCCCTCCCTTTCGCCCGGCTGGTGACTCAACCCGTGTTCTCATGCGACCTGCGGGCGCGCAAGCCACACCCGTCGCTCTACGAGGCGGCCGCGAGACGAATCGGCCTCGCGCCGGGCGATTGCCTGTACGTCGGCGACGGCGGCAGCCGCGAATTGACCGGCGCGCTGGCCGTCGGCATGCGCGCCGTCCGGCTCGCGGTCTCCGGGGAGGATTGGGGTGCCGACGTAAGGTACGACCCCGACGACGGATTTTCGGGGGCGTTCGTGCCGAGCCTCTCCGCGCTCCTGGACCTATGGTCGCCGCCCGCGGGCCGCGCGCCTGACCGTTAAGAGAAATTCGTCAAAGTTATAGCTTACAGGGTGGACGGACGATGGGCGTGAAGCTGCTGCTCGACTGCGACCCCGGCCACGACGACGCCATCGCGCTGCTCGCGGCCGTCGCCTTCGGCGAACTCGTCGGGGTGACGACCGTGGCGGGTAATTGCGACGTGGGTACGACCACGAGCAACGCCCGCGCGGCCTGCCAGGTCTTCGGCTACGGAGGGGAGATCGTCGGCGGGGCCGCACGGCCGCTGTTGAGAGAACTCGGCGCGTTCTCGCCTATGGAGCCGTTCCCGCCGGCCGCGACGGACGGGCGCGGGCCGTCCGTCCGCGGCGACATAGACGCCGCCGGGTTCATCGTCGAGCGCGCCGACGCCGAGACGTGGCTGGTCACGACCGGGCCGATGACGAACGCGGCGCTGGCGCTTCGCCGCGACGCCGACCTCGTCCGCCATCTGGCCGGCATCTCGGTCATGGGCGGGAGCGCGACGGTGGGTAACGTCACGCCCGTCGCCGAGTTCAACGTGTGGTCTGACCCGGAGGCGGCACACATCGTCCTCACGTCCGGGCTCCCGATTCGGATGTGCGGGCTGCACGTCACGCATGACGTGCTCGTGGGCAAAGAGTTCGTGCGGGAGGTCCGAGGGCTCGGCACGCGCGCCGGGCAGTTCACAGCCGACCTTATCGACACGTTCATAGAAACGTACCCGGACGCGTTCGTGGGAGAGCCGCACGCGCCGCTACACGATGTCTGCGCGGTCCTGGCCGTCACGCACCCACACCTTTTCGAGTGGCAGTCGGCCCACGCCGCCGTCGAACTCACGGGGACGCTCACGCGCGGCATGACGGTCATCGACCAGCGCGACGCTTCGTCTAAACAGTCGCCAAACGTCCAGCTCGCGCGGCGGGCCGACCCGGACGGCATCCTGGAAACAATCCGCCGCGCGGTCGAGGCCGTCGGCGGGCGGGCGGGAGATAACTCGGCCTAACTAACCTGTCCGCCGCGCCGGAAGAAAATTTGATAAAGGCGTGCGGTGAAGATATATTACCGCCCGACAAGGGCCGGCCTCTCAACCCACTGACGGGAATTCCAGATGTACGACCACATCATCCTGATCTCGATAGACACGCTTCGCGCCGACGGCATCGCCGCCAACCCCCTCCGGCTCTGGCCGCAGGAATACGACCTCTCGTACACTCTGCGCACGCCCGTCCTGGACGAGCTGGCCGGGCAGGGCGCTTTCTTCGCCAACACGATCACGGCCGCGCCCTACACGTCCGCCTCTCACGCGTCGCTCTTGACCGGCCTCTGGCCCCCGCACCACGGGGCGCGGGAATTTTTCGGGCGCAGGCTGTCCGCGCCGACTCTCTTCACCTGGGCGAAACGGCGCGGATACCGCACGATCCTGAAGACGGATTTCCCCGTGATGCTCGGTGCGCCGCTCGGGTTCGTGAAGGACGTGGACCAGTACATCGTCGAAGACGACGACTCTTTCGTCAGTGCGCTCTCCGAGGCGGGCCGGTCGTGCTGCCTCCTTCACTTCGGGTCGGTTCACATCCCCTACGGCTTCCACAACACGCGCTTCGGGGGCAGCGACTACCTCAACAAAGTGGAGGCCCTGGAGGCCGAGGTGGGGCGGGGCGGGAGTGCCGCCCCGGCCGACGTGTTGAGCGAGACCTTCCGGACGGCCGAAGACCTGGACCTGCTGCTGCGCTATAAGCGGGCCATCGTCGCCCTCTATGCCGACCGGCGGTACGACAGACTCTTCACCCTCTACCTCGAAGGCATCGAGCGGTTTTGCCGGACGCGGCTCGGGCCGGTCCTGGACCGGGTGCGGGAGGCGACGGCCGGTAAGCCGACTCTGCTCGTCCTGTTCGGCGACCACGGCGAAGCGTACAACGGCGAGACCTACGGCCACTTCAATTCGGTTGACGAGGGCGTCCTGCGCGTCCCGCTGCTCTTCTGGGGCGACGGCGTCGAGCCGGGCTTATTCACCTCGCGCGTCCGAACCATCGACCTCGTCCCCACGCTTTACGACCTGCTCGGCTGGGACGCTCCGGCCGCCGGCCTCGACGGGACATCTTTGGCCGGGGCGGTCAGGGGCGGGAGCGCGGCGGGGCCGCGGCGCGCGCACAGTCAGGCGTTCGTCGCGCGGGCGGACCAGGCTTTCCGCGCACAGAGGCAGTTCTACGCGGGCGACGACATAGAGCAGGTGCAGCACGTCCTCTACAAGGAAGCCGTGTACGACGGGGACTACAAGCTCACGCGTCGAAACTTCGTCGTCGGCTCCGAGAACCGCGAGCCCGCGCCCTGCGAGCCGGAAGTCCGGCTCTGGCGCTTCGACGACGAACTCCGTTTACACGAAACGCGGGACGACGGCGCGAGTCAAAATCTTCTGAAGCTGATGGACGATTACGCGGGGCTCGGGGCGGGCGCGGCCGAGAGTTCGGCCATCCCGGCCGAGCTGCGGCGGCACCTCCAGAACCACGGCTATTTCGGTGACGGCGACTGACGGCCGCCCCGCCAGTTGTCTCGGCTAGGTTTGGCGGCGGAGGATGCCGGTCAGACAGCCCAGCCCCCCGGCGGCCTTACGGTATTCGCCTACGTCGGCCTCGTAGACTATCACGCCTGCGTCCGTCAGCCGCTGTCGCAGTGAGGGGCAGCCGTCCGGCATGACTATTCGTCTCGGGCCGAGGGCGACGAAGTTCATGCCGAGCCGCCCGACCACCTCCTCGCCGGGGTCGCAGAAGATCGTCTCGACCCCGGCGTCACGCAGGATGCCGAGTAACTCGTCCGTCGCTTTATCACGGCGGACGGCGGCGAGGTCACGGTCGGCAAAATTGACGACCCCGAGCAGGTGTTGGACCCCCCGCGGCAGCCCGACGTTCACCGAGTCGATACCCATCTCACGCAACTCTCGCGCGACGAATCTCGCCCCGGCCTCATTCGTCCTGACGCCGACCCCTATCATGACGTTGTTCTCGTCGAGCCACAGCGCGTCCGCGCCCTCGAACAGGGCTTCGCGGCGGGGCGTGGCAAGAATCGGGACGCCCAACTTCGCGAGCGCGGCGGCGGCAAAGCGCGCCTCGCGCTCCCTCTGCGGCGAGGCTGGCCTTGCGAGCAGCGCGCCTTCCGGCGTCATGAAAAAGAGGTCGCGCTGAAACAGGAAGTTCGGCGGCGGCGCGGCGTCGGCATCGGCCCACCGCACGGCGACGCCCTGGCCCTGGTAGAAGTCCGCGATGGCGGCGGCCTGACTCCACAGCCGCTCGGCATCGGGCCAATCGAGGAACAGAAAATCGTTCGGCTCCCCGCCCGGAAACATCTCCCGGCAGGGCCGGGCCAGCATGACTTCGAGCAGGGCGGCCGTCTCCGAACGCGCCCCGCAGCAGTGCCACACGAAGCCTGACGCGACATCCTCGTGGTGGGAATTCTCACGCAGTCGCCAGCCGCATCCCCCGTAAGTAGCAGGCGTGTTCGTCACGGCGCGTCCTCCACTTCGCACTCACACGGTCACGCGGGGGCCGGGGCCTTACTCCGGCTTCCGCGCGGAGTAGATGCACCAGCGCCACCTGTCTTTAATCTTGCCGTCGGGTGCCACCTCGAAGGGGTGTACCTCGCGGACATCTTCCGGGGCGTTGTAGTAAAGCTCCCTGATTTCCTGGCGGTGCAGCGCGCTGGTCTCGTGCGTGTCAATCCAAAGATCAATGTCCTCCCACTGAAGGTACTCTCTGATCTCGACGTTACGGAAGCCACACTCCCCGAGCAGTTGTTCGAGGTCTTCGGCCAGAAAGTTGTTGCAGAAGAGCGGCTGCTTCTTCTTAAAGATGCGAAACATCCACGCCGCGTCGGCCTCGCCGTAAGGCACGGTCTGGCCGAAGATCAACTGCCCTCCGGGCCGCAGGACGCGCAGAATCTCCGAGAGCGGGCGGCGCGGCTGCGGCAGCAGGTGCAGCACCTCGCGCGTCACGACGAGGTCGAAAGAGTTGTCCTCGAAGCTCATCTCGTAGACGGAGCCTTCGCGCACCTCGTCGAGCCGGGTGCCGGCCAGGGCGCGCATCTCGGGCGTGATGTCGAGGCCGACCCTGTAGCCCACGCGGCCGGCGAAGGAGCCGCCCACGATGCCGCTGCCGCAGCACACGTCCAGCATGCGCGCCTGCGGGCCGACGGCGCACATCTCCACGTGCGCGCTCAGCAAGTGGTCGTCCGTCAGCCAGCGGCAGGAGTCGTGCCAGTTCTTAGACCGGATGCCGAACTGCTTCCGGTAAATTTCGAGCGAGCGCGCCACGTCCTGCGGGGAATACCGGGACGGCGCGGCCATCCGGCGCGCGGCCAAGCGCGCGTGTTGCGCGTCGAGCACCCTTGCGAGAACACGCCGGGCCGACTCGCTCGGCTCCGCAAAGAAACCCGAGAGCGCGTCGGCCAGCACCGACTCGACCACGTCGGCCACCTCCGGGCTCACCAGCCGCGACTTGGCCTGGCTGTCGAACTGCGGGCCGGCCGCCCGCACGGACAGGACCGCCCCCAGACCTTCGAGGATGTCCGCGGGCGTTATCTCGCCGAGCGCGTCGCCGGGCGCGGCGGCGTGCCGGTTGACGACCGCGGTGAGCGCCCGCGTGAGGCCCTCGACGTGGGAGCCGCCGCGGGACGTGCGGACGCTGTTGACGAAGCTGTAAATCTCCTCCGCGTATGAAGTGGTCCACTGGATGGCGGCTTCCACCACGGTCTCCCCGCGGGCGCCGCGGCAGTAGATGGGCTCCTGGTTAATCACCGCGCGGTTCCGGTTAACGCTCTCCACGAACCCGACGAGCCCGCTGGTGGAGTGGTGCTCCGTGCCGAGGCCCCCGCGCTCGTCTTCGATCAGGAGGGTCACGCCGCTGTTCAGGTACGCCAGCTCGCGCAGGCGCGCAGAGATTTTCTCGTAGGAGAACTCGTGCTCCCCGCCGAAGATTTCGCGGTCAGGGCGGAAACGTATGCTCGTGCCCCTCCTCGACGAAGTCGCGTCGGGCTCGCGCGCCTCGCGCCCCGGCACGCCGCGCCGGAATTCCTGCGAGTAGTGGACGCGGTCGCGCCAGACCTGAAGCGTCAGCCACTCCGAAAGGGCGTTCACGCAGGTGAGCCCCAGGCCGTGGACGCCGCCGCTGAGGTAATAGGCGTCCCCCTTGAACTTCCCGCCCGAGTGGAGGTCGGTCAGCAGTATCTCGGCGGTCGGGCGGTTCTCGCGCGGGTGGAGCGCGACGGGGATGCCCCGGCCGTCGTCCGTCACCGCGCACGACCCGTCGGCGTGCAGCACCACACGGATGTTACGGCAGTGCCCGGCCAGAAACTCGTCAACCGCGTTCTCGACCAGCTCGAATAGGAGGTGGTGCATCCCCTCCGCCCCGGTCGAGCCGATGTACATCGACGGCCGCTTACGAATCGCCTCGACGCCGGACAAGACGACGACGCTCTGCTCGTCGTAGGTGTGGCCGCTCGCGTCCGTGCGGTGCGGCTGCGCGGAGAATTCCATCCTATCGCCCCCCCGTCTCCTGACTCCTCGTGAGTGCTTCCGAGATGCGCTGGCGGTGCAGTCTCTTCGACGCCGCTGTGGACTGAAGCCAACTGGCGATGTCCACGAGCCCTTCCCCTTCGGCCGTGCGGGACGCGAGTTGGTAGAGGTCGCCCGACGCGTCTTCGCCGGCGAGCGCCGCGCCCAGGTTAGCGCCCGTGTGCCCCAGCGGGAGCCCGCTCAGCGGGTCGCCGACCATCCGTAGAAAATCCAGGTGCCCTTCAACGAGCACGGCCTGGTTCTGCGCGAGCCGCTCGAACATCTCCGCGACCGCCGGGAGCCCCTCGTGCCTGGCGGTGCTGGCGAAACGCCTATAGCAGATGAGCGCCTGTGCCTCTCTCGCGAAGAGTTCGATCAAATTCTTGACCGTCCTCGACTCTTTTAACTCAAGCGATGTGGTCTCAGAAAGCATACTCTTCGGTCCCTAAATCCATTCCGATTTATCTTCGTAACCCAGGTCGCGCGCGAGGCTCTGGATGGCCGGCTGATGGAGGACGCGCTCCAACACCTCGGCGTTGTCCCTCCAGCGGCGCAGGCGCGGCGGCGCGGTCGCCATCACGGGAAGCAGCGGGCGCGAGAGGGTCTCGGGCGGCGTGTCGTCGCCGAGTCCCAGCCACTCGCATAAGTCCCGGCAGGCCCTGAGCCAGTTCTCGTCCCCGTTTGAAAGCTCTTCGAAGTGGACCCGCTTGTAGTCCGGGTCGGGCCGCCGCGCAAACTTCAGAATCGCCGCCTGTGCCGCGCTCCATTGGAACGCGCAAATATTTTCGAGCGGGGCGCGGCGGTAATCCTGCCAGCCCGGCGGCAGGTCGAATTTCCACCACCCGCGGTCCGCGCCGCCCTCGCCGCCGTAGCTCGCGACCTCCAGCTCCGGGCCGATGTAGTGCGAATGAAAGCCCCAGTATCGCCAGCCCTCGTACATCCCGTTGATGGCGGCCGCGGGGTTCCTGGTCAGGTGCAGAACCCGGAAGCGCGCCGAAGGAAACAGGGCGCGCAGAAATTCGAGGCGGTAGGCGTTGCTCGGCGTTTTGATGAGGAGGGGCCGCCGGCACTGGTCCTCCGGCCGCCAGCGCGTCCACGGGCGGACCAGGATGAAGGGAGGCTCTTCAACTATGACGGGCGACGGCGGGCCCGCGGGAACCCGCACCTCCGGGAACACAGTCCTGACCAGTGCGCGGTCGAGGTCGTAATAATACGGGTTGATGGACGGCCTGCCGCGGCAGATTCTTTTCAGGAAGAGCGCGTGGAAAAGGTGCAGGTCCGTTTCCCATTCGCAGGGCCGCCCGCGGACGCGGCCCACCTCGGCCAGCGCCGACGCGCGCGCGGCCGCCACCTCCTCAAGGCCGAACGTCTCGAAGGGCCACTGTAAGCAGAGCCTCCTGTAGAGGCACTCGTCGAACTCATCTTCGGCCTGACGGCCGTCTCCGGCGGCGGGCGTCCCGACCTCCAGCGCAAGGTAATCCTCCAGCGCGCGGCGCGCTTCGACGCTACACGCCTCGGGCGCGAGGCAGTCGGACGTGCCGCTGTCGGGCCACGACAGACCCGCCAGCCGAAGATAGGGGTTGATTTCGCCGGGGAGGCACAAGAACTTCGACGAGCGGCTTAGCGTCTCGGCCAACATGCTCGACCCGCTGCGCGAGCTGCTGGCGATCAGCACCACCTCCCGCACGGAGTCGAGGAAGCCCGGCGTCTCTTGCGCCAGACGCTGGCGCGACTCTTCGAGGCGGGACGCGGCGGTCGTGAGAGTCAGCCGCCGCAGGGCGTCGCCCCCGCGGCCGGGAGACTCGCAGTCCGCACGGGCGTGGTTCGCGGCCTTCATTCGGCAACCTCTTGTGGCGAGCGGCTGCCGTCCGCCGGAGCCTCGCCGGGCAGGTCGCGGAAGCGGTAGAGGTCGCGGCTGGTCAGCGGCACCCCGAGCAGTCGGGCGTAAAAGAAGAGTTCGTGCTTGTGGTTGACGAGGTGCTCAAAGTTTCCCATCAGCAGCGACAGCACGGCTTCGCCCTCGGGCGCGAAGACGGTCGGCAGGGCGCGCGCCAGGTCGTCATCCCCGAGCACGAGAAATCCGGCGCGGACGGAACTCCGATACTCTTCGATCCGCTCCACCGCTTCGTCGCGCTCACAGACATGGTTGACGGGCCGCTGCTTGAGTTCGAGCAGCTGGGCGAGGCGGCGCGGGTGGGCGGCGTAGAGGACGGCGGCGAATCCCGCCAGACATTGGAGGAGGTGGCCCAGCACCTCGCCCAGACATTTCGGCCGGGGGAAAGTGGCGGGCGGCAGCTCCGGCGTGTAAAGGGTTTGCCCTGCGGGCAGTCGCCGGATGATGCCCGCGAGAAGACCCATCTGTTCGTCGAGCTTAGCCAGGAACAGCTCGGCTAACCTGCCCGTGTTTTTGTGAGACTGATCCCCGCCTTGGCGAGATTCCCGTAAGCCGTACATATACGTGGCGTCTCGCCGGCCCGACCCTGGGGCCGGGCCGGCGAGAGAGAGGCGATTAGGCGCGAAATGAGAGCGCGGTCTGCAAGGCGAGCCGGCAGACAGGCGGAAGCGTTTGCCACCCTCGCGTCAAACGTGAACAGGGCTGGTCTCGACCATAGGCGCGGGCAGCCCGTTATTCAAGCGGGGCACTGACCTGTTGAAGGAGACCTGAGTCTCGGTGCCGGTATTAGCCAGCGTGTACTGCTCCGAGCCCGAGAAGATGGGGGCCGCCGCAGAGCTGTGGCTGCCGCGCCATCCGGGGCCGCCGCCGCCGAGGTAGTCGCGGTAAGCCGCGTTGGCGGAATTGCCGGGGCTCTCGTTCGGGTAGAAGTAGCGGAAGTTTTCCGGCCAATGTTTGAAGTCCATCACGGGGCCGGGCTCGTAGCTGTCATAGATGCGCTTGTAGGCCCGGCGCATGACGCTCTCCGGCAGGCCGTTGTAGTTGAGGAACTCGTCCTGGACGAGCGCCTGCTCGATGGAGAGCCAGCGGAGGTGGTCCACTTCGCTCCGAATGATGCCGTCGCGCACGGCCTGGCTATAGACACTCGTCCCCGGCATCGCGGAGAGATACTTGACGCGGGTAATGTGTTTGTGAGTTTCGGCCCACTCGCAGGCGTGCTCCAGAGACTCTTCGGTTTCGCCTGGGAGCCCGACGATGAGCAGGCCGCCGAAACGCGCCCCGGCCTCCTGCGTCGCACGCATGGCGCGCAGCGTCCCGTTTTCGGAGTTGCCCTTCCGCGCCGACTTCAGAATGTCCGTGCCGAGCGACTCGACGCCATACAGTATGATGTCGGCCCCGGCCCCCTTCATGGCGGTCGTCACTTCCGCGTCCACGTCGGCACACCGCGTCAGACACGTCCAGGACAGACCGTACTGCTTAATCACGTCGAGGTAATCGAGGGTCTGTTTCTTGTGCGCGGTGAAGGTCAAATCCACGAAGAAGACGAACTCCGTGTTGTAATTCTCGCGCAGGTGCCGCAGGTCGCGGTCGAGCGTCTCCGGCGACTTCACGCGCTCCTGCGGCGTCGTGCGGTAGCAGAACGAACAGTCCATCTTGCAGCCGCGGCTGTAGGAGGCGATGATCTGCGGTTGCAGGCCGAGCGGGCTCTGCGACTGCGGCCAGAGGTCGAGTCGCATCCTGGGCAGGCTGTCCAGGTTCGGCATTTGGCCGCGCGCGGGCGTAGCCCTCGCTAAGCCTTCCTCGTCGCGATACCAGATGCCGCTGATCTCCGGCAGCTTTTCGGGCCACTGCCCCTGCGTGTAGGCGTCCATCACCTCCAGGATGGTCAGCTCGCCCTCGCTGATGACGGCGATGTCGGCGGGCGTGTATTCCATCAGGACGTGGGGGATGGATGTGACTAGCGAGCCGCCCAGAATCACGGGCATGTCCGGGCGAGCCGACTTCACTTCGCGTATCAACTGCTCGATGAACGGGAAGTTATCCTCGAACGTCGCCACGCCGAGCACGTCCGTGCCCTCCATGATTTGGTCGTACGCCGAGCGCAGCGGGTCGAAGTCGTAGCGCACGTCGATGATGCGCACAGGGTAACCGGCGTTGTGCAGGACCGTGGCGATGTAGGTCACGCCCTCGTACGGCGAGGTGAGGAAAAACTCCCACCCGCGCGGCATGGTGAAAGGGGAAGGCCCGACCAGGATTGAGACGCGCGGCAGCGATGAGTTCGTCGGCACCGGAGTCATATCCTGCCCCCTCATCCTATCCATCAGCGCCTGATCTTTCAGAGTGTCTGAATTAACGTAAAGGTAATTGGCGAGCGAGCGAATCTTTGTCATGGTCACCTCCGGAGCTGAAGCGGGCTTAATAGTTGAGAGTGCCCGGTCGCGATGGCGGAGCCTTCGGTCCCTGCCGTTCAAGGCGTGAGAACTGGCTACGCCCGAGCTGCCCTCTACGATTCCTGCGCTGTGAAGTAAGGGGTGCCTTTTTTCTGCCGGAGGGGTGGCCTCCACGTCGCGGCGACTTCCGCCCCTCCGGTTGCGAAAATGCAACCGAGACTGCAACGTAACTTGCAACTATGATTGGGTAACACAAGACCCGTTCACTGTCAATAATAATTCCGCAGGGGCCGCCGCGTCAAAGCGTCTCCGGCCGGCGGGCGCTCACCGGAGGCGAAGCTTGAGTCGGGCCGTCAGGAGCATGATGCGACCCCGCCTGCGCCAGCGCAGCCACTGGTTACGGTCTTCCCGCACGGAGCGGTATTCGGTGCGCAGCCGCAGCATCTCGTTGGCGGCCCTGTAGCAGGCGCGGCGCAGCGCCCCCGGCGGCCGGCCCGCGCCCTCGGCCGCCACAGGCTCGTAACCCAGTTTCAGCATGGTCGCGCCCGCCGCGGACTCGACGGCGGCTATCTCGTGCGCGGGCATGCGCCCGCGAAACTTGTTCGCGTTGTCGGAAATAATCGGCGAGGCGGTGTTGCGCCAGTCGCGCGCCTGGCTGGCGGAGACGCGCGCCTCCTCCGTCTCGAAGAACTTCAGCATCGACGGGTCGAACCCGATGCCCAGGAAGTCAGAGATGCCGGCCACGGTCGCCCGAGGGTCTGCGATGAGCGCCTCGTAATGCACGCGCAACAGGTTGGCCGGGCTGAGCCGGGCCGCGAGCCGGAGCCCCAACTCCTGCTGCGAGGCCCAGAGCCGCGCGGTGTAATACGGGTGGTAGGGGTTGAAGACCGAATCGCGCGACGAAAGGGCAACGTCGCGCGGGTCGCGCACCAGCCAGAGTAGCTGCGCGTCCGGGTAGCGGGCGAAGATGCGCTCCGTGTAGTGAATCATGAACGTGCTCTTGCAGCCCCACCGGCGCTTGCCGACGGCGGCGCTGTGCTGTTCATAGACGGCCGCGTAGAGCCCGAACAGGTCGCGCGGTACGGCCTCCCTGACGAGTGATTCTCTATCGACGGGGGTGGGCCAGGGGTGAATGTGTCCCCTGATGTGGCGGAGCACGTCGTCGGCCAGCCTGCGAAAGTTCACCTCGCCCGACAGGTCGCCGTAATGCCTTTCGAGCGGCGCGAAGAACGCCATGATGTGCGGCGGATGGGGCACCGTTATTTCGGGGTGCGCGTTGAGTATCAGCCGCAGCAGATTCGAGCCGGACCGTTCAGTCCCGACGATGAAGATGGGCGAGGTGGGCATTGGCTTGAGGTCCGGGCGCGGGCCGGCGTCTATGGGATTCCGACCGCGATGGCGAAGAGCATCTGGTCCACGATGCGGCCGTCGTCGAGGAACTCTACCCTGTGGAGTCTGCGGAAGGCGGGCGAGGCGTTCCGGTAAAGCTCTCGGATTCGTTCGCAACGGGCGTCGGTGATGGCCCCGTTCTCCGACCACGCGGCCACGTCCTCCGAGCTGACGTGGTAGTGGACCGCGACCTGACGGCAGCGGGCGTCGCTCAGCAGCAGCCCCAGGTCGTCGGGCATGAAGAACACGCGCCGCGCGGGGTTGCGCAGCCGCAGGATTTCAAAATACTCGTCCCTGTCCTCCTCGCCGTAGGCGCACAAGTTGACGAGCACCACGCGCCCGCCGGGCCGCGTGACCCTGACCATCTCGCGCGTGGCCGCGGCGGCGTCCATGAACTGTATGCCCTGGCGGCAGATGGTCAGGTCGAACGCCCCGTCCTCGAACGGCAGGGCCTCCGCGGAGCCGATCAGCAGTTGGTCGAGCCACCTCGTCGAGTGCTCCGCCATCGCCGGGGTCAGGTCCACGCCGACGA
This sequence comes from Pyrinomonadaceae bacterium, assembly GCA_036403435.1. Classification (GTDB taxonomy): domain Bacteria; phylum Acidobacteriota; class Blastocatellia; order Pyrinomonadales; family Pyrinomonadaceae; genus QHXM01. The sequence goes on from DASWQY010000086.1 coordinate 16,953, forward strand.
TTCGGCCGGCCCTCTCGCGGAAGGCCCTTGAGACGAGCCCCGTCCCGCACGCCACGTCGAGCATCTGGGCCACGGGGTCCGGCGCGGCCAGCGCCTTCACGCGCTCCATCATCTCGGGGTCCGTACACCACCGACTCGACTCGTCGTATTGCCGCGCGCGCGCCGTGAAGTGCTCGACCACGTCGGCTGAATCTTGCAGGGTCATATCAATTGCGAAGGAGCCTTCTTCGGCGTCCGGCCTTCAGGACTAAGTATGCGATTTCGGGAAAAGACATGGGCGATGCAGAGACGCTTCCGGCCCGACCCTTTCGGGGCCTGAGTTCGGGCCGCTCGCCGCGAGGAATTTTTTACTCGAACTCTACTTTTATTGCAACCTCGCAGGCGATGCCGCACCGTGAGGGTGCAGATTGACACTCCGGCGGTAATAGTGATAGAAGAGGCAAGCGTACAGCAGTCGTGAGCAGCGTCCCCCCCGCCTGAGGCCAGACACGACGAAGCACTCACGCGCTCCGCTCCCCTCCTTAGAACCCGACGGCGAACTCGAATCGAGGGCGTCTACGAATGACCGAACCACGTAAGGAAGTTTCTGCTGAACCGGCGTTCGGCGAACACGAATGGAAGTTCGACGAACGCGTGACCGCGCAGTTCGACGAGATGCTGGAGCGTTCGATTCCGCAGTACGAAGTAATGCGCCAAACGTGTTTCGAAGTCGGAAATCAGTTCGTCGAACCGGGGACCGACATCGTCGATCTCGGGTGCTCGCGCGGCGAAGCCGTCAACTGCTTTTTAGCCTCCTGCGGGGTCCGTAATCGCTACGTTCTCGTCGAAGCGTCGGAGCCCATGTTCGAGGCCGTCTCCGCTCGTTACGCCGAGTGGGTTAAAGCCGGGGCGATGAGAATCTTTAATAAGGACCTCCGAACGTTCTATCCGATGGCTCCCGATATCTCGCTGACGCTCTCCGTCCTGACGTTAATGTTTACCCCCATCGAGTACAGGCTCGCGTTGGTCCAAAAGGTCTATGACTCGATCAAGCGCGGCGGGGCCTTTATTCTCGTCGAGAAGGTTCTCGGCGCTTCCGCAGCAATTGACGGGGCGTACGTCCGAATCTATCACGAGATGAAGTCTCGACACGGCTACTCCGACGATGAGATTCAACGGAAGAAGCTCGCGCTTGAAGGAAGGCTCGTTCCGGTTACGGCGAAGATGAACGAAGAGTTCCTCCACACGGCCGGATTTCATCAGGTCGATTGCTTCTGGCGTTGGGCGAACTTCGCCGGCTGGGTGGCGATTAAATAAGACGGTCCCGCCTGCATCGCGGGAAGGGTCGTGGCAAAACTTTTCGGCTGGATTCCGGTGCGCGACGCGTACTGTCGAGACAACTACCAGGGCTTTGCTTATCGGGCTTCAACCTAATCTTGCTCCAATCATACTTCCATGGTGATTTCCTGCGGAGAAATACGCGAGATTTTCATTGAGTTTTTTGAGGAAAAAGGGCATCTGCATATCCCCGCGGTCTCTCTTGTTCCGGCCAACGACCCGACGCTCTTGTTCGTCAACTCCGGGATGGCCCCGCTGAAGAAGTACTTCACGGGCGAGGCCGAGCCGCCGCGCCCGGACCTCTGCAACGTGCAGCCGTGTATCCGCACGCGCGACATCGAGGACGTGGGCGACCGCCACCACCTGACCTTCTTCGAGATGATGGGCAGCTGGTCCATCAACGGTTACTTCAAAGAGACTACAATCGAATTAGCTTACGAATTACTCGTCGAGCGGTTCCGTCTTCCGAAGGAAAAACTGTACGCGACGGTCTACCGGGGGAATGCGGAATTAAACCTCCCGCCGGACTACGAGTCTGCCAGGGCCTGGGAGAAAGTGGGATTAAAAAGTGAGCAAATTGTCTATCTTGGTGATGAAATCTTCTGGGGGCCGGCCGGCGACTCCGGCCCGTGCGGCCCGAGCACGGATGTCTTCTTCGACACCGGCAACGGACGTGATGAGCTGTCTAGTCCCGAA
>DASWQY010000087.1:0-3322 GCA_036403435.1 Pyrinomonadaceae bacterium
TGCCTGATCCATCCCCGGCTCTGCCCAAACCGCCTCGCCATTCTCGCGCGTGACGATCATCTGTTCAAGGTGGTAGTCAGATGACGCTTACAATAAGTCTGCTTTGATCAGTCATCCCAGATAGATAGGCACAGTCTTCAAGCTATAACAGGCCCTAGCATTACAGTTGCAGCATTGAGGCTTCCTCCCTGTTGATCAGGATTTTGGGGAGGATGCGATGACCGGTGTCGCGATTGAGGATCTTCTGGAGCTTTGGTCGGCCGAACTGCGGAAAGCCAAGGCCAAGCTCGGTTGGTTGATTGGCCACCCGAGCATCCTGGCCTCGGCGGCGGCTTTCCTGGACACACTGCTCGGACCGGAGCGGCGCAAGACGGGGTGGATGCGCGCGGAGGCCGCCGGCGACACCGGTCCCTGGCGCCAGCAGGCGGTCCTGGGGCGCAGCCACTGGGATGCCGACGCGTTGCGCGACGTTGTGCGCGACTATGCGCTCGAGACGCTGGCCGAGGGCGACGCCGTGCTGGTCATCGACGAGACCGGCTTTCTGAAGCAGGGCAAGGGGTCGTGCGGCGTCGCCCGGCAGTACACCGGGTCGGCGGGCAAGATCACCAACTGCCAGGTCGGTGTCTTCGCCGCCTATGCGTCCACCAAGGGTCACGCCTTCATCGACCGACGGCTCTACCTGCCGAAGGGTTGGACCGGTGATCCGGACCGTCTGGCGGCGGCCCATGTGCCCGAGGCCGTCCGGTTCGCGACCAAGCCGCACCTCGCGGTCGAGATGATCGAGCGGGCAATCAGTGCCGGGGTACCCTTCGCCTGGGTGGCGGCGGACAGCGTCTACGGGGTTGGCGAGGTGGAGATGGCGCTGCGCCGGGCGGGCAAGGGATCCGTGCTCGGCGTCGCGAGCACCGCGCAGTTTCACTCCTGGGACAAGCCGGAGCCGGTGTCCGGCACGGCCGAGGCGATCGCGCTGACGCTGCCGGATTCCCACTGGGTCCGGCTGTCCGCCGGAGCCGGGACCAAGGGGCCGCGGCTGTACGATTGGGGCTATCTGGAACTGGCCGACCTCGATGCGCGAAGCTTCTTCGGGTGCCGCTCGGCGCAACCGATGTGGACGCGCGGCCTGCTGATCCGGCGTGGCCTGAGCGACGGGAAAATGGCCTTCTTCACGACATGGTGTCCGACCGGCACGCCCTTGGAAGTGCTGGTCGAAGTCGAGGGGCGGCGCTGGGCGATCGAGGACGCGTTCGAGACCGCGAAAACCGAGTTGGGTCTCACCCACAACGAAACCCGAAGCTGGCATGGCTGGCATCGCCACGTCTCGCTGGTCATGCTCGCCTTCGCCATGCTCGTGGCGATCCGCCACAAGGCGGATACCCTCACGTCACCCCAAAAAAGCCAACCGACCCCTCAGCGAAACCCTTGGTGCGATGGTCACTCCAGGAGATCCGTCGTATTGCCTGGCGTCTGATCCAGCGCCGTATCGAACCGGCTTTCGTCATCGCCTGGTCCGTCTGGCGCCGATGCCATCAGGCCACGGCCCAGAAATCCCACTTCAAACGGAACCCGCAACTGTAATGCTAGGGCCTGTTATAGCTTGAAGACTGTGCCTATCTATCTGGGATGACTGATCAAAGCAGACTTATTGTCCTGAGTGACGAGCAGTGGGCGGTGCTGGGGCCGCTGATCGATGAGTGCCGGCCGCGGGGCAAGACGGAGCCAGTCGCCCTGCGTGAGACGATCGAGGCGATTGTCTGGCGGCATCAAAACGGCGCGAAATGGCGCAGCGTACCGCCCGATCTGGTGCCCTGGTGGCGGGCGGCGCAGACCTTCATCCGCTGGAGCAAGCTGGGCGTCTGGGAACGGCTTCTCGAACGGGTCCAGGAGCATGGCGTTGACCTGGGCATGGCCTTTCTCGACGGCACATCGATCAGGGCGCACCACAAGGCGGCGGGGGCGCCCAAAAAGGGGGATCTGGAGCCCAGCGCGACGTGCGTGAAGCGCTTGGCCGCTCTCGTGGCGGCTATGGCACCAAGGCTTGCGTGATCACCGACGGCGCCGGCCGGGCGATCAGCTTCGCCCTGGCGCCCGGTCAGGCTCATGAACTTCCCCTGGCCCAGGATCTGGTCGATTGCCTGCCCGACGTTCCCGGCTGGGTCGTCGGCGACAAAGGCTATGCCTCACACGCGTTCCGCCAGTTCATCTGGGACCAGGGCGCAAGGCCGGCGATCCCGGCCAAGAGCAACGAAGCGCCCGTCGCCTGCCCGAGCTGGATCTACAACAATCGCAACCGCGTCGAGCGCCTGTGGGCGCGCCTCAAGGAATGGCGCGCCGTCGCCACCCGCTACGAGAAAACCGCCCGATCCTTCATGGGCGTCCTCTGCCTTGCCGCCACCTTCGACTGGATCAAGAAAGACTTCAAGCTATAACAGGGCCTAGACTTAGAGGGCGTTGAGTTGAATTTTAACGATCTATGGACCGGTTGTGCATACATGTATGTGTGCCGCAAGCATAGTCGTACATTGTCGGGCAGGGACTTATTGAAGAAGACGAAACCTATGCGACACGATCAAGTTGTGGGCTCTCGTTCGAAATACCCGACCAAAAACATGTAAATCATGGCAGCGTGCTCAAGGGGTCTCGGCTTCTTAGTATTAACTGGTCTGATACTCATCTAAAACGCGACGTCGACTTGTGCTAGATTAATCACAAATTAAACTCAACGGCCTTTAAGAGGGCGTTGAGTTGAAGGTTTGCTAAATTATGCCTTGGATATGTCTGAAATTGACGAGTCTCTGGCCAGCCTTTTGAGCAGGATGCGGCTCATGGCCATGTAGATGAAGGCTTCACCGCTTTCGGGCAAGTTTTCGTAATCCTTAGCAAGGCGCCGGTTACGGGAAATCCAAGCGAAGGTTCGCTCGATCACCCAACGGTGAGGCAAAACATGGAAACCGGAAGGTCTGCTCGGCGGCTCCTGACCTGGAGCGCACCAGACAGCACTGACACCGGTCCACCAGTGCTTGACGATTTCAATGGCCCACCCGAGGTTTTCCCTGGCCCAGGTCTTGATGCCCTGGTAATGGGTGTCGGCCCACACCAGCGTGATCCTGGGGAACAGGAGGTGGAGGCAGGTCAGCAGGAGCATGCTGCTCTGCTTGTCATGGATGTCCGCCGGGTGGAGCTTGACCTTGAGAAGGTTGCCTTGGGTGTCGACCAGCGCCTGCCGCTTGCGGCCGGTGACCTTTTTGCCGCCATCGTAACCGCGCGGGCCGCCAGCTTCCGTGGTCTTGACGGATTGGCTGTCGATGGCGCCCGCGGTCGGCTG
>DASWQY010000088.1:0-64117 GCA_036403435.1 Pyrinomonadaceae bacterium
TTCGGGACTAGACAGCTCATCACGTCCGTTGCCGGTGTCGAAGAAGACATCCGTGCTCGGGCCGCACGGGCCGGAGTCGCCGGCCGGCCCCCAGAAGATTTCATCACCAAGATAGACAATTTGCTCACTTTTTAATCCCACCTTCTCCCAGGCCCTGGCAGACTCGTAGTCCGGCGGGAGGTTTAATTCCGCATTCCCCCGGTAGACCGTCGCGTACAGTTTTTCCTTCGGAAGACGGAACCGCTCGACGAGTAATTCATAAGCTAATTCGATTGCAGTCTCTTTGAAATAATTGTTGATGGACCAGCTGCCCATCATCTCGAAGAAGGTCAGAAGATAGCGGTTCCCAATCGCCTCCATACACCGTGTGCGGACGCACGGCTGAATACTACAGAGTTGCGGGCGGGGCGGGGCCGCTTCACCGACGAAGAACTTCTTCAGCGGGGCCATCCCGGAATTGACGAATAATAAAGTCGGGTCATCGGCCGGAATAAGGGAGGCCGCGGGGATGCGCAGGTGCCCTTTCCCCTCAAAAAACTGAAAAAAAATCTCGCGTATTTCTTGACTGGAAAGCGCCATGAAAGTCTGCCCCTGGCAAGATTAGTATGAATCCGAATTTGCACGAAGCCTCAGCCGGTTGACCCCGTGCGCGGGCGCGTGTGGGCCACGGGTTGAGGCTCCGAACTTCTGCTCAGGAGCGCCCCGCGAGACGCCCTTCAAAACCCCGAATAAGGCCGGAAGCCGCCGGCCTCAAACTGGGACTCGCGATGGGCAAGCCGCAGCGCCTCTTCGTCCACGGCACGGCGGCGCGGCACCCAGGAAGGGGCTAGCTCGCAGACCACGTAGCCCTGGTGAATGGCGGCCGATTTCTCCAGGTAGAGCCCCAGCGGTTCGGACGCGACCGTGCCGTAAATGACGGAGGCGTGGTGGACGGTCCAGTGACTCGGCGGCGGGGCAGACGCGTCGGGCCTCCAGCCGGACAGTTCCAGAAACGCGCAGTGAACGAGGCCCAGCGGCCAGCAGCGGTCAGCGATCTGCTCGAAGCAGAGGCGGGTGGGCACGCCGAACATGACGTAGAAACCGGGCGAGAGTAACTGCACGCCCGACCAGAACCCAGAGGCGGGCGCGTACTCGGTATCGAACACCGTCGCCCCCATGCGGTAGAGCGGTGCCTCGAACTCCCTGCGCGCGAGGAAGAGCTTCGGCTCGATGACGCTGACGTAGTGCTTGGGGGCGCACAGTTCCCGGAGGGAGATGGGTCGCAACGGCCCCGGATCGAAAGCCAGCCACTGCTCCAGGTAATGCTTCCTCATCGAGAACCCGACGTGCCCGCAGTAGTAGCGCAGGCAGTCCATGGACAACTGCTTGCCGCCCTGCCCGCCTGGGCGGCCGTAGGCTTCGGCCAGCACGAGCAGCACCCAGACCAGGCAGTTGACCTTGTCGGTGGGGTAACGGGGGGCCGTGTGCCAGGAGCCGGGTCCCTCGCCGAGCACGTCCTCGTAGATGACACTGTGATTCCTGGTGGCCGCGATGCTTTCCTCTATGCGGGAATAGAGGTTGACGCGTGCCGGGTCCGGCGGCAAGGCCGCTGCCTTCTGCCCACGGATGACTGTTATCTGAGGCATCTCCTTCCTCCTCCCGAGCGCGGCTGGGCCTAGACCTTGATGAAGTTTCGTTCTTTGAGGACGCCCGGTCCGACGAAGTCAACGTTGAGCACAACGTCTCCGCCGCCGAGGTGCTCGGCGAGCTGAGTCCCCGGCGCGTCCATCAGGTACGAGACGATCATCGACGTGAGTTCCCGCGTCCGCTCGGCGAAGTAGTGCGGGGCGTACCGGAGTTCGATGACGAGATCAATCCGCAGCCGGTCGCCCTCGTCGGCAGCGCGGATTGAGATGAGCGGCAGCGACCCGATGGAGCGGTCACTGGCGGTGTGCACGTTGGCGTTCCAGCCGTGGAGGTTGATGTCCGGGACGGGGCTGAGAAAATCGTATAGCGGCGCGGGGAAGATGAGCCAGTCGGTGCGGCCGTCGCGTCGCCGCCCGACCGCGTTCCCGCGCTTCCCGAGGAATGCGAACGTCATGGTCCCGACGCAGTCACTCTCCGCGCGCCGCACCAAGTCTCCGGTCTCGTAGCGAATCAGTGGCTGCATCTGAACGAACGGATGGAGGCTGGTCAGCACGAGCGCGCCCACGCCCTGCTCGACCGGCCGGCCGGTGTCCACGTCCAACACCTCTCCGACGACGATAGGGTCGAGATGAAAGTGGTCGCATCTGTGGCAGCGCACCGCGCCGCCGATGAGTTCGGTCAGCGTGAAGTGGTCGTTGACGACGGCCCCCCACGCGTCGCGCAGGAACTTACGCCTGTGGGCGGTGAGGTGACTGCCCGTCATGTTGATGGCCGCGATACCGAAAGCCCGCGGGTCGCGCCCCTGCTCCAGCAGGTAGCTCGTGAAGAACTGTAGCTCGTGTTCCGGCCCGCTCAGCAGGGAAATGCGCGCGTCGTGGCCTGGAATATTGTACGTGGTTTCGAGCATTCGCACGGTCTCGCGCAGGAGTCCGTCGTCGGTCAACCCGCTGAAGAAGGGGATGCCGACGCCGGGCAGAGGGATTTGTGCGCCGTGGTGGAAGTTCGGGAATGACAGGCTCAGCGGCAGCGACGCGAGTGCTTCGACTTGCGGCTGAAATATCCGCAAGTAGTACCGTGTCAGAAAGCCGACCTCCTCGTGCGACTTGTAAACGTTGATGGTCGCGCCGGTCGTCCCCGTCGTGTGTGCTATGGAGCGGAGGCGAACGTCCGCGGCGATAAAGTCGTGGAGGTGGTCAATCAGGTGCTGACGGTTGATGACGGGCCAGCAACTGAGGTCGGGCGGGTCGCCGTCGGGGACCGGGTTCCAGCGGGCGTATGCAGGGGACTGCCCGTAGAACTGAGTGTTCCGGCGCGCGTGCGCGAGGGTTTGCTTGAGAAGATAGCTGTGCAGCGTGTGCAGTAGGGCTTGGTGGAAAGGGTGATAACTTGCCGCCGGCCGAAAGAGGTCGGCGAGGGTCTCGGCGTCTATCTCGTCCAGCGCCTCCAGCCGACTCTTAAGCTCGCCGGCGAATTCCCTTGAGGTTACTGTCTGTTCCATAAACGTCATCACACCTTACGGCACTTAGAGACGCCGGCCGGGCCGCGGAGCACCGACGCCGGGAGGCAGTATTGTTCCACACGCGTCCGCGCGCGCGATGGACTGCCCTCCTCAAGCTAAGGACGGCGGTCCGCCTGGGGACACGCCGACTTTAATGTGATTGAAGACACAGCCGCGGGCGCGCTCGGTGAACCCTGCGCGTCCGGGACCGTCCGCACGGCCTCGGGCCACGCACGCGGAACCCCTAGAGGGCGGCCGATGACACACTCGAACGACCTGCGGAAACGGTGCCCGCGCCGAGCCACCATCCCCCACGGCCGGCCGTGCCTCGACGGCCGGCTTGAGTTGGGAGATGCCGCGCGACGACAACGTCCGGGGCATTACCAGTATGACTGACGGACAACGAACGCTAGCCGTCCTACCTCTCGCCCGGCAAGGTGTTCAGGGCGGCTATCTCCGCTGTTTGAAGAGCCACCTCGGCCGCTATCTGGGCCGCGACCTCGGAGATTACCTGCCTCGTCAGCGCCGCGGCGAGTTGACGGCTATTCGCGTCCGACAACTGGGGCGCGTTCGCACGGAGTTGCCCGTACACGAATTCTACGATTGACTTCCTGCCCTGCTGCGGCTGTTGCTGCTGCGTGGCTTTAGTTGTACTTTTTTTACTGGCGGATCCTTTTTTCATATCACCTCCACTACATTTGGCTTCTCTGGTAGCCGGGCATAGCGTGCTGCGATGGTCACCCGGCCGGGGTAAGGTCACGACCGCACGAAGCGGTAGAGTGCGAGGCATGTCGCTGGCGGGGCTCTGCGGCGGGTGGTCGTCAACGCCGCAGGCTTAAGCCAGGCACGTGATTACTTTCGTCCGACTGCTGCACCAGGTAATGCGAGGGTTATCAAGGCGTGGTGATTGTCGGTACGCCTTTGTTGACGGCCGCATTATATCCCCGACCAATGATACGGCTCAAGAGTTATGTTAGTCCGTGGTTATCTCCTCCGCGCCCCGGCCTTCGCTCGTGTGATACCATCAACTTTTCCTGTCGCGGCTCGCTCCGCCGGGGGCGGGAGGGCTACTCGCTATGACTCGTCAACTCGCGCGTCCGCTCCGAATCGCGTTTGTGATGCCGCAGACGGCACCTCATCCAATCGGGGGGGCCAAGACCATCTACACTTACGCTGATGCTCTGGCCGCCAGAGGCCACGAGGTCGTGATCGTGCACCCGCGTGAGTCGCTGCTCACGTCGCTCCGTTACCGGCTGGACGTGGACCCTGACCGCGAGTCACACGGCGGCGCACCCGCCGACGCAGACCTCGCCGCGGAGAGAAAGCTGTCCGAGTCGGGGGCGGACCCGCACCCGTGGTATCAATCGCGGCCGGACGTGCGTAACCTCGTCGTCCCGAGTCTGGCGGAGGAGCATGTCGGGGGGCCTTTCGATGTCACGGTGGTAAACAACCGGCTCGCCGTGCCCCTGGCCCAGTCCTACTCGCGCCGGATGGGGCGCAAGCTCTATTTCCTGCAAGACTACGAGAGTTACATGCTGGGCGATTCCGCCGACCGTGAGGAGGCGCGGCGCACACTGCACGCGGATTTGCCGACGGTGTGTACTTCGCTGGCCGGCGCGCGGTTGGTCCAATCGGTTGCCGGCAGGACCTGCCATTTGATTCGCAATGCCGTGGACACGGTCCTCTTCCGTCCCTTCATCCCCATAGGCGGCGACGAGCGAACGCTGATCGGCTTTCCGGCCAGGGCCGAGGGGACGAAGCGCACGTACGACGCGGTGCGGGCTGCGGAGTCGGCGCGTCCTCACCTCCCGCCGCACGTCCGGTTCTGGTGCTTCGGGTACGAGCGAATTCCGGGGCTCCCGGTCTGGGTCACACATCACGTCGCCCCGGACGACTCCCGGCTGGCGGAACTCTACAACCACTCAAGGCTGTTCCTCGTGCCCTCGGAGCACGAAGGCTTCGGCCGGCCCGGCGCGGAGGCCATGGCGTGCGGGGCCGCGCTCATCTCATCGAGGAACGGAGGCGTCGAGACCTACGCGGTGGACGGGGAGAATGCGATTCTTTGTGACCCGCGGGAGCCGGAACAAATGGCGGCGGCGATTCGCCGTCTGATGAGCGACGAGGAGTTGCGACGCCGGGTCGCGCAGAGCGGGGCGGAGAGCATCGCCCGCTGGAGTGTGGGCGACGCCGTCCTTCAATTCGAGCGGGTGCTCACGGCTGAAGCCGCCGAGCAAGAAAGGTCGTCGCCGTCACGCCGAGAGCCGACGCCTTTGACGGACTGAAACGGAGTTAACGGTTGAGCGCGTCCATTTGAAATTCCGGGTATCGCTCGCCCGCGGCCACGCCTTTCGGCATCACCTCGTCGATGCGCTTCAACTCTTCCGGGCTTATTTTAACTTCGGCCGCGGCCGCGTTCTCCTCCAGATACTTTCGCCGCTTCGTCCCCGGAATCGGCACGATGTCTTCGCCCTGCGCCAGCACCCACGCGAGCGCCAGTTGCGTCGGCGTGCAGCCCTTCTCCGCCGCCAGCTCCTCGACGCGCGCGAGCAGTTCGAGATTCTTCCCGAAGTTCTCGCCCTGGAAGCGCGGGCTGTTGCGGCGGTAGTCGTCCTGCGCTAAATCGTCGAAGCTCTTAATCCGGCCCGTGAGGAACCCCCGCCCGAGGGGGCTGTAGGCCACGAAGCCGACGCCCAGCTCGCGGCAGACGGCGAGGAGCCCGTCCTCCGGGTCGCGGCTCCACAGCGAGTACTCCGTCTGGAGCGCGGCGATAGGATGAACGAGATGGGCGCGGCGAACGGTTTCGGCCGCTGCCTCGGAGAGGCCGAGGTATCGGACTTTACCCTCCTCGACGAGTCGGGCCATCTCCCCGACGGTCTCCTCGATGGGCGTCTCGGGGTCAACCCTGTGCTGGTAGTAAAGGTCAATCACGTCCACGCCCATGCGGCTCAGGCTCGCCTCGCACGCGCGGCGCACATACTCGGGCCGGCCGTTGACGCCGAGGAAGGTGCCGTCCTCCGTGCGCTCGTTGCCGAACTTTGTCGCCAGCACGACTTCGTCGCGGCGGCCCCTGACAGCGCGCCCGAGCAGCCGCTCGTTGGTGAACGGGCCATACATGTCGGCGGTGTCGAAAAAGTTGACGCCCAACTCCAGCGCGCGGTGGATGGTGGCGACGGACTCCTGCTCGTCCGTGAGCCCGTAGAACTCCGACATGCCCATGCACCCCAGCCCCAGCGCCGAGACTCTTAGTCCGCTCCTGCCTAGCTGCCGCGTCTCCATGATTGCTCCTCTGCTGTCTCGCCATACATTGCGCGCGGGTTGTCCCAAAGAATCTTCCGGCGAAGACTCTCGGGCACCATCTCCACGAAGTCGGTGATATACGAGGGGTGATGATCCGGGTGCGGGAAGTCGCCCTGAAAGACGAGGCGGTCTTCGCCGACGAGGTTAGCCACGTCCATCACGAACGGCTCGGCCTCGCAGGCGATGTAGCACTGCCGCCGGAAGTAGTCGGCCGGCGACATCCTGACGTTTTCGGCCAGCTGCTCGCGGCTCAGGCCGGCCAGCAGGCGCGGGATGTTGCGGCCCCACACGTCGTCGCGCTTCTGCGAGGCGAAGAACATTCGCTCAAGCCTCCACAGCACGCTCGGGAGCCACCCGCAGCCGGATTCGAGCAGCGCGACTCTGAGGCCGGGGTGTCGCTCCAGGACGCCGGAGAGGAGCAGGTTCGCGAAGTGCTGCCCGAACATGTTGACGTTGAAGAACTCAAACGGGCTCGGCGGGCGTTCGAGGGGCTGGTTGTCAAGATAGACGGGCGAAGTGACCGGGTGGAAGCTGACGAGGATGCGGTCGCGCTCGCAGGTCGCCCAAATGGGTTCGAGGTCCGGGTCGGCACTCGTCCGGCCGTCGGGGAAACGCGAAAAGCAGGCCGCGGCGAAGCCGAGGGCGTGGGTGCGCTGAATCTCCTCCAACGCCAGCGCCGGGTCGTGAAGGGCTATCATGGCGACGGGCCGCAGCACCGACGGCGCAGCGGAGCAGAATTCGAGGAGCCAGTCGTTGTAGATTCGGCAACACTCGATGCCGAGCGGCCCCATGCCGTCGAAGCAGGGCAGGTAGAGGCCGAGCGACGGGTACATGAACGCCCGGTCGAAGCCCTGTCGGGCGAGGGCGGCCACCGTGTACTCGGGCGAGTACCATTTGTCGTCGTAATGCTCCGGGAGTTCCGGGTATCGCTGCTCCCAGAGTGCCCCGTCGGACATCGTCGCCGCCCCAGGGAAGAGGTCGTTCGTCACCTCAGCCGAGAGCACCTGCGACCCGCCGCCTTCGGCGTCCGCTATGTGGCGGCGCAAGCCCTCCCAGCCCCCGGCTTCAAAGGCCGCCCAGCGCCCGCGGGAGCTGTGTGCGATCTGATTCCCGAAGCGGTAGCCGAGGGCGCGGCCGAACTCTTGAGGGAGTTTTTCACGCAGCCCCTCCGGTGCCCGTTTGGTCAAGAGGAACGGGTCTTCGTAAACGTGAGCGTCCGCATCGATGGCGGGGAATCCGGCGAGCATCTTGTTACCTCCAGCGCGGGAGTATAGAACACACGGCCGCGTCGAAACAACGGGACAAGTCAACTGCAAGGTAGAGGAATGAAGCAATCAGCCTCTTAAATTCGCCCTGCCTCACGAATCGGAATAACCCGCGAGCACCCGACGCAATCGATCAGAGGCCCTGCTTGTTGCGAGTCCGGTAGAGAGCTTTCCCGTCTAGATTCGTAACGCAAATTCTACAGTCTCTACACACTTCTGGGCTTTCCGAGTCGCTATAATCCCAGCCCCTGCCAAAAACAGCTTTACCGAAATATCTAGCGGTGAAAACTGTCTCTCTGCAAAGAGGTCTCACTATGGCTATGTCAGCTCGCCTTAATTTTGTAGATTGGATTCTTAAACACGCTATCCATCGAAAGTTTTCAGAGGGTGTTGACGAGCGGCCGCTCTGGGAAAAACATTGGAAGGAGCAGCTATGTTCATTCGACCGAAATCATGGCCCGCGTGAACAGAGGGAGTTATGGTCGAGGGACTGCGATTCAGAAATGACCCGCGCCTACGCCAAGCTGTTTCATGGCTTGGAAGGCAAAAGTGTTCTTGAGTTAGGTTGTGGAAGTGGGCACATCAGTATCCTGATGGCTGCCCACGCCGAACGAGTCACACTTGTTGACTTATCGCCATCGGCCCTTGAGTATGCCCGTCGCATAGCCTCCTACCTGGGCCTTGAGCATAAGATTACTTTCGTCGAGGGCGATATGTTTTCCATTGACATAGAGCCGCACGACGCTTGCTTTAATTGCGGGGTAATAGAGCATTTCAGTAACCAGCAAGCAATTGCTCTCCTTCGCCAGATGGGTCGTTTGGCCCGTGAAGTTGCGGCCGTCACGGTGCCGAATCTTCTCTCACCGGAGTTAATTTACCGAATGCTGCGATACGGTAAAGGGTCTGAAAGATTCATGACGCCAAAATTTGTGACAGGACTTATTCGGGAGGCCGGGTTAGAGCCTCTGCGATGGGAACCAGTAAACTACTGGACACCCTCGCCCTTCGGTCATAGCCTGGCAGGGATGGCGCGCGACATGAATTTAATTCGCCTTCACTGGGCCCTCAGTTGGTTATTCACCTGCACTTTTAGAAACAGGTTCCATGAGCCTCTATAAATAACGAGTGTTAGGAAACCGAGGGGTAGTGGTTCGGTTTGAAGTTGGGCCGTCTTTATCAGGGAGGAATTTCACGCAAAGGCGCAAAGACGCAAAGGAGAACGCGAAGAAGTTGAGTGCCTCATTACCTTGCGTGCTTTCTTCGCGCCTTTGCGCCTCCAGCGTGAAACCGCCTTTCCCTTCGCCCCGTCTGAAACTGAGCCACCGCCAAACAACGAAAAGTGTAGACGGCGCGGGCCGGACGGGCCTATACTTCGCCCGCACCGCACACGCCACGCGCCGGGCCTCGTCAGTCCGCGACGGACCACGGTCAGTCGTGACCGGACTGCGGCGACACCGGAAGAGAAGGGGGAGAACATTGAACCTCGTAATGATATCGCTGGACACGCTCCGGGCGGACGTGGCCTATTCGGGCCGCTTCCCTTCAATCGAGCGGCTCCGCTCCTGGGGCTGCTCTTTCCTGACGACCGTGTCCTCCTCGCCGCTCACGCCGATCAGCCACGCCACCGTGTTCACCGGGCTCCAGCCGCCGAACCACGGGATTCGCCACCTGCTCAAGGAGCAGATGGACCCCGGCGCTCAAACGCTGACCGAGCTTCTGGCCGAAGCCGGCTACAACACCGGGGCCGTCGTCTCGTGCCCTGGGATGAATCGCTGGTACGGCCTCAACCGAGGATTCGCGCACTACGACGACTGGATACCGCCCCTGGCCGACGGGCGCGACGCGCTGAAGGTGATTGACGTGGAGCTGCGCGGGACGGCGCTCAAGAGGGCTCCGCTCGTCGTCGAGCGGGCGCTCGAATGGGTCTGCGGCGCGGGGCCTGGGCCGAAGCTCCTCTTCGCGCACTTCTTCGACGCGCACTGGCCCTACGAACCTCCCGAGGAGCCGCCGGCCGGAACGGCGAACCCCTACGAGGGGGAAGTGTGGTACATGGACCACTACCTGGGCTTGCTCCTCGACGGCCTCGCCGAGCTAGGGATGACGCACGAGAACACGACGTTCGTGCTCTTCTCCGACCACGGCGAAGACCTCGCCGGGTGGTATCAGAACGACCACAGCGGGGAACTCGGGCATCCAGAGGAGAAGGGGCACGGGTGCCTGCTCTTCGACGCCACGCAACTCGTCCCGCTCGTGATCTGCGCTCCGGGCGTCTCGACGCCGGGCGCGCAGGTCACAGAGCAAGTCCGCCTCGTGGACGTAGCGCCGACCATCCTCGACCTTCTGGGCCGTGACCTCCCGGACTGCGACGGCAGGTCGCTCGCGCCTCTTCTGCGCGGCGAGCCGCTGCCGCACGCCCCGGCCTACTGCGAGGCGTTCTACCGTGAGGAGCTTGCGGCGATGAATCAAAAGTGGTCGCACCTGCTCCCGCTCAAAGGCATCCGCAACCCGGATGAGAAGGTAGTCTGGGAAGTGGGCGGCGACAGGATCGAGACGTACTCGATGGTCCAGGACCCTTGCGAGCGCAACCCGATAGTCCTTGTGGAAGGTCGGCCCCGGTGAGCCGAGGGGTGGACCGCGCGGCAATCGCCGGGCGCTCTACGAAACGGGCGCGGGGGCGGGCTCCGCGGTGATGCCGAGTCCCGCCAGTTCTGCCAGCATCCCCCTGAGGAGCGGCCCGCTGCGTTCCGGGTCAGGGTAGTCGGTCGGGAGGAAGCCAATCCGCTCGACGAGCTTCTCCACGCGGTAATTCTCCCGCGCCGTCAGGTGAGGCAGGAGAGGGGTCTGGTAATCGGTCTGCCAGAGGAAGGGGACGGCCCCGTCATTCTTCCAGCGCACGTCCCGCAGGGTCTGCTTGCGGAGCGCGCGCGCCGTCCCGACGTTCATGCCGATGTGCGTCCAGGAATAGTCAGGGTTCTCTGTGTCCGCGACCCGGATGTCGAAGCGTTGCGCGTCCTCCCAGACGGGCATCGTCTCATCCTGAAGCGAGAACACCGACAGCGTGAAGTGCCCCTCGTACTCGTTCACGAGGAAGTCGTGCGTCTCCTGATAGTCTTCGGGCGTCTCGCCTGGGTATCCCGCCATGAATGACATTCGGTAGCCGACCGGGCCGCCGCGCAGGAGTTGAAACGCGGTGCGATTTTGCCTGGCGCTCACCAACTTGTTCATGTAGTCGAGCGAGTTGTCGCTCATGGACTCGAACCCTATGGAGAGCGTCCGGCAGTGGGCGCGCGCGAGGGCGTCTATGACGGCCGGGCTGGAGAGCACGTTGGCCCGCGTGAACGCCTCCCACCCGATGCCGGCGGAGGGCAGCAGGTCGAGCAGCTCCCTGAAGCGCGCCTGCGGGACGGTGAAGGTCGAGTCCAGCGCGCGGATGTGCTTCGCCCCGTTGACCTCACGGTAGTGGGTCCAGTCGGAGACGATCCGCTGCGCGGACTTGTACCGCCACTTCGGCGAGGCGGCCGGGAACGAGCAGAACTTACAACTGAAAGGGCAGCCCCTCATGGACTCGTAAGGCACGATGGGCGTCGGGCCACGGAACGTGGGCGCAGGGTAGGTCTCGATGTCCACGTACTGCAACCCGTGCGAGCCGCAGCAGTCGCCGCCCTGCCGGCGGCGCATCACGAGATTTGGCACCGCCTCGAAGTCGTGCTTGCCTTCAAGGGCTCGCAGCAGGAGCGGCAGCGCCGTCTCGCCGTCCCCGCGCACTACGGCCAGGACCTCCGGGTGGTCGCGGAGTATCTTTTCGTACTTCAGGTTGCTGAACTGTCCGCCGACGACGATTGGCGTGCCGGGGAGGCGGGCCGTAATCCAGGAGATCGCGCGGGCGAGAGAGACCCGGTCGCAGATGAAGGTCGTCGAGACCAGGACGCAATCGAATGCGTCCGTGGACGGCTCCTGGTCGCCGTCCCAGACGGCGTCGAGCGGCAGGTACTCGTAATCCACATCGGCCTGCGTGAGGATCGAGATTACCGTCGAGGCGGATAAGTTCGGTATGGGAGCGCGCTCGATGGCGGGCTGGTTCTCCACGACGAGCGAGAGCGAGCCGCTCCGCTCGCGGCGCAGCAGCCGGTGTCGCCGGCCGTCTGGGCCGCCGAAGGCCAGGGACTGTAAACGAAATCCGGCGGTGAACGCGCCGGGCACGGCTCGCGCGAATTTATCCGCGGCCTCCGGCTCGAATAGTGAGCCGACGAGATCGGTGCTCTGTTTGAAGTAAGGGCCGAGCCCCGCGAGCAGAAGGACCTTCATGACGGCTCCTTCAGGTGAAGTACATCAACGTAACGCTTAGCCTACACGGTCGCCTTTATCTTGTCCAGAGTAAGCCGGTTTCAACACGTCAGTCATGATTGGTCAGCCGGTTCCAGAAATGAGCAATGTACCAGCCCCAACGGGCCGCAGCGGTCAGCGAACCGCTCAAAGAAGAACCGGGTAGGTTCAGGTTCATTACTGAGGGCGCTGCGCGGCCGTGCTCAACAGACGACCGTGATTTGAGCGCCCACAAACCTCTTCAGCTCTGTGTCCGGGATTGACTCGACAAGGTCATGCAGCTAGCCGTCTCGGTGGCGCGTCGTCCTCGCCATAGGTCTTAAGTCGGCTGGGACCGCGGGTGCTCTTTCAGGAAGGCGCTAAATAGGGCCACGAATTTTTCCTGCTCGCTCATCCCGAGGCTGCCGGCACGGGCCGCCTTCACCGCATTGATGGCTTCGTCCGCCGTTAACCCGAGCGCCACCAGGGTAGAGGCCGCCACGAGGCCCGTCCGGCCCAGTCCGCCCATGCAGTGGGCGACGATGGTCTTGCCGGCGCGTAGGGCGCTCAAAATCATTTCGATCAGCGTCGCGTAGGGCTTGACCTCCGCCGGGACCGCCATGTCACGTATCGGGAACCAAAGAATTTCTATCCCGTAGTCTTTCGCCCGCGCGCGCAAAGTCTGAATCTTCAATTCCTCGAACTCGTGCTCCTCGATGAGAGAGACTAAGATGTCAGTGCGGTAGTATTCGCGGAGCCGCGCGAGGTCTTTGTCGAGGTCACGTTGCCAGTACCCGCTCCCCCCGAGTTGACACTTACCCGGCGCGAAGGTCAGACCTATTCTGCCGGGCGTGGGAACTATTTCGGCGGGCAGAAAATCTACCCGCAGCGGGTGTGAATCGGACGTGCGAACTACTGTCATACTCTCCACTCCACCTTACTGCTGTCCTGTTACGGAACCCGCGCTCTCGCAGTAAGGCGGTTTCACGCAAAGGCGCAAAGACGCGAAGAAAGCACGCAAGGTAATGAGGCGTTCAACCTCTTCGCGTTCTCCTTTGCGTCTTTGCGCCTTTGCGTGAGACTCCTTTTCAAACCGAACCACTACCCGGTTTTGGCCCAGAGCCGCAGCCCGTGCGTGGAAGAATAAATGCGCGAAGTAAGAAGCACAACCCTCGCCCGCCTCTTCGCCATAGCTTCCCTTAAGCCCTGACTCGGTGCGTGAGCCGCGGGGCTCTGAGCGACTTCCTTACATCGAATACGTGGCCCCACTCAATTCAATGATTTCCTGGGAAGGGGATTGAGCGAGCGCGGGAATGCCGGTCTGCCGATGCGGGGTGTCAGACAGCATCGCCCGCGCCGTTTCCGCGTCAACCGGCTTGGAGTAGAGGTACCCCTGGCCGTACTCACACCCGAGGGCTTTAAGCTGCTCGTTCTGTTCCGCCCTTTCGATGCCTTCGGCGATCACCTCCATCCCCAAGTTATGGGCGAGGGTGCAAATCGTCCGCACGATCTCCGTGTTGCTATCACCCTCGCCCATCCGGCTGACGAACGAGCGGTCAACTTTCAAATAGTTGACGGGGAAGCGGTGCAGGTAGCTCAAGGAGGAGTAGCCGGTGCCGAAATCATCAATCGAGAGCTGGACGCCGAGCGAGCGCAGTTGCCGGAGCATACGGTTAGCCGCGTCGGCATTTTCCATGATCACGCTTTCGGTAATCTCCAGCTTCAAACAGTGCGGGTCAAGATTCGCCTTTTGCAGTGCTTCGCCGACCTGCTCGATTAAGTCGGGCTGCATGACTTGCCTCCCGGAGAGATTGACGCTGATGGTGAGGTTGCGGTTAACCGGCGAGAGTTTTTGCCACCCCCGCGTCTGGCGGCACGCCTCCTCCAACACCCACCGGCCGATTGCCACAATCAGGCCGGTCTCTTCGGCCACGGGAATAAACTCCGCGGGCGAGACTAAGCCGCGTTCCGGGTGTTGCCAGCGCACGAGGGCCTCGAAGCCCGCGAGTGTCCCGGTGCTGAGCGCCATGATGGGCTGATAGTGGATGAGAAACTGACCCTCATCGACGGCCCGCCGCAGATCATTCTCTAAATGAAGAAGCGAGATGGCGCGCGTGTGCATCGCCTGGTCGAAAACTTCGTAGCGGGCCTTGCCCCGGTCTTTGGCGCGGTACATCGCCGTGTCCGCGTCGCGGAGCACGTCCTCGGCGCACTCGTAGCCCTGAGTGCTGAGCGCGATTCCGATGCTGGCCGTGGCGAAGGCGGTGCTCTGGTCGAGAGTGAAAGGGGCCGACAACTCTCGTTGAATGTGCTCGGCGACGCGGATGGCTTCGGAATGATTGTTGATGCCGTCCAGCAGGATCGCGAACTCATCCCCGCCCAGCCGGGCCAGCGTGTCCACGGGCCTCAGACACCCTTCCAGGCGCTGTGCGAAGGCCGCAAGCAGCAGATCGCCGTGGGCGTGGCCGAGACTGTCGTTGATGTTCTTGAAGCGGTCAACATCGAGGAAGAGGACGGCGAAGAAGTGACTGCCGCGCGCGCGCGTGTTGGCGACCGCGGCCCTCAATAGCTCCGTGAACAGCGCACGATTCGGCAGCCCCGTCAGCGAATCGTGAAAGGCCGCGTGGCGGAAGTGTTCTTTAGTCTCCTCCAGCGCGCGACTGATCCGCTCCTGCTCGGCGATGTAGCGCGAGAGTTCTTCGACGTGGCGCTCGGCCTGCTCGGCGCGGGCCCGCTCAGCCTCAGCCCGCTCGCGCTCGGCCCGCTCGGTGTGGGCCGCCGCCGCCTTAATGTCTTCGAGGTATTTGTGGCAAGTGAAATAGACGATAACGATGACGGGGATCGTACTGATGACGGCGTAAAAGCCGACGGGCACGGCCAGCTTGACGATGACGCCGGCTGCAATCCCCCCGATAAAATACGAGACGGACGGCCACAGAAAATGCTTGCCCCAGGTGCTCAGGACGGGCTGGCGAAGTTTGAGCGCCGTCGCGACGGAGGCGAGGCCCGCGTGGGCGACGTACTGCACGAGCGTCATGACGCAGATGGCGCTGACGAAAGTGGAGAGGGGCTTACTCTGAGAGACGGCCTCGACCGGGCCGAACACGGAGCGCAAGACCCACACCGTCAGGAAAGTCGAGACCGCCGTCTGGGCCGAGTTGCGCAGGACCGTCAGCGGCCGCCTACTGATGCGGAGCCCCGAACAAATCCCCTCCAGGGCGGCGAGCAGCACGGCCGCTTCGCCCCCGCACAGCAGAATCGTCAGAAAGGTCAGCGTGTCGGAGACCGTGATGTTGGCGTTGACGCGCGGTATCCTGACCGCGGCGCGTGAGCTGGTCAGGACCGCGAGCGAGGTGAGTAAGAGAAGGGCCAGGTTCATCTGGCCGCCGTCGAGGCGGAAAGCGGCGAAGGCGCAAACCGCCCCCCCGGCGGTAATCGTCAGCCACGTGAAAGGGCTGCTGAAGCGGTGTTGGTCCATAGTCGCAAGGGGGGCAGGGTGGCCCGCGGGGGCGTCACCCCGCGCCCCCGCCAGGTACCTGTGTCGCTAGCGTCGCGGGAAGAGCGGGCTGGTAACGGGCAAGCGCAGGACGCCGACGGGTACGGCCTCCTCTCCTTGAATCATAACCTTCTCGTTAATCGCGCCGGCCGAACTCAGGTCTATTAAGTTCGAAGCCCAGACCCACTCGTCGTCGAAGGCCCAACTGCTGCGCAGCCCGTCTCCGAGCGCGATCCCGTCGCCGAGCGCGATGCCGTCTCCGAGGGCGATGCCGTCGCCGAGTGCGATGCCGCTACAGAGCAGGTCGCTACTGTTCAGCACGCGGCCGCTTGCGAAGACGTAACGGCCGTCGCTCGTGAGCCGGCCGTCGGCGAGGACGAAGCCGGAAGCGAGGGTCGTGCCGTTCTCCAGTTGGTAGCCGCCGGTGAGAGTCAGGCGGTCGGTGAAGGCGACGCCGTCAACCCAGATCACGCCGTTGTTAAGCGGAATGTTTTCGCCCGCGATGGGGGCGGTGAGGCCCATCGTCTGGTACGTCACGCCACGGGCCGTGAGCAGGTTCTCTCCGACCCTGGCACGCGTCACGTCCTTGCGGACCGCGGCGGCGAGCGTCTTGGCCGCGTAGGTGTTGAGTTCGCCCGCGCCTTCCGTCAGCACCCGCTCCAGGGTCGTCATCTGCCCGTTGCGCATCATCTCTTCGTAAACGGGGAGTCGCTGCGCCGTGCGCATCAGGATGGCTTTGACAACCCGCGGGGTGAGCGAAGGGTTCGCTTCGAGCATGAGAGCGACCGTGCCGGAGACGGCCGGGGCCGCGAAAGAGGTCCCGCTCAGAATCTGATAAGTGCCTGTCGCTGTCGGTATGTTCGTGCTCGTGCTGCCGACGAGGAGACCGCCGATGAGCCCGCCCCCGCCCGTCGTCGTATAGGAGTTGCTCGCCGTCGGCGACGCGACGGACGTTTCCGCCGCGCCCGTCCTGTTGCCGGGCGCGACGAGGTCAGGCTTGACCACGCCGTCAACGAGCGTCGGCCCGCGCGACGAGTAACTTGCCACGGCGTCATCGGAGCGCCTGCCGGTCTGCTGCGTATTGATCGCGCCGACCGTGATGACGCGCGGCGAATTGGCGGGCGACAGTATGCCGCCGTAGATCGGGTTCCCCTGAGAGTCCTTGCCCCAGTTGCCGGCCGCCACGACGACGACGATGCCGGCGTCAACGGCCCGGCCGACCGCCTGGCACAAGGGGTCGGTCTTGTAGCTCTGCGTGATCGGGGTGCCGAGCGAGAGGTTCATTATCCTGATGTTGTAAGTGCCCTTGTTCTTAATCACCCAGTCTATGCCCGCAATGACTTTCGAGACGTTGCCGACTCCTTTCTGGTCCAGGACGCGAACGTCAATCAGGTCGGCACCCGTCGCCACGCCCCCGTAGGTCGGGGCTCCGGCGTTTTGCGCGGAATAGTTTTCGCTCGACTGTCCCGTCCCCGCGGCGACGCCCGCGGTGTGCGTGCCGTGGCCGTAGAGGTCGTCGTTGGCCTTGTCGGTGTAGCCTTCGCCCGTGAAATCTATCCTCTTCTTGACGCGGTTATAAGACTGCACGTAGGGCTGTGACGTGAGCCCCAGGCCGAGCAGCCCGCCGCTCAGCGCCCACTTGTAACCGGCTAACTCGGCGGCGTCGGCCGGGCTGATGCCGCTGTCTAAGATTGCAATGCCGACGCCGTTGCCGGCACCGCCGTTTGCTACGCCGCTGCCGAAGACCCCGTTTTTATCGAGCGGGAGAATCTTGCTCGCGCCCGTGGACAACTCCACGTGGCTCGTGTTGTCGGTCGTCGCCAGCGAGCGCACTTCCTGGTCAGCCGACACCCAGGACACTTCGCCGCGCGCGGCCAAAGCCGGCAGACCTTCGGCGGGGACTTCCGCGACGACGAAGCCTAGAGAGTCAAACTGCTGGCGGACATTCGCGCCGACGCTCTCCAGCGCGCGGCGTGTCTCCTGGCTCGTCGTGCCCTCGGAGACTTTAACGATGACGCGCGTCTTCTCGCCGCTACTCGGTCGAGCGCGCCAGGCGCGCGCGGCCAGCTCATTCGACATCTTGACCGCGGGGCGTCGGCTGACAGTTTGTTCCTCTGTGTGGGCCGCGGAGCGCGGAGTCATCGCCAGAGACGAAAACAGAGAGAAGCACAGAAACAGGGTCAGGGGGAACGGTCTGCGAATCACACTAGGCTCCTTAACAGTATCGGAAGCGGGCGCGGGCCTGACAAGACCTCTTAGGACTTTAGTAGGGGTATTGCCTAAGACCTTTACGTCACAGGTCAGGCTTAATCCAAATAGGTAGTAAGGCCGTCTCCGCCGCTCTCAGATCGTATCAGCGCAGATGGACACTGATGGACGGGCTGTAAACAAGATTCGTGCCGCCGTGAGGACGCCCCTAAGTTGTTGACAAAGCTGTTGAGCGTTCGGAGGGGAGGCTCGCCCTGCCGGTCTATCTGAAAGAAAAATCATCAACGGCTGGCGCACCGCTGGTCTGATTGACCGGGTTATTCGCGCTCATTTCTTTTCGACGAGCTGGTCGAAGCGGAGGCCGCTTGAGCCTTCGCCGCGGCCGTTCTCCTTGCGGCGGCCGAGCCAGAGGCGCGTCGCGCCGCCGTGCCAGCGAGCGCGTTGGAAGGAGCGCGTGACGACGGCACCCGCGCGCGGGACTTCTTCTTCGTGGACGAAATACAGCGAGCGGTCTGCGGGCCGCAGTGTCACGCCGCGCGGCGCGACGGCCGCGGGCGCGAGGCCGCCGACGACGCGGGGCATCGCCGCGCGCTGGAGCTGTATCTCCCGCGTCGAGCCTTCGAGGTGGACGGGGATGAATGGAATCCAGTTCTCGGGTACGGTCGTCGCCAGCCGGTAGCTGATGCGCGCGTCGTTCTCGACGCGGCCGGGGTCGGGCGCGGGCGGGGGCGCGTGCCGGCGGATGAATTCGAGCAGGTCGGTCGCGGCCTCGTAGCCGTTCATCCCGCCGCCGAGGTCGTCGGGAATCGTGGACTCGACGGCCCAGACCATGTTCGCCATCTCGTCGCGCAGGAAGTTGACCGACTCGACCGGCGGGCCTTCGAGCGACCTGCCGACGGCGGGCGGGAGGAACAGGCGCTCGTCCGCGCGGCGCTCGCCGGGCGGCGCGGTCAGGGTGAACATGCGCCAACGCTGCGCTGTGGGCTCGTCGCCGCTGCCGTGCGCGGCCGAGCGGACGAGCGTGCGCTGGCCGAACACGTCCGTGACGACGAGCGCCTTGATCTCGGAGATGCTCCCGGCGGGCGTGCCTAGTGGGACGAGGCTCCAGTCGTTGCCATAGACGAGGCCGAACTCCATAAGCAGGAGCTTGGCGATGTCGGTCGTGTGCGCGTCAACGGCCCCGAAGTCCGTGCGGCCGTCCTCGAACTCCCACCAACGGGCGTTGGGCATCCCCTGGAAGCGCACCTCCGTCGGGATGAAGCTGATACGCTGCTGTTCGATGACGTTGTCGTTGATGCGCTGGCCGTCGGCGTCGGAGAGCGTCGCGTCGGCGGGCGCGAGGTCGAAGGAGTACCAATCGAGGCGGCCCTGGTAGTACTCGTCGGCGACGAGCACGGTCTGCCCGCCGTCGCGGCGCGGCGCGGCGCAGGCGAACTGGTATTCGAGGTGCTCGGGCGACCACGCCGCGCCGTCCTCCTTCGTCGGCTGGCTGAAGAGGCGCGCGAAGTAGGCGACGAACTCCGCGGCGGCCTCGGCCACACGGCCCCTGTCGGCTGCGTCCACGCTCAAGACCTGCGTCGTCGCGGGTACGTGGAAGGTCACGTCCTCGGCGCGCACGCCGGCGCGGAGGTCTTCGAGCAGTCGCCCGCCGTCCATCGCGCGACGGGCGGCGGCGGCGCGCACCTGAAGCGCCGCGCGGTTGCTGAGGGCCGCGGCCGCATCAACCGAGGGCTCGGGCGGCGGCGCGACAGGGTAGGCCCCGCGGAAGAGCGCGCGGTACTTGTTCGTTAAGCCTTGCTGTTCGAGCAGGCGGAACCAGTGGTGGCCGAACTGGAGGCGGAGCGCGAGGTCGAGCGGGACTTCCTCGCGCTCGACCTTAGCTTCGAGCGGCAGCTCTTCGTCGTAGGCGACGGCGCGGCCGTCGTGGTGCGCGTAGCGCGTCAGGCGCGTCGTCTCCACCTGCAACTCGGCCGCGACGGGCGAGCCCGCGTCCTCGCCCCTGAATTCGCCGAACTGCCACTGGCGCGTGAGCATCCACAAGGCGTCTCGCACCTCGGCGCGCAGCGAGCGGTCGAAGTTGTCCGAGCGCGGCCGCGGCTCAAGGCGGTTCCAGTGGACGACGGCCGGGCGGCGCAGCCTTTTGGGGAGCGCGGCGGTGACTTTTTCGGGCGTGCTCATAACTTGAAACCCTCTACTCGGCGTCCTTGTAAAGCGACGTGGAGACGTTCATGGCGAAGTCGAGCGAGATGGTCGTCAGGTGGTGCGTGACGGCCGTCATCAGTGCGGGGAGCAGTTGCGCGTAGCCCGTGCGGGCGAGCGCGTCGGGCTCGACGGCGCGCTTCTTCGCCAGCTCCAGCGTCTCGTGGAGCGTGTCCACGAGGTCATCCCACTTCCAGCCGCCCGTCATCTGCGGCGTGACGGCGAGCAGGAGCGACTGCGGCGGCTCGGAGTTCGGCCGGTCGAAGTGGAAGGCGACGCCGGTCGTCTCCTCGCGGTTCGGGATCGTCTCGACCCACTCGTCGAGGAGCAGGCCCGACTGCGCGGGCGAGTCGCCGCTATAGCTCGCATCGCGCTGCATCGCGAGCAGGAGCCGGTCGCCGGCCACCTCCTGCCCGGCGGCGAGTTCGAGCGCGAGCCAGCGGGCGTTTGCTTCGTGCGGCAGTTGGGCGGGGGCGAGGCCGGCCGACTCGTGCTCGAAGGCGAAGGCTAGCACGCGCGCGGCGTCGTAGGCTGCGAGCTTCGGGCGGACTTTCGTGAGACCTTGCAGCCACTCGTCCACGACGAGCGGCGGCGTGCCCGCGAGCAGCGACGCGCTCGACGCGACGGCGAGGCCGAGTTCGGCCGCGTTCTGCGGCGTGAAGCGCGGCAGGAGCTTGAAGGAGCTGCCGAAGACGGCGCGCGCCGCTTCGGCGAAAGCGTCCGCCCGCGCGTCCGTCGTCTGCGCGGCGTCCGCGGCGGCCCCGAGCAGCGCGTCGGCCGCACCCGCGCGCGAGGCGAGCGTGGCGACGGCGGCGGCAGCCTGCGTCACGAGCGCGTCGCGCGCTTCCGCAGAAACCTCGACGGCCGTCGCGGGCACGGCCTCGGGCAGGCCGAAGAGCGACGCGGCAAGGAGCGCCTCGCGCAGCTCGCGGCAGGCCACGGCCGAGACGGGGCCTGCCGCGGCCGCGGCCCTGGCTTCGAGCAGGACGCGTGCATCGGCGAGCGCGTGCCGGGCCCCGGAGCCTGCGCCGCCGACTTCTCCTACGCGCGCGCGCAGGTCTGCGAGGTCGTGGCGGCGGCGGTCGCTCGCGTCCGCGACTTCGTCCGAAGGGAGCAGGAAGTCGTCGGACCCGAGCGCGCGGCTGCCGGCGACGATGTCGCGCAGGCGCGATGCGAGCGGCAGAATCTCGAAGAAGGTCTTGACCTCGTCGCCCCACTCCGGGGCGCGCTCGAAGACGGAGAGCTTGAGCGCCACCTCGGCCGGGAGGTTGCGGGCGGCGCGTGCCGCGAGCGCGATGCGGCCCTCGACCTCGGTCGCCTCGGCGGCGAGGTCTTGCGCGATCATCTGGACGAAGTCGAGCGGCTGCACATTGAGGTCGGCGAGCGTCACGTCCTCGAACTCTTCCGCGCCGCCCGCGGCCGGCTTGAACTGAACGCGGCAGCGCACGTCCGCGGGCGGGCCGAGCATCCGGCCGAGCCAGTTGTTGAGCTGTGGCTCGACGCTCGCGCGCGGGCTCCCGGCGACGCCGGGCCAGGGGTTTGTGGCGGCCGAGTTGGCGTCGAAGTTGATGGTGACGCGGTGCGTCAGGGCGCTCCCGCCGCGCGGCGTGTCCACGATCTGCGGCTCGGGCGGGTTCGTGCCCTCAGAAATCGCCTTGAGCATCGCGCCGGCGCGTTCGTAGTTGCCCTGCGCGACTTGAAAGACTCCCTCGGCAAGCGCGAGGTCGCTCACGGCATCGAGGTCGTCGGCGATGCGCGCGACCTCGGCCGCGATTGCCTGGCCTTCGGCCGAGCCCGCGGGCGGCAGCCCCGCCACGTCGAACGGGTAGCCCCCGGCGCGCACGAGCGCGAGCCCGTTGACGACGTTGCGCGCCTCGATTGATTCGACCGCCTCGCCCGCGGACGAAGGCGTGAGGCGGCCGGCGACGAGCGGGTAGCGATTCCTGATCGGGAGGATGAGCTGGTCCAGGTCGAGCGACGCGTTGCGGTCGTGCAGCCCGCGCTCGAACTGGTAGCCGAGCAGCGCGCCGAGTTCCTGGCCGCGGCGGACGCCTTCGAGGTGGAAGAGAGCGCGGCGCACGCGCGCCGACGATAGATCGACGGCCATGCGCTCGGCCTCGGCCGTATCGGCGTGCGTGAGGTAGGCGCTGCGCAGGATGGCGGCGGCGGCGGCGTGGCTGAGTGAGGGCGCGTGGATGAAGCCGCCATTGTCGGGCGCGAAGGTGAGCGGCGGGCGGGCCGGGTCGTCGAAGCCCTCGGGCACTTCGTCGCGCGGGACGACCTGACGCGGCGGCGCGGGCCGCAGCTCTTCGAGCCAGCCGTAGGCCCCGAGGTGGACGCCCGTGGGCCGCACGGGCTCGCCCTCGGTCGGCGCACCCGCGTCGTTGAGCGGCGGCTGCGGGCGTCTCTGCGCGGCGAGGCGCAGGTTGACCATCCCCAGCAGCCACGCGTCGAGCCGGTGGCTGCACAAGTCCAGGTGCTCGGCGAGCAAACGTTCGAGGCTCGCCGTCGGCAGGCGCGCGAATATCCCAAGCGCCTCCTTGACCTCTTCAAGCTCGCGCGCCTCTTCAAGCGCGCGCGCCGCGTCCGACTGCAAGAACTCGTCCATCCGTACCGCGCCCGTCACCTTCTCGAACGGCTGCGCGAGGTAGTCCCAGCGCGTCGTCTCGGGCCGCCCCTTCATGTTCAGCAGCTCCGGCTCCTGACGGTCTTCGACCCTGGCCGCGCCCTCGCGGACGTAGATGTTGATGGCCGTGTCCCAGTATTCGAGCGTGAGCGCGTGGCGCAGCATGAGGTAGAGGAGCGCGGCGGGCGGCGGGATGGCCTGGCCGTCGGCGTCCTTTCCGAAGTCCTGCCGGCGAATCGCGTCGGAGTTGCTCTTGAGTAGCCAGTCAACGTAGTTGAGTTTGTCGGCGAAGGGCTTGATGGTGCGCGTCTCGGAGAGCGGGTTCTCGTCAACGACGGGGCCGGTGAGCTGCGCCGGGTTTCGGAAGAAGCTGACGTTGAGGATGCGCGGCGTCTGCGCGAAGTCGTAGCCGAGGTCGGCGATGAGCGCGGCGGCGAAGCCTGTGACCGACTCGTGCCACGCGCCCGGCGTGAGGTCGATGCCGGCGAAGGCGAGCAGGTTCCAGAGGTACTCCGGGCCGGAGGCCATGCGCTGGTGGAACTCGACCGAAGAGGGGTGCAGCCCCATGATGTCCAGCAGCTCGCGCTCGCGGTCGTGTAGCGACCCGGCGCGCGTCACAGTCGGGACGAGCAGCTTCCAGTGCGCGTCGAGGCGGCGCAGCACCGGCAGCAGCTTTTCGTGAAAGCTGCCGACCTGATCGGGCCCCGCCCACTTCCAGCGCGAGAAGACGGTGGTCGGGAGCACGCCGTAGGGCTGGCGGCCGACGCGGAAGGCGGGGAGCGCGCCGCGGCCCGCGACGTGGCGCGTGAAGAATTCGCGCGCCCGCCGGATGGTTTCGAGGCCGAAGACCGGGCGCATCATCTCTTCCATGAAGTAGCCGAGCGTGCCGCGCCAGAGCGCGCGGTTCATGGCCTGAGCGTCGCGGAAGTCGAAGGCGTCTGCGTCGCGGACGTGCTGGAAGGTTTCGTGGCGTAGCCCGAGCGCGTCACAGAGGCGCTGGCCGTCTGACTTGAAGTAGTCGTCGTCGCGCGGCTCGAAGAGCACGGGGCCGCGTTCGACGCGGAAGCTCTCGGCGTCGCCCGTGTCGGCGAAGGCGTGGGCCGCGCCGGCGGCCTCCGTGTTGTTGGTCGGCGTGCCCTGGCGGACGACCGCGAGGCCGTCTGTGTAGTGGTGCGAGTCGAAGAGTCGTTCGACGCGCTTCTGCGCGTCGGCCGGGTCTGAGGAGAAACGCAGGCCGAGCGCGAGCAGGCGGTCGAAGCCGCGCTCCGCCTCGTCCACGGTCAAGGGGATGCGGACGGCCATGCCGACCTCTTCGGCCTGAGCGAAGTCGGTGAGCCACTCAAGCGCGGGGTCAACGCGAAGCTCTGTCTCGGTCTCGTCGAAGCCCTGGCCGGCGGCGGTCGGGTCGGGGCCGAGGACGAGCGGGTCTGGGATGGGACGGCCGACGACCTCGTGCATCTTCGCCCCGCCGATGTAGGCCGTGACGACGAAGCAGTCGGGCATGACGCGCGTGTGCGGCGCGCGCGACCACGCCGACTCGTTCGGCGCGGGCTCGGGGAAGACGGGCGGCGGCTCAAGCGGCTTGCCGTCGGGCAGCGGCTCGGTCGGGCGCTGGCCCTGCGGCTCCATCACCTTCGCGACCCACGCCGCGCGCGGTGCGCCGAACTTGCTCACGAGCACGCGCCACGCGGCCTCCTCGCGCGCCGAGTCTCCGCCCGCGCGCCACGTCTCTTCCCAGAAAGTTGTGCCAGCGGCCACCTCGTCCTGCGTGAGCGGCTCCTCGTGCGTCTCGACGGCGATGTCATCGGGGAAGATTCTCACCCAAAGCTCGCGCGCGCGGTTCGGGCTTCGCATGAACTTGGTCTCTAGCCGGACGGGGAGGAGCAGACAGGGAATCACGTCGCTCATCGCGGAGGCGAGCCGCTGCGGGCGGTCGAGCGAGAGTAAGCCTTCGAGCCCGCCGGCGGTCGTCAGTACGTGGCGCTCGAAGAGCGCGGCGCGTTCTTCGACCTCCTGCCGCAGTGTCTCCTCGTCGCGCAGCAGGGCGCGGCCCTCTTCGTCTTTGGTAGTCGCGCGGCCCGCGCGGTCGAGTGCGGCGAGTCGCGCGCGCACCTGTGCGAGTCGTGCGCGCGCGGCGCGCAACTCGTCGTCGGCCTCGTCGCGGCGCTGGCGCGCGTCGAGCAACTGCTTTCTCTGCCTTTGGAAGTCGGCCATCGGAAGTTTTCCTCGCGCGCTTCAGTCGAGCATCTCATCGGCGTGGACGGCGATGAGTACGGGAGCCTGATAAAGAATGTGGGCCATGTCGGCCGACTGGCGGTCCCACTGGACACCGTCGGGGTTCTTGGCCGGATCGATCTGGACGTGGTGGAGCGCGCCTGCAACGTCGATGTTCGTCATGGCGTCGAGGGCCGACTGCGTCGCGGCGAGGTGGCCCCACGAGAGGTCGTCCCACTCGTCGGCCGTCTCCGAGGCTGGCGCGTCCGCCTCGTCCAGGCCGAAGCGCGGCTCGCCGGGCCGCTCCTTGATGACGAAGAACCAGCCGGGCTGATTCGCGGCGGGCACGGGCGAGCCCTCGGCGACTTCGGCCGTGAGGTCGAAGCCGATGAAGGTGATGTCGGGCTCGATCTTCGCCTTGAAGAGCGGATACTTCTCGACGGTGCCCGGCACGCGGTGCGTGATGTTGGGGTCCGTGGGCCAGATGGCCTCGACGGCGTAGATGACGGCGGTCGGGTACTTCTTCAGCAGGTCTCCGCGGATGACAAGGACGAGCCGCTCGGCGTCGGAGGTCTGCGGGCGGTTGTTGTTGTCGCCGAGGTCGGCCGCGCGCGGCCAGGTGTGAATGGGCTTGATGTCGCGCAGGCGCTCGGTCGCTTGCGCGGGCGTGCCGGCGGGGCCGGTGGGCACGGCGTCGCGCACGTCCCAGAACTGGCGGAAGTAGCTGCCGCGCTGGTCGGTCGGGTACTCGCGCCACAGAAGCTCGCGCGACATCTCGTGGTTGAGGCCGACCATGTACGCCTCGATGAAGGGCTGGTTGGTCTGCAAGAGCGCGATGGTGTTCTGCCGGATGAGTTCGAGGTTAGGGACGAGCAGCTCGCTTGAGATGTCGCGCAGCGGCTCGTACATCGGCTGCGGGAAATCGGGCGCGGCCATGATGGTCTGGAGCGGGTCGGCGTCCGTTTCCGTGCGCGGCGGGAGGTAGTAGCCGGGCAGGTCAATGGTCGAGAGCACGCGCGCGGGAATGGTCACTTCCGGGTCGAGTCGCTTGATGACCGTGGCGCGCAGGTCGGGCAGCTCCAGCGGCGCTCGCTCGACGGGCTGGCCCGGCGGCTTGAATTGGAAACGCTCGTGAAGCTCGATTGCTGCGCCGCGGAAGTTCTCGGCTTCGAGGCTGTCGCGGTCGCCCGCGACGACGCGCGGCGGCTTCTCGCCCGGCCGCGTGAGGACGAACTCGGGGCGCGGCGCGACGTTCTTGACGGCCTCCGGCGTCAGGACGCCCGCGCTCACAGACTCGGTGCGGCCGCCGGGGGCGAGGGTCGTTCCGCCTTCTTCACCCGCTCCGCCTTCATCACTCGTCGCGCCTTCATCGCCCGTCCTGCGCAGGCGTCGGCGCAGCGCCTGGACCAGGCCGCGCAGGAACGGGAGCACCCCGGCGAACACCGAGAGGATGAGCAGGAGCAGCCAGAGCAGAAGCCAGAGCAGAAGCCCCGGCCGACGCCGCCGCCGCTGTGCCGCGGGGCGCTCGGCGGCGAGACTCCGTGCCGTCGTTTGCGCCGACCCTTGCGCGGGCTCTGGCGCGAAAGTTTGCGCCGCCGCCTGCGTCGCCGCGGTGGCCTGGAACGTGTCTTCGATGGAGAGCTGTCTGTCGGGGACGGTCTTGGGCGGCGCGGCCGTAATCTCGCCGCCGTTCAGACGCGTGATGACTTGACCGGCGCGGCGCGGGGCCACGGGGTCGAGCCTGCGCGCGACGGGGCCGCGCGGCCGCGCGACGCGGCGGAACGCGCGGCTCACGGCCGCCGACGGCAGGCGGCTCTCGGCGATCTTCTGCTTGACCGTGACGGGGCTTGCGAGCATGCGCGAGAGCACGGGCGCGGCGAGCGCGAGCGCCTGCTCGGCGTCCTGCGTGGCGATGTGCCGGACGTAGAGCGAGGAGGTCGCGGCGCGCGCGAGCTGCGCGCGCTTGAGCTGGCGGTTCGCCTCCTCGATGCGCCCGACCTGCCGCCACGCCGAGTCCATCAATTCTTCCTGCTGCGTCTGGACGACGAGCGTGCCGAAGCCTGCGACGGTGCGGTGACGCGGGTCCAGGTTGAGGCGGTCGATCCAGAGCGGGTTCAGCGCCGCGCGCAGACGCTTGACGGCGGCGTGCCAGCGGCCGTAGAGCGGCGGCGCGACGACGGGGTCTGAGGTCGCGCCCGACTCGCGCAAGTCTTCCGGCAGGTTGACGAGCGCGGCCACGGCCGTCTGAAAAGCCTGCGGGTCGGGCCACGGCGTCGAGGCCGTCTGCGGCGTCTTGAGCGCGCCTTCGAGGCCGAGCGCGGGCGGCACCCTCACGGGCGGAACCTCGTAGCCCGGCTCCTGCACGTCCATCGGGCGGACGCCGACGCGCTCGTCCAGAACGCGCGGCTCAAGCAGACGCACAAGCTGCTCGAAGTCGCCGCGCGCACCCGTCTTGAAGAACCATTCGTAGTAAACGGGGAAGTCGGTTTGACCATTGCCCCACGCAGGCGCGAGCCCGTCGGTCGTCGCCGGGACGCCCGCGCCGAGGCCCGCGAGGCGGCCCGTCTCGAAGGTCGGGATGACGAAGGCGTAGTAGGCCGTGTTGGCCTTGAGGCGTCGCGGGCAGACGAGGCGCGAGACGGCAAGGTCCGGGTTCTCGCTGAGCAGCGCCTCCAAATTATCGACGGCCTGCGCGGAGCCGTCGCCCGCGTTCGGCATCAGGTCGCGGTTGACGTGGACGTGCGCCCACGCCCACGTCTGCGTCGCGGGCGGAAACAACTCCGTTGCGCGTTCGACCTTGACGGCTGGCAGCGGCTCGCGCCGCGTGGCGTCGCGCGCGAACTCGTCTTCGGCCAGCACGACGAGGCTGATCCAGGGACGCAGGCGGTGCTGGACGGTCGCGCGCGCGGGCGTGTAGCGCCAGGGGAAGTCTTCGTCGTAGAACTCGACGGCGGGCAGGTAGTTCGGCTCGAAGTCCGTCACCCACGCCTTCGGGTCTGTGCGGACGACGGCGCGCGCGTCCAGCCCCGTGATGTCGCCGGGGCCGTAAATCTGCACGCGGTTCGGGACGCGCTCCGTGTCGTTGACGATGAGCGCGACCTCGATGGCCGCGCGCTCGGCGTGGCCCGCCGTGCCGTCTGCGAGGTTGTCCGTCGTCGTGACCTGCGAGGAGATGCCCTGACGCAGCCACGGGAGGAAGGAGTAGCGTGCGATGATCTGGCTGCTCATAACGCGTTCACCTCGTAGGCGGGCACGACCTGCACTTCGCCGGCGAGCCGCGGGTTAGCCTCGATGAGTTCCGCGAGGTGCGCCGCCGCTTCCGTCTCGCTTGCGAACGCCGACGCGCGCACGCCGGTCGCGGGCTTGAGGTCTGCGGCCGAGACGACGGCGAAGCCCTCGCGGCCGACGCCGACGGGGCGCGGCCCGAGCGGCGAGAGCGCGTCGCGCTCGGCCGAGAGCGAAGACTTCGAGACGGCGCTCCCCTTGACGAGCGCGGCGAAGACGCCGAAGCTATCGCGCACGGGCGGGAGCGGCGCGCGCAATCCCTCGTGGTCGATGATGATCGACTCGTACTCGACATCGCGCGTCACGCAGTAGCTCGACTGAAGCTCTTCGGAGGCGCGCAGACGCACGCCGCTCTTGAGCTTCTCGAACGACTTGCTGGCGAGCCGCTCGGCGTCGGTCATCTCGCGGAACTGCGCGGGCGCGAACTCGTCGCGCGCCTCGACGGTCGCCAGTTGTACCTCCGGCGTGGTCGGGAGCGTGTCGCCCTTGCAGACGACGCGCGTGATGCGGAAGAGGTCGGGACCTTCGGGCCGCGCGTTGCCGAACTTGGCGATCTTGAGGTCGAGCGGGACGACTCTCTGGCTGACGACGAGCGTGCCGGCCGGGTGGATGAGCACGTCCGGCAGGCCCGCGAGTTCTTTGACGGTGACGAGCAGCGAGCGGGCGGCCGGGAGTTCCGCGAGCCAGTTGTCCGTGCGGCGGAGCGCGTCGGTGAGGAGCGCGAGGACGTTCGCCGCGGGCATGACGGCGTCGAGCACGTCGCCCCACGTCACGTCGAAGCTGACGCTGAAGTGGAAGAAGATGATCTTGAATTTCGCCTTACCGCGCGCCCGAAACGGCCCAGGCCCGGTGAGCGTCAGCTTAAGCTCAACGGCCATGATGCGGCGCGAGCCGACGCGCAGCGCGAGCCCGGCGCTGATCTCGGCCGTGAAGCTGAAGGGCGAGAACTGGAAGAGCGTGTCGAAGCCGAGGTAGCCATAGACGTTGAACTTGCTCGCCGCGGCGTACAGCTCGATGCGCGCGCCGAACTGCACGGTATTCGACGTGACGGCGAAGTAGGCTTCGAGCAGGAGGCGCGGGTTGTCGCGCCCGAGCAGGTTGAGCGAGAGCCGCCGCATGCCGGCCAGCTCGGCCGGCGGGTTAAACGCCGGATGAAAGCCGCCGACGCTCAGCAGAAAACTCGGGTCGTCGCCCCAGTCGGCGCGCACGGCCATGTCGCCTTCGAGCGTGTAGGCCAGGAGGCGCGACTCGAAGAGGCTCGCGTCGAAGGCGAGCCGCTTGCGCTCGAAGTCGATGACGCCGAGGAAGTTGATCTGGAGCTTGAGGAGCGGCGCGTCCTTGTCCGGCAAAAGCGCCCGGACCACGCCGAGGATGAGCACGCGCACGGGGCTCGGCACTTCGATGATGAGGGCGAGGTCGATGGTCAAAAGCGTCGGCGTGCCCCAGCCGATGCGCGCGGCAGGGCCGAAGATGAAGCGCCCCTCGGCGACGGGAAAGACCTGCGCGAGGTCGCTGATGATGCGCGGCGCGTTGGCGATGGGGTCAACGGGGAAGAGGATGCTTGAGAGCGCGTTGGTGCGCAGGCCCGCGCGCAGCACGTCCTCGCGCGCCGTGCGGTGCAGCCCGAGCAGCCCGCCGACGCCGTTGAGCGTGAACCCGAGCCCGAGCTGGATGGGCTGGAACTCGGCGCTGATGACGATGAGCAGCGAGAAGCCGGACGCGCCGCTCGGCAGGCGCGTGTCGAGCAGCCCGATGGCCTTGAGCGAAATCTTCTTCTCGAACTCCAGTTGCAGGACGCCCGTATATCTCGCCTGCGCGCGGTCGTAGGAGAGGAACCCGCCGCCCTCGAACCCGCCGCCGCGGATACTGAGCCCGACGCCCGTCGGCGGCTTGAAGCCGACGGACAGGTCGGCCGCGCCGAGGTTGCCGCCGTCGTCGGGGAATGTGACCGTCGCGGTGAGTCCCATCCGCTCGACGACCGCGGTGAGCGGCCCGAGCTTGAGGCTCGCCGTCCCCGAGACTTCGGTCTCGACGCCCTCGCCATCGACGCGCACGCCGACGGTGACGGACTCGACCGTGAGCGGCCCGAGCGAGACGTGGAGGGGAAGCTGCGCTTCGAGCCCCGCGCCGCCGCGGAAGTAGAAGCCGGTCTTGTTCGACCAGCCGGCGGCCAGCTCGAAGGTCGCGCGCAGGCCGTCGTCGGGCAGAATCTTTTTCAGGAAGCCGTCGCCCTCGCCGGGCGCGACGACGATTGCGGCCTTGACGACCTCGGCCAGCAAGCCGAACTCCTGCTCGGCCGCCGACAATTTCGCTTCGGCCAGGATGCGCAGCCGCTCGGCCTCAAAGCGCGTCCCCGTCTCGCTGCCGAAGCGCGTGACGGACGTGCCCGGCTCGGGCTGGCGTTCCACTTCGACGCGCGCCGCGACACGGTCGCCGTCGCCGCTCGTCGGGTCGAAGAGGAGGCGCACGCCGTCTGGGCCGACGGCGAAGGCGTCGATGCCGGCCGTGAGGCTCGTGCGCAGCGTCCACTTGCCTATCAGCTCTTCGAGCGTGATGCTGCCGAAGGGCGAGACGACGAGGCCGAGGTTGCCGCGTTCGGCCGGCGAGAGAGAGAGCATCGCGCCGACCTGCGCGCTCCCCGCCAGCGTCTCGATCCAGAAGGCGAGCGTGCCGGCGGCGAGGCTGTCCGGGTCTCCGAGGTCGATGCCGTACTGCGGCTTGAAGCCGTAAACGGCGTCGGCCCCGAGCACGGCCAGCAGGGCGGCGAGGCGCGGGAAGAGCTTGTCGGCCGTGCGCTGCGCGTCCGCCGCCGTCTGCAAACCGTTGGGGCCGACGTACTCCTCGCGCAGCACGTCTTCGGGCGACTCGATGAGGTCGATGATGCGGCCGAGGTGAAGTTTGGGGCGCGTGTGTGGGACGCGGACGAGGTGGCCGGCCGAGTCGAAGACAGGCTCGGAGAGCGCCTCCCGGTCGGCCGGCTCGACGATTGTGAGCAGCACGGCGAGGTGGTAGAGGACGGGCGCGTGCGTCTGCAAATGAGCAATCGTCATCGCGCTGACGAGGTCGCGCCCGAACTCCTTGAAATGCGACGGCTGCGCGCCCTCGGCGAGCACGGAGGCGATGGCGCGGACGGCCTCGAAGGCCGACTCGGCCGCGTCGAGCACCTCGCCCAAAGCGGCGAGCGTCTCCGGCGGCGGGTCGAGCGCGCCGGTCAGCGTGTCGAAGCTGGTGGCGAACTGGTTGAGCCGGGTCTGCAACTCGACGACGGGC
Source organism: Pyrinomonadaceae bacterium (assembly GCA_036403435.1). Classification (GTDB taxonomy): domain Bacteria; phylum Acidobacteriota; class Blastocatellia; order Pyrinomonadales; family Pyrinomonadaceae; genus QHXM01. Next base: position 31,287 of record DASWQY010000088.1, read on the forward strand.
AGCCCCGTGATCTCGTCCAGGTCCCACCCGACCGAGGCCGCCATGTCGCGCAGCGCGTACTCGCTCTCGGCCACCACGCGCAGCGGCGCGAGCAGCACGGCGAGCCGGACGAGCAGGGCATCCTGTGCGTTGCCGCTCACGGCGTCACCTCCTGCGGTCTCTTCGGCTTCGGGAACTGCGGGTCGAGGTAGTCGAGCGAGACGGTGTAGGTGGTGAGCGGCTGCACGTTGACGGCACCGCTCACGAGCCACCAGTGGGTCTGCGTCGCCGTGCGGAAGACCTCGACGACGGCCCCGGCCGCGTGCGCGGCGGCCTGCGACCCGCGCTGCGCGCGCGCGAGGTTCGAGCAGACGCCCGTCGCCGCGTCAACCGCTCCGACCTTGATCACCTCGGCGTGCTCGTCGTCGCCGACGCGCACGAGCAGCGGCGGGGCGGGGAGCCCCGCGGCCGAAGCGACGGTGAAGGAGTCGGCCGCGGCCGTCATGGCGGCGGCGAGCGTCGTCCCCGTGCCCCACTGGACGCGCAGCTCGGCGAAGTTGTTCCTGCCGATGATCTCGCGCCCGTCTGCGCGCGTCTGCGCGTACTCCTTGTAGCGCGCCTGCGCGTCGCGGTTGACCCTGAGCCAGCCCTCCTTGTCGGACGGGGCGGGCTTCGGCAGCGGGGACGGGGGGAGGGTGGGGCCGCCCTTGTCGCCGCGGAGGAAGTCCAGGCGGTAGCGCCAGTCGGGCGCGGGGACGAACTCGCGCGTCTCCTCGGCCTCCTTCATGGCGAGCATGGGCGGCTGACGCTTGTGCATCCAGTTCGGTACGTTCGGCCAGTCCATCCCTTGCGCCAGGTTCACCGCCGAGATGCCGCCGATTGCGAAGGTCTCACGCCAGCCGAACCAGCGTATTGCGCCGGGCACCTTGCCCGTCATCGGGATGTACCCCCAGTTGTGGACGGCCTTGCCGAGGTCTATCTCCTCCTTGTTGAGCGGGCTCGAAGTGAACTGCGCGAAGACGGCTTCGACGCGCTGGGGAGTCGTGCCCGTTGTGTCGAACGGGTGGTCGGCCCAGTACTGCATCCGTGCCGTCCAACTGAAGTGAACGTCGCCGGAGAGCAGCAGGACGCGGGCGCGGCGCGTGCCCTGCGCGTCGGGGGCGGTGCGGCGGGCGAGGCGCGAGAGCAGCGACTCGAACGGCTTGCTCTGCGGCTCCCACGAGTCCCTGATGTCGGGGTTGTAGAGCGTCCGCTTCTGCGGGTCGCCGATGTGCGTCAGGACAGGCACCTTGTCGAGCTTCAGCAGGAACCACTCGAAGAAATTCAGCACGAGCCAGAGCGCGATGTACCACCACGAGTAGATGAACTTGTCGCCGTAATTCTTCGTGCCGAAGAGGAGCGGGATGGTGAAGACGTTGCCCGAGGAGACGACGATGAAGAGTTTGTCGGGGTCGAGGTCGTCGAGCGGCACCTGCTCGGCGAGCGTCGTGGGGCCGAGGTGCGCGGCCGGGGCCTTAGTGTCGGCGGTGAACTCCTTGCGCGTCCGCAGGTCGAGCATCAGGACTTCGAGGTTCGGTGTGCGGATGGAGTAGTCCCAGTGCATGGCGTCCGCGGTGCGCGCGAGTTGGAAGAGTCCTGGGCCCGAGGACGCGAAGATGTCAGTTATCTGCCCGCCTGATGAGACCGTGCCGGGGATGCCGACGCGACGGGCGATTGCCCGCTCGGCGTTCGCGTCCGTCCCCTGCGAGACCGACCACTGGGCGAGGGCGGACAGCAGAGCCGCGCCGGGCTGACCCGCCTCGAACCGCTCGGGCGTGTTGCCCCACGCCTGGAAGACGGCGTAGGCCGCAAGCGCGTTCTGCACGATGCGGCGCGAGAGCGGGATATTGTAAACGCGCTCGCACCAGTCGCGCACCATGTTCCAGTCGTCCGTCACGTCGTGGTCGTCGAACATCATGTAGACGGGGACGTTCGCCAGCAGGCGGCGGACTTGCCCGAGCTGCTGGCGGTACGCCTCGACGGTGGCGCGCTCCTTCTCGTAGTTGCCCCTGATGATGATCTCGTCGTTGGCCGTCTGCGGCGGCGTGCGCGCGACTTCGAGCGCGTCGGGGTAGGTGCGCGGCCAGAGCGCGGCCGACCACGTAAAAAGGCACATGGCGAAGTACTCGCCCATGCGCAGGAGGTGGCCGTCCGGGTCTTGCGTCGTGAACTTCGCCGTGTTGCGCACGATCTTGCGGCGGCGGCCCTGCCTGAGGCGCTCGTCGGTCTGCGCGATGCCGGGCAGCGTCTCGCTCCAGCCGAGCAGCGCCTTATCGGCGTCCATCATGAGGAAGAGAATGGTGTCGGCCACGTCGTCGGCGTAGATTTGGTCGCCGTTGAGCAAGAGCAGGTGCGGGCGCTCGTCGGCGAGAGGCCACTTGTCGTCGATCATCGCGTCGAGGGCCGGCAGCACGTCGCCGCCCGGCCCCTGCGGCCGGCGGCAGGTGCCGTGGATGAGGCGCAGCTTGTTCAAGTCTGCGGGCGGGAGCGAGAAGCTCGGCAGGCGGTGCTCGAAGGAGTAGCTGAGGCCGGTCGGCTGCGGGCCGTCGAGACCCGAGCCTTCGAGGAAGACGATGTCGTCGTCTTTAAGGTCGTCGCCCGACTCGGGCACGGTAGCACCGCCCGCGGGGCCGAAGAAGAGGTTGTAGAAGTAAACGGAGCCGGGCGCGAGCACGCGGCCGGCCTCGGCGGGCCGGGCCGTGACGGCGACGACGTGCAGGTTCGCCCCGAGCTTGACGGTCTCAAGCGTGCCCTGCAACTCTTCGCGCAGCGCAGTGGGGAAGGGCGGCGGGGCCAGTGAATAGACGCGCAGGGTGACGGTGCGGGCCTTCTTCAGCGCCACCCACACAGTGACGGCATCCGGCTCGGTGCGCCGCAGGACGGGGCCGCAGATGACGAGGGGCAGCCGTTCCGGCGAGAGGGGCTCCGGGCCCGTCCCCTTGTTGGGCAGCTCAAGACGCGCTTGCAGGCCATGTGCATCGCCCCACGCCATGTTTCTCTCCTTCCGACTTCCACCGGCGCACGCGCCACCGCGGCAAGCGGCAGGGCGTACCCGGATGTGTAAGCAGCAGCCTTTTGTTAGGTTGCGCGGGAGGTAACAAGTCTGGGCGATGTCCGGGAAGGGAGCGTTCGGGCTCTCACGTCAGTCATCAGTCAAGCGACGCGGCATGAGAGGTGTGCCGGCGCGTCCCGATGGCTTCCCCGACGAAATAACTATCACGAGCAAGGTTACCGTGCCACCTCGCCGGCCGACGTTTGCCGGCGGCGTCTGGACCTACGGCAGTAGGTATCAGCTGAGCGTTGACTCGACTGGAGGACTCTTGTGCGGCCGGTCGGTACAGTCTCTCCAGACGAGTGAGCTTGAAGTGACAACAGAAGATTCACGACCGAAAGCATCGAAAGACTAATCCACCAGCGGGTGGCGCGTCAACATTTAAAAATTGTGAGGGCCAGAATCTTCCGACGGGGAATCACAAAACGCATCGCGGGTATTCAACAAACCCGCCGCACCGGGTATTCATCTCCGGGGTCTGAGAATCTTCGACCGGCACTGGCAAGCACGCCTCTCATCCTGAGGCATTCGCTACTTCTGTAGAAGAAGGGGCAGGTGAAAAGGCTGGACGGAAGAGACGCGGCGGGCCAGGCAAAGTTCCTCGCCAGCCTGCTCGGGGTCGCCGCCTGGTTGAGAGCAGTGAGGGAGTCTTCTTGCCTCAGAGTAATTCCTGCAACACGACCTACCTCAGTACCATCGCTCATATTTTTTCACCTGCCACTGATCACCTACCCTCTCGGCAGTGATCCAGACGGGTGATTGAAGACCGTCATAATTCTCGCGCCAGACTTTATAGTATAACTTGGATTGTTGTGCGTCATCCTTGCGATAGGCCAAACGCCAGGAATCCAGCGGATAATCCGATTCACGCTGGCACGTATCTTTTTGATATTCGGTGGAGTGGGATAATGACGCCATTACCTGCTCACACTGCTCCCCCCTCAAGTGGTCCAGAAACTGGTCGGCGCTCCGTTCCGGGCCCCGGTCGCGGAACGGATTGAAGATGGTAAAATAAGGAACCCCGGTCGGGTCACCGCCTTCACCGATACTCCATACCACGGGTCTAGAGCGCGAAAAGAACAGGTAAGCGACCGTGCCTAATGATAGCGCGCTGCCGAAGACCAACACTTTGAAAATGACTCCTTTTCTGCGGGAGCTTATCTTAGGCGTCAGCATTAACGTCCTACCTCCTCGGCTTATCTTTCGGGGCCGGGTCTCGACGCACCATCGGATAAACCTGTCCATTCCCCCAAAAGTGCTTCCAGAATGTACCGTTTTTGGATCCGTCGGCCGCTATCAGGTAGAGCGGCCCGACGGGCCAGCTTGAGGTGACTCGCTTGTCAACCCTCGATGAAAAATAAGCATACCGATCATACCCGTACGCCGGTACGCCCTGGGCGTTGGCAAAGTTCTGGGCGAAATATTTCCCGGTGTAGCAACCGTAAAATTTGGCAATCGCGCTGTCGGACCAGTTGACTTGCAAGTTAGAGAGTTCCTGCTGGTTGAATTGTGTGGGCTGGCCGTTTTCGTCATGGAACACCGGCCCGTCTATCGTCCCGGAGTGGGAGTAAAGGACTACCTGCTCCACCTTGCCGTACTGTTTCTCCAGGCCCTTAGCCTCTTGGAGAACGGATGCGAAGTCCTCCTTTTTGTAAACGCCCTTAAGTAAGACCGTGTCTTTCTTCGAATCGAACCCCTTCGAGTTCTGTATATTATATGCCTTTGTCCTGGCGGCACGCTCGAACTCAGCATCCCCGCCACTATTACCATAGGTGTAGGTCACGACGTAAACTTTCTCTCCGAACGGGTCTACGTACTTTAACGGGTTGTTCCAGACATAGACGTAGCGGTTCCAGTTTTGCGGCTGTCCCAGGTACTCATCGAAGCTTTCTTCCTTCTCGGAATCCACAACCGGGTTGTAGGGGTCCGCGCTCGTGAAGCGCCCCAGCGATGCGTTGTAATACCGGGCCTCGAAGAAGTCTAAGTTCGTTTCGTCGTCGCGTTCCTTCCCCGTGAACTTCTGCCTCAAACCGCTGCCCGAGACGAACCCTTGTGTCTCCGTGCGCCCCGCGTCGCCGGCCGACAACTCATGCCCGAACGGTTTGTAATCGTGCCGGCTGACGAGCCCGCCGGTGTCATTCGTCACTATTCTGGTTGAGCCGAGGGGGTCGGGAGTCGTGTATTGCGTCCCGGCCGTCGAATCAATCGCCGCCAACAGCCCCCCGCCCCCGTAAACATACTCCTTCTTCAGCGCCCCGCTAGCCGAGTTAAACTCCATCAGGAGTTCTCCGCTGACCCCGTAGACGAATCTGAGCTGGTCGGCTAACGGGAAGTACTTCTTGACTCTCTTACCGTCCCCGTCATAGATGTAAGTGTTCGCCACCGCATCAACCGTCTTGACCCGATTTTCGGCGTCGTAGCCGTAAGTGTGCACCGTGTCGTCGGTCAAATTCCCCGCCGCGTCGTAAACGTAGCCGGCCGTGTTGATCTGGTTGTTCCCTGCATTGAAAGAGAGAGAAGGGAGGCCGCCGCTGACTTCCCAGCGGTTGCCGAAGCGGTCGTAGGCGTTGTCCTCCGTCCAGAGAGGAGTAGTCGTCGAGCCGTTCGTCTCGGAAGTGTTGTCCAGCCTGTCCAACGAGTCGTAGGTGTAGATTTGCTTCCTCGTCCACGTCCCTATCCGCTCGATCACGTCCAGCACGTTGCCGTTGTTGACGGTCGCGCCGTAATTGTAGGTCAGGTAAAGCATCGAAGTCGGAGAGGCGTCCGTCCCCAGCTTAATCTGGGTGGGCTGCAAGCGGGAGTTGTAAACCAGGGCGTGGTCGAGGTTGTTCCCGAGAGTCTCCGTCAGCAAGCCGCCGTGCGCCGCGTAATTGATGGAGCCGACGCTGGCGCTGTAGGTAGAATATCCGGTCGTCGCCGCGGAAAGCGACGACAGCCTGCCGGCCGTGTCGAACGAGGCGGTGACTACGCGGCGGCCCGTCGCGCCTGGGACTGCCGGGTAGGTCTCCGTGACCAGCGCCCCGGCCCTATTGTAAGTCGCGTCCGCCTGGTAGTTGATCGAATCGGTCTGCTGGATGCGCCGGAGAGTCCGCCCGAGCGCGTCGTACCCGTAGTACGCACCCGCGCTCGCCGTCGCGGCCCCGTAAGTCATCCCTACGAGTCTTCCAGACGAGTAGCCCCGCGTGAAGGTGGGGGCTCCCGCCGGCAGCGTCTGCGCGTCATAGTAGAAGTAGATGTCAGGGGTCGCGTCGTTGTAGAGCTTGGTGGCCGGGCGATTCAGCGCGTCGTAGGTCCAAGTTGTCGTGATCTTAACTGTCGTACTGTTCGGAATGAACCTGGGGTCCACCCTCTTCGTCAGGTTGCCGTTGGCGTCGTACTGGTAGGAAAGGGTCCCGCTCTCCGGGTGAGTTACGGAGGTCAACCTGCTCAGAGAGTCATAAGCGAAGGTGCGTGTCTGAGACCCCTGGCTGACCTGCGTCAGGTTACTGAGCGCGTCATACGTGTAATCGGTCGGCTGCACAGGGGCCGAAGTGGTGCCGAGACTGTTGCTGACGTTTGGCTCGTCCACTCGATCAAGCCTTCCCAATCCGTCCGACATGCTGCGCCGCACTTTCCCGGCCTGGTCAGTCACGGTCGTAAAATTAGCGTCGTAAGCTGTCGTCACCGCCCCGGTGGTGGCCGCGTTTGTGCCCCAGGGCGCGGGCAGACCACTCCCCGAGTATGACCTCACTTCCAGCACTCGCCCGGCGTTGTCCGACTTGCTGCGCGTCCAGCCCATCGTCGTCTCGGCCGTGGCCGCCCCGGACGTGGCCGCCCGGTACGGGTTCGAGACCAACTGGTAGCCGTTCGACCCGCTGATGCTGTAGCGCGTCTGGATTTTGATGCCAGCGGTCTGGTCCGTCTCGCTCTCGGTCGCGGGGTCTTCCAGTTGGCGGGTTAAGCGAACCCGACCGAGCTGATCGTAGTGCCTGATTGATACCAGCTTGCGGTCGCCGACTGCGGCAAGATCAGAGTGTGTGATGACGTACCGGCCGGCGTCGGAATAGGACGTGAAAGTTTGCGTCTCTTCTGCCTTGCCGTCGGCCGCCTGGACCAAAGTCGGCCGTCCGAAAACGTCGTAAGAGGTGACCGTCGCGACGTTGTTGTCCGCGTCCGTCGAGCGGGTCACCAGCCCGGTGTAGAAGTCGTACACAAGGTTAGTCGTCCGCTCCACGGGCTGCGTATAAGCCGAGTTTATCTGCGTCGGGTAGAGACCCGTTACGGTGCCGACCGTGCCGTACACGTACTGTGTCTGGAACCCCCTGGCGTCGGTGGCTAGGGTGCGGTTGCCGTAGGCGTCGTACTGGTTGGAGACTGAGATGGAGTTGGTCGCGGTCAGCGGGCGGGTGAGACCGCTCTTTGTGGAACTCCAGCTCTTCTGCTGAGTCAGATTGCCCGTCGTCGTCGCGTCGTCGTAAAAGAATTCGTTGCGGGCGAGGGTCTGCGAGCCGCTGCCGAGCTCGGTGGATTTGGTGGCACCACACCAGCGCACACCGCCGGTCTTGGTGTAAACGTTCGGGTCGTCGGTCGTGATGTCGGACGCGTCCGGCGTGTCGTTATAGTAGGCGTTGGTGGTGACACGCGTCGGCTGCAAGCCGGCCGGTATCCCCGTCCCGGTGATATTCCCGTAGGGGTCGCGGGGCACGCTGGAGTAGTTCACCCAGTCGTACTCCTTGAGGCTCGTCACGTTGCCGTTCTTATCGTAGGTGTAATCCTTGATCAAGGTCTTACTGTTGCCGCCCGCGGCGTTGGTTATGGTCGTGAATTCGGTCTTCAGGGAGGGGTTCGCCTCGCCGCCCAGGACGCCGTAAGGAGCATTCTGCTGCCAGATACGCTCGACCGTGGTGCCGCCGGGATGGTACGAGACGTAGGCCAACCCGTGGTTCCAGTGGCCGGTATTGTTGTAGAACCATTCGCTTGAGACCCCGCCGTCGGGGGCGGTCATCTGCGAGAAAGTTGATGACGCGTCCTGGCTGCCGAACGAGAAAGAGTAGAGCCAGCTCTCGGTCGTCGGGGTGGCCGCCCCGTCGTCCTCCTGCAAGTAGGTCAGGTCTTTGCGGACCGGGTGATTTTGGACCACCGGCCAGGTGTATGAGGTGTGAATGTTATCCCGCTCGTATTGATAGTCGGACCGCGCGCCCGAAGGCAAGGTGACGGCGCTCAGCTCTCCCCAGCCGGCCGAAGGGTTGAGGGCCCCGCCGTTGGGCGCGTCGCTGGTCGCGCTCCCGTTGTACTCGAAGACGTAGGCCAGGCTCCCGGCCTGGGTCGGCAGGATAATCTGGTCCAGGACTATCAGGCCGGCATTCATGTTCTGGTTGATGCCGGTCCCGGTGGTGAAGGTCTTGTTGACGTAGATGGTCTTCCACTTCACCGTCCACTTCACCGCCACGTTGCCCGGCCCCTTGGTGTGAATGTAATCGGTGCCGGGGGCCGCCCCCTTCTCGATGATGATGTAGCGGCCGAGTTGGTCCACGATCTTTATAGACGGGTGTGTGTTGTAGGTGATGCTTTGAATCTCGGTGTAGTTATTATTCCGGTCGTAGACCCGGCCGCCCCCGGTGATGCCGGTCGAGCCCACGGGTATGCCCTCCACGCGGCCGCCGTCCGAGAGGTAGAGCGTCCAGTTCGCCGCCCTGCTGCCGTTGGCGTCCGGGGCGCTGTACTGCAACTCAAGCCTCTGGTAGGTGCCGTCGGTGCTGTAGTACGTCCGCGGCTCGTAAGTCGGGAAGGTGACTTGCATCGTGTTCATGTCGGAGGGGCAGCCTGAACAAGCTTCCTGACAATAGTACCTGCTGCCGGTCGGGTAAGTATCGTAGTAGTGATCCCCGTAACCCCCCACCAGGGGCCCATTCGCCTCCGTCGGCTCGAACGTGCGCGTGCTGCCGTCCGGGTAGGTCATCCGCACTTTCCAGACCTTCGGCGCGTTCTGAAAGTCGGTCGCGCAAGTAGAGCCCCCGCCGTAACCGGAATAGTATTCGTCGCGCTTGTCTATGATCTGTAACGAGTAGCCGACGGCGTAGCGCCAGTTGCCGTAAGGGCTACTCTTCAGATACGTCGCATTGCCGCTGAGGGTGTAGACGACCATCGGGTCCCACACCTTGCTGTTGTAGATGAGGTTCACGCCCGCCGCGGGGTTGCCGCCCCGGCCTGCGGGGAGAGAGGCTGTCGGGATGTTGAGCGATAAATTACCATTGCCCATGCTAATAGTCTCAATGTCGCCGAGGGCGTAAGACCCGGCCGGGTTGAAGCCGCGCTGCGACTCCTTGCCCGATTGTGCACGGCCGGTGGTGACGTTGAGGCACAGTGTCAGGACCAGCAAGGAAATCTTCACGAACGCGTGAGTGCTGATGGTTGATGGTAATCTGTGAGAGCGCATGCCGCTTCCTCCGCAAATGTAATGGGCTGAGGTTTGTTTCAGCCTGATCCGCATTTACTGTCTCTCGCCGACAGTGAAGATGTCCTCCTCGGCTTTGGGGCCGAGCGCGACGGACGTGATGGTCAGGGTAAATACCGGCCGGTTGTTCTCCAGCCGCACGAGCCGCGTCGGGAACATCTGATCTTGGACCTTGCGCCAGTCCTCAAGCCGCACCTCCACCTGAGTCGCGGCCCCGTCAGTCTCAACCTGATAGCGGACGAACTCTAAAAGATGGGTGTCGGAATTCAGGAGGTAGAGTTTGGTCCGCTCAGGGTTTTGGACATCTGCCTTTACGCGGTCCGTCACCTGATAAATGTCGTAGTACGACCCGCGATAGCTCTCTGACGTGCCGTCATCTGTACGGAAACGGAGACCCAGCAGGTGAGTCGGGGCCGTATCCATCTGCCCGTTCAAAAACCCCTCCTGCGTGTCATAGACGAGCGTCTCGACAAGGGCTTCTTCCTCGGCGGTCAGACCCCCGCCGCGCTTTCCTGCCCGCTGCCCGTTGAAGGTAATGACGCGCGGGCTCAGTCCTTGTGAATACTGAAGACGCAGGCGGCCGGGCTGCTCGTAGGTGGCGACGAACGGGGTGCCCTGCGACTCGCTGGCGCGCTGGAGCGTTCCGTTGAGCGTGAGGCGTTCCTTGCCTGGCCTCTCCACGCGGTCTCCGATAGCTCTCAGCGGGGCACCCAATTGGGAAAGCACGCGCGCGACGCGAGCGTGGTCGTTCGCGGAGTTGCTTTCAACGGCGGCCTGGGCGTTGCGGCCCGGCGCTTTTCCGGCAGGCGCGGCAGCCGAAGGGCTGCCGCTCTTAGTCCGCGCCGAGACGAAGTACAGCCCGGCGAGTGCAGCGGTCAGAATTAAAATCGCCGCCAAACTAAATCTCAATTGTTTTGCCGACATTCTCTCTCCTCATAAAGTTAAGGAATTTTCCGCGGCGGGCATGGTGCATCATGCCGGATTTAACAGTCGCAAATACGGCTCATACTCTCTCGTCAGTCAAAGAGGTGGCACTTGGCTGCGTGACTTTGAAGACGCTCGCTAAGCCTACGACAGGCGAAGCACGAAGGTGATGCCGGATGAAGCGATTCACCTTCGGCGATAACTAAGTAGAGACTCCGCGCTCACTACAGTTACCATCCAGCCGTCGAGTGCCGTCGGACGTAAATTTATAATTGACTTACAGACACAACTCTCCGGTGAACATTCCCCGCGAGGCCCAGCAGGTACGGGTCGATTCGGGAAAGGAAATTTCCCCGAGAGATAGAGAGAACCCGAGTGGGCGGAGGCCGCATCGAATTCATTTAGTCAAAGGGAGACGTTAGACGTGGGGCTCGTGCTGTGGGAGTCGCACGCCTTCGAGCAAGGTCGAACGCGGGGAGCGTAATCCCGCGCGGGGACACTTGTCAATAAAAATGCGTATGCCTGGCGAGAAAACTGTCCCCGGTCCCTAAAAACACAAATGGCCGCTCAAAAGAGCGACCATTTGTGCCTCATTTAAGAGGATTTAGTGGCGGAGCCGACGGGACTCGAACCCGCGACCTCCGACGTGACAGGCCGGCGTTCTAACCAACTGAACTACGACTCCGCAGGGAAACCTGATTGTCAAATCTTTCGGTGGTAGGCACGGAGGGATTCGAACCCCCAACCTCTTCCTTGTAAGGGAAGCCGTCTACCGTTGACATACGTGCCTTCAGGCAAACAACTTCCTTGCCGTCCGGGCGAAGTGTCATCCTAAAAGATGATGCCCCTACTGTCAAGCCGCCCCTCACGCGCCCCGGCCCCGGACGCGACACGCCTCAGAAATTGACCGCGCCGCGGACGCTTTTGTTGTAAAGTAGCCGCGAAGAATCTTCTCCAAATCTCTGTCCGGGGCGCGGCGTGCGGTTTGCTTCCGCGTGCGCCGAGCGAGCGCGGCGCGTCTCGTAATCGGTCAACAAGGAGGGAGCGTTGATGGCTAAGCCTAAACCTTCGTTATGGGGATTCGGCGGGTTGAGTTGGAAGGAGTTGCTGAAGCGCGTCTGGCATGAGATGAATGTGGACGACGTGTGGGGCCGCGCCGCACAGCTCTCTTACTACTTCCTGCTGGCGCTCTTCCCGCTCCTGCTGGTGATGATGGCGCTGCTCGGCATCTTCGCGGGCAAAAGCGTGGAACTGCGAGAGAGCTTGATAGGTTACCTCTCACAAGTCATGCCCTCGTCAGCCGGAGACCTGGTCAAGACGACTATTCAGGGGGTGACAGAGTCGTCGGGGAGCGGGAAAGTTTCCCTCGGGCTGCTGGCGACGCTCTGGGCCGCGTCGAACGGCATGGGCGCGATCAGCGAGACGCTCAACTCGGCCTACAACGTCAAGGAGTCGCGCCCCTGGTGGAAGACGCGGCTGGTCGCCGTCGGCCTGACGGTCGCGCTCGCGGTCCTGATCATCGTCGCGCTCGCGCTCCTGCTGTACGGGTTCGAGATCGCGGACGCCATCGCCGGGTGGGCGGGCCTGAGCGATGCCTTCAAGATCACCTGGAAGATCGTGCAGTGGCCCATCGTCCTCTTTTTCATCCTGCTCTCCTTTAACCTCATCTACTACTTCGCGCCGGACCTCAAGGAGCAGGAGTGGAAGTGGGTGACGCCGGGCGCGGGCATCGCGGTCGTGCTCTGGCTCTTGGTCTCCTTCGGCTTCAAGACCTACCTCAAGTACTTCAACTCCTACAGCGCCACTTACGGGAGCCTCGGCGCGCTCATCATCATGATGCTCTGGTTCTACTTCACCGGGCTGGCGATTCTCATCGGCGGCGAGATCAACTCCGAGATCGAGAACGCCGCGGCCGAGGCCGGCGACCCTGAAGCGAAGGAGAAGGGCGAGAAGACGCCGGACGAGAACGAGCGCAAGGCGGCGAAGCGGAAGGGGAAGAAGTAGCGTGACGGACTGGCTCAAGTTAAGCGCCGAAGTCGCCGCCGCGCTCAAGGGCAACGCGGCGGTCGTCGCGCTCGAATCAACCGTCATCGCGCACGGGCTCCCGCGCCCGCAGAACCTTGAGACGGCCCTCGGCGTCGAAGAGATCGTGCGCGAGGTGGGGGCCGTGCCGGCGACCATCGCCGTGCTCGGCGGTGTGCTACACGCCGGCTTAGACCGCGGCCAGCTCGAACGCGTCGCGCGGCAGGAAGGTGTTCACAAGCTCAGCCGGCGGGACCTGGGCGTCGCGGTCGCGAAGGGTTGGGACGGCGCGACGACCGTAGCGACGACGGCGTGGATTGCGGAGCGGGCTGGAATAAAAGTCTTCAGCACGGGCGGCATCGGCGGCGTTCACCGCGGGACGCTGCCGGACGTGTCTGCGGACTTGCCGGAATTGGCACAGACGCAACTGGTCGTCGTCTGCTCGGGCGCGAAAATCGTCCTGGACCTGCCGGCGACGCGCGAGTGGCTGGAGACGCACGGCGTCACGGTCGTGGGCTACGGCGCGGACGAGATGCCCGCCTTCTATTCGAGGCTCAGCGGACTCGCGGTTGACGTGCGCGCGGACTCGCCCGAAGAGGTGGCGAAGATTAGCGCGGCGCGGCGCGGGTTGGGTCTCAAGGGCGCGACCCTGGTCTGCGTGCCCGTGCCGGAAGAGGCGGAAATTCCCGCCGAAATTTTAGGGAAAGTTCTGGACGAAGTGCTTGCGGAGGCCGGGAGGAAAAACGTCTCGGGGCGCGAGCTGACGCCGTTCCTGCTCTCACGCATGGCGGAGCAAAGCGGCGGCGCGACCCTGCGCGCCAACGTCGCGCTGCTCGAACAGAACGCGCGCGTGGCGGCCGGGATAGCACTTGAGCTGGCGCGGGGTTAAAGGCTGGAACGCGACCGTCGGGGCGTGTTCGGTGAAAGCCGTGGCACGCCCCCCGGCGGTCGCGTTCCAGCCTTTGGTCTTGGTATCATCGCTCGAACCCTTACAAAACGTCGAAGGAGAGACTGAATGGCTCAGACACCGGAGGTCGCGCCTTATGGCTCCTGGAAATCGCCCATCACTTCGGACCTGATCGTCAAGGGCTCAATCGGCATCGGGTCCGCCAAGCTCGACGGCCGAGACGTGTACTGGTTGGAGATACGCCCGTCCGAGGGGGGCCGGGGCGTCATCGTCCGTCGCACGCCCGACGGCCAGACTTCGGACGTGACGCCCAAGCCCTTCAACGCGCGCACGCGCGTGCACGAGTACGGCGGAGGCGATTACATGGCCGCCGCTGGCACAATTTATTTCTCGAACTTCGACGACCAGCGCCTTTACGAGCAGCAGTCGCCGAACGCCGAGCCGCGGCCTTTGACGCCCGCAGGGGCCATGCGCTACGCGGACCCCGTCGTTGACCGCGAGCGCCGCCGCCTGGTCTGCGTGCGCGAGGACCACACGGGCGGCGGCGAGGCCGTCAACGCCGTCATCAGCATCAGCCTCGAAGGCGGAAGCACGGTCAGCGTGCTCGCTTCGGGAAGCGATTTCTATTCGTCGCCGCGCTTGAGCCCGGACGGGAAGCGGCTCGCGTGGCTCGCGTGGAATCACCCGAACATGCCCTGGGACGGGACCGAGCTGTGGCTGGGCGAACTCGCGGCGGACGGGTCAATCAACAACGCGGAGCGCGTCGCGGGCGGCGTAGATGAGTCAATCTTCCAGCCCGCGTGGTCGCCGGACGGGACGCTCCATTTCGTCTCCGACCGCAGCGGCTGGTGGAATCTCTACCGGAGAAGCGAAGACGGCGGGGCGGAGCCGCTTCACGAAATGGCCGCCGAGTTCGGGCTGCCGCAATGGCTCTTCGGCTATTCCATGTACGGGTTCCAGTCCGCCGACACGATCATCTGCGCTTACATCGAGCGCGGCAGCTCGCGCCTCGCGAGGCTCGACACGCGTTCGGGCCGACTCGAAAACATAGAGACGCCTTACACAGACATCGGCTCCGTGCAGGTCTCGGCGGACTACGCAATCTTTCGCGGCGGCTCGCCGACCAGTCCGGCGGCAATCGTCCGGCTGGATTTGCGGACGGGCAAAACGGAAGTCCTGCGCCGCTCGAACGAACTGCAAATCGACGCGGGCTACTTCTCCGTCCCCGAAGCGATAGAGTTTCCGACCGAGGGGGGGAAGACGGCGTACGCCTTCTTCTACGCGCCGCGCAACCGCGACTTCGTCGCGCCCGAGGGCGAGAAGCCGCCGCTTTTGGTCAAGAGTCACGGCGGGCCGACCACCGCCGCGACGACCACGCTCGCGCTCGGCATTCAGTACTGGACCAGCCGCGGCGTCGGCGTCCTCGACGTGAACTACGGCGGGAGCACAGGCTACGGGCGCGAGTACCGCCAGAGACTGAACGACCGCTGGGGAATCGTTGACGTGGACGACTGTGCCAACGGCGCGCGCTACCTGGTCGCGCGTGGCTCGGCCGACGGCGGGCGTCTGATGATTACGGGCGGGAGCGCGGGCGGCTACACGACCCTCTGCGCGCTGACTTTCCGCGACGTGTTCAAGGCCGGCGCGAGCCACTACGGCGTGAGCGACTGCGAGGCGCTCGCCGCCGAGACGCACAAGTTCGAGTCGCGCTACCTGGAACGGTTGATCGGGCCGTACCCGGAGCGCGCGGACCTCTACCGCGCGCGCTCGCCCGTTCACCACGTTGACAAGCTCTCGTGCCCCGTCATCTTCTTTCAGGGGCTCGAAGACAAGATCGTGCTCCCGAACCAGGCGGAGATGATGGTGGACGCCTTGCGCGCCAAGCGACTGCCCGTGGCCTACGTCCCCTTCGAGGGCGAGCAGCACGGCTTCCGCCGCGCCGAGAACATCAAGCGCGCGCTCGACGGCGAGATTTATTTCTACTCGCGCATCTTCGGCTTCGCGCTGGCAGACGACGTGGAGCCCGTGCCGATTGAGAACCTTTAGAGAAGGTGGAGCGTAAGGTGTTTGACATGAACAAAGGAACCCATTCCAAAACTTCGCGCGCGCGCGCCTCAAAGGTCTGCGCGCTTCTCGCCGCCGTGCTTCTCGCCAGCGGCCTGCCGCTCCGCGCACAGCAGGGCCAGAACCAACAGAACCTCTATTCGCCGCAGCTCGTCTCGGAGCTGAAGCAGCTTCAGCAGGCCGCGCTCGACAGCGATTACGCCTACCGGCAATTGGCACACCTGTCGAACAACATCGGGCCGCGCCTGAGCGGCTCATCACAGGCCGAGCGCGCCGTCGAGTACGTGGCCGACGAGTTGAAGCGTTTGGGCCTGGAGGTCAAGCTCGAAAAGTTGATGGTCCCGCACTGGGTGCGCGGCGCTGAGACGGGCGAGCTGGTGGAGTATCCGGGGCAGGCCCCGCAGACGACGCAGAAGATCGTGCTGACCGCGCTCGGCGGAAGCGTGCCAACTCCCGCCGAAGGGTTGACGGCCGAGGTCGTCGTCGTCAACGACTTCAACGAGCTTCAGTCGCTCGGGCGCGAAAAGGTTGCGGGCAAGATTGTCCTCTTCAACGTCAAGTTCGACCGGCAGATGGCCGCGCAAGGTTACGGCGGTGACGCCTACGGGCAGGTCGCGGGCTACCGCGTCGGCGGCGCGAGCGCGGCCGCGCGGCAGGGGGCCGTCGCCTCGCTCGTGCGCTCAGTCGGCGGCTCGCAGAATCGTTTGGCACACACGGGCGCGATGCGCTACGCCGACGACGCGCCGCGCATCCCCTCGGCGGCCGTCAGCTCGGAGGACGCAGACCTGATAGTGAATCTCTTGAAGGAAGGGAAGGTGCGGCTGCACCTGACGCTGACGCCGCGGCAGTTGCCCGACGCCCCCAGCTACAACGTCGTCGCAGACCTCAAGGGGAGCGAGCGGCCCGAAGAGGTCGTCATCGTTTCGGGCCACCTTGATTCGTGGGACCTGGGCACGGGCGCGATAGACGACGCCGCCGGAGTGGTCGTCGCCATGCAGACGGCGCAGCTCCTCAAGCAGCTGAACCTGCGGCCGCGCCGGACCATTCGCGTCATCGCCTGGATGAACGAGGAGAACGGTCTCGTCGGCGGCCGGACCTACGCGCGCGAACACGCGGGCGAGTTAGGAAATCATTACGCCGCGATTGAGAGCGACAGAGGCGCGGGTCACCCGCTCGGCTTCGAGGCGATGGTCAACCCCGAAGTGCTGCCCATGATGGCTCCCGTCTCGGAGGTCTTGCGGGGCCAGGGCGCGGAATTGGTCCGCCTCACCGAAGGGACCGAGGCCGACATCTCGCCCATCGCCGCGCAGGGCGTCCCCGCCTTCGGCCTCTGGCAGGACACGCGCACCTATTTCAACTACCACCACACGGCCGCGGACACCCTGGACAAAGTTGTCCCGCGCGAACTGGCCGAGAACGCCGCCGCGATGGCCGTCCTCGCCTACGCGCTCGCGAACCTGCCGCAGCCGCTCCCGCGCCACCCGCCGCAATCAAGATAAGAGAATTAACGAATTTGTAGGGGCAGGGACAAGCCCTGCCCCTACTTTTTTCTCTCATCGCTCTTGACAGTAAATACTGTTGACATGAAATGCCTGCTAGTGTATATTCCCGCGCGTGATGAAGGACGCGTTGGAAAAGATGCGTGGCGCGAGGTACGTGGGCGTGGCGGGGCTGGCGGGCGAGGCGGCAAAAATCCTGTCCGAGAATGGTCTGGCGCAAGCGCGCGGCACGGTGACGGAGCTGCCGGACGAGCGCACCGTCCGTTATTACCTGACGGAAGGTTTGCTCTCGCCGGCGGATGACAAGCAGGGGACGGCGTCCGTCTTCGGCTACAGGCACCTGCTTCAACTCCTGGTGGTGAAAAAGCTGCAAGCCGAGCACCTGCCGATTCGCAAGATTCGTGACCTCGTGGATGGTCGCACGGAGCGGGAGCTGGAGCGGCTGCTCGGCGCGGAGGGCGGCGCGGCCGCCAAAAAAAACGAGGCGCTCAGTTACCTCGAAAAGTTGCTGACGAAGCCCCCCGCGGCGCAGCAGAGTCCGCCCGCGCCGCAAGCGCCGCGGCGTGCCGCGTTGATAGAGTCGCTGGCACAGTCCGCGCCGCAGAGTCCGAGGGCGAGCGCCGGGTCTGGGACGTGGTCGCGGATAGAGTTGGAGCCTGGACTTGAGCTGCACCTGCACGATCAATACAGGCCGTCGCGCGAGGCCAAAGGGTTACGCAGGTTGACGCGGCTCGTCATGCGCGTCATCGAGTCACAGGGCCGGAAGCCTGGAAAGTGAGGAAGTTTTTTGTTATGTCCAAAGATGTCCCGAAAGTAGAATTCCTGACCGAGCGGCCGAAGCTCGTCGCAGGGCGCGAGCAGACCGTTGACGTGCTGATTCGCATCACGCCGCCCGAGGCGGACGCCGGAGCCGGCACGGCCCGCCGCCCGCGCCTCAACCTGAGCCTGGTGCTGGACCGCTCAGGCTCCATGGACGGCCAGAAGATGCTGCGCGCGCGCGAGGCCACGGCCTACTGCATAGACCAGCTCCTGCCCTCCGACCGCCTGAGCGTCGTCATCTTCGACAACAAGGTCGAAGTCCTGATCCCGAGCCAGCCCGCCGAGAACAAGGCGCAGCTGAAGGCGATGCTGAAGGAAGTTTACGCGCGCAACTCGACGGCGCTGCACGAGGCTTGGGTGCGCGGAGGGCTCCAGGTCAGCGAGCACCTGACGGGCGGCGCGGTCAACCGCGTCGTGCTCATCACGGACGGGCTGGCGAACGAGGGTCTGACCAACGTGGACCAGATCGTCTCGCAGGTCAGGGGACTCGCGGAGCGCAACGTCGGCACCTCGACCATAGGCATCGGGGACGACTTCAACGAAGACCTATTGATTCCGATGGCGCACGCGGGCGGCGGCAACAGCTGGCACGTGAAGACGGCCGACGACATGCAGCGCATCTTTGCCGTCGAGCTGGAAGGCTTGATTGCGCAGGTGGCGCACACGGTCACGCTCGGGCTGGTCCCGGCCGACGGCGTCCGGCTAGCGGACGTGCTCAACGATTTCGAGCTGGGCGAGACGGGGCGCTACAAGCTGCCCAACATGCAGGCCGGGTCGCCGGTTGATGTCGTGGCACAATTACGCGTCCCGGCGCAGGCGGAAGGGACCAGGCTGCGCCTGCTGGACCTGCGCCTGGGCTACACGCCGCAGGAGATGAAGGCCGCGGAAGTCGTCAAGCAGGTCTTCGCGGTCGAGTTCGCCCCAGAGCCGGAGGTCGGGCGCTCGCTGGTCAACCACGAAGTCGTCAAGGCCGTGCAGATGTTGATGAACGCGCGGGCGCGCGCAGAGGCGGTCCGCCTGATGGACGCGGGCGATTACGTCGGCACGCAGCGCGTGCTCCAGCAGGCCGCCGTGTCGTCTCGCGCGGCCTTCGCGCCGATGCAGAGCGCGCCGGATGTTCAGGAGGAGATGAGTCTTCTCGCCGAGTACGACGACTCGCTCAACGACCGCTCCTCCGACAAGATGAGCCGCAAGCGGCTGCTTTACGACCTGGTCTCGCGCCGCCGCAGCCAGAAGCTTAGTTAAGAGCAGTGATGAGTGATGAGTGATAAGTTAAAGCAAGAGGGTTTTAACTTATCACTCATCACTTTTTCTTGTTTGCCCGCCGGAATCCGCAGGACGTATGATTGACAAAATGATGACGGAAGCGAATGAGAACAGGCGCAAGGCTGTCGTCCTGCTGAGCGGCGGACTCGATTCGACGACGGCGCTCGCGATTGCGAAGAGCGAGGGTTACGAAGTCCACGCCCTGACGTTTCGCTACGGGCAGCGGCATGAAGTAGAGATCGAAGCGGCCCGCCGCGTCGCCGCGCTCGTCGGAGTAGCAGGGCACGTCGTCGCGGAAATTGACCTGCGCGCCTTCGGCGGCTCGGCCCTGACCGGCGACATCGAAGTCCCCAAAGGGCGCGCGCTCGACGAGCTGTCCGAGGGCATCCCTGTGACTTACGTCCCCGCGCGCAACACCATCTTTTTGTCGTTCGCGCTCGCCTGGGCGGAGGTCCTCGGCGCGGGCGACATCTTCATCGGCGTCAACGCGCTCGACTACTCCGGCTACCCCGACTGCCGTCCCGAATACATCGAGGCGTTTCAGCGCATGGCCGACCTGGCGACGAAGGCCGGGGTCGAGGGAAGGCAGAAGCTGAAGATTCACACGCCGCTGATTAGTCTGACGAAGGCGCAGATCGTGAGGAGGGGAATCGAGCTTGGCGTGGATTACTCGCTGACCGTGACGTGCTACGACCCGGCGGCGGACGGCGCGGCCTGCGGGCGTTGCGACGCCTGCCTGCTCAGGCTGAAAGGATTCGCGGAGAACGAACTGAGCGACCCCGCCGCCTATCAAACAGCGGCGCAGGCCGAGGCATGAGTTACAGCGTTAAAGAAATATTTTTTACTCTGCAAGGAGAGGGCGCGAACACGGGCCGCCCGGCAGTCTTCTGCCGCTTCAGCGGGTGCAACCTGTGGACGGGCCACGAGAAGGACCGCGCGGACGCCGTGTGCCAATTCTGCGACACGGATTTCGTCGGGACGGACGGACCCGGCGGGGGGCGTTTCGAGACGGCGGCGGAGGTCGCGCGCGCCGTGTCGGAGGCGTGGCCCGCGGGGCAGAGGGCCGCGCGCGTTCGCCCGCTCGTCGTCTGCACGGGCGGCGAGCCGTTGCTTCAACTGGACGAAGAATTGGTCGCCGCGTTTCACCGGGCGGGCTTTGAAGTCGCGGTCGAGACGAACGGGACGCGGCCCGCGCCGCGAGGGATTGATTGGCTCTGCGTCAGCCCGAAGGCCGGGGCGGAACTCGTCCTGCGCTCCGGCCAGGAGTTGAAACTCATCTTCCCGCAGGAGAACGCCGAGCCCGCGCTTTACGAGCGGCTGGACTTTCAGCACTTCTTTCTTCAGCCGATGGACGGACCCTCCCGCGAGGAGAATACGCGGCTCGCGCTTCAGTACTGCCTCGCGCACCCGCAGTGGAGACTGAGCCTGCAAACACACAAGCTGCTCGGCATCCCGTAAATTTTACATCGCGCGAAGGCAACTGACGTTAACGTTCGCGTCGTCATAGTCGTTGGCCGCTTGCTGGGCCAGAAATTTTTCTTCACCGAAAAATTTTTCTTGACAGGAAATTGAGAAGGGCTTATACATGCACGTTCGCGTTTTCAAGAATGAGGACGCGCAGGTAGTGAGGCGAAAGAGATTTCAATGTTGACGAACCGGACAAACAGA
This sequence comes from Pyrinomonadaceae bacterium, assembly GCA_036403435.1. Taxonomy (GTDB): domain Bacteria; phylum Acidobacteriota; class Blastocatellia; order Pyrinomonadales; family Pyrinomonadaceae; genus QHXM01. The sequence goes on from DASWQY010000088.1 coordinate 51,959, forward strand.
TTCGAGACGCGCGGCACGAGGCCGGCCACTCATACGTGGCTCGTCGGCATGCCCGGCGTCTTTTCGTCTGTCTATTGTTTAGGTTCGATACCGGCCATTTTCTCGATTGGCGGCAAAAACCTCCGGGGACAGACCGAAGGGCTGAATTCGCAACAGGCGAATTCCGATAGCCGTCAATTGCAGATGTAAGTTAGCGGGAGCGGCTCCCGCTCCCAAATCTCCTAAGAAAATCTAAGAGAATTGTTGGAGCGGGCAGTGAGCTTCCTTGTTGAAGCCACCCGCTCTTTTCGTTGTTTGATAACTGAAGTACCTGTGAAGAGAGATGAGGGCAGGGATGCCTTCTCTGGATGGCTCGGCCTCGCGTGCTTTGCGAGAGTCTCGGAAGGCCGCGCCATCCTCGGGAGAAGTGTGCGCCGAAGTGTGTCTTGCGGTGCCTCTAAATCTCCGCCCTCATCGTTTTTTACTATAACAGATTTCGCATGCGTGGCTGAGAGCGGCGACGGCACCTGACTGTAAATCAGGATCACTTTCGAGTGACACCGCAGGTTCGAGTCCTGCCGCATGCAAACTCAAAGGGGCGTAGCATAACTGGCAATGCAGCGGACTCCAAACCCGCGTCCCTCAAAGGACGATGCACGTTCGACTCGTGTCGCCCCTGCCAGGTTCAAGGAAGTCTCGCCTCATGGTCTGGCACGACCCCGGCTCACGTCGCGGGCTCTGTCAGCCTGTGTGGGTTCGACTCCCACGACTTCCGCCAGACACGTTGGAAGGTTGGGCATGGGCAACGCCAAGCGGTCCTGAAAATCGTCGGAGCCTGAAAACTCCTGTGGGTTCGACTCCCACACCTTCCTCCAAATTTCTCCGAACCCGTAGCTCAGCGGAATAAGAGCGCGACTCTGCGAAGGTCGAGGCCGCTGGTTCGAATCCAGCCGGGTTCACCACTCTTCACGCCGACGTAGCCCAATTGGCAGGAGGCACTAGTCTTAGGAACTAGGCAGTGTGGGTTCGAATCCCTCCGTCGGCACCAAAACATTCCGTGCTGTCGTGGCGCAACTGGCAGACGCGCATGGTCGAGAGCCATGCTGATGAGAGTTCGAGTCTCTCCGACAGCACCAAATCTTTGCTCGCGTGGTGTAACTGGCAAACACGGTAATCTCAAACATTACTTATTGCAGGTTCGAATCCTGCCGCGAGCACCAGACTCTTAACTTGCGCGCGTATCCCAACCGGCAGAGGAGTCAGACTTAAAATCTGAAAGTTGAGAGTTCGAGTCTCTCCGCGCGCACCAGAAAAAGTTTTGTGGGGCATTGGGCGAGATGGCTAAGCCGCCACTCCTTCAAAGTGGAGACCGTGGGTTCAACTCCCACATGCCCTGAATTTCACGTTGGCTGTAGCCCAAGTGGCAGAGGCGCTGCGCCGTGAACGCAGAGGTTGCGGGTTCGAGTCCCACCAGCCAACCCAACTTCACAACTCAAGGAGCTGTAGCTCAGATGTGCAGAGCGCCCGGCCGTCTACCGGGAGGCCGCGAGTTCAAGTCTCGTCAGCTCCGCCAATTCATCGTCCGACAACACGCGCGCGCCGTAAGCTAAACGGGTGAAGCAGTCGCCTCTTAAGCGACGGACAGAGAGTTCGAGCCTCTCACGGCGCACCATTCAAAAACCTCTCGCGCGGGAGTAGCTCAAATGGTTGAGAGCGCAAGTCCGCCAGACTTGAGGCTGCGAGTTCGAGTCTCGTCTCCCGCTCCAAACTTTTAGACTGGGCCAGTAGCCAAGACGGATCAAGGCACCTGCCTTTTAAGCAGGGGATCGAAGGTTCGAATCCTTCCTGGCTCACCAGAAGTTTTCCATCCGGGTATGGTGTAGGGACAAAGCACCCGAGTCCTGGGAACTCGTGGCAGAGGTTGGAATCCTCTTACCCGGACCAAACGTCAAGCATCAGGGCCGCAGGTGTTGATAGCTGCACACTTGTCCTGCAAACAAGAAGGCTGAGTGCGAGTCTCAGGCGGTCCACCAAAGAAAATGATGAATGCGGAGTGATGAATGATGAATTAGAAAGCAATCGTCTTTCTTTCATCATTCCGCATTGCTTTTCGGGCCAGTAGCTCAGGTGAATGAGAGCGCCCGTCTTCGAAACGGGAGGCCGCAGGTTTGAGTCCTGCCTGGCCCGCCAAATCTTAGCGCGCGGGTGTAACTCAACTGGTAGAGTGCGGGGCTTCCAACCCCGATGCGCCGGTTCGACTCCGGCCGCCCGTTCCAGTTTTCCTCACTTCTCTACTCGGTCGAGTAGCTCAGCCAGGCCAGAGCGTCCGTCTCACAAGCGGAGGGTCAAAGGTTCGAATCCTTTCTCGACCATTAACATTGATGTCGGCGGCCATGAAAAAAGCGCGCCTTCCAGGGACCATCCAAAGCCAACCAAACGCGAAATCCTCACCCCTGGACGAACAAGCCGGACGCTGAAGCCCGCGAGGACTTCAAGGGGCGCGGACCCGACATCAACTTTTGGGGCGTAGCCAAGCTGGAAAGGCACCTGATTGTTAATCAGGCCACGCGTGGGTTCGAATCCCTCCGCCCCAGCCAACCTCTTCTGTGGTGTAGCTCAACGGGGATGAGAGCGTCCGTCTCGTAAACGGGAAGATGCAGGTTCGACTCCTGTCACCACAGCCAGACTCTTAAATTACCGGGGCGTGGCTCAACCCGCCAGAACGTGACTCGCGGGCGCGTGGAGCGTAGAGAGGAGACATCTCCTCACGCCCCGGCCAAAACATCAGTGCGGCTGGATAGCTCAATCAGCAGAGCAAGCGTCTCATAAGCGCAAGGTTGTCGGTGCAAGTCCGGCTCCAGCCACCAGAATTTTGACAAACCGGCTGGGTAGCTGAGACAGCTCAAGCGTCGGCCTGAAGAGCCGAAGAGAGTGGTGCGAGCCCACTACCAGCCACCAAACTTTTTCTTGCGGAGTGGCCTAACTGGCAAGGCGCTCGGCCCTGGACCGAGAGATTGGAGGTTCGACTCCTCCCTCCGCAGCGAACTTTTCAGGGCATCCCCTCACGAGCTTTGCGGAGTCGTCCAACCGGCAGGACGCTGGTCCTTGAAATCAGAGATTTTGGTTCGAGTCCAAACTCCGCAGCCAGAGATTACGGTGGCGAAGCTCAGATGGCAGAGCAGGCGGTTGATAACCGCCCGGCCGCAAGTTCGACTCTTGCCGCCACCAGAAACAGATGATGAATGCGGAATGCGGAATGATGAATGAAAGACGATTGGCTTTTAATTCATCATTCCGCATTCCGCATTCATCATTGCTTTTCCGGGCCTGTAGCTCAGATGAATGAGAGCGGCCGGCTTCTAACCGGCAGGTCGTGGGTTTAAGTCCTACCAGGCCCGCCAATTTTTTTTGAGCCAAAAATTTTCAGGGCACGCATAGCCAAGTTGGAAAAGGCACCGGCCTGCAAAGCCGGCAATCGTCAGTTCGAGTCTGACTGCGTGCTCCATGAGTTTGTGTCACGCGGACGCGGCGCGCGTCTTCTAAACCGGAGGAAAGGAGGTGTGGGGAGATGGTCTTGTCGAGAAGAGTTTTGCTTCTAAACGCTTCGTTCGAGGCGCTGGGCACGGTGGACGTTCCGCGCGCCGTCCGGCTGGTCTGGAAGCGCGCGGCCGAAGTGGTCGAGAAGGACGGCGGGCGCGTCCTGCGCTCGCAGCACTTCACGTTCGAGGTGCCGAGCGTGGTCCGCCTCGTCCAGTACATTGACGTGCGCAGGCGGCGCAACGCTTCGGGCAAGCAGCGCGTGCGGATTCTGATGCGCGACAAGATGAAGTGCCAGTACTGCGGCGTGAGGGGGACGCCGTTCGAGCTGACGCTGGATCACATCGTGCCGCGCTCGCGCGGCGGGCGCGACGACGCGGAGAACCTCTGCGCGGCGTGCAAGCCCTGCAACCAGCGCAAGGGCGACCGCACGCCGGACGAGGCGCGCATGCCGCTCCTGGCGACGCCGAGCGCGCTCCGCTACGGCCTGGACAAGGCCATGCTCCGCCACTTCGCGGCCTCGCGCCCCGAATGGCGTCCCTACCTCTTCCTCACAGCAGAGGCGGAGGTCGCGTGAAAGGTAAGGACAATCAGCTTGACTCAACACCTTCGCGTCTTTGCGCCTTTGCGTGACAAAACCAAAAAAAAATCACTCACGCAAAGGCGCAAAGACGCGAAGGTGGGACTGGTTTTGGAAGTGCTCTTAGTCTCTTCGCAGGTGCTTGAGGTTATCCGGGTAAAGAATTATGGAAGCCGTCATTGTTCACGAAGAAGTTGCCACTTACCGCACGTCGGCGGAGGTGTTGAGGCTCGTGCGCGAGTTCGAGGCGTGTACGTTGCCGCGCGGGGAGTGGACGCACCACGCGCACCTGACGGTCGGGCTCTGGTATCTGCTCCGGCACGATGCGGCGTCGGCCACGCGCCTGATACGCGACCGCATCAAGTGCTACAACGAGGCGTGCGGCGTGGAGACGACGCCGACGAGCGGCTACCACGAGACGATCACGCTCTTTTACGTCTGGGCCATAGGCAAGTTTCTGGCACACGCCGACAGGGACTGCACGCTCGCCGCGCTTGCGAACCTGCTCGTCAGCACCTGCGGCGAACGCGACCTGCCGCTTGCCTACTACAGCCGCGAGCGCCTGATTTCGCGGGAGGCGCGCACGCGCTGGGTCGAGCCGGACTTGAAATCGCTTGAGTGAAGTTTTGGTAGTGGTTCGGGTTGAAGTTGTGGGCCGTCTTTATCAGGAAGGAGTCTCACGCAAAGGCGCAAAGACGCAAAGGAGACAGCAAAGAGGTTGAAGGCTTCTTCGCCTTGCGTGCTTTCTTCGCGCCTTTGCGCCTTTGCGTGAAACCGCCTTTCCTTCGCCCCGTCTGAAACTGAACCACTACCGAAGTTTTCAGCATTGATACGACGGAGGTGATACGAAATGAAACTAGCGGAAGCATTGATTCTACGCGCGGATTGCAAGAAGAGGTTCCAGCAGTTGCAGGCGAGAATCCTGCGCAGCGCGAAGGTGCAGGAAGGCGACGAGCCGCCGGAGAACCCCGCGGAGTTGATCGCCGAACTCGAAGGCGTCTCGGGCGAACTCGCGGCGCTCATCAAGAAGATTAACAAGACCAACGCGGCGACGGCGTTTAGTGAGGAGCAGACGCTGGCCGACGCCCTGGCCGAGCGCGACGTGCTGGCGCTGCGACGAGCCTCGTACTGCGGGCTGACGCAGGCCGCGGCCGTGACGCAGGAGCGATACAGCCGCTCTGAAGTGAAGTTCAAGAGCACGGTCAACGTCGCGGAGATTCAGAAGCGGGCGGACGACCTCGCGAAGTCTTACCGCGAGCTGGACTCCAGAATCCAGGAACTCAACTGGAAGGTGGAGTTGGCCGAGTAGCAACGCAGTCGGTAGCCGGTTCGAGAGGAGCGAGCACGAACCCGCCAACTGGGTAAGTTGGGTAAGTGACTGAAAATCACTTTAGCAGGCGTGCGGGGCCACGCCAGCGGTTCGATCCCGCGCTAACCAATTACGCCCAGTAAAGTCACAGGCGTAAGGGGTACTGTCAAAGTCACCACCGCGTGCTGGCCTCATGAAACGGTGAGGGTGGGTCAGGGGAACTGCGTCGTAAAGAAATGATGAATGAAAAGGCAATCGCTCTTAATTCATCATTCATCATTCCGCATTCATCATTTTATTTCCACAGTCGCCAGAGCATGACGACGCCGATGACGAGGCCGATGGTGATAACGGCGCGGCGGACGAAGAGGCGTCCGAGGCGGCGGGCAGTGTTCGCGCCGAAGTAGCCGCCGGCGGTCGCGGCCCCGGCCATCAGCAGGGCGACGGGCCAGACGACGAGCCTGGAGAGGGCGAAGCCCAGGATGGCCGCGCTGTTGATGGCGATGCCCAGAAAATTTTTGATGCCGTTGGCGCGGTGTATGTCGTTGAGGCCGAGCAGGCCGAGCGCGGCCAACATCAGAATCCCGTTGCCCGCGCCGAAGTAGCCGCCGTACACCGAGGAGAAGAACTGGAAGACGATAGCGCCGAGCCACCAGCGCGCGCGGGGCTTCTCGGCCGCGGTCCCCGTGCCGAGGCGGCGGCTGATGGGCTCTTGCAGGATGAAGAGCGCCGTGGCGAAGAAGATCAAAAATGGCACAAGGCGCGCGAACGTTTCCGACGGCGTCAGGATGAGAAGCCCCGCTCCGACCGCGCCCCCGACAACGCTCGTCAGCCCGAGCCTGACGAGGATGGCGCGGCTGTTGGCCGTCTCGCGCCGGAAGCCCCAGAGGCCGCCGAAGAGTCCGGGCCACAGTGCCACCGTGCTCGTCGCGTTCGCCACCTTCGGGTCGAGCCCGAGGCCGAGGAGCACGGGGAAGGTGATGAGCGTGCCGCCCCCGGCTATCGAGTTCATCATCCCCGCCACGAAAGCGGCGGTCACCATTGCGAATCCTTGAAGCAGTGTCGCATCCATAATAAAGAATGCAAAATTAGAAATTAAAAATGCAAAATGGGAGAAGAGATGCTCAGCCCGGCTCATCCATTTTGCATTTTTAATTTTTCATTTTGCATTAACTGACTGGTCGTTCCGCCGGCGGCTGCCGGGCGAAGAAGTCCGTATAGAAGCGGCGCGTGTACTCCTCCAATAATTGGGCCACGCGCGCGGGGTCCGGGGAGCGGACGATGAGGCCGGCGTGGTAGGGCTTGTTCATGCGCCAGGCGATTTCCGGGTCGTCGTAGGCGGAAGTGTCCGGGCGCTCCTGCCGCGCGAGCGAGACCATGAGGCCGGCGTAGTCATGCCCGCGCGGCGGAAGCTCGTAGCGGCGCTCGCCGCGCGCGATCTCGATTTTGGCCCACTCGGCCCAGAGGTTGATTCCGGTCGCGGCCTCCACCAGCTCGACTATGTTCGCGCCGCCGACGCGCGCCGACGTTTCGAGGAAGTAGAAGCGCCCGTCCCCGCGCCCCTTGATGAACTCCGTGTGCGAGACGCCGCGCATGAGGTTCTTCGCGCCGAGCACGCGGCCGTTCATTTCGAGCAGGGCGCGCTCGTCGTCTGCGCCGCGCGGGAGGGTCGCGGTCGTGAAGACGCCGCCCTCGTGGGCCACGTCGAGGGGCGGCGAGCCGTACTTGTGCGCGGCGGCGAAGACGACCTCTTTCTCGGAGACGATGGAGTCAACGTGGTAGATGTCGCCGGGCACGTAACGCTCCAGCACGTAATACGACTGGCGGTCGCCGAGCGCCTCGGCGGCGGCCCAGAATTCGTCGGGCGAGGTCAGTTTCTTGATGCCCGTGGCCGAAGCCTCGAAGCGCGGCTTGATGAGCCAGGGCGGGGGCACGCGCCGCATGAAGTCGCGCAGCCGGTCGTAGTTGAGGACGTGTATGAATTCCGGGACGGAGATGCCGGCCTCGGCCGCGCGCACGCGCATCGCCAGCTTGTCGCGGAAGTAGCGCGTCGTGGTCTCGCCCATGCCTGGGACGCGCAGGTGCTCGCGCAGCGCGGCGGCCGTCTCCAGGTCGAAATCGTCTAGTGGCACAATTCTGTCAATCCGCTCGGCGCGCGCGAGGTAGCTGACGCCTTTAATCACGTCGTCCAGCTTCCACTTCTTCTTGCCCTCGTCGGGGATCAGGAAAATCTCGTCAACGCTCTCGCGCGGCCAGTCGGCCTCGGCGATGCTCTCGGACGTTAAGAGCAGCACGCGGCAGTCCTGGCGCTTGCACTCGCGCATGAACTCCTGGCCCTTTTCGTAGCTCGCCAGGCAGAGAATCGTGATTGGCCGCGCGTCCGTCATAAGAGAACTCCTCCGCAAGAGATTCCCGAAACGTTGGTGGAAAGTGAGGCATCATAGCCGGACGTGCCACAGGTTTCCAAGTGAACTTTGTACCGCGCCTTTCGTTTCAAGTATGATGAGTAAAATCAGCGGGCGAGCAGTGGGCCGGAAAAAAGTCTCGAACGGGAGCGACGATGGCGGGCTACATTTTTCAACTCAACTGCTCGGACGGCGGGGTGCCTAAGCGTGCGGTCGGCTCGGCCGAATTGACCGAGACGGGGCTCGTCGGCGATCACCAGGCCAAGACGAAGATTCACGGCGGGCCGGAGCGCGCGCTCTGCCTCTACCCGCTGGAACAGATCGAGCGGCTCAAGAATGAGGGCCACCCGATCTTCCCAGGCTCGGTCGGCGAAAACGTGACCATCGCGGGCCTCGACTGGAACGCGCTCGGGCCGGGCAGCCGCCTCGCGCTCGGCGACGAGGTGGTCGTCGAAGTCACCTCGTACGCTAACCCGTGCCCGACCATCGCCGGCTCGTTCGGCGGGGGCAAGTTCAAACGCATCTCCCAGAAAATACATCCGGGCGAGTCGCGCCTCTACGCGCGCGTGCTTCAGACCGGAAGGCTCGAAGCGGGGCAGAAGGTGAAAGTCCTTAACGGCGCGAATGGACAAGCCAGGCGGAGGACGAGCCTGTGGCCCTGGAAATGAGAAGCGCCTGCGAGAAGTGCGGCCGCGCGCTCGCGCCGAACTCCGAGGCTTTCATCTGCGCTTACGAGTGCACGTTCTGCCGGCCATGCACGGACGAGATGCAGGTGAAGTGTCCGAACTGCGGGGGTGAGCTGGTGCGCCGCCCGCGACCGGCCGGCTCGGTTGCCGACAACGCGGGAGGTTCGTGATGGCACGCCTTAACGGAGTCAACGCGGACGAGGCCGAGGGTTATGTCAAGCAGGTCTTCGTCGCGCAGGTGAAGAAGTGGGGAGCGCCGCTCCTGAATCATCTGGTCTACGCGCGGCGGCCGACCATCTTTCGCGGCGCGCGCGGGATGTGGACGGGGATAGATGCTTCGGGGTTGATTGACCCGCGGCTCCAGGCGCTCCTGAACCGGCGCGTTGCTTCTATCAACGGCTGCGAGTTTTGACAGGACATCAACGCTGCCGTGGGCAGCGGGCTCGGAGTCGCGGAAGAGAAAATCCTGGCGCTCGCCGATTACGCGACCAGTCCGCTCTACAGCGAGGCCGAGCGGGTCGCTCTCGAATACGCCGACGCGATGACGATTACGGGCCGCGAGGTGACGGACGAGTTGTTCGCGCGGCTGCGCGAGTTCTACACGGACGACGCCATCGTGGAATTGACGGCCGTCATCGCCTGGGAGAACTCGTCAAGCAAGTTCAACCGCGCGCTGCGCGTGCCCTCGCAGAACCTTTGGAAGCGTGAGGACAAAAGTTGATGGAAAACTTCGAGCCGACCGCGCAGACGACGCTCAAGCGACTCCCGAAGCGCGGCCACTTCGAGCGCGAGACCGTCTATAGCATCCTGGACGAAGGCTTCATCTGCCACGTCGGCTTCGTCGTGGACGGCCGACCCTTCGTCATCCCGACGGGCTACGGGCGCACGGGCGACCGGCTCTACATACATGGCTCGGCGGCGAGCCGCATGCTCCGCACTTTGCGCGAAGGCGTGGACGTTTGCGTGACGGTCACGCTCGTTGACGGGCTCGTGCTCGCGCGCTCGTCCTTCCACCACTCGATGAACTACAGGTCGGTCGTCGTCTTCGGCCGCGCTGAGGTCGTCGAAGACGAGGACGAGAAGATGGAGGCGCTGCGCGTCTTCACGGACCACGTCATGCGCGGGCGCTGGGAGGATGCGCGGCTGCCCAACAAGAGCGAGCTGCGCCAGACATTGGTGCTCGCCCTGCCGCTCGCGGAAGCCTCCGCCAAGATACGCACCGGCCCGCCCATTGACGACGAAGAGGATTACGAGCTGCCGGTCTGGGCCGGCGAGCTGCCGCTGCGATTAGTGACCGGCGAGGCCATCGCCGACCCGCGCCTGCACGAAGGGGTGGAGCAGCCGCAGTACATGCGCGATTACAAGCGCCCGCAGGCCGACGATTGATTTAGTGAAACAACACCTCCGCCGAGCACGTTCTAAAACCTGGAATCAACCCCTTTGCGTCTTTGCGTGAAAAAAACCAAACCTCTCACGCCAGGACGCAAAGGCGCAAAGTAGTTGAATCAAAAAGTGGCTTGAATTTAGAACGGGAGTCCGACCATGAGAAAAGCTGTGTTCAGCCTGTTGCTCTTGTCCGTGCTCGCGCCGGCGGCCCTGACGCAGAAGAAGACGATTGACAGGGACGCTTCGCTGCGTTCGCTCGTCGAGGCAGAGCGCGCCTTCGCCAGCCTGTCCGTGGCCCAGGGCATCAAGGCGTCGTTCGTCGCCAACCTGGCCGACGACGGCATCCTCTTCCGCCCCGGCCCGGTCGCCGGGAAGAAGTGGATGGAGGAGCGCCCCGCCAGAGACGGCCTGCTAACGTGGCGGCCCGCCTTCGCAGACGTGGCGCTCGCAGACGACATGGGCTACACGACCGGCCCCTGGGAGTTCAGGCCCAAGAGCATGAAGGACAAGCCCGTCGCCTACGGCCACTTCGTCACGGTCTGGAAGAGGCAGGCGGACGGCACCTGGAAAGTCGCGCTCGACCTGGGCATCAGTCACCCGGAGCTGCCGCCGTCGATGTCAAATCCTAAAGTCGGTTTCGCGGCCGGCGCTCGGTCCAATAAATCGTTCACGCCCGCGACCGACGCCGAGGCAGAGCGCGCCGCGCTCCTCCAGACGGAAAGCGACTTCGGGCAAGCGGTGGCCGCGAAGAAGACTGTAGACGCCTTCCTCGCTTACTTCGACGGCCGGGGCCGCGTCTACCGACCGGACGCTTTCCCGGCCGTGGGCAGGAAAGCGGCCCGCGCGCTGCTGGCGAAGAAGCCCGGCACGTTGACGTGGCAGCCGGCGAAGGCCGATGTCTCTCGCTCGGGAGACTTGGGCTACGCCTACGGCACTTACGCGTTCAAGGCCGCGGACGGGAAGAGTTCGGAGGCAGGGAACTATCTCAGAATCTGGAAGCGGCAGGCGGACGGTCAGTGGAAAGTCGTGCTCGATCTTCTGGACCCGCTCCCGCCGCCCGCGAGTTAGAAATGATTTTCAGTCGAATGTAAAAGGGTGGGGCCGGAGAGTTCGTCAACGCACCCGGCCCCCCTCCCGCCCATCTTTACTCCTGGAGTTCAGCACGGAGCCCAGGACCACGCCCGCTAAAAAACCGATTGCGGAAAAGACGAGAGCGCCTACGCCCTGCCTCGCCGTCCGCGGCAGTATCGTCCCCACTTGATGACGCCCGCCGCCGCCCCGCGCGCCGCCCAACTCCTTCCTGATTCGCGCCATCTCGGCCTCGTAGTATTTGACGTTGTGCTCCGCCTCGATCAAGTCCATCTCGTACTCAGACTTCTCCGTCCCTTGCCTGGCGGCCTGGTCCGTCAATTCCCTGACGTATGATTTAAGCCCCCTGACCTGCTGCTCATACTCCTGCAACTGATCCTCAAGCGCGTCGCGGTTGGCTTCCATTGACTCTGCCCCCTTCTTGGAAAGTAAGTTCATCAGCCGTCGGATTAAAAATGAAAGCAGCGGCGAGTGTGCCCGCCGCTGCGTGTTGACAATCCTGGTGCACCCGGAAAGACTCGAACTTTCGACCTTCTGATTCGAAGTCAGACGCTCTATCCAACTGAGCTACGGGTGCGCGATGTCACGCCCTCACTTGCTCTTGTTCGCGCCGCCGGCCGTCGGCGTCAGGCCAGCCTGTATGTCGCGGCGGATAAAGCGGACGAGCGCGTTGATCTGGTCCTGGTTGAGCCGGTCCTTGAAGGCGGGCATGCCGTCGCCGCCGTTGGCGATCTGCTTGGCGAGTTCGGCGTCCGTGTGTGACAGGCCGTGGCCTTCCAGGAGGCTCGGGACTTTCAGCCGCTTGCCCTCTATCTTGACGGGGCCGCCCTCGCCCTTGTCGCCGTGGCAGTTGGAGCAGACTTGCACGAAGGTCGCCTTCGCCTCGGCCAACTCGTCCGGCGTCGCGGTCGCTTTGGCCGTGGTGGCCGGCGATGCCGTCGGCTGCGTCCCGCCGTTGTTGACAGTTTGATTCGTCCCCGTCGAGTCGCCGCCGCCGCACGCCACCCCGAAGAGCGCCAGCGCCGCAACCATGAGCGCAAGTTTACTGAGTCTCATTTTCATCCCCGAAACCGGACCAGAATTTAAGAGCTGTTGTGCCGCGAGTATAACACAGTGGTCAGTGGTCGGTGGTCAGTGGTCAGTTAAAAACGAAAGCGTTTTGCTTTTCACTGACCACTGACCACCGAC
>DASWQY010000089.1:0-2163 GCA_036403435.1 Pyrinomonadaceae bacterium
ATATGGGCACCGGCTCTAGGGGCGGCATGTCCCCCATGGACATGAAGCTCGACCCAGTCGCGGCGCGCATGCAGGGAACACCCGGCGTGGACAATGTCGCGATGATGCCGACGGAGCGGCTGAACGAGGCTGGGGACGGCCTCGACGGGAATGGGCGCCGCGTCCTGACGTACTCCGATCTCCGCGCCGTGCAGCCCGGTGATGATCCTCGGCCGCCGTCTCGCGAAATCACACTCCACCTGACCGGCAACATGGCGCGATATATGTGGGGCTTCGGAGCCCGTTGCACAATCACCTACCGGAACATAGTTGGTGCGAGTCAGGGTTGGTTCGGTGTTGACGCATCTGGCGAGCAACGATTCGATGGTCGCTCTCCAACGACACGGGCCGGGCAATGGCGCACCACTTCTGCGAACCAGAGCGACGACAGCCGCTGCTTCTTCCCGCCGACATGATGGACTGGCTACCGGAGGGCGACATCGTTCACTTGATCGTCGACGCGGTGGCGATGATGGACCTCAGCACGTTCGAGGCCGACTACAAGCTGGGCCGAGCAGGGCAGGCGCCGTTCGCACCGCAGGTGCTGCTGGCTTTGCTGGTCTACGCCTATTCGCACGGTATCCGTTCGAGCCGAGCAATCGAGCGGCTGTGCGGACGGGATGCCGGCTACCGCTTCATAGTCGGTGACGCAGTCCCCGATCACACGGTGATTGCGCGGTTCCGCCAGCGTCATGTCGCGCACATGCGAGAGGTATTCGTGGCGGTGCTGCGACTGTGCCGTGAAGCTGGATTGGTCCGGCTCGGGCTGGTGGCGCTGGACGGCACGAAGGTGCGCGCCAATGCGGCGCTGGACGCCAATCGCACGGCCGCCAGCGTCGACGAGCAAGTGGCCAAGATGCTGGCCGAGGCCGAGGCGACGGATGCGCAGCAGGATCGCCAGTTCGGTGCGCAGCGCGGCGACGAACTGCCGGCTGCTCTGGTTCGGCGGGGCGATCGCTTGGCGAGGCTGCGGCAGTGCCAGGACAAGCTGCAGCGCCGGGCTGCCGACGCTGCATCGCTCCAGCAGGAAAAGATCGCAGCCCGGGCGGCGATGGAGAAGGCCAGCGGCAAGCGCAAGCGGGGCCGCAAGCCCAAGCCGGCCGATCCCGCCGTCGACCCCGACAGGGTGGCCAACGTCACCGATCCGGACAGCGGCATTATGAAGACGCGACACAGCTGGCTGCAGGGCTACAACGCCCAGATCGTGGTTACCGTGGGGCAGATCATTGTCGCCGCCGACGTGACGACCGAGGCCAATGACGTGCACCAGCTGACGCCGATGCTCAACCAGGCGCGGGACAATGTCGCAGAGGTCGTCAGCAAGGATGCCGTGCTTGGGGCGGCGGTCGCCGATGCGGGCTATTGGTCGGGAGCCAACGCGGCCACTGAGACCGACGGGTGCGAGCTAATCATCGCCACCCAGAAGGATCACAGGCAGCGGGCCGCGATGCGTGACGCGCCGTCACCGCGTGGACGAAAGCCCAAGAACATGGCGGCACGCGAGCGCATGGAACGAAAGCTGCGCACCAAGCGTGGGCGCACACGCTATCGACAACGCGGTGCCTCGGTCGAGCCGGTGTTCGGTCAGATGAAGGATCGCCAAGGCGCCGGGCAGTTCAGCATGCGCGGGCTCGAACGCTGCCGCGGCGAGTGGCTCCTCGATGCTTCCGTACACAATCTGCGCAAGCTATACCGGAATTCTGTCCGCCGCTCGGAACAGGCCAGAGCACAGGCCACGAAAGGGACGCGGAGAGCCGCCAGAGGCGGCCTCTGCGTCATCCTACACTCTTTCGTTTCTCCATCACCCCAAGGCCGGCAATCTCGCAACGGGCTCCTAACTAAGTGCATATCCATCGGATCGGACGGGAAGCTCACGTCTGACAGCGGCGCCTGCGTGATGTCGCGCGGAAGGGCGTGCCGAGTGGGTGTGAATAATCTGGAGGACTTCGCCACCCTCATCAGCGGTCTGGGCTCGCATGAGGCAATTGCGCTCGGAGCTCTTCGACCCGGCTTGCCGGATCGAGTGCAGATCACAACCGCAGCTGAGCTTGCAACTCTCAAGGGCCAGGGGGCACCGGACCTGATAGCCCGCACGGCCCAGTTCATGTCGTACAGGCCCGGACA
>DASWQY010000090.1:0-2091 GCA_036403435.1 Pyrinomonadaceae bacterium
CGGCGGACGCTCAAACTCGATCGCCGCCGGCGAGCGATGGTGGAGCCAATGATGGCAACCCGACACGGCGGCGGCCGAAGGGGCGGCTGAGGCGGCGACCAACCGGCAAATTTGCTGCTTGACCCGACCAAGTCGCCCCGCAGCTTGAGCGAATGGTGGCGAGCTGCGCTCATGGCCGAGTAGGCAAGTGCCGCGTCATCGAAATCCTCGCTGATCACGGCCAAGCATGTATCACTGATGCCGCGCAAAACGGAACCCTTGTGCGCGGTTATCCCCTGCGCCTACAGCCTAATCTACGCACCAAAGCCGGTTTGATCGGCTTGCGACCGTCGATGAACGCCCTGTCAGATCTATCAGGCTGACGCGTCGCCGCCAGTGAACAACATCTCTCTCGTGATGGGGCGCTTCGAGATCGGTTCGACGAGACGAGGCTCGGTCAACAAGCACCGCTGCTTCGGATTGGGCTTGGACTCGTTCCCGGCTGCGGACCGCCACGCATCGAGTTTGCGTCGCGGTGAGGCAGTGCGTCGTGCCCGCAGGATGAGGAGGTTCGCATGAAAAGGCTTGGTCTCGCTCTTATGGCCACTGCCGCGCTCAGTGTGGCAGCAGCAACGAGCGCCGAGGCCCGACACGGCTTGGAATTTGGATGAACGGCTGGGAGGGCCTGTTTCTTGCGGTGAGACGGATGGGGTGTTTCCGTGCCGGCTGCGAATTCGGCACGGAGCCCGCCCATGCCCCCCAGCCCCGGCAACGCCCACACCCTTGCGACCGACATCGGCGAGATCCGTCCCGGCGCGGACCTGCCGCGCGACCGCCTGCGCCTGCTCCTGAAAGAGTTCGCCGCCCTCGACGATGCCCGCGAGCCTTGGCGCGTGCTCTACCCCCTCCATGAGGTGCTGCTCCTGGTCACCTGCGCGACCATCGCCTCCTGCGACGACTTCGACGACATCGTTGCCTGGGGCACGCACCACCTCGCCGTTCTGCGCCGCTTCTCGCCCTTCCACCACGGCATCCCCGGCGAGCGCTGGCTGCGCGCCCTCGTCAACCGCGTCGACCCGCTCCTGTTCGGACGCTGCTTCGAGAGCTGGATCGCCGCGCTGTGGCCAAACCGCCACGATCTCATTGCCATCGACGGCAAGACCGCCCGGCGCACCCACGACCGCCGGAGCGGGCTCAAGGCCCTACACACCCTGAGCGCCTATGCGACCAACGCCCGGCTCACCCTGGCCCAGCTGAGCGTGCCGGAGAAGACCAACGAGATCACCGCCATCCCGGACCTGCTCGATCTTCTGGCCGAGGCCGGGCAACTCAAGGGCGCTCTGGTCACGATCGATGCCATGGGCTGTCAGGTGGAGATCGCCGACAGGATCGTCGCTCACAAGGCGGATTACGGGCTCACCCTGAAAGGAAACCAGCCGAGCCTCGAAGCCGAGGTCGCGGCGTACTTCCGCACCGCCCCGGCTGAGGAGATTGTCACCACCCCGACGGTCGAGAAGGGGCACGGCCGCATCGAGATCCGCACCTATAAGGCCTCCAGCTGCGTCGATTGGATCCGCGCCGAGCGCAGCTATCCGGGGGCGCCGCGCTTCACCAGCATCAAGACCCTGATCCAGGTGCACCGGCGCACCGAGCATGCCGACCGCTGCTCCTTCGACACGCACCACTACATCTCCTCCGCCGCCCTCGACATCGCGCGGCTGGCTCAGGCGGTGCGCGGTCACTGGGGCGTGGAGAGCATGCACTGGCTGTTGGACGTGGCGTTCGGGGATGACCTGTCGCGCTACCGCGGCGGGCACGGGGCCAAAAACATGGCCACCGTGCGCCGCTTTGCGCTCGGGCTGGTGCGGGCCAATCCGGCCAAGGGCAGCGTGAAGACGCGGCGCAAGACGGCCAGCTGGAACCCGGAGTTCCTCCTCCAGGTCCTTCAGCTCCCAGCCCCCACCTCATAGCCGTTCATCCGGATTCCGCGCCGTGCTGGCCAGGCCGGCCCACCGTCGGCCTCATCGGCCTTGAGCAGGATCTGGGCGTGCTTGATCTTGCGAACGTCAGCTTTGCCCCGCGCCAGCAGCCGCTCGAGCTCTTCGCGTTCGG
>DASWQY010000091.1:0-6496 GCA_036403435.1 Pyrinomonadaceae bacterium
GGAGGGCAACATCGGGCTGATGAAGGCGGTGGACAAGTTCGAGTGGCGGCGCGGCTACAAGTTCTCGACCTACGCGACGTGGTGGATCAGGCAGGCCATCACGCGGGCGATTGCGGACCAGGCGCGGACCATCCGCATCCCTGTTCACATGATCGAGACCATCAACAAGCTGGTGAAGACCTCCCGCGCGCTCGTGCAGGAGTTGGGGCGCGAGCCGACGAACGAGGAGATTGCCGACCGCGTTGACATGTCTGTGGCGAAGGTGCGCGCCGTCTTCAAAATGGCACAGCAGCCCGTCTCGCTCGAAACTCCCATCGGCGAGGAGGAGGACTCGCACCTCGGCGACTTCATCGAAGACAAGTCGGGGAGCAACCCGGCCGAGTCTGTCGTCGCCTCGAACCTGAGGGAGATTACGGACGAGGTGCTGGCGACCCTGAGCCCGCGCGAGGAGAAGGTCATCAAGATGCGCTTCGGGCTCGGCCTCCACGGCGAGGAACACACGCTCGAAGAGGTCGGCGAAGACTTCTCCGTCACCCGCGAGCGCATCCGCCAGATCGAAGCGAAGGCTCTGAGGAAGCTGCGCCACCCGTCGCGCGCCCGCCTGCTCAAGCCCTTCATCGAAGACCAGCAGTGAGCCCCGGAGGGGCGACAGAACAGTAGCCCAGGGCGTCAGTTAAGTTGCAAGATTATTTTTAAGCCCCGGAGGGGCGACAGATTCTGTCGCCCCTCCGGGGCTTGCGGCCGCTTGCACTCAATCAACTGACCACCGACCACTGACCACTGCTTTCAGTGTGATTGCTTGTAGAGCCGCTTGAGTCTCTCTAACGTGTCGGCCTCGCGGGTGCTTTTGTCCGTGCGCTCGCGTTTGAAGCGTGGGATGCGCAGGACGTAGCCGGCTTGGTAGCGGTCAGTCTTCTGTATGTCCTGGAAGTCAACTTCGATGACCATCTCAGGCTCGATCTCGACGTTGCGCCCGCGCGTCGTGATGATTTTCGGTTCGAGTTTTGTCGTCAACTCCTTCAGCATCGCCTCCGAAAATCCTGTGCCAACTTTGCCGACCGTTTTGAAGCGGTCCTTGTCGCGGATGGAGACGACGAGGCTTGAGAGCAGGCCGCGCCGGCGGCCCGCGCCCCAGATGCCGCCCGTCACCACCACGTCCAGCGTCTCGAACGCGGGCTTGATCTTCATCCAGTTGTCCGTGCGCTGGCCCGGCACGTAGGGCGCGTCCGGGTCCTTCGCCATCACGCCCTCGTGCTTCGCCGAGAGCGCCTGACGGAAAAACTTCTCCTCGTCCGTAATCTTGTCCGAGACGACCGCGTCCGTCATCTTCACGCGCGAGGTCGTGCGGAAGAGTTTCTTCAACTCGTCGCGGCGCTCGCTCTGCGGCCGGTCCATCAGGTCGCGGCCATCGTGGTAGACGAGGTCGAAGAGGTAGAGCACGAGCGGAATCTCGCGCGCCTTCTCTTGGATGTTGTGCACGCGCCCGAGGCGCATCAGGACAGCCTGAAACGGTTGCTTCTCTTTTAGTGCCGGGTCGAAGGCGACGGCCTCGCCCTCCATGATGGCGTCGCCGCCCTTCCAGGCCCGCCGCAGTGCGTCGGCCACGTCGGGCAGGGCCGCGCTGTCGTCGTTGAGGCGGCGCGAGTAGAACTTAATCTCCGCGGGCTCGCCTCGCTTGAGGTGGATTTGCAGGCGCGCGCCGTCGTACTTCACCTCGAAGATAATCTTCTTGCCCTTGAGCCGCTCGAAAATCTCCGCGTGGTCGTCCATCTTGTGCGCGTTCATGAACTGGTAAGGGCGGAAGAGCGCGAGCCCCGTGCGCTCCAGACTCTTGCGGCCCTTCTTCGCGGCCGCGGCCGTGAGCCCTATGTCGTTGGTCATCGCGTAGAGGTGCTCGACGAGGACTGCGTCCACGTCGAAGGCCGAGGCCAGGGCGCGCGTCAGCGTCCCGAGGCCGACGCCGATGCGCATCTGGTTGAGCGCCATCCGGGTGAAATACTTCGCGCCGTGCGGGGGCGTCACGGCGAAGATTTCTTCGAGGAGTTTGAGGCGGTCCTCGTCGCGCGAGACGGCGCGGTTGACTCTCCGCCACAACTCGTCCACGGACAAACGGTCGGAGCCGCGCACCAGGCGTGCGACGACTTCGCTCATGTCGCCCGTGCGCTTCACCTCGTCGTCTATCTCGTCGGCGGTCAGGCCCGTGCCGTCAACGAGTGCGGCGCGGATTGTGCCGGGGCCGATGCCGAGCCTGTCGGACAGTTGCGGCGGGACGAGTTCGCCGGCGGTGAAGTGTGCGACCGCCGCGAGCGTCTTTTTATCGAGGCCGCGGAAAAGCTCCGCGAGGACGCGTATTCTCTGCGGCTCGCCCTTCGTCCGCTGAAGCTCGTCGTACGTTTGTGCCAGTTCGGAAAATTTCATCGCCCGTCAACCCGAGTGAATTAAAAATGGAAACAGCCCGTCGATAGAAATACAGTAGCGGGCAAATTGCAAGCGCGGCAAGGAAGGAAGCGGGTGCCGGAAAACTTCAGGCCGTGCGGCTCAAGTCCTTGACCATCGTGAAGAGGGGCGTCCCCTGGAGGTCGTGAGGCCCGGCGTCGTCGCGGCGAAAGCCGTGCTTCTCGTAAAGGCGTATGGCGCTCAGGAGGAAAGGGGTCGTGCTCAGCAGCAGGCGCTCGAAGCCGTTCGCCAGGGCGAACTCTTCCGCGCGTTCGAGGAGTGCGCGCCCCGTCCCCCTTCCTCTCGTCGCCGGGTCAACGGCCATGCCCCGGACGTAGAGCGCCTCGGCTCTCGGGACCGCGGCCACCGTCCCGACGACTGTGCCATTTTCGACGGCGACCCAGACGGGGCCTTCGCCCATGCGCCCCAGAATCTGCTCGGGCGTCGGGACGGTGGCGGCGAACGCCGCGGGCGTGTAAAGGGATTCGTATTCGGCGAAAGACCTCCGCAGGGCCGCCGCGATTTGCGCGGCATCTCCCGGCACGGCCATTCGTATCTGCTCGCTCGACGCCGGCTCTTCTCCCACGGGCTTTCACCTCAGCGCAGGTTGCTCTTCGGGAACAGCGCGCGGTCGGGCTCGGCGTTCAACCTGGCGAGCATCGTTTTGATGAGGATAGTCTTGACTCGGCCCGCGCGCTTCGGCTCGACCAGATAGCGGACGGTGGCCTCGACCCATGTGCTCTGGCTGATACGAAAAAAGACCGCCGGGTGTTCTCTAACCTCCAACTGGTCAACCGGCGTGTGTGAGAGCAATTCGCGGAACGTCCTGACGCGCTCGATCATCGCCTGGCCCAGTTCCTCCTCGGCCGTCTCCTGCATGGTCTTCGCCACGAACTCCAGGTCGCTCTCGTACGCGACCTGGAAACTGATCTCGTTCCAGATGTACGGAAAGAGCGGCCAGGAGTAGTTGTAAACGGCCGTGCTGAGGACGCTGGAGTTGGGAAACTTGATGATGCGGCCGCTCGGGTGGTCCGTCGAAAGGTATTGCCCGCCGAACTCCCAGAGCGTCGTGTCGAGGTAGCTCACGTCAATCACGTCGCCCGTCGCGTCGCCGATCCTGATGCGGTCGCCGACGCGGTAGGGCGCGCGGACCAGAATGTAAATCCACCCGATGAAGCTCGTGATGGGCGTCTGGAGCGCGAAGCCGAGGATGAGCGAGATGAGGCCGAGCGAGACGACGGTCGTGTACCAGTTGGCGAAGATGATGGAGATGACTATCAGGACCAGGACGAGGCTGGCGAGCAGCTTCAGGACGCGCCGCAGGTTGTAGCGCGTGACGGCGTCGTACAGGCGGCCGAGGACATAGAGGTCAATCGCCTTCGCGGTCACGAGCACCAGGGCGACGGCCATCGCGCCGAGCGTCAGACGCTGCGAGAGCGCGACGTACTTGCCGGCGAAATCGAAGGCCCCGAGGCGCAGCAGGTAATAGATGCTGCCGAGCGCGAGGAGGAGGAGCATGTAGGTCAGGAGCCAGACTTTGTCGCGGGTTTCGACCGCGGGCTTGACCTCCGGTTTCGCGGTCGCGGTTTGCTGGAGCGCCTGGCGGACCTCCTTGCGCTCCTTCAGTCGCTCAGCCTTCGCTTTCTCGTCGGCGGTCGTCGTCATCTCTCTCCTCCCTCAACGCGCGCGTATTCTAACTCAAGAGGCCCGCCGGGAGCCGAATGTAAATGGCCGAATATCGGGAACAGTCTTGAGCCTCCCCGCCCCGCGTGCTATCCTGACTTCACACCCGATCTTCCCCTTGTCTGAAATCCCCTTCCGGGCATTGGCCTGCCCCTGTGTGCCAATTTGCGGGCGCGGGGCGGCGACGAATCGAAACTGGGGGAAGAATCGAATCATGTCACTCAAAAACTTGCTGGAGCGGTTGGCCGCCTTCGAGCCGACCAGATATCCGTTCATCAGTCTGTACCTGAACGCGCAGGCGAACGACCGCGGGCGCGCGGACTTCGACCTCTTCGTCAGGCAGGAGTTGGAAGCCCGCGCGAAGACGTTCGAGCCGCGCACGATTGAACGCGAGAGCTTCGACCGCGATGTCGAGCGGGTCAAGGAGTACCTGGAAAAAGAGGTGCGCCCTTCGGCCAACGGCGTCGTCATCTTCGCGTGCTCCGGGGCGGACGACTTCTTTGAGGCGGCGCAACTGGACGCGCCCGTCGAGCGCAACCGCCTCTTCGTTTACGACCACCCGCACCTCTACCCGCTCGCGCGGCTGATGGATCAGTATCAACGCTATGCCGTGCTCGTCGCCGACACGAACTCGGCGCAAATCTTCGTCTTCGGGTACGGCCACCTGATAGACCACGACGAGATACAGAATGTTAAGACCAACCGCTCGCAGGTCGGCGGCTGGTCGCAGATGCGCTATCAACGGCACGTCGAGAACTACCACCTGCACCACGCCAAGGAGGTTGTCGAGGCGCTCGACCGCGTCGTGCGCGAGGACAACATAGAGAAGATCATCCTCTCGGGCGACCAGACGGCCATCATCCCCGTGCTGCGCGGGCAGCTGCCGAAGCACCTGGAGGAGAAGGTCGTTGACGTGATAAACCTCGGCGTCAAGACGCCCGAGCACGAAATACTCGAAGCGACGGAGAACTTGCTGCGCGTCGAGAACGCGACGAGCGACGCGGAGAAGGTCAGGCGGCTGCTGGACGAGTACCGCGGGGACGGCCTCGCCGTGGTCGGGGTCGCGGCCACGCTGGCCGCGCTCTCGAACGGACAGGTCGAAGAGTTGTTCATCAGCGCCTCCATGCGGGGCATACGCTACGACGAGCAGGAGGTCGAGCGTGTGATGGCGGCTTACGCGCCGGCGACGGGGCCGACGGCCGACGTGGCCGAGCCGCGCACGGTGGCGGACGAATTGGTCCGCCGCGCCGAGACGATGTCTTCGGCCCGCGTCACCTTCATCGAGGACGAGTCGCTTCTGGCGAGCGCCGGCGGCGTCGGCGCGCTCATACGCTACCACATCACGGACACACCGGGAGGGAACAATGTCGGATAAAGACAGACGGAAGAAGGACGGACAGGACAAGAACAAGAAGAACCAGGCGACCCGCGAGGGCGAGAAGAACCAGCGCAAGCAGGGGGCGAACGCGCCGCAACAGGCGAAGGCCCAGTCGAACCTGACCGACAGAGAGCCGGGCGCGGCCGGCACGCGCTGACGAGCGCGAAGCGGAGCGGCGGGGCAAGCCCCTCTTCCTGACCTGCCAATTATTTTGTCTTGAATGATTCAAGACAAACTGTCTCTCAGGTCAGGAAGGGTGGTTTACCCCCGCCCGCTTTGAGCGAAAACTTTTCTAAAAATTTATTCCCACCAGCCCAGACCACCCTCCGGCCCGCACTCTGCATCAATGGGTCGTCAAGCAATTCACAGTCTCCCCATTCTTTTACGCAACTGAATCCATTTCACGAACTCTAAGACCCGTTTCTTAGAGTTGCCGTGAAAGTCTGTTCAGGCGTTGTCGCGCGAGGGTCAAGACCCCTGGGCGCGTTGGGCCATTTGTGCCATGCACTGGAGGGAACTATGAATCGTAGGCTCTTCTTCAGACTCTCTT
The DNA here is from genome assembly GCA_036403435.1 of Pyrinomonadaceae bacterium. Taxonomy (GTDB): domain Bacteria; phylum Acidobacteriota; class Blastocatellia; order Pyrinomonadales; family Pyrinomonadaceae; genus QHXM01. Next base: position 6,048 of record DASWQY010000091.1, read on the forward strand.
TCCTGCTGCCGCTTTTTACGTTCGCTGCCCTGACCCTTTCAACACACCGCGGCTCGACCGCCGTCCGACTCCCTCAACATAACCCGCCCGCGCTGACGGAAGGCAGCCTCCTCGCCCTTGACGCCAAAGGCCAGCCGCGCGGCCTCTGCCCGCTCAAGCACACGGACGTGAAGGCGGAGGTCAGCGGCTTCCTCTCGCGCGTCACCGTCACGCAGGAGTTCGAGAATCCGTTTAAGGAGAAGATAGAGGCCGTCTATACCTTCCCGCTCCCGCAGGCGGCGGCCATCGACGACATGACGATGACGGTCGGCGACCGCACGGTGCGCGGGCGCATCCTCCGGCGCGAAGAGGCCGAGGCCGTTTACGAGGCCGCGAAGGCCAACGGGCAGGTGGCGAGCCTGCTGGACCAGGAGCGCCCCAACATCTTCACGCAGTCGGTCGCCAACATC
>DASWQY010000092.1:0-1991 GCA_036403435.1 Pyrinomonadaceae bacterium
TTGCAGGTGAGCGCCAGACTCCCGCCCTGCATACGCTGCACTTCACACAGGTCCAATCGGGGCCACAAGGGAGCCGCTTACGCGCTTGATGGCAGGCTGGAACCCCCGGGGCCGAAGGCATGCACGGGCGCCGTATTGCATGACATGGTCCAGTGCTGCGGCGCACGAGCCCGCGAAGGCGCGCGCTGTGGGTCAGCTTGGGAGTACTCTCGCGCGGGGAGCCCTGCAAGTTATCAAGGAGCGGCAGCGTATGCCGCCAGATCTCAACGACAATGCCTCCTCCAGCTCAGCCAAAGCAGGACTGCGGGGCCGGGCTGGCCTCATCGGCTGATCAATGCGGTCGTGTGCTCGCATGAAGACCAGTCTCATAGCGTGTCCTCCTTACCTCGGGACTACACACCACAACTCCCCGGGATCAGACACCTAAGGGCCCCGCCGCGGATAAGCGAATCGGGTAGCGGATCATAGGGGCTGGTCGGATTCCTTTTTGTTGCGGCAGGCGCTACCCCGAGCGGATGGTCGACGTCACCGCGATTCGCGCCCGCTATGCGGCCCTCTGGCCCCATCTGGACGAGCGGTCCCGGCGCATCTTCGCAGCGACGGAAGCCAAGACGGCGGGGTATGGGGGGATCGCGGCGGTTGCCCGTGCGACCGGGATCGCGGCCAGCACGATCGGTCGCGGCTTGAAGGAATTGGCCGCCGCTGACGTGCTGGATCTCGGGCGTGTGCGTCGTCGCGGCGGCGGCGGCAAGAAGCGGGTGGCGCAGGATCCCACATTGGTTACGGATCTGCTGGCGCTGGTCGAGCCGGACGCGCGCGGCGATCCGATGTCGCCGCTGCGTTGGACGTGCAAGAGCCTGTCGCAGCTGACGCGGGCGCTGGTTGCCAAGGGCCACCGTGTCGGGCGCACGCTGGTCGGCGCGTTGCTGCATCGGGAGAAGTTCAGTCTGCAAGGCAATCGCAAGACCCGCGAGGGCGATGCTCATCCCGATCGCGACGCGCAGTTCGCCCATCTCAACGAGAGCGTCCGGGCGGCCCTGGCCGCGGGCGAGCCGGTGATCTCGGTGGATACGAAGAAGAAAGAACTCGTCGGCGATTTCAAGAATGCGGGCCGGGCCTGGCGCCCTCAGGGCGATCCGGAGGAGGTCCGGGTGCATGACTTCCTGATCAAGGAACTTGGCCGCGCCGTGCCGTACGGCCTCTACGATCTCGCATCCAATGCAGGCTGGGTCAGCGTTGGCATGGGCGGTGACACCGCGACCTTCGCGGTCCAGACGATCCGCCGCTGGTGGCAGGAGGTGGGCCGGGTTCGCTATCCGCACGCCACGCGGCTCACCATCACGGCCGATGGCGGCGGCAGCAACGGCTCACGGGTGCGGCTGTGGAAGCGTGAGTTGCAGGGTCTTGCCGACGAACTCGGCATCGAGATCGCCGTGCACCATCTGCCGCCTGGCACCTCGAAGTGGAACAAGATCGAGCACCGGCTGTTCTCGTTCATCTCGATGAACTGGAAGGCGCAGCCGCTCGTCAGCTATCGTGTCATCGTCGATCTCATCGGCGCGACGACGACCACGACAGGGCTTACGGTGCGCTGCGAACTCGACCCCAACACGTATCAAAAGGGGATCGTCGTCTCCGACCAGGAGATGGAAAGCCTCAACATCACCCGCAACGCCTTCCACGGAGAGTGGAACTACACCATCCATCCCTCAGCGAACCCAGTCAGAGCAGTTGACCCCGGATGAGCCCTTAGTAGAGAGTTCGCCATGTCGGTTCAGATCACTCAGCCGAGCGCAAGGCTGGATGAGCCCGATTGGCAGTCGGCAGGAGAAACGAGGATGCGCACTCTCAAATTTGCAGTTGCGGTGCTGGCGCTCGCGTGTCCGTCCTTCGCTGTGGCGCAAGAGGCCGCCCTAGCTGGGGCAGCCACGGGGGCACTCACCGGCCTTGTCATTGGCGGTCCGCTCGGCGCGGTGGTCGGCGGTGCGGCG
>DASWQY010000093.1:0-9191 GCA_036403435.1 Pyrinomonadaceae bacterium
GGAGGGCAACATCGGGCTGATGAAGGCGGTGGACAAGTTCGAGTGGCGGCGCGGCTACAAGTTCTCGACCTACGCGACGTGGTGGATCAGGCAGGCCATCACGCGGGCGATTGCGGACCAGGCGCGGACCATCCGCATCCCCGTCCACATGATCGAGACCATCAACAAACTCATCAGGACTTCGCGCTCGCTGGTGCAGGAGTTGGGGCGCGAGCCGACGAGCGAGGAGATCGCGCGCAAGATGGACATCCCCGTCTCGAAGGTGCGCAAGGTTTTGAAGATCGCGCAGGAGCCTATCTCTTTGGAGACGCCCATCGGCGAGGAGGAGGACTCGCACCTCGGCGACTTCATCGAAGACAAGTCCATCCTGAACCCCGCGGACGCTGTCGTCGCCTCGAACCTGAGGGAGATTACGGACGAGGTGCTGGCGACCTTGACCCCGCGCGAGGAGAAGGTCATCAAGATGCGCTTCGGGCTCGGGACTTCCGGCTCCGAGCACACGCTCGAAGAGGTCGGCCAGCACTTCGCCGTCACCCGCGAGCGCATCCGCCAGATCGAAGCGAAAGCTCTGAGGAAGCTGCGCCACCCCTCGCGCTCGCGCAAGCTGAAAGCGTTTCTCGAAAGCACACAACGCTAGTTCAGAAAACACCGTCGCGTGCCCACGGCCTGGCGCGCGACTTTCGTCTGCGCTACACTGAACCTCCACCCCTGACGCCTAAGCTCGTCAGTAATCAATGAAAGAGAGAGGCCGTAAGGTGATGCCCCCAGAAGAAAGAATATTACGCTTAGAGAACGCATTCACCACGTTAGCCGAGTTAGCCAAGAAGGAGAGCGAGCGGACGGACAAATCCGAGCGCCGAATTGAGTTGTTAATAGACCTAGCCAGCGCGCAGAACATACGCATAAAAGAATGCGAGCGTCTGCTGGAAGAAGTAGGTCAAACGCTAAAGGAAGGGGCCGAGGCGCAGAAGGAATTGCGCGAAGCACAGAGGCAGACAGAGGCGCACTTATCTGTCCTTTCCACGATTGTAGAGCAACTGGGGCGTGTCAAGGGCGGAGGCCGCGAAGGGACTGTCGAGGGTTGAGAATTCTCTGGCTGGTCCGAACGAAAGATTCGAGCGGTACATCAGCACGCGGGCGTGAGGTTTGGGGCGGGTTTTTGACGGCTTTCGGCTACTAAACTTGGGAGTGTGCCCTTATTTTCAGGCGACTAATGGCGGCCGCACGGCATCTAATCCGCTCGCTTCAAGTTTTATGAAAATAGCTGAGATTTACAAGCAGAAATTGGCCGCCGAAGAGGGCTGGACTTTAAAGCGCGGCGCGCGGCTGCGCATCGCCCTCTGCTACCCGAACGTCTACGAGATAGGGATGGCGAACCTCGGCTTCCAGGCGATGTACGAGCTGTTTAACCGCATCCCCGAAGTCTCCTGCGAGCGCGTCTTCCTGCCCGACGAGCGCGAGGCGCGCGAGTACGAACGGTCGCGCCAGCCGCTCCTCTCCCTCGAATCGCAGACGCCCGTGCGCAACTTCGACGTGGTGGCGTTCTCCATCTCCTTCGAGACGGACTACCTGAACATGGCGCGGATGCTGCGCCTGAGCGGTGTGCCAGTTTGGTCTAAGGACAGGACGCGCCACGACCCGCTGGTCGTGATGGGCGGCGCGGCGTCATTCCTCAACCCCGAGCCGATAGCGGATTTCACGGACGTGATCGGCGTCGGCGAGGGCGAGATTCTGGGCCACCAGCTGGTTGACGCCATCTTCGAGCACGAGACGAAAGACGAAATCCTGCTCGCGCTGGCGCGCACCGGGCGCGGCTTTTATGTCCCTTCGCTCTACGAGGTGACTTACCACGCGGACGGGACCGTCGAAGACTATAGGCCGCGCGCGGCGGGAGTGCCCGAGCGCGTCGGCCGCGCCGTCGCCGCCGAGAACCCGAAGGAAGGAAGTCTCAGGCGCGCGATGCGCCGCGGCGAGACGGAGGTGGCGGACAAGCTGCGCGGCGCAGAAGTCTTCGTGCCCTCGACCGTCATCTACGCGCCGAAGGCCGAGATGGGCGAGCGTTTCCTGGTGGAGATTTCGCGCGGCTGCTCGCAAGGCTGCCGCTTCTGCTGGGCTGGCTACAACTACTGGCCGCCGCGCGTCGTGCCCGCGCGCGACATCCTGGCGAAGGCGCGCGAGTGGCGCGGCAAGACGGACAAAATCGGGCTGGTCTCGACCGCCGTCTGCGACCACCCGGAGATCAGCGAAATCCTACAGGGCTTGCGCGCGATGGACTACAGGATTTCGGTGTCATCCCTCCGCCTGGACCAAATCTCGGACGAGCTGCTGGACGCGCTCGTCGAGTCGCGAGACCAGCAGATCGCGGTCGCGCCGGAGACGGGCTCGGACCGCCTGCGCAAGGTCATCAACAAGAACCTGACGAACGACGAGATCGTTGACATCTGCGGCGCGGTCTTCGACCGCGGGATGCTGACAGTCAAGCTCTACCTGATGGTCGGGCTGCCGACGGAGACGGACGAAGATTTGGAGGAGATGCTCGTCCTCGTCGAGCGCATCAAGGACCGCATGCTCGAAGCGGGCAAGAGGTTCGGGCGCGCGGGGAAAATCATTCCCTCGCTCAACGGTTTTGTGCCAAAGCCGAACACGCCCTTGCAGTGGGACGCCATCTGCGGCGAGAAGGAATTGAAGCGGCGTCTGAAGTGGGTCGCCAAGAACCTCTCACGGATTCCAAACGTCGAGGTGCGCACGATGTCGGCGCGCATCGCCCACGAACAGGCGCTCTTCTCTTCGGGCGACCGGCGCGTCGGGCGCGTCATCGAGGCGGCCGCGCGACTCGACGGAAACCTCCAGGCGGCACTGCGCGAGACGGGAGTTGACCCGGCCTTCCACACGAGCCGCGACCGCGCCTACGACGAGCGGCTGCCGTGGGAGGTCGTTGACGCGGGGCTCGGGCGCGAGTTCTTGCAGCAGGAGCACGGTCGCGCCCACGTCGCGCGCTCGACGGCCCCGTGCCCGTCGGTTGACCAGTGCACGCGCTGCGGCGTCTGCCCGACGACGTGGCTCGCATCTGCCCCCGCCGGTCTAGTGCAGTTGCAGAGCGCCACGGTCCAGCGAGTGCTCGCCGCGGCCGGCTGAAGATTGGGCCACTATTGACGGAAGGGACGAAAGCCCCGTGGCGAAGAACAACTCTTCGTCGCGGGGCTTTACTTTACGGTCAAGGTGTCGCTGCTCGTGGCCGTGTAGTCGAAGTTGTAGGTATAGGTGTAGCCCGGCAGCAGGTTGACGGGGCGGGAGAACTGCACTGTCACCATCATCCGCCCGTTTTGGACGGAGGGAACGATCTTCGCCTCCTTCGGGACGCCGCTGTCCTCCGCGCTGGCCTCCAGTTGACTCTTCACCCACTCGGTCCCCTTGCCGGCCGCGGCGGCCTCAGTCACAACGTCCTGCATCCGCGTCTTGTAGCGCGAAGACTGGTAGGCCACCGGGACGTACTGGAAGGCCATGTAGCCCGCGGCCGCGACGACCACCAGGACGATGATGAATTTCAGGCGCGCGGACCCGCGCTCGCCGTGTCTGGCGCGGGGGGACAGGCCAAACGATCTCTTGGTCAATGCTTCACCCTCACTCTCTGTTCGATGAGACTCTCTCTCGCAGGCCCGCGCGGAGCGAGGCGCGCAAGACCGCTTGTGTGATTTCGCCGCCGTCAACCACGCGCGCGCGCCCGACCCGTTCGAGCAGCACCCACTTGACGCGGCCCGCCACAGCCTTCTTGTCGTGAATGACGCGGGCCAGGATTTCCGACGCGTCCAGGTCGTCCGCCGGCGGGAGCCGCCCGCAGAGGCGGACGGCGTCTCTGAGTAATTCTAACTCCGAAGCGTCGAGCAAGCCTAGCCTTTTTGAAATTTCCCCCGCGACTAGCATCCCGTGACCGACCGCCTCGCCGTGGCGGAAGCGCCGGTAGCGCGTCACGGCTTCGAGCGCGTGGGCCGTCGTGTGGCCGAAGTTGAGAATGCGCCGCGAGCGGTTGTCCGTGCGCGAGATGTCCTCGCGCTCGTCGCCGGCGACGACCCGCGCCTTGAAGGCGACCTGCGCCGCGATGAGTTGTGCCAGTTTTTTGGAGCGGGGGGCCGTCCCGCCCGCCGGCCCGGCCCGCAGAAAGCCGCAGGTCTCGTCGAAGAGCGCGCGGTCGCCGGCCGCGCCCTGCTTGACGCTCTCGCACCAGCCAGCGGTCAGCTCGCGGCGGGGCAAAGTCTGAAGAGTGTCCGTGTCTATCAGGACGGCGCGCGGGTGGTGGAAAGCGCCGACGAGGTTCTTGCCGGCGTTCGTGTTGACGGCCACCTTGCCGCCGACCGAAGAATCAACCTGTGCCAATAAAGTTGTGGGGACTTGCAGGAGCGCGAGGCCGCGCAGGTAGACGGCCGCCGCGAAGCCCGCGAGATCGCCGACCACGCCGCCGCCCAGGGCCACTACGGCGTCGCCGCGTTCGAGCCCCGCGTCGCGGAACGCCGTGAGCGCGCGTTCAAGTGTCGCGAGCGACTTGTGACGCTCGCCGTCGCCGATGAGCAGGACTTCGGCCGCGAAGCCGTGGGCGCGCAAGCTCTCGGCCGCGCGCCCGCCGTAGAGGTCGAAGACTGTCTGGTTGGAGACTAAAAAGGCGCGTCGCGCGTGCGGCGTCAGCGCGCGCCGGGCCGCCGCGCCCAGGCGCGCGAGAGTGCCCGCCCCGATGGTTATCTCGTACTCCTCCCGCCGCGCCGGCAGGCGCACGCGCACGCGCCGCACTTCCAGTTTCAGTCCTCTTTCATCGCCGCGATTAGAGCTTCGGCCAGCAGCTCGAAGCTGATCTCGCCGAAGCCGACGTGGCGGGCGAGCTCTTCGACAGTATAGCGTGAGGACGTGTTCCAGAGGTCAATCAATTCGTCGCCGGCCGCGCGCGACGCCCACCAGCGGCGGCCGTGCCGCACGCGCAGGTGCTCGCGCAGGGAAATCTCGAAGGCCCAGGCGCGCAGGTAGGCGGCCGAGTAGAAGCCGTCGTCAACGTCCGCGAGGTAGAGGGCCGGGCTGCGCCGGAAGCCCGTGGCCTGCGTCACCCTGTCCGAGTAGCTTTGGGCCAAAAGCTCGCGGCGCAGGCGCGTGCTCCCGTGCAGCTCTATCTCGTAAGAGAGCGAGGCGCAGCGCCGTCGGATGTTGGCGCAGGTCTGGAGAGAGAGGTCACGCACGATCTCGCGCGCCTGCGCCGGCGCGACGTGGCGGTGCTCGACGAGCCAGCCGGCGTCCTGGAAGAGGAGGCTGAAGAGAAAGGCGTAGCCCTCGGAGGTCGCGTGGTCGGGCGCGTAGAGGAACTCGGGGTGCCGGGCGACGAGGTCGCGCGACGACCAGCCGAAGTGCTGCGCGTGCCCGGCCTCGTGGAAGAGCACGGTGTAGTCGTAAGCGCCGCCGACGGGCGCGATCAGGAGGCGCACGTCGTCGGGCGGGCTGATGCGGAAGCAGGCCGCGCGCGGGTTCTTGAAGGGGCGCGGCTCGGCGTCAATGTGTATGTTCCGCTGCCGCTCGACGCGTATGCCTAAGCCGGCCACGCCGTCCGAGTAGGTCGCCATCAACTCTTTCGCGGGGAAGAACGGGTCCAAGCGCGGCGCGCGCTGGAAGTAGAAGAGGTCCGCGTGCTCCAGGTCGTCGAAGGCCCCGCCCGGCAGGTCGCGCGCGACGGCCCCGCGGAGCGCGGACGTGTAGGGGCCTTCGGTCCTTTCCAGAAACTGGTCCGCCGCCGCGGAGAGGCGCTCGAAGTCCGTCGCCATGATGTCGGCGAAGAGCGCGCGGTAGGAGTCGAAGCCGAGCGCGAGCGCGGACTCGTGGAAGGACTCTATCAGCGTCGCGCGCAGGTCGTTGCAGGAGCACTGGGCGTCGAGCCAGCGCGCGGCCAGCTCGCGCCGGCGCGCGGCCAGGGGCTCGTTCGCGATTATCTTGGGGACGTTGTTTAAGGGTACGCGCTCGCCCGCCCACTCGACGCCCGCCCCGGCCTCGCAGCGCGAGATTTCGTCCGTCAGCTCACGCCCTTGCGCTTCGAGGAAGCCCGCGCGCGCCGAGCCCAGGAGCAGGAAGAGCCCTGCGCGCTCCGTCTCCTGGTGCGCCTGTGTTTCCTCCCACGCGCGGCGCAGGGAGTCTATCGCGACGAGCGTGAAGAGGTCGCCGTAGCGGTCGTAAATAGGTTCGAGGTGGAGTTCTCTTTCGTGTCCGGCGCGGTACTGGTAGTGTGCCAATTCGACGGCCGAGCAGTACGCGGCGAAGTCGCGGCGGTAGTCGCTAATATTCATCGTGAGGCACGGCTCAACTTTCGTCTGTCTGGACCAAAGTCGAAAGTATGGGGGTTTAAGCTGCCGGGGCGGATTGTAGCACGATGATGGCTGTAGGCGAGAGAACTTTCGGGCCGCAAGGGGGGATGAAATTGGTCCTAAAAAGCGAACAGGCGCGGCAACGTGGGAGTGTGCCGCGCCCGTTCATATTCGTGGTTACTGTCCTCACCCCAGCAACCACTTGAGACGGAGGATCCACCAACCGTCTCTCTTGCCCCGCAATATACACCGCAACGCTTGTGCCATGCAAGTAGTAATTTCCCCGACTCACGCGGCCTCTGATTTTGTTGGGCTTTTACTTTGACGTGGCGCTCAGGTGCTCCGAGCACGAGTGTAAATCGGGGCCGGGAGTGTAAGACTTACACCGGAAGTCGCGTAGAATTTTCCTAGCCGAGGGCGGCCTTGATAACGGAGGCCAAGCTCTCGGCCTCGCCTTCGATGGCCTCCTGCTGCTCGCCCTCGATCATGACTCGCGCCAAGGGCTCTGTGCCAGAATACCTGAGCAGCAGCCGGCCCGTTTCGCCCAGCCGTTCGTTCAACTCGCGGGCCGCGCGCGCCACCTCCGGGACCTCGTCGAACGGGCGCTTCTCACGCACGCGGACGTTGACGAGCACTTGCGGGTGGCGCGTGAAGCCGGCCGTCAAGTCACTGAGCGGCGACCCCTCATCGGTCATGGCGCGCAGCAGGCAGACGGTCGTCAGCATTCCGTCGCCCGCGAGGCTCAGGCGCGGGAAGATGATGTGGCCCGACTGCTCGCCGCCGAGCGAGCCATTTGTCCGCAGCAACTCTTCGAGCACGTACTTGTCGCCCACATCCGCCCGCAACAGTTTAATCTTCTTCGAGCGCAAAGCCCTTTCCAGCCCGATGTTGCTCATGACGGTGGCGACGACCACGCGCCCGTCGAGCCGCCCGCGCGAGTCTAAATATTGTGCCAGCGCCCAGAGCGTCGCGTCGCCGTCAACGAATTGACCGCGCGCGTCAACGAAGAGAGCGCGGTCGGCGTCGCCGTCGAACGCGACGCCGAGGTCCGCGCCCTCGTCCAGAACTTTTTGCCGCAGGCCATCTACGTGCAGCGAGCCGCAGTCGCGGTTGATGTTGCGCCCGTCGGGCTCATTGTTGATGATCGCGACGTGCGCGCCCAGGCGCTCGAAGAGCGCGGGCGCAAGCCCACAGGCCGCGCCGTTGGCACAGTCAATCACCAGGCGCAGGCCGCCGAGCGAAAGGTCGCGTCCGATTTCCTGGGCCAGAAAATCCAGGTAACGCGTCCTCAAGTCCGCGGCGCGGGCTGTGCCATTTTCGTCCGGGGGTGAGTCACCCTCCGCCCCCGGTTCCCCGCCCCCCTTCCGGGCCTCGATGTCGGCCTCTATGAGCCGCTCGGTCGCGTCGTCCAGCTTGCGGCCCGAGGGGGCGAAAATCTTGATGCCGTTGTCCTGATACGGATTGTGCGAGGCGCTGATAACGACGCCCGCGTCCGCCGGCAGCGTCCGCGCCAGGTAAGCCACGCCCGGCGTCGTGATGACGCCCGCGGATTCCGCGCGCGCCCCCCCGTCGCGCGCCCCTGCCAGAAACGCGCGCTCGATCCACGTGCCGGACTCGCGCGTGTCGCGCCCCGTCACGATGCGCGGCGCGCGCGCTTCCTCCCCTCCGCTCACGCGCGCTGTCAGGTGCCATGCCAGGGAGCGGCCCGCCTCGCGCACCGTCGCCGCGTCGAGCGGGAAGCGCCCGGCCTCGCCGCGCATCCCGTCTGTGCCAAAAAGTTTCGCCATCCGGCTGCCGTTTCCCTTGAATGCGAGTTAGAAGAGCGCCCTCCTGGTGAAGACCGAGGGGTTGGTTGCGCGCAGCTCGACGCGGTCCTGCAAGTCCGTGGGCAGCTCTAGGCGCGGCCTGTACGAGCCGTCTCCCGTCACGTCCAAAACGAGTCTCATTTTCTCCGCGGCCAGTTGGTTGATGACCGAGCGCGGGCCGTAGACCGTGACGCTGGTCGCCGCCGGGCTGACGCCAGCGCCGTCGCCGGCCGCGACCGCGACGCCGCCGAAAGTTTTCTCGACGCGCTGTTCGCCGATCTCGAAGGTGACGCTCACGTCCCCGTCCATGAGGTCAACGTGGTGGTCGGAAATCTGTATGTCCGCCTCCGGCAGTGTGAACGTCTCTTTGTGGCCGTCGAGCAGGACGACTTCGGTCGGAGCCTTCTGCAAGGCGTTGACGTGGCTCTCCGGCCCGCGCACTTTGACTTTCTCCGGCGAGGCCGTGACGCGCCGCAGCTCGTAACCGTCGGCGACGCTGCCGGAGTACTTGACCTCCACCGCAAGCTCGCGCTCGACGCGCGGCTCAAGCTTGAGAGTCAGGCTGCTCGGTTGTATGTCGCCGAAGCGCACGCCGTCGGGCAGGCCCATCGTGACGCGCTCCGGCGTGAGCGCCACGCTGTGCTCGCCGGGCCTCAAGTCGCTCACGTCCACGTTGGCGATCAGGTCGCGCACGTTGATCGTATCGAGCGCGCGCTTGCCGCCCGTCAGCGTCAACTCCACGTCCGTGCGCGGCTCGTTGCTGATCTCCGTGTCGCCGGGCAGGCGGAAGTTGAGCGGGACGCGCGACACGCGCACGGTCGTGGGCTTGCGCTGCCCCGTCACGCCGTACCAGAGCCCGAGCGCGAGGACGAGCGCCAGCAGCTTCAGGCCCCAGTCTTCGACGAAGACGACGCGCAGCCAGCGCCGCGCCCAGTGCGATCTCTCCGGCGTCGGCCGTTTCGCGTCCTCGTTTATCTCGCGGAAAGACATAGTCAGTGGTCAGTGGTCGGTGGTCAGTGGTCAGTGAAAGACATCAGTTTTTTAACTGACCACTGACCAC
>DASWQY010000094.1:0-34869 GCA_036403435.1 Pyrinomonadaceae bacterium
GTCAGTGATCAGTTAAAAACTGACTTGCTCACTGACCACCGACCACTGACCACTGACCACTTTTATGAAAACAGAGTCACCTGAAAAACCTGCTTCGGATCAGACGGAAGCTCCCGCGCCGCTGTCCTGCACTTCCGAGACGACGCTACAGCCGGAGCAGATGCTGGAGCTTTACCGCCACCTGAAGATGACGCGGCTGTTCGAGGAGCGGCTGGTCAATCTTTACCGGCAGACGAAAGTCGTCGGCGGCGTGTTCCGCTCGCTCGGGCAGGAGGCGACGGCCGTCGGCACGGCCTACGCGCTTGAGCCACGGGATTTCATCACGCCCCTGATACGCGACCTCGGCGCGGTGCTTGTCAAGGGCATCCGGCCGCGCGAGATTTTCGCGCAGTACATGGCGAAGGCGTGGGGGCCGTCGGGCGGGCGTGACCTCAACATCCACTTCGGCGACATGGCGAAAGGCTTCATTGGGCCAATCTCGCACCTCGGCGACATGATTCCCGTGATGACGGGCGTGCTCCTCGGCGCGCGCATGCAGAAGAAAGACGCCGTGGCAATCGCCTACATAGGCGACGGCGGGATGAGCACGGGCGCGTTCCACGAGGGCTTGAACTTCGCCGCCGTCCAGCGCCTGCCGCTCATCGTCGTCGCCGAATACAATCACTATGCGTATTCCACACCGACCTCGAAGCAGACGGCCGTCAAAGACCTCGCGGAGAAGGCGGCGGGCTACGGCATCCCCGGCCACATCGTTGACGGAAACGACATCGTCGCCTGCTACGAGGTGACAAAGAAGGCGGCCGAGTACGGGCGCAACGGCGGCGGCGCTGTGCTAATCGAAGCCAAGACCTACCGGCGCAAAGGCCACGCGGAGCACGACGACCAGCGATACGTCGCCGAGAGCGAGATCGAGTGGTGGGAGAAGAACAACGACCCCGTTGACCGCTACGAGAGATTCCTGACCGAGCGGAACGTCGCCACGCGCGAGAGGCTGGACGAGATAACGGCCGGCATCACGCGCGAGCTGGACGAAGACGTGGCCTGGGCCGAATCGTCGCCGATGCCCGAAGCGGAGCAGGCGGCTTACAGAGTCTTCGATAACAACGTCGTGCCGCCGGCGTTCCGGCCGAAAGTTTTGGAAACCTGAAATCCATGTCAACAGCAGTCAAGAAAGAGCACAAATCCAACAAGCCCGCGCGCGGCGGCGTGGCGACTTTTGTCGAGGCCATCAGGCAAGGCATCTGGGAGGAGATGGAGCGCGACCCGACCGTCTTCTGCATCGGCGAGGACGTGGGCGCGTACGGCGGCGCGTTCAAGGTGACGGACGGGTTGCTGGAAGAGTTCGGCGAGGGGCGCGTGATTGACACGCCTATTTCGGAGGCGGCGATTGTCGGCGCGGCGTGCGGCGCGGCGCTGATGGGGATGCGGCCCGTGGCCGAGTTTCAGTTCATAGACTTCATCTCCGCGGGCTTCGACATGCTGACCAACTACGCGGCCAAGTGTCGCTACCGCTGGGGCGCGGGGCTGGCGGCCGTCTTCCGCGGCCCGTGCGGCTCGGGCGTGCACGCCGGGCCATTTCACTCAATCAACGCCGAGGCGTTCTTCCTGAACACGGCGGGGCTCAAGATAGTGGAGCCCTCGACTGCTTACGACGCGAAGGGCTTAATCAAAGCTGCGATCCGCGACCCGGACCCGGTGCTCTACTTCGAGCACAAGAAGCTCTACCGCCTGCCGCGCCTGCGCGAGCAATTGCCCGAAGAGGACTACACGGTCGAGATAGGCAAGGCGCGCGTGGCGCGCGAGGGGCGCGACCTCTCGATCATCACGTTCGGCGCGCAGGTTTTGAACGCGCTCGACGCGGCGGCCGAGCTGGAGAAGGAAGGGCTGGACGTGGAGGTCATAGACCTGCGCACGCTCGCGCCGATGGACAAGCCTGCGATTCTGGCGTCCGTGAAGAAGACGAGCAAGGTGATGGTGCTGCACGAGGCGTCGCGCACGGGCGGCATCGGCGGCGAGATCGCGGCGACGATTGCCGAGGAGGCTTTCGAGTGGCTCGACGCGCCGGTGGTGCGCCTCGCCTCGCTCGACACGCCCGTCCCCTATTCGCCGCCGCTCGAAGAGTACTACCTGCCGCAGACCAAAGACGTGCTCGACGCGGCGCGCAAGCTGGCAGCGTATTAGCAGTGGTCAGTGGTCAGTGGCCGGTGGTCAGTTAAAAGCAAATGCTCAACGTTGGCCGTCAACGTCTTTAACTGACCACTGACCACTGACCACTATTCCACGAGAGGAGTGCTTAAATCATGCCGAAGTTCGTTATCGAGCGGGAGATTCCGGGGGCGGGCGATTTGACGGCCGAGGAGCTGCGGGGCATCTCGCAGAAGTCTTGCGGGGTCTTGCAGAACATGGGGCCGCAGATTCAGTGGGTGCAGTCTTACGTGACGGGCGACAAGGTTTACTGCGTTTACATCGCGCCGAACGAAGAGATGGTGCGCGAGCACGCCGCGCAGGGTGGCTTCCCCGCGAACCGCGTTTCCGAAGTCAAGTCGGTGATTGACCCGACCACAGCAGAAGGGTGAAAAGCAGAATTCAGAATCCAGGAGCCAGAACCCAGAATGGAAGGCCGAGAGCCGCTTCTCTTTTATTCTGAATTCTGGATTCTGAATTCTGGATTCCAGGAGATTTTATGAGTACAGAAGTTGTCATGCCGCAGATGGGCGAGTCCATCGCAGAGGGGACGATTACGCGATGGCTGAAGAAGGTGGGCGACCGCGTGGAGCGCGACGAGCCGCTGTTCGAGATTTCGACCGACAAGGTTGACGCGGAGATTCCGAGCCCGGCCGCGGGCGTCCTCACCGAAATCAAGTTCAAAGAGGGCGAGACGGTCGAGGTCAACAAGGTCGTCGCCGTGTTGGACGGTGGCGAAGGCGCGTCCGTGCCGTCGAACGGCGGCGCGAGCGCCGCGGAAGTCTCAGCGCCCGCGCCCGCGTCACAGGCGGCCGTGTCGCCCGAGCCGCCTCCGCCTCCCGCGCAGGAAGCCCCGCCGGCAGAGCAGCCGCGCGCGCAGGCCACGACGCAGCAACAGCCGTCGGCGCAACAGCAGCAGGCGCAGGCGACGGCCGCCGAGGCCCCCGGCGCGAACGGTGGCGAGCAGACCGCCGAGGAGTTGCGCCGCACGAAGTCCAGCCCCCTCGTGCGCAACATCGCGCGCGAGCATGGCATAGACATCTCGCGCCTCGAAGGCACAGGCATGAGCGGCCGCGTCACCAAGAACGACATCCTGAGCTTCATCGAATCCGGCGCGGTGATGTCGCCGCAGGAGGCCATGCAGGGGGCCGCGACTTCGACGCAGGCGGCCGCGCCGTCCGCTTCCGCGCAGCCGCTACAGGCACCGCCCGTCATCCGGCCCGTGGCCGAAGACCGCGTCGAGCAGATGAGCGTCATGCGCAAGAAGATCGCCGAACACATGGTCATGTCCCGGCGCACCTCCGCGCACGTCACGACCGTTTACGAGATAGACATGACGAAGGTGGCTCGCCTGCGCGAACAATACAAGCGCGAGTTTCGGGAGCGCACGGGCACGAAGCTGACCTTCATGCCGTTCATCTTCCAGGCCATCACCAGCGCCATTCGCAAGTTCCCGGTCTTCAACGCGCAGGTCTCCGGCGACCAGATCATCTACAAGCGCGACATCAACCTCGGCATGGCCGTCGCGCTCGACTGGGGCCTGATTGTGCCAGTCATCAAGCGCGCCGACGACCTCTCGATCTCGGGGCTCGCGCGTGCCGCGAACGACCTCGCAGAGCGCGCGCGCGCCAAGCAGTTGAAGCCGGACGAGGTCGCGGGCGGCACGTTCACCATCACCAACCCAGGCGTCTTCGGCGGCCTCTTCGGCACGCCCATCATCAACCAGCCGCAGGTCGCCATCCTCGGCGTCGGTGCCATCGAGAAGCGCCCTAAGGTCATCACCAGCCCGGACGGCGACGACCTGATAGCCATTCGCCAGATGGCCTACTTCGCGCTGACCTTCGACCACCGCATCATTGACGGCTCCGACGCCGAAAAGTTCCTCGGCTACGTCAAGGAGCTTCTGGAGCGCGGCGAGTTCCAGGTCTAGTGGTCAATGGCCGGTGGTCAGTGGTTAGTTAAGAGCAAGCAGAAGGCAGCCGGTTGCGATGAACTCGGCTGCCTCTTTCTTTTGTCTTTAACTGACCTCTGCCTTTCGTTGCATTCAGGTGGCAATTATCTAATTTAGCCCTTGCGGCGCGGCCCGGCGGGCTGTTTTCGTCCGCGAGGTGCTTGACTTCCCCCGATTGTTCATTGATATTCGCCTTCAGACGATCAAGCTCATCGTTAACAAGTTCGAGACACCTCGCAATTGTTCGAGTTCGCGGCCGTCTCTTGACTCAGACGCGAACTTTTAGAGTGCGAATTACTTTTAACCTGCGGCTTGCGGCTCGCGGTACGCCACCAACCGCCCGGCATTGTCGCCTTAACTTGCGGGCAGCCCGACAGAATCCGGCCCCGCTGATATGGAGTTAAAAAGATATGAGTGCTGACAATTCCCGACCCTTCGGAAAACTCTTTCTCGCTTTCGCCCTGGTCCTGGCTGCGGCCTCCGCGGCCCTGGCCCAGGCGGGACCGGACTCCAGCGTCAACCAGACGCCGGCCTCCATCAAGCCGCCGACCAGCGTGGCCCAGCAAGGCAACGTCCGCGCCGTCGGCGACGGGCAGAAGATGAAGGTCGAAGGCGTGGTCGTGCGCCGCGACGCCGACACCTTCGTCGTCCGCGACATCAACGGCGTGGACACCGTCGTCCGCCTGACCGACTCGACCAGCGTCAAGTCCAAGGGCGGCTTCTTCAGCGGCGGCACGCGCTACGGCGTCACGGCCATTCTCCGCGGCCTCAACGTAGAGGTCGATGGGCGCGGCTCATCTTCGGGCGAACTGGTCGCTAACAAGATACGCTTCTCCAACACCGACCTGAGAGTCGCGCGCACGGTCGAGTCGCGCGTTGACCCTGTGGAGACCCGCGTCGGCACGGCCGAAGGGAAGATCGAGCAGGTCGAGCAGAACGCGCAGCGCCTGTCGGGCCAGATTGATGAATTGGCCGCAGTCTCGAACGCGGCGCGCGGCGGCGCGAAGGCCGCGCAGGAAACCGCCGACGCCGCGGTCGCCGGAGTCAACGCGACCAACGAGCGCATCTCGGCCCTGGACGACTACGTCCCGCAGGAGTCAATCGCGATCAACTTCCGCTCGGGCAGCGCCGTGCTCTCGCGCGACGCCAAGGCCCAACTGGACGAGATCGCGACGAAGGCCCTGAACGCTAAGGGCTACGTGATTGAAGTCTCGGGCTATGCAGACGCCACGGGCAGCGTCGCGCGCAACCGCATGCTGAGCACGCAGCGGGCGGACGCAGTGGTCCGCTACCTGGCCGAGAATCACAGGATTCCGCTCCGCCGCATCGTCACGCCCTTCGGCTACGGCGAATCGAACGCGGTCGCGGACAACACGACCCGCGAGGGCCGCCAGCAGAACCGCCGCGTCGAGGTCAAAATCCTCGTCAACCGCGGCCTACAGCAGAGCGCGCCGACCATGACGACGCCCAGCGGCACCGAATAAAAGCAGGTGATGAGTGATGAGTGATGGGCGGTGAGTAAAAGCAAGAGGGTTTTACTCGTCGCTCATCACTCTTCATTTTCTTGTCAACCATTATGCCGTCGGGCGGCATCAATTGAGGACGGCCGGCCGGGCGCGAGCGTGAGTTTCCGGGCGGGGTGAGGAGTTGGCTCGATGATTTTTAACGGAAACGGAATGCGTGAACGCCTGACGCTGGCGCTCCCTGCGGCGCTGGCTCTTCTTTTTATGTTCGGCGCGGCCGCCGCCCCTGTGGCGCGCGCGCAGGAGCCGACGCTGCCCAGCGACCCTGCGCCGGTGATGCCGCGGCCGACGCCGAAGCCGCCCCCGCCGCCGAAGGACGAAGATTATGAGGTCGTCCGTGTCACGTCGAACCTGGTCGTTGTGCCAGTTTCGGTGACGGACGCCGCGGGCCAGCCCGTGCTCGGCCTCAAGGTCCCTGACTTTCGACTGGAGGAGGAGGGGCGCGCGCAGGAGGTCGCCGAGATAGGCGACCCCGAGCAGGTCCCGCTCGACATCGCGATCCTCCTGGACGTTTCCGGCAGCGTTGACGCGCGCTTCGCGTTCGAGCAGCAGGCGGCCGCGGGCTTTCTCAAACAGGTTCTCAAGTCCGGCGACCGCGCGACCGTCTTCGCCATCGATGAGAAGCCGCGCTTCGTGCAGGAGCTGACTTCGGCCGAGCGCGCGTCGCAGCAGCTGATGAGGATTGCCTCGGCCAAAGGGTTCACGGCCTTCTACGACACTGTGCTCGCGGCGTCGCGCTACCTCGAAAAATCTTCCGGGTCGGGCCGCCGCAAAGTCATCGTCGTCATCTCCGACGGTGACGACACGGCGCGCATCCTGGACGTTTCCGCCGAGCAGAGCAGGAACGGAGGCATGCAGCTAATCGGCAAGGACGCGCAGTTGCAGTTGATAGACCGCTCTGTCTCGGAGGTGCAGCGCGAGGCGCAGCGCACGGAGGTCACTTTCTACTCGATCAACCCGAGCGGGCAGACCATGCACCTCAACGTCCGCACGGCGCGGTCGCAGCAGGGCATGGAGAAGATGGCGGAAGCGACCGGCGGGGCGTCCTTCATCCCGGCGAGGCTCGAAGACTTGCCGGCGATGTTCAACCGCATCGCCTCGGAGCTGCGCTCGCAATACCTGCTCCAGTACTACTCCAACAACGAGGGCGCGGCCGGCAGATTCCTCCGCATCAAGGTCACGCTCCCCGCGCAACCCGCGCTCCACGTCCGCGCGCGCCAGGGCTACTACCCGAAAAAGAAATGAATGCGAAATTAAAGATGTAAGATGCAAAAGTGAGGCGGAAGCCAGGTTTTATCAAAATGGTTTCCGCCTCACTTTTACATTTTTAATTTTGCATTTTTCATTCTTCAGCGCATTTCGAGCAGCACGTCGGTCAGGCGATTGACGACCGCGAGGAGCGAGCGGCCGGCCTGGTCGAACTGGTTGGCGGCGGCCTGGTCTTCGGCGTTCGCCGCGCCGGCCGCGACGCCGGCGAGGCTCGTGTAGAAACGCTGCAACTCGGGCTTCGTGCGGAAGTCAATCTCCAACTGGTCCAGCCCCTCGCGGACGTTTTGCAGGCTGTTCTTGACCGTCGCCTTGCTCCGCTCCGTCTGCTGAACCTGCGCGGGCGTGGCCTCGCCGGCGCGCGCCGCCACGTCCGCCGCCTCGATGCCCTTCGCCACGCCGCCGAGCAGGTACAGGAACTTGGTCAGCACCTTGATCTGGTCGGCCACGCGCGCGGCACCAGCTTTGAGTTCCATAGGGGCGCTGGCGGCGGCGTTGCCGGCGCGCGGCGCGCTCCTGCGGGTGGTCGTCCGCTGGCGGTTCTGGGCCAAAATCGGCGCGGGCAGCAGCAGCAGCCCGATGGTCGTCGTGATAATAGCGCGTCTCAATTTACTTTCATCCTCCGTTTCAGGGCTTCTCGCCAGAGCTTTCGTGTCTTCACTGCGCGTGGACTTTGATTAGACTATTCTGCCAAATGGTTGCGCGAGTCAAGCGCCGCCGGCCCGGTTGGTCACGGCCGCGCCCGTCCTGCTAGAATGAGCCGAACTTTCACGGACGCACCTTTCGGCACTTATGAGACAGCGAACGCTTAGAGTCCTGCGCCTGGGCCGCCTCGAATACGGCGCGGCGCTCGCCGTGCAGAAGGAGACGGAGCGGGCCGTGCTCGCGCGCGAGCAGCCCGACACGTTGATACTTCTGGAGCACCCGCACACGCTGACCCTCGGGCGCGGCGCGACCTCCGCGGGCATCCTCGCCCCGCAGGAAATCCTGGACGAGCGCGGCGTGAACGTCTTCGAGACCAACCGCGGCGGCAAGGTCACGTACCACGGCCTCGGGCAGGTGGTCGGTTATCCAATCATCAACCTGAGCCCGGAGCGCGAGGACGTTCACCGCTACGTGCGCGACCTCGAAGAGGTCTTGATGCGCGCGCTCTCGGATTTCGGCATTGAGGGCTTTCGCATCAAGGGGCTGACGGGCGTGCACACGGCGCGCGGCAAGGTCGCGGCCATCGGCGTGCACATCGCGCGCTGGGTGACGACGCACGGCTTCGCCCTGAACGTCAACACGGACCTCAGCTTCTTCAACCTCATCATCGCCTGCGAGGGCGAGCCCGTCACCTCCATGCGGGAGCTGCTCGGGCGCGACCTGGACATGCGCGAGGTCGAAGACCGCCTCGTCGCGCGCTTCGCCGAGGTCTTCGAGATGCCTCTTGAGGAAACTGTTCGGGAACGCACGGAGGCGGTCACGCTTTGAACAGATTTTATTCCAGCTTCAGACTCGCTATCATCTAATGCTGACACTCGAACTTATCGAAGAAGCGCACGAGCGCATCCGGCCGCGCGTGCACCGCACGCCCGTTCTGACCTCGCGCGCGTTTGACGAGGCCGCGTCCCGCGAGGGCTCGCGCCCGAGGGTCTTTTTCAAGTGCGAGAACATGCAACGCGTCGGGGCGTTCAAGTTTCGCGGCGCGACGAACAAGATACTCTCGCTCTCGCGGGAGGAGCTTGAGCGCGGCGTGGTCGCGCACTCTTCGGGCAACCACGCGCAGGCCGTGGCGCTCGCGGCGCGCGAGGCAGGCACTCGGGCCGTCATCGTCATGCCGTCGGACGCGCCGCAGGCGAAGCTCGCGGCAACGCGCGGCTACGGCGCGGAATTGGTCCTCTTCGACCGCCTGCGCGAAGACCGCGAACAGATCGCGCGCGACATAGCCGAGCGCGAGCGCCTCGTCATGGTCCCGCCCTACGATGACTACCTGATTATGGCCGGCCAGGGCACGTGCGCGCTCGAATTGTTAGAGGACGTGCCGGACCTGGACTGCCTCGTCACGCCTTGCAGCGGCGGCGGCCTCTTCGCCGGCGCGAGCACCGCGGCCAGGGCCATCAACCCGTCGATTCGCTGCTTCCCGACGGAGCCCGCGCTCGCCGACGACACGCGCCGCTCGGTCCTGGCGGGCGAGCGCGTCAGAATTCCGCCGTCCACAACCATCGCCGACGGGCTGCGCGTCCAGAGCCCCGGCGCGCTCACCTTCCCCGTCACGCGCGCCAATGCCGAAGAGGTGCTGACGGTCTCGGAGGAAGAGTTAATCGCGGCGCTCAAGTTCCTGCTCTTTCGGATGAAGATTCTGGTCGAGCCGAGCGGGGCCGCGGCCGCTGCGGCCGTCCTCTCCGGGAAAATCCCGAATGACGTGCGCCGCGTCGGCGTCGTCCTCTCCGGCGGCAACATTGACCCGGAAGCCCTGGCCCGCTTGCTATAACAACTCAACCCCTTTGCGTGAGCCTAATGGTTTTCTCTCGCAAAGGCGCAAAGACGCAAAGAAGAGCGCAGCATGCACGTTGGCGGTTGAAATGGTAAGATAGGCTCATCAACCGGACGCATTGGAGTAGCAAAAAGAGTGGGACGCGAACTGAGAGTCATCAGCAATAGGCCGCGGCAGCCGAAGCCCGAGTGGCTGAAGATTCGCCTCGGCGACCCTACGAATCAGAACCACGTGCTCAAGCTGATCGAGGGGCTGAACCTGCACACGGTCTGCCAGGAGGCCAAGTGCCCGAACATCTTCGAGTGCTGGTCCGACAGGACTGCGACTTTCATGCTCGCCGGCGACATCTGCACGCGCCACTGCGGCTTCTGCGCCGTCGGCAAAGGTAAGCCCGGAAGCCTGGACCCGGAGGAGCCGCGCCACGTCGCGGAGGCCGTGCGCCACTTGAATTTGGCCCACGCCGTCATCACCTCCGTCAACCGCGACGACCTCGCGGACGGCGGGGCCGCGCACTGGGCCGAGACCATCCGTGAGGTCCGCGCGCTCAACCCCACCTGCAAGATCGAAGTCCTCATCCCGGACTTCAACGGCGACGAGGCCGCGCTCGACGCGGTGCTCGACGCGCGGCCCGACGTGCTCAACCACAACACGGAGACCATCGCGCGCCTCTACCGCCGCGTGCGCCCCGACGCAGATTATCAACAGACGATGACGCTGCTTGGACGCGCCGCCCGCCGCCGCGACCGTGAGAATCGGGGGATGCTGACCAAGAGCGGCATCATGGTCGGCCTGGGCGAGACCTTCAACGAGGTGGTCGAGTTGATGCGGGACTTGCGCGCCGTCTCCTGCGACATCATGACCATCGGCCAGTACCTGCAACCTTACGAGCGGCGGCTGCCGGTGGAGCGATACGTCACGCCGGAAGAGTTCGCGCGCTGGCGCGAGGTCGGCATGACTTTGGGCTTCCGCCACGTCGAGTCGAGCCCCCTGACGCGCTCCTCTTACCACGCTCGCCAGCAGGCCGCCGACGAAACGGCGCAAGACCTCACCGAAGCGAGCCTCGCCTCCGCGCGCTGAGCCCGAGAACTCAAATCTTTTCCAGCGCACTGAAGCCGCGTACTCTAAAATCAGAAGTTCACTGAGAAGTAAATGTGGAATGATGAATGAAAAGGCGGCCGTCTTTAATTCATCATTCCGCATTCCCCGTCCATCATTTCAGAGAGGGGTGTTCATTCTATGAAGGCTGTTGTTTTTGACGAGCACGGCGGGCCGGAGGTGTTGCAGTACCGCGAGGTCTCGGAGCCGAGCATCAGGGCCAACGAGGTGTTGGTCGAGGTGCGCGCGTGCGCGCTCAATCACCTGGACGTGTGGGCGCGGCGCGGCCTGCCCGGCATAGAGATTAAGCTGCCGCACATCCTGGGCAACGACATCGCGGGCGTGGTGCGCGAGGCGGGCGAGCTGGTGACGTGGGCGCGCGCGGGCGATGAGGTGCTGTTGCAGCCGGGCGTGTCTTGCGGGCACTGCATAGAGTGCCTGCGCGGGCAGGACAATCTCTGCCCGGAGTATGACATGCTCGGCTACCGGCGCGACGGCGGCTACAGTGAGCTGGTCGCTGCGCCCGGCGTCAACGTCATCCCGAAGCCGAAGAATCTGAGTTGGGAGGAGGCCGCCGCGCTGCCTTTGGTGACCGTGACGGCGTGGCACATGCTCGTCACGCGCGCGAGCGTTCAGCCGGGCGAGGACGTTCTTATCCACGCGGCGGGCTCCGGCGTCGGCTCGATTGGGATACAGGTGGCGAAGCTGAGGGGCGCGCGCGTCATCGCGACGGCAGGCTCGGAAGAGAAGCTGGAGAAGGCGAAGGAACTCGGCGCGGACGACGTGGTCAACTACACGCGCGAGGACTGGCCCAAAGAGGTGCGGCGGCTGACCGGCAAGCGCGGCGTGGACGTGGTCTTCGAGCACACGGGGGCGGAGACCTGGCCCGGCTCTGTCCTCTCGCTGGCGAAGAACGGCCGGCTCGTCACCTGCGGCGCGACGAGCGGCTTCGACGCGCGCACGGACTTGCGCCAGGTCTTCTACCGCCACCTCACGCTCCTCGGCTCGTTCATGGGCTCGAAGGCCGAGCTGCTTGATGCGATGAAGTTCGTCGAGCGTGGCCGGGTCCGCGCCGTCGTTGACCGCACGCTGCCGCTATCGGAAGCGCGCCGCGCCCACGAATTGATGGAAGACCGCGCGCAGTTCGGCAAGCTCGTCCTCATCCCTTGAAGAAGCAGCCTTAGTAACGCGGCGCATTGATGCCGGGGCGTCAAAGCGTTACTATTCGGCCCAGGAGGTGAAGTCATGAGTGAAGACCCAACACAAAAACTGCCGGACGCGCGCTCGTTCGAGGACCGTGTCCTGGCCGAGCTTGCCGCAATTCGCGGCGGCATAGCTAAACTCGACGGGCGCGTCGCGGCGCTCGAAGATCGGATGACGAAGCTCGAAACGCGCATGTCATCACTCGAAGATCGGATGACGATGTTCGACGCGAGGCTAACGGCGCTCGAAGATAAAGTTGACGCGCGGCTGCGTGAGACCCGGCCCATTTGGGAGAGCATGCAGCAGCAGTTGACGGCGATGCAGGCGCAGATGTCGGCGATAGAGACGCGGATGGGGGCGATGGAGAAGACGCTCGACGACATACGGTTCCGGATAACCGAGCTGTATGGCGATTCGATTGAGGTGCGAGCGCGCATTGCCCGCCTGGAAGAGCGCGAACGCGAGCGTGAGCGCCTGTCCACAGGTTGAGCGCGTACTCCTTGAAGCTCGTGTTCTCTACCCACCCTTGACGAGCTTCACTGATTTTCAGACTGTTCGTCTCCACCCTCGGCAGTCCCATCATCATCATCATCGTCGCCGGTGTCTTCGGACGCTTCTTCGGGAGGCGGGCCTTTCTGGTCGCGCAGGCGGAGCACTGTCGAGTCAATGTCTTTGTTGACGGCGAAGCGGTCGCAGAGGTTGTTGACATCGGCGCAGACGAAATCCTTCGTCGCGCCCGTGACGGCGACGCGGCCGCCGCCGGTGATTGTCCAGTTGTTCAGCTCAGGCGGCGCGTTCTGCTTGATGTCGTCCAGCTCACCTGGCGTGAGCGGCCGGCCGTCCTTGCGCTCGAAGGTGTAAACGTGGACCTGCTCAAACCAGCCGCTCTCCATCGCCTTGGCGTAGAAGTTGTCGTGCTCGTTGTCGGAGAAGACGTAGCGCGCGCCGAACTTCTCGCGGATCAGCGGGCCGGGGTCGTCCTGCTCGCCGAGCGTGATCTTTTTATAAAGCTCCGAGAGACGGGGCTCGCGTTTGAGCTGCGTGTCCCTGTCGAGCAGGTACGTCGGGTCCAGGCCCGAGACGTAGACGTGCTTCGTGTCGTAGTAAAACATCTTCGGGAAGTCGTCCCAATCCGTGCTGAAGACGGTCTCGCCCGCGGGGACGTTCTCGCGTATCCAGGCCATCGAAGCCTCGTAACGCTCCGGCGGCGCGTCGCCCTCGATTGACCTGCGCGTCTCGCGCACGTTGAAGTTGGCGACGACGACGAGCAGGAAGACGAGCGCGACCGCGGCGGCATTCATCAGGCTGCGCCGCCAGAAGACGTAGGCCGCGAAGCCCAACACGGCCGCGGCGAAGACAATGAAAGTCTTGGGCTGGAATAGCGCGGTGTGGACCGAGATGTCGGGCTCGCGGTAGATAACGTGTTTCAGGATGAAGTAGCCGGCCAGGCCCAGGAGGATGCCGACGCCCGCCAGCTCAAGCTCGTTCAGGAAATCCCTGCGCCGCTCGCCCTCGACCGCGCCCGGCGGCTCGTGCCGGTCCAGGAATGGCTGAAGCTCCTCCATCAACTCGTTCGGCAGGCGGCCGACGGCCGCGCGCGCGCCCTCCAGCAGCGGCCGCAGGGTGAAGGCGGCGAAGAGCACGGCGAAGGGGGGCCAGTACTCGACCCAGCGGCGCGAGCGGAAGCTGATGAGCATGAGCGCCGTCGAGAAGGCCATCAGGAAGAGCGGGCGCGCGGCCCGCCGCCTGTCCGACCAGTCGTAGGCGACGTAGCCGGCGACCATCGCCGCGAAGGCAACGGCGCAACTCCCGAGCAGGTACCAGCTCTCGTACGGATACCACTCCTGCCCGACCTCGGTCGTGAAGCCCATGGCCGTCGCCTTGATCATGACGTGCTGCACGAAGAGCCAGACGTTTTTCGGGAAGTACGGGTTGATGACGAAGCCCGCCGCGATGCCGAGCGTCGTCCACACGAGCGGCCGCCACTCGAAGCGTCGCTCGCTCCACCCGACGACGCATGTCCAGATGACGGCGGCCGCCATCAGCATCACGAACAGGCTGTAAGTCCAGGTGAAAATAAACGCGAGCGGCAGCAGCAGCAAGTACCTTTTCTCGAAGAGCAGGTAGAGGCCGAGGACCGTCAGGACGATGGCGACGGGCGGGGCCTTCGCCATGTTCAGCCGGTAAAGGAAAGGCGCGGAGCAGGCCAGGAGCGCCAGCAGCCAGATGAGCGTGTGGCGTATGCGGTAGCGGACGATGAGCCAGTAGCAGGAGAGGACCGCCAGCGTCGCGTAGAACACCGAGGCGATTTTCGCGCCCGCGCGCAGGTCGCCGAACCAGGTGAAGGGGATTTGCAGGAAATGGAAGAAGAGGTGGTGGTCAACGTAGTCGCGCGGGTTGAGCGTCGTCAGCGGCAGCCAGTCGAACCTCGGCGGGAAGCGCCCCTCCCTCATCCCCTCCCAGAGCAGGCGGCTCCAGCGTATGTGGTAGTAGCCGTCGAAGTCGCCGCAGCAGACCGACTGCGTCGCGTATTGCAGCTTGCGGAAGACGAGCGCGATGACGGCCGCGCCGAGGAGCAGGAAGGCTGCGTTGACGGCCCATTCCGACCCGAAGAAACCGCCCGGCTTCGGGCGTGCCCGCTCGACCTCGACGTTATCCAACACCTCTTCACCGGCGTCAGGCATACTCAACAGGAGTCAGGAGTCAGAAGTCAGGAGTCAGGAGAAAAGAAAATCTGTCGAAGCGGTCGCCGCCGATTCCCTTCTGACTCCTGACTCCTGATTCCTGACTTCTGCCTTTCTTCAGTCTCTCAGGCTTTTAATCAGATCGAGAAGCGTCATGGGGTTGATGGGCTTGGTCATGTGCGCGTTGAAGCCGGAGGCGAGCGCGCGGCCCCGGTCGTCGTACATCGAGAAGCCCGTGACGGCGATGAGCGGCACGTCCGCGTAGCCGGGCAGCGAGCGCAGCGCGACCGCCAGGTCGTAGCCGCTCATCCCAGGCATCCCTATGTCGGAGACGATCACCTCGAACCGCTCGGACCTGGCCGCCTCCAGCGCCTCGGCCGCCGAGAAAGTCATGACGGCGTCGTAGCCCGCGTGCTGTAGGAACATCGCGATCATCTCGGTCACGTCGGGCGCGTCGTCAACGACGAGGGCGCGCGGCCTGTGCTCCTGCCGCTTTTCCGCCATGCCAACCTCGGGCATGCTCACGCTGCCGGGCGTGCGCGGCGCGGGCGGCATCCAGTAGGCCGCGAGCAGAGTTTCGGTTGACGGCTGAGTCGGGGACAATCGCATAATCAAATCCTCTCGGCTATACCGCCGGAAAGAGCGAGGGCGTCTCTTTAAGAGTGAACTTTTGGTGAAGTCTAATTTATCTCAAAACCCATCGGTTCGGCAAACTCATGCGGCGGATGAAGAGGGGGCGCGGCTCGTGCTTTTTTCTTCCCATCGCGTCCAGAGTCTGGTAGCTTGTCAGCAACGAGCAGTTTGATTATCGGGAAGGAGATTCGAGGACATGGTAGCTAAGAAGTCTGGGAAGAAGGCGGGCGGCAAATCTTCTTCGGGCAAGAAGAGGTCGGCGGCCAAAGGCGGCGGCAAGAGCGGCGGCAAGAAGGGCGCGGCCAAGAAGGGCGGCTCCAAGAAGGGCGGCGCGAAGAAGTCCGGCGGGGCCGGGAAGAAGAGCGGCGGCGGTAAGCAGGCGGCCGCGAAGAAAGGCGCTGCCGGGAAAGGCGGATCGAAGAAGTCGGGCGGCAAGAAAGGTGGCGGCAAGAAAGGCGGCGGCAAGAAGGCCGGCAAGCGCACGCAGCCTTCGGCCGGGAAGAAACTGAAGACGCTGGCGGGCGAAGTGGTTTCGGCGGCGTTGGCCGGCGCGGTCAAGGGCGCTGTCGAAGAGGTCGTGCCCGTGGTCGAAGAGGCGGCCGGTGTGACCGAAGAGGATAAGGCGAAGCAGGGCTCGAAGGGTAAGTAAGCGAGCCGCTTTCACAAAAAACCAGGGCGCGGGCAGAGTCTTGAAGATTCCGCCCGCGCCCTCACTTTGCCTGACGGCCGCCCCGCGCCCTAGCCCGGCGGGTCGAGCGGTATCTCCAGGATGTTGGCAGAGTCTACGCCCATTCCGCCGGACGCTCCGGCGCTGCCGCCGCCTCCGCCTCCGCCTTTTTTCTTCGAGCCGCCTTTGCTGCCGCCCTTTTTCCCGCCCTTGCTACCCTTAGAGCCTTTCTTGCCGCCCTTGCTGCCGCCTGATTTCTTACCAGCACTCTTCTTGCCGGAGCCCTTCCTGGCCCCGCCTCTCTTCTTGGAAGACTTCTTGGAAGACTTCTTCGTTGATTTCTTCGTTGATTTCTTGCTCGACTTCTTCCCGCCCTTCTTACCGGACTTTTTCGATCCCTTGCCTTTCTTAGTTGCCATGTGGGTCGCTCCTTTTGAGGTTGGGGTTTAACTCATCTGCTCGAACCTGACTCCTCGTCGAGCTGCCTGCGTGCGTACTGAACGTCCGGTCTTGTGAGGTAGCTACTGTACGCGGTAGCCCCCCACTTGCCCTCCAGACCCGAGAGCACCTGCGCCGCGCGCGACGCGTAATCACGCGCCGCCGCCTTGTCATTCAGCCTGTGTGCGGCGCGCGCCGCCGCGGCCAGCGCGCGCCACTCGGAAGCCTGCTGGCCCAGATGCGCGGAGCCGCCCTGCGCCGCCTGCGCGTTCGAGAGCGCGCCCCTCGCGTCGTCGTCCGCGAGCTGCGCCTCGGCCAGGGCCAACTGCGCGCGCGAAATCAGCCACGGATTCTTCGAGCGGGTCGCCATCTCAAGCGCCTCTTCGCATGCCTTCCTCCCGTCGCGCGCCGCGCCCGAGAGCGCGAGCGCCAGGCCCACCACGCGCCGCGCCTCGACACCCGTGTCGGTCTGCGTCTTCTCAAGGGCCAGCGCCTGCCGCCCCTCCTCCCTGGCCTGCGGGAAGAGCCGCCGGCTCAGGGCCGTCTCGGCCCTGGCCTGGTGAATCACGGCGAGCAGCGACTTGTTGCTCCCCTCCGGGCGCGACGCCGACCCGAGGGCCTCGTCGAGCAGCAGGCCCGCTTCCTCGTAACGCCCGAGCTGCGCCAGCGTGCTCGCGCGCTCGCTCAGGCCGTAGGCGATCTCCATCTGCCCGCCGAGCGCCTTGCTGATGGCGTACTCCTGCTCGAAATGGCCGAGCGCCTCGGGGTAACGCTCCTGGTAAAAAAGGACTGTGCCAATTCCTTCGAGCGCGAGCAGTTTCTGCCGCTGGTCGTTGGACTGTTCGGCCAACTCAAGCTGCTGCCTGTAAGCCTTGAGCGCCGCCTCGTAGTCGCCCTTCAGGCGGTGTATGCGGCCGAGCATGATGAGCGACTGCGCGGCCTCCGTGCGATAGCCGCCCTGCTGGTAGAAGGGCAGCGCCTGCTCTATGTAAGGCAGCGCCTCGTCCGCGTTCCCCTGCTGCACGCGCAGGCTGCCGAGCGCGAAGAGCGCCCTCGCCTCGGCGCGCGGCGCTTTGTACCTGCGCGCCAGTTCCAGCCCTTGTCTGAAATACTTCTCCGCGTCCTCGTACTCGCCGCGGAGGAAGAAGACGCTGCCCAGCTCGTTCAGGCCGCGCGCGATCATGCTGCCCATGTTGCTGGTCTGGGCCAATTCGACCGCCTCGCTCGCCAGCCCTTCGGCGCGCTCCGACTCGCCCTGGTGGCGCAGGACGTAGGCAAGCTGCAACATGGCCTTGATTTGCAGCGGCTGGTTGTTAATCGTCCGCGCGAGGTCAATGGCCTGCTCCGAGTGGCGACGCGCCTCCGCGATCTGGCCCGCGCGAATGAAGAGGTCGCTGCGCTGGTAGGCGACTTCGGCGCGGCCCTCGACTTTCCCGAGCGCCTGATAAATCTGCTCGGCGCGGTTGAAGGCCGAGGTCGCGCTCGCCGCCTCAGCTTGCCGCACGTAGAGGACGCCGGCGCGGACGTAGGCCGTCGCGTACTGCGCGTCGAGCGCGGTGGCTTTGATGTAACTCTCGATGGCCTTCTTCGGCTCGCCGTTGTTCTCGTAGGCGCGTCCCAGGTCAACGTAGACCTGCGGCTCCTGTGGCGAGAGTCGCGCGAGCGCGCCGTAAGCCACTATGGCCCCGCCGAAGTCGCGCCGGACGCTGGCCGTGATGGCGTCCAGGTAGAGCGCATCGAACTCTGGAAGCGCGCCCCTGTCCGGCGTGAGCCCGCTGACCTTCAATAACTCGTCCTTCGCGCGGTCAACGTAGTCCAGCTCCATCAGCGCCTCGCTCAGGCGCGCGTGCGCGAGCGCGAACTTCTCGTCTGAGGCGATGGCCTGCTCGAACGCCTTGCTTGCCTGGTGGTAGAGCCCGTCGCGCAGCGCCTCGGTGCCGGTGTCGTACCAGCGGCGTGCCTCGGCCGAAGGCTGGTAGGGCGCAGGGCGCATCCAGTGCGCCACGGCGAAGACGGCGACGGCCCCGAGCGCGATGACGAGCAGCATGACGCCGAGCGAGAGCCTGGGCCGCTTGAGCGCGTCGGTCAGCGTGGACATCGTGCTTGAATGGCGCGTCGTCGGCGCGCTCAGCCGCTCCGTGCGGTGCGCGTCGCGGTCGTCCAAAGTCTCTTCGACGGCGCGCAGGTCCGCGAGCACCGCGTCGGCCGACTGGTAACGTGCCTCCGGCTTTTTCGCGAGCGCCTTCATCACGATGCGGTCGAGCGCGGGCGGGACTCTGGGGTTGACGCGCGAGGGCGGCGGCGGGTTGACGTGCAGGACCTGGCCGGCGATTTCCAGAATCCCAGCCCCCTCGAACGCGGGCTTGCCGGTGACGCACTCGTAGAGCAGCGCGCCGAGGGCGAAGAGGTCCGAGCGCCCGTCAACCGCGCCGCCCCTGGCCTGCTCGGGCGAGAGATAAAGCGGCGTGCCGACGACGGCCCCGCTGCGCGTCTGCGCCGCGAGCTGCGTCTGCGCGTTAGGGTCTGTCGCGTGATAGGGCTCCTCGCCCAGCTGCTTGGCGAGTCCGAAGTCTAAGACCTTAACGTCGCCGCGCTCGTTGACCAGCACGTTCGAGGGCTTGATGTCGCGGTGGACGACGCCGTGGTGGTGCGCCTCGGAGAGCGCCTCGGCCACATCGGCGATGATCTCGACGGCGCGCTTCAAGGTGAGGCGGCCCTCGTGCATCAGGTCCGCGAGGCGCGCGCCCTTGACCAGCTCCATGACGATGAAGGGCCGGCCCTTGCCGCCGTCGCTTTTTTCCGTCTCGCCGTAGTCGTAGACGGCCGCGATGTGGTGGTGCGTGAGCGTGGAGACGGCGCGGGCCTCGCGCAGGAAGCGCGCGCGGAAGTTGTGCTCGCCCGTGGTGCTCGCGGGGAACTTGATGGCGACGCGGCGGCCGAGGTGCGTGTCCTCGGCGGCGTAAACGACGCCCATCCCGCCCTCGCCGAGCTTTTCCAGGATGCGGTAATGTGAGACGGTCTGCCCGATCATTGGTTCTGTAGAGTAGCGAGAACCGGAGACGAGGAAGAAGATGAAAACAGCGGGCGAATAGTCTGGGCGACTCGCTTCGGCCAGGCAGCAGAACCCGGTGTGGCGCGATACTACGCCTTTCCAAAACTCATTTCAACATCAATCTGAGAGAGCGTGCGGAGAAAGAAAGCGCGTCAGTCTCCACCGCTCAAGCGCGCGTCCTTCACTTACGCTCCTTCCGCCACGTCCGCACGAAGACCACGACCGCGACGATGGCGATGACCAGCAACACCGCCATTGCCGTCAGCACGAACACAAGTTCCCTGCCGCCCGAGTCCATTAGCCACCGCCTCCCGTTTCTGATAGTTTACTCCTGACAGTGGTCAGTAGTCAGTGGTCGGTGGTCGGTGGTCAGTTAAAGACTAACTCCGCGTCTTGATTTCTAATCTTTAGGACTCGCGCCCGCCGACACTCAACCAACTGACCACTGATCACCGACCACTGACCACTGCTCTTATGTATCCGGCCGGGAATCTTTTCATCGACGTAGAGCACGGCCGCCTCGAAGCGATTTTGAAGGAGCCGCGCGAGGGGGCCGAGGGCGCGCGCGGCGTCGCGCTCGTGCTGCACCCGCACCCACTGGGCGGCGGCACGATGCACAACAAGGTGGTCTTCCGCGCCGCGGCCGCCTTGAACGAAGCGGGGCTCGTCACCTTGCGCGTCAACTTCCGCGGCGTCGGCGGCAGCACGGGCGAGCACGACGAGGGCCGCGGCGAGTTGGACGACGCGCGCGAGGCGCTCGACTATCTTACCAGTCAGTATCCCGGAAAGCGGGTCACGCTCGCGGGCTTCTCCTTCGGCTCGCGCGTCGGCATGGAGGTCGGAATCTCGGACGGCCGCGTCGGCAACTTAATCAGCATCGGCACGCCCGTCGAGAAGTACGACTTCTCTTTCCTGCGCGACTGCCGTAAGCCGATTCTCTTCGTCCACGGCGACCGCGACGAGTTCGGCGGCGTCGAGAAACTGCGAGCCCTCGTCGCCTCGCTCCCCACGGACGCGCGCGCGCGCCTCGTCGTCGTCGAAAACGCGGGCCACTTCTTCGAGGGCCGCCTGGACGAATTGAAACGCGTGATTACGGATTGGGTAAACGGTCAATGAATTCTTATACGGACCCGGCGATTCGCATTACACTTCTGCCGCGGGACACGAACCCGCAGGGCACGATCTTCGGCGGGATTATCCTGAGCTACATTGACATGGCCGGCGCGATTGAGGCCCACCGCCGCACGGCCATGCCGCGCTTCGTCACGGTCGCCATGCGTGAGGTCATCTTCCACCACCCGGTCTTCGTCGGCGACCTCGTCAGCTTCTACGCCGAGACCACGCGCATCGGCACGACCTCCATCACCATCCGCGTCGTCGTCGAGGCCGAGCGCCACGGCGGCACCTCCCGCGACCGCGTCCGCGTCACAGAGGCCGAAGTCGTCTACGTCGCCGTGGATGAGAACAGGAAGAAAACAAAAATAGGGATGAGGGATGAGGGGTGAAGTAAGAACTCTTCCTTTACTTCATCCCTTTTCTTAATCGCCGTGTCTCCGCGTCCCCGCGTCAATGCTTTCATTGATCTAATCTCTTAATGCGCCCGTCCGCCTTCGGCGCGATCTCCTTTGCGGCGCTGATGGCTTCCATCAGGACGACGGGCTCGACGGGGCCGTTCTCGGGGTTAATCAGAAACTTCGGGTCGGTGAACATCGTGTAGCCGTCGCCGCCCTTCAGCACGATGAAGGTGTTGGTTGCGAGCGTGTAGGTCTTCTTGTCGTCGAGCGGCTGACCGTTCACTTCGACGCTCGCGACGCGCGAGCCGGCGGGCTTGCGCGCGTCGAACGTGAAGCGCACCCCCGAGACTTGCGGGAAGCGGCCCGGCTCCTTCTCCTCGGCGCTCCGGCTGACGCCGTGTTCGAGCGCCGCGCGCAGGGTCGCGCCCGTCACCTCTATCTTCACAATCGGATTCTCGTAAGGCAGGATTGCCATCACGTCGCGCTTGGTCAGGGGGCCGGGGCTGAAGACGCGGCCCGCGCGTATCGAGCCGCCGTTGAAGAGCGCCACGTCCGCGCCCGTCGCCTTGCGGTAGGCGTCCGCGATGTAGCTGCCGAGGTTCGTCTCGCGCGAGCGGCTCGCCTCGCTGCGCGCGTCAAGCGCGACTTTCGTATTCCCGATGGCCTTGTCCACGTCGGCCGAGACCTTACTCTCGAATTCGGCGATGAGCGCGGCCGACTCCGGCTCGTCCTTCACCTGGTCGTTCACGGGCAGCGCCGCCCAGTCTATGCTCTCCAATTCGCCCGACGGCAGTTTGACGTTGAGGTCTATGCGGCCGAGGTCGCGCGCGTCCGAGCCCCACTTGAAAATGGGCGTGCGGCCCGAGAGCGACTCCAGCATCTCGTGCTCGTGTCCGCCGATGATGGCGTCTATCGACGCGCAGCGCGCGACCTGCTTGTCTTCGCGCATCGCAAGGTGTGTGATGGCGATGATGACCTGCGCGCCTTTTGTCTTCATCTCCGCGACGATCTTCTGCGCGGTCTCGCACGGGTCGAGGAAGGTCACGTCCGGCCCGGCACTCGAAAACTGCGCCGTGTCCGTCGTGAGCAGTCCGAAGAAGCCCAGCTTCACCCCGTCAACGTCGCGTATCACGTAGGGCGGCGTGTCCGCGAAGGGCTTGCCGGTCTTCTTGTCAATGACGTTGGCCGCGAGCCAGGTGAAGCGCGACTCCTTGATGCGTGCGCGCAAGATGTCTGGCCCAAAATCGAACTCGTGGTTGCCGAGCACGGCGAGGTCCAATCCAATCTTGTTCCAGACGGCGATCATCTGCTGGCCCTTGAAAATGTTCGAGGCGACGGAAGGCGCGATGGTGTCGCCGGCGAGCAGGAAGAGCGTGTTGGGCGACTCCGTCATGACCTGCTTGCGGAGCGTCGCCACGCGCGCCAGCCCGCCGCGCGTCCCCTTGTCCACGGCCGAAATCTGGTAAACGTCGTTGAGTTGCAGGAGCGTGATGCGGACGGTGCGCTCGGTGTTGGGGGCCGTCTGCGCGAGCGCCGTGAGCGCACTGGTGAGCGCGAGCGCGAGCAAGAGGCACGTGCGGCGCGCGGACGTTCGGAGCTGTGCCATCAAAATTCCTCCGAGAAAAGATGAGAAAGTTTCAGCGGTTAGGACGAATTCGAGAGGCTGCATTATACTCAGCCGTCCCCGTTCAAGCCAATTCGAGAGGAGACGGAACGACTCAACCCTTCGCGCCGTATGTTTTCTTAGCGCCTTTGCGGCTTTGCGTGAAATAACCAAAAACACTCACGCTGGAGGCAATGGAGGCGCAAAGAGTTGAGTTTTGGTTTTGACGTGAGCTTCAGATCATGACGGACGAAAATTTTCTTGGGATAGAACTGAGCGTCAGGCTCCCGCCGGGGGCTTCGGACGTGGCCGTCTGCGTTTTCGAGGATGAAGCGGGCTCGCCCGACGGCGAGTTGCGCGAGCTGGTCGAAGCTCTCAGGCGCGACGGCGAGTTCAAGGGCGACGCGGGGACTTCGCTGCTCGTGCACGCCGCCGGGGCGGACGGCGCGCGCCGCCTGCTCGTCGTCGGTCTCGGCGAGCGCGCGGACTTAGACGCTGCCGCGATGAGTCGCGCGGCGGCCGCGGCCGTGCGCCGCGCGCGCGAGGGACACGTCAAGCAACTGCATTTCGTTTTGCCCCCCTCGGGAGACGCGCGACGGATGATACGCGCCGCCTCGGAAGGCGCGGTGCTCGGGCTTTACGACAACTCTTTTTACCAGAAGCACGAAGACGAGGCGCGACTCGAAACGCTCAATCTGGTCTCGACTGAAGTCAACGCCGAAGAGACCGGCGAGCTGCTCAAGGAGATAGAGCGCGGGAGAGTCGTCGCGGAGTCAGTCAACTGGGCGCGCTCACTCGCGGACGAGCCGGGCGGGTCGCTCCCGCCGGAGGAGTTCGCGCGTCGCGCGGCGGAGATGGCTGGAGAATTCGGGCTGAAGGTCGAGACGCTGGACGCCGACGAAATCCGGGCGCGCGGGATGGGCGGGCTCTGGGGCGTCGGCAAGGGCTCGGACAACCGGCCCGCGCTGATCGTGCTGCGCTACGAGCCCGAGGGCGCTTCCGCGGACGACGAGTTGTGGGCCTTCGTCGGCAAGGGCATCACGTTCGACACGGGCGGCATCTCGCTCAAACACGGCCTGGACATGTACGAGATGAAGACCGACATGGCGGGCGGCGCGGCCGCGCTCGGCGCGTTGCGCGCGGCCGCGCAGCTCAAGCCGCGACGCCGCCTCGCGGCGGTCGTCCCCTCGGCCGAGAACATGCCTTCGGGCAGGTCCATCAAGCCCGGCGATGTCGTGAGGACGCTCGCGGGCTACACCATCGAGGTCGTTGACACGGACGCCGAAGGCCGTCTAGTTTTGTCCGACGGAATCGCCTACGCCAAACAGCTCGGCGCGTCGCGCATCGTTGACCTGGCGACGCTCACCGGCTCCATCATCGTCGCGCTCGGCGACCATCGCGCGGGGCTGTTTAGCAACGACGACGATTGGGCCAAACGCGTCCTGCGCGCAGCCGCGCGTGCGGGCGAGCCCGCCTGGCGCATGCCCGTGAGCGACGATTACAAGAAACGCATAGAGAGTCCCATCGCCGACTTTAAGAACTACGGCGGACGCCCGGACGCCACGGCCGCCGCGCTCCTCCTGAGCAAGTTCGCCGACAAGACCCCCTGGGTTCACCTCGACATCGCCGGCACGAGCTGGCTCGACAGCGCCGAGCCCCACGCGCCCAAAGGCTCGACGGGCGCGGGCGTCCGCACCCTCGTCGAACTCGTCTGCGGGGTGGATTGAAATGACTTTCGACGAATTGATGGGCGCATGGGCCTGGAAGCCTATACGCAACTGTCCCGGCAGATATGTTCTGGACAACGCCGCGTCTGGCCTGCGCCCGCAGGAGATTCTCGGGAACGAAGCGGAAGCGTTGGAACATCGCGTGACGGCGGCGAAGGACGCGGTGCTGGTCGCCAAGCTGCCGGACGGAGGGCTCATCTCTTACCGCCGCGACGACGGCTCGTATCTTCACACCCTCAACACGCCCGAGGGATTCCGGCGAAAGCTCGCGCAGTTGGGAATAGATTTAACTTGAGCCGGCCGGCTCGCCCTGGTGGAAGATGGCTTTGGACGAAACAATTTTTCTCACGGGCTTTCCGGGCTTCATCGCGGGCCGGCTGGTCAAACGATTGGCGGCGGAAGGCGCGCGCTTTCTGCTGCTCGTGCAGCCCGCGTTCATGGAGCGCGCGCGCGAGGACGCCGGTCGCCTCGCGTCGGAGATGAATCTCCCGGCCGACAACTTTCGCCTGGTCGAAGGCGACATCACGCGGGCCGATTTAGGTGTCTCCCCGCCGGAGTTGGAAAGGGCGCGCGCGGAGACGACCATGCTCTTTCACCTCGCGGCCATCTACGACCTGGCGGTGCGCCGCGACCTCGCCACGCGCGTCAACGTGGAAGGCACGCGCAACGTCAACAAGTTTGCGCGAAGACTTCCGAACCTGCGCCGGTATCACTACGTCTCGACCTGCTACGTCGCGGGCCTGCGCACCGGGCGGATTCTTGAGACGGAGTTGAGGCACGAGGCCGGGTTTCGCAACTTCTACGAGGAGACGAAGTATCTCGCAGAGCTGGAGGTGGACGCGCTCAAAGAACAACTGCCAGTGACGATTCACCGCCCGGCGGTCGTCTGCGGCGACTCGCGCACGGGCGAGACGGCGAAGTACGACGGCATCTATTACCTGATTCACTACCTGCGCAAGCGGCCCTCGCTCCTCTCGCTCGCCAACATAGGCAACCGCCGCGTGTCGCTCAACCTCGTGCCGGTTGACTTCGTCGTGGAGGCGATGACCGCGCTCGCCAGGGACGAGCGGTCTGCGGGCGCAACGCTCCAACTCGCGGACCCCGACCCGCTCACGACGCACGAACTCTTCGAGTCAATCGCCGTCGCCCTGGCGGGGCGCGGCTCGCGCATCACAGTCCCCGCCGGCCTCGTGCGCGCCAGCCTCGCGCTCCCCTTCTCCCCGACCATCACCGGCCTCCCGCACTCCGGCGTCCCCTACTTCTTCCACGAACAGACCTACGACACGGCCCGCGCCACAGAGCTTCTCTCCGCCCACGGCGTCCACTGCCCGCCCTTCCGCGACTACGTCGGCGCGCTCGTCGAGTTCGTCGCCAAACACCCCAAGCTCTGAGCGACTCGAAGCACCCGCCCGCGCTGCCGCGGCCCCGCTTGACAAACTCCCAATTTAGAATTATTCTAATTCCAGTTCAAAACGACGATGAGATCAGGTGACAAAGCTCAGGGTGGCGGCGCGCGGGCGCTGACGAGGCAGCGCGAGGCGGTGCTCCGGGTGATCCGCGAGAGCGAGAACCATCTGACGGCCAGCGACATTTACGAGGCCGCGCGCAAGCGCCTGCCATCCATCTCTTACGCGACCGTCTACAACTCGCTCAAGTACCTGAAGGAGGCGGGCCTCATCCACGAGCTCAGCTTCGGCATGGCGGGCGCGAACCGCTACGACCGCGAGACCGCTCGGCACGACCACGCCATCTGCACCTGCTGCGGCAAGCTCGTGGACTTCGACCTGACGGTCGGGAGCGACCTCTTGCGCGCGGCCGTGCGCCGGACGCGCTTCAAGCCTGAGTCGATTCACCTGACGCTACGGGGCTTGTGCCCTGATTGTCGTGACGAGCAGCAATGATGAGGATTTCGCAAGTATTAACCGGGCGCGCGGACGTAAGCTCTGGGATTCCGCGCGCACGTTTTGGAAATTAAATTCTGCACGAAGGGACGTAAGAATAATGCAAGCGACAGCAACAGCAACCGAGAGGGCCATGGTCGGGCAGCCCGCGCCGGATTTCGAGATGGCTTCGACCAAGAACGTCGAGACTCTGAAGGAGAACGTCAAGCTCTCCGACTACAAGGGCCAGTGGCTCGTGCTCCTCTTCTACCCGCTGGATTTTACTTTCGTCTGCCCGACGGAGTTAACGACCTTCAGCGACCGCTACGAGGACTTCCAGGCCATCGGCGCGGACATCATCGGCGTCTCGACCGACTCGGTCTACTCGCACCGCGCCTGGCTCAACACGCCGCGCGACAAGAGTGGCGTCGAGGGCTTGAAGTACCCGCTCGCGGCGGACGCGACGAAGCAGGTGGCGCGCGACTACGGCGTGCTGATCGAGGACAAGGGGGTCGCCTTGCGCGGCCTGTTCGTGATTGACCCGGAGGGCGTGCTGCGCTACAAGGTGATTCACGACCTCAACGTCGGGCGCTCGGCCGAGGAGACGCTGCGCGTCATACAGGCGCTACAGACCGGCGGCCTCTGCCAGGCCGAATGGAAACCGGGCCAGGAAACGCTGAAGGGATAATGATGAACGATGAATGCGGAATGATGAATGAAAGACGGATTGCTTTTTAATTCATCATTCATCGTTCCGCATTCATCATTGAGGTTCTGCCATGCCAATGAGAATCGGGACGGAGATGCCGAAGCTGGACGGCGCAACCGAGTGGTTCGGGGGGACGCAGGCGCACGCCGAGGCGGAGGCCGAAGGAAGGCCGACGCTCGTTCACTTCTGGTCCGTGAGCTGCGGCGTCTGCAAGGAGAACATGCCGCGCGTGGCGGAGTGGCGCGACCGCCGGCGCGAGGACGGCTTGCGCGTCATCGCCGTGCACATGCCGCGCTACGAGGCGGACACGGACGTGGAGGCCGTGCGCGAGGCCGTCAGCCGCTACAACGTCACGGAGCCGTGCGCCGTGGACAACGAGCACAAGCTGCGCGACGCGTTCCAGAACGAGCACGGGTACGTCCCGGCTTACTACCTCTTCGACGCGCAGGGCAAGCTCAAGAGTTTCGCGGCCGGCGAGCGCGGCCTCGACATGCTCACCTCGGCGGTCGAGCGCCTGCTCGCCGCCACCGCTCAGCAGCAGACGACGACCGCGCAAGGCTGAAGACAGTCAAGCGCCGTTACAAAACTCAACCCTTTGCGCCTTTAGTTTTTCTTTTGTTGCGCCTTTGTGGGAAACAGCTTTTCACGCAAAGGCGCAAAGATAAAACGTAAGGCGCAAAGGGTTGAATGGTTTTTGGGTTCGCTGTCAGTAAAAAATCTTGTTGATGACCCAGGTCACCAGCCAGAGGCCGACGACGATGGTGCCGACGAGCAGGAGGACGAGGGCGAGGATGATGACGCCCACGAAAATCCAGTCGCTCTTCCTCCCGGACTTCGCGTCGGCCGCCGAGACGGTCGCGCGCTTGCGGATCAACTCCATGTTCATCTCGTTCGACTTCCACACGAAGTCGAAGAGGTCGCCGACGCCTGGGATGACGCCGACCAGATAGTCTATCCCGATGTTGATCCCCATGCGCAGCAGCGTGACCTTGGGGACGCGGTAGCGCACGCCCGCCGCCAGTATGTAGAACGAAGCAAGAGAGGTCAGCGTGTCGCCGACGCCCGGAATCAAGCCGACGAGCGCGTCCAGGCCGAACCGCCATTTCGTCCCCGGAACGCGGAACAGGCCGTCGAGCAGGTGGCTCAATCGGTCCAGCCCCTGCTCGACCTCCACCTTCTCCGGCTTACGCGCCGCGCGCCCGGCGAGCGTCCCTATCTTATCTTTGAGTTCCCTCATCTCAATTCACGCGGGCCGGTTCACCCGTCCTCACCGGCGGAAGCATCTTGCGAGAAGACGCAGAGTCCAACAAGTCCAAAGGGGTTGCAGCCATCATAAGGCAGAGGAGACGAGCAGGCAACACACAAGACGAGAAGGACCCCTCCGAGGTTTGCCGTTAAAAATCAGCGGAGCCTCGTCATCTGCTGCCAGAAGAAGCGGCCGAGGCGGGCGAAGGCGTTGCGGTCGTTCTTGGCGACGTTGGGGTTGAGGCCGAGGGCGGCGGCGAGGCTTGGGTCGGGCGGGGCGATGTCCTCGTCGCCGCGCTTGTTGGTGAGCCAGCGCGCGAAGGTGCGCGTCACGGCTCGGCGCTGCGCGCGCGGGGCCTCGCCAACGAACGCGCCGCGCAGGTCGTCCAACTCGGCCACCTCGTAAACGTTCGTCTCGTAGTAGCTGCGGAGTGCGGCGAAGAATTTCTCGTCGCCCATCAGCCGGCGCAGAGAGACGAACATCAGCGCGCCCTTGCTCGCGACGATGGCCGCGTACTGGAAGAAGTTTCTGTACTCGCGCGCGGGGCGCGTTGCAACCATGTCCTCACCGCCGAAGGTGCGGTAGACTTTGTAGACGCCGCGCAGCTGGTCGTCGAGCGCCGCGGCCGCGCGCTCCTCGCCGTGGACCTCTTTGTAGTAGAGGAGCGCGGACCAGTTCGCCAGCGCCTCGTCAAGCACGGGGTCGCGCTCGGGGTCGTTGCCGACGCCGACGCCCCACCACTGCTGCGCGACGACGTGGGCCACCGTGAACTCCAAACTGTCTTCGAGCGAGGCGCGCTGCTCGCGCACTATCTCGGGCAGGTTGCGCATGGAGGGCGAGTCGAAGTCAACGTAGAAGGCGCTGGCGATGACGCCCAGGCCGGAGAACTCCGCGCTGCCGAGGCCAGCGACGAGCGGGGCGTCCACAATACTCACCAGCCTGTTCGGCGCGGGGCCGAAACGCTCCGCGTAAACGCGCACGGCCTCGGCGGCGGAGGCCAGGACGCGGCGGGCCGTCGTCTCGTGCTCGGGCGCGAAGACTGAGCGCACGGTCACGTCGCCCACCGTGCGCTCGGCCGAGCGCAGGGAGCGCCCGCCGACGACGGCGAAGTCGCGCAAGTTCTCGCCCGCGAACTCGCGCACCAAACCGCCGGCGCGCTCGCTCCTTTTCGCCGTCTCGCGCGCGGGGGCCGAGGCGAAGAGCGCCACATCCGCCGGCGCGTCAACCGCCACTTCGTAGTCTGCCGTCTCCGCAAAGATCACGTCGCCGATGGTCGGCTCGACCTTGCGCTGCCATTCGTCGCCCTCGCGCGCGGCGAGCACGGGGTAGCTCGTCCCCAGGAGCATCACGCCGCGGCAGAGGTAGTTCACGTCGCGCGCGCGCCGCGTCTCGCGCTCGCTGCGCAAGGCCGCGCCGACCTGCTGCAACACGTGCACGAAGAGCCCGGTCTCTTCCGGGTCAATTTCCGGCATACTCCCCTTAAACTTGATCTCTATTTCGGCGGAAGCGTTCGGCAGGACGGGCTCGCGCAAGTTGACGCGCAGGATCGTCGCCTGCTCGTCGAGCGAGAACGGGAGCGCGGCCCCGCTCGCGGCCGAGCGCACTTCCGCGATTTCCAGGCGCGGCTCGTCCGGCTCGGGCTGCTGGGATGAATTGCGGTGCGCGGCCGGGCGCAGGTTCGAGTAGAGGTGAAAGTAGAGGACGCCCGCGGCGCGGTCGTCGCGGTTGACGAAGGTGACGTGCTCCGTGCCGGTGTAGGCGCGGGCGTCGAAGTCCAGCCGGAGGTTGATGCGGTAGCGCGTGCGCGCAGTCTGCGCCTCGGTCTGCGACTGCTTCTCGGGCCGGGCCGTCGGGCTTTCAGTCCGCGCGCCCTGCGCGTGCGCCGTCGCCGCGAGTGTGAGCGCCGTTAAAAGGGCGCGGAGGGCCGCACGCCTGCCGGCCCTTGCCGTTCGTCCCAGAATTTTTTTCACGGTTGCCCCTTGCGTTTCTGCCTGCCGTTTTCGCGTGGGGAGTTTTTGTCGGCCCCGGTGGGCGCGTCGCGCGCGTTCTCTGTGATGGTGACGTTCAGGATGCGGTCGCCTCGACTGATGCGGTCAACCACGTCCATGCCGGACACGACGCGGCCGAAGACGGTGTAGCCGCCGTCGAGGTGCGGCTGCGGGCTGTGCGTGACGAACCACTGCGAGCCGCCCGTATCTTTGCCGGAAAGCGCCATCCCGACCGCGCCGCGCTCGTAGGGCACTTCGTTAATCTCGCAGCGAATCTGGTAGCCGGGTCCGCCGTTGCCGTCGCCGCGCGGGTCGCCGCCCTGGACCACGAAGTTAGGCACGACGCGGTGGAACGTGACGCCGTTGAAGTAGTTGGTCTGGGCCAGCCGGACGAAGTTGTCAACGCTGAGCACTGCCTCGTCCGGCAGAAGCTCTATGACGAACGTGCCCTTCTCCGTGCTGACGAGGGCGCGCACGGGACGGCCCAGGCGCGAGAGAGCGCGCCCGTAGTCCGCGTCCGTGTTGCGCGTGCGCACAACGGACGCGCGCTGCGAGAAGTCGCCCGCGCCGTTCGCCTTGAGGAGCGCGACGGCGCGGCGGCGGACGAGAGCGTCCGGCGAGTCGAGCATCGTCTTGATCGCCTCGTTGGCCGCGTAGGTCTTCTGCCTGGCGAGTGAGTCTAAGATCGAGAGCGCCGCGTCGTTCAGCTCGTCGCGCGCGGCGACGGGCAGTGCTTCCGCTAACAGGTGCGCGTTCGACTCATCAGGCTCGGCCTCGCCCAGAAGCTCCGCGGCCGTCGCGCGCGCGATCACGTCCCTGGCGGCGAGCTGCCTGCGTAAGACCTGGGCCAAATCCTGCGGCTTGAAGGCGACGAGAGCGCGCAGCACGTCCGGCGCGGCCAGCTGGTGCAGGTTCGCGTCGTCAATCCAGGAGCGCAGGATGATCTGCGCGTCGGCCTGTAGGCTGAAGATGCCGCTGCCGGCCGCCTCGGCCTTGATACCCGCAATCTCGGCGAGCGCCTGGGCCAGCGCGGAGACGCGCCGCCAGTCTCTTAACGTCTCCGCGCGGGCGCGCTCGTCCGCAAGCTTGTTGAAGGGCGACTCGCGCAGGTAGGCGAAGGGGGCGACGCGCGCGAACGCCGTTTCAACCTCCGGCGCGGCCGGCTCCATCTCGCGCAGCGTGCGCAGCCACGCGACGGTGCGCTCGTCGTTCGTGTTGGCGAGCAGTCGGCCGAGGCTGGTCGCGATCTCGAAAAGCTCGTTGGTCTCGCTCGGGTGCGCGCCCGCATTAGTTTTCGCCGCGCGGTACGCGGGCATCAGGGCCGCAGCGCGTTGCAGAAGTGGGGCGGCCGCGCGCGCGTCCTTGAGAGAGCCGAGCGAGCGGATGGCGCTCACGCGCACGCGCTCGTCCGTGTCGCCCGTGGCGCGCGCCGCGAGCTGGTCGAGAGCGCCCGCGTCTTCGGCCGTGCCGAGTGCGCGCGCGGCGTTGGCGCGCACGACCGGGTCAGGGTCGTTGGCGACGAGCGCCCGCAATTGTGCCAGTCCGTCTTTAGAGCGCAGACGCGAGAGCGTGTTGGCCGCGTCGGCGCGGACGCGCGCGTCCGTCGCGTTGAGAAAGCGTGAGGCGGTCGGGCCTGCGCCTGCGGGGTGAGCGCGCAGGGCCGCGGTCAGGCCGAGGAGGACGAGGCCGCGGGCGGGCTTGGCGTTGCGCCGCTCGTCTTCGAGCGCCTTGAGGATGACTTCGCCTATCTCTTTGGCGCGCGCCTCGTCAGACTTGGGCAGGGCGGCGGCGATTTTCCCGAGCGCCTCGACGGCGCGCGCGCGCACCACGTTAGACTCCTTCGCCTTCTGCGCGGCTTCCGCGAGCGGGCCCGCGGCCGTCACAGATTCAATCTCGCCGAGCGCGAAGGCGGCGCGGGCGCGGACGCTCTCTTCCTTGTCCGTTTGCAGCAGGGCTGTCAGCGAGGCGACGGCGCGCTCGTCGCCGATGCGGCCCGCGGCCAGCGCCGCGCGCTCGCGCACGTTCATTTCCTTGTCGAAGAGCAGCACCCCGAGGTCGTTGTCATAGCGGCGCTCGTCCTCCGCACGCACTATCTTGAGCATCACGTCCGCCGGGACGGATTTGGCGGGCGCGGGCTTCGGCGGTTGCTTAGACTTCTTCTGCTGGCCCGGCGCGTTCCAGGCCCCTAGAATCAGAACGCAGCCGAGGACGGCCGCGCCCGACAGGCGGCAGGCCACACGGACAACTCCTCTCTGGCGATTCTCCATTTTATATTCCCGGCACATTTCCAATTTTTTGATCGGGCTTCCGGCGGGGAGAAACAATATACCACAGTGGTCAGTGGTCGGTGGTCGGTGGTCAGTTAAAGACAGTAGCTCTTAACTGACAACTGACCACTGACCACTGACTACTGCTTCTCAATCTCGACCAGCGCGTCGTAGAAGGTCGCGCCGCCGCCGAGGTCCGTGAGCGCCTGCGAAGTCAGTTGGTTGATGTTCACGCGGCCCGGAGAGAGCTTGTTCCACCAGACCGAAGGGGAGACGACGACGCCGGGGCGCGCGCGCGTCGTGACGACCGCGTGAAGCTCGCACGAGCCGCGCTCGTTGAAGGCGCGCACGAGGTCGCCCTCGCGTATGCCACGCGCCGCCGCGTCCGAAGGGTGAATCTCGACGAACGGGCGCAACTCCTGTCTGAGCTGCTTGGGCAGGTTCGCGAAACTCGAATTGAGAAAGGCGTGTGCCGCCGGGCTGATGAGCGCGAGCGGGTAGCGGCGGGCCACGGCGGGCGCGCTCCGCCTTGATTCGTTCGGCGGGATGAACTCGGGCACGCCGGGCAGCCCCTGCGCTTCTAGCGCCTCAGAGAACAGCTCGCACTTGCCCGAGGCGGTCGGGAAGTTACCTTCGGCGAACGGCGCGAAAGTCTCTGGCAGGTTAAGACGCACCCAGCCGCGCTCACGTATTGCTTCGAGCGTGACGCCGTCGAGCGCCGCGTGGCCGGTCTGGATGGCCTGGCGCGCGACCTCTTCGTCCGTGTCCCTGAAACACTCCTCCTCGAAACCCATGCGCGCGGCGAGCAGGCGGAAAACCTCCGAGTTAGACTTGCTCTCGAAGAGCGGCTCGATGGCGCGCTCGTT
Source organism: Pyrinomonadaceae bacterium (assembly GCA_036403435.1). GTDB lineage: Bacteria > Acidobacteriota > Blastocatellia > Pyrinomonadales > Pyrinomonadaceae > QHXM01. Next base: position 32,973 of record DASWQY010000094.1, read on the forward strand.
GACGACGAGATAGAAGTGGCCGTAAGCCTTGTGCAAATCGAAGTGTTCGAGCTGCGTGGTCGCGGGCAAGACAATGTCTGCGTAATCCGCCGTGTCGGTCATGAACTGCTCGTGCACGACCGTAAACAAGTCCTCGCGGCGAAGCCCCGCGAGCACGCGCCGCTGGTCGGGCGCGACCGCCGCAGGGTTGGAGTTGTAAACGTAGAGAGCGCGCACGGGCGGGTCGCTCGTCTCAGTCAACAGGTTTCCAAGCTCGGACATGTTGAGCGTGCGCGGCCGCGGAGTCGGCATCAAATCGGGCCGTTCGAGCGCGGCGTAGTTGAGCGGGAAGGTGCCGCTCGTCGAAAGCAGTATGCCGCCCGCAGGGTCGCGCCACGCGCCCGTGACGGCGGGCAGACAACTGATGGTGCGCACGGCCATGCCGCCGCCCGCGTGGCGCTGCAATCCGTAGTTGATGCGTATGACGGAGGGCTTCGTCGTCGCGTAAAGTCGGGCGAGACGCGTGATGGTCTCGGCTTCGAGGCCGCAGATTTCGGCGACGCGCTCGGGCGGGTATTCGCGCGCGCGGGCGCGCAAGGCGTCCGCGCCCACGGTGTACCGCTCAAGGTAGTCTCGGTCCTCCAACCCTTTGGCTAAGATGACGTGCATCAGGCCGAGCGCGAGCGCGCCGTCCGTGCCGGGCAGAGGCGCAACGTGCTCGTCCGCCTGGTCCGCCGTGCGCGTGCGGCGCGGGTCAATACAGATAACGCGCGCGCCAGCCGCTTTGGCTTCCAGGACCTGCGGCCAGAGGTGCACGTTCGAGCTGATGGTGTTCGTGCCCCAGAGGATGATGAGCCGGGCCTGCGAGAAGCACTCGGGGTCCGTGCCGATGCTCGCGCCGACGGTGGCCCTGTAGCCCGCCGTGCCGGCCGAGGCGCAGATGGTGCGGTCCAGCTGCGACGCGCCGAGTCGGTGGAAGAAGCGGCGGTCCATTGACTGCGACTGCACGAGGCCCATCGTGCCGCAGTAGCTGTAAGGCAGAATCGTCTCCGCGCCCTCCGGCGACTGGGCCAGTTTCTTGAAGCGCGAAGCGATCTCGTCTAACGCCTCGCCCCAGCTAATCACTTCAAAGCGGCCCTCGCCCTTCGCGCCCGCCCGCCTCAGACAGGTCCGCACGCGGTCGGGGCTGTGCGTGCGCTGCTCGTAGTTGGCGACCTTCGTGCAGAGGAAGCCGCGCGTGAACGGGTGCGCCGGGTCGCCCGCGACTTTCACCGCGCGCCCGCCCTCGACCGTCACGAGCATCGCGCAAGTATCCGGGCAGTCATGCGGGCAAGCGGCCCTGACGATTCTCAGGCCGCGCCCGTTGTTTCCGTTGTCGCCACTCTTTTCAGTCATCGCTAGTTTCCGTTCGGCGGAACAGTTTAAGTAGATTTCATCCTGCGCGAACTCAGGGAAGCGCGTCAAGGACCGGGAATAAATTCCCCCTTGAATCTGTCCGTCCGTGGATGGGCAACTTACCGAAAACCGTCACCGACGGTTGCCACTATTTGTCAGACCTTAGCCGAAAACATCTGCGTAACGGCGATTCCCGGCATAAAACTGAGCGGCACGCAACTTGTAAAGGCTGGTCCAGGCACTGTTGTCCCGCACGGCCAGTTGCTATTGCCATGACGGACAGACCGATGACGCGAACAAGGGTGACGGGCGTCCGAATGATTGAAAGCATTTTGAGCCTGGCACCACCTGAATACTACCTTCACCCTGTTAAGGAGCACTTGAAAGAAATGCAACAGAACAAAGGCCAGCAAGGCTTCTCTCTGATCGAGCTATTAATCGTCGTCGCGATCATCGGCATCATCGCCGCTATCGCCATCCCCAACCTCCTCGCCTCGCGCCGCGCCGCCAACGAAGGCTCGGC
>DASWQY010000095.1:0-1624 GCA_036403435.1 Pyrinomonadaceae bacterium
GGTTCACCTGGAGCCAGTGCCGGACGGCGTCCCGGGCCACTGGCGGGTGTTCTTCGACCTCGCGGCGGACGGCCGGGAGCCGGTGGAGATGCGGGCGTTCCTGCGCGGGCGCGCCGGACCGGTGAGCGAGACGTGGCTCTACCTGTTCGAGCCGCCGCCGACCGCCTGAGCCGCGTGGGTCATCCGGATGCCGTGTAGTCGCAGCGGGGACGGCGGGCCACGCCTCACGAGGGTAGACCCTTGCGGAACAGCGGCCTGGGACAACGAACCACGTGCCATCAGGGTTGCTTCACAGGTTTCGGGACGATCCCCCGAGGGGGGTCTAGAGCGGACTTCGGGCCGGTTGGGAGCCTCCTGCCGCCGGAACCGTTCCGCCGTGGTGTGCGCGAGGAGGGCGGGCCATGGCACGGGCGTACACGGCGGAGCTGCGCGACCGGGTGCTACGGGCGTGCGAGCGCGGCGGGCTGAGCCGGGCGCGGGTCGCGGCGCTGTTCGGGGTCGGGGAGAGCACCCTCTACCGGTGGCAGCAGACTTGGCGGACCGAGGGCCGACGGGAGGCGAGGCCGCACGCCGGCGGGCCCGCGCCACGCCTGGACGAGGCAGCGCTCGACCGGCTGAAGGAGCTGGTGGCCGAGGCCAACGACCGCACCCTGGCCGAGTACGCGGCCTCGCTCCGCGAGCGCGCCGGGGTGGAGGCGAGCGGCCCGACCGTGTGCCGGGCGCTCGGGAAGCTCGGCCTCACGCGCAAAACAGGCGCTGCGGGCCGCGGAGCAGGACCGGCCCGAGCTGGCCGAGGCCCGCGCCGCGTGGCGGGCCGAGCTGGCCGGGATCGAGCCGCGGCGCCTGGTGTTCCTCGACGAGTGCGGCGTCGACACCCGGATGACCCGGGCCTACGGCCGCGCCCCACGGGGGCGCCGGGCCGCGGGCACGGTGCCCTGGGGCCATTGGAAGCGGCTGACCGTGCTCGGCGCCCTGGCCCTCGACGGGGTGGTCGCCGCGATGAGCATCGCGGCCGCGACCGGCACGCGCGTCTTCCTCGCCTTCGTCGAGCAGGTGCTCATTCCCGCCTTGCGGCAGCGGCCGGACGCGGTCGTGGTGATGGACAACCTGGCCGCGCACAAGGCGGAGCGGGTCCGGGCGGCGCTGGACGCCGCCGGCATCGCGTACCTCTACCTGCCGGCCTACTCGCCCGACCTGAACCCGATCGAGCCCTGCTGGTCGAAGCTGAAGGGCCGTCTCCGGACCGAGGCGGCGCGGAGCCTCGACAAGCTCGAGGCCGCTCTCGGGCCCGCATTGGCCACGATCACCGCCGAGGACGCCCGGGGCTGGTTCCGGCTCGCCGGCTACCCCGCTCCCAACTGACCCGAAGAGCGCTCTAGGGCCGAGCTCGCGCGCCATGCTCTGGGCGAGCGCGCGGAGCGCCTGCTTGCCGCCCGCGAACGCGGCGTAGCCGGCGGCACCCCGCACGCTGGCGGTGGCGCCGGTGAACAGGATGGTGCCCTGGCCGCGCTCCAGGCATCCGCCGAGCCGCCTCGCGGCCGACCAGGAAGCCGGCGAACGCGCACATCTCCCAGACCTTGCGGTAGACCCGGCTCGTCGTCTCCAGGATCGGGTAGCGGGCGTT
>DASWQY010000096.1:0-264733 GCA_036403435.1 Pyrinomonadaceae bacterium
CCTCGTAGTGCCCGCCGTGCGGCTGCGGAGCGTCCGCGATGGTGTCCGGATCCTCGGCGTGCACGATCATCAGGCCACCGAAGCCGGCCAGCTTGCGCAGGTGCTCCTCGAGCTCGGCCGCCGACAGCGGCGGGAACTCGGGCACCCCCGAGTCCAGCAGGAAGCACTTGAACCCGAACACCCCCGCCTCGTGCAGCGGGCGCAGGTCGGCGAGGTTGCCGGGGACGGCGCCACCCCAGAAGCCGACGTCGACGGCGCAGCGGCCGTCGGCGGCCTTCTTCTTCACCTCGAGGGCCGCCACGTCGACCGTCGGCGGGACGCTGTTCAGCGGCATGTCCACGATCGTGGTCACCCCGCCCGCGGCGGCCGCCCGGGTCGCGGTCTCGAAGCCCTCCCACTCGGTGCGGCCCGGCTCGTTGACGTGCACGTGCGTGTCCACCAGCCCCGGCATCAGGACGGAGTTCCCGCCCGCGTCAATCACCTCGCACCCTGCCGGGATGTCGTCGTAAGCGTTGACGGAAGTGATGACGCCGTCTCGCACGCGCACCGCCGCCGGGGCGACCGCCTCGGGCATCACCACTCTCCGGCCGCGAATGACTAGATCAGACGAAGACATAACTTTCAATTGCGGGATGGCTCAACCCCTTTGCGTCTTTGCGCCTCCAGCGTGAAAAACCGTCTCACGCAAAGGCGCAAAGAAAGGCTCAAGGCTCTGCTTTCAGTCCGTAGTCCGCGTTCGTCAAGAAATCCTCTAAGACATTCAAGGCGACTTGAAGGCGATAGTTCGCCGTCGAGCGTATGTCGTCTATCGGTGAAATCTCGCGTGCGAGTTCGGCGCGGGCCGCGCTGACCGCCTCATCATCAACCTTACGATTTCTCAAAACGTCTTCCGTCCGCGTGCACCTGACGACGACGGGCGCGACGCTGCCGAGGGCGATGCGCGCGTCGGCGATGCGTCCGCCCTCTAACCGTGCCATCCCGGCGAAGCAGATTTTGGAGATGGCCTGGGCCTTGCGCGTCCCGACCTTTCGATAATAATGCCGCCACGGTTCGGCCGGGCGCGGGAGTCGTATGCTCTTAATCAGCTCGTCCGGGCGCATCGACATCTGCTTGTAGCCCGTGTGAAAACCGTTGTAGGGCAGCCGGCGCGTGCCCTGCGCCGAGACGAGTTCGAGTTCGGCGTCGTAAACCAGGAGGGCCGGAGGCGAATCGCCCGCGGGCGAGGCGTTCGCGATGTTGCCGCCGAGCGTCCCGCGATTCTGAATAGCCAGGCCGCCAGTCTCGGACGCCGCACGGCACAGCATCGGGAACTCTCTTCGCAAGACCTCGCTCGCCCGCACCTCCGTGTAGGTCGTCAACGCGCCGAGCGTGACGTGTCGCTCGGTCACCTCTATGCCGCGCAGCTCCGGCAGGTTCCAGATGTTGACGAATTTCTTGTGGGCCAATCTCCCGGCCTCGAACAGCACCATCAAATCCGTCCCGCCCGCGAACGGCCGCCAGCCGCCCGGCTCGTCCGCCAGGAGCGCCAAAGCCTCCGCGAGATTTCCCGGAGACTTCAACTCGTAATCTGGAAGGTAAGCTCTCATAAATTAGAATGATGAACTTTGCGGGATGAATGATGAATTAAAGACAAACCGATTTCTAATTCATCACTCATCCCGCAAAGTTCATCATTTCTCCTTCCGGCACGCCCTGACGACGGCCTCGAAGATTTTCATGTACCCGGTGCAGCGGCAGAGATTGCCGGCGAGGCCGTCGCGTATCTCGGCCTCGGTCGGCTGCGGCGTTCTTTCGAGCAGGTTGACGGCGGCGATGACCATGCCTGGCGTGCAGATGCCGCACTGCGCGCCGCCGCAGGTGATGAAAGCCTCCTGCACGGCGTGCAACTGCCCGCCGCTCGCGACGCCTTCGATGGTTTTGATCTCCGTCCCCTCGGCCTGAAGCACCGGCATAAGACAGCTATTGACCAACGTGCCATCAATCAGCACGGAGCAGGCCCCGCACTCGCCTTCGCCGCAGCCCTCCTTCGTGCCGGTCAGCCGCAACTCATCGCGCAGCACGTCCAGGAGACGCGCCAGAGGGTAAGCGTGGAGCGTGTGCGCCTCGCCGTTGACCGTGCAGTTGATTTCGGTTTTAGAGGCAGGCTCAGCCACGCTCACCTCCGAGGGCTTCCATCAAGGCTTCGGGCATGAGCGGGATGTGATTGATGCCGAGGCCGGTCGCGTGCTCTATGGCGTTGAGGATGGCGGGCGCGGGGCCGTCCATCGGCAGCTCGCCGATGCCCTTCGCGCCGGCCGGGCCATACTGGTACGGGTTCTCTTCAAAGAAGACGCGTATGGGCGGGATGTCCGCTGACGTGGGGATGATGTAGTTGGTCATCTGGTTATTGACCATCCGCCCGTCGCGCCAGATGACGTTCTCGAAGAGCGTGTAGCCGATGCCCTGCGCCACGCCGCCCTCTATCTGGCCCGCGGCCATGACGGGGTGAATGACTCGGCCCACCTCCTGCACGGCGACGAAGTCGTCAACGCGCGCCTCGTACGTCACGGTGTCAACCGTCACCTCCGCGACGTAAACGGCCCACGCGTAAGCGCCGTAAGCGTCGCCCTCGTACTTCTCGTCGTCCCAGTTGACGCCCGGCGGGGCCGCGTACTTGCTGAAAGATTTGAGCGCGCCGCGCTGCTCTATGTAACTCCGGCAGGCGGCGCGGAAATCTTCGGCCGAATAGTTCTCGCCGAGCAGTCCGCAATTGGTCAGCGTCTGTTTCAAACCGAGTGCGGCCGATTCGACGAGCTTGCCGACGATCATGCAGGTGCGCGAGGCGACGGTCGGGCCGCTGTTGGGGACGTTGCCTGTGTCCGGCTTCGCGACCTCGATTGAGTCGTAGTCGAGGCCGAGGGCTTCGGCCGCGATCTGCGCGAAGATGGTGTTGGTGCCCTGGCCGATCTCCGTGCTCGCCGCAAGCACGCGCACGCGCCCATCGGCGGTCGCCTCAAGCCCGACGACCGATTCCAGGTACTTCTCGCCCGAGCCGGTGAAGCCAGCGCCGTGCATGAACGAAGCGAAGCCTATGCCCTTCTTCCGGCGCGAGTGTTTGTTCGTCTCGGCGAACTGCTTCTGCTTCGCGTGGTAGTCGCTCAGCTCGAAGGCGCGGTCCAATATCTTTGCGAGGTCAACCTTCTCGCGGATAACCTGATTGGTCGCGGTCGTCTGCCCTTCCCGTATGAAGTTGCGGCGGCGAAACTCTTCGGGCGTGAGGCCGACCGCCCCCGCGACTTTATCGAAATGTCTTTCGAGGCCGAAGATGCTTTGCGGAGCGCCGAAGCCGCGGAAGGCACCGTGCGGGGGCGCGTTGGTCGCGACCGCCTTGCTGTTGATGCGAACGTTCGGACAAAAATACGGGCCGGCGGCGTGAATCGTCCCGCGCGAGAGGACGACGGCCGAGAGCGTCGCGTAGGCCCCGCCGTCAACCACGAACTCTATCTCCATGCCGAGCAGTCGGCCGTCCTCGGAGACGGCCGTACGGTGGCGCGTGCGCGAGGGGTGGCGCTTGGTCGTCGCGGCCATGTCTTCGGCGCGGTCGTAAATTATCTTGACGGGGCGGCCCGACTTCCACGCCAGCAGCGCCGCGTGGCCCGCGATCATGGAGGGGTACTCCTCCTTGCCGCCGAAGCCGCCGCCGGTCTCGACCTGCACGACGCGCACCCTGTCTTCCGGCAAGTTGAAAAGTTTCAGGAGCGCCTTATGCACGTAGTAGGGGCACTGCATAGAGCCCCAGACGGTCACGCCATCTGCGGGGCCGGCAATCGCTATGACGCCGTTGTTCTCGATGTAAAGCTGCTCCTGCGCGCCGGTGCGGTATTCGCCTTCGACAACATGCGTGGCCGTCGCCCAGACCTCGTCCACGTTGCCCTTCTCGACGCGGTAAGACTTGAAGGTGTTGTCCTCGCCCCAGATAATCTCTTTCCTGTCGAGAGACTCTTCGAGCGTGAAGACGGCGGGCAACTCTTCGATCTCGATGCGGACGTGGCGGCGCGCTTCTTCGAGCAGGTACTTGTCGGCGTGCGCGAGCAGGAGGATGGGCTCCTCGGGGTGGTTGACGAATTGGTCCGCGAGGTAGGGCTGGTCCAAGAGGATGAGCGCAACGGCGTTCTCACCGGGAATGTCTCTGGCCGTGACGACGACGAACTCGTCCCAGGGGACGTGCGCGCCCTCGAAGGAGATTTTCTTGATGCGGCCGCGCGCGGCGGGGCTGCGGACCGTCGTCCCGTAGAGCATTTCGGGGAAGTGCAGGTCGTCCACGTAGCGCGCCTGTCCGGTGACTTTGTCGCGCCCCTCTTTACGCGGCACCGGCCGCCCGACGAGTTGCATTCGCAGTTGTTCCGTTTCTTATTATTACCGCACTTCTCTTGGCCGCATACTTTACAACGTCTTTGCCGTTTCAGGAAAACTTTCCGTGCTCAAGAATGAGCAGGCCGACGGAGACGAGCGCCAGCGCATACATGACGGGGTGAATCTCGCGGCGTCGCCCGGCCATCAGATAGAGCGCCGTGTGTGAGATGAAGCCCCAGAGAATCCCCTGCGTGATGGAGAACGTGAGCGGGATGAGGATGATCGTCAGGAAGGCCGGCAGCAAGTCTTCCATCTTCTTGAACGAAAGGCCCGCGACGCTGGCGAACATCGAAGCGCCGACGAGAATAAGCACGGGCGCGGTCGCGTAGAGCGGGACCATCCCGGCGAGCGGCGCGAGGAAGAAGCACGGCAGGAAGCACAGGGCCGTGAAGACCGAAGTCAACCCGGTGCGGCCGCCCGCCTGTATCCCCGCGACCGATTCGACGTAGGCCGTGCCGGACGAAGTTCCCACCAGGCCCGCGCAGAGTGTGGCCCAGGCGTCCACGATTAAGCCTTGTTTGAGATTCTTCGGGTTCCCTTCCTCGTCCAGCATCCCGGAAGCCTGCGACACGCCGATGAAGGTCGAGATGGAATCGAAGAGGTCTGTGAAAAGGATGGAGATGACGGCGGGCAGGAGCGACCACTTCAGAGCGCCCCAGACATCGAGCTTCAAAAAGACGCTCCCGAAATCCGGCGCGCTGAAAAAACTGGCCGGGGCTTTGACGAGCCCCCAGAGCCAGGCGATGAGTGTGACCAGAAAAATCCCCGCGAGAAACGCGAGCGAGCTTCTCAGCTTCATCAACCAGACGATGACGGCGAGGCCCAGGATGGCGAGCAGCGCCTCTCGCCCGAGTGTGCCAAGTTTGACGAACGTCACGGGGTCGGACGTTATCAGCCCCGCGTTTTTTAGTCCGATGAAGGTGAGGAAGATGCCGATGCCGGCGGCGGTCGCGATTCTCAGCCCCGGCGGGATGGCGCGCGCGATTGCTTCGCGCACGGGCGTCGCGGAGACCAGGAGGAAGAGCACGCCGGCCCAGAAGATGATGCCGAGCGCCGCCTGCCAGGGGACTTTCTGCGTGAGGATGATGGTGAACGTGAAGAAGGCGTTAATGCCCATGCCGGGCGCGACGGCGAAGGGGAGCTTCGCGTAAACGCCCATCAGGAGCGTCATCGCGAAGCTCAAGAGCACGGTCGCCGTCAGCACGCCGCTGAAAGACATCCCCGTCCCCTCTGTCGAGAGAATCGCCGGGTTGACGACGACGATGTAAGCCATCGTGAAAAAAGTCGTCACCCCCGCGACGGCTTCAGTGCGCAGGTTCGGCGTCTGGGTTTTCGTTTTCTCCATGACGTGACAGGCCGGCCCGGCTTGATTCAACCCCTTTGCGTCTTTGCGCCTCCAGCGTGAACCTTTTGGATTTCTCACGCAAAGGCGCTAAGAAGGAATGGATTGCTTTGCGGCTAAAGCCCGCGGGCGAAAACGCCGGACGTATTTTCGGTAGTCGTCAATCTCTCGCCCGACGCGTCCATTGTCCCACCCTAAATACTTCCGTGCCACTTCCGCCGCGGCCGCGATTGCGTCCAGGCCCGCCTCCGAGTTCAGCCCGACCATCGTCCGCCGCCACAGACAGTCCGTGAGCGTCTGTGCCATTTCCTCGCGGAAGGAGAAGACGACCTCCGCGCCGATTGCGCCCGAGATTTTACTGAAAGGCTCCCGCAACCCTTCGTCCTCCGCCGCCACCTTCAACACCTCTTCGGCCCGCGCGCCGTAGATTTTGAGCAGGCGCTCGGCCGCGCGCTCCGGCAAATTACACTCCTTCATGAACCGGGCCGCGAACGCCGCGAAGTTTTCACACAGAGCGCCGGGCAGTGGCTCAGCGGCCGTCCTGCACGCTGGCGATTTCCTCCCCAGCTTTTTGAAGACGGCGTCCACGGCCTGCTCGGAAAGGTTGCGGTAGGTGGTCAGCTTTCCGCCCACGACCGAGAGGAAGCCGCCGAGGGCGGGCGCGTGGTCGCGTATGAAGTGGCGGCGCGTGACGCCCGCGGGTTCGGCGCTCGTGCGGCAAGGCAGGGGTCTGACGCCGGAATAGGTGTAGCGTATCTGGTCGCGCGTCAACCGCGCCCGCGGAATCACGCGGTTCGTCTCGGCGAGCAGGTAAGCAATCTCCTCCCCGCTCGCCTCAGCTTCGTCCGGGCTGCCCTCGAAAGGCAAATCGGTCGTCCCGATCAGGTAAGCGTTGTTCCAGGGGATGATGAAGAACGGGCGGCCGTCCGCTTGCGCCTCGACGTAAAGCGCGTTCGACGGAGCGCCCTCGAACTCGTCAACGACGAGATGGCTGCCCTTCGTCCCGCAGATCAGACGTTTCGCCGGTCGCCCATTTTGGGCCAGCACCTCATCCACCCACGGCCCCGAAACGTTCAACGTCACACGCGCCCGCGCGACGTGCGTCGTCTTGTCGATCAGGTCCGTGTACTCGACGCCGCTGACTGCTCCCTCTTCAACTACGAAGTTGTCCACGCGCGAGTAAGTCTTAATCACCGCCCCTGCGAGCGCGGCCGCGAGCGCGTTCTCGAAGACGAGCCGCTCGGCGTACTCGACCTGCGCGTCGTAGTAGAGCGCCGCGCCGCGCAGGTTCTCCATCGCCAGGCCGGGCGCGCGTGCGCGCGTCTCTTCCGGCGAGAGCGTGCGGTGGCGTTCGAGAGATTTGCCCGGCGAGAGCAGGTCGTAAAGAATCATCCCCGCGCGGATGGTGAGGAGCCCGCGCCGAGCGCCCTTGTATATCGGGAGCAACATCGGGAGCGGCCGGACGAGGTGCGGCGCGACTCTGAGCAGCCGCTCACGCTCACGCAGAGACTCGCGGACTAATCCCAACTCGCCGTGCTCCAGGTAGCGCAGCCCGCCGTGAATCAGACGCGTTGACCAGGCGCTCGTCCCCGAAGAGATGTCGCCCTTGTCCAGCAACAGTACCTTCAGGCCGCGCATCGCCGCGTCGCGCGCTATCCCAGCGCCGTTGATGCCCGCGCCGATGACTGTCAGGTCGAAGGTCTGGTCCGCCGTGCTTGTGATGATGGCTTTTCGAGTTTAGAGAATACGGTACTTGTTCTTGACGGCACCCGTGCCCGCCGTCGCCTGTGCCAAAACGGGAGCACACGCGAGCGGGATGAGAAACAGTCCCGGAATGAATTTAAGCCGCGAGGGGCTCACATTATTCCGCCTCTGTTCGGGCGTCAGTGCTTCACCTAATCCCGCTTCACACGCGCGCGGGCGAGCGCCCCCTCGAAGTAGACAAACTCTAACCCCGTGGCCCAATACTCCGCGGTCACGCGGCTAGCCTGTGATGTCTCCTGGCCGGTGCGCAGCGCAGGCTGACCGGCGTCCGTGGGATGAAACTCCAACCACCCCGCCCATGTCCCGTCGGCCCGCTCCTCCGCATAACTGCGCACGATATAAGTCGTGCCGTCGGGGCCGCTCACGCGCGTCGAATATTCCTGCAAGAGCTCCACTGCCGTTGTCACCTCCGAGCCTCAATGTCCGAAGTCATATTGTGCCACGAGAGCATGGACATTTGGGAAGCGGTTCTGTCGCCCGACGCCTGAAGCCCTTTGCCCGGAGCCACGCTCTCCTAACGCTCCTCCCAATCTCGCGCTCGCTCGACGGCTTTTAGCCAGCGCGCGTAGAGGTGCTCCCTCTCGGATTCGCTCATCTGCGGCTCGTAGCGGCGGGCGACTTTCCACCTGGCGTCGAGTTCTTCCCTGCTCTCCCAGAAGCCGACGGCGAGGCCGGCGAGGTAGGCCGCGCCGAGCGAGGTCGTCTCGGTGATGGCGGGGACGGCGATGGGGACGTTGAGGATGTCCGCCTGAAACTGCATCAGGAAATCATTGGAGACGGCCCCGCCGTCGGCGCGGATGCCTTTGAGGCGCACGCCGGAGGCGCGCTGCATCGCCTCGACCACGTCGCGCGTCTGGTAGCAGATGCTTTCGAGCGTGGCGCGCGCGAGGTGCGCCCGCGTCGTCCCGCGCGTCAGCCCCGTGATCGTGCCGCGCGCGTAGGCGTCCCAGTGCGGCGCACCCAGGCCCGTCAGCGCGGGGACGAAGTAAACGCCCGCGTTCGACTCGATGGACTGTGCCAGAGTTTCCGTCTCGGCGGCCGACCCGATGATTTGCAGGCCGTCCCTGAGCCACTGCACGGCGGCCCCGGTGATGAAAATCGCGCCCTCTAGAGCGTACTCGACCGGCTCGTCCCCGATGCCCCACGCGATGGTCGTCAGCAGGTCTTCGCAGTTCGTGACGGCCTCGCGGCCCGTGTTGAGCAGGATGAAGGAGCCCGTGCCGTAAGTGTTCTTGGCGAGCCCCGCGCCGTAGCACGCCTGGCCGAAGAGCGCGGCCTGCTGGTCGCCGGCGATGCCCGCGACGGCGACCGTCTCGCCAAAGAACGCGGCCGGGTCCGTGTAGCCGTAGACGTGGGCCGAAGGCGCGACCGCCGGCAACATCTCTTCCGGCACGTCGAGGATTTCCAGAAGCTCCGTGTCCCAGCGGAGGTCGTGTATGTTGTAGAGCAGCGTGCGCGAGGCGTTGGAATAGTCGGTGACGTGCGCGCGCCCGCCCGTCAGTTTCCAGACGAGCCAGGAGTCAATCGTCCCGAAGGCTACCTCGCCGCGGCGGGCGCGCTCGCGCAAGCCCTCCGTCCGGTCTAATAGCCACTTAACTTTCGTCCCCGAAAAGTAGGCGTCAACGACGAGCCCGGTCTTGCGTCTGAAAAGCTCTTCGAGCCCGCGCTCTTTCAACCCGTCGCAGAGGCCGGCCGTGCGGCGGTCCTGCCAGACGATGGCGCGGCCCACAGGCTTGCCCGTCCTGCGCTCCCACAGGACGCTCGTCTCGCGCTGGTTCGTGATGCCTACGCCGCGGACTTCCGCCGCGGACACGCCCGCGCGCGCGAAAGCTTCCGCGACCAGATTGATCGTACTGGCCCAGATTTCTTCGGCGTCGTGCTCGACCCAGCCGGGCCGCGGGTAGTGCTGCGTGAACTCCGAATAGGCTTGGCCCTTTATCTGGCCGTCACGGTCGAAGAGGATAACTTTCGTGCCCGTCGTCCCCTGGTCAATCGCCAGGATGTAGCCGTCCCTCATCCAACAGCCCTCCGCCTCTTTCCGAGAACTCTTCCCCCTTGGATGCGTACTTACTGTAAGCCGCCGAACCGCAATTTACTATCCTTTCGCCGCAGAGCGAAAACCGGAGCGACAGATGAGCACACACGAGACAGAGAAAAATCCACCGGGGGCCGAGAAGCGCAGGGCGACAATCGCGGACGCGATGGCGCTCGTGCCGACGCCCGAAGGGAAACGCTTCGCCGCGGTGATGGAGCACGGCGAACTTCTCGTGGAAATTTACGCGCCGCGCGGCACGGACCCGCAGCAGCCGCACGCGCGCGACGAGGCTTACGTCGTCCACAGCGGCACGGGCGAGTTCGTCAACGGCGAGAGCCGCGAGCCCTTCGGCCCCGGAGACTTCCTCTTCGTCCCCGCCGGCGTCGAGCACCGCTTCGTCAACTTCACAGACGACCTCATCGTCTGGGTCATCTTCTACGGGGGAGAAAAGCAATGATGAATGCGGAATGATGAATTAAAAACCGATTGCCTTTAATTCATCATTCCGCATTCATCGTTCATTACTGCTTTCCGATTCTTTCGAGGACTTGCTGGACGGGTTCGGGGGGGACGCGGACGCTGCCGTGGAAAGGGTTGTCGAGGGCGACGATGAGGAAGAGGATGAAGGCTATCTCGCCGGCGAGCGCGGCCGTCATCAGCGCCTGCGACCTGAGGCTCTTGACGCCGAAGAAGTAGGTGAAGGCGAGCACGATGAGGCCGCCGCCCCAGAGCAGGATGCGTATCAGGCCGGGGATGTCGTCCTTGCTGATGAAGAGGCGCTCGCGGCGGCTGTTGCTCAACTCGTTCATGCGGTCGAGCGACTCCGCGAAGAGCAGCGACTCGCGGCCCGCCTGCGGCTCGACGCTCGTATAAATCCGCCAGAGGTCGTCCATCGCCGCCTGCGTCCTCGGGCTCGCCTCGCCGCGCGACATCGTCTCCCACTCGTCGTCCACGGCCGAGCGCGCGTAATTCCTGAGCCCGTCGAGAACGACTTGCCGCGTCGCGGGACTAAAACCCTGGGCCATCCGCGAGAGGTCGTTGAGGTGGTTTGCCTCGCGCTCGACGACGAGCTTGGCGTCGCTGAATTCGTCCCAGACGGCGACGACGACGAACGCCAGCAGCACCGCGTAGATGGCCCCCATCACGCCGATGATGAAGCCCCCGACTTCGTGCTGCGTCTCGTGCACCGGCAGTGGAATCCGGCGCCGCACCAGCCGCAGGCCGACATGCGCCAGCAGCACGCTCGCCCCGACGATGACGACACCTAAGAGCCACGTCTGCATGATTCGCCTCTGAGAAAAGCATCAACCGCTGAACAAGGCCCGCTCGTGGTAGAAGATGGACTTCGGGTCGTAGTAGGGCCGCCACCACTTGTCCTTCGCGCCCGGCCCCTGTAGGCAGAGCGGGCTTGAAGCGTCGGCCGTCTTCATCTGCGCGCGGAAGTGATAATGGTCCACCAGTCGGATCGCCTCGACGGCGTAGGCCGCGGCGACCGCCGGGTCGTAAATCGCCAGCAGGTTGTCGCCATTCGCCTCCTCGCCGCCCGCGGCCAGATTCGACGAGCCCGTGAAGACCGTGGGGTTCGCGCCGTTGAAATCCACGACGACGAACTTGTCGTGGATGACGATGCCCGACCCGCCGCTATACTCGTCCTGGAACGGCGGCGGGACTTTCCCCTTGAGGTACTCGAAAGGCACGATCATGCCCGTGGACTCGCCCGGCTTGTAGACCTTGATGCCGCCCATCGTCTGTGTCATCCCGTAGGAGAACATCTTCTTTTTATCGGGCAGCGCCTTCAACTCGTCCATCACCGTGCCACCGCCCGCCAGTTCCATCACGGCGAAGATGACCGAGCTTTCGGCAGCCGAGATCGCGTCCGCGACCCTCTTCAAAGAGACCTCGGCCGACTTGTGCGGCGAGAAGGCGACGGCGAACTTCGGCAGCGCCGTGTCCTCGATTTCGTGCCAGCCTTCGGCAATCGCGGAGGTCGAGAATTTTTCCGGCGCGGTGAACGATTGCTCGAAGGCCGCGTCGTAGAGCGCGGCCGTCTGCGGGTCTTCTATGACCAGGATGTTGTTGGCCTGGACGTAGAGGCCGCGGACGGAGAAGTTGGCCGAGCCCGTCAGCACCTTGACGGGCTTGCCGTCCCTCTTCTGGATCAGAATCTTCTTGTGAGCGAAGCGGTGAAAGTGGCCCTGCTTGACGTTCGCGGCCCCGGCGGATTTGACCAGCGCCTGGTGCGCGTCAATCTCCAGCGCGCCCGTCTTCGTGTGCAAGGGGGCGTTGTCCAGGTAGGCGCGCAGGCGCTTGCCCAGCTTCTGCATGGAGCGCACGAAGTCCGGCTCGTCCAGGTCGTAAGCGAAGAGGTCAACCGTGACGCGCTTGTCCTTAAGACATTCCTCGACGAAGTCGAAGACCAGCTTGCGCGCGTGATAGCCGAGCCACTCATACTGCTTCGTGTAAGACTTCGTCTTGAAGTCGAGCGATTTTTTCGGGGGACGAATCGGCGCGTTCTTGAAGAGGTCCGTGTACGCCTGCGACGAGAGGTAGCCGCGCGTGAAGCCAAACTCGAAGGAGCCGATTTTGCGCGGCTCGATTTCGAGGTCAACGCGCACCGACGGCCCTTCTTTTAACTTGCCGCCCTCGTCGAAGAGCATGGCCGTCACGTCGTAGCGAAAGTCGCCGGGCATCATCTCGTTGGGGATGTCTATCCAGCGAAACTTTTGCAGCGGGGCCTCGTTCGTCGGGTGGCCCAAAAGTTCTTCGGCCGGGGTGTCCGCCGTCACGCAGCTCGTGAAGTGCAGGCGGTTGTGCAGGTAGTCGGACTTGCCGTTCGGCGCGGTCCGTTTGACGCTGAAGCCGGCCAGGTTTTTCGCCAGCTTCTCGTCCAGGTTGAAGGCCAGCATCGCCGCGCCGTCGCCGCGGTAAACCTTGGCGGTCAGGCCGTCCTTCGTGGCCGAGTTGTGAATCTTGTGCGGACTCTTTGCAGTCATAACGAGTCAACTCCTCAAACAGGTGTGAAACCGCGCGCCAGGCCCGAAAACTAAACCCGGTTTTGGAAGACAGAATTTTAAGTGGGACTCACAAGACGCGAGCTTCTTGTCAGCAGGAAAGAATGTCAAAAGCAGGTAGTGGTTCGGTTTGAAGTTGTGGGCCGTCTTTATCAGGGAGGAATCTCACGCAAAGGCGCAAAGACGCAAAGGAGACAGCAAAGAGGTTGAGTGCTTCTTCGCCTTGCGTGCTTTCTTCGCGCCTTTGCGCCTTTGCGTGAAACCGCCTTTCCTTCGCCCCGTCTGAAACTGAACCACTACCCAAAAGCAATTGAGACAATATTCTCGCCGGTCAGAGATTGTCAACAAGATTATGCGGCCGGTCCAAAACGGGAAGAATCAACCACGCAGAGACACGCGCACAACGCGAAACAAGAACAATTCTTTTCGCGTCGTGCGCGTGTCTCTGCGTGGTTCCTGCCCTCACTTTTTCGGGAACAAGAATCTTAACATCGGCTCGACCCTCGCGGCCCACGCGCGCTCGTTGTGCTCCGCGCCCTCGGCCTCGAAATATTTCAGGTTCGAGCCCTCCTTCCAGCCCTTGCGGACGAGCGCGTCGCGCAGAGCCCGCGCGTTCCGCGTGTGCTCCTCGGCCTCGTTGCCGCCCTCCTTCGTCCCCATGTCGAGCCAGATACGCAGCCGCGGTCTCTTCTTCAACGCCTCGACCTCGCGCACGATCATCTTGTCGTCCCACCAGACGGACGGCGACGCGACGATGATCCGCCCGAAGGTCTGCGGGTATTTGAGCCCCAGATAAAGCGACACCAGCCCGCCCAGGCTTGAGCCGCCGAGCCCCGTACTCTTCGCGTCGGGTCGCGTGCGGTACTCCGCATCGATGAACGGCTTCAACTCTTCGACCAGCATCCTCCCGTAGAGGTCCGCCTTCCCGCCCATCTTGTGTTTCGGGTCCACGGTCGGCGTGTACTCGTCCACGCGGTCCTTGCCCGTATTGTATATGCCGACGATGATGAGCGGCTCGATAGAGCGTTCCGTGATGAGCCGCTGCGCGGTCTCGTCCACGCCCCACTCCGCGCCCTTGATGAACGAGGTCGCCCCGTCGAAAAGGTTCTGCCCGTCGTGCAGGTAGAGCACGGGGTAATGCTTTCTTCTGTCCGCGTCGTAGCCGGGCGGCAGGTAGACGAGCAAGTCACGGTCGCTCTGAAGGTAGCGCGAGTGAAAATTCTTGTGCGTGCGGAACTCGCCCGTCAGCGTGTGCTGTTCCTGCGCGCGGACGATTACCTGGAAGAGTGTGAGCATTAACATGAGAGAAAGGCTCGCGACGAGGCGCGGCCGGCGTTGGCGCATGACGACTCCTTCGGACGAAATTAACCGGGGCTGTTTCCGACGGCCCCAGATAATAGCACGCGGGTTTACGCCCGCGCCTCCCTTCAGACTTGCATTGCGGGCGCGACGCCGGGCACTATTGCGCTGACAAGAACCTGACGGAAAGGAAAGACGCGATGGTCGCATCCCTGGTCCCTCAAGGCCCCCGAGGACATTTCCTGCTCGGCGTGATGCCGGATTTCAACCGCGACTCGCTCGGCTTCATCGAGAGGCTGCACCGCGACTACGGCGACGTGGTCAGCGCGCGCTTCTTTTACGTCCCGTCATACTTCCTCTTCCACCCGGACCACATCGAACAGGTGCTGGCGACCAACAGCCGCAATTTCATCAAGCCGCTCTCGTTCCGCACGCCCTTCTTTCACCGCCTCGTCGGGCGCGGCCTGCTGACGAGCGAGGGCGACTTCTGGCGCAGGCAGCGCAGATTGGCACAGCCGGCCTTCCACCGCGAGCGCATAGCCTCTTACGCGCGCCGCATGGTCGAGGACGGAGAGGCTCTCGTGCGGACCTGGCGCGACGGCGAGATTCGCGACGTACACCGCGACATGATGCGACTGACGATGGAGATCGTCACGCACACGCTCTTCAACGTGGACGTGACGGACGACGCCGACAAGGTCGCGCGCGCGCTCGCAACCCTCGTGGAGCCTTTCGGCTCGCAGGCCACGCTCAAGTGGATTCTGGATAACCGCTTCCCCACCCCGACCAACCGCCGCTTTCACAAGGTCGTGGCGCAGCTCGACGAAGTCGTTTACCGCATCATCGGCCAGCGTCGCGCGGGCGGCAACAAAGACCAGGGCGATCTGCTCTCTATGCTGCTACAGGCGCACGACGACGACGGGAGCCAGATGACGGACCAGCAGCTGCGCGACGAAGTCATTACGCTCTTCCTCGCGGGCCAGGAGACGACGGCGCTGACGCTCTCCTGGGCCTGGTACCTGCTCGCGCGTCACCCGGAGGCCGAAGCGAAACTCTGGCGCGAGCTGGGCGAAGTGCTCGCGGGCGGGCGCGCGCCCGAGGCAGACGACTACCCGCGTTTGAAATTCACGGAGATGGTCGTCAAAGAATCCATGCGGCTCTACCCGCCCGCCTACATCGTCGGGCGCGAGGCCGTGGAAGACTGCGAGGTCGGCGGCTATCGCGTGCCCGCGCGCACCCAGCTCTTCATGCCCACCTGGGTCGTGCACCGCGACGCGCGCTTCTTCCCCGAGCCAGATGAATTCAGGCCCGAGCGTTGGACGCCCGAGTTCACGAGCACGCTCCCCAAATACGCCTACTTCCCTTTCGGCGGCGGCCCGCGCGTCTGCATCGGCAATTCTTTCGCGATGATGGAAATCGTGCTCCTGATGGCGACCATCGCGCGCGACTATAGACTCGAACTCGTCTCCGCACGCCCGGTCCAACTCGTCCCCGCCATGTCCCTGCGCCCACGCGACGGCATCAGGATGATCTTGCACCGTAAATCTTGAATGGATAAAAACTGTCTTCCACTATTTACGATTCACGATTTACGATTTACGATGCTGACTATGGCTCGCAAGAAGAAGGTGAAAGAGGCCGAGGCCGAAACCAAAGAGGAGAAGACCCCGGAGCGCAAGGGGCCGCCGAAGAGCGTGTGGCGCGAGTACTTCGAGTCCGCCATCTACACGGCGGTCATGTTCGTCTTCTTCATCACGTTCATCGGGCGCACCGTCGGCGTCCCGACCGGCTCGATGCAGAACACGATCTACATTGGCGACCACTTCCTGATCAACAAGTTCATCTTCGCCCCAGGCTCGACCCCCTTCTTCCTGCCCAAGCGCGAAATCCGCCGCGGCGACATCATCGTCTTCAAGTATCCGGGCGACCGCGACAACCCCGGCCGCGACGAGATGAGCGTCCCGCCCGTCACGCCTTATTCCGACTACTTCATCAAGCGCGTCATCGGGCTGCCGGGTGAGACCATTGAGGTGCGCGGCGCGCTCGTCCTCGTCAACGGCCAGCCGCTCCCGGAGCACCGCGTCAGGGTCGAGCCGGGCGAGAACAGCAAAGCCCCGCTCGACATCAAAGAGGACACGCCGCGCGGGCCGAACGAGCCTTACACCGTCTACTACAGCGCGAAGACGCTCGCCTCAATCGAGACGGGAGCGACCGAGAAGCCGCCAGAGATTTTTCATTACGCGGTGGAGAAGCCCTACAAGATTCCAGACGGTCACTACTTCGTGATGGGCGACAACCGCGAGGACAGCGCGGACAGCCGCGCGTGGGGAACTGTCGCGAGCGAGCTGGTCATCGGCCGCGCCCTCTTCGTCTTCTGGTCGAAGGACGAGAGCGCGCGGCCGAACAATTTCCTCTTAGACTTCATACAGCACACGCGCTGGTGGCGGACCTTCACGATGATTCGGTGAGGGAGGTTCAGGACAGCTCCTCTATCTCCGTCTCCAACGCCCGCAGGGTTCGCTGAAGCATCTGGCGGTGCGCCGGGCGCGTCGCGCTTTCGAGCTGCGTGAGCGTGCGCGCCCGCGAGAGCCTCAACGTCTCCAGGCGCTCGCGCCGCGCGCGCTCTTCCGGCGATAATTCTTCGAGCTGCTGCCTGAGGCGCGCGCGCTCGTCCGCTGCCTCCTGCTGGTCCGCGACCGCCTTACTCTCCCACCCTCTCGCCATGACGACCCTTCCCCTTTTTGTGCCACTTTACTACTTCACTTGCGCCCGTGTCAGTATCGCCCATCCATCAATCCGCCGCCGACTCGGACGAGTCGCGCGTGAGCACGGGCTCGGGGCTTGAGGCGAAGGCGGCGGGGTTGCGCTCCCAGGCGCTCGTCTGCCAGTTGTCCATCACGCCGCCGGGGTGCAGCCACGGCGGGACGCGCAGGAACAAATTTTCGGCCATCGAGTTGACGTAAGGCTCGTACATGCGGCGCAGCTCCGCCAGCCTTCTTTCGGCCTCTTCGCCCTCGCGCAGGCTGACGCCCGCCGCAGCCAGGTTTGCGCGCACCTGATTGAGCGTCCGCGGCGGGAGCCGGTCGGGGTCGGGCGCGCGCGGGGGCGTGTTGAAGACCTGTGCCAAATCCACGAGCGCGTGGCGCGACATCGCGAAAGTCATCTTGGCCTGCCAGACCGGCCCACCCTCTACGCCGACGATCACGAGCGCGCACGTGTCCAGCACGGTCGTCAGCGCCGCGAGCCACGACTGGTTCTCGTGCTGCGAGCGGAAGTAGGCGAGCACGGGGTAGGAGAGGTGGCTTTCGAGCAGTTCGGCCGACCAACGCTCCCAATCCCTGAGCCAGTCGCCGAGGGCGCTCAGGCTGCGGTCGCGGCCGTGGCGCGCGAGCACTTCCGAGGCGCTCGGCGGCGAACCGGCCCGCGCGTCCAGCAGCGAGATGTTGGCCTCGCGCCTGGAGAACGCCTGGTAGATGACGGGCAGGTAGCCTATGACGACGGCCAGGAAGCCGAAGCCCGTGCCCGCTTCGAGCACCGTGGCGAAGCGCCCGGCGCGTGTCTGCGGCGCGATGTCGCCGAGGCCGAGCGTGAAGAAGGTGGTGCCGCTGAAGTAAAGGTCCGTGCGGAAGTTTGGGGCCGCGCCCAGGTGGAACCTGGAGGCGATGGCCCAGTGAATCAACGCGAAGCTGACGACGAGGCAAGCCCCCCAGAGGACGAAGAGCAGGAGCAGCGAGAGCGGGCCGAAGAAGCCCAGGTAACGCTCGCGCAATTTGCCGGGGCGCGTGCGCCTCGCCGCGCCCGAGACCAGGAGCCACGCGCCCCGGTAGTACAGGCGCGCGAGCCGGACCCGGCGCGAGATGCGGCGCGGCAGGATGATCGTCTCGAACACGTCCCACAGGGTGATGATGCACAGGACAGCGCCTGCGACTCCGACAAGGACGGCCATGCGAGCAGTCTCCCCTTCAGACCAGCTTCTACGCGCGAGGATGTTTCTTCAACTAAAGTTTCTAATTTGGATTTTGTCAAGCGCACCATTCCAAGACTCAACCCCTTTGCGTCTTTGCGCCTTTGCGTGAGGAAACCATTAGACTCACGCAAAGGCGCAAAGACGCAAAGAAAAGATAAGGCAAAAGAGACGGGCGGCTGTTATCTTCTGGGGATGAACTTCGTCAAGGAGAGCGTCATCAAGGCGACGCCCGAGCGCGTCTTCGCGTTTCACGAACTGCCGGACGCGCTCGCGCGCCTGACGCCGCCGTGGGAAAGCGCGCGCATCGTCCAGGCGGCCCCGAGCCTGCGAGCCGGCGCGAAAACAATCATCGAGACTCGCATCCTGGGCCTCTTCAACGTCCGCTGGGAGGCGCTGCACACGGCCTACGACCCGCCGCGCATGTTCGAGGACGTTCAGACGCGCGGCCCGTTCCGCAAGTGGCGTCACCGCCACCTCGTCGCGCCGCACGAGCGCGGGGCGACGCTGCGCGACGAGATAGAGTACGAGCCGCCGCTCTGGCCCGCCGGGCGCTTGATGGCCCCGCTCCTCATCGTCCCGCGCCTCAAGCGTCTCTTCGACTACCGCCATCGCGTGACGAAGGAGTGGGCGGAGGAAGGAAAATGATGAATGATGAATGATGAATTAAAAGCTTTTGTCTTCTAATTCATCATTCATCATTCCGCATTCATCATTTCACCATCGTGCCTGTTCTGTTCCAGCGTGTGTTGCGTAGGAAGTCGAGGAAGAAGTTGCCGCTGGTCGGGGCGCTCTCGTCGTAAGACCAGTAGACGAACATGGCGCGGCCGACGACCAGCTCGCGCGGGACGAAGCCCCAGGCGCGGCTGTCCTGGCTGTTGTTGCGGTTGTCGCCCATCACGAAGTAGTGGTCTTCGGGAACGACCTCGTCGAAGCCGCTCTCCAGGATTCGGTCCGTGCTGTAGAAGACGGAGTAGCTCTCGCCCTCCTTGCGCGGCGGGTCTTCCAGCACGTCCAGCTGCTTGTTGCTCTCCAACGCGCCGGGCGTGCGCGGGTCGTCCACGTGGTCCAGGGCCGAGATGCGGTGCTCGGGCAGCTCCTGGCCGTTGATAAGGACGCGGTCGCCGCGCACCTGCACGTGGTCGCCCGGAAGCCCTATGACGCGCTTGACGTAGTTGGTCTTGTAGGGCAGGTTGTCGGGCCGCCGGTCGCCCTCCGGGTTTTTCGGGTCGCCGGGGTACTTGAAGACGATGATGTCGCCGCGGCGGACCTCGCGCTGCGGCAACAGCGGGAAGGGGTCGCCGGGGCCGAAGGTGAACTTGTTGACGAGCAGGTGGTCGCCGATGGTGATCGTGTTCTGCATCGAGCCGGTCGGGACCTTGACGGCCTGGACGATGAAAGTCATCCCGAAGAGCGCCATGATGACCGTCACGACGGCCGACTCGAAGTACTCCCGGAAGATGCTCTTCGGCGGCCCCTGAAATTTTCTCTCGGCCGGCGTCGCCTTCGCCGCGAAACCGTTGCCGCCTGCCTGAGAAGTCTGCGCGGTCGCGCGCGGCTGCGTCTTCGGCTCGGCGACGGGCGCGGAGACCCCCGTGTTCGTCAAATCGTCACTCATAAAAACATCCTAAAGAAGGGCTCCGAGGTCGGTCAAGCGGAAAAGCAGTGGTCAGTGGTCGGTGGTCGGTGGTCAGTTAAGAGAAAGATAAAAAAGAAACTGTGCCAACCACGCCGGCTGCTTTTTAACTGACCACCGACCACTGACCACTGCTTTTCCGACTACTGCTCACTGTCCACCGCCAGCTGCCCACTGAGTTCTTCGAGCGCAAGGCGGGCGGCGCTCGTTTCGGCGGCTTTGATGGTGCGGCCTTCGGCGCGAACCGAGCCGCCGTCCCAGCTCAGCTCGACGTGGAACGTGCGGCGGTGTGGCGGCCCCGTCGCCTCCACGACGGCGTAATGCGGCGCGGACAGGTGGTTGGCCTGGAGCCGCTCCTGCAAGAGCGTCTTGAAGTCGGCGGCGGCCGCGGCCTCCGGGTCCACCTGCTCCAACTCGTCGCCGAGCGCGTGGCGCACGAACGCGGTCGCCGCTTCCAATCCGCCGTCGAGGAAGACGGCGGCCAGCACGGCCTCGAAGGCGTCGGCCAGGAGTGCGCGCTTGCGCCGGCCGCCGCTCTTGTCCTCGCCGCGGCCGACGCGTACGAACCGCCCGATGGTCAGGCGCGCGGAGGCGCGCGCGAGCGTGGGCGCGCTGACCAGTTGGTGCTTCATGCGCGACAGCTCGCCCTCGGTCACGTCCGGGTAGGAAGCGAAGAGGAAGTCGGCGACGACCAGGCCCAGGACCGAGTCGCCGACGAACTCCAACGCCTCGTTGTGCAGCCGGCGTGCCTCCTCTTCTCTGCCGGCCGGGACCTGCTCGTGCGCCCAGGAGCGGTGCGTGAGCGCGCGCTCAAGCCACGAGCGGTCGTTGAAGGAGTGGCCCAGGAGTTCTTCCAACTCCGCCAGGTCGTGTGCTCTGTCTTCGGAAATTTTCACGGCGGGCCGATTCTAACAAAAGCCGGGCGCAACGTCATCGACGTTGCGCCCGGCTTCTTGATTGCTCGAAGGACGGACCGGGGCCGAAGCACTCGCCTTTAGTGGTTGGGCTTCGGCTGGGTGCTCGACGTGGTGCCGCCGTTGGCGGGCTGCGTCGTCGTCGTGCTGCCCGGCTGCGTCTGCGGCGTCGTGGTGTTTGACGACGGCGTGCTCGGCGTCGTCGTCGCCTGGCCCGGCTTCGGGAGCGGCTTGCTCGTCACGCCCGCGATGAACGCGTCGAGGCCCGCGGCGTCGCCGTTGTTGCGGTACTTGTAGAGCGCCGTCAACTGCTCCATCCAGCCGGTGCGCGCCTGCTCGTACTGGGCCGCGTTCGTGCTGCTCTTGCTGTAGGAGATGGCGCGCGCCAGGGCGTCAATCATCCGGTCCAGCACGCTGTTGACCTTCGCGGTCAGCTCGGTGCACTGCGCGCCCTTGAGCTGCTCCTCGGTCTTGCAGTTGGCTTCGTAATCGTTCCTCAGCTTGCCATACTCGGACTGCTCGTAGGCGGACGCCAGCAGCGAGTAAGTGAAGGGGTCTTTCTTTGAGAAGCCTTCGAACTGCGCGGCGTTGACGAAATAGGTCGCGGCCTCGGCGGGCTGCGACTGGCGCATCAGGAAGCCGAGCATGTAATTGAGGCCGCCGATGATCTCGTCCTTGTTCGGGATCGGCTTGTCCTTCTCGAAGGTCTTGCCGGCCTGGATCATCTGGAGGGTCCGGCGGGCGTAGTCGGCGGCGGCGGCGTTGTTGGTCTCGTTGCCGCTGGTCGCGGCGGCCAGGCCGCCTTTGGACAACTCGAAGAGCAGCCCCAAATCTTCGGGGTAATCTACGAGCACCTGCTTGGCCCCTGTGAACGCGTTGTTGTAGTCCTTAGCGTTCAGCTGCTGGATGACCTGATTGCGGCGCGCGATCTTCTCGTAGGAATCAACCCACTTCTTGATGTAAGAGACATACTGATCGCTGGGGCCGTCCGCCGCCTCGTACTTGGAGAGATACTCTTTGCCGGCCTCGTAGGCGACCTGCGGGTTGGTTTTGAGGTTGTCCCTGAACTTGTTATATAGGCTGGTCTTGGCTTCTTGGTCGTCTTGCGTGGTCGCCGTGGCGGTCGTGTTTGCCGGTGTGGTCTGTGCCAACGCGGGCAGCGCGAACGCGGCCACGAGCGCGGTGAATATCAGGAATCGAATCAGCTTTTTCATCGGTCGCAATCCTCCAGGCAATGTCCTTATTCTGCAACTCGTATCAATCCGGGGGGTGAGAAGCGTGCCGGCTTCCGAAACCGCGTCGCGCTCTTCAGATGCGCGGCTCGCGGCATTCGGTTGCCGCGTTCCGGGCGGCGCACGCGCCCTATCCTAACAGGGAGAGAACCGGGCGCATCGGCGTCAGCTAAAACAAATGCGATGCATAATCATCCTGCAACACTCCTCCGCCTGTCAAGGCAGGAAGTAAATGCAAAATTAAAAATGTAAAAGGCAAAAAAGAGGCGGAGACCACATTCAAATTACAAGTGAATCTCCGCCTCAATTTTTCATTTTCAACTTTTAATTTTGCATTTCTTTACGGCTGGGTCGCGTGGACGCGGCGCGGCCGCTGCGTGGTGTTCTGCGGCGCGGCCGTCCGGTCCGCCGGCTGCGCCGGGGAGAGCGTCTGCTTCGGCTGCGGCACGGTCATGATTACGCCCTTAACATTGTTGCCGCCGGCGGGGCTCGCCGAGGCTCCCGCCGCCGCGGCACCCGTCAGACCGTCCTCGCCCATCTCCCCCGACTCTTCCTCCCTGTCCTCGTCGCTGAGGGCGGCCGCCGCGCGCGGGTCGAGCTTCGGCCGCGGGGTCATGGCGTACGGCATGTCGTCGGTGCCTGGGCCAAAACGGTGCTTGAGCGAGCGGTAGATTTGGCCGGCGACGTAGGCCGGGAAGTGGCGGCGCGCGTCCGAGCCGCGCGTCACGACGACGACGGCCAGGCGCGGGTTGTGCACGGGCGCGTAGGAGGTGAAGAGGCCGAGCCAGGAGCCCTGGCCGATGCAGGTCCCGGTCTTGCCGGCGATGGTCTGCCCGGCGTCGTAGGCGCGCTTGCCCGAGCCGTAGTTGACCGACCCGATCATGCCGGGGATGAGTCTCTGCATGGACTCCTGCGGGATGTTGATCTTGCGGCGGACGATGGTCTTGAACTGCGCGTCCTCCTGCGGCGTGCGCGGCAGGTGCGGGACGAGGAGGTTGCCGCCGTTGCCGATGGCCGAGACGAGGTTGGCGAGCTGAATCGGCGTCACCTCGAAGTCGTCGCCGTGCGAGCACATGTGGTTGACGGCGAAGCCCGACTTGAAGAGCGGCACGCGCCCCGGCGATTCGTTGGCGTGGTTAATACCCGTGCGCTCGCCGAGGCCCAACTCGCGCGCGTAAGTCATGAGTCGGTCGAAGCCGACCCGGCCCCCCACGTTCTGGAAGTAGCCGTTGTTGGAGTAGGCCAGCGCGTCCGTCAAATCAATCGCGTAGCGGCGGTCCGAGACGCTGGCGGTCTGCACGGGGTCAATCACCTTCTCCGTGAGGCCCGCCATGCCCGTCATCAGCTTGATGGTCGAGCAGGGCTTGAAGCCGCGCCTGATGGCCCAGTCCTGATTGACGACTGCGTAAACGCGGCCGGTCTTCGGGTCCATGACGACGACCGTGCCGGCGTGGTTGCCGAGAGCGGCGACGGCCGCGCGGCGCACTTCCAGGTCTTCGCCCGTCGTGTCGTCCCTGGCGATGTTAGCCATCGCCTCGTCGCGCATCGCCTGCTCAATCGCGCGCTGCCGGGCGATTGCCGCCTGGCGCGCGATCTCCGCGCGTCGCCTGGCCTCGGCTATCTCGCGCCGGCGCTGCTCTGCCGCGCGACGTGCCTCGGCCCGCTGCTCGCGCTTCGAGAGTGCGCGCCCGCCGCGCTTGTCCGTCTCCCGCTCCTTCTTCGCGGCCTTCAGCTCCCTGGCAGACATCTTGCGGTCACGCCGCTTGTCAACGCGCGCCTCCTTCGCCGAAGTCTTACTGTCGCGCCGCTTGTCTGCGCGCGAGTTCTTCCCAGCCTTAGCCGTCTCGCGCGCCTTCTTGTCGTTGCGCGCGTTCTTCTGCGTTTTCGCGGCCGGGTCCTTACTCTTGGCGGCGGCTTTGGCTTTCTTGTCTTTGGCGAGTGCGGTGCCTGAGAAAATCAGGGCGATGAGAAGGAGAATGGCTGGCGCGAAGCGCGCGGGGTTCAGGGTTCGCTGGGTTTGGGTCATTGACTGGTCCTCGCAGTTAAATTAAAGCTCCGGGGTTAACCTCGCGAGTTAGGGTCTCGAACGCTCTCGGGTGACGAACGAATGCCTAACGCTTATTTTCTCGAATTATTTCAGGACGCGCTTTTTTCGCGGCGCGTTGCGTTGTCAAGTAACACAGATAAATTTTGAAGCTTCGAATATCTTCAAAATAGTTCCTTCAACGAATTATTGTTCTTCGTCTCGCGACCTTCTTACTTTACGGTGAGGGTTGGGAGAGTTCCCGTCGATGCGGCCTCCGGGGAGTTTGCACTGAGACCGCCGCGAACTATAACATCTGAAAGGGCACAGGGCAACGAAAAAATAATATTGCCGCCTTTAGTTTATAATGGCCCCGGACTCTCCCGTTCGACCTAAAGAGTATGAAGGCGCTCCGTCTGATCTCCAATTTCCGCACGCGGCTGCTGCTTGTGCTGGCCGTGCTGCTCGTGCTGACGCTCGGGACGCAGTACGTTTTGAACCTGCGCTCCGCGAGGAATAACAAAAGGATGCGCGAGTTGCAGACGCAGGCGCTGGTCGCGGGCGTCGCGCTCGGGTTCGAGAGCATCTCCTCCAAGCCCCGCCTCGTCGAGTTGCTCAAGCGCAGAAACAACCCGCTCCTGGACCCGCAGACCGGCCGCGTCGCCAACGTCATCGTGGTTGACAACAACTGGCGGCTTTCGGACAGCCTCGACTTGGAGCTGTTGAAGGTCAACGGCGAGTACGCGGATCGCTACCTGCCGGACCTGACGACGCTGCCGCCCGTGATGAACATCAACGAGTTGCCGGCCGAGGACCGCGCGCACTTCCCCGCGACGACGGCGAATCAGGCCGGGGCTGAGTCTCACGCCGTCTCCGTCGAGACTGTGGACGGCCGCTGGTACGTGATAGTCGTGCTCAGGTCGTTCCGCGAGGGCCTGAGTTTCTGGAACGCGCAGGCCGCGCGCCCGCTCATCTACACGATGGCCGTGCTCCTGGCGGCGACGCTCGTCGCGGGCGTCCTGGTCTGGCGGTTCACGCGGCCGATTAAGGACCTGTCGAACGCGGCGCGGCGCGTCGCCGTGGGCGACTTCGACTTCCGCGTCCCGGCCGCCGACCGCACGGACGAAATGGGCCAGCTCGCCTCGCGCTTCAACGAGATGATCGCGCGGCTCGGCCACATGCGGGAGTTGGAGGCGCTCTTGCACCAGACGGAGCAGTCGGCGGTCGTCGGCCGCCTGGCTTCGGCCATCGCGCACGAAATCCGAAATCCGCTCAACTACATCAACCTGACGCTCGACCACCTTAGGACGGCCTTCCCGCCCGACGACCCGAAGAAGCGCGAGACCTTCGAGCGGCTGGCGCAGCAGCTCAAAACGGAAGTCGCGCGCATCAACACGCGCATCTCGGAATTTCTGAACTACTCCAGGCCCTCGACGCTTGAGCTGCGCCCGCTCGACTTGGGCGAGG
Organism: Pyrinomonadaceae bacterium; assembly: GCA_036403435.1. Lineage (GTDB taxonomy): Bacteria > Acidobacteriota > Blastocatellia > Pyrinomonadales > Pyrinomonadaceae > QHXM01. Next base: position 25,080 of record DASWQY010000096.1, read on the forward strand.
CCGCGCGCGACGCCTTGCAGATGGTCGAGGTCAAGGCGCAGGAGAGCAGCATCGAGACGCGCGTCGAGCAGGCCGGCGAAGTCCCGCCCGTGCTCGGCGACGCTGAAGCCCTGCGCTCGGTCTTCACGAATTTAATCATCAACGGCATGCAGGCGATTGACGGCGAGGGCGGCAAGTTAGTCATCAACATCTCGCCCGAGGACGGCGGCCGCAACGCCCGCGTCGAGGTGACGGACACCGGACGCGGCATCGCGCCCGAAGACATCTCGAAAGTCTTCGAGCCCTACTTCTCGACCAAAGAAACTGGCACAGGGCTCGGCCTCGCCATCGTCAAGAAGGCCGTTGACGACCACGGCGGCACGATCTCCGTCCGCTCGAAACCGGGCGAAGGCACCTCCTTCGTCATCACACTTCCGACGACCGCGTCGGATGACAAGTGACGAGGTGACAGGAGCGAACAATTTTTCTATCCTGTCACTTGTTACAACGCACCCGATCATGCTGAGGAGCTTTGAATGGCACGCAAGAGCATACTCGTGGTTGACGACGAGAAGTCGCAGCGCGAAATCTTAGAAATGATTCTGTCGGGCGAGGGCTACGACGTGACGACCGCCGCGTCGGGCGAGGCCGCGCTCAAGTTCGCCAAGGAGCGGCGCTTCGATTTGGCACTGACCGATTTGATGATGACGGGGATGGACGGCATAGAGCTGTTGCAGCACCTGCTTGCGCAGGACTCCTCCATCATCGTCATCCTGCTGACCGCGCACGGCTCGATTGAGTCCGCGAAGGACGCGCTTCGCCGCGGCGCGTTCGACTACCTGCAAAAGCCTTACGACCGCGACACGCTGCTCGACACCATCCGGCGCGCGCTCAAGCGCCTCGACGCGCTCGACGCCGAGATCATCTCCGCCTCGCACGAGATGGAGGCCGTCAAGAAGATGATTCTCAAGGTCGCGCGCTCAAGCTCGCCCGTCCTGATACGCGGCGAATCCGGCACAGGCAAGGAACTCATCGCGCGCTCGATTCACAACCAAAGCCCTCGCGTCGCCGAGATGTTCCAGGCCGTCAACTGCGCCGCGATTAACGAGAACCTGCTCGAATCCGAACTCTTCGGCCACGAGAAGGGCTCCTTCACCGGCGCGCACGCCGAGAAGAAAGGTCTCTTCGAGGTCGCCGACCGCGGCACACTTTTCTTAGACGAGATCGGCGAACTCGACATCGGCATGCAGGCGAAACTTCTGCGCGCGCTTCAGGAGCGCGAGATTCGCCGCGTCGGCGGGACGCGCACGATGAAGGTGGACGTGCGGGTCGTCGCCGCCACGAACCGCGACCTCCGCGCGATGGTCTCGGACGGCAGGTTCCGCGACGACCTCTACTACCGCATCAACGTGCTCTCGGTTGACGTGCCGCCCCTGCGCGAGCGGCGCGACGACATCCCCGTCCTGATCGACTACTTTTTGAAGAAGCACACGCGCAACACCTCGCGGCTGGTGCGCGGGCTGACGCCGGAGACGCGCCGCCTGATGATGGACTACAGCTGGCCCGGCAACGTGCGCCAGTTGGAGTCTGCCATCGAGCGCGCCATCCTGCTCTGTGAGGGCGACCTCATCACCGTCGAGGACCTGCCGCTCGAAGTCCGCCAGGAGGCGAGGCCCACGACCGAGGGCGCGTTCAAGCTCCCGCCCGAAGGCATCTCGTTCGAGGACGTGGAGCGCAGCCTGATAGTGCAGGCGATGGAGCAGACCGACTACAACATCACCAAGTCCGCCAAGCTCCTCGGCCTGACTTTCCGCACTCTCCAGTACCGCCTCGAAAAGTTCGGCATCAAACGCCCGGACGGAAGAGGCAAGGAAGAGGAAGAGGAGTAAAAGCAGCATCCAGAATCCAGGAGTCAGAATCCAGAATGAAAGGCTGAGAACCGCTTCTCTTTTATTCTGGCACCTGGATTCTGGATTCTGGATTCTGCCTTATGAGCACCGTCTCCATCCTCGGCATGGCGTTCGGCGCGGCATGGTCGTCGGGGATAAACGTGTACGCGACCGTGGCGACGCTGGGGCTGTTGCAGCATTTCAAAGTGGCACAATTGCCCGGCGGGCTCGGAGTGCTGGACAACTGGATAATCATTGGCGTCGCGCTCTTCATGTACGCCGTCGAGTTCGTCGCGGACAAGATTCCGCTCGTGGACACAGTGTGGGACGCCGTGCACACGTTCGTGCGCGTCCCCGCGGGCGCGGCCGTGGCGGCGTCGGCGACCTCGGGCCTGAATCCCACGGTGCAGGTCCTGGCGCTGCTCCTGGGCGGCGGCCTGGCCCTCTCGACGCACGGGACGAAAGCGACGGTGCGCGCGGCCGCCAACGCGAGCCCGGAGCCCTTCTCGAACTGGGCGCTCTCGATTCTCGAAGACGTAGTCACGGTCGGCGCGGCCTTGCTGGCCGTCTTCAACCCGGTAGCGATTCTCGTGGTGATAATTATTTCCCTGCTGCTCGTCGCGTGGCTGCTCCCGAAGATCGTGCGGCGCTTGCGGCGCATGCTCGCGGCGGCCCGCAACTTTCTGCGCGGCCGTCCGCTGGCCGACATTCAACGCAACTGAGAGACTATGACCCGAACAAAACTACTCCCGGCTCTCGGCCTCTGTGCCATTTTTCTTTGCGCGTGCTCCCCGTCGGAGAACTCAAACTCGGGCGCGAACACGGCCCCCGGCAACACGGGCCAGATTCAGACGACGAGCGAAGCGCCGCCCGCGGACGTGGTGCGCGTGGACGTGCCCGGCGTGGAACTCAAGGCGGGCGGCACGACGGAGGCGACCGTCAAGCTGAATGTCGCCTCCGGCTACCACATCAACGCCAACCCGCCGTCCTTCTCTTACCTCAAGGCGACGGAGCTGATCGTCGAGGCGGGCGAGGGCGTCACCGCGGGCAAGCCCACTTACCCGCCTTCGGTCACGAGGAAGTTCACCTTCTCCAAAGACCCGCTCGCCGTCTACGAAGGCGAGACCGCGATCAAGCTCCCGCTGACGGCCGCGGCCGGCGCGAAGAAGGGCGCGCAGACTTTGAAGGGCAGGCTGCGCGTGCAGGCTTGCGACGAGGAGAAGTGTTACCCGCCGCGCACGGTGGAGGCCGCAATCCCCGTGACGGTCAAGTGAGCGACGGTGCCTGATGGAGCGCGTCTGGATTATCGCTTCGGTCGTGGGCGTGGCGGCGGCGGCCGTCCTGCTGCTGGCGGGGTATGACAACGCCGCCTTCGTCGCGGGCGCACTCGGCGCGGTCGCCTGGTTTCTCAATTTCCGCTCGCGCCTCCGCTCGACCATCCCCAGGGACGAGGAGATGGAGACCGGCGCGCAGGACGAAGAGGACGTAGAGGATGAGAACGAAGTGGACGCTTCCCGTGATGAAGATGAGAAGTAAGAGAATTAAATTCACGCTCGCGGCCTGCGCGCTCCTTCTGGTGACGTTCGCGCACGCGGGCGCGCGCCCGTCGGACGAAGCGGAAGTGCGCGCCCTGGTGCAGACCGTCTTCGAGCAGTTGAAGGCGGGACGCTACGATGAGCTTTACGACGTGCTCCCCAACGCCTCGCGCTCGCGCGTCACGCGTGAGCGTTTCGTCTCGCTGCTGCGCGCCTCCGGCGGCACGTACAGACTCGACCGCATGGAGGTCGGCGCGGTGCGCGTCTCGGGCGACATCGCCGCCGCCGACACCGTGATGTATGGGAGCGTCCTGCGGCCCGTCGAGGCCGAGGGCAAGATCGTCGCCCAACAATATCTCGTGCGCGAGGACGGCCGCTGGCGCGTCGCCACAGGCGACCGCGCGACCGTGCGCCGCTTCCTCTCGTCGCACCCGGCCTTCGCCAAAAAATTTCCCATCCAGAACCCGCGCGTCTACGTCAAACGCGACGGCCGCTGGGTCGAAGTGACCGGCGCGCTGAATGCGGCGGGGCGCAGACGTGCGAGTGAGTGAGGCTGACCATCAGCGCCTCGTCCTTTATCATCTTCCCTGTGCTAAACGCTAACCACCTGTTTGCATTACGCTAATCTTCGGCACCCCTGAAGAGTGAACATAATTACGGGAAGGCGGCGAATTGCTGAGAAGAATCGCAAGCTGGTGCATTTTATGTTCCCTAAAGGGCGTGTTATAACACGCCCTTTAGGGAGATTATTAGTTAGTTAGGCGTTTCCCGTTGTGATAGAGAAATTCACTTATGGAAGATTCCTCAGAAAAGAAAACCGAACAAGAGTATCAGGCTCTCTTGGAGTCTTTTGCTAATACTCATCCACTGTTAGCTGCGTCCTTGCTGAAAGCGCAAAAGAACAGGATAGATCGGCTACAAAAATACTCATCAGGCGTTCGCTTGAAAGGACTTGAACAATTGCAATCACACCTGATTATCGTCGAACAATCCTTTCAGCGAAACCGAACTCTCAAAAAGGTGGCCTTTCTAATTGCGAGAGCAAAGGCAGATTTTGAAACTGCTCTTGAAGCAGTTCTTAGCGGTTTGCATGGAGTAGTATTTGATGCCATGCGTGACGTTATGGAGGTAGAATTCTTATTGAGGGATTTTCTCTATGAATCTTCGCATATTGACGATGGCTGAAAGCTACTGAAAAAGAGCGGAATGATAAATTCCGTCCGGCAGTTCTCAGGCAGCGCCATGCTAATAAAGTAGGCTCTCAGCCACAAGACTTGAGTGAGGCTAAAGATTATAAGGCTCATAGCATGTCTCTGCATGTTTCACCCATAAAGAACATCTTTGGTGATAAAGGTTTCTCTTATACTGATGATGCATTCATTGTTGATAGCTGTTTCTGGGAGATGTTTGAACATGCCCGCAGGCTCGTTCTAGTTGTTTATGATTTGCTGAAACAGAATCCGTCGCCCGATTCAGCTAATCCAGACCCGGAGACGGATTTGCCAGATTTCAAGCTGGGTTGGCGACAAACACAAGATATGCAGCAAATATTCTATGCTTTACTGGAAGCTGCCAAACAAAGTGCAAGCGAGTCGTCTTAAACCAACGGCACGCCTAACAACTCATTCAACCGGAGCGGAAATTAGCTTGCTTTTCATCCGCAAGATTGAATGCTTGGTTGGTTGTCTCCCGCCCGGTTAATTCAGGCGTTAGGCTCTAGCTTTTGAATAAATCACATGATTCTTTTACCTCAATGTTTCTACGCTTCGTTATCACACAAATTGATGAGGACTCTCATAAACCCCAGGGGGTATTTGTGGCGGCTCACGAGCTGCTTGATTCCGGCGAATTGTCTTTGGCGGAGCGTCATCAATTACGAGAGGTTCTCATCTGGTTCAATAAACATTTATCTTCACCCCGCTATGAATTTGCAAGCCGCAGAATCTTTTGGTTCAAGTCGAGTGCCGAAGAGTGTATAAAGAGGATGTGGGAATTAACGCACCTGCTCCGCTATCATGGGTATCTAATAGAGGTAGAAAAATGCAGAGTGCTTGGGAACATCGTCTATGAAGATAATTTCCAAGTAGCGGCTTATCCCTCAGAGAATGATCGGAAATAAGCAGCATGGTATGTCTAACGGCGAGCCTAACAACTCATTCAACGCGAGCGGAATTAGCGTACCTGTCATGCGAGACAAACTTCTAATGGCGGTGCTTTCCGCCGCGTTAATTCGGGCGTTATACCGCTTTCTTTGATTTGAAGTGTTGTGGAGTAAATTCAATGAGCCGTAAGCTAATCTTCACGTTCATTATTACCTCGGTGGTTTTAATGGCCGGATTCCAGGCTATTGCCACAGTAACTTCTGATCCAGCCGCCGCTGAATCTCCTGCTGTTGTAGCAGCTATGTCTCTGCCCTATCCGGGTGTCGCCCTTGTTCTTAATGTTAGCGGTGAAGTTACAGTCGAGGTGACGATAAATCCTAAGGGCGAGGCTATTTCAGTAAAGGCGACAGGTCATAGGCTGCTCGTTGTTTTCGCCGAAGGAGCTGCTAAACAATGGCGCTTTGCCCCTACGGCGGATTCTACTGACCGCGTGGCGACACTCGTCTTCTCATTTAAGATTATGCCGAACTGCACTCCGGCCGCCGATCTGACGCCCATATTCTACCCGCCGTATAAGCTTGAAGTGCGGGGTGAACAGAAGCCGCCCATCCCTAGTGACGTTTCGCCATCGGAGTGGGAAAGATTGAGATGCAAGAATCCAAAGTGAAGGCAGATGGGGCAAGTACATGATTCTATCAATGGGCGGCATAACAACTCATTCAACCGGAGCGCGAATAGCGTTGCCTTCATGCGCGAGACTTGGCTTTATTGGCGGTTCGTCGCGCCCGGTTAATTCGGGCATTAGCCGTCTTCTTGAAACCAATGACTGATACGCCTTATACACGAGAGGAAGTTCTTGCGGCGGGAGATTCTTTCCCCGAACGAGGCTTGCTCTGTCATCGTTGCCAAACAAAGATTCCCCAGTTCAGGGATTTATCCGAGCGTGATGAAAATCGCATCCGGCAAATGATTCGTGAGAATCGACGTATGATGGCGATTGCGGAGTTGAGAGATGCAACGGGTTGTCCCTTGCGTTGGGCGAAGATTTGGGTGTACCACGAAGGCAGACCGAAGCCTCTTGAAAACGAAACCGTTACTTGTCCGTGTTGTGGTATGCCGTTAAGAACATCTCTGGCGAAACAATGTCGTTGTTGCCACAGAGATTGGCATGACGCGGAGAATGTTGTTCGGCTGGGCGACGGCTAACAACCTGATTCAACCGGAGCACGAACAGCGCGGCTTTCATCCGCAAGACTTGAATGCTTGATTAGTTGTGCGCGCGCCAGCTCAATTCGAGCGTTAGGCCGCAATGAATAAGAGTGGACGTGAATTTTACTTGTAAAAGCAGAAAGCGACGGAGGTATCTATGGAACCTAATTCCTACAATAACCCGGTTGGGAGAAAGAGACGGACATCGCGCCGTCGGTTTCTGAAAGCTGTCGTTGTGGGTAGCGCCGGCGCGATATTAGAGTCAAGATTGTGGCCCATAGGAGCACTGGCTGCGGGCCACGCAGATGCTTTGTTACTAAGCTGTATGGACTACCGGCTGGTGGATATGACAGAACGCTACATGAAGAGGCGTGGTCTACGGAATAAGTATGACAACGTCGTACTGGCGGGTGCCGCGTTGGGTGCCATTACCGATAAGTATCCTGACTGGAACAAAACGTTCTGGGAGGAGTTGGAGTTATCAATTGATCTCCACCATATTCAAAAGGTAATTCTCTTGGACCATCGGGATTGTGGCGCGTACAAGCAACTCCTGGGCGAAGATTTTGCGCGGGAGCCGAAAAAAGAGAGAGAGGTGCATGCGGCCCAATTAAAGAGGTTGCGGGAACTGATTAACGAGAGGTATGCACAGCTTGAGGTGGAGACGCTGTTGATGAGCCTAACCGGGGCGGTGGAAAAGATTTAGTTCAAACGGTGTGGGCCAAATCAGCGGCCTAAGCAGGACATGATACAAGTCTCAATCGTCCGGTGCATAATTCTCACGCCTCGCCAGAGGCGATGAGAAAGATAGGGCGATCGGTTCCGAGAATGAGTTTGGGCGGAATCAGCTTGCTTTTCATTCGCGAGATGCCGGCCGGCTAGCTGACGCCTAAATCCGCGAACGTGAGTTGTGCGCTCTCGGCTTCCTCATCGGCGGCGCGGTGCGCGCGCTTGGTGCCGTCGAGGGCCTGGCGGACGGCCTTGAGGTGGAAGCGGATGAGGTGGGGCGTGATGCGGACGGAGGGGATGCGGCCCTGGCGCGCGAGGCGGCGGACGGTGGATTCGCTCACCTGTAGGATTTGGGCCAGTTGCTGCGCGGTCAGAAACTCCTCGCGCTTCTGATTCTCTGTGGCATCGCTCATCCGTTGATACCCTGAGATGGAGCGCCCGCCCGACTACTGCGGCGGGCGCGCGACTGAGAAGGCGACGCGGTAAATCAGCGCGCCGTCGATTTCCACGTCTTTGGTCTGCGGCTCGGCACCCTGCGGCTTGATGGTGACGCGGTAGGTCGCTTTGTCGGGCGAGAGCCTGAAGGCGAACTGACCGCTCTCGCTCGTCAGCCGCCCGTCAATCTTCTTCGCCGTGCCGTCCGCCGCGACGAGCGCCAACTCGACGGGGACGCCCGGAAAGCTCCTGCCGCTCTCGGTGAAGACGCTGCCCGCGAGCTTCGCGATTGACGCCTCGTTGATGGTCAGGATGAGGTGGTCCGGCAGACTCTTCGTCTTCCCCGCCTTGACCTCGACCCCTTCCAGCGTGCCGACGCTCAGACCCGGCTTGCGGAAGGTCAGCCCGTAAACGCCTGGCGCGAGGTTCGAGACGGCGAACGCGCCCTTGCTGTCCGTGACGGAGTGGGCCACTTCGCGCTCGCCCCGGCGGACGGTGATCGCGACGCCCGCCGCCTCCTTCTTGCTTTCGAGGCGGACCTTGCCCTTGATGCCGCCGGTCGCGCGGTCCTGCGCGAACGACGCCGAGGCGGCGGCGATCAGGACGAAGGCGAGGCCCGCGACAATCGTTTTCGTTCTCTTCATAACTGCTCTTTCGGTATTGATGATTCTCGCATGAGAGCGAATCGGACTCGGGCGCGCATTATAGCACGCAACGGGGAGGATTATATCGCACCCTCATGGATGCGACGCGCGGCGTTCGGTGTTGCCCGGAAGTGGTGTTACAATCCGCCCCGAAGGCGCGCACGGCGGGCGGGCCGCCCGGCAAACGCTTATCTCCCTCGCCATTTTTCCTATATGTCCCCTTCGACCCGACGGCTAAAGTGCCCCCGCGTTGATCGACCTCTCCGCGCGCAGGCTTTATTGTGTTGCCTGCTGCTCGGGGCTTACGCGCTTGCCGCTCCGCCGAGCTTCGCGCAGGAGACCGCGCCTCCCCCGCCGCCGGAGCAGCAGCAGCGCCCGCGCCGGGTGCTCCCGCCCGAGCCGCAAGAGGAGCCCGACGAAGTCCTGAAGATTGACACGGACCTGGTGACGGTTGACGTGACGGTGACGGACGCGGCGGGCGAGCCCGTGAAGAACCTTCGGGCCGAAGACTTCAAGCTCTACGACGACGAGGCGGAGCGATCAATCGCTTTCTACAACGTGGAGAAGCGCGCGAATGGTCAGCGCCCCGCGGCCATCGTCTTCGCGCTGGACGTTTCCGGCAGCATGACGGCTGAAGAGATCGAGCGGCTCCAACGCGCGATGAACGTCTTCGCCAAGCGGCTGTCCGCAGACCGCTCGTCCGTCTTCGCCGTCATGACTTTCGGGATGAGCGTCAAGACGATGCAGGGCTTCACGGCGGACCAGCAAAAACTTGAGCGCACCTTCGCGCGCCTCTCGACCGAGCCGAACGGACTCTCGACTCACACCTACGACGCTGTGGACGACGCCGTGCGGCTCCTCGTGCGGCAGGCCCCGCGCACGCGCGGCCGCCGGCTGATGAAGCGCGCGGTCGTCGTCGTCACGGACGGCTTCCCCGTCGGCGACACGGTCGCCCCGAAGACGGTCATCGAGCGGGCCAACGCGGCCGACGTGAGCGTCTATACGGTCGTCCTGCCATCGTTTTCGAGGATGCTGGCGTCGGCCGAGCGCCAGCCGCTGCCGACGCCGCTGGACGTGAGCGGCCTCACAGAGAAGACGGGCGGGACCAGCGTCTACGCGACCGACAGAGACTTCGAGCCACTCTTCCGCGCGCTAGCCGAGGAGGTCACCTCGGCCTACGTCCTGGCCTTCTACCCGCCCGAAGAAAAACGCCGCGACGGCCGCTTCCACACCATACGCGTCGAAGCGCCGCGCGGCCTCACCGTCCGCCAAAGCCGTTCAGGGTACAAGAGCAGTGATAAGTAAAACCGCTTGCCTTTAACTCATCACTTATCACTCATCACTTATTTCAGTACTCGTCCTCTTCCTCGTCCTCGTCGCCTAGATCGTCCTCCTCGACGATGTCCAGCTCGACGGGGTCTAGACCGACGATCTCCAACTCGGTCCCGCACTCCTCGCACGCGACCACATCGCCTTTGTCCGCGTCGGTGTCAACGTGAACTTCAGCTTCGCATTCAGGGCATGTTCCGGTCGGCACTTCTCTACCTCCGCGCTGATGATGACGTAGAGGCACACCCTTTCGGACTTCGGGGGGAGAACCTCCACCTTGTTGTCTTGGTCGAACCGCGCCCAATCTAACCGCGCGCGTCGGATTTTGCAACATTCTTTTTCGCGGGGAAACCCTCCCGGCGCAAAGACACAAAAAAGGGAGATTTCGGGGCCGTCCCCGCCCCGCGCCTTTGTGCCAGAATTTTGTGCCAGCCTTCGGAAGCGGGACAGATTTCGCAGCCGCCGGATGCGGTTCAGCTCCGCGACGTGCCGGCGGCGCTAGGCGGCAACCGCCGCGTGAATCGCGCGAAGGCGTGCGACGAGTTGGGGCAGGTCCTGCGACGTGTAAACGGGCAGGTTGTTCAGCAATCCGGCATCGGCAGAAGTTTGACGCCACGCCGCGAACTGCTCGCGCGCGGACGCGGCCTTCTCCTGGTCAGCGCCGAATAAATAAAGGGCGGAGGTTTTCGCGAGCGCGCGGCGGGCCGAAGGTTTGACCTTGCCGCCTGCGGGCCGCGCGGCCATGAGGGCGAAGTCCACGCTCAGGTATCGCAGGAAGCTAGTGCCCTCTATGAAGACTCCGCTTGCGCGCACGCGCTCTAGTGCGAGCCGGACTCCCCGCTCGACCTGATTGTCGGTCACTATCAACCAGTGCACGTTCGACGCCCCCGCGTCCCAGTAGCGGCCCGTGTCTTTGCCGGGTTCGTAGGTCTCGGCGCGGCCCGAGCGTATGAGGGGTTCATTGCCGAGCAGGTGGCTGACGCAGCAGGCGCGCGGGTCCTTGCCGCACGAGCGGTAGTGGCCGCGCGTGATCTTAATCGCCTCCCAGCCGGGAAACGCGCGCAGCAATTCGCAGAGCAGCGTCGTCTTGCCCGCGTCCGACGAGAAACCGCTGATGGCAACTGTGGTCCGTGTCATAACCTTCCCGAGCATTGTACAAAACCGGGCTTTATGCTACTACCGTGGGACGAAAGAAATCCACACTGAAAGGAACCCGCTCATGCCCCGGCGACCATCACGTCTAGTCCTGCTGTTCGTTCTCCTGACGCTCGCGTCCGTCGCGCGTGCGCAGTCACTCGAAGCTCAACTTAAGGAGATTGACGACTACGCGACGAAGGCCGGGAGGGACTGGAACGTCCCAGGCTTCGCCATCGCGATTGTCAAAGACGACCGCGTGGTCTTCGCCAAAGGCTACGGCGTGCGCGAGCTGGGCAAGCCCGCGCCGGTTGACGAGAAGACGCTCTTCGCCATCGCCTCGAACACTAAGGCTTTCACGGCGGCCTCCATAGCGATTCTGGTTGACGAAGGCAAAGTGAAGTGGGACGACCCCGTGACGAAGTACCTGCCGGAGTTTCAGCTCTCCGACCCGTACGTCACGCGCGAGATGACGCTGCGCGACCTGCTCAGCCACCGCAGCGGCCTCGCGACCTTCGGCGGCGATTTGCTCTGGTACGAATCCAATTACGACCGCAGGGAAATCCTGCGCCGCATCCGGTTCCTCAAACCGACTTCGAGCTTCCGCAGCCGCTTCGGCTACCAGAACATCATGTTCCTCGCCGCGGGCGAAGTGGTCGCGGCCGTGACGGGAAAGTCCTGGGACGACTTCGTCCGCGAGCACTTCTTTGTCCCGCTCGGGATGACGACGACGCAGACGAGCGTGCGCCAATTTAAGCCGACGGACAACGTGGCGACGCCGCACAACGAGGTGGACGGCCGCCTGCGCGTCATCAGGTACAGCATGGTTGACGGAGTGGGCGGCGCGGCGGCCATCAACTCGAACGTCGCAGAAATGGCACAGTGGCTCAGGCTCCAGCTCGGGCGCGGGCTCTACGAGGGCAAGCAGTTTTTCAGCCCGGCGGTCGCGCGCGAGATGTGGACGCCGCACACAATCATCCCTATCAGCGAGCAGGGCGAGAAGCTCAACCCGACGCGCCACTTTTACACCTACGGGCTCGGCTGGTTCCTGAGCGACTACCACGGGCGCAAGGTCGCCTCGCACGGCGGTGGACTCGACGGGATGATCTCGCAGGTCGCCATGATGCCCGAGGAGAAGCTGGGCGTCGTCATCCTGAGTAACAGCGAGACGCCGCTCCCGTCGTTCATGGCGAATAAAGTCTTCGACGTGTTTCTGGGAGTCCCGCAGAGGGATTGGAGCGCGGAGCTGCTCACGCGGACGAAGGCCGCGAAGGAGGCTGAGCGCGGCGAGGAGCAGAAGTTAGAGGCCGAGCGCGCGAAGGATACCAAGCCTTCGCTCGCGCTCGAAAAATACGCGGGCACTTACACGGGCGCGATGTACGGCGACGCGAAGGTCGTGCTTGAGAACGGCCGCCTCGTGCTGCGCCTCACGCCCTCGCCGAACTTTGTCGGCGACCTTGAGCACTGGCAGTATGACACCTTCCGCGTCAAGTGGCGCGACTCAATCGTCTACCCGTTCCCGAAAGGCTTCGTCACCTTCACACTCGACGCGCACGGGCAGGTGGACGCGATGAAGATAGACGTGCCGAATCCAGACTTCGACTTCAAGGAGTTGGAATTCAAGCGCGCGCAGGAAGCGATGAAAGCGGCTGCCAGGTAGGCGGTTAAGTTGCCGCTTCAGGGACGCCCCTCGTCGCCTGGCGGCGGAGTCTCCCCGAGCAGGCCGGCCGTTTCGCTTTCGGTTATGTCCGGCACACTCCGAGCGGCCCGCCGGCCGCGTCAGCGTGGGACAACTGAAAAGCTAAATCGCTCAAAGCCTCAACGGGCGGAGACGGCGGCGAGAGACTCCAGCCGCTTGCGTGCCTGTTCAGCTTCGGGGCTGCGCGGGTAGCGGCGCAGGATTTCGCGCCACGCCGCGCCGTCGTAATGAAATTGTCTGACCGAGCGGTCGAAGACGAAAGCGATGCCCTGCCTTCTGTAGCGGTCGAGCCCGTTGAAGTTAAGAAAGTAGCTGAAGACGGGCGCGCCGCCGGCCGCCATCTCTTTCTCGTCGAGCCGGCGTGCCGCGTCGTGCGACAGTTTCGCGGCGCTCTTTTCTGCTTCCTCGCCCAGAAGCATCAGCACGGCGGGCCTGAGCGGCGAGCGCGGGAACAGGTCCAGAAAGATGCGCGCGCGGGCGACGCGGTCAAAGTCCTCCGAACTCTGAATCAGCCGCAGCAGGCGCGCGTCGTCGTCCCTGCGCGCGGGTGAGACGACGGCCTCGCCCTGGACCCAGCCGCCTGTCCTGCGCGTCACCGTCACACGGTAGAAGGTCACACCGTCCGGCGAGTGCTTCACGCCGCGCACGGCGACCGCGCGCCCGCGGCTCATCCGCTGCAAGAGGTTGGCCGAAAGAGAGGGCTCGTCGCGCAACGCCGCGAGCCTCTCGTCAACGACGACGGCGCGCTGCCCGCCCTCCGGCGCGCGCCGCTGCTGCTGCGCCGTGGCCGCCGCCGCGCCGAGCAGAAGACAGACTGAGAGCGTAATTATTTTGGTCTTCGAGCGGTGAAGAGACATAGCCGTGCCTCCGTGTTTGGGAGGGTGGAGGTTGACTGCTGGCGACATGCCCGCCCAGGGTAGGGCGCGCGGGGTGGGTTAACGCGGCGCGCGTCGGCGGGTCGCAGCTGACAGGGCGGACAGTTTCACGCGGGCCTCGGCGGCCAGGATGCGCTCATTCGAGCCCGCGTGGTGAAAATGGCAGATGGCGATGGCGAGCGCGTCCGCCGCGTCGTGCGGCTCGGGCACGCTTTTGAGCGAGAGCAGCACGCGCACCATCTCCTGGACCTGATGCTTCTCGGCGTTGCCGTAGCCGACGACCGTCTGCTTAACGAGCCGCGGGCTGTACTCGTGAATCTCTACACTGGCCCTCTCGGCGGCGACGAGCAGTACGCCGCGCACCTGGCCCAGTTTGAGCGCGACCTTGACGTTGGTCGCGTAGAACGCCTCCTCGACCGAGCAGGCTTCGGGCCTGTGCTTCGCGATGACGGCCTCTATGCCGTCGCTGATTCTCAGGAGCCGCGCCGAAAAGCGGTCGCGCGGCGGGGCTTTGATCGTCCCGTACTCGACCAGGCAATAGCGCCTCGCCTCGCCCTCGATCACGCCCCAGCCCGTCGTCTCGCTGCCCGGATCAATTCCTAGAACGCGCACAAAGCTCCCGTTTCAAACTAAAGCTCCCACAACGAACGAAGCTAACTTTACCACATCCGGCCTAGAGTTTACCGCGCAATAAATCAATCGAAGTCTGCGCGAGAACCTCTTCCCGCCAGACGTGTCCCGCGCCGCGGCTCGTCGCTCACACTGTCAACGAATGTACACACAAGGCACAAGCGCCCGTCGCCGTCAGTGGACTCGCGCGCCCGACACGCGCGGGCTCGCGGTCGTAATTGCTAACCAATAGCGAAGTCGCTCGGCCCGAGGCTGGCGGCATGTCTCTTGCTTTACGCCGCCCAAGCAGCATGGCCCAGAAAAGGTCAGAAGGATTCGGCTGCCAATGCCATTCCGAGTAGAAAGAGCTTGTGGCGAAAATTGTTTTAGCCCGCCCGCCCCATTCTACCCGCATCAGGTGAGCCGCGGATAACCAACTCCTCAACGGCACGCGGCGAGTCAGAAACGCATTTGCCAGAGCGGCCCGCAACGCCGGGCAGATGTGCCATCAACCGGACAGGCCCGGTCACGAATGATTTCATCCCGACTTGACGGCATAAGGCTTTAATAAATATGGCACAGGAAGGCCGAGGCAGCGATAAAGGCGCGGACGGGAAAGCCTCCGCCGGCGCGCGGGACCAAGTCAGCGCGCCGGCTATTTCCCTGCCCAAAGGCGGCGGCGCGATTCGCGGGATGGGCGAGAAGTTCGGCGTCACTCCCGCCACAGGGACGGGGTCGCTGACGATCCCGCTGGCGTCGAGCCCCGGCCGCTCAGGGTTCGGGCCACAACTTTCCCTCTCGTACGACTCGGGCTCGGGCAACGGGCCTTTCGGCTTCGGGTGGAGCCTCTCGCTGCCCGCGATCACGCGCAAGACGGACAAGGGGCTGCCGCGCTACCTGGACGCCGACGAGTCGGATGTGTTTCTCATCTCGGGCGCGGAAGACCTGGTCCCCGTTCTGGACAACGCGGGCAACCGCGTCGCCCTCACGCGGACGGTTCACGGCGTCGCGTACGAGATTCACGTCTACCGCCCGCGCATCGAGGGACTCTTCACGCGCGTCGAGCGTTGGACCAGGGCCGACGACGGCGTCAGCCATTGGCGCACCATCACGCGCGACAACGTGACGACGCTCTTCGGCTTCGACGAGCACAGCCGCGTCTCGGACTCGCACGACGCGCGACGCGTCTTCTCCTACCTCATCCACCTGACCTTCGACGACAAAGGCAACGCGGTCCACTACGAATACGCCAGCGAGGATTCCGCGGGAGTGAATACGTCGCGGGCGCATGAGACGAACCGGACGGACGCCGGACGCGCCACGCAGCGTTACCTGAAGCACGTTCGTTACGGAAACTTCGAGCCTTATTTCCCTGACTGGTCCGAGGCCGGTGCCGACACGCCGCTCCCCGGAGACTGGCACTTCCAGATGGTCTTCGACTACGGCGACCACCGAACGGACGCGCCCACGCCCGCGCGCAATCCGGCATTGGACCCCGCGTGGCCCGTCCGCCCGGACCCGTTCTCGATCTACCGCGCGGGGTTCGAGGTGCGGACCTACCGCCGCTGCAAGCGCGTGCTGATGTTCCACAACTTCGCAGACGAAGCCGGCGTCAGCGACGGCTCCCTCGTGCGCTCCACCGATTTCGGCTACTCCGACGAGGCGACCCCGGCCGACCCGCGCAATCCCATCTACACCTTCATGAAGTCCGTCACGCAGACGGGCTACCGGCCGAAGGCAGGCGGGTACGAGCAACGCTCGACCCCTCCGCTGGAGTTCTTCTACAGCGAGCCCGAAATTTATCCAGAGATTCTGACGCTCGACGACGCCGAGGGCCGCGCGAACCTGCCGGAGGGACTCGACGGCGCGCGCTTTCGTCTGGTTGATTTGGACGGTGAGGGGCTGAGCGGCATCCTGACCGAGCAGGACGGCGGCTGGGGCTACAAGCGTAATCTCAGTCCGACGAATGAAGTCGAGTTGACGGGCGGCGAGCGCGTCGCCCGCGCACGGTTCGGCCCGCTCGAACAGGTGCCGACACTCCCCGTCCCCGCACACCTCGGCGGCGGTCAACAACTCCTGGACCTGACGGGCGAAGGCAGGCCCGACGCGGTCACTTTTGACGGCCCGGTGCCGGGCTTCTTCGCGCGGACGGCGCGCGAGGACTGGGAGCCGCTCAAGACGTTCGCCTCTCTTCCGCGCATAGACTGGTCCGAGCCGAACCTGAAGTTCGTGGACCTGACCGGCGACGGGCGGGCCGACGTGTTGATTACCGCCGACGACCTGTACACGTTCTACCCGTCGCTCGGCGCGGAAGGCTTCGGCGAGGCCGAACGGGTCTTCGCGCCCTCGGAGGAGGCGCGCGGGCCGCGCGTCGTCTTCGCCGACGGGACGCGCACCGTCTCCACCGCGGACATGACTGGCGACGGGCTCGGCGACCTCGTCCGCGTGCGTAACGGCGAGGTTTGTTACTGGCCCAATCTTGGATACGGCAGGTTCGGCGCGAAGGTGACGATGGACGACGCCCCGCGCTTCACGGACGAGGAGCGGTTCGACGCGCGCCGCGTCCACCTCGTGGACGTTGACGGCTCCGGGACGACCGACATCCTGTACGTCGGCGACGACGGCGTGCGCGTTTACTTCAACCGTTCGGGCAACTCCTGGGCTGAGGCGCACCTGCTGGCAATCTTCCCCGGCGCGGACGATCCCGGCGCGGTGCAGGTCGCGGACCTGTTGGGCAACGGCACGGCCTGCCTCGTCTGGTCGTCGCCCCTGCCCGCGGAGGCTTACGCCCCGCTGCGCTACGTGGACCTGATGGGTTCCGAGAAGCCTCACCTGATGGTGCGGACGCGCAACAACCTCGGGGCCGAGACGCGCGTCTCGTACGCGCCGTCCACGCGTTTCTACCTGGAAGACAAGCAGGCGGGACGCCCCTGGGTGACGCGCCTCCCCTTCCCCGTTCACGTCGTCGAGCGCGTCGAGACCTACGACTGGATCAGCCGCAGCCGCTTCGTCGCGCGCTACGCGTACCACCACGGCCACTTCGACGGCGCGGAGCGCGAGTTCCGCGGCTTCGGCATGGTCGAGCAGCGCGACACCGAGGCGCACCGCGAGGACACGCTCTTCCCGGAAGCGTCGGCTGCCAACGAAGACGCCGCGTCCTTCGTCCCGCCGACGGTGACGCGGACGTGGTTCCATACGGGGGCCTTCGTGGAGGCCGGCATCGTTTCGCGGCAGTACGCGCACGAGTACTGGTTCGAGCCCGCGCTCGGCGGGGACGCGCCGGCACAGGTGGCCGCGCGCGAGGCGATGCTTTTGCCCGACACCGTGATCGAGGACGGCTTCGACGCCGAAGAGATGCGCGAGGCGTACCGCGCGCTGAAGGGCATGGCGTTGCGCGTCGAAGTTTACGCCGAGGACGGCACGCCGCGCGCGGCGCACCCCTACACGGTCACGGAGCAGAACTATAGCGTCCGCCGGTTGCAGCGGCGCGGCCCGAACCGGCACGCCGTCTTTTTGGCACACCCGCGCGAGTCTTTGATTTACCACTACGAGCGCCGGGCCGCGGACCCGCGCCTCAAGCACGACCTCACGCTTGAGGTGGACGACTTCGGCAACGCGCGCCGCTCGGTCTCAGTCTGCTACGGTCGCCGCGCGGGTTACCCGGAGCCCGAGCCCGACCTCTCCGCCTCGTTCCGCGCGATGCTGGCGCACGACCAGACGCGGCCCCACGTCGCCGCCACCGAGCACGCCTTCACGGCCCCCTTCAACCGTCCTTCGGGCGCGACGACCTTCGACGCGTACCGCGCGCCGCTGCCCTCCGAAACCATCACCGCGGAGTTGACCGGCGTCGCGCCCGCTGCCGCGCGTTTCGGCTTTGACGAGTTGGACAATCACTGGACGACCCTCTGGGGCGGAGCCCACGACATTGCTTACGAAGACGTTTCGACCGCGGACATCGAAGGGGCCGGCGCTCCCGCCCCCCTCGCGCGCCGCGTCATCGAACGGACGCGGACGCTTTACAGGCGCGACGACCTGAGCGCGCTGCTCCCGCTGCACTCGCTCGCATCCCGCGCACTGCCGGGCGAGTCGTATCACCTCGCGCTGACGCCCGGCCTCGTCGCGCGCATCTTCAGCGCGCGCGTGCCGGACGCGGTGCTGCTTGAAGGCGGCTACGTTCGGCTGGCCGGCGAGCTTGACTGGTGGATACCCTCGGGCCGCGTCTTCTATTCGCCCGGCGACGCGGACACGCCCGCCGCGGAATTGGTCCAGGCCCGCGCACACTTCTTCCAGGTGCGCCGCGTCGTTGACCCGTTCGGGGCCGTCAACCGCGTGACGCAAGACCCTTACGACCTCCTGCCGCTTGAGACAATTGACGCCCTGGGCAACACGACCGCCGCCGTGAACGATTACAGGGTCTTGCAGCCGTCCGGTGTGACTGACCCGAACGGCAACGTGAGCCGGGCCGCCTTCGATTGTCTGGGCCGCCTTGCAGGGACGGCCGTCGGCGGCAAGGCCGGCGAGGGCGACTCGCTGGCCGGCTTCGTCCCGGACCCCTCGGACGCGGCGATACGGGCAGTGCTTGACGACCCGCTCGACGACCCCGGCGCGATCCTCGGCGACGCGACCTCGCGGATCATCTATGACCTGTTCGCCTACTCGCGCACGCGCGACCTGCCCGCGCCGGAACCTGTGGTGGCCTACAGCCTCGCGCGCGAGACGCACGTCTCAGAGCTGGCCGCCGGACAGACCACGCGCTTCCGCCACCTCTTCGCCTACTCGGATGGGTTCGGGCGCGAGGCACAGCACAAGGCACAGGCCGAGCCCGGCGCGGTCGTCAACGCCGCGCCGCGTTGGGTCGGGAGCGGCTGGACCATCTACAACAACAAGGGCAAGCCCGTCCGCAAGTACGAGCCGTTCTTCACGCCGACCCACCGCTTCGAGTTCGCCCCCCGCGCCGGCGCGAGTTCCGTCCTCTGCTACGACCCGGTCGAGCGCGTCGTCGCCACGGTCAACCCCGACAGCACGTTTCAGAAGACGGTCTTCGACGCGTGGCGGCACGAGACGTGGGACGCCAACGACACGGCCCTCATTGCTGACCCGCGCGCCGACGCCGACGTGGGCGATTTCTTCGGGCGACTGTTCGGCGACGCCCCCGGCGCGTTCACGTCCTGGCACGACCGCCGCGTCGGCGGGACGCTCGGCAACACTCCCGATGAAAGAGCGGCGAACCGGGACGCGGCGCAGAAGACGGCGGCCCACGCCGCCACGCCGGCCGCCGCTCACCTCGACTCACTCGGCCGCGTCTGTCTGAACATCACAGACAACGGCATGGAGGGCGGCACGGCGCAGCGTTTCCCCACGCGCGTCGCGATGGACGCCGAGAACAAACCACTCTGCATCTTCGACGCCACGGGCCGCCGCGCGGTTGAGTTCTGCCTGCGCGAGCCTTCGGGCGGCGGCGGGTTCCGCTACGTGGCGGGCTACGACGTTGCGGGGAATCCGCTCTACCGCAACGGCATGGACGGCGGCGAGCGCCGGACGCTCAACAACGTCGCGGGCCACCCGCTGCGGTCCTGGGACGCGCGCGGCTCCGCCTTCGAGATGCGCTACGACGCGCTCAGACGCCCGACGCACCGCTTCGTCGAGCGCGCGGGCTCCGCCAAAATCCTGCTCGAACGCTCCGTCTACGGCGAGCGGCACCCGGACGCGACGCGCAATTTGAAGGGCAAGCTCTTCCGCCACTACGACGGCGCGGGCGTGGCCGGCAACGAGCGTTACGATTTCAAGGGCAACCTCCTGGAGGCCACGCGGCAACTCGCACGCCTTACGCCCGCGACCGTGGTCGCAACTACCTACGACACCGCGCCCGACTGGACGCCGATTGCGGACCTGGACGACTCGCCCGCGCTCGACCTCGCGGCCTTGAATAATCTGACCGCGCCGCTCGTCGCCGCCGCCGACAGCTTCACCACGTCCACACGCTTCGACGCGCTCAACCGTCCGCTTCAGGTGGTCACGCCGCACGCCGCCGCGGGCCGCCCGTCCGTGATTCAGACGAGCTATAACGAGGCTGGTTTGTTGGAGCGCGTTGACGTGTGGGTCCGGCAAGCCGCCGCGCCGTCGTCACTCCTGGACCCCGCGAGCGCAGACATCCCGGCCGTGAGGAGCATCGACTACAACGCGCGCGGCCAGCGGACGAGTATCACGCTCGGCAACCGCGCGGCCACCTCCTACGAGTACGACCCGGAGACCTTCCGGCTCTCCGCGCTCACGACGACTCGGCCCGACACTTTCGCCGCCGACGCGCGCACCGTGCAGGCGCTCGCCTACCACTACGACGCCGTCGGCAACGTCACGCGCCTGCGCGACTCGGCCGACATTCAGAACGTCGTCTACTTCAGCAACCGGCGCGTCGAGCCGTCGGCCGATTACACCTACGACCCCGCCTACCGCCTGACGGCCGCGACCGGGCGCGAGCACCTGGGCCAGACCGGCGGCGCGCTCAACGCTTCGGCCCAGGCGACTCACGACGACGGCCCGCGCACTCACTCCGGCCCGAACACGCGCCTCCTCAATCCGGGCGACGGCAACGCCATGGGCAACTACACCGAGCAGTACGCCTACGACCCGGCCGGCAACCTCCTTCAGATGATTCACCAAGTCGCCAGCGGCGGCTGGACGCGCCGCTACTCTTACGCCGAGCCGAGCCGCGTCAGCGCGGCGGAGAACGGCAACAGGCTCTCCGCCACCAGCCTGCCCGGCGACGACCCGCTCGGCCCCTTCTCCGCCACATACCTGCACGACGAACACGGCAACATGACGCGCATGTCGCACCTGCCCGGCATGACCTGGGACGCAGACGACCATTTGCAATCCACCGCGCGCCAGGTCGTCAACTCCGGCATGCCGGAGACGACCTACTATGCTTACGACGCAGGCGGCGAGCGCCTGCGCAAAGCGACCTACGCGCAGGCCGTCGCGGGCGCGACGCCCGGCCTCAAGTCGGAGCGCCTGTATCTCGGCGTCCTGGAGATTTTCCGCGAGTACGACGGCGCGGGCAACGTCGTCAAAGAGCGCGAGACCGTTCACGTCATGGACGACAAGCAGCGCGTCGCGCTCGTCGAAACACGCACGGCCGGCGCTGGACCCGCGCAGCTCATACGCTACCAGCACGCCAACCACCTCGGCTCCGCCGTCCTCGAACTGGACGACGCCGCCGACCTCATCACTTACGAAGAGTATTTCCCTTTCGGCTCGACCTCTTACCAGGCCGCGCGCACCCAGACCGAGACGCCGAAGCGATACCGCTACACCGGCAAAGAGCGCGACGAAGAGAACGACCTCTACTACCACGGCGCGCGTTACTACGCCTGCTGGCTCGGGCGCTGGGCCAGTTGCGACCCGGCCGGGACGATTGACGGGACCAACCTTTACAGGTACTGCCGCAACTGCCCGACGCGCCTGACGGACCCGAGCGGCACACAGGGCCACGACCCGGACCCACAGCCCCAGCAGCAGCCCACCGACCCGCCATCGCAGGCGAGCGTCGGCACCCTACGCCCCAACATTTCGATTAACACACAGCTTCAATTCCACAACCTGTTTTCTTCAGACCGCTCCGTCTCCGGCCGGCTTTCTGTCAACGCGTCGATTCACGGCTACGCGCCCCCGGATTCCCCCTTGCTGGGAGGGAGGCAACTGCGTCTTGACGCGGACGCGCAATTCCTCGCCGAGACGGGGACGGGCGCTTCCCTCGATGTCCGGGCGTTCGCGACCGTCGGCACTCTGGGCCAGGGACTCTGGGGCGCGGGCCTGCTTTCGGGCCAACTGTCGTCCCCACTGCCGCAGCAGTTGCCACTGTCGTCAAGCGGCGTCACTTCGGTGCTGAACTACGCCTCCGCGCGGGCCAGCGGCGAATTGAATTTCTACGGATCGCTCTCGGGGGGCAGCATTCCGCTGGTCAGGGCGAGCGGCGGTCTGCAATTTAACCAGGGCCACATTAGCGGCAACGCGGACGTTTCCGCGCTCAACCTGGCCCGCTTGCAACTGAGCGTGCAGGGGGGGCCGCTCTCTGCTCGGGGGCTCGATTTCAGCGGCACGGCCAATCTGCGGCTTTTCGGGATACCGAGCATCAGCGCCCAGTTTCAAGGACAAGCTTCGCTCACGGGCGACTATAACGTGAGGGGCAGCTTCCGCGGCTTCGTGCCCCCGCTCTCCTACACCGTCGGGAACTTCAATGTAAATTCGTCCACGGGTCCGAGTGCTTCCGCGCACGTGTTTGGTCTGACGTACATGCCGAAGGTGAGCGCGACCGACCCGTCTCCGACCTCGCGCGCCTTCAACCAGTTCGTCCACGCGGCCGACGTGAACGCGCCCAACGGGCCGGCCCTGGGGTACTCGTTCACGCAGTATTCCCACGGGCGCGTGACACACATCGCGGCCGGCTACGTGCCGCCAATCGGAATCGGCACGCCGGGTGTCGGCATTTCGGCCACCTTCGGGTTCTGAGGCCGGGCATCGCCCCCTGGCCGCTAGTTGAGATAGAGGACACTTGCCATGACTACTAAGGAAAACAGATATCAAATCAACGGCCGCGTGATAGACGTGAAAGCCCGCCGCGGCCTCAGGGGGCTCCGCGTCGAGGCTTGGGACAAGGACCAAATCTTCGACGACCTCGTCGGCAGCGCCGAGACTGACGCCGACGGGCGCTTCCGCATCAACTTCGACCGCTCCTATTTCAGCGAGCTGTTTTTCGACCGCGAGCCGGACCTCTTCTTCAAGGTCTTCTCGGACGGCGAGCTGATTAAGAGCACGCAGGACTCCGTGCTCTGGAACGTGAAAGCGGGGGCGACCTCTGTCGAGATTGCCGTGCCGTGGGCGGGCGTCCGGCCCGAGGACGGAAACGGGCAGCCCGTGAGCGGCGGCGACTACGTTGTGACGGGCACGGTCACGAGCCCGGACAGCGCGGGGGTGGGCGGCCTGCACGTCCAACTGATTGACAGGAACGTCGGGCAGGACATTGTCCTCGCCGAAACGCTGACGGACGAGCGCGGGCATTACCGCGCCGGCTTTGTCCCGACTTCCCTGCGCCAGCGCGGGAAACAGCGCCCGGACTTGCAGGCGCGCGTTTACGCGGGGCAGGAATTTCTGGCGGCCTCTGACGTTCGCTACAACGCGGCCGAGCGTGAGACGCTCGACGTTGAGCTGCCCGCCAACTCCGCCGCGCTGCCGAGCGAGCACGAGACGCTGACCGGCGCTCTCGCCGCGCACTTCGACGGTCCCCTGGCCGACCTCAAAGAGTCGGGCGACAGGCAAGACATCACGTACCTCGCCAACAAGACCGGCTGGGATGCGCGGGCGGTGGCACTGACGGCGCTCGCGGACCAGTTCAGCCGCAGCGACTCGGGCGCTGGCGACGCGCCCGCCATCAAGCCCGCCTTCTACTACGCGCTCTTCCGCGCCGGCCTGCCCGCCGACCCGGACACGCTCTACCGTGCCGACCCGCGGACAATCGAGCGCGTCTGGAAGCAGGCCGCCGAGCAGGGTGTGATCGCCAAAGCGGCGGAGAATGAAATAAGCGGCGCGGTCGAAGCGTTCCAGCGCCTCGGCGCGCAGAAGATGCTGACCGGCCCGGCGCTCGTCGGCGCGTCCTCCCTGAAAGAGATGCTCACCGCGTCGCGGCTGGAAGAAGCCGAGCAGCAGCGGTTCGCGGAACTCTACGCCGCGCACAAGTCCGACCCGGCGACACTCTGGCAGGCGGTCGGGAAAGAACTCGGCGCGCAGAAGGCCGAGCGCCTTCAACTGGACGGGAAGCTCGGCTTCCTGACCATCAACAACGCCCCGCTCATGGAAGAGCTACACAGGGCGGCGGGCGACGGCGGCCTTAAGGACCCCGTCGAATTGGCCCAGCGGGGCTTCCACCGCGCAGAGCAGTGGGGCCGACTGCTGGGCGGCGACGTGCCCATCCCGAAGGAGATTCCGGGCGACACGACGGAAGACAGGAGGCAGAACTATGCGGAGTACCTGGCCGCGCAAGTGCGCCTCAGTTACCCGACGGCTGCCATCGCCGAGATGGTCAGGACGCACGACCTGCCCGTGCGCGCCCCCGAACAGGTACACGCGTTTCTGACCGAGCACCACGGCAAATTTGAATTGGGCATGATGCCCGTCGAGCAATACATCGCGCGCAACCACGTCGAAGTCGCCCGCGAGACCGTCGCGCAGGTCCAGAGCTTGCAGCGCGTTTACCAGATCACGCCGAGCGACCAGGCGATGGCCGGGCTGATGAGGCGCGGCGTGGACGCCGCCGCCCGCGTCGTCCGGCACGACAAAGAGACGTTCGTGGAGACTTTCGCGCAGGACCTCGGCGGGGCCGAGGCCGCCGCGCAGACCTACGACAAATCGCTGCAAGTTCATAACGCCGTCCTCAACATCGCGATCAGCTACTTGACGGCCAGGAACGGCATCGCCCTGGGCGCGCAGCCGATGGGCGTTGCGCGACCGGCGGGGCTCGCGCGGGCGGTGGCCGGCCCGCAGCCTGAGCCCGCGGCCGGCGGGCAGTTACTCCGACCCGCCCCCAAAGGCCAGGCCGCCGAAAACGCGGCCGACGTGCTGGCCTACCCCACGCTCGAAGGTCTGTTCGGCGAGATGGATTTCTGCGCCTGCGACCACTGCCGCTCGATTCTCTCGCCGGCCGCCTACCTCGTGGACCTGCTCCACTTCATCGACCAGACCCCGACGGAGCCGCTCAAGGAGAACCCGCAGGCCGTGCTGCTGGAGCGCCGCCCAGACATCGAACACCTCCCGCTGACCTGCGAGAACACGAACACGGCAATGCCCTATATCGACGTGGTCAACGAGACGCTGGAATACTTCGCCGCCAACACCGTCCAGCAACTCTCGCTCGACGGCTACGTCGGGCACGACACGGACGGGAGAGCGTCGGCGGACCTGCTGGCGAGTCCGCAATTCGTGATGGACTCGGCCTACGCCCTGCTGAAGGGCGAAAGGTTCCCGCCCCCGCTTCCCTTCCACCAGCCGCTCGAAAACCTGCGCCGCCTCTTCGACAAGTTCGAGGTGCGGCTCCCCGTCGCGCTGGAACAATTGCGCCAGGGCGACGCCCTTGAGCGCGGCGCGGCCGCCTACGGCTGGCGCGATGTGCTGATGGAGGAGTTGTCGCTCTCGCGCGGTGAGTACAAGATTCTGACCGACGCGGCCGCCGTCCCGCTCTGGCGCATGTACGGCTTCCCCAGCGGGACGACGAACGCCAACGTCATCGCCGCCCTTTCCAACGCCAAGCAGTTCTCGCGCCGCCTCAGTGTCACTTACGAAGAACTCGTCTCCATCCTCAAGACACGTTTCGTTAATCCCAATAGCGAATTGATTCCGAAACTCGAACGCCTCGGCGTCCCGTTCGCCGCCCTCCAGGCGCTCAAGGACGGGACGATAACGGACGCCCAATTCGACGCCCTGCTGCCGACGGACACACTCGCGCCCGACCCCGCCCTTTACGGCGACGACATCAAGGCTTGGGTCAAAGAGCAGGACAACTTCGACCGCATCATGGGGATTATCACGCTGACGGACCCGACGGGCGAGGGCGACCCGTGCGACTTCGACTCCCTTGAGTTTCGTTACGCGAGGCCGGCGGCCGACCCCGTCTCCACGCGTCTCGGCGAGGCCGAGTTTATCCGCCTGCTGCGCTTCATACGCCTGTGGCGAAAGCTCGGCTGGACCATTGAGCAGACCGACGCGGCCGTCTGCGCGCTCTTCCCCGTGCCGCCTTTCCCGCTGGGCGCGGACGCCGTGGACACCGCCGCCGAACTCGACGCGGGGTTCCTCACGCTGCTGCCGCGCCTGGGCGTCGTCGCGCGCGTGGTGAGGGCGCTCAACCTGACGACGAAGCGCGACCTGCTGCCGCTCCTCGCCTGCTGGTCGCCGCTCGGCACGCACGGCGAAGGCTCGCTCTACCGGCAGATGTTCCTCAACGCCGCGCTGCTGGCCCAGGACGCGACCTTCGGCGAGAACGGCTCCGGCGAGTTCCTGCAAGACCCCGCCGAGAAACTCCTCGGCCACGCCGAAGCACTACGCGCGGCCTTCGGCCTGACGGGCGACGAGTTTTCACAGATCGTCGCGGCCCTCGGCTTCGACGCGGACTCCGTGGACGTGCCTTACAACCAGCCGCAGCCCGCCCTGGACCAGACGATTCTCGACGCCGCCCCAGGCATAGGCTACGACGACCTCAACAAGCGATTGCTCTACACCGGCTACCTCAGCCCCGCGAGACGCGACGCGCTGAAGTCGCTGCCCGGCGTGAGCGCGTCCTTCCAAACCGCCGCGGACGCCCTCTTCGCGGCGAACCAGGCCGCGCTGACTTCGCTGACGCTCGACAACGTCAGCGCCGTCTACCGCCGCGGCTGGCTCGCGCGCAAACTCAAGCTCAGCGTCCGCGAGCTGCTGCTCTTGACGAGACTGACCGGCCTGGACCCCTTCGCCGCGCCCGACCCGACCGGCCCCGCCGTCGTGCGCCTCATCGAGCTTGTGCAGGCGTTGAAGGCACGCTCGCTCAAGTCGTCGGCCGCGCTCTACCTGATTTGGAACCAGGACCTGAGCGGCAAGTCAGCGCCGAAGCCCGCGCAGGTGACAGATTTCGCGCGCACCCTGCGCGCGGACTTCGCCGCCATCGAGGACCAGTTCGCCGCCACAGACGACCCCAACGGCGACGTGGCCCGCGCCCGCATGACCCTCGTCTATGGCACGGACGCCGCCGACACGTTCCTCGCTCTGCTCGACGACACGCTGACGCTCGACGTGGCTTACACGCACGCGCAGCCGACGCTCGAAGCCGCCATCGTCGCGGCGGACGCCGCCCTCGCCTACGACGATTTCCGCCACAGGCTCTCGCACGCCGGCCTGCTCGGCGCGACGAAGAGAGACGCGCTCAAGGCCGTCGCCGGTGTGACGCCCGCTTTCCAGGCGGCCGCGGACGCGCTCTTCGCCCGGAGCGAGGACACGCGGGGCTCTTTCTTCGCGCGCTACCCCGAGTTGAAACCGCTCTACGACGCTTACGTCGCGTCCGCAGACCCGCCGGCCATCAAACGCAGCGCCCTCCTGGCGGCGTTCCGCCCGGAACTCTCGCGCCGCCGCAAGCGCCAGCAGGTCTTGCAGCGCATCAGCGCAGCGGCGAACACGGCCCCGGACTTCACGCAGGCCGTCCTCGACGCGCCGTCCGCGCCCTACCCGCTGCACGCCGAAGGGGACACGGGCCAGCCCGCGCTCAACGACGTGCTCGCCCTTGAGACGCAGGGTCTCGCCGCGCAGTTCTTCTTCGGCGACACGGCGGCCGGCCCCGTCGGTCTGAGTGTGCCCGCCGCCGCAAACCTTGACTACGCGAGCGCGGGCGGCAACCCGCTGCCCGCGAACCCGACGGCGGGGGCGACCGTCTCCGGCATTTGGGGCGGCCAGGTCGAAGCGCCCGAGGCGGGGTTCTATAACTTCGTCATCGAGGCGGACGCCGGGGCGACCGTCACGCTGAGCCTCGGCGGGCAGGCCCGTCCGCTCACGCAGAACGGCAACGTCTGGCGCAACAACGACCCGCTCGAACTGAAGGCGGGCACGCTTTACGAAATCGTGCTGACGGTGAATAAGGTGACGAACGCGCTGAGCGTCAAGTGGGAGACGCCGAAGCGGGCGCGCGAGGTGTTGACCCCGCGCTACCTCTACCCGCCGTCAATCTTCCCGCCGTTCAGCGCCGCCTACGTGCGCTTCCTGAAGGCCGCGTCGCTGGCCCAGGGCCTCCGCCTGAGCGCCGTCGAGCTGGCTCGCTTCGCGACCGATGCCGACTACCAGATAGCCGGCGTCGGCTGGCTCAACGCGCTCGCCGTCACAGGCGACCCGGCCCCTTCGACCGCCGCCGCGCTGCTCAAGCCCTTGCGCGACCTACTTGACTTCTCGCGCCTCAAGGCGGAGGTCTCGCCCAAAGACGATTCGCTGATAACGGTCTTGACCGACCCCTCGGCCGCGGCCTCGACCCCGGACGGCCCGCTCTACAGTCTGACGCGCTGGGACAAGAAGTCGCTTGACGACTTGCTGGCCCATTTCGGCGGCGACGTGCCGGGGCTCGTTCACTTCGACCAGTTCCGCCGCGCCTACGACGCCTTCGCGCTCGCGCGCAAGATGGGAATCAACGCGGGCGCGCTGATTCGCGCGACGACGAACGAGCCGGCGGGCGACACCGTGCGCGAGCTTCAGGCCGCCCTGCGCGCGCGCTACGAGCCGGCCGACTGGCGCAACGTCGTCCAGACGATCAACGACGAGATGCGCGCCCTCCAACGCGACGCGCTCGTGGCCTACGTCCTTCATCGGATGCGTGCCGCCCCCGCCACGGAGCACATAGACACGGCCGACAAACTTTTCGAGTACTTCCTGATGGACGTGCAGATGGAGCCGTGCATGCAGACTTCACGTATCCGCCACGCGCTCTCCTCCGTGCAACTCTTCATCGAGCGTTGCCTGATGAACCTGGAGCCGCGCGTCTCGCCCGCGGCCGTCAACGCCAAACAGTGGGAGTGGATGAAGCGTTACCGCGTCTGGGAGGCGAACCGCAAGGTCTTCCTCTTCCCGGAGAATTGGGTCGAGCCCGAATTGCGCGACGACAAGTCGCCCTTCTTTAAGGAGATTGAAAGCGAGTTGCTGCAAAGCGACATCACGGAGGATTCCGCCACGACGGCGCTCCTCAACTACCTGGCGAAGCTCGAAGAGGTCGCCAAGCTTGAGCCGTGCGGCATCTACCACATCCCCGCCGACCTACAGAAACGGACGGGCGAGATTGACCACGTCATCGCCCGCACGGCCGGGGCCAACCGCAAGCATTATTACCGCCGCTACGAGTACGGCTACTGGACGCCGTGGGAGCAGGTCAAGCTAGAGATCGAGGACAACCCCGTGATGCCGGTCGTCTGGCGCGGCCGCCTGCTGCTCTTCTGGCTGCGGATTCTCAAGCAGTCGCCGGTTGACCCCAGCGCACTGCCGGGCAGTTCCAGCAACACCTCGCATCTCACCGAAGTCTCGCTCTCAGACCTCAAGGCCGAGGCCAAGAGTGACGCCGGCCGCGGAGTCAAGGTGACGGTCCAGGCCGTGCTCTGCTGGAGCGAGTACTATAACGGGAAGTGGCAGCAGGCTAAGACCTCGGACGTTAACCAGCCGGCCGAGCTGAAGAAGTTTCCGCCCGCCGGGCCGCTCGCCTTCGACCGCTCGAAGCTGCAACTGTCTGCCTCCGAGATAGCGGACGCGCTCAGCATCCACGTCAGCGGCCAGGGCAACACCACCTTCTACCTCTTCAACACGCACAGCCTGCCGTCGCTCAAATTCGACACCGGCAACAACCTGAGCTCTATTTTCACCCTCAGTCCGTTCCGCACCCTGGACACGTCCGGCGACCTCTTCGTCGTCAACTACTCGAACGGCTTTCTCAGCTTCCCCCCGGCCGACAAGACGCGCTCCGTGCTCGCCAACGGGATTGCGGACCGCACAATCGAGCCCCGCCACCCGCTCGCGTCCCCGTGGGACGCCCCGTTCTTCTACGAAGACAATCGTCACGCCTTCTTCGTCACGACGCGGCAGGAGCAGAGGCGTGTTTTCGACCACCCGGACTTCGGCATCACGCTCAACCCCGGCGTGGCGCAGGCGGTCCAGATTCCGCCGCTCGTCCTGAGGAGAGATTCACCCGTCGAGGTCGGGCCGAAGATGCTCGGCGGCGGCGACCCGGACCCGGCCATCATAGATGTCGCAACGGTGCGCGAGTTCGTGACCGAGGACGCTTTCATCAGCCGCGGCCTGGGCACGACCGGCAACGTAACCTTCGGCGGGAAACAGATCGGGCCGTCGGGCGCGATTACTAATGGCCTTCGCAAACTATGAGGAGGAAGTCATGCCAGCCTTCATTCAAGCAATCGGCTTTCACGACATGTTGAAGTCGTCCACCGTGGGGAAGGTGTCGCTGACCCACTGGGACACCCGGTTCGAGTACACTTTCCGAAACTTCTTTCACCCGTTCGTCGGCGAGCTGATCTCGAAGCTGAACCGCGCGTCGCTGCCCGGCATGTTGGACCCCGCCGTGCAGGAGACACGCGAGGACTTCTTTCAGGCGCTCTACAACCCCGCGCAGAGCAACCTCGTCGGCGTTAACTTCTTCCCCAAAGAGATAGACGTTGAAGAGCACGGGCCTTATGCCAACTACAACTGGGAGCTTTTCTTCCACATCCCGCTGACCGTCGCCGTGCACCTGAGCAAGACCAAGCGGTTCGCGGAAGCGCAACGCTGGTTCCACTACATCTTCGACCCGACCTCGAACGACCAGAGCGTTGACCCGCCGCAGCGGTTCTGGAAGTTCGTGGCCTTCCGCCGCGGCAAGGACCCGAAGCAGATTGACGAGCTGCTCACGTTGCTCAGCAAACCCGTGTCGGAGCTGCTGCCCGGCGAGGCCGAGCTGCGCGACGAGGTGCTTAACGGCTACCAGGCGATTCTCAACAAGCCCTTCCAGCCCCACGCCGTGGCGCGGACCAGGCACCTCGCCTATCAGTACTCGGTCGTGATGAAGTACCTTGACAACCTCATCGCCTGGGGCGACGACCTTTTTCAGCAGGACACTGTGGAGTCCATCAACGAGGCCACGCAACGCTACGTGCTGGCCCAGAACCTCCTCGGCCCGCGCCCGCAGCGCATCCCGCCGATGGGCGAGGCGCGGCCGAAGACTTTCGCGCAGCTCAAGGCGCAGGACAGCGACCCGATGGGGAACGCCCTGGTCGAGCTGGAGGGCCGCTTCCCCTTCAACCTGGCCCCGCCGCCCGGCGGAGGCGACACCGACAGCGCCGGGCCGCTCTTCGGCATCGGGCGCACCCTCTACTTCTGCATCCCGCGCAACGAGAAGCTGCTGGGCTACTGGGACACGGTCGCAGACCGCCTCTTCAAGATTCGCCACTGCATGAACATCGAGGGCGTCGTCCGCCCGCTGGCGCTCTTCGACCCGCCGATTGACCCCGGCATGCTGGTCAAGGCGGCGGCCGCCGGGATCAACATCGGCAGCATCGTCAGCGGCCTCAACCAGCCGGTCGGCCCCGTCCGCTGCCTGACCCTCATCCAGAAGGCGCTGGAACTCTGCGGCGAGGTGCGCGGCCTCGGCGGCGCGCTGCTCGCGGCGGTGGAGAAGGGCGACGGCGAGGCGCTGGCCCTGACCCGCCAGCGCCACGAGATTCAGATTCAGCAGATGGCTCAGGAGGTCCGCTTTCTACAGTGGAAGTCGGCCGAGGAGGCGACCCGGTCGCTGCTCACCAGCCGCGCGACCGCGCTTGAACGGCTGCACTACTACCAGCGACTGCTCGGCCTCCCCGCGGAGCAGAACGCGCCCGACTCTCTGGCGCTCGACCGGCGCGAGCTGACCGAGGAGAACTTCGACGACGCGTACGACGCGCTGGTGGGCCAGTACGACAAGACGCTGACTCTCCAGAGGCTCCCCGCCACGAGGCTCGCCGGCAACAGTTCCCCCGCGCAGCAGTCGGGCGCGGCCGGGTCCGGCCCGCTCTACCTGAACACCAACGAGCACGCCGACCTGAATCAACACTCGCCCGCGGCGGCGGATTTCCAGGCGGCGGCCTGGGGGGCCAAACAGATCGCCCCCGTGCTTGGGATGATTCCGCAGTTCCCCATCAACCTCCATTACTGGGGCATCGGCGGCACAATCGAATTCGGCGGCGAGCAGCTCTCGAAGGCGGCCTCAATCGGGGCCGACATACTGGAGCTGCTCGCCAGCCGGGAGACCTACGCCGCGGGCAGCGCCTCGAAGACAGCCTCGTTCGAGCGCCGCGCCGCCGACTTCCTCTTGCAGTACAACCTTGCGGCGCACGAGCTGATGCAGAACGGCCGGCAGATTCTCGCCTCGCTCATCGCCGAGCAGGTGGCCCATCACGAGTACCTGAGCACCGCGCAGCAGATTAAGAACTCGCAGGAGGTGGACCAGTTCCTGCACGACAAGTTCACCAGCGAGGAACTCTACCTCTGGATGCAGGGCGAGGTCTCGCGGCTCTACTACGAGTACTACCGCTTTGCCTTCGACACGGCGCGCAAGGCCGAGCGGACGATGAAGCAGGAGCTGATGCGCCCGGAGGTGGACGCGCAGGACTTCGTCAAGTTCAACTATTGGGACGTGGGGCGCAAGGGACTGCTCTCGGGCGAGGCGCTCCACCTCGACTTGAAGCGTTTGGAGATGGCCTACCACGAGAACAACAAGCGCGAGTTCGAGCTGACGCGCCACGTCTCGCTCCGCCAGTTGGACCCGCTCGCGCTGCTCACGCTGAAGGCCACGGGGAAGTGCGAGGTGACGATCCCCGAGTGGCTCTACGACCGCGACTGCCCCGGCCACTACCTGCGGCGCATCAAATCGGTCGCGCTCTCGCTGCCCTCTGTCGTCGGCCCCTACACGAGCGTCAACTGCACGCTCTCGCTCCTGCGCAGCAGCGTCCGCAAGTCGCCGCTCATGAAGGACAGCGAGTACGCGCGGCAGGGGTCCGAGGACGACCGCTTCGTTGACTACGTCGGCGCGGTGCAGTCCGTCGTCACCAGCATGGCCGCGAACGACAGCGGCATGTTCGAGACCAACCTGCGCGACGAGCGATTCCTGCCCTTCGAGGGCGCGGGCGCGGAGAGCACCTGGAAGATCGCGCTGCCGGACGACTACCACGCCTTCGATTACGCGACCATCTCGGACGTGATTCTGCACGTCCGCTACACGGCGCGGCAGGGCGTGGACCAGGCCAAAGTGAAGTCGGCGCTCGCGGACCTGTTGCAGCAGGCGAGCCAGGCCAACCTCTCGCTGCTCTTCAGCCTGCGCCACGATTTCCCAGGCGAGTGGTCCGCCTTCGTCAACGGCGCGGGCGACTTCTCCGTGCGCCTAAGCAAGGACTATTTCCCCTACATGGCCCAGGACAAGACGCTGACGATAGACGCGCTGAAACTGTACGCGCAGGAAGGCGCGGCGCTGTCAGTACCCACCGCCGTCCCGGTCCCCGATGACATGGACGACCACCTGAACGGGGACGGCCGTGTCTCAGACCTGAGCATCCCGCCCGACGCCGTCCTCAAGCGGGAAGCCGACGCGCGTGTCTTTCTGATAGTTCGTTACTCGCTCTCGCCCCTGACGCCGGCATGAGGTAAGTAAAAAGGAAAAAGGGAAAAACGAAGAGCGCGGCTCTCGTCTTCCCTCTTGCCTTTTACCTTTTTCCTTTTTACTTACTCCATGTCTGCCTCGCTGATGTCGAAGTTGGCGGAGACTTTCTGCACGTCGTCGTGGTCTTCGAGCGCCTCCATCAGCTTGAGCATCTGTTTGGCCTCGTTGCCTTCCAGTTTCTTGTACTCCTTGGGGACCATCTCGACTTCGGCGACCTGCGGCTCGACGCCCGCGCCCTTGACGGCCGTGAGCACGGCGTCGAAGTCCGAGGGCGCGGTGATGATCTCGAAGTTGTCCACGTCGTCGCGCAGGTCTTCCGCGCCCGCGTCCGTCACGATCTCGAACAACTCGTCCTCCGACTTGGCCTCCTTGCCGATGACGATGTAACCCTTCTTCTCGAAAATCCAGCCGACCGCGCCGCTGGTCGCCAGGTTGCCGCCGTTCTTCGAGAAGATGTGACGAATCTCGGCCACCGTGCGGTTGCGGTTGTCCGTCATCGAGTCAACCATCACGGCCACGCCGCCCGGCCCGTACCCTTCATAAGTTATCTCCTCGTAGGTGACGCCGTCTTCAGCGCCCGTGCCCCGGCGAATCGCGCGATCAATCGTGTCGTTCGGCATGTTCGCGCCCTTGGCGTCCGAGACGGCCTTGCGGAGGCGCGCGTTGGCGTTCACGTCGCCGCCGCCCGTGCGCGCCGCGACCTGGATTTCCTTAATCAGCTTCGTGAAAAGCTTGCCGCGCTTGGCATCGAGCGCGCCCTTCTTATGCTTAATTGTGTGCCACTTCGAGTGTCCAGACATCCGGTCAGGTTCCTTCGGCCAAAGATTTTATGATTGATGCGGGGAAGAAATATATGAAAAACGGGGGGAAAGAACAAGTGATGAGTGATAAGTTAAAGCAGGTGGTTTTTACTGAGAGCGTGTTTAAAAACCCAGGCTCAAGCCTCCAGCGCCTTTGGTTTTTCTTTACCTTGCGCCTTTGCGAGAAAAGCAGTTCACGCAAAGGCGCAAAGTTAAAACTTAAGGCGCAAAGGGTTGAATCAATGCCTGGGTTGAGTTTTCAAACGGCCTCTCATCACTCATCACGGCTTTTAGTTGACCTGACCGTAAGGCGTGAGTTGTTCCGCGACCTTGCTCTTGTCGCCGACGACGACGAGCGTCATCTTGTCGCTGAGTAGGTAAGTCTGCGTGATGCGCTGCACGTCCTTCGGCGTGACGGCAAAGACTTTCTGCACGTAAGTGGTCAGGTAGTTCTCGTCGAGCCCGTGCAGGTCGAGGAAGGCGAGCTGACCAATCACGCCCTGCCGCGAGGAGTTCTGGAGGACGAAGATGCCCGCCAGGAAGTTCTTGATCCCCTGCAACTCCGCTTCGGTCGGCGGCTCTTTCTGGAGCCGGTCAATCTCGAAGAAGATTTCCTTGAGCGAGGGGCCGGTGACGGCCGTCGTCACGTCCGCGACCTCGACCCAGTAGGCGTCGCGGAAGCGCGTCGAGTGCTGGCTGTTGGGCGAGTAGGTGTAGCCCTTGGCCTCGCGTATGTTCGACGTGATGCGCGAGGCGAAGGAGCCGCCGAGCAGCGCGTTCATCACCTGGAAGGCAACGTAGTCGTTGTGGCCCGGCGCGATGACGGGCAGGCCCAGGTAGATAGTTGACTGCGCCGCGCCGGGGCGGTCAATCAGTGTGAGCGAGTGCGCCGCGACCGGCTTCGGGATGTTCTCGACCGGCGCGCTGCCCGCCGCCCAGCCCTCGAACGCCTGCGTGATGGCCTTCTTCATCGCGGCCGCGTCGAAGCGCCCGGCGACGTAGAGGTGCGTGCGCGCGGCCCCGAAGTTGTCCTTGTAAAACTTCTGCACGTCCTCGGCGGTCAGGCGGTTAATCATCTCCTCGGTCGGGTAGAGGCGGCCGTAAGGGTGGTTCGGGTAGAGCAACTGGCGGAAGCGTTCGTTGGCGATGGGGCCGGGCTGCGTCTTGCTGATGGTCAGCTGGCGCAGGCGGTCGTTTTTCAGGCGCGGAAGCTCCGAGGCCGGAAGCAGCGGGTGCTGAATCACGTCCGCGATCAGGCCGACGAGGTCCGGGCCGAACTCCGAGAGCACGTCGCCGCCGATGGTGGTCAGGTCGGCCCCGACGTTGACGTTGAGGCCGCCGCCCATGCGCGCGGCCTCCTGTGCCAATTGCTCGGCCGTGCGCGTCGCGGTCCCCTCCTTCAGCATCGAGCCCGTGATGGCCGACAGCCAGACCTGCTCCGGGCCTTCGTTCAGGCTGCCGGCGCGCACCGCCGCGCTGACCGTCACCTTCGGCACGGTGCCGTAGGGCACGAGCGTGACTTTCATGCCGTTCTTGAGCGTAAAGGTGTCCTTCTTCGGGAGCGTGAAGGGCTTCGGCGTGCCTCCGGCGGGAGGCTGTTCCTTCGGCTTCTCCTGTGCCGGCGTCGCCGCCGTAGGCCCGCAGACGAGCGCGGCGACGAGGACGAAAACGATCATCAAATGTTTCTTCATCTTCAATTCTCCATCTCTCATGTGAAGAGCGCGAGGGTCGCCGGGGCTACTTGCCGGCGGCTGTGGGCTCAATCGTCAGCACGGTGCGGTTCGTCTTGCGCAGGTACTCGCGCGCCGTCTTTTGCAGCAGTTCGGGCGTCACCTTGCGAAACTCCGCTTCGAGTGTGTTGATGCGCTCCGGCTGGTCGTCGAAGAGCGCGAAGCTCGCCAGGAGGTCGGCGCGGCCGAAGCCGTTGAACTGCGTCAGCGTGTCGTAAAAGCCCGAGCGCAGCTTGACGATGGCGCGGTCCAGCGTCGCGCGGTCCACGGGCTTCGTCTGCACGCCCTCTATCACCGTGTCCACGGCCGCCAGAATCTCGTCCGGCGTCTTGCCGTTGTCGTGGAAGAGGTAGCCCATCCAGAGCATCGGCCCGTTGTAGTTGAACATGTTGCCGAGCAGGTTGATGCCGCCGGGGACGCTCGCCGCCAGGCCGCGCTTCTTGACCAGCTCCTGGTGGAGCAGGCTGTCCTCGCCCTGGAGCAGAATCTGGTCCAGGAGTCCCATCGCGTAAAACTCGGGCGTGTTACGCTCGGGCATGTGGTAGGCGAAGGCGATGGCCGGGCGCTTGGCGAGCGGGTCCTTCTTCGAGGCGCGCTTCTCCTGCTCCTGACGCGGCTCGGCGAGGTCGGGCTGCGCCGGCTGCTTGACCGAAGGGATGCCCGTGAAATACTTCTCGACGAGCTTGCGCGCGCTCGCCACGTCGAAGTCGCCGACGACCGTCAGCACGGCGTTGTTCGGCGCGTAGTAGGTCGTGAAGAAGTCTTGCACGTCCTTGAGCGTCGCGGCCTCTATGTCTTTCAGGTCGCCGTAGAAATTGTGCGCGTTGAACCAGTTCGTGTTGGCGTACTGCGGCATGTCGAGCCACGGGAAGCCGCCGTAGGGCGTGTTGATGACGTTGACCTTGACTTCGTTGCCGACCACGCCCTGCTGGTTCTTCAGATTCTCCTCGGTGATGGCGAGGCCCTTCATGCGGTCGGCCTCGGCCCAGAGCGCCGTCTCCAGCTTGTGCGCGGGCATGATCTCGAAGTAGTTGGTGAAGTCGAAGCGGGTCGAGCCGTTCAGCACCCCGCCGTTCTGCTGCACCATCTTGATGAACTCCATCTTGCCCAGGTTCTGCGAGCCCTGGAACATCATGTGCTCGAAGAGGTGCGCGAAGCCGGTGCGGTCCTTCGGCTCGATGCGGAAGCCGATCTTGTAGTAGACGGCGACGGCCACGGTCGGCGCGGTCGTGTCGGGCGAGAGCACGACGCGGAGCCCGTTCGGGAGTTTGAAATAGGTGACCGGGACGCTGAGAGTCTCCGGCGGCTGCGCGGTCGCGGCCCGCGACTGCGGGACTGCGGAGAGGGTGAGCAGGACGACGCCGAGCGCGGCGGAAACCAGCCGGCGAAAATTTATCTTCATAGAACCTCCATCTGAAATTTAAGGCGAGGACTCAACAAGTTCCCTGCCCCTCGGCACGGGCGTGCCGCTTGAGATTCAGCCGCCCGCATTAGTTTTCTCGGAAATTTTCAGGCGCGACAGAACGGCGCGAAGCCCCCACCCCGCTCGCAGGCCGCCCGCCGAAGATTCGGTAGAATTTCTCGGGCTTGTGGCGTTGGTTTCGCGTGGAAGGGAGTCGTGCTTCCGCTTGTCAACTTTCATGTACGCCAACTCCGGCAATTAGTTCCCTATTGAATTGCCGAAATTAAGCCTGAATCGCGCTAATCATCTTCCGCGAGCCGTTCGAGCCGTTCGCGTTTGACGTTCGTCACCCGAACCTGCTTGAGCTTCGAGGCGTGCCCGCTCGTAATCTCCACGTCACGCGGCGCGACGCCCAGGGCGCGGGCCAGCGTCCGCACCAACTCTTCGTTCGCCGCGCCGTCCACCGGGGGCGCGGCCACCCGCACGCGCAAGGCCCCGCCCTGCTCGCCCGCCACGCCGCTCCGCGAGGCGCGCGGCACGACGCGCACGGTGAACACGAGCGCGCCGTCGCGTTCCGAACATTGAATCAACAGAGGACCCTCTCAGAGTCGCGCGGGGGCGCGGCCCTCCCCATCAGCCAATGAGCGTTCCCTGGATGGCCTGCTGAAACAGGCGTATGAGCAGGAGCACGACGAGGGGGGAGATGTCGAACATTCCGAGCGGCGGAATGAGGCGACGGAACGGGCCGAGCACAGGCTCGGTCACGCGAATCAGGAAACGCAGCACGCGGTTGGCGGAGCTGACGCCCCACGAGAAAACTATCCGCATGAAGATCATCAGCGAGAAGACGGCCAGCAGCCCGTAGAGCGCGTAGCCGACCAGCGAGATGATCGCCCCGCGGTTTAAACTCCTGATGATGCCGTCCAAAGTAAAGAGCACTTCCCGGACGAGCTGGACGGCGAACCAGCCGAGGAGCGCCGCGATCAGGATAGTCAGCAGCGGGGCCAGCTTCGGCTCCAGCCCAGACCTCAAGAGCCCGCGACGCACGGGGCTGACGAGCGGGTCTGTCAGGCTGCGGATCGTGCGCGCCGGCCAGCCGAAAGGATTAAGGTCCGCGTAGTCCGCCAGCGCCCGAAGCAGTATCAGCGCCACGAGCAGCAGGATGGCGGAAGCCACCGCGTACCAGAAGAACAGATAAATTTGTTCTAAGATAGTCATCGGCAGAATTCAGAAATCGCTTTCAACCTTCGGCGGCCCCCTGGCTCAAACCCCTTTGCCCCGCCGCTCGCCGAAGATCGCTGTCCCGACGCGCACGAGGGTCGCGCCCTCCTCAATCGCCACCTCGTAATCGTGACTCATGCCCATCGAAAGCTCGCCGCGCCCGTCGCCGAAACTCCCGCGCTCGTCGAGCCGGTCGCGCAGCTCGCGCAAGCGTCGGAAGAAGGGGCGCACCTGCTCCACGTCTTCCGAGAACGGGGGCAGCGTCATCAGCCCCGCGAGCTTCAGACGCGGGCACGCGCCGACCGCCTCCGCCAACTCGTCCAAACCGTCCTCGCTCACCCCGGACTTGGCCGCCTCGCCCCCGAGGTCAACCTGAATCAGCACGGGCAGTTCGTCGCGCCCGGCCTCCTCGCACAAATGGTCCAGGCGCTGTGCCAGCGCGCGGGAGTCTATCGAGTGAATCAAGTCAAAGAGCCGAACTGCGCGCCGCGCCTTGTTCGCCTGCAAGTGGCCTATCAGATGCCAGCGCGCCACGTCGCGCCCCACCTCGCTAATCTTCGCGTCGGCCTCCTGCACGCGGTTCTCCCCGAGGTCCGTGACGCCCGCACTGATGGCACGCCGCACGGCTTCGGGCGGGTGCGTTTTGCTGACGGCGATTAGCCGGACCTCCGCCGGGTCGCGCTCGGCGTTGCGCGCGCTTTGTTCGATCCGGCGGCGAACCGACGCCAAACGCTCGCGCAATTCGTCGGAACCTGGCGCTAAGTTGTCGGACATTCTTCTTCGGACGACCAAAAGAGAAATTCAACTATAACAATCACGCGACTGGGGCCGCAACCGCGTCGCCGGGAGCCGTGCTCGGCGATCTTCCGGGGCAGCCCTCGACGTTTATTCGCCTGCTTGACACGTTTTCGCCGCGTCCGTAATATTCAAACACCAGTTGATGAGCGGATGTGGCGAAACTGGCAGACGCGCAGGTCTCAGAAGCCTGTGGTAGCGATACCGTGGTGGTTCAAATCCACTCATCCGCACGCCATCATTTTTGATTCATCAAGAGAGGCGGGCCCATTCGGGCTCGCCTCTTTTTTCGTCCCGCGCGGCGCGCGTTTCTCACCGGCTTTTGGATGAATTCCCGAATGTCGGAGCGACGCAGAGTCGCTAACCGCTCTGGGCCAAAACTTTCCCCCCGCCTTTAAAATTTTTCGGAACTTTTTTCACGGGCGAGCGAATAACTAAGTGCCGTACGACTCTGCCCTTTGCGCTGTGTCTAGATCGAGGGAAGAATGATGAACAGAAACGCTGTGGCCTTAAAGACCTTGAGGAAGCCTGTGCGCCGCCTGCGCCCGCTGGCGCGCGCGCGCGGCTTCGACGAATCTCCGCAGCTCGCGGAGCGGGTTCAAGAGCTGAAGGATTTGGCGATGACGCTGCTTAAGGAGACTCAGAGCCTGGAGCGCGAGACGCTGCTCTCCGAGTTGTCCGTGCCACAGGGGACGCACCGCCTCGACATAGAGAACGGCATCAAACTGGACGACGCCGTCCGCCAATTCGAGTCGGGCATCATCCAGCAGGCGCTGCTCATCACGGGCGGCAACCAGGCGCGCGCCGCGCGCCTGCTCGGCATCAAGGCCAACACCCTCAATTACAAGGTAAAGATTTACAACCTCTGAAAATTTCCTGGCGCGCTCAGTTGACGGCGTCCGACACGCTCTCGGTCGCCTGCGCCGCCTGCGCGTCGGAGACGACCAGCCGCTGCTCGTCGAAGAGCGTGGAGTTGACCAGGGTCTGAACCCAGTACTCACCCGCGACCGGGAAGGTCACGTTGACGAAGAAGCTGATATTGTCGGCGAAGCCGCCGGGCGCGACCTCGAACGGCGTGGGCTGCGAGACGACGACGGGCTGCTGGCGGTCGGGCGTCAGGATTCTCACCTCCGACAGGTGCGTCCCCTGGCCGCGCCAATGGTTGACGACCGCGAACTTGATCAGCGAGATGGGAAGCTGCTGCACCATGATGTTCTGGAACACGCCCATCAGTGAGAGCTTGTTGCCGACCTCCAAACGAACGTCGTCGCAAAAAAGCGTGTAGACCAGCTCCAGCTTGTTCTTTCCTTCTTCTACAGCCATCGTTCCGTTCCCTCCCGTAGTGAATCCGTCGTCCCCGAAATCTTCCTAGCCGAGCAGTTCTTTAAGAGCCGCCTCGTCTATCACGCGCAGGCCGAGCGCATGGGCCTTGTCGAGCTTCGAGCCGGCCTCTTCGCCCGCGACGACGTAGTCCGTCTTCTTGCTGACGGTGGACGTGACGCGACCGCCGCGCGCCTCTATCAGAGAGCGCGCCTCGTCGCGCGTCAACGTTTCGAGCCTCCCCGTCAAGACGAACTGCTTGCCCGCAAAGTTTTCGTCGTGTGCCGCCGAAGCCCCGCCTTCCAGCTCCGTGCGCACGCCGGCCGCGCTGAGCCGCTCGCACAGATAAAGATTGCCCGCGTCGTCGAACCAGTCGCGCACGCTCTGCGCGACCGTCATGCCAATCTCGTGTATGTCGTCCAGCTCTTCAACGCTCGCCTTGCTCAGGCGGTCGAGCGAGCGGAAGCGGCGCGCGAGGATGCCGGCCGTGCGCTCGCCGACGTGGCGTATGCCGAGGCCGTAAATCAACTGCGGCAAGTCTCGCGTCTTGCTCGCCTCGATCTGTGCCATTAAATTCGACGCCGACTTCTCCGCCATCCGTTCGAGCGCCGCGACCTCTTCCATCTTGAGGCGGTAGAGGTCGCCCACGTCCGCGACCATCTTTTTGCCGACGAGCTGCTCGACCAGTTGCTCGCCCAGACCCTCGATGCGCATCGCGCGGCGCGAGGAGAAGTGTAGGAGCCGCGCCTTGAGCTGCGCCGAGCAGTCCGCTGCCACGCAGCGCGAGACGACTTCGCCCTCGGGGCGCGAGATGACACCTCCGCACACGGGACACTTCTTCGGCATGCGGAAGCGCCTCTCCTCCCCCGTGCGCTTTGACTCCACGACTTTCAAGACCTTCGGGATGATCTCGCCGCTTTTTTCGATCAGCACCGTGTCGCCGACCCTCACGTCGAGCCGCCTGATCTCGTCCTCGTTGTGCAGCGTCGCGCGGGCGACAATCGTGCCCGCCAATTCGACCGGCTCAAGATTAGCGACGGGCGTCAGCGCCCCCGTGCGTCCGACCTGGACGACGATGGAAAGAACCTTCGTCGTGGCCTGCCGCGCCGGGTACTTGTACGCGATGGCCCAGCGCGGCGCTTTCGTCGTCGCGCCGAACTCGTCCTGCAACGCCGTCGAGTTGACCTTCACGACCACGCCGTCAATCTCGTAGCCCAGCTCGTCGCGGCGCTGCTCCATCTCGTTACAAAATCCGATCACGTCGTC
This sequence comes from Pyrinomonadaceae bacterium, assembly GCA_036403435.1. Lineage (GTDB taxonomy): Bacteria > Acidobacteriota > Blastocatellia > Pyrinomonadales > Pyrinomonadaceae > QHXM01. The sequence goes on from DASWQY010000096.1 coordinate 67,001, forward strand.
AATCGAAGGGCACAGCCGCTTATTCTCGTTAACGCGGAAGCCCGCCCTGTCGAGCCAGGCGAGCGCCTCCCAGTGAGAACCGAAAGGCTTGCGCTCGCCCGTGATAACGTCGTAAGCGAACATCTCCAGGCGGCGCGCGGCGACGATCTTCGGGTCCAGCTGGCGGATGGTCCCCGCGGCCGCGTTGCGCGGGTTGGCGAAGCGCGGCAAGTTCTCCTCCTCGCGCTCGCCGTTAATCTTCTCGAAGACGCTCCGCGAGAGGTAAGCCTCGCCGCGCACTTCAACTTCCGGGTGGTCATTGGTCTTGAGCCTGAGCGGGATGGTGCGAATCGTGCGCGCGTTCTGCGTCACGTCCTCGCCGACGCGCCCGTCGCCGCGCGTCACCCCGCGCGCGAGCACACTTGTCACGTAATGGAGCGAGATCGAGAGCCCGTCAATCTTCAGCTCCGCGACGTATTCGAACGAGCGCCCGTCGGCCAGCCGCCGCACGCGCTCGTCGAACGCGCGCAGGTCTTCGATGTTGTAGCTGTTGTCGAGCGAGAGCATCGGCCGCCGGTGCACGTACTCCGCGAACCCCTCTGCGGGACGGCCGCCTACGCGCTGCGTCGGGCTGTCGGGCGTGACGAACTCCGGGTGCTCGGCTTCGAGTGCTTGCAGGCGCGCGACCAGCGCGTCGTACTCGGCGTCGGAAATTTCCGGGTTGTCGTGGACGTAGTAAAGCTCCTCGTGGCGGCGAATCTCTTCGCGCAGGCTCTCGATTTCGCGCCCGGCCGCTTGGACGTTGGTCGTCAACTCCGCTCTTCACCCTCCGCTGTGGATTAACGCTCTCATCATAACCGAACGCGCCCGCATGGCAAGTCTAACCCCTGGAGAGGACGAGCGCGGTGGGGCTTTTCTGGCCGCCGCTTTTCGACTGGCGGACGTATTGGCCCAGGTGGTGTATGACGCGGCCGAAGAACTTGACGCTCTGAAGGAAGTCTTCGAGGCGTATGTTCTCGTCGGGGCCGTGAGGGTTCGAGCCGGTGTAGCTCGTGCCGAAGGAGACGACCGGCATCGGCGGCATAGTCGTGCCGCAGATCGCGCCGACGGGGCCGCTCGCAGGGTTGAGCGGGTAAACGACCGCGGGGCGGCCATAGACTTCGGGCGCGGCCTCTATGGCGGCGCGCGCGACCGCGGACTGCGACGAAGACTTGATGACGGGCGCGCTGCCGAGTTCTATCACATCCACGTCCTTGAAGCCGCGCACGTCCAGGTGCTCGCGCAGGAGGCGGACGACTCCTTCGGGCGTCAGGTCCGGGACCAGGCGAAAGTCCAGGCGGGCCATCGCGTAGCTAGGGAGCACGGTCTTCGGCCCGGCATCGGTGTGGCCGGTCTGAATCCCGCAGATGGTGCAGGTCGGCCCGAAGATGTGCTCTTTGACCAGCGAGCTTCCGCGCATTCCGCGCACCCAGTGGTTGATGCGAAACTCGCGCTTGAGGCCCGCCTCGTCAATCTCTATCTCCTTCAGGGCCGCGGCGTCCTCCGGCTCTATCGGCGCGACGCGCGACGAGAAGCCGTCAATCGTGATGACGCCTTTGGGCGAGGTGACGGTGGAGAGCGCCTGCACGAGCCGCCACGCCGGATTTGGCACAATCGCGCCCCACTTCGAGTGCAGGTCGGTGCGCGCGCCGTGGACGCGCAGCTCGACGAAAGTGATGCCCTTGAAGCCGAGGCTGATGATGAAGCGTTCCTGCGTGTCCTTGTTGCCTTCCTCCCAGATGCAGCCCTCGGCCTGGAGCAGCTCCGCGTTCTCCGCCGCGAAGCGGTAAAGACTCGGGCTGCCGATGCCGGCCTCGCCCTCGACGATGAAGCGCAGGCAGACGGGCAGCTTGCCGAAAGTCTTCTGGTAGGCATCGACGGCCGCGAGGCGCGCGACCAGGTCGCCCTTGCTGTTGGCCGAGCCGCGCGCGTAGAGCTTGCCGTCCTTGACCTCGGCGGCGAACGGCCCCGAAGACCAGCTCGTCAACTGGCCCACGGGCGCAACGTCGTAATGGCCGTAAACGAGGAAGCAATGCGAGCCGGCCCCGCACTCGCCAAAGAGGACCGGGAACCCGCTGCCGAGCTTGAAGACGCGCGTGCCCGCCCCACTGCGCTGCATCAGCTTTTCGACCGCCTCGGCCATCGCGCGCATCCCCGTGCCGCGCGCCGCTACGGACGGCATGCGGCACAGCGCCTGTAGCCGCTCGGTGAAGCGGCGCGCGTGGCGCTCAACGTAACGGTCGAAACGTGCGAAAAGCATAAGAAAAGCGGTGATAAGTGATGAGTGATGAGTGATCAGAAAAAACTTTCTTTCTTTTACTCATCACTCATCACTTCTAAAAAGTAGATACCGCGGGTGCGCGTCGTCGCGTTGGAAGCCGGCGCAGACGAGGCCCGCGTTGAAAGCTTCCTGGAATTCGGCGCGGACGCGCAGTTGCTCGTTGCGCGCGCGGGCCGGGTCGTCGCGGACGAGCGCGGCCCAGTTCGGGGGAATTTCGATGGTCGTCGCGGGCGCGTCCCTCTGTTCAGCCGCGCGGCCTTCGGCGAGCAGGTTAACGCGTTCGGAATCGAGTTGCCAGTCGGCAAAGAGACGGTCGCTGTCGAGACTGACGTTGCTCGTGGTCTCGCGCGGCATGGTGATGTAGTCCGTGCCGTAGAAGTTGACGGCGTAGGAGCGGACCATGACGCCGAGGCGGTTGAGGTTAAAGTGAGCGTTGCGCGCCTGCATGGGGTCCCAGGTCCACTTGATGAGCCGTCGCCCTTCGCCGAGAGCGCGCGCCCGCTGCGCCCACTTGAGGCGCGCGCCGACGCCGCGGTCCTGGTAGGCACGCGCGACCGCCATCATGTGTGAGTAGCCTATGACCTCGCCGTCGCCCGTCACGGCAACCATCTGATGCACGAAGCCGACCAGCTCACCTGCCGCGAACGCGCCGAGCGTCCAGCCGCCGGCGCGGCGCGTGACTATCAGGTGGCGGCGCGGCGAGATTTCTAAATCCGGCAGCGCGAACGCCTCGCGCTGAAGCGCGATGCAGCGGTCGAACTCCTCTATCGTCGAGCAGTCGCGGACTTGGATTTCCCCCGCGGGAATCTGGGCCGAAGGTCGTTCCATGATGTTGAGGGTAAATAGTAAATGGTAAACGGTGAATAGACAAAGCTGTCCGTCCACTCACCATTTACCATTCGATGTTTACTCGCTTTTACCTTCCTTCGGGCGGGCGGACCGGGAGTTCGATGATTACTTTGAGGCCGCGCTCTGCGGGGGTGGCGAGCGTCACGGTCCCGCCGAGCACGTCTATCAGGCGGCGCGCGATGGCGAGCCCCAGCTCGGTCATGCTGGTCGCCTTCTCGCTCGGCGCGTCAATGTCCACCGGCTCGAAGATGCTGGACATGTCGTGTATGGTCTCGCCGCCGTCCTCGACGATGATCTGGAAGCGCGAGGGCGACGGGCTCTCGGCCTGGACGTGCACGGACTCGCCTTCGGGGCTGCGGCTGATGGCATGCGCGAAGAAGTTGTAGAGCACCTGGCGCAGCTTCCCCTCGTCAGAGACTATCGAGGGGAGGTCCGCGTCCGGCTCGCAGACGATCTCCACCGAACGCTTCTCGGCGAGGCGTCCGACGGCCACGCACGACTCGCGCAAGACTTCGCGCAGCGAAAACTCGTGCAGGAAAAGTTCCGACTGCCCGGCCTCCAGCCGCGAGAGGTCCACGAGCTGAGTAAGGCGCGTTTGCAGTTGCAGACCGGAGGCTTGAATTTTTTCGCAGAAGCGGCGCTGCGCGTCGGTCAGCGTCTCGTGGTCGAGCATGATCTCTGCGAAACCGAGCATGGAGGTCAGGGGCGTGCGCAGCTCGTGCGTCAGGCGCTTGAGAAAGAGCGAGCGGTAATGGGCCACGCGCCTAAGCTCGCGGTTGGCATCCTCGAAGGCGTAGCTCTGCTGCTTCAATTCGTCCACGAGCTGCCCGATGCGCCGGTGCTGCTCGCGCAGTGCCTCGGCGCGGCGCGCGTTGCCGACGCCGATGACCACCGGGGCGGCGATGAAGCGCAGCCCGTTCATTGCGGCGCGCAGTCGCTCGGGGTAGAAGCTGACGGCGACGAGCGCGCCGACGACCATCCCGCGCGCGTGAATCGGCACGGCCGCGCCCGCGCGCAGGCCCGCCTCTTCCAGCGCCCTTCGCAGCTGCCCTTCGTCCTCGCCCGACGGCCCCGCGCCGTCTTGGTCCACATAGATTTGCAGCTCGCTCCCTTTGCGCTCGACCGCGGCGGCGAACTTCGCGCCAGCGGCCCGCGCCTTCTCTTCGTCCAGATGTTCGTGCGTGTGGACGGCCGTCTCACGCAGTTGCCCGGCCTCGTCGCGCAGGGAGATAACGACGCAGCACAAATCCCAGTGGCGCAGGAGCATGTCGGAGAAGGCGTCGCAGACTTGCGCGGGCGTGCTGATGGCGTCCGGCGAGAGGGTCTGCGTGTAGAGCAGGTCAACGATCTCGGCGCTCAGCGAGCGAAAGTCTTCGGGGCACACGTCTAGCGCGGTCTTCTCGTCGGCTGTTGTAGTTGACACACTTCTCTTGATCTGTTCGCTCATCTGCGGCCTACAACGGAGCGCCCACGCCCGTCGGGCTTGCGCGGGAGATCGTCCGATAGTGCTGAATCTCTTTTGCGCTTACTATATGCGCCGCCCGCGCGAGTGTCAAAGGTAGTGGTCAGTGGTCAGTGGTCGGTGATCAGTTAAGAAACAGCAGCACGCGGTCGCGCCCGAATTCGTCTTCTGGCCCCTGAATGATTTTCTCATGGATTTTCTTTTAACTGACCACTGACCACTGACCACTGACCACTGTTCTTTTCCCGTGCGCGTGCGCTATCATGCCGTCAGGGTCGAGGGGGCTCCCGCCACCACACGAGCGCGTCAGGATGAAGATTGTTGAGGCCGGAGGCTCGCCCCATAGCTGAGCGCATGGCTGGTCAATTACAGAAACACCCACTGGCAGAGCTGGTACGCGAAATCTCTAGCGAAAGTTTGTCGGGCGTCGTGCGGCTGGCGCGCGAACGCGCCAAGGCAGTCGTCTATTTCGACGCGGGCGAGGTGGTCTACGCCGCCTCCAACCTGCGCGCCTACCGCTTCAGCTCCTGCGCGCGCCGCTGGAACCTGCTGACCGAAGCGCAGCTCGCGAGCGTCGGCGAGACTACTTCCGATCTTGAGGCCGGCGCTGCGCTGCTCGCGTCCGGCGCGGTCAGCCGCGAGGCGCTGGACGCTTTGACGACGCGCCAGGTCTCCGAGCTGCTCTGTCACGCTCTTCTTTGGATCGAGGGTCACTGGGACTTCGACCCGCGCGTGCGCTTCGCGGGCGAGGTCCGCGCCGTGGTCAACGTCAAGTCGCTCATGGTCGAGAGCGCGCGCCGCCTGCCGCCGCACTTCGTCGCCGCGAGGCTCCCGGACGGGAAAGAGATGCTCCACCCGGAGACTCAAATGCCGGAGGATGTCAACCTTCTGCCGGCCGAGGCGTTCGTGATGTCGCGCGTTGACGCGCCGCTCAGCGTCCGCGACCTTGTGATCGTTTGCGGCCTCCCGGAAGAAGAGACCTTGCGCGCCGCCTACACGCTCGCGCTCGGCGGGTTCCTGCGCCGCGAGCACTGGCCGCAGGCGCTGACGGACGAGGAGAAGTCCAGGGCGCACGCGCTCCAATCCGCGCAGGCTAAGCCGGAGCAGCCCGCCGCGACCAAGACCGAGACCGAGCCGAAGGTCGAGCCGAAGGTAACGACGACGCCGCAAGCGCCCGCGCCCCAGGAGAAGCGCGCCGAAGAGGTCAGGCCCGAAGAATTGTTCGAGCGGCTGGGCCTTGCAACCAACTACTATCAGATACTCGGCGTCGTCCGCACGGCGAGCGCCGCCGACATCAAGCGCGCATACCACGGGCTCGCCAAGCGATTCCACCCCGACCGCTTTCGCAGAGAGGCGGACGCGGCCCTGCTCGCGCGCATAGAGTCGGGCTTCGCCCAAATCGCGCATGCTTACGAGGCGCTCAAGGACTCTTCGTCGCGCGCCACTTACGACTCCAAGCTGATGCAACAGGAGGCTGCGAGCCGCGCGGCGCGCTCATCCAATCCGGCCCCGAACCAGGCCGGCGAGAGCGTCAGGCCGTGGCAGCCCGCGAACGAGCAGTCCGCCGCGACGCCGTCTTTCCGGGCCAAAGAGAAATTTCAGCAGGGCCTGTCCGCCTTGCAACAGGGGAACAAGGCGTTTGCCATCTCCTCGCTCGGCGAGGCCGCGCGACTTGACCCGACGCAGCCGCGCTACCGCGCTTACCTCGGCCAGGCGATGGCGGGCGACGAGCGCCTGCGCCGCAACGCCGAGGCCGAGTTCAAGGCGGCCATCGCGCTCGACGCCAACAACGCGACCTACCGCGTGATGCTCGCGGAGCTGTACACCGAACTCGGCCTGCTCCGCCGCGCGCAATCGGAGCTTGAGCGCGCGCTCACTCTTGAGCCGCAGAACAGGATCGCGCGCCAACTGCTCGACAAAGTGAAAGGGAAAGGATAGTGGTCGGTGGTCAGTGGTCAGTAGTCAGTTAAGAAACTGCTGTGCGGCTGTGCCAGAACTGACCTCCGAGGCCATCAAGCGTTTTTTCTTTTAACTGACCACCGACCACTGACCACTGCTATGTCCATTCATCTCGAATTTGCTGAAAGCGAACGGGTGACGGGCGAGGCGTTCATGCGCCTGGCCGCGGCGTCTGACGAGTTTGAAGGCTACGCCCACCCGCACGCGGCGCGCATTGCCAGGCTCGCCGACGCGGTCGCGAAGCAGTTTCACCTCGCGCAGCAGGACCGCACGTCGCTCAAGCTGGCCGCGCTCGCGCACGACCTCGGCGAAGTCGCGATGGAGCGCGACTACGTCAAGCGCGCCGGTCCTCTGACGGAAGACGAGCGGCTCGACCTCGCCCGCCACCCCGTCATCGGTGAGCAAGAGGCGGCGCGCGCAGGGGCGGATCGCGCCGCGCAGCTCCTGGTGCGCTGGCATCAGGAATGGTGGAACGGCGCGGGCTACCCGGACGCCCTGCGCGGCGAGCAGATTCCTCTGGGCGCGCGCATCCTGCGCGTGGCGGACGCCTACGCGGCGCTGACGGACGCGCGCCCGTTCCGCCCCGCGCGCACCGAAGAGGAAGCGCGCGAGCATCTGACGAATTGGGCCGGCCTCGAATTCGACCCGCGCGTCGTGCGCGCGTTTTTGGCCCTCCCGCAGATTCCCGAACTCAACTCTTACGCGAAAGGGCAGGAGACAGAAGTCGGGAGTGAGGAGTCAGGAGAAAAACCTGCGCTCCTCGCTTCCGACTCCTGATTCCTCACTCCCGATGAATAACAACAGCATCATTCCGAATGGTTGGCTCGCCTTCGAGTTGGGCGTGCTGCGGCGACTCAAGTTCAAGTCGGTCTCGCTCGCCTTCGCGGGCGAGGCCGAGCTGGGCCTCTACCTCAAGCGATGGGGCGTGCGCGTGGCCGCGAACGATTTGGCACAGTGGGCCTCGACGAAGGCCGCGGCCTTCGTCGAAAACAACGACGAGCGGCTGAGCGAGGAGGATGTCTCGACCGTGCTCGAAGACGCGTACGTGCCCGGCCACAAGCTTTCGAACCCGGCGTTACGCAAGTGGTTTGGTGAGGCCGACGCCTGGTGGTTCGACAACGTGCGCCGCAACGCCGAGAAGCTGGAGTCGCCCGCTCGCCGCGCGCTTGCGCTCAGCTGCGGCATGGCGGTCGGCGACTACGCGCTGTCGTTCGACGAGGAGACGCGCGAGCTGCGCCGGCCGCTCTCGCGCGTCTTCCAGAGAATCTGGCAGTCGCAGCCCGCGCCCGTCAACAACGCGCAGCGCAACACGAGCGACAACCGCGAGGCGCGCGACTTCATCGCCGAGCAGCGCACCAACCTGCTCTACATCCGGCTCCCGCGCGCGCGCAGCGTGCACGACCGGCGGAGCAGTGCGCCGTCGGCGTGGCGCGAAGAGTGGTTGCGCAGCGGAGACGGCTTCTGGGAAGTGTTCGAGAGGCTGGGCGCGGGCCGCCTCGGCACAAGCATCACCACCAAGCAGCAATACCTGCGCTTCGTCGAAGACCTCCTGCGCGTCGCGCTGCACCTGCCCGCCTGGGCCATAGCCCACGCCGAGGACGGCTTCATCCCCGCCACGGATTTAGTCGAGACCGTCAACCGAGTCCGCAAGGTCGAGACCGTTTACTCGAAAGACTTTTCGGAATTGACGGGACTGCGCGCGACGATTATCACGGCGTGAAAGAAATGCAAAATTAAAAATTAAAAATGCAAAAAGAAGGCGGAGAACCACATTTAATAAAAACTGGTCTCCGCCTCGATAATTTTGCATTTTTAATTTTTAATTTTGCATTACCTTTTGCCTTTCACTATCACGAGCGTCTGGTCGTCGTCCCTCTCCTTCTTGCCCGACCACGCGTCTATCTCCGCGAAGATGGCCTGGCGCAATTCGTCGGGGGAGGATTCGCGGTGGGCGACGGCGAAGCTCGCTAGTCTTTCTTCGCCGTACTCCTCGCCGGCCTCGTTCTCGGCCTCGGTGATGCCGTCCGAGTAGATGAGCAGCACGTCGCCGGGGGCGAGCGCCGCCGACTCCTCTTCATACTTGGCCCACTCGAAGGCCCCGGCCATCATCCCGCCAATGGTCAGCCGCTCGATTGACCCGTCCACCCGGATGAGCAGCGGGGCGTTGTGCCCTGCGTTCGTGTAGCGCAGCCGCCGCGTGCGGTCTTCGTAGAGCGCCAGGAAGAGCGTGGCGAAGCGGTTGCTCTCCGTGCTCTGGCACAGTTGCCGGTTGATGTTGTTCATCTTGCGCGCGACCGCGCCGTCAACCTCCGCGGCGCGCACGTCCGCCGCCAGCGTTTGATTGTAATCGCCGCCCGCTTCGGCCGCCGCACCGGCCGCGGCCAGGGCGCGCTCGGCCATCTCCATCCGCTCGGCCGTGATCGTGGTCTGCGCGCGCAAAGAGGCTTGCAGGTTCGACATCACGAGCGAGGCCGAGATGCCTTTGCCGGACACGTCGCCGAGCGCGAGCGCGACGAGCCCCGGCGCGACCTCTATGTAGTCGTAATAATCTCCGGCCACGCCGCGCGCCGCGCGACACTCGGCCGCGATCTCGACCGTCAACAGCTCCGGCACGCGGCGCGGGAAGAGCTGCGCCTGCACCTCGGCCGCGATTTCGACCTCTCGCTCCAGGCGCTCGCGCTCGACGCGCTCTTCCAGAAGCGCCTCGATGTTGGCGGACATGTCGTTGAAGGCCGCGGCCAGCTCGCCTAATTGATCGTGCGAGCGGACGCGCACGCGGTGCGAGAAGTCGCCGCGCTTGATGTACTCGACGGCGCGGTAGAGTCTGTGAACTGTGCCAGTCACGGCGCGCGTCATCCAGGCCGCGGCCGTCAGCGCCAGAAGCTCAAGCAGGAGGAAGACGATGGCGATGTACTTGAGCGCCTGCCGCCACATCTCGCCCGGCTCGCTGCCGCCCCAGAACTGCTTGCCCGCCAGCCCCCACGACCAGTCGAAAAGGAAACTCAGGTGGTTGCTCGCCTGGCCGCTCTTCCACTCGGTCGCGGGCAGGACGACGAGGTAAAAAGTGTTGCCGGGCTGCTCGCCGAACTGGTCGCGCCGGAACATCTCCTCGACCCTCGTCTCGTAGTCCCCAGCCGAGCGCCGCTGCCGCTCCAACTCTTCGAGCGCGCGCCTGTCCCTCGGGCTCGCCCTGACCACGATGCGGTTGCTCTCGTTCATCGGCGCGCTGACGAAGAACGGCCGCACATAGATACCCGTCGCCTCGCGGTAATGCTCTACCAGCGCGCGGCTCACAGGCACGGTCAGCAAGAGCGTGAACGGGCGGCCGCCGGACGCCGTGCTGCGCACGACCGCGCGCAAGGAAGGCGAGCCGAAATTCTCTTCCACGCTCGCGGCCGGCGCGAAGGTCAGGCCGCCCCACTCCGCGCGCCCGCGCAGCCACTCGGGCAGAGGCGAGAGCGCCGGCGTCGAGTCACTGCCCACGCCGCGCGCGCTCTCGCCGCCGGGCTCGCTGACGAACTGCGCCGCGCTGTTGTGTCCGAGACTGTTTTCGTCGTCGCCTTGCGTGCCGCGCCAGAGCGAGACGCGAGCGCCCGGCAAGGATGCGTAAAGCAGCGAGGTCCGCTCGTCCAGCCAGTTCTGGACGGCGCGGTCGTCGGCGGTTGTGGGCAAAGACTTGAAGGCTTCGGCGAGGCCGCGCGCGGCCGCAGCGGTTTGCCGCTCGGTCGCGTTGACCTGCGCCGTGATGATGCGCGCCATCCCCTGCCCCGAGCCGCCGAAGGCCGAGATGAGGCCGAGCAGCGTCATCAAGATGATCGGCGTCAGCCCTATGAAGAGGTACGTGATGACCAGGCGGCGGCGCACGCGCCAGAGCAGTTTTCTCTTCAGCCAGCGGAGCGCCTTCAGGCCGTAGTAGACGCACGTCAGCGCGACGGCGCAGACGGTGAGGTAGCGCAGGGCCGTGCCGGCGGCGGATTGTCTGTAGAGAGGCGTCTCGCCGAAGAGGAGCCAGACGACCAGGAGCGCGGCGGCCGCGACGGCCACGCGCGGCATCACGCGGCGCAGCCACAGCCGCGCGCCCGCGAACGCGCGCCCGAGCCTGCGCTGCCTCCCTTCAATCTGCTTCCGCATGACGAGCTGAAAAAGTAGGGGCAGGGGCAAGTCCTCTGCCCGCTTTCGATGGACATTGAGCGGGCAGAGGACTTGCCCCTGCCCCTCCAAAAGACTCGCTGCATCTTACGACAGAAACGAGTCTGTTTCACCCGGCGGAGGCGAGGAGAGCTTCCTTCTCATCTTCCTTCCGCTCGGGCTCGGGGCTCGGCCTCGCAGGCATGCTCAGCTTGCCCGTGGCGAAGAGCGCGAGCCAGATGAGGCCGGGCGCGGCCGAGAGCAGCCCCGAGATGACGGCCAGCGTGCGCGCGCTGATCGCGTGCAGCGACCACGCGGCGAAGATCGTCGAGACCGTCATCACGAGTATTTCCGACGCGCGGTCGGTCGTGATGACGCGCCCGCGCAGGCGGTCCGGCACGAGCCGCTGCAAGAGCGTATCTTGCACCGCGAACTCCATGCCGACGATGAAGCGCGACAGGAACAGCAGCGCGCCCGCCATCCACAGCTTCGGCATCAGCCCCGCGAGCGCGAAGACCACGCCGTGCGCGAACAGCATCCAGCCTATGAACCTCGCCGTCAGCCCGTGCAGCTCCACGTGAGAGCCGACGCGCCGCGCGCAGAGCATGCCGAAGAAGACGCCCGCGCCGACGGTCGCGTAGAGCGCGGCCACGCCCGCGTCGCCTTCGAGCCCGCCCTGGCCCGCGAAGACCACGCCGCCCAGCCGGTCGTAAATCAAGTTGCACGCGCCGCCGCCCGTGGCCCACAGCACGTTGATGCCGATGATGGCCGCGACCAGCGGGTAGCGCGCGATGTACTTCCAGCCCTCGCGCACGTCGGCCCAGTAGCTCGCCCGTCTCTTCGCCGCCGCGCCCTCCGTCTGCGCGCGCGGCTTCCCCGTCTCGTCAACGTGCTCTTTACTCATCGCCTCGGCCGGAATCTTCCAGACGGAGTAGGCCGAGACGAGGAACGAGGCCGCGTTGATGATGAAGGCCGTCTGGTAGCCGAAGCGCGCAGCGGCCCAGCCGCCCAGCGCCGCGCCGAGCGACATCAGCAGGAAGCGCGTCGAGAACATCAGGGCGTTGCCCGCGAGCAACCCGTCCGCACTCGTCACGTTCGGCATCGCCGCGTTCTTGGCCGCCTCGAAGAAGGAGGCGAGCAACGAGCCCGCGACCGCGCAGACGTAAGCGATCCACAAATCCTCGGGGCCTTTGACCAGCAGGTAGCCGAGCGCCACGACCGCGCGGCCCAGGTCCGCCGCGATCATCACCGTGCGCCGCGACCAGCGGTCTGCGAACGCGCCCGCGAGCGGCGCGAAGAGCGCGAACGGCGCGAGCAGCGAGACGAGCATGACGGCGGTCGCCTCGGGCGCGGCCGATGAGACTGAGCGTATCAGCCCGAGCCCGGCGATGAAGTTGAACCAGTTGCCTAGCTCCGACACGACTTGGCCCGACCACAACCGCCTGAACGAGCGGTTGCCCCGGAGCAATTGAGTGTAGGTTAGTGAAGCCATGACTAACTCCGTGAATTCAGAATTCAGAATCCAGAATCCAGAAGAAAAAGAAAAGCGGTTCTCAGCCTTTCATGCTGACTCCTGGATTCTGAATTCTGGATTCTGCTTTTCAAAAACAAGAGCCGCTTGGACGTTAATCCGAGCGGCTCGCAGCCTTTGGAAACTTTTCGGGAAGCGGTGTCACCCGCCGGTGAACTTCGGCGGCCGTTTCTCGATGAAGGCTGCGACGCCCTCTCTGAAATCTTTTGTCTGTCCCGACTGGAGTTGCGCCGCGTGCTCCAGCTCAAGTTGCGCGTTGTAATCGTTCGTGGCACTCGCGTCCAACATCTTCTTAATGCGGGCCAGCGCGGCGGTCGGCGCGCTGGCTAAACGACCAGCGAGGTCCAGTGCTTCTTGCATCAAGTCCGCGTCCGCGACGGCGCGGTTAATCATTCCCATCTCGGCGGCCCGCCGCGCGTCAACCATCTCGCCCGTCATCAAGAGTTCTGTCGCGCGCTTCCAGCCGACGAGTCGCGGGAGGATGAATGTCCCGCCGCAGTCGGGCGTCAGCCCGATCTTGACGAAAGCCTGGTTGAACTGCGCGCTCTCGCTCGCAAGGACGATGTCGCAGGCGAGGGCGAAGTTACAGCCGCCGCCGGTCGCGACCCCGTTGACCGCGGCGATGACGGGCAGAGGCGTTTCTCGGATGAGCCGGACGCAGTCGTGAATCACGCGCAGCGGTTCGTCGAAGAAAGCCTCGACTCGCCCCTCCTTCTCCGCCATCTGGCGCATCTCGCGCAAGTCGCCGCCCGCGCAGAAAGCTCGGCCCGCCCCAGTCAGGACCAGGGCTCGCGCCCCGCGCTCGCGCGCCTCGCCGATGGCCGCGCGAAACTCACGCCCCATCTCGACCGTCAGCGCGTTGAGCGCCGCCGGGCGGTTGAGCGTGATGACGGCGACCGCGTCGTCTCGCATCTCCAGTTGGACAGTCTCGTAACTCATAAAGTCGTCGAAGCCATTCCAGTCCCCTAGTAACTCGAATCGTCGCCACCCGCAAGTGCGTGCCGGTGATTCAAGTCCGCCGGGGACCGAATGGTTAAATTTCCTATACGGCGGCCGCGCCGGAATTGTTCGCGCCAAATCGCGCGCGCCTTGACTGCTATGAACTACTGCGCGCGGCTGGACGAGAAGCACTCTCCGCAGAGCACGGGCCGCCCCGAAGAAGGCTTGAAGGGGACCGAGTCCGTCTTGCCGCACTGGTCGCAGGTGATCTCGAAGCGCTGGCGCTCGCCGCCGGCCCCGCGCCCCCCGCCGCCGCCGAAACTGGCCCGGCGCGAGTCGCGGCAAGCCTTGCAACGCTTCGGCTGGCTCAGATTTCTTTCCGTGTAATACTCCTGCTCGCGTTCTGTGAACGGGAACGCCGAGCCGCACTCGGCACAGGTGATCTCTACGTCTGGCATGCTTTGTCTCCCTGCGGAAAGCCGTTCGCGAGGATGGTTGCGGCTCTCCGCTCACGTGGAAGGGCCTGGCGCTCTCCTTTGAATTGCCATGAAGCTGAATGTCATCGAGCGCCGAAGAGCAGACAGCTTTTTGTTCGCAAGTGTTCAGGGCGGCGACACCCTTGCCCCGAAGCCTTTTCGAGCACCTCGGAGTGTACCGCAGGCCCGCCGCAGTGTACAGGAATAATTATAAGAAGAAACTGCCCCCGGCGGATTCGAGCCCGCGCGAAAAGCCGCGTGCTATCCAGGCAAGTGAGGCGGCCCTGCCACATCACTTACGTTATCTACTCTTTCGCCAGCTCGCGGACGTGGGCGCGCACGGTGCGGCCGAGCGTGTCCAGGTTGTAGCCGCCTTCGAGGCAGGAGATGACGCGGTTGTCGCAGACGCTTGCGGCCCACTCTTTGACGGCGCGAGTCATCCGCGCGAAGTCTTCGTCGGCCAGGAGGAGTTGGCCCAATGGGTCGGCCTCGTGCGCGTCGAAACCGGCGGAGATGAAGATGAGGTCGGGTTTGAATTTTGTGCCAATCTCTTCGAGCGCGGCGTCGAAGGCGTGGCGCTGGTCCGCGGCGCGAGTCGCGGCGCGGACGGGGACGTTCAAGGTGTAGCCGCGCCCGCGCCCCATCCCCGTCTCGCCGCGCGCGCCCGTGCCCGGATACCAGGGATACTGGTGCATCGAGAAGAAGAAGACCGTCGGGTCGTCGTAAAAAATCCCCTGCGTCCCGTTGCCGTGGTGCACGTCCCAGTCCACGACGGCGACGCGCTCGACCTCCGTGTACTGCGTCTGCGCGTAGCGCGCGCCGATGGCGACGTTGTTGAAGAGACAGAAGCCCATCGCGCGCTCCGGCGTGGCGTGATGCCCCGGCGGCCGCACCGGGAGGAAGGCGTTGTCGGCCTCCTTCCTCATCACAGCGTCCACCGCGCGGCAGACGCCGCCGGCCGCGTTGAGCGCCGCGTCCAGCGAGCGCATCGAGACGACCGTGTCCGCGTCCAGGTAGCCGAGCCCTTCGCTCACCGCGCGCTCGACCGATTTATAGTGCTGCGGCGTATGACAAGCCTGGACCGCCCCGCGCGAGGCCGCCGCCGCTTCCAACTCCAACAACTCCGCCCACAACTTCTCGTCCGCGCGCAGAGCCTCCATGATAGTCGTGTAACGCTCCGGCCGCTCGGGGTGATGCTCGCCCGTCTCGTGCTCTCTATAAATCGGGTGATGGATGATCGCGGTCTTCATACAGGAGTCAGAAGTCAGAATACAGGAGTCAGGAGGGAAAGCTCAAACGGCCTCTCTTTACCTCCTGACTCCTGACTCCTGACTTCTGACTCCCGTCTCCTGTTTTCATTGCATACGCGCGGAGGTCAAGTTGATGCGGTCTGCGCCGGCGAGTTGTGGGCCAAAACGTCGAAACCTTCAGCTTTTTCACTTCGCGCTTCACGCCTGGCTTTGCGGCCGGTCGCGGAATACTATTTGCTGAAAGCTCAGGCTGAGATTGAGTGAAAATTATTTTTTAGCATCAGGAGATTAAGCTATGGCCTACGACGATGAACAGACCAGGAGAAGCCGCGTGGTGATTGAGACGCCGGAGGCGCGGCGCGAGGTGGTGCGGACGGTGACGGCGCGCGAGCCCGTGCGCCGGGGGCTTTCGGGCGGCGTAGTCGCGGCGCTCGTGATAGGGTCCGTGGCCCTGGTCACGCTCCTCTTTCTGTTCATCCTGAACAGGCAGCAGGACACGGTGACGGAAGTCAACAGCAACGTGCGGACGGCGTCCGCCCCGACGCCTGCACAGCAGCCCGTCATCATCCAACAAGCGCCCGAGCCTCAGACGCAGACGCCCATCATCATCCAGCAGCCGGCCGCGCCGACGACGCAGCCCCCCGTCATCGTCGAGCAAGCGCCCGCGACAGCGGCGGCCCCGCCCGCGACGGCCGCTAAATCGAGCGGCACGGACGACGCCGCGATTCAATCCGAGATTGATAAGAGGATGGCGGAAGACGCGACGCTCTCGACGCTCGGGGTGACGGCCACTGTGCTCGACGGCAAAGTGACGCTCATCGGGACAGTAGACTCGCAGGCCCTGAAGAATCAGGTCGAGCGCATGGTCAAGTCCGTCAAGGGCGTGCGCTCCGTGGACAGTCAGGTCATCGTTTCAGCGGGGTGACGTGAGGAATTCGCAGGCAGGAAAAGAAGACGCGCCGCGGTCAGCGAGTGACCGCGGCGCGTCTCTCATTCAGGCAGTCTGAGGCAGTCTGCGGCCCGCCGCCGAGGGGAGGGCCGACAAGGCGCAGTTTAGGTTGAGGCGCGGCAGACTTCGGCAACAGAGCGTCCGCGCGGCACAACTTTTTTCCGCTGGCGTGAGGCGAGGGTTCGTAAGTCTGAGTTTATCTGCCGGCTTTCTTCCCGGCGCGACCGGACTTTTTCGCCCCGCCTTTCGAGCGCGAAAGCGTCACCGTGACTCTCCCGGCAGCGTCTCGGCTGAAGACCATGTAATCGCCCGGACGCGCGCCCATCTCCCGCACGAGCGGGGACGGAATCTTGCCGCGCACGACGCCGGAATCGTCCGCGATTCTGGCACGGTAATCGACCGCTTCTCTCTTACTCATAGCAACACTCCTGCGATAGCTTAAGTGGTTGAGGTTTCCCGAGCGCGAGCCGTTCTCCGCCGATGATTGTTTAGTACCCTTCGGTGTGCTGGCGCAGCCAGTCGTCCAACTCACCTTCGGTCGGTTCGCGCTGCAACTCTTCACGCAAACGTCGCCGCACGTACTCGCGCTCGCCGCGGGCCGCGTCGTCGAGCGGCGCGTCCCCCGAGTCGTCCGGCCCATCCGCCTCTTCCGACGAACTCGCGTCTGGGCCAAAAACCCTGCGGCCGCCGCGCGAAGCTACTGCCCACTCGCGCGCCGCGTGTGTGAAGACGTGCGTCTCCGTGAAAGACAAATCAGCGTGCTTCTGCCGAAGCATCCCCTGTTCCCTCCCGTTCTTGTTCTCAGCGATGGATTCTAGGACGAAAGCGATTTTGTCATGCGAGGCCGCTTTCGTTCTGTCCGGCGGTGACGTAAATTCCGCCTGTCAGAAGCGAAGTGACGATGACGAGGCTCGATGCTTCTCCCGTGACAGTCAGGCGGCGAAGGTCGCCGCTCGCGTGGAAGCCGACTTCCGTAACCAGACATTGGTCCGGCGCGGGCGTGATGCGCTTGAGGCCCTCGGGCTCTGGCCCGTCTTGCAGCGCCTGCACGTCGGCCCGCAACTCCTCCCTGGCATCCGCGTCCAGGTCCAGCTCGGAGATCGCCATCGACTGCGGGACGAGACCCATCTCGCCGTCGGCGAAGACCGTCCAGACGAAGCCTATGTCCAGCACCAGGTGCGCTGCCTCGTCATGCTCGAAGTAACCCAGGACGGTCGCGCCGAGGACGTGAGCGATGACGTGGTCCTGGTGCGTGCTGGTATCATGCGGCTCCCACTTGGGTGACATACGGTCGGGCGAGGCTTCGGGAAAAATATCACGCGCCGGGGCGGTCGGGGTCTTCGTCAGAAGACGAAACAGAGGTCGTACTTTTCGCCCGGCAAGTCTATGTATAGTTTGTGCTCGTCGGCGTCAATCTTGATGATGTCCTGGCAGATCAGGACGAACACGCGCTTGCAGCCGCGCAGGGCCGAGCCCTCCTCGAACTTCAACGTCAGGGAGGAACGGGTGGTGACGTAGGCCCCGGCCAGGGTCGCGGGCACGACCAGCGTCAGGCCCTCGCCCGTCGCAAGCTGCTGCTCGCGGCCCTTGTTGAAGAACTCGCCGGCGAACGGGCCGCGCGGCGTGAACTGGACCTTCCCGCGCCCGCCGAGCTTCTTCAACTCGGACTTTTCCAGTGTCAAACCGAAGGCCCCAAACAGCTCGGCCATCGGGATCGCGAACTCGCCGCCCTCGTGCTCCGCCGAGACCCTGCGGATCAGGCCCAGCACGGGCTCTCTCAATTCCGGGCGCGGCACGCACTCAACAAGCATCAAGCACCCTTTGTCGGTCCAGGCTCTTCAGACGCGGGCCGATAGTACACTCATGGGACAGCGCGCGCAAGAGATAAGTTCCCGCACCGAGCGGGCGAAAAGACTGCCGACGCTGGCGGGGCAAGTCAACGGCGGAACGCCGCCGGCACCTACCTGACCATCAGACTCTCTCGTCAGAGCCTCTCGCCTAGAGCCTGCTCAAGGTGAAATCATCCAGCCACACGCGCCCGAAGATGGGGCAGGGGTCGGCCGGGCAACTCTGGCGTCGGACGCTGATGAGAACGGCTTCAGCCGTCCCGGAAGTCGTAAACTCAGCCTCATACTCCTGCCACTCAGCCGCGGCTTGCGGGAGCGGCTTCGACTGGCCCAGCACGCGCGCTTCATCGTCGCCCGCGCCGGTAACGACGAGCACGGGAGGACCACCCGTCACTACCTCCTGCGCACGCGTAAAGAAGCTGAGTCTGTAACGCGCGTTGGGCTCAACGAGGACGAGCTGAGAGATGACCGAAGATTCTGGCTGAGAGTTGCCGCTCCACTCAATCAGAAGGCAGCGCGAGCCCGACCTCGGCCCCTTCGTCTCCAACGAGAGCCTGACTCCCGCAAGACTTCTCTCCTGCCGCCAGCCGTAGCCCACTTCCGAGAGACTGACGCGGCCCTCGAAACCGGGGTCGGTCATGCCCGCCGCCACGGCCGGCCGGCGGCCCGGCTCTTCCCCGCGGCCGGCGTTCCACACTTCGTACGCCGCTTTGAATTGTTTGTTCTTAATCAACTCGACGAGGAGACTTCTCTGCTCCTCCTGCGGAATCCCGGCCGAAGCGCGGAAGAGGGCGAGCGCCTCGGCGGTCTTTCCCTTTTTCACAAAGAAGCGCGCCAGGGAAAGCCTGTGGGCGTCGGTCTGCGGATTCACGATTCTTTGGACGGCCGCCGCGTCGCCCTTGTACGTGCCCCACGCGAGGTCCAGGAGCACTGGAGACAGCGCCGGGTCTGATTCGGCCGCCCGCCTCAACTCGCCAAAGGCTTCATCGAAACGGCCCGCGCGGTAGAGCACGTTCCCGTACTGCCAGCGCGGCTCCGAGTAGTACGGGGCAAGACGGACGGCCTCTCGTAAAGCGAGCACTGCGCCTTCGCTGTCGCCGGCCTCGTCGCGCGCGCGCCCGAGTTGAAGCCACAGCAGGTAATCGCGCGGGCGGAGAGAAGCGGCGCGCTCCAACTCCCCGACTGTGCCGGCGAGGTCGCCCGAGTTGTAGAGCGCGGCCGCGAGGGCCGAACGCGTTTCCGGGTCGGCCGGGCTGACCCCGACCGCCGCCTCCGCACGCTCTTTGAGCAGGGTGCGGGTAGCATCCTTCGCCCGAAGACGCCCGACGCCGGCACGCCAGGCGCTGCGCATCGCGAGCGAGCACAAAAGCAGGAGCGCGAGTGTAGCTAAGGCGCGTAGTGACCGAGTATTCACGAAGTTTTTATCTGGACCAATCCTGGCGGCGCGCGACTGGCCGTGAGCCCCGGCGAGATGATTTATGAAAAAACCTGGGCGGCGCGTGAAGGCACGCCTTCCCAGGCTTAGCGTCGTGCGTGGGGATGTCTGCTGCGTCGCTTTACGGGGCGCTCTGGCTAGGGTTTTCTCCGCGGCCAGGGAGAAGTAGTGCGAGGAACGTGCCCCCCGTGGCCCCCAGCAAGACGGTCAGGACTCCTAAGTTGGAACCGCCCGCTCCCGGAGTTCCCGCCGGCAAGCCATCTCGCCGAGGGTGACAAACCTCCGCACGCTTGTTGTCTCCGGTCTTGACGGTGCCGCCGTCGGGCGTGATGATTGTGCCCTCGGCATCGCCCACCGTCCGCAGGACCACGCAGCCGCGTTTTAACGTCACCGTCACGGGGCCGCCCGGTGTGAACTCCAAAGTCAACTCCGTATCCGGGGACATGTCGAGCACGGCGAAGCCCATATTGATAGTGGCCCCGACGCCGGCCGGAGTCTCTACGGATGAGCCGGGGAGAACGGTCGTTCCGGGCTTGACGCTGTTGCCGTTGACGATGACGGGCTGGTTATTCGTCGTCTTCAGCGTCGCGCCCGCCTGCGGATTCTGAGCCACTCTCGATTCGGTACGCGGCAGAGAATCGGCCGAACCCGCGAACACGTAAATCTGCATGACGCAGACCACTGTGAGCAGTCCGATCCACTTCCGAATATCCTGATATCTCGAAGCCATTGCCTGGAGTCTCCTTCATCCGGGCGGCAGTCGCCGGCGGGCCGAGGTCACGAGCTGCACTGTAAAGCGTTTCAACCGCCCGGAAGTGTACTTCCGGCGTTCGCAAAGGTCAACGGTTTTCGCGCCGGCGCGGCCCGCGCTGTTTTCTTCCGACGACCTAACGAAAGATGATTTCACACACTTCGTAAACACGCACCGACGAGACTTTGAAGCTCAGCGTGTTGCCACTCTGCCTGAACGCCACGGCCTTCGCTTCCCGCCCGTCAGTCGAATAAGTCCTGACCTCGCGCACACTCTTCCCCTGCGGGAGCTTCAGCCGCACGGCAACGTCGCCGACCGCCTCGACCGTGCCGCCGTTCGTCAGGCCGATGGGCGTGCGGAAATTGAGCAGGTGCAAGACCACGCGCCGGTCGTCGGCCCAGGCGCAACCTTCCACCAGAGATTTCTGCGGCAAGGTCAAAGCGGGCAGGGCACCTGCGCGCTCGATTGCGAGGTCGCTCAATTTGGTCCGCCGCAGCTGGGGAAGCTCCCGCGATTTTTGATAACTCTTTTTTACTTCCCTCACCTCTTCGGGGCTCAGCGGGTCCAGGCTTTGGAGCAGCGGGAGCGCCTTCATCCACGGCGGCAGGGCGGGGCGTCCGGGCACGATGACGAGGCCGTAGCGGGCGAGCGACGCGGCGCTCTGCTTGTCGCCGTCGAGCACGTCCACCAGGAGTCCGCGCCAGAGCAAGGCTTCGTGCACCTGCTCAGCCTCGACAAGGCCCGCCGCCTCCTGGTCCGGGAAAACGACGATGGCTACGTCGCCCGCCGGCAGGAGCCGCTCGTAAAGCTCACGGTGCGCGCGCCCGAAAGTGAAGAACCGCTCCCTGGCCTTGTGCGCCCCCGCGTCGTTCCCGCTGTGAAAAGGATATTGGCCCACCACCTGCACCGCGACGCCGCCGCCGAAGGCCGCGCCCTCGGCGAGAGCGAGCGTGGCCGAGTCTTCGTTGTGCGCGAACTCCGGCCCCTTGCCGGCCGGCGCTCCGGCCAGAAGATGAATGCCCCGCTCGCCTCGCATCGCGTAAGCCAGTCGCGCGACCCACAGGTTATTGAGCGAGCGCGATTCGCTCGTCCCGCGCGTTCGGTTGTTGACGACTTGCTGGCTGGGCAGAGGCGGGTAGTAACCCGTCCAGACGCCTCCGGGCCAGAGGATGCGCGCCGCCCCGAGCCAGACCTGTTCGACCATGCAGAGGTCCAGGTCGTCCGTCACTGCGCGCTGGAAGGGCAACTCGATGTAGTTGCCTCCGAGGAAGAACTCGCCGCGGCGGCGCGAGCCCCCCGCGCGCCGCAGGTCGTCGAAGTAGCGCGAGTAGCTTTCGAGCCAGACACGGTCCTGCTCGCGGGACAGGTCCGCGCCCATCTCCTTCGCCACCGCCTGGCAATACTTGTCGTAGCACCTGTGGACCAGCACGTTGTCCATCCACACGCCGTCGTAGCCGACGCGGGCGATCCAGTCTGCGACGAGCATTTGCCAGCGCCGCCAGCCGGGGTTGTTGACGCACATGCTGTAGCGCGTCAGCCCTTCGGCGTCCTCGCGCCCGCCGCCCACGCGAAAATAGGTCGCCCCTTTCTGGTCCCGCTGCGTCCAGTCGAGCGGGTCGCCCGGCGGGCGCTCCGGCAGGTCAAACTCGCGCGCGTACTTCTCCCAACTGTCGAAGAACTGAAAGAACCCCTGGCGGCGCTCGGCGTTGCCCAGCATCGTCATCGGCGAAATGTACGGGATGACCGTCTTGACGCCCGCCGCGTGAACGTCGCGGACGAACTGCTCCGTGGCTTTAATCCTGAGACGCAGCTCGTCGGGCGAGAGCAGGCGGCGGGCGTCTTCGCCCTTGCGGCCCGGCGGAGGCGGGAAAGTCCTGTTCTCGCCGCCGAAGGAAAGAGTCGGGCCGAGGCTGTGCGTCAGCGGCGCTTCCTTGCCGACGATGAGGATGTCGGGCGGGAACTGGCGCAGCTTCGCGAGGAACGTCTTGTAGCGTTCGTCCGCGGCGTACAGCGGAGCGCCCGCGCCGTTCAACAGGTGCGCCGCGTTGTAGCTGTAGTCACGAACCACGTCCGGCGGCAGGCGTGAAAGTGACGGCCGGCGTGTCTGCGGCCTGATGCTCGTTTCCGAAGCGCGGGCCGGAGGCTCTTTCACCTTTCTCTGCGCGAAGAGCGGATTGAGACGCCCCCCGAACAGGCCGCAGACGATTGCCAGCAGACAGCCGGCGGCGGCCAGCCTCACGAGATTAGTTTGAGCCGCGCGCAAGCCGTACATGAACCAAAGGCCGGTGCCGTTTCACTGCTGCGTGTTCGGACGAAGACGGGTCTGGCGAGGGCGCTTGACGCTCCCGCCAGACCCGCACGCCCGCAGGTCATCGTCGTCGGGAACCCTTACGGGGGGCAGGTGCCGGAGCCGACGTTGATGGTCAGGCCGCGCGAGACGCTGCTGATGCCGAGCGTCGCCGTGACGAGGCCCACCTGCTTTGTGACGACCGGCGAGGTCGTGACGTTGAAGGCGGGGCTCACCATCTGGCCCGCCGGGATGAAGACCGACGCGGGCACGGTCACGCCCGCGAGGCTGCTCGTTGACAACGAGACGGTCAGGCCGCCCGCCGGCGCAGGCCCGGTCAGGTAAACGTTGCCGGTCGTGTTCTCGCAGCCGCCGGTCAAGACCTGTTTGGCTAAGAGCGCCTTCTGCAAGTTGACGGTGTTGACGGTCGTCGTCGAGCTGTCGGTGTTGTTCGCCGCGAACGGGTCCGACTCGTTGCCGGTGACCGTGGCCGTGTTGGTGATGACGCCCGCGGCTGAGGACGTGACCGTCACCGTCACGGTCGCCGTCGCGCCGATGCCGAGCGAGCCGATATTGGCCGTCACGACGCCGGACGAGCCCACGGGCGGAGTAATCAGACTGCCCCGATTCGTCGTCGCCGAGACGAACTTCATAGACGCTGGCAGTGAGTCCGTCAGCACGACGCCGGTAGCGCCGACGACCGTGCTGTTGTTTTTCACCACCATTGTGTAGGTCACGTTCTGGCTGACGAAGACCGGGTTGGGCGCGCTGGTCTTCTGCACAGACAAGTCTGTCTCCTTGACCGCGGGCAGCCCGTTGACCGAGGCGCTGTTATCGCTCGTGTCAGGTTCCGCGTCGGTGGTCGTCGCGCTGGCGGTGTTGTCCAGCGTCCCTTCCTCGCGCGGCTTGACCGTCAACTGGATGCTGGCCGAAGAGCTTGAGGCCAGCGCGCCGAGGCTGCACGTCACGGTGCGGCTCGGGGAATCGAACGCGCAAGCTCCTTGCGAGGTTGTCGCCGCGGTCAGCGTCACCGGCGACGGCAAGTGGTCCGTGACCACGACGCCGGCCGCGGCGGCCAGTCCCGTGTTCGAGACCGTTATGTTGTAGTTGAAATTCAGCCCGACGGGCGCGGGGTTGCGCGACGCCGTCATGGAGACCTCCAGGTCGGCGTTCGCCGGCTGCGGGAAGCTGAAGTAGGCGACCGGCATGTCGTGGTCCGAGTTGCGCTCGGGTCGCGTCGCGTCGCTTGCGAAGGTCGCGTCCGCCGGGAAATCAGAGTTGTTGCGCGCGACGGCGATTCGTCGCACCAGCGCGTGCGCCACCGTGTTGACGATGACGTGGTCGAGCGCCTGCGGCGTCCCGCCGAAGACGAAGCTGTAGCGTTGGTCAGCCGGCAATTCGTCCACGAGGTTGACGAAGTCCGGGGTCACGAGGTCCGGGCTTTGGTCCACCACCATCTGCTCGTCCGGCGTCGGCACGCCCTTGATCGTGTCAACGGGGTCCGTGTAGCCGTCGTTGAACTGGAAGGCGTTGTAATCGCCGACCGCGATGATGGGCGTCGCCGGGTTCGCGGCCTGCAACTCCTGAAGCAGCCCGGCGATGGACTCCGACTGCGCCTTGCGCTTGGCGCGGACGCGCTCCCCGACAGATGTCAGGAGCCCCACGTCTATGAACGAGCGCGGGTGATTGACGACGACGACGAACTGGTGCGGATTGGCACTCGCAGGCAACAGGGTCGCGTGCAGGACGAGCGGCGGCCGGTCGTGCAGTAAGGCCGTCGTCCCTCCCGGATCGACCCAGGTCTCGCTCGCGCGCTCCTGCGTGACGGAGTCAATCTGTACGCGCGAGGTCTTGACGAGGAAGCCGAGGTGTTGCGTGCCGCCTCCGGGCGCGGGGATGAGCCGGGCCTCGTAGAGCGGGTTCGGGTCGCCCGCGGCCAGGGCGTCAGAGTTGACTTGCGCGGCGAGCGCCTGGAGGGTCGCCAGGTTAAGTATCTCGACGTGGCCGATCACGTCCGGGTAGCGCATGACGTTGCGGATAGCGAGCGCGGCCTTCTTGCGCTGCGTCGGGTCGTTGGCGAAGTTCTCTATGTTGTAGCCCGCGACCGTGAACTCGTCGGCCTCCGGCACGGGGACCGCGACGGCGCTCATGTTGGCCGTCTTAGACGGCGGCGTCTCGGGGTCTATCTTGTAATCGCCGAACGTGAAGTCGAGCGGCCCCGTGACGTTCGAGAGGGTCACGTTCGACGTGACGGAGATGACGCTCGACCCGGCCAGCCCGTCGCTGTCAACCATGATGCGCTCGGGGTTCTCGTCGAAGCGCGGGATGCAGCAGTCCGGCGTGCCCGAAGTCGGGTCGGGCGGGACGGGCTGCCTGATTTCGAGGCCCGGCTCGCGCATCGGGCGCGTCACGCCCTGTAGGACGCAGTAAATCTCGCCGAAGTCGTTGGTCGGCGCGACCGTCACGAGCGTGTCGGCGTGAAGGCGCATACTCTCGAACCGTTCGAGCTGATCGAATGAGCCGGCCGGGTTCAGCATGGACGTGGTGACTGTGACAGCGGCGGGCAGGGGGTTCCCGGTCGAGTTGACTGTGATGGAGGGCGAGGTCAGCTCCGTCAAGGTTCCGGGCAGGGTGGCCGAGCCGGCGAACTCCGCCACCGTCCCCGTCACCGTCAACATCTGCCCGACGCCGACGGTCGGGGCGCTCGAAGTGAAGACGTAAACTCCTTCGGAGGTGTTGGCGTTACCGTCGTCGGCACCCTGCGCGGTTTGGAGGAAGAAGCCGCTGCTCTTGAGGGCCGTGACGACGCCCGTGGTCGTGACCGACTGGCCCGCATAGGGAGAGGTCCCGAGGCTCCCCTGAATCTGGTTGATGGCGGTGATGGTGGGCGGCGTCTGGACCGTGAGCGAGATGCTGGCGCTCGCGGCGCGCGACTGCGCGTCCGTGATACTCACGGGCAGGGACTTCGCGCCGGCCGTGGTGCCGGCGGCGACTGTGGCGTCGAACGTAAAGACGTTGTCGCCGATGGTCTGGTCGCCGTTCGTGCCGTCGTCGAAGAATTGCTGCGCGGACGAAGCGCCGATTGAGCTGAGATTACACGTCACCGCGAGGCCCGTGCTCGCGGGGTTCGCGCCGGGCGTCACGGTGACGGTCAGGCGCGTCGAGTTGCCCGCCGGAAGCGTCGAGGGGTTGGCCGCGCCGGTGCCGGACGGGTTGGTCGGCGTACCGCCGCCGCCCGAGCCAGGGGCGAAGGCCACGCCTCGGAAAACCGTATTCGTCGCGGCGGTCACAAGCGTCGTCAGCGAGCCGGTGATGGTCGCGTTGTAGCCCGACGCGTCAGTCAGCGAGGATAAAGTGGTCCCGTTGCTCGTCACGTAAAGGGTCACGCCGCCGCCGTTGGCCGCCCCGGTGAGGCCGCGCACGGCCGTCGAGCTGACGGAGCCGTTGGCCGTCCACGAGCCGGAGACGAGCGAGAATTTCCTGATGATGTTGCTGCTCTCGTCGGCGACGTAAAGGGTGTCGTTGCCGGCCACCGCGCCGCTCAGGTCCGCGAAGAAGAAGCCGTAAGGCCCGTTCACGTTGGTGGAGTCGAGGCCGGTCAGGTTGGTGATCGTTTGGCTGCCGGTCGTCGGCGTCCCCGTGCCGATTGTCGCCAGGCGGGCGGTCCCCGACATGGACGTGACGTAGAGCTGGCCGCCCACGATGTTCAACTGCCGCAGGTTGGTCGGCGTCGTGCTGATCTGCGTCGAGGTCGTCGAGCCGAGCGTCGCGTAGCGTATGCCGCCGCCGGAGCTTGTGCCGGAAATCCACAAGTCTGTCCCGTTCGTGCTCGCCGCGCTGCGCGGGTTGCCCTGGCTGATGGCGTCCGTGAGCGCGGTGCTCGTGTTCACCGCGCCGGAAGCGTCCACGCGGCCGATGACGCGGCTGACGCTCGCGGAGGTCGTGCCTGAGACGTTGGCCGTGCCCACGTCCGCGTCGTAGCCGGCAAGGACGAGGTACTGGCCGTCGGCCGAGCGCGTCAGCAGCCCTTCCGACGTGGAACTGCCGGCCGCCGTCAGCCTCTTGTTTGACCCGGCGACCGCCGTCGGCATGGCAATCGTTTGGACCAGCGTGCCGCCCGGCGTGTACTCGTCCAGGAAGACCGCCGCCGCGCTGGTGCCGAGCGCGCCCGAGCCCGTGCCGACGCGATAGACGACCAGATTGCCCGGCGTGAAGGCGGCGGCGTGCGCCGTCGGTACGACCCGCAGGAATCTACTTAAAGGGAGAATGGACACGAGCAGGGCGAAGGAGAGGATCAACACTAACCTGCGGCGCACGTAGGCGACGGGGGAAGAGATATTCACGGCAGTAGCCTTTCTGAAGTTAAGTTGAGTGCTCGTCAGTGGTGTCGGCAGTCGCGATGACGAGGAGCACGACGAAGAGCGCGGAGTTGATCGTCAGGTGTAGGCCGAAGTCGAAGAGGCTGTGCACGGCGACGCCGAAGAGGCCGACCAGCGCGCCCAGGCAGGCGGCGCGGCGGAAAGAATCTCCGTGAAGAAACACCTGCCGCGCGCGTCTCAGGACGACGACGGCGAGCCAGAGGAAGATGGCGCACCCGATGACGCCGCCGCTCGCCAGGATTTCCAGGTAGTCGTTGTGCGCCTGCTGCGGCGTGTACGCGCCCGAGGCGTCGTGGTACTCGGTGATGGCGGTCCAGTACCCGCCGAAGCCGACGCCCGCCAGCGGGTGGTCCTTAATCATCTCCCACGTCGCGCGCCAGATGTCCACGCGGCGAGTGTTCCACCGCGTCGCCGCGTCGCCCGGCCCCAGCTCCTCGCTGACCGTGCTCAGGTTACTCACGACCCGCTCACCGCCCACGTGGACGACGGCCACCGCCGCGAGGACCAGCAGCGACGCGACGAGGACGACGCGCGCGGCGAGCGAGACCAGCAAACGCCTCCGGCGCGCGGGGCGCGCGTCCCCCTCCCCCCCGACCTCGTGGGCCGCGGGCGCGGGCGCGGGCACGACCAGTAAAGCGAGCAGCAGAAGTTGGCACATCATCGTGAGGATGCCGCCGCGAGAGTTCGCCAGGATCAGGGCCGCGCCGATGGGCAGCGCCGGCGCAAGGTGGACCAGAGAGGCTTCGTACCTGCCGCCGCGGCGGAAGACCATGCCGAGCGCCGCGCCGAGCGCCATCTCCATCATGAAGGCGAACTGGTTGCGGCTGATGATCTGGGCGTAGCCCACTCCGCGCGGCAGGGCGGGCAGGACGAAGCCCACGTCGGCGTGCTGCATGGACTGGCGCAAGATGCCGAAGACCGCGCTCGCCGCGCCGACCCCGACGATTGTCAGGACGAGCGCGTGCAGCCGCGCGCGGCTCGTCGTGAAGCGCAGCAGGAGTGCGCCGAGCAGACTTAGCGCGGCCAGCTTGAGGGCGAAATGGTACGTCTCGAACGGGTCGGCGCTGACGGCATACGGGAGCGAATTTTCAATGCCGCCGCCCGCGCCCCGGCCGAGCGGGATTGTCTGAAGGAGAGAGAAAAGTGTGAGGCAGCCCGCCGGAATCAGCAGCCAGAGCCAGCGCCGCTCGCGGAAGCCCCCGCCGACGAGAGCCTCCACGGCCCAGAGAGCAGTGACGGCGAAGACTCCCAGCTCGAAGAACGAGGCCCACCAAAACTCTACCGAGCCATACGGGATGGCCGCCAGGACAATCAGGAGCAGGGCGCAAGAGAAAATGGCCCGGCCCAGCAGGCGCGCGGGCTTCCCTCCGTCCCGGTTCGGTCGCGCATCCTCGCGCCGGACGTTCTGCTCAGATGTGCGCGGCCAGCGGCTCATGCAGTGGGGCTAGAACTTCCTCCTCTTCTACCTGCTCACCGCGCGCGTCAACGCTGAGGTTGGCTTCGGGCAGGACCGCCCCCAGATACTTTCGGATCAGCTGCCCGTCCCCGAGCCTGGTCAGCGTCTCAAGGTGTGTGAGGGCCTCGGCGACCCTTTCCTCTGAATAGGTGGCGATCTTGCCGATGTAGATTTTCGGGTGGAGCGTCTTGGACAACTGCTCTTCCGTGACCGACAGCTCCTCGAACAGCTTCTCGCCGGGGCGCATCCCCGTCATGATGATGTCTATGTCCTCGTAAGGCTTCAGCCCCGAGAGGGTGATGGTGTCAACGGCCAAGTCCAGAATCTTGACCGGCTCGCCCATGTCCAGCACGAAAATCTCGCCGCCGTTGCCGATGCCGCCGGCTTGCAAGACCAGCTGCGCCGCCTCCGGGATGGTCATGAAATAACGCAGCATCTCTTTGTGCGTGATCGTCACGGGGCCGCCCTTGCTGATCTGCTCGCGGAAGATAGGGATGACAGACCCGGTCGAGCCGATCACGTTGCCGAACCGGACGGCGACGTAGCGCGTCGGGAAACGCTTGTCCAGACTCTGCACGGCCAGCTCGGCCATCCTCTTCGACGCCCCCATGACCGAAGTCGGGCGCACCGCCTTGTCCGTCGAGATCAGGACGAAGACCTCCGCCGAGAACTCGCCCGCCAGGCTCCCCAGCGTCTGGGTCGCCAGGACGTTGTTCTTGACGGCCTCGGACGAGTTGCTCTCCATCATCGGCACGTGCTTGTGGGCCGCGGCGTGGAGAATAACCTGCGGGCGGTGCCGGTCCATGATGTGGCGCATCCTGGACTCGTCGCCGATGTCGGCCACGAGCGGGACGACCGGGAACGGGGGCTGCGCGCCGCGCACCTCGCGGTCGATGTTGAAGAGCGACGGCTCGGCGCGTTCGACGAGCAGGAGGCAGGACGGCTCGAAGCGCGCGACCTGTCGCGCCAGCTCCGACCCGATGGAGCCGCCCGCGCCCGTGACCATGACGACCTTCCCGCACAGGAGGTGGTTGATGCCTTCCAGGTCGAGCGCCACGGGCTCTCTGCCGAGGAGGTCTTCGATTTGGATGTCCCGAATGTGACTCACCTTGACGTGCCCCTGCAACAACTCGCAGAGGCCCGGAATCACCCGAATCTTGATCGAGAGCTGCTCGCAGATGTTGACGATGCGCCGCACGTCGCGGCGCGAGGCTTGCGCGATGGTCAGAATAATGTGGTCTATGCTCAGCTCGCGGACCAGCCGCGGCAAGTCGGCCGTCGTCCCCAGCACCCGCACGCCCTGGACCATCGAGCCGACCTTGTCCTTATCGTCGTCAACGAAACCCCTGATCAACAGGCTCGTGTCGCCGCGGCCCTTGATCTCCTTAGCGGCCAGCATCCCGGCCCGCCCAGCCCCGACCAGCAGCACGGGCTTCCGCGTCTGTTGCGCGGCGACTGCCCCCCCGCGCCTCTTCTCCTGGCCCTCGTAGTAGGCCCGCCGGAGGATGCGCAGGCTGAGCGCCCCGCCGAACCCGAGCCCGGCGTCCACCAGGATGATCGAGAGCGGCACGCGCCAGTCGTTCAGCCGGGGAGGCAGCACCAGCCGCAGCGCCAGTATCGGGATCAACGCCCAGAGCGCGGCGTTGACGAACGCCCTGATCTCCGACATGCCGACGTAGCGCCAGATGAAGGTGTAGACGCCCGCGAGGCTCAGGGCGGCCATCTGAATCAGGACGACGTAGGGGAGTTGCGTCAAGAGGTCTGTCATCTGGCCGTGCGGGATGCGGAAGTCGAACCGCAGGAGGTAGGACAGCAGGAAAGCTGCGACCAGGACCAAAAAGTCCAGGGCGTAGTGCATCCTCCTCTTACTCAAGAAACGCTTCCTCAGCCGGCGCGTCGCGGGCTGGACCGTTTCCCAATCAGCTTTTAATACTCGTGACGGGTTCATTGTACTGGGCCTCGCAGTTGGGGTTTTGATTTTCAGACTCCCCCCTGTTCCACCTTGATAATTCTCCGGCCCGGCGGCCGCGCGGTCGCGCCTATCGCCTGAACTTTTCGACCACTTCTCCGACCGCCTCGACCACGTCGGCGGCGTCGCGGTCGCTCATGCGCGGGTTGAGCGGCAGCGAGATGATGCGCCGGAATTCGCTTGAGGCGACCGCGAAGTCTTCCGGCCCATAGCCGTACCTGTCCCGGTAGTAAGGGTGCAGGTGCACGGGGATGAAGTGGACGCTGGTGCCGATGCGGCGCTCCTTCAACTCCTCTATGAACTGGTCGCGCGTGATGCGTAAGTGTTCGAGGTTCAGCCGGAGGACGTAGAGGTGCCACGCGTGTTCGACCTCGGGGCGCTTGACTGGCAAGGACAACTCCTCGAATCCCGAGAGACCTTCGTCGTACCGCCTCACTATCTCTTCGCGCCGGGCTTGAAAGCGTCCGAGCTTGCGCAGTTGGTGCAGCCCCAGCGCCGCCTGCATGTCGGTCAGGTTGTACTTGAAGCCGGGCCGGATTACTTCGTAGTACCAGGAGCCCTTCGCCTCGTAGCGGTCCCAGGCGTCGCGGGTCATCCCGTGCAGGCTCCAGACGCGCGCCTCATCAATCAGGGCGGGCGGGCCGGTCAACATCCCGCCCTCGGCGGTCGTCAGATTTTTCGTCGCGTAGAAAGAGAAACAGGTGAGCACGGGGAGCGGGTAAAGGTTGGCGAACGAGCCGACGCGCCGCCCCTCGTGCGCGGCCGGCAGGGCGTGCGCCGCGTCCTCGACGACTGCAAGGCCGTATTCGACCGCGAGGTCCATCAGCGGATTCATGTCGCAGGGGTGGCCGTAGAGGTGGACCGGCAGCAGGGCGCGGACGCGCAAACCCTCTCGGCGCGCGGCCGCGATTGCCTCGGCCACACGCAGGGGGTCCAGGTTCAGGGTGTCCGGCTGCACGTCGGCGAGCACGGGGCGCGCGCCCACCTGCTCGATGACGTGGACGCTGGAGACGAAGGTCATCGGCGTCGTAATGACGGCGTCACCGGGGCCGACGCCGAGGGCGGCCAACGCGACGTGCATCGCCGCCGTGCACGAACTCAGGGCGAGTGCCGCCGGAGCGCCGACCGCTTCGGCGAAGTCCGCTTCAAAACGCCTGACTTTTGGCCCAGTCGTAATCCAGTCCGAGCGGAGCGTGTCAACGACTTCGGCAATCTCCTCCTCACCGACGAGCGGCGGCGAAAAAGGGAGAAATGTGTCTCGCATTATTTAAGTCCGGGGAATGAGAATTCTCTAGTGAATGCGGATTGCGGATTTACAAGACTCAACCCTCCAGCGCCTTTGGTTTTTCTTTACCTTGCGCCTCCAGCGTGAAAGGCTGTTTCTCGCAAAGGCGCAAAGAGAAGACGTAAGGCGCAAAGGTGTTGAGTCATTCAGTCTGTTGAGTTCTGTCTTCCAAATCCGCAATCGAAAGTCATTCCGGTTTCGTTAGTTTCTCGCCCTTGTAGTCGTCCGGGTAGTACACGCCCCGGCGCAGGAGCACGGCGGCGCAGCCCTTCAGGAAAATCTCCGCGTCGAGCCGGAGCGAGCGGTGGTCCACGTAATAAACGTCCAGCTCGGCACGCCTGTGCCAGGAGAGCGAGTTGCGGCCGTGGACGAGCGAGAGGCAGACCATGCCCGGCCTGACTTCGAGCTTGCGCCTCATCAGGTCGTCGTAGAGTGCCAACTGCTCGACGAGGTCCGGGCGCGGCCCGACGACGCTCATCTCGCCCCTGAGCACGTTGAGCAGTTGCGGAATCTCGTCCAGCGTGTAGTCGCGGAGCAAGCGCCCGGCGCGCGTCAGGCGGGGGTCGCCCGCGCCGACGAAGGCCGAGCCGTCCGGGTTGCGTACCGCGGGCGCGTCGCGCCGCATCGTGCGAAACTTGTAGAGCGTGAAGGGCACGCCCCCCTTGCCCAGCCTCGCCTGCCGGAACAGGACTGGCCCAGGCGAGCTTAACTTGACGGCCGCGCCGATCAACACGATGAGCGGCGAGAGCACGACCAGCGCGAGCGAGGCCGCGACTAAATCCACCGCGCGCTTGACGAACTTGGGCAGCCTTTCCGACCTCTGAGTCTTCGACACCTCGGCTAACCTTTCCGCACCTCAAGGACGGACTGGAAGACTTCCGCCGCCCGGAGCCCCACCACCGCGCCGTTGCGCAGGGCCGTGTAACGCATCGCCTCAACGGAGCGCGGGTGCGGGTAGGCGCGGACCTCAGTCTCATAAACCTGCATCGCCTTCAGCTTAAGCTCAAGCGTCTCTGTGATGTCGGAGTAAACGTTGAACTGCTGCGCGCCCCGGCCCGCGTGCGTCAGCGTGTCCACCGAATAACAGAGGAGGCGCTCGAAGGACGGGAGGCTGAAGGGCCGCGCCGCCACGGCCGCGGCCTCGTAGGCAACGCGGTGGTCGTGGTTGAGGTCCGCGAAGTGGTGCGTATAGATGACGTGCGGCTCGACCTCGCGCGCGACGCGTTCGACGAAGCGGTTGACTTCAAGCAGCGGCGTCACGTCGAGCCGCTGGTCCGGGAAGTCCCCCGAGAAGACTTCCCTCGCCCCCAACACCTCGGCGGCTGCCAGCGCCTGCCGCTTCTTCAAAGAGATTTTGTCGTCCTCGCCGGGGAACTGCACGCTTGCGCCTTCGGTCAGGATGGCGATGAAAACATGGTCGCCCCTGGCCGCGTGCGCGGCTATCGTTCCGCCCGCCCCGATGACCTCGTCGTCCGGGTGCGCGGCGACGACGAGAATGTTTTTATGAGCCGTCATCTCAACCTGGAAGCGGACTCGCGCGGCCGCAAGTCCGCGGACGTTTCGCGCCTGTACGCGGGGAGCTTTCGCGCGAGCAACTCGTCGTAGCAGGCGCGCAGCCTCTCGATGACCTTCGACACGTCGAAGCACTCCTCCGCGAGCGCGCGCCCCTCAGCGCCGAGTCTGTGGGCCAATTCCGCATCGTCCAATAAGAGTTCTATCTTCTCGGAGAGCGCGCGGCTGTCTTTGGGCGGCACTAGGTAGCCGTTGCGCCCGTTGACGATTGCCTGCCTGCAACCCGAAACGTCGCTCGCCACCGTCGGCTTAGACATGGCCGAGGCTTCCATCAGGCTGCGCGGGAAGCCCTCGCGGTAGGAGGGCAGCGCCACCACGTCCATCAGCGCGTAGAGTTCCGGCATGTCGTCCCTGGACTTCAGGACGAAAGTCCTCTCTTCGATCCCAAGCTCGCGCAGGACGGAAAAGTCAACGGGGTCGCGCTCGCTCTCAAGCGGGACGCCGACGGTCACGAACGAGACGCGCTCGCGCTCGCGGCAGATTTTCCGGGCCGCCTCGAAAAACTCCCTGTAGCCTTTCTCCCAGACGTAGCGCCCGACCATGCCGACCACCTTGTGATCTTCCGGGATGCCGAGTTCCCTTTTCTTGGCGCGCACCTCGTCGGGCGTGAACCGCGCGGCGCTAAGATATGAAATGTCTATCCCGTTGCCGAGGAAGCCGACCTTCGCGCGCCGGTATATCTTCTGTTCGACGACAGTCGAAACGTCCTCGGCGCTTTGCGAGAGGACGCGGTCGGAGAAGAGGCCCGCGGCGCGCGCTATCGTTTTGAACAGCGATTTTTTGAGGCCCGCCTGGCCGAGGAAGATGAGACCGTGGTTCGTATAGAGTCTGACGGGCGCGCGCGCGAGCCACGCCGCGACCTGGCCCAGAAGCTCTATCTTCGGCGTGTGCGTGTGGACAATCGTGTAGCGTTCGCGGCGCAGGATTCTCACCAACCGCCAGAGGAGCTTGAGGTCGGCCAATGGGTTTATCTCGCGCGTCACGTTGATGCGGTGCACCTTGATTCCCTCGTCCTCGAACCCTTGCACGAGCGGCCCGTCGGCGCACATCGCGTGCACCTCGAAGCCGTCGGCCTTCAGGGCGCGCAGCTGCGGCACGAGGAAACTGATCCCCAAATCCAGCGACGAAATGTGAACGACCTTTAACTGCTCGCGCATTGCCTGAAAGGACTTCACCGATTCTCTCAGTAACCTGAGTTGCCAGTCAGGGGATGTTTGACTGGAACCACGCGCGGCACACGAAGCCACACTAAAGGCGTTGAGTTGCTTCGTGTCTTTGCGTGTGATTTCGTGGTTCCCGTTCCTCGCAGAAGCGGCCGAGGTCCGCCATCGTCATCACCTGAAGCAGACCTTCGTCGCGCCGGCGGGCGGCGTGGCTGACGATGCTTTCGAGGGCGTAGAACATTCTGTCCGTGCGGAAGCACAGGTTTTCGGTCGGGTGAAATGAGAGGTGAAAAAGCGACCTCTGTTTGATCGCGCGCTCGATGCCTCGTATCCCTTTCCTGATTCTCGAACGCACCGGGATGAGGCGGCGCGCGCCGTCCATTGACTGCAAGAACATCGAGACGGGCGCGACCCACAGCCCCGAGGGAGATTTCTCCGGCAGGCCGCACTCGGGCGTCACGGCCAGCACGTCGTCGAGCACGTGGCCGGCGCGGCGCAAGGTCCGGCTGCGGAAGCGCGTGAACCAGAAGGGCATCGCCCCGCGCGTGATGCTGAACCCGTGTCGCCGCAGCACGTCCAAATGGCCCAATTCGTTCCTGGGGTAAACGAAAGACTCCATCTTCAAATTGAAGTCGCGCGCCAGCTCCACGCACTTCCCTATCTCCGCTTCGGCCACTTCCGGCGTGCAGCCGGGGTCGCTGAAGATGACGTGCGAGAAAGAGTGGCTGCCCACGTCGTGCCTCGGCTCCGCGGCCAGAATCTTCTCGACCATGTCGCGGCCGTACCAGAGCGGCTCCGCGCGGAAATCCTTGCAGGGGTCGTGGGCGTACCAGTCTTCTGCGAACCAGGAGTGGCGCGGGCGCGGCATGTCCGGGTGCTTCACCCCGCCGTGCGCCTCGCAGCGGTCCAGAAAGAGGTGGCCGAGCGTCGCCCAGGTGACGCTCACGTCGTACCGCTGAAAGAGCGCGAGCAGGCGGTCAACGATTGAGCGGGTCGCGTCGAAGGCCCCGCCCGCGCCGCCGCGCTCGAAGTGCGCGGCGAACCTGCGGTGCTTCCCCGAATCGAAAGAGCCCCAGAGCAGCTCGAAGTCGAGCGAGATGGTGAAGACTGCCTTGTCGAAAATCTGCCCGCTCATCATTTCAGAACATCACGTACATGAAGGGCGAAACGTCGTCCGCCTGTTCTTCGCGCCCGGCCATCTCTTCGGCGAGCGCGAGCAGTCCGGGGGCCAGGGCGGCGAGTTCCGCGTGCCCCTCATTGGTCCAGAGCGCGGCCAACTCTTGGACGAAGTTGGCGAGCGACTCGGCGGCGCGCAGCTCGAAGTCGGGGGCTTCCATCACGCGGCGCGTCGGCTCGACGTAATAACTCTCCGCCAGCGGGTCGGCGCTGAGGGGGAAGAACGACTTCGCCGCGGCGCGCTCGCGCTCCGCCAGGGGCGCGAGCAGCTCGTTGAAGAAATCGGCCGCCAGGAGTTCTTTATCTTTAGTCAAGCTCATACTCCGTCCTCCAGTCGCGCGCCTCGCGCGACTCGGGTTGCTCCGCCTTCCACAGCAGACAGTCCTCCATGACCAGCAAGTCCATCCCGGTCCTCATGAAACACCTGTAGGCGTCCTGCGGGCTGCATACAATCGGCTCGCCGCGGACGTTGAACGAGGTGTTGACGACGACGGGGCAGCCCGTCAGCGCGTCGAACTCTTTTATCAGTTGATAAAAGTCGGGCTTGTCGTCGGCGTTGACGGTCTGGACGCGCGCGCTGTAGTCAACGTGCGTGACCGCCGGGATGTCGGAGCGGGGCCGGTTGATGACCTCCAGCATGTCGTCGCTGTCATCACTATCGCCGCCGTCCTCGAAATCTTCCGGGCCCATCTCGCGGCGGCGACTCTCGCGCACCGGCGCGACCAGGAGCATGTAGGGGCTCTCCTTTTCCAGCTCGAAATAGTCGCCCGCCCGCTCGGCCAGGACGGCGGGCGCGAAGGGGCGGAACGATTCGCGGTACTTGATCTTGAGGTTCATCGTGGACTGCGTCTCGCGGCGGCGCGGGTCGCCGAGGATGGAGCGCGCGCCGAGAGCGCGCGGCCCGAACTCCATCCGGCCGGCCATGTAGCCGACGATCTGGCCGCCGGCAATCGCGCGCGCGATCACACGCGCCCGCTCGCTTGCGTCTGTCACTCTCACGTAAGGGTAGCCGCGCCGGTCCAGAAAGGCGCGCACCTCGGCGCTGCTGAAAGCGGGCCCGAGGTAGCTCCCCTTCTGCGAGTCGCGCCCGGAAGGATTGAGCCTGCGCGGCTCGTCGAAGTACTGATGATTGGCGAGGAGCGCAGCGCCGACGGCGCTGCCGGCGTCGCCGGCGGCGGGCTGAATCCAGAGGTCTTCAAAAATTCCCTCGCGCGAGATTCTGCCGTTCGCCACGCAGTTCAAAGCCACGCCCCCGGCCAGCGTCAGGTGCTTCGCGCCGGTGAGGCGTTTGGCGTGCTGTGCCAATTTCAGCATGACATCTTCGAGCACCGCCTGAACGGAAGCCGCCAGGTCCATCTCGCGCCTCGTGATTCGCGCCTCGGGCCGGCGCGGCGGGCCGCCGAACAACTCGTCGAACGCCTCGTTCGTCATAACGTTGCGTTCGAGGAAGCCGAAGCACTCCGTGTTGAGGCGGAAGGAGCCGTCGTCTTTCACGTCAATCAGGTGCTCCCTGATGCGGCCGGCATAGACGGGCCGGCCGTAGGGCGCGAGTCCCATCAGCTTGTACTCGCCGGAGTTGACCTTGAAGCCGCAGTAATAGGTTAGTGCGCTGTAGAGCAGCCCGAGCGAGTGCGGGTAGCGTATCTCTTTGAGCAGCTCGATGCGATTCTCGCGCCCGTGTCCGAGCGTCAGCGTCGCCCACTCGCCGACGCCGTCCACCGTTAGGATCGCCGCTTCCGCGAAGGGCGAAGGGTAGAAGGCCGCCGCGGCGTGGGCCGTGTGGTGGTCGCTGAAGAGGAGCCGCGCGTCCGCGCCGAGGGAGCGGCGCACGTGCTCGCCCACGACCGCCTTCACGCCGAGAAACGACCTGGCGGCTTTGGTCCACTGTTCGAGGCCCCGCGGGGCGACCGTCAGGAGGTTCTTCACCAGCCGGTCGAAGCTGAGCAGCGGGTTGTCGTAGAAGACGACGGCGTCCAGCTCCGACGCCTCAACGAAGGCTTCTTCCAGGCAGTAGTTGATCGCGCGCTCGGGGAAGCGCGGGTCGTGCTTCTTGCGCGAGAAACGCTCCTCCTGCGCGGCGGCGATGATCTCGCCGTCCCGTATGATGGCGGCCGCCGAATCGTGATAGAAGGCCGAGATGCCCAGTATCGTCTTCATAAAAGCAATGCGGAATGAGGAATGATGAATGATGAATTAAAGGCAGTTGGTTTTTAATTCATCATTCCTCATTCCGCATTCATAATTATTTTTTCGACGGCGGGCGCGAGCGACGCGGCCAGCGCGGCGTGGCCGGCGGGCGTCAGGTGCACGTCCTTTTCAAAGCGGAAGGCGCGGCGCTCGGCGGGCGCGTGGCCTTGAAAATCAGGCAGCGGGTCGTGAAGCCGGCAGCCGGTCGCGTCCGCGACTTCACGGAAGCGCGCCTGATAGGGTGTCGGGTCGCTGCTGCCTTCGACGAAGGAGAAGAGCGGGATCGGCATGAGGATCACCGGCGCGCGGCTGCGGCCGATCCACTCTTCGAGGATAGCGCGCATGACGAGCCAGTTCGGGTTGTCGGGCGCGCGGTAGTCCGGGACGGGCTGAAAGCGCGTGACTTTTTGGGCCAGGTCGCGGACGCCTAAACGCTTCGCCAGCTTCCGCAGGCCGGCGAAGGGCAGCCCCCAGTCCACGCGCTTCGACTCGTCGGCGCTCATCAACGACCTCTGGACGGGCTCTTTCGCCACCGGCACGTTTCTCAAGACCAGAGCGCCCGCCTCCAGCACGTAATAGGGCTTGGCGTAGATGACCGTCTCGCCCTCTTCGTTGAGGTAGGGGCGGAAGTGTGCGGCCACGCGCCCTATGTTTTCGACCGTCACGCCCAGGATCAAGAGGTCGTGCTCGATGCCCTCGGCAAACTCCTGATAGGCGAGGTAGTGCTGGTCCGTTCCCGTCCCCGGCAGGCCGAAATTATAGACTTCGAGGTTCGATATCCTGCGCTCAAGCTGGTCGCCGTACCTCTGAGAGTTCGAGACGCCGTCGCCGGCCGTGAACGAATCGCCGAACAGCAGCACGCGCGACTTGCCCTCACGCCTTTGCGTCTCGAACTCGTGGTCGCACCTGAAGCCGTGCTCGTTGACCTTGATGAGATAGCCGACGTTCTCGCTCGGGAGAATGACCCTCGACTTGATGCCGGGGATGAACGTGTAACCGATGGTTGGATGGTGCTGTGTCACTGACCGCCACATGTGTATGCCTCGCCCTTTAACTCCCCGAAAAATCTCTTTGGCCGAGAAGCTCCCTGTAAAGCCCGGCCGTCTGCTGAACCATGCGCTCGGTCGTGAACGCGTCGCGCACGCGGCGGGCCGCGCTCTCGCCCATCCGTCGCCTCGTCGCCGCCGGCGCTTCGAGCAGACGCAGGATGGCCTGGGCCAAAGCCTCCGGGTCCGCCGGGGGGACCAGGAGGCCCGTCTCGCCGTCCAGAATCTGTTCACTCGTGCCCGCCACGTCGGTCGCAACCGTCGGCTTGCCGCAGTACATCGCTTCGAGGACAGAACGCGGGAGCCCTTCGCCGCCGCGCACGTCAATCACCTCGCCGCCGATTTTCAACTGCTCGCGCTCGACCGTCGGGAGGACGACCACGTCCGCGAGCCGGTAATAAGGAAACGGGTCCTGCTGCCAGCCGAGGAAGTGGAAGTTGTCCAAATCGTACTCGGCAATCAGCCCCTGCAAATAGTCGACGTAATTTTTGTCGAACAAATCTCCGACGCACAAAAAGACTGGCCTTCGGGCGGCCGCCTGCTTGCTGACGAGGCGCGCGGCGGCCAGCAGGTGGTGGTAGCCCTTAAACGGCGTCACGGCGGCGATGGTGGCGATGACCGGCCGGCCGTTCTCTTCGACGAAAGGCAAGGACGGCTTCGCGCCGTCGGCCTCGGGGACCGCCTCGTCGTCAATCCCGTTATAGATGGTGCGGCATTTTTTCCGCGCCCGCGGCGCGATCTCTTCCCTGAGCGCCTCGGCCACGAGGATAATGGCCGTCGCCAGAGACTCGGCGGCCCGTTTGACAACGCCCCCGAAGGGCAGCAACTGACCGCGCACGTGCCACACGACTTTTTGGCCCAGCAGCCGCGGCACGAAGCTGGCGAACAGAAGCGACCGCACCGAGTTGCAATGCAGGACGGACGCGCCCGCGCGCTTCATCTCGCGCCTGACCTTGAAGCTGTAGGGCAGCATCTGCGTGAAGAAAATTTTGAGCGCCGAGAGCCTGGACATTCGCAGGAGGTGCTGGCCGTAGCTCGTGAGCATCGGCGGCCCAGGGATGATGCGGACGGCGACGCCCGCGCGCCTGTAGGCTTCGCTGCAACGCCCCTCGGCGGGGAAGCAGACCAGCGGCTCGACGCCGGCCGCGGGCAGACGCCGCACCAGTTGCAGCAGACTCTGCTGCCCCCCGCTGATGCGGTCGTACTCCGCAACCACGAAGAGGACTCGAATCGGTTTCGTCGCTTCAGCCTTCATGCGCCGCATTCCGCAATCAACCTGACTCCCTGCGCCCCGCAGTTGAAAAGCAAGTCCAGCGTGGACAGGTTTGGAACGAAGCCGCTTTCCTTGATGAACAGTTGCTCGTAAACGGGGTGGTCGAAGTTCTGGACCACGATCTCGATGCCCGCCCGCCGGAATGACTCGCGGTCCAGGTACGCGCTGCCGGCCCTGCCGGAGTAGTAGGCGCTCCCGCCGAGCATCTGGCAGATGTTCAGGACGCGTTCCGACTTTTGCCCTTTGACCTTGAGTTCCGAAGCCATGACCCATTTCCGCTCGACGCCGAGGGCGCGCGCGACTAATTCGATGGCGGCCACGTTAAGCTCCGCGAGTCCGGCCCACGGTCGCCCGTAAAAATCCTCGAACAGCGGGGCGAACGTCTCGAAGTGCGCGGCCCTCGCGTAACACGACCGGAGCGTTTTCCAGTGCTTCGCCTGCCAGTCGTTGCCCGCGACCAGAACCTCGTAGATCTGCTGCGGGAACTTGTGGACCACCGGCACGGTCAGCCACTGCGCGCCGCCAGCCCCCTTCACGCGGTTGCGGTTCTGGAAGTCCCCCGTCGCGTACTGCACGTCGTCGAGCAGCACGAAGAGGTCCGCGCGCAGCATCTTCTCGAAGAACCCTAGCCACGGGAGGTGCTCCGGCTGGTGAATCGCTACGAGCATCGGAGTCTAAGCGCCCAGGCGGACGGCCGCCTCATGCAAAGCCGCGACCACGCTCTGCACGTCCTCTTCGGTGACGACGGCGTGGACCGGCAGGCAAATTTGTCTGCCGAGCACCGCCTCGGCCTTCGGGAACTGTCCGTCGTAACAACCCAGCTCCCGCTGAAAGACGGGATGCAGGTGGCACGGCGGGTCGTAGATGGAGCCCAGCTCGACCTGGTATTCGTCGAGCATGATTTGGCGCAGCTTCCGCTTGTCAACTCCGGCGTCGAGCATCACCGGAAACTTGTAGTAAGCGTGGCGCAAATTCTCCGCGTGCGTCGGCACACTTATCCAATCAACTTCCTTAAGCTCTCGCCTGTACCATTCGACCACGCGATTCCTGTGCTCGACGCTCTCTTCGAGGCGCTTCAGTTGATAGACGCCCATCGCCGCGCTCATCTCGTCCATGCACCAGTCGTTGCCGAGGTTGACGATTGATTCGAGGCTCTCGCCCTGCCCGTGATGGCGCACGGAGCGGGCATAGGTCGCCAACTCCGCGTTGTCGGTCGTAATCATCCCGCCCGTCCCGGTCGTCATGATTTTGGTCGGGTAGAAGGAGAAGCAGGCGGCGTCCGCGAGGCCGCCCGCCGGGCGCTCGTCAATCGTCGCGCCGTGCGCGTGCGAAGGGTCTTCGATGAGAAAGAGGCCGCGCTCGCGGGCCGCTTCGCGCAGCCGGTCCATCTCCGGGTGAACGAGTCCGGCGATGTGCACGACGATGATGCCCGCCGTCTTCGAGTTGACCCGGCTGAGGGCGTCCCGCGTGTCGAGGCAGAAGGTCTCCGGGTCCATGTCGGCGAGGACGGGGGTGCCGCCCGCGTAGATGACTGCCTTGACGCACGAGGCGAAAGTGTTGGTCGGGACGATCACCTCGCGCCCCTTGACGCCAAAGAAGCGCAGGACGATCTCCAGCGCCGTCGTGCAGGAGTTGACCGAGACGGCGTGGCGGGCGCGGACGTAGTCGCGGAACGAGTCTTCAAACTCGCGCGTATTCTCCCCGAAGATCAGACGCCCGCCGCGGATTATCTGTTCGAGGCGGGCGAGCAGTTGCGGCACGTCCTCGTCGTGGAAAAAGGGGCGCGCGCCCGCGACCTTCCTCCGGCGCGCAGCCATTGCCTGTTCACTCATCTTAAATTTCTCCTCACGCACGGACTTCGCGCACGGCCCAGCGGGCGATCATCTCCGTCATCCCGGCCTCGATTGAAACGCGCGGTTGCCACCCAAGCTCGCGCTCTATCAGCGCGGTCGAGAGCCAGCGGTCGGGCCAGATTTTACCGGGCGGCGCAGGCGCGAACTCGACATCAGTTTTCCTGCCCGTCTCGGCCTCGGCTGCGCGGGCGGCCAACTGGGCCAGTTCCCGGACTGAGACTGGGCGGCCTCCGCCGAGGTTGTAGATAAAGTTACGTTCGGCGGGCTCAGCCAGCGCCGACTCGTAAGCCCGGCAGATGTCGTCCACGTGGACGTAGTCAATCAACTGCGCGCCGTCGCCGAAGACGCGGAGCGGCTTCCCCGCCGCTATCAGCTCGACGAACTTCGCGGCCACGCCGCCCGACAAAGAGAAGAGGCCGCTGCCGTAGCCGTAAACGTTCGACAGGCGAAATATCTGGTAGCGGCCCGAGTCAACAAGCTCCCGTTCGGCCGTCGCCTTGAGCGCGCCGTAGAACTCGTCCGGCCTCGCGTCCGCCTCTTCGGTCAAAGGCATAGGCCGCGCCCCGTAAGTCCCGTAAACCGCGACGGTCGAGGTGAAGATGAAACGCGGGACGTTCTGCCTACGCGCCTCACGCAGCAGCAAGTGAGTCCCGTGGACGTGGGCCAGCAGGGCGCGCGTCGGGTCAGACAAACAATCAGCCTCGCCGCCCGTCCCCGCCGCGTGTATCACGGCGTCCGCGCCGCGCACGGCCTCGCGCAGCAGCTCGGCATCACAGATGTCGCCCGAGACGTACTCGACCTCGTCCACGATTTTTTCGCGCAGCTCACCGAAGCGCCCGCCGTGGCCGAAACAGACGCAGCGGTGCTTGCGCGCCAGAGTTTTAAGGAGCGCGCTCCCGAGAAAGCCGCCGCCGCCGACGATCAAGACTTTCATATAAGCAGAGCCTAAGAGAGCTTCGTCTTCAGGCGTGTGATGACTTCCGACGCGTTCTGCGGCTCGCCGCCTTCGAGCTGCACGCGCTTGAGGCGCAGGATGCCGTCGCCCGTCAGCACGTTGACGCCGACGCCGGGGATGACGCGCTCGACCTTGCCCGGAATGCTCCCGACGTAGCGGCGCGGCTCCCGTTCAATCTCCGCCGACCAGACGATGAGCCTGCGCCCGTCGAGCGTCGTGTACGCGCCGGGGTAAGGGCTGGTCAGCCCGCGAATCAAGTTGAAGACGGCGCGCGTCGGCCTGGCCCAATCAATGCAACCGTCCTCGGGGCTTCGCCAGATGGCGTACGTTGCCTGCGCGTGGTCCTGCCGCCTTCTGGGCGCTGTGCCTTCGACTAAGCGCGGGAGATTTTCTTCGAGCATCTGCTCGACCGTCGCGTTGAGCCACGCGTCGATGGCGGCGGCGTCGTCCTCGTCCGTAATCGGCCGCTCACGCTGGTCAATGATGTCGCCCGAGTCAACTTCCTCGGCGGCGTAGAACATCGTCACGCCGGTCTTCTCCTCGTCGTTGATGAGCGGCCAGTTGACGGGCGCAAACCCGCGATACTTCGGGAGGAGCGCGGCGTGAAAAATAATCACCCCGCGCCGCGCCGAGTCTAACAGCCGGCGGGGGATCATCGTGCGCCACTTGACGGCGAAAATGAAGTCGAGATTAAGCGCCTCCCACGGGCCGCCGCCGGGCCGCCCGACGGCCGCAGCCTCGAAAAACGCCACCCCGCGCCGCTCGCACACCTCGCGTATGCGGTCCAGGTACTCGCCCTGCGGCGGTTCGACGCGATAGCTGACGACGGCGCAGACCGTCACCGCGTCCGCTTCGAGCACCCGCCGCAAACAGCGGTAGCCGATTTCGCCGGCGCAGAGGAGCGCAACTCTGGCACGTCTTCCAGTCTTCATTCGCTCGCCGCGGGCGCTCCCTGCTCGCCTTCGCGGACGCGCCCGGCGCGCTTGTGGAAAGTGTCCTTCATCTGCTCGTAAATGAACCTAGCCATTGCCTGATTCCCCTCCTTCGTGTAATGGAGGTAGTCAATGAAGACGGTGCCCGCGTTGGTCTTCAACACGTCGAGAGGGTTGAGGAAGACGACGCCGCGCTCGCGGCAGAAATCGGCGAGGCGGTCGCGCGCGTAAAAATTAAAATCAATCTCTTCCTGGTTCGGCCCACGGTGAATCTTGCCGTAAACCTCCCGCTCCTTGTCGCTGAAGGGCCGGATTCCGCCGAGGTGTCGCAGGAAGTACTCCCAGAAGAAGGCCACGTCCTGGTCCTGGCGCTTGGCGGCCGCGACCAGCGCGTCGGCGTACCCTAGATATTCTTTGATGTAGAGGTCGCACTCCTCGCGGTCGGCGTAGGTCTTCGCGCTTTTCTCTTTCTTCGCAAACGACCAGCCCTGGCTGAGCGCGAAGGCGTCGTCAATCAAGCTCGTCAGCCCCTTCTTCGCCAACGCGACGCCGGCGAGGTTGTCTTCCGCGAACAGCAGGACGTGCTCGGAGAGCGCGAGGAAGGTCCGGCGGTTGGCCGCGCGGTCGAACTCCAATTTCCAGGCGTGGTCGGGCTGGACGCCGTACTCCCGCCTGTAAACCTCGCCGCGCTCCGGCATCGAGACGTTGAAATTGTTGCCGCTGCCGAAGACGATGACCACGTCGGGCCGCCAGTGCGCGTACTCGGCCAGGTAGCCCTCGCTGACCTCGACGATGCGGTTGAAGTTGACGGCGGCGTTGATGACTTCGACGTTCAGCCCGGCTAGGGCCGGGTCGGCGCGCAGCTCGCGTTCGAGAAACTGCGCGACGGTCGCGCCGCTGTCCACGCGCTCCGCGCCGCTGACGTGTATTCCGGCGATGCCGGAATAGAGTGTTGACCCGCCGAGCATCATCACGCGCAGAGTGTTCTTCGGCTTCTCACGCGTGAAGTCCTGAAGGTTGCGAAAACCGTTCCGGTCGTGATGAAAGCCCGGCAAGGTCAGGTCCGGGTTGTTGCGCACCAGCCCGTAGGGCGACCAGACCTGCTTGTGGAAAGAGCGGAACCGCTCGCCCGCCCAGAAGTAGACGTAAGTCTGACACGCCACCTCGACGACGAGCAGCGAGATA
This sequence comes from Pyrinomonadaceae bacterium, assembly GCA_036403435.1. Classification (GTDB taxonomy): domain Bacteria; phylum Acidobacteriota; class Blastocatellia; order Pyrinomonadales; family Pyrinomonadaceae; genus QHXM01. The sequence continues at coordinate 111,594 of DASWQY010000096.1, forward strand.
ATCAACAGCCCGAAAATACGTCCCCAGCGAATCGGTTTATCGGTTGACGCCTCGGTCATCAGAACCTGCCGTAAATAAACTTCTCGGCCGGGAATTCCACCGCGATGCTCGTGAAGACCAGCAGCAGACCGAGCATCAGAATCCCGACCAGCTTAAAAAAAATGTGCCACTCCCTGGCGGTCAGGAGTGCTTTCAAGCGCCGCCGAAAGATGAGCGCGCAGGCGGCGAGGCAGACGAACAACAGCGCCGCGATGACGAGCGACTTGATGTCCCCGGACGTGATGACCTGAAGCGCCAGCATCTATTATTGTCTGAAAATCATCCCCGTGGGCAGCGCGAAGAAAATCCAGCCGAGCGAGACGAAAGAGAACGTCAGGAGCACACTGGCGGCCCGCCCCAGCGGTCCCGCGTAAGGGAACAAGGGCTTCCCCGCTCTCTTCAGACGCCGCCGGTTCGCGCCCCGCCGGTAAAGGTCGTAGGCGACTATCCCGAAGCCGTGATAAAGCCCCCAGAGCAGAAAGTTCAACGTCGGCCCGTGCCAGTAGCCGCAGAAGAGGAACGTCAGGAGCGACGACGCTATCAAGATCGCGCGGCCCCGTCGGCCCGTGGCCGCTTGCAGTTTTCTTGAGACGGGGACGAAGACGTAACTCATCAACACGCGGCTGAAGGTCACGTGCCACCGCTGCCAGAACTCGCGTATATTGGCCGCCGCGTACGGATAATTAAAATTCTCCGGCGTGTGGATTCCCGCGAGCCGAGAGGTCGCAATCGCCAGATCACTGTAGCCGGAAAAGTCCGCCCAGATGACTGCCGAATAGGCGAAGCTGCCGACAGTGAATCGGCGCACGCTCACCACCCCCGATTCCCTGACGGCCTCCAGACTGACGGGCAGAAAGAGCGCGGCGATGAGCTTAATCTTGACGAAGCCCAGCAGGACGCGAAAGACCACGTCCACCAGCGCCTCACCGTCGAGCGCGAGCGGGCGGCGCACCGTCTCTTCAAACTCACTGTAGAAGTGCATCGGCCCCGCGACGTAGGCCGGGAAGAAGAGAAAGTAGGCCAGCGCCACGAAAGGGTCAACGTGCTCGATGCGGCCGTCATGATAATCACGAATCAGCGTCCAGGCTTTAATCAGGTAAAAGGAGAACCCTACGAAATAGAGGACGCTCAGCGGCGGCCATTCCAAAGCCACCGCCTGTTTCCCCAACGCCCACGGGACGAGCACCGGCAGAAAGACCAGGAACGATGCCAGGTACGAACGCCTCTCGGCCAGCGGCTTCGTCCACCTGAGGCCGGCGACGATCCAAACGGAAGTCGCGACGAGGAAGAGAACCCAGACCGGATTGAGTCTGACGACGAAGACGAGGGCGATGACGCCGGCAACCGCCAGCACCGCCGCCCTGGTTCTCACCTGCCCTCGGGAAGTGACGTGGAACGCGGCCGCCGTGACCAGTAGTAAGGCCCAGAACAATGGGGTCTCAAACATACGTCGGGTCGGTTCTACTTTCCCTCTTCAGAGCAAAACTCAACCCTTTGCGCCTTTGGTTTTTCTTTCCCTGCGCCTTTGCGTGAAACAGCCGTTCTCGCAAAGACGCAAAGGAAGACGGAAGACGCAAAGGGTTGAGTGAAGCGGCGGCTTGGTGAGTTCCGATCATCAAATCTTGACCTGATGTTGGCGTGCCCACCAGCGCAGCACGAACAGAATCCAGAGCTTCTCCGAATGGTCGCGCCTGTTCTGGCAGTGCTCGTCGTACAGCTCTCCGATCATCGCGTCGTTGAGGACGCCGCCGCCCGCGGGCGGGGCGACCGTGTCTAAAAACATTTCGCGCAGCTCCCGCTTGAGCCACTCGCTGACGGGTATCTCGAAGCCCGTCTTCGGGAGTTTGAGCAGGTGCGGCGGCAGGAGGTGTTTGAACGTCTCGCGCAGCAGATGTTTCTTGCGGAACCAGTTGACCTTCAGCTTGCCGGGGACGCGGAAGGCGCGCTCGACGACGCGGTAGTCCAGGAACGGCGAGCGCACTTCGAGGCCGACCTTCATGCTCATCATGTCCACTTTGGTCAGGATGTGGTCCGCCAGCTTGATCTTCGAGTCCACGTAGAGCATCGGGTTGATGTGGTCCTGTGCGAGCCGCGGCTCCTCGTAGTAGCTGCGGTACATCTCTTCCGCCAACTGGAGCGAGAGCACCCGGAAGGCCGGGTCGTAAATGCTCTCGGCGGGCACGTCGTTGAACTTGTTCGTCAGGCGGAAGAAACGCTCCGCCGGCCCGCCGTCGAGCGCGCGCACGAAGCGTTGCGTGCGCCGTATGCTGCGCGCCAGGGGCGAGGAGTCCGAAGCATTCAGGCTGAAGATGGCCGGCTCGAAAAGGCCCTTCCTGAAAACTCTGGGGACGCGCATGTAAATGTCGGCCAGCGGCTCAAGCAGGTAGGCGCGGTAGCCGGCGAAGATTTCGTCCGGCCCGTCGCCGGAGAGCGCGACGGTGACGCTGTCGCGCGCCAGTTTCGAGATCAGGTACGTCGGCAGGACCGAGGAGGTGGCAAACGGCTCGTCGCAGTGGTCCAGGACTTCGGGGATGGTGTCCCTGACCAGCTCGGCCGTCGCCAGCAGCTCGTGGTGCTCGCTCCCCAGGTACTCGGCCGTGCGGCGCGCGGAGGCCGATTCGTCGTAGCCGTGCAGCGCCCCCTTCGCCTCAAGGAAGCCGAGCGTGAAGGTCTTGATGCGCGAGCCCGAGAGCCGCGACATGAGCGCCGCCACCACGCTCGAATCAATCCCGCCGCTCAAGAGCACGCCGAGCGGCACGTCGCCGACGAGGCGCATGCGGACGGCGTCCTCCACCAGATTGAACAGGTCCCGCTTAATCGAACTCAAGTTTCCGTTGCGCGACGACGCGCCGCCGTTCGACTGTGGCTGATGCTCGCCCGCGCCGTTCGCCCGCCCGAACACGTCCCAGTAAACCTGCTCGCGCAGCCGCCCGTCCTTCCAGATCAGGTAGGAGCCGGGCGCGAGCTTACGAATCGCCTTGAAGATCGTGTAAGGGTGCGGGATGACGCGGAAGGTCAGGTAGAGGTCGAGCGCCTCCCAGTCCAACTCGCGCGGCACGCCGTCGTGTTCGAGCAGCGCCTTGATCTCGGAGGCGAAGCCGAAGTGGTCGGCCCAGACGGCGTAGTAGAGCGGCTTGACGCCCAGGCGGTCGCGCGCGACGAATAGCTCTCGCTCGCGCTCGTCCCAGACGGCGAAGGCGAACATCCCGTTGAAGCGGTGCAGGCATTCGGTCCCCCAGCGCGCGTAGGCTTGCAGCACGACCTCCGTGTCCGTGCCGGAGCGGAACTCGGAGCCGGCTTGTTCCAGCTCGCGGCGAATCTCCTTGAAGTTATAGACCTCGCCGTTGTAGGTAATCCAGAAGCGGCCGTCCGGGCTCGCCATAGGCATGTGGCCGCGCGCCGAGAGGTCTATGATTGACAGGCGTCGCGCGCCGAGCCCGACGCGAGCACGGCCGCCCCCGCCGAGCCACACGCCGCCGTCGTCCGGCCCGCGGTGGCGCAGGCGCTCGGTCATGGCTTCGAGTGTTGCTTGATTCATTGGCTCGCCGTCAGAGGTGACGAGGCCGGATATTCCACACATAATTTACTGGTCCATGCTCCGTGAGCCTTCGCTACAACGAGCCCTTCCCGAGCCTGATGAGCGAGCGTTGGAGGAAACTCCCCGGCAGGCGGTTGCCGTGAAATTGCTCGCGGCCCGCGGGGGCGAACGCCTCGGCGCTTTCGCCCTTCAAGTAGAGCGTGTAGTGCCAACGCTTCAGGTTGAGCAGGAGGAGAGACAAATTCGGCCGCCCTTCGACCCAGCCGCGAAATTTGGCCGCGGGCGCGGCCGCCGTCGTCGTCGTGTGCGGCACGAACCAGGGCCGCCACTCGATTTGCCCGAGCCCCGCGCGCCGCATCACCTGCGCGGCCGCGACGAACGTGCACGGGCTGCGAAAATTCCAATCCAGGATCACCTTCTTGCGGACGGCCGGCCGCACGGCTTCGATGAACCGCGCCGGGTTTTCTACGTATGTGAAAAACGCGCTCATGAAAGAGACGACGCCGTCGTACTGCTCTGCGACCTCAAAATGGTCCGCGTCGGCGACCTCGAAGCGGACGGCCGCCCCCTCCCTGTCTGCGCGCCTCTTCGCCTCTTCAATCATCCCGCGCGAGATGTCCACGCCCGTCACCTCGAAGCCCCGGCGGGCGAGCAGGCAGGAGAGAGCGCCGTCGCCGCAGCCGAGTTCGAGGAGGCGGTCGCCCGGACGCAAGGGCGAGCCCCACTGCTGGACCAGGGCCGCGCGCCGCCCCATGAACGCGGCCGGGTCGGAGTACTCCTTCTCGGACCAGCCGCGCGAGAGCGCCGTGAACTTCTCGGCGGTGAGAACTTTATTTTCCATGGCCTCGCCCCAGGCAGAGTTCCGCCACCTCGCCGACCGTCCTCATTTCATGTTTGCGCCGGAGTTGGCCCAGAAATCCGTACCAGACTTTCCAGTGCAGCAGGTCGTAGTCGTGGTTGACCACGAGTTGATAAAAACCGCTTTCGCCGGTGAGGCTCGCCTTCCGGTTGCGCCTCAGCGGGTGCAGGAACTGCGGGAGCGTCAAGTACTCCGTGTTCGGCAGCAAGACGAGCGAGCGTCCGCCAAATTCGCGCACCTCGGCGTTTTCGAGCCAGGGGTGCGGCGCTTCAAAATTACTACGCTCCCAGGGCAGGCGAGCCGAGCAGTCGTAAAGGAACCCTAGTTCCGCCAGCGTCTCGAACGCCGTCTCGGTCATCATGAAGTTGCCCGCGCAAAAACCTTTCGGCGGCGTCCCGCACTCACTCAGCCACTGGTAGTCGCGCGTGATGCACTCGCGGACGTTCCGGTCGCTGAGGTCGCTGCGCTTGTGCGGCCTCTCGGTGACGCTCCCGGCGTAGAAGTGTGTGTGCTGCCCGACCTCGTGCCCGCGCCCTGCGAGTTCCGTGACGCGCTCGCGAATGTTACGGCCGGCAGCGACCGAGCGCAGCGGGTAGACGAGGAAAGTTATCTTCCGATGCCTGCGGTCCAACTCGTCCAGCGCCGCTTGCAGGCGACGCCAGACGCGGTCCTCGTGCAACAGCTCCGTGTGCAGACAGAGAGCTTGCAGCGTCATTCGGCCCCCGCCCTTTGCCCGCCCCTCGCCCCGGAAACGCCCGCGCCCGCGACACCCAGGAACAACTCTTCGTAAGCCCGCGTGATGTCCTTCGCGTCGAAGTCGCACGCGCGCACCTTCCCGCCGCGCGCGAGCCTCTTTTTCAACTCCTCGTCGCGGAGCACGCGAAGGATTCCGCCGGCCAAAGCAGCGGCGCTCGCGGGCTCGACCAGGACCCCGTTCTCGCCGTCCGCGATAATCTCGCCCGGCCCGAAGGGGCAGTCGGTCGCGACCACCGGGACGCCGCACGCCATCGCCTCGACGATGACGTTGCCGAACCCCTCGAAGAGCGACGACAGAACGAAGAGGTCTGCCGCCGCCATGTACTTGAAGGGGTTTTGCTGGAAGCCGAGCAGGCGCACGCAGTCCTTGAGCCCGAGGCGCTCGATCTTCTTTTCGAGGGCGTGGCGCTGCTCACCCTCGCCGACGATCCACAAGTGCGCCGGGACAGCCTCGCGCGCCAGGGCGAGCGCGTCCAGCAGAGTCGAAAAACCTTTCACGGCTTTCAGCCTCCCGCACGCGACAATCAGCGGGGCGTCGGGCAGCTCGTCCGCCGGGACACTCGCGCGCGCGCCCTCCAAAACTTCCGCCTCGACGCCCGCGTTATAGATGACCGTCAGACGCTCATGCATTCCGGGCGACAGCGCGGCGAGGTCGGCGGCGACCCCTTTTGAGAGGGCGACGATCTGGTCCGCCTTCGGGTAGAGGCGTGGGATGAGGCGCAGCATCAACCTTGAGACGGGGTGGCGCGAGTGACCGTAGGCGATGGAGGGCGGCGTCTGCACGCCGAGCACGATTTTGGGCCGGTGCGCCATCGCGCGCCCGGCCGTGACGTTGACGAGGTTGGCGAGGTCAATCACGGAGAAGATCAGGCCGGGGCGCTCACGCCGGATAACTTGCCGCAGGGGCTTGATTGATTGAAACATGCGGACGGTGGTTGAGCCCGCGCCTCGGCGGTTCAAGTAATGCATCCTCACGTCCGGCGACAGGCCGGATTCAAATTCGCCGCACGGCTTGACCACCGCGAGCGAGACTTCAAACTTCGCACGGTCGAGATGGTTGGCGAGTCTGAGCAAATGTTTCTCTGCCCCGCCGCCCCCGAGCGTCGAAGTGAATAACAACACGCGGAGCCTGCCCGACGAATCGCCGGGGCCGCCGGGAGGCCGCGCCGCGCGCGCGCTGATGGATTCCGGCTCGGAGACTTGAGAGACCATTCTCTTCTTAATTCCAGCTCGACAGGTCCAGCCCGAGCCCTTCCGCCAGCCGCCGATTGTAGGGCAGGAATTCCCGCTCCAATTCGGTTAAGGCCCGACGGTCTTCGGCAGTTTTCTCGCTGCCCTGCGGGGCGGACTGCGCCGTCAGGTACATCCTCTTCATCAAGCCTCTCACTGGCCCGCGCGGCACCAGTCCGTTCAGCTTCCTGACGCGGCGGTGCAGCGGCGTGTGCCTGATGCTGACGGTTTCGTTCTTCACAGGGAAGTCGTAAGCATCGTAAAAGGCCGGGTCAATGCGGACGCGCCGGGCGAGGTCTTGCATGAAGGCGCGCGCATCCCTCTTCAGCTCTTCAAACAAAAGCACGTGAACACGCCCGCCCCCGAAGCGCGCGACCCAGGCGGGGAGGTATTCGACGTAGCGGCTGTAGCGTATGTCGTTCTTGAGGACGTAGGCGCTCGCGCCCGCGTACTCGTCCAGCAGACGGCTGTCGGGGTCGCGCCGGACCTCGTCCACGAACCTTGAGAACGAGAGGTCGCGCCGGACGTTCGCCAGGTTGTTTTTAGAATACTGGAAGGAGGAGTAAACACGCTCGGACGGCTTCCTGAGCACGAAGACGATTTGCGGCGGCTCGGGCAGCACCGACAACACTTCGAGGGCCGTCCGCTGGTAGAGGTAATGCGTGGTTGCCTCGAAGCGGATGCGGCCCGGCTGTGAGCCGTTGCCGCCGAAGTGCGCGCGGTAGCCGGCGAGCCCGTGGCGGTGGAAGTTCGAGTCCTTTCTGAGCAGCGGGTGTCCTTCGTCCATCAGGTAGAAAGTCTCTTTGACGGCCGAGCCGCACGCCTCCGGGTGGTCCGCGAGCCACTTATAGAGAGAACTCGTCCCGCACTTGGGAGCGCCGGCGATGACGAGATTAGGGAGCGTCATTGACCGGCCCTCCCCCTGAAGGACAGTGCGCCCGTGAGGCGCAGCAGGATGATTAACGGGACGACCAGCATCAGGCAGACGACGAGCGCCGGGGTGCTCGGGTCGAGCGTGAAGAGCACGGTCAGATAGATGAGGATTGCCGCCGGGTACTGTTGATACCTGACGAAACTCTGGACCAGCCACTTGTGGAAGGTGCCGAAGATAAAGAAGACGATGACGACGCCGGGGATGTGAAAATTCCAGTACGCCTCGCCGATGGGGCCGGGCGGCGTCCCCGAGGGCGAGTTAAAAAAAGTCTCCCCGACGAGGCCGCCGATTTGTCCGGGCTTGTCCGACCAGACGCTGCGCGGGATCGGGATGGTCAAGACGGCCAGGTAAGAACTGCCGTACAGCAGGTCAACGTCTTCGGGGACGCGCGCCAGGATGGGCAGCAGGCCGCTGCTGGCCCAGGCGCGCTCGGCCGACTCGACGGCCCCCTGCTCGAAGTATTCCGTCAGCGACATCTCCTCGGTCTCCGAGGACAGCGAAATGTCGCCCTTCCAGATTCTAGTCCTGAAGTTGCCGAGGAAGCTGATGAGCACGACGCCCAGGACGCCGATCATCAGTATCCTGGTCGGAGCGAATTTTTTCTCCCGCAGCATCCAGACCAGCATGCCGATAATGAAGAAAGAGACGGTCGTCCCGCGCGACCCCGTGGCGAGAAAATTGATGACGATTGAGACCACCGCACACACCCAGAACAGCGGCTGGTAGATGGCGCTTCGGATGAGCGCGAACCAGAGAAGCGAGGCGAGCGCCGCGAATTTGATTAAGATAATCCAGTAGTATTCGCCGGCCAGTGCCTCGTGCCGACCCTCCTGCCATGACAGCAGGTGTGCCTCCAGCCCGCCGTTGCTTTCCACGTAGAACCAGAAGACGACGACCGAGAGGATGACGACGACGAACGCCTTGACCGGCAGGTTACGCGGGCTGCGGAAATGGTCCCGCAGGACTTTCAGGTTCGGGCCGAACCAGAAGCCGAAGTAGTAAGCGAGGGTGCTGATGGCGTGCAGCGTCAGGGCGAACGCGACCAGCAGGACCATGTCCTCGTTGCTGTATTCGCCGAGCGCCTTGTGGCGGCTGATGCCTTGCAGGTAAGTGGCGTAGCTGCGGAACTGAAACAGGAGGTACTGGCAGGTGTAAAAGACCAGGGGGTGAAACCACCCGAACGAAGGCTTGTAGAAGATGATGGGAAACAGGATGACGGCGAAGTTGAAGACCTGGGCCAGGCAGAGCATGACGAAGGCCGGCGACTTCTTATTGACCTCTACGTTCAGAACGATGGTCAGCAGGATCACGACGTAGATGGCGATGATCGCGACCCTGTAGAGGAGATGCACAGGGAGGAACGTAGTATCCGCGGCCTCGGTCGCGCGCCGCCTCGCCGCCGCCACCGACGGCCCGTAATCCCCCGCCCCGATTTGCCCGACTGCTTCCATCCTCAGTCCCCTGCCAAAGAAAAATAGAGCCGCTCGTAGCGGCTCACGACCTCTCGCGGGTCGAACAGTTCCCGCGCCACGGCGACGCCGCGGCTCCCGAGCCGCTCGCGCGCGGCGCGCTCTCCCGCTAGCCCGGTTATCCGTTCGACCAATCGTTCATAGTCCCCGGCGGGGACGACCACGCCGCACCCGCCCTCTTCCAGAATCTCCCGCGCCGAGCAAACGTCGAACGACACGACGGGCGTGCCGCACGCGAGGCTCTCGATCATGCACCTCGCCAGCCCCTCGTTGCGCGAAGCCACGACGACGAGGTCGAGGGCTCGATACCACTGGGCCATTTCCGGCGCGTAGCCGGCGAACGAAACCGTCTCTCCGAGCCCCGAATCCTCGGCCGCGGCCAGACACTGCCGCGCGTAGTCGTCTCGGCCGGGGGCGAAGTCGCCGACGAAGAAGACGCGCGCCCGCGGGAGCGACAGCTTGAGCCGCGGCGCGGCCTCTTTAATGAAATCAAGCTGCGCCTTCCGTGGCTCGAACGCCGCCACGAACCCGACGGCGAAATCCCGCGCGCCTATCCCGAGCCTCTCACGCAGCGCGGCGCGCTCCGCGGCCCCGGCCGGCGAGAATTTCTCCGTATCGACGGCGCTGTAGATGTGCCCGAGGCGAGAGCGCGCCGCGCCTGATTCCTTAATGCCGAGGCGGCGCGCGAGGGCCTCGCACATCTCTTTCGAGAGCACGAGCTGCCGCGCGCTGACGCGCCGCGCCACACGCCAGCGCCAGCCGTAGCGATGCCCTTCGGGCTTGACGTTCCGCACGTTGAAGACGACGGCCGCGCCCGCCGCGCGCGCGCCGAAGGCTGTCTGATAGAGCGCGTGTATGTCATTGCAATGGACGACGCGGCACCCCTCGGCGCGCACGAGGCGGAGCGCGCGCAGGTTATTCTTAATCAGAGAGGCGACGCCGGGCGAAGACATCGGCCACACATGGACGCGCGCGCCCGCGTCGCGCCAGCGGCGGTTGAACGGCGTCTCCGCCTGCGTCACGACGAGCGGGCGCACGCCCCGCAGCCGCTCTATGATCTGCGTGACGCTCTCGACGCCGCCGTTGGCACGCGCGCCGCTCTGCGTGACCACGAAGAGGACGGGCGGACGCGCCGCGTCGGCGGCAGTCGAGCCCGACCGCGCCGACGAACCCTGCGCCTTAACGCTTTGCTCAGTTTTGACAGCGGTCGTCAAAGAATCCTCACCCGGCCTGCGCGGCCTGACCGACGGCCGCCGGCGGCTCGACGTGGAACTCAACGCGCGCCGGCGCGGCCGCCTCGCCGCGCGACGGGAAGAGCCTCGACCTGAGCCGCAGGAACGGCCGCTCGACGGCGTGCGAGAGCGCGACGCCGCCGGCGATTGAGAGTGTCCAGAACATGACCCTGTCGGCCCAGACGTTTCCACGCACGAGCCTCTCCGTGAAGACGGAGACGAACAGGAGCCGGCGCACGACCGAGTGCGCGAGGTAGATCGTGTAGCTGTAAACTCCCAGCCACGCGAGCGCCCTCGTGACAGTCAGCCGCGAGCCGAAGTTTGGGTGGGTGCCCGCGGCCGCCACTAGCCCGCCGTAGGCGAGGTAGAGCAGCGTGAACCCCGCCAGATAGGAGAAGGGCGAGTCCGTCAGCGGGAAGACCGCGGCCGTCGCTATCAGCGGCACGGAGAGGGCGAGCAGCCAGGGCCAGGCCCTCCCGACGGCGCGGAACTTTTCGCGTTGATACCTGTGCGCGTAACCCAGCAGCACGCCGAAGGCGAGCGCGTCCGCCCTCATGTGCGTCGGGTAGTAGAAGCTCTCCCAGTCGCGCGCGCCGCCCCAATAGGCCCAGAGCCTCAGACAGAAGGCCGCGAGGCAGACCGCGCCCGCGGCGTAGGGCAATACCGCGAGCGGCCGACGCTTGCTGAGAGCGTAGGCCGCGAGGAAGAGCAGCGGCAGCGCCAGGTAAAAATGCTCCTCGATGGCGAGCGACCAACTGTGCGGCCAGGCACCGTCGCGCCCGACGTAGTTCTGAATGAAAATCAGATTCGGCAGCGCGGCCTTGAGACGGGCGGCGATCTTCGCGCCGCCGCCCGTCGCGAGGTCAGCGGTCAACTTGGAGAGCACCCAGCCGCCGTAACAAGCGAAGTAGGACGGCCATATCTTCAACCCCCTGCGCAGCCAGAACCTGCCGACCCTGATCTTGCCCGTCGCGTCCGCCTCGCCGTAGAGCAGCCCCGAGATGAGGTAACCGGAGAGGACGAAAAAGAGGTCCACGCCCGTCCAGCCTATCTGGTAGAAGAAGGCCGCCGCTCCCGATGACGCCGCCCCCTCTGGCATGTGCCTGACGAGCACGAGGACGATTGCGACGCCGCGCAGGACATCCAATGAGAAGACGCGCGAGCTACGCACGCCAGCGTCAAAGGCGCGCGGGCGTGCGTAGCTCGCGCCGCCCTCCCCCTCGTGGGCTCCGACGGCGGGCAAATGACTGTCGAGCGTGACGGGAGTCTCTTGCATCATCGGAAGCGCCGCGCCTCTCCTGAATATCCGACTGCCTGCTGTAACGCGGGCTTGACGGCCACGACCAGATAGCCCGTGGGCATGTGCGTGTGGACGGCCTTTGCCTCTCCCCTCGCCCCGTTCCTGTAAGACCTCGTGAGCGCCCGCCAGATGCACCACCAGGCGAGCTTCGGCGCTTTCCACGCGAGCCCCTTCTTCTTCAGGAGCCAGTGGTGGAAGAAGGTCGCGAGCGCCGCGCCGTCGGACGTAGTTTCACTCAGGCTCTCAATCTGCCAGCCGTCCAGGAGGTGCGCCAGGCCGAACCGCGTGAAGCGGTAATAGTCTGTCGGCCCGTAATGAATCGGAAAAGCGAAGGGAGTCGTGAGCAGCAGTTTCCCGCCGGGCCTCAAGACCCTGCGGAACTCTTGCAGCGCGAGCGCCGGCGAATGCATGTGCTCCAAAACTTCGGCGCAAAGGACCACGCCGAAGGCTTCGTCGTGAAACGGCAAATGATAGGCGTCGGCTTGAACGTCTATGTGTGCGTTAGGCACGATATTGATCGCTACCCGTGTCGGAAACCAGTCCTTGCAGGTTGAATCCTCGGCCCCGATTTCGAGCGTCCGGTCGTCGGTCGCGTGGCGGCTGAGGAAGGCTTCGACGCGCAGGCGGCCGGGGGTAGTTTCCAGACAACTGCGAGACATGCAAAAGCTACGGCCGGGAGGAACATTCACGCGCGAACTCAAGGACGCGTGCGACGCGCTGCTCCCACGAATAGACGCGGACATCACTCCGCGCGCGAGCGCCCAGCCGCGCGGAGAGCGCCGCGTCGCCGAGCAGTCTTGAAAGGTTTTGGACCAGCTCGTCAACGCTGCCAGGCTTACTGAGCAGGGCGTTCTCCTCGTGCCTCAGGATTTCGGGGATGGCCCCGACGTTGGAGGTGACGATGGGCTTGCCGGCCGCCATGTACTCGAAGAGCTTGATGGGCGACGCGAAGGGGATGATGACCTTGCCCGCGATGTCGCGGCCGTCTTCCGTGAACGGCGCGACCAGCACGTCCGCGGCGAAGAGGTAAGCCGGTATCAACGCGTGCGGCACGTGGCCCGTCAATTCGACGTTGCTCAGGCCGAGCGCCTCAGCCCGCTCTTTCAGCCGCGCCACTTCAAAATCGCGGCCGCCGAGGAGGACGAACTTCGCTTCCCTCACGCGCTCGGCGGCCAGAAGTATCTGGTCGCCTCCCTTGCCCGCGTAGAGGCTCCCGGCGTAGAGAACGATGCGTTGGCCCGGCGCGGCGAGGTGCGCGCGCCCGTTCCCGTTTGCTTTGCGCGCCTCCTCGAACTGCGCGAGGTCAACCCCGCTGTGGGCCGTGACGACTCTGTTCTCCGGCCAGCCCGCGCCCGTCAGCAGCCGGCGGTGAGCGTCCGAGATCGCCGCGACGCCGCGGAAGGAGCCCCGTTTCAGCATCCTCTTCGCGACCTTCGCCTGACGCTCGGTGAAAGGGTGATGGTGCTCGACGACGGTGTCGAGGCCGAAGGCCGAAGAGTAGTGGGCAGCGTAAAACTCACGGCTCCAGATGAGGTCGAAGCGTTGCGTCCTGGCCCAGCACGCGGCCAGGAAATCGAAGCTGCGCTTGCCGTGCCCCTTGAAAACGAGTCTGGGAATAGTCTTGACCGGAAACCTCTCCGCGATTCCGAAATCTTCGAGCGCGGCCGCGAGCGCCGCCGCCGCCACGGCCGCGGTCATCCCCTCGCGCGGCGTGATCAAGACCGCCTCGTGGCCGAGGCGGCGTGCGGCGGCGATGTTCTTCAGCATGGAGAGCCGGTTGGCCGTCCTGTGCCGCGGGTCGCCCCTGTAAATGAACCCGATTCTCATCGCGGAAATCCAAGACTGTGCCAGATTACTCCGGCCGGCACACGACACAAATCCTCTTGCCGTCCGATTCGAGCGCATTCAACAAGCTGCTTTCGTAGCGGCGGTAAAGCGCGTTCAGCAGGCGCGGCTCGTTGAGGATGAACAGCCTGTTGTCCAGGAGCTTGCCCAACAATTTATCCCACCGCGAAATTCGGTTCAGGAAGTAATGATGCGTCACCGCGAAATAGGGCCTGAGCGCCGAGCGCAGCGATTCGAGATTGAAGTGCTGGTAATGCTTGCGGTTCAACCTCAGATTCTCGCTCGGGACGCTCAAGATCAAACGGCCGTCGCCCTTCAGGTAGTGTCGCAGCCCCCGGACGAAATCCGGCACCCCTGGCGGCGGGATGTGTTCGAGAGTCTCAATCAGAGTGATGACATCAAATCGCTCCGCGAAGAGTGCGGGGTCCGTAATGTCGCCGCAAGTAAATTTCACCCGCGGGTTGAGCAACCGCGCGTATTCGAGCGCGCGGGTGGAAACGTCCGCGCCCGTCAATTTTTTATTCGGGAAGCACTTGGAGACTTCGGAGAGGAACCTCCCTTCGCCGCACCCCACGTCGAGCAGCGCGTCGAACTCGATTGTCTCCAGCCGCGAAAGGATGAAGCGCAGGTAGGACAGATACTCGTAGCCCCAGCGCAGCTTTCGCACCTGCGAGAAGTTGCCGCCCTCCAGGCGCGGGATGTAGTGATAGGGAAACTCGTACTCGGCTTCCTGAATCGCCCGCTCGCCGCCCGCAGATTTTCCGTTCTCGCTCAGCTTCATCAACCCGCTATTAACGCCCGCTCCAAATTCTTCTTCCACCGCGCCACCACCATGAATCTCGCCGGGACGCGCTCGGCAATCCGGCACAAGGCCCACAATCCGTCTTCCCCCAGCACCAGTCGCGGGCTCAGGCGCACGAGCACGACGAAGGTGAGCAACGAGACTGAGACGGATGTCAGGAGGACGACCGCGGGCAGCGCGCCCGCGCCCCGCAACGCGGTCGCCACCGCCCAGGTCTCGACCCCGACCAGCAAAGTCAGTAAGGCGGCCGGCACGTGCGCCGCCACGTAGTCGCGCCACGTGACCGAGGTGAGCCTGACGCTCAACTGCGCCATCAGCAGGAAGAAGACCGCGAGCGCGAAGAGGACGCCGAGCGCGACACCGGCGACGCCCCAGAATTGGCCCACGAGCGCCCCGGCGATGACGGCCAGCGCATAGACGGCCTGCCGCCAGGCGGTGCGGTAAACCGCGCCCGCGGCCCTGGCGACACTCGCGCTCACCTTGTAGCTCGTGCGGAACAACATCCCGGCGGCTAGGACCTGGAACGGGGCGATGACCCCGTCCCACTTCGGCCCGAGCAGGACGTGAATCAACTCCGGCGCGAGGACGAACGACACCGCGCTCGTCGGCAGGACCAGCAGCGCGATGAGCGCCGTGCCGCGCTTGAAGGCCAGCGCCAGCCGCTCACGCTCGCGCTGGATTTTCGAGAGCGACGCGAAGAGCACCCTGTCGAAGGCGCTGCCGAAGATGGTCACGGACATGCTCATCAAGCCGTAGGCGCGGGTGTAGAGGCCGAGCGCGCCCGCGCCGAGCCAGCGGCCGACGACGGCGTTGTCGCCCTTGAGCGCGACGTAGTTGCAAATCTGCGAGGCGCTGAAGCCCGCGCCCAGGTAGGTCATCTCTTTCAACGCCCCGCGGTCCAGGAGCGGGCGCTTCGGGTGCGGCTGGACGACGAGCAGCGTCAGGCTGACGATGAGCGTCTGGGCCAGGTACGCGCCGACCAGCGCCCAGACCCCGAACCCGAGCAGCGCGAGCGTCACGCCGACGGCCCCGTAGCCGACGACGTAGGCGACGACGCTGATGCCGGCCAGCGTGCGGAATTTCAACTCGCGCTGCAAGAGGGCCGACGCCACGAGCGAGAGACTGTCCACGGGGAAGACCACGGCCATCGCCCGCAGAACGGTCGTCATGCCTTCCATGCGGAAGACGCCCGCGATTGCCGGCGCGGCGAACCAGATGCCCGCGGCGAACAGGAGGCCGAGCAGGGCCGAGAGGGTGAAGCCCGTGCGGACGTGCTCGCTCGTCAACTCCGCGCGCTGGACGATCACGAGGCCGAGGCCCATGTCCGAGAAGACTTCGACGAAGTCTATGAAGACCAGTGCGCCCGCGACCAGGCCGAAGTCCACGGGGGCCAGGAGCCGCGCCATGACGACGATGACAATGATGCGCAGCAGCGCCTGGACGCCCGAGCCGGAGAGCAGCCAGAACATCCCCGTCAGCGTCCGGTGCGAGACGGACGACGCGGGCGGACGGCCCCCGCCGTGAACTGCTCTTTCCGCGTGCCTCGTCATGCCTCTTCTTTGACGGCCAGGACCAGATAAGTGCTCTTGCAGCAGGCGCGGTAAGTTTTGTAGGCGGGGCCGAGCAGGCGGCCGCGCTGCAAGAGTCTCCGCCAGCCCGCCAGCCGCTTCTTTAATTTCAACTCGCCGGACTCGGCCACATGCGCGAGGCCGTGCCGCGCGAACAGCTTTGTGAGCTGGCCGTACCTGTAATAGTGCATCTCGCGCAGGGCCTGCCGGTCGGAGGAACGCGCGTTATCTTTGGAGCGCCCGACGAGGCGCAGGTAAGGATTGGCGAGCCGGCGCGGCAGCCAGTTGACGAAGCGCACGTGGTAGTGCGGGTCGCGGAAGGCGAAGCGGTTGACGGCCGTCAACTGGCACAGTCCCCCAGGCTTGAGACAGCGGCTGATTTCGGAGATCAACTTTTCCGGGTCCGAGACGTGTTCCAGCACGTCCATGCAGACGATCAGGTCGAAGCGGCCGTCCGCGAAAGGCAGGTGCTCGCCCGCCGCGTTGACCGGCGAGAGCCGGAGACCGTGGCGCGAGCCGCGCAGCCGCGTGATGCGGCAGTAGTGCGGGTTGAAGTCGAGCGGCTGGACACTCGCCCCGGCCAGCGCGAGCGCCGTCGTCAAGCCTCCCATCCCGCAGCCCAGGTCCAGAATCAGCCGGCCCCGTAGAGCGTCCGGCGCTGGCGCGTCCGGCGCGTGCCCGTTGCCGTTCAATTGCCCGGCGAGACGTAAGAACGAGCGCAGGTGGCCGAGCGTCGCCTGCTGCTTGTTCTCCTGCCAGAGCCGGCGCTCGCGCCACTCCGCGAAGTCCGCGCGCCAGCGCATGTGCTCAAGCCACGGGTCGATGGCCGCTTCAAGCTCGCGGTTGACTTCCCGTTCTCTTTCTTTGACAGGCGACTCAGTCATTTACTTGCTGGCGGTGACGACGTACCCGGTCGTCATCGAGTCGGTCTGGACCAGTTTGCCGAGGAGCAGGACGAGCGGCAGTTTCAGGAAGGCGGCGAAGACGAAGAGGGGCGCGACGACGCGCGACGCCCTGCCCTTGTCCGCGACCAGCCGCGGGGCCAGCACGTTGACGGCCTCGGCCCAGGAATTTCTCTCGCTGATTCGCACGTCCCTGAACTCACGCAGGAGGAATTCCAGCCCGTAGCGCGTGTACCTGAAATAGTCGTGCGGGCGCTCGTGAATCGGGAAGATGAAGGGGACGGTCAGAATCAGCCGCCCGTCGTTCCTGAGAATCCGGTGGATGTTCTTAATCGCCAGGTGCGGCGAGTGGACGTGTTCGAGCACCTCGCTCAAAACGATCACGTCGAAAGCGGTCTCGCCGAAGTCATGCGTGCAGATGTCGCCCAGGATGTCCGGCCCGTATTTTTCGTCGATGTCGAAAGAGGTCACATTGAACCCCTGCCGGCGCGCGTGCTCTCCCAACAGTTCATTTACTTCCCCGCCCGCGCCGATGGTCAGGACGCTCCGGCCGGGCTCGATACGCGCGAACTCCCGGCCCAGGAATTCGTAGAGCCCTTTCCTCGAAATCAATTTGGACAGTCGGACGACACTACGCATGGCTTCAAATCCCCGCCGGTCCTCCGGGCTCAGGCGTCCGGCTCCGCCCCATCGGGCCGCCCGCCGTTTCGGCTGACGAAACCTTTGGTGGTGCGGGCCGAGCGGCGGCTTGAGTTCGCGGGGTAGTCCCAGCCCTCGCGCGCCCGCCCGACGTACATGCACGTGGCCGGGAGAAAGAGCGCCCGGTTGAAGATCGAGAAAGGCGCGCGGTAAAGCGCCGTCAACTCCACGGTCTCGAAGCCGGCCCGCTCGCAGGTGAAGCGCAGCGTCTTCGCCGTGAACGCGCTCACGTGGTCGTCGTGCAGGTGGCTCATGAAGTTCTTCCCGTAGCGCGGGAGCAGGCGCAGCGACTGGACCAGCGGGAAGATGGGCGCGAACAGGAGCAGCAGCCCGCGCGGCTTGAGCAGCAGGTGGAGCTTTCGGAGCAGGATGTGCGGCGAATCCACGTGCTCGACGACGGCGCTGCACCACACGGCGTCCACCCTCGGCAAGTCGCCGAGGTCGTCTTCGACCATGTTGCGCTCGTGGACGGTCAGGCCCAAGCCTCGCGCGAACCTGACGTAGTTGCCGTTCATTTCGATTCCGTAGGAGCCGGGGCGCGTGAAAAAGAGGTTCGCCCCGTAGCAGCAGCCCACGTCGCACAAGGTCTGCCGCCTGAGGTCGTAGAGCGCGTCGGCCCGGCGGAAGACGACCTTCGGGGCCGGGCGAAACCACTTCTCATAGATGCGCTCGTTCTCCCGCGCGTCGTAGCAGCCGCGGCCCGTGACGTGCTCCCTCCACTCCTCGCGCGACGCGAACCCGCGCGGTATCCATCCACCCACTGCTGCTTCCCTTCTCACTTCCCTCACAAGCGCCCCTGCCTGCGCCCCCGCCGTGAGCGCGCGGCGGCGCTTCTGAAACGGTTCCTCTTGACCACACGGCTGACGACGAGCACAAGGAGGAACGCGACGCCGGCGACCAGCAGAAAGACGACCGTGAAGCCGATCATGGTGTCCCAGTCGGCCCCGGCCTGCATCTGTCTGGCTTTCGCGAGCAGCGTCGGCATCTTCAACCCAGCGGGCGCGCGGGCGGCCGAAAGAATTCTCGGGCCAATTCAATCTCCGCCGGGGAGACGGCGCGCAGCAGCCAGAGCAGCGCAAAGTAAGTGACGAGCCCGACGGCGACCGGGCCAATGATCGCGCCGGGCCAGACGCCCGTCAGCGCCCGGAGGACGACGCCCATCAGCAGGGCCGCGGCCGCGCACTTCAGCAGGTGAAGCCAGTAAAAATCGAGCCGCGCGATGCGCCGGCTGAGCAGGTACAAGGCGAAGCAGACCGCGAGGTAAGAGACGAGCGTACTGAAGGCCGCGCCGGGCGTGCCCCACGCCGGGACCAGTAGCAGGTTGAGCAGCAGGTTCAGCGCGGCCGCCCCGACCGTCACCACCGCGATTGGCACAGTGCGGCGCGCGCCGAAAAAGATTTGGGACATCATGATGCTCACGCCCCACAGCATGACGCCGGCCGCGACGAGCAACGTCAGAATGCCGCCGCCGCTCGCACCGAGTTCCTCGTTGCCGAGCCGCGCCAGCACGCGGCCCGCGACCGCCGACACGCCGACGACGAACGGGATCGCCAGCGTGAGGAAAAGTTTATTGGAGAGGCTAACGTAGCGCACGGCCGTCGCGCGGTCAGACTCCCAGAGGGCGGAGACCTTCGGGAAGAGGGTGATTTGCAAGGGCGACTGGAGCAGCATCAAGAGGGAGGCCAGGGCGTAGCTGGCCGAATAGACGCCCACGCTGCCGGGGCCTAAGTAATAACCTATGACGAGCCGGTCCAGGCGGTCGAGCATCCAGACGGAGAGCCCCGCGGGCAGCAGCGGGAGCGCGTAGCGCAGCGCCCGCACCAGGACGCCTTTCTCCAACGGCCCCCACCCGACGATGCTCACGACGTGCGCCGAGAGCAGCAGCGCGAAGGCCGCCTCCCAAATCCCCATGAAGACGAAGATGCCGGGCAGGCCGTAGCCCTGCCACAAAAGGACGCCTATGCCCGTGAGCTGGCCGAAGGTCGAGAGCAGTTCGAGCACGGAGCGTTCTTTCAATCGGCCGACGGCGCGGTACGCGTTCAGGTTGAGCTGCCGGACGTTGTAGCAGAGCACGAGGAGCCCCCCGGCGCGTATCCCCCAGGCGTGCGCCGCGTCGCCGAGGATGACGCGGCTGATGTCGCCCGCGGCGACGTAGAAGAGGAGGCCGCCGAGGGCGCTCGCGGCGACCGTGGCGGTCATCAACGTGCTGTAAACCGATTTCCCGTCGGACGGCTTCTCGGCCAGAAAGCGCACGAGCGGGTGGTAAAGGTTCAGGCCCACGAAGCTGCTGGAGAGGTCAACGAGCGCCAGCGTCTGCACCCAGACGCCGTACTGCGCCGTGCCGAGGACTTTGACGATCATGGGGATGGCGACCAGCCCGCGCACCTTGAGCAGGAGTTGCGTGACGGCGACGACCGCCGTGTCGAGGACGAACTCTCGCGCCCCGGACTTCGCGCCCCTCACGCCTGCGGCGCTCATTTTGAAAACGCGTGCGTCTTCGCTCGAAGCCATGATTCTTAATGATGAATGCGGAATGATGAATGATGAATTAAGAACGGATTGTCTTTTAATTCATCATTCATCATTCCGCATTACCCCTCTTCGCCCGAGGTCAGTTCCTTGCCGTGACCGTGACCGTTGCCGTTGCCGTTCGAGTTGCCGGTGTAGTCCTTGTAGTGATTGTAGTGGTGGTAATAGTAGTAGTAGTCGGCAGAGTGCAGGTCCACCTTATTCAGGACGACGCCGAGGAGTTTCGCGCCCACGTTGCGCAGCTGCTGCCGCGCGTGGCGCACCACGGCGCGCGAACTCTTGCCGCCGTGAATGACGAGCAGGGTGCCGTCGGCCATGAGCGAGATCAGGATGCCGTCCGTGAACGACGCGATGGGCGGCGAGTCAATGATGATGTGCTCGTAATGCGGCTTGAGGAAGGCCAGGAGCTGCTTCATCTGCTGCGAGCCGATCAGCTCGGCAGGGTTCGGCGGAATCGCGCCGGAAGTCAGCAGGTAGAGGCCGCTCTCTACGTCGCGGGCGATGAGTGCCTTGATGTTCACCTCGTCAAACTTCTTGGAGAGGATCGTACTCAGCCCCTCGTGGTTGCCGAGGCCGAAGATCGAGTGCAGGCGCGGGCGGCGCATGTCTGCGTCAATGACCAGCACGTTCGACCCCGTCTGCGCCAGGCTCATAGCGATGTTCACGGCCGTCGTCGTCTTGCCCTCGGACGGCAGGCTCGAAGTCACGAGCAGCGTCTGCGGGTACTGCCCCGGCGTTGACAGCAGTACGGAGGTGCGCAACTGCCTGTAGGCTTCGGCCAGCCCCGAATTCTCCCCCGCGCCGGAGAGCAGCTCGGGGTGCGCGCCGTGGCCGTTCGACTTCAGGGATTTGAGCCTCGGGAGGAACCTGCGCCGGACGAGGCTGCCGACCATCGGGATGACGGTCAGCGTCGGCAGGTGCAGCATCTTCTCCACGTCCTCGGTCGAGCGGATCGTGTCGTCCAGGTACTCAAGGAAGAAGGCGAGCCCGACGCCGAAGACGAGCGAGAGGGCGAAGGCCAGGGCGATGCCGCGCAGGCGGCGCGGGGCGACGGGCGCGTCGGGCGCGACAGCGTAGTCAACGATGTAGATGTTGTTGGGCGTGCCGGCCTGGACCACGTCGTTCTCCTTCGAGCGTTGCATCAGGCCGTCGAGCAGCGACTTGTTGGTTTCCAGCTCCTGCTGGATGAGGCGGTAGTTGATGGACGCCTCGTTCTGCGTGACGGTCTCGCCGCGCTGCTGTTTGAAGGAGGCGGCCAGGGCCTGTTCGCGGGCCTTCGCCTGCTCGTAGTGGGTCTTGAGGTTCGTGACGACGGTCGCGCTCGAACGCTGTCGCGTGCCTGCGATCTCCTTTTCGAGCACCTTAATCTGCGAGTCGATGTTGGCGACTTCGGGCCAGTCCTCCGTGTTCTCGACGAGCAGGAGCGCGCGCTGCTGGCGGAGCGCGCCGAGCTTCTGTTCGAGGTCGTTGATCTGCGCGATGGAGCCTTCGGCGAGCGCGTTGGCGGCCCCCGGAGTCAGCGCCGCGTGGTAGGCGGCCTCGGCCAGCTCGCGCTCGTTCTCGGCTTCGAGCAGTTCGCGGTTGAGCCCCGCGAGCCGCTCGACCACGGTGTTCTGGCTGGCGTCGAGCGAGAGTATCTGGTGGTTCTTCGCGTAGTTGCTGAGCCGCTCGCCGTCGGCCCTGATCTGCGCCTGAAGCTCCGCAATGCGCTGCTGCAAGTAGTCGCCCGTCGTCGTGTTGCTCTCCGTCTTCTTCTCCAGGTTCGAGAGGGCGAAAGTGTCGGCGATAGTGTTGACCACTTTGGCG
This sequence comes from Pyrinomonadaceae bacterium, assembly GCA_036403435.1. Taxonomy (GTDB): domain Bacteria; phylum Acidobacteriota; class Blastocatellia; order Pyrinomonadales; family Pyrinomonadaceae; genus QHXM01. The sequence continues at coordinate 133,102 of DASWQY010000096.1, forward strand.
GCGATGAGCGGGTCGGAGTGGCGGAAGCTGATGTCTATCAGGTGCGTGTCCCTGACGGAGAGACGCGTCTCTTTGACGGGCTCGACCGTCAGGCTGTCTTGCAGCGCCTTGACGTAGGGGGCGAGACGCTTGGCGTCGGTCAGGTCTTCCTTTGCGATGGCCGGGGCGACCTCGCTCGTCAAAGGCAGCTCGTCCTGGGCCGGGTCGGGCGTCATCACCCTGGGCGGTTTTCTGAGGCCGAAGGCGCGGAGAATGTTCTGCCAGGTCGAGGTGTTGTGCAGGCTGTCCGGGTGTAGAAACGTCTGGTTGTGTTCGAGGTCGAGCGTCTTGGTGACGCGGCGCAGGAGGCCGGGGCCGGTCAGGATTTGCATCTGCGTGCCGAAGTAGGTCGGGTCGTTGTAGGAGTTGACGATCACGGACCCGTTCTTGGAAGTCGCGCCGAGCGCCGGGTTGGGGCTCTCCAGGTTGACCTGGATTCGTGCCTCGGCCTCGTAGATGTCCGGCTTGTTAGCCATGTAGACGGTGGTCAGCGCGGTGATGAGGAGCGTGATGCCGAGGATCAGCCAGATGCGTTTGCGCGCCGCCAGCCAGTAGTCGCGCAGGTGGACCTTCTCGTCCGTCTCGGCCTCCAGGTTGCGGCTGGGGACGTACGGCAGCGAGGACTTCTCCACCAGGCTGCGCGAATCGAGGTCTTCGGCGTTCAGCGAGATTAGCTGATTATTCTCTTTCACTGCTCACTCCCAAATTCTGCGCCTCGGGCGCGACGTAAGATGATTGCGGACTGATGAGAAAGACTCAGCAGACAGAGCGACTCAACACCTTAGCGCCTTTGCGTCTTTGCGTGAGGAAACCTAAATCACTCACGATGGAGACGCAAAGGCGCTAAGAAACGCTCGACGCTTTTCTGTTAATCCGCAATTACCTGATGACTCTGACCGTGGTCTGTGTCGTGACGGGGACGATGGCCCCGAGCAGGCCGCGAAGGATTTTGCCGCCGGTCGAAGCAGGGACTTCGACGATGTCGCCGGGCTGTAAGACGGGGTCGTCGGCCTGCCGCTTTTTGATGGCGTTGAGGTTGACGACCAGGAGTTCTTTGGAGGAAGCGCCGGCCTTCTGCCGCTCGATGCGTATCTGGTCGCTCTTCGTGGCGTCGAGCGTCCCGCCGGCCATCGCCAGCGCCGTCGTCAGCGTGATCTTCTCCTTGAGCGCAATGCTGCGTGGCTCGCGCACGTTGCCGATGACGAAGACTTGCGGGGCCTCGGAGAGGCTGATGACATCGCCGGGCCGGACGTAAGGGTTGGCCTCTTCCCGGCCGAGCCTGGTGTCCTCCCAGGCGTACGAGGCCGACACCATTGACGCCGCCTGCGGCTGCGGCTCCGCCCCGTTGCAGACCGCGCTCTGCGTGTGCACGACCTCGATGCGTCCGTCCGACTGCGTGTCGGGGCCGCTGGCGTAAAGCGCGAGCAGCTCCAGGAGCCTGATGGGCCGCCTCAGCTCGAACCTCCCAGGAGATTTGACAGCGCCGATGACGGCCACCAGCTGCGACCTGTACTCCTTGACGTTGACGACGACGTTGAGCGGCTCCCTCTTGTATCTCAAATAGCGCGTCTTGATGTTCGCCGCGAACTCTCCGGGCGTCAGGCAGAGCGCGCTGACGATGCCGTCGAAAAGTTGGACTTGGCCCTTCTCGTCCACCTGCAAATTCTCGGCCGAGAGCTGCGGGCTCTTGCCGCTACGCGCCGTCACGATGATGTCTATGACATCGCCGACCCCGAGCCGCGGGGAGTCAACCGGGTCTGGCGGTGCCGCGTCCTCGACCTTCAACTGCGCGGGCGTGGCCGAGGTCGGGGGCGACTTCGGCCCCCCTTCCTGCGCGGAGGCTAACGCCGCGCTCATCAGAATCAACGCCGCGCAGCACACCAGACGCGGCCGCGCCACGCTCTTTTGTTCTTTCATACGCTTTCACCTCTTTACGCTAAAAGGCAAAAGGAGAAAGGCAAAACCTTTACCTTTTGCCTCTCTCCTTTTGCCTTACTTTTCCTTCCTCCGCCCGTCCTCAGTTGCAATTACCCGTGTTCACGACCAGCCTGCGGACGAAGCTGGTCGGCCCGAGCGTCGCCTCCATGCGGACGTTCCTGTTCGACGGCACTGGCCCGGTGAACACCGTGAAGTTGGCGCTGTTGAAGCCGGCGGGGACGGTGACGGAGGGGCCCGGATTCGCCGCCGCGGGGTCCACGGTTGAGAGCGTCACGGTCGCGCCGCCCGTCGGGGCCAGCCCCGAAAGGGTGACGGTCCCCTGGGAGTTCTGGCACCCGCCGACCACCGTTGACGGCGAGAACGACATATCTATCACGCCGATGATTCTGGTGTAGTCGGTCGCGCTGTTGTTGGTGATGTTGAGGTCGGATTCGGTGAGCGTGACGGAGGCCGTGTTGCTGACCAGCCCGACGGTCGTCCCCGGACTGACCGTGATGCTGAGCGTCGCGGTCGTGTTCGGCGCGAGCGTGCCGACGTTGTTGGTGACGGTGCCCGCGCTCTGGCCCGAGGTGCCGTTCGAGGCCGAGTGGCCGACGTAAGCGAGGCCGGCCGGCAGCGTGTCAGTGAGGACGACGTTCGTGGCGCTGCCCGGACCCAGGTTGGTGACTGTGATGTTGTAGGTGAAATTGTTTCCCGCGATGACGTTCTGGCCGGGGCCGGACTTAGAGACTATCAGGTCGGGCCTCGTCAGCTCCGTCGGCGTCGCCGCGTCGAGACTGCCGTCGGGGTTGAAGCGCGCGAGGGCGAAGTTTCGCGTCACGGGGTTGGAGTTCTCGATGGCCGCGAAGCCCGCGGCGACGATCTTGGTGTCGAACTCCTGCGCGACGCCGTAGATGCGCTCGTCGGCGTTCGAGATTCTCATCGTCAGCTTGCCGTCGGTGTCGAACGTGGTGTCGAGCACGCCGCTCGCGTTGTAGCGCGCGAGCGCGAAGTCGTCGCTCGAACTGCTGTAGCGCGAGAAGCCGCCGGCCACGATGAAATTGTCGCTCCGGACGTAAACCGACAGCGCCACGTCGGGGCTGTTGGCGAAGTCTGTAGTCACTATGCCGCCGCTGCCGAAGGTGGCGTCGAGCGCGCCCGTCGAAAGGTAGCGGACGAGGGCGAAGTCCTTGTTGGTGCCGTTGTAGGTCGAGCCGGCGAGGATAATCCTCTGCGCCGAATCTATGGCGATGCCGAACGCCTGGTCCGCGTTGCTGTTGCCGAGGTCAATGGCCGCCTTGCCTAACGGCGAAACGAACGTCGTGTCGAGCGCGCCCGCAGTGGTGAAGCGCGCGATGGCGAAGTCGTCGCCGCCGTTATTGGAGTAGCCGCCGACGACGGGCCTGCTGCTGCCGTCTATGGCGACGGCGCGCGCAATGTCGTTGCCGCTGCCGAAGCCGGTCGTGGCGATGCCGGGAGGGGTGCCGGTCGGGTTGAATGTCGGGTCGAGGACGCCGAGCGTCGTGTAGCGCGCGACCATGAAGTCGTAGTTGCCGGCGACCGTGGCGGCCCCGACGACGTAGATGTTAGTGCCCGACATGGCGACGCCGTAGGCGCTGTTGTTGCCCACTAGATAGTCGGTCGTAACTTTGCCGGCCACGCCGAAGGTCAAGTCGAGCGAGCCGTCCGCGTTGTAGCGCGTCATGGCTACGTCGTTGGTCGAAGTGACGGAACTGAAAGTCTCTCCGACGGCGACGATCTTGTTATCCGATTGGATTGTGATGCCCCAGATGCGGTCGCTCGTGCCTGTGAAATCCGTGACGACTTTGCCGGTCCCGCCGAAGGTCGTGTCGAGCGTGCCGTTGTAGTTGTAGCGGACGACCGCGAACTCCTTGTCCCCGTTCACGGAGTCAACGGCGTAGCCGCCGACGACAATCTTGCTGTCGGCCTGAAGCGCCATGGCGAACCCGCCGTCGTCCGTGCCCTGCACGTCCGTCGTCCTCACGCCGTTCGCGCCGATTGAGCCGGCCAGCGGGGTAATCGAGAAGTCGTCAACGGCGAGGCCGTCGTCAGCGCCCGAGGCGTCAACGTCCGTCCAGCGAATCCAGAAGGTCGCGCCGTTGGGGATGCTCAGGCCCGTGATGGTCGAGCCCAGGAATCTGCGATTGGCGGCGGCGTTACCGTCTAGCGCACCGGTTGCACCCGCTGTGGTAACGGGTGGATCGAAGTCGAGCGCATTTACGTCAACGTATGTGCCGGTCGTCAGGCTGGTCGCGTTCGTGCTGTACTGAAAGTCCATGTGTTCGGCAATAGGGCTGTGACTCGTCGCACCGATACGCCACTGCTCGCCCGTGTAGGAGATGCCGAGTGCATTGATGGCGCTGCCCGTATTGTTGGTGAAGCTCGCGCCGAGGATGGAGATGGCTGTGCCGCTCCGCAGTTGGCCGAAAGCGCGTTCAGTGCTCGTAGTGGGCGTGCCGAAGCTGTAAGTATCACCCGTCGCGCCCGAACCTGTTCCAGTCCGATAGGTCGTGTTGGCGTTTGTGCCGCTTTCGCTAAAATCCCAACCGGGCGGGACACCGGCACTCGAAAGTGTGTCGTTAGCGCCATTGATTAGCGTATTAAAATTTTCCGTGACGGTAACGCCCAGAGCACTTAGAGAAACGCTGCCCGCCGCGTGAGCCGTCTCGCTGAACCTGGGGACGAGTTGCAGCAGTTGAATGACGAGAAGAGACAAGAGCGCGAGGGCCAGGAACGTGCGGCGGTAGGCGAGGGCGCTGCTTGTGCGAGGGCTGGTCTTTTTCAACATTGGGGCAATCCTTTCTGATAAATCAAAACAGGTCTCGGCCTGAGAGCGGCTCAGGTCTGACAAAGCTTTAGGGGCGAGGCTGAAACACTGCTGTATAGATAATCGCGGACTTCCGAATGCGGCTTGAAAGCGGGGCGCTCTAGGGCTACGCAGTCTGCAACCCGCATCGGGCAATCGCCGGGGTCAGATATAATCGCGGAATACGCGAAAGTTACTACTACAAACCGGGCCGTATGTCACGCTCAGACGGGCGCGAGCCCTTGACTATTTGGAAGACATCCCCGTCCGCCGCGAGAGCAGCGCCTCGCGGAGGTGATTCGGGTGGGCCAGGTTCAGGACCGTGTTGCTCAACAGTACCATCAACTCCTGATGCTCTCGCTGAAAGGCCCCGGTCAAAGGGCGCTCGCCGGTCTTGACGACGACGCCTTCTCGGACCCACTGCCAGAACTGCGCCTGCGTGGTCCAGAACTCCTTGCGGTCCTTGCAGACGACGAGCGCCGTCTTCTTGCGACTCTTTCTCTTAGCTTTTGTTGGCCCCACAGCCTCTTCTCCTTCGCTTCCTCTTCTCGCCAGGCACACTCCGCCCCTCGCATGCCCTTGCCCCGAAGCGCGCGTTTCACGAGAGAGCGCGTGCGGTGCAATCATGCCGGACCCATTAAGGGAGACCTCATCAGCGAGGCGGCGTCAGGTTGTCAATCTGGCCGCGTGCGCGCCCGCCCCTCGCGGTCGCGCACGCGCGCCTTCACGGACCGTATTGCATTAACAGCAGAGAGATCAGCTCGCCCCTGCGGCGCACCCCGAACTTGATGAAGATGTGGCGCAGGTGGAACTTCACGGTCTGCTCCGAGACTTGCAGGCGGAGGCCGATCTCGGCGTTGGTCAGGCCACGCATGCAGAGCAGCGAGACCTGTGCCTCGCGGCGCGAGAGGCTCTGGTTCTGGACGATGCGTTTGATGGCGAAAGAATTCGAGGAGCTTTTCTCGAAACCCTCGGCCTCCTTCGGGAAAGGGGCGAGGCCCGAGCTGAGCCTGCGGTCGAAAATCTCCTCCGGGTGGTAAACGAAAAAGGTCGTGCCCCCGCTTCTCTTCCCGTCCTGGGGGTCTGTCTGGTCTTCAATGCTCAGCTTCATCAGCAGGCCGCGCAGCGCGCGCCGCACGGTGCTGTAGCTGGTCAGCCCGGTCATCTCCATCAGGTGGCGGAGGCTGAAAGCGCCCGCGCGACGCCCGCCGGCCTGCGTTTCGGACAGCATGGCCTGGTAAAGCTCGTGCTCAATCGGCGTGTGCGACAGGGTCAGGAGCCCCATCATCCGCTCGCCTTTAGAGGATGACTGAGACTTACCCAAAGGGTAGCTAAATGGATACCTCTGGGCGGTCTTAAACTTTGATTTGGAGCGGGGGAGCATCCTTGTAGTTATGGTTGCAAACGGAAAGTTAAGACCAACCGGGAGTGCCGGACACGTCCGCCCGCCGGGTCAAAGATAAATTATGCTAGCTAGAACGATGAGCCTCCGGGAGCTTACAATTTCTCGGTCTTCTGCTATTGGCCCGCTGGTAGGATGGAGAACTCACCGGACGCAGGTTCCGTGTGCGGCTAAAGATATACTTAATACCCGCAAAGCACAAACACCGGGAAGCCACCACGACCGTCCCCCTTCTCTTCGCGGAGTAAACAGGTTGACGGAAGTCGCGCCGCGACTTCCGTCAACCTGCCTTTCTCCTCGCTCTCGGCCACGCGGTTCGCTGCCGAGCCGTGCGGCTCAACAACTCACTGCTTCGGCCCCGCGCCCCTCTGTTACGGGGGGCAGACGCCGGAGCCGACGTTGATGGTCAGGCCGCGCGAGACGCTGCCCGGCCCGCTGCCGGCGATGACCAGACCCACCTGCTTTGTGACGACCGGCGAGGTCGTCACGTTGAAGGCGGGACTCACCGTCTGCCCCGCCGGGATGAAGACCGACGCCGGCACGGTCACGCCCGCCAGGCTGCTCGTCGAGAGCGGCACCGTCATGCCTCCCGGCCCCGCCGGGCCGGTCAGGTAGACGTTGCCGGTCGTGTTCTCGCACCCGCCGATGAGCACCTGCTTCGCCAGCAGCACCTTCTGCAAAGCCGCCGTGTTGACGGTCGTGCTGGCGCTGCTGCTGTTGTTGGCCGCGCTGAAGTCCTGCTCGGTGCCCGTCACCGTGGCCGTGTTGGTAATCACGCCCGCGACCGTACTCTTGACCGTGACGGTGACTGTCACCGTCCCGTTGACGGCCAGCGTCCCTATGTTCGCCGTCACGATCCCGGTCGAGTTGACGGGGGGAGTGATGAGCGAGCCTTGAGACGTGGTCGCCGAGACGAACGTCATGCTGGCGGGCAGGCTGTCCGTCAGCACGATGCCGGTGGCGCTGATCTCCGTGTTGATGTTCCTGACGATCATCGTGTAGGTCGTGTTCTGGCCGGCGAAGATCGGGTTGGGCAAGCTCGACTTCGAGACCGACAGATCAACGAACTTGATGGCCGGCAGGCCGTTGACGGACGCACTACTGTTGCCCGTCGCCGGGTCCCACTGACCGGCTGTGATCGAAGCCGTGTCGTTGAGTGTCCCTTCGTTCCTCGGCTTGACCGTGATCTGCACGTTGACGGACGAACCCGCGGGGATAGTCCCGAGGTTGCAAGTCACCGTGTTCGTCCCCACAACGTACGTGCACGTGCCCTGCGACGTGGTGGACGCAGTGTACGTGACGAGCGCCGGGAGCACGTCCGTCAAGACGACGTTGGTGGCCGAGGCGTTCCCGGTGTTCGAGATGACCGGCTTGTAGTTGAAGTTAAACTCGACCGGGGCCGGGTTGCGGTCGGCCGTCATCGAGATGTTGAGCACCGCCGAGAGGACGTTAATGGACACGTCCTTCGACGCGTTGTTGTAGTTCGTCGTGTCGGTCGGGGTGAAATCGACGTGCAGGTTCTGCCCGTTGCCCGAAGAGAGCACGGCGCTCGCGGCCGGCGTATAGACGAAGCCCCCCGCGGTGTTGGCCGTGGCGTTCAACTGCGTGCCGCTCAAGGCCGTGCCGTAGATGATGTCCGCGGGATTGGCCCAGGTGATGACGGGCGTGGCCTTGTTGACCGTCAGCGAGGCGGTGCCGCTGCTCGCCGAGTAGCCTGTAGAGCCCGCGAAGCTCGCGCCGACGCCGGTCGGGTAAGACCCGGCGTTGATGCCCGCGAGGCTCGCATTCGAGAGCGTCGCCACGCCCGAGCCGTTGGTGACGCCGCTGCCGACGCTGTTCCCGTTGAGCGTGAAGTCTATCGTCTTACCGGATAGAGGATTCCCGCCCGAGGTCAGCGTCGCAGACAGGTTGACCGTGCCGCCGTAAGTTCCGGTGGCCGGCGACGCGGTCACGGCCGTCGCCGCAAGCGCGCCGGGTATCTCGTCCGCGCCGATGTCGGGCGCGGCGTCACGCGCGTCGTTGTCGTAGTCGTTAGTGACTCCGGTTCCGGTGACGGCCCCGCTGATGGCGGGACTGCCTGCCTGGATGTGCAGGTTAACGGTCGCGGCCGCCGCGGTCGGGGCGACGAACAGCGGGTCAGCGGCGATGCTGCCCGCGTCCTGACCCGTGGCCGTCTGCCAGTTCGCGAGGCTGGCCCGGTCTACCGCATTAAACAACCCCGTGAACCCGCCCGTGCCTGTGGCGAGCAGGTCGTTATTACTGCTGCCGAGGCCGGCCGGATTGGGCGTCGTCCCGCCGACCGAGATGGCGTAGTTCTTGCCCGCGCCGGAGGCGTTGCTGCGCGCGTTCCAGAAGATGTTGTTCCGGTAGTTGCGCGCGTTGGTGACGACGGCGCTGCTGAAGCCGAAGGTGTTGCCGCCGGAGGCGACGCCCGAGCCGCCGACGTACACGCTGTTAAAATAAAGGTTGTTGGTCCCGCCCTGCTCCAGGAACCCGTTGGTCGGAATCCCGGCGGTGAGCGAGTTGCCCGCGGCGTCAACGCCGAGGCGAATCATGTTGTTCTTGTAGGTGCCGGTCCCGGCCGCCGTTGACATGACGATGCCGGAGATGTCGCCGGTCGTGACCGTGGAGGTCATCGAGAGCGAGTGCACGAGGTTGCGCTCGACGACGTTGGACGCGGCGGCGAAGCCGCACTGGAGACCGCGGACGGCGTTGCTGCCGGCGGCGGAGCTGTTGCTCAGCGAGTGAACAACATTCAGTGTGTAGGTGTTCGCGCCGGTGCTCCCGGACGCGAGGATGCCGGCCGAGACGATGATGCCCGCGCCGTTGGAATTGCCCGTCATGTTGCGGACAGTGTTGCCGGAAAGGCTCCCATTGGCCGACGAGACCTGAATCCCGTACATCGCGTAAGCGCCCACGATGTTGTCGGTGATCGAGGCGACGGTGTTGTTATTGAGCGTGTGCGTCGCGCCGGTCGTCGAGCCGACGAGGATGCCGCGGAAGCCGACGGTCGTGCCCGTCCCGCCGCTGTTGATGGTGATCGAGCCGAGGTTGTTGTTGGACACCGTGACCGCGTCCACGAAGTTGAAGTCGAGGATGCCCTGGACCGGCGACGTGCTCGCGGTGGTCGAGGTGGCGTTGATGACGATGGTCGAAGACCCGTCGAGGCTCCCGATGGTGTTCCCCGTAATATTAGCGGGGGCATCGGTCGCCGAAGAGCCGGTCTGGATGCCGATGAACGGGGGCAGGTCGGTCGTCGTGCTCGCGCGCGACGATGTCTGGTTGATCCCCGAGATCGTGTTGTTGGAGATGGTGCTGTAGACGGACGTGTTGGAGTTGGTGAAGGCGATGCCGCGGACTTCGTTGGACGAGCCGGTGATGGTCGTCGTGCCGGTCCCGGCCGCATTGGCGAAACCGATCCGGTTGTTGTTAACGACGAAGGTGTTGCCGGCCGACGCGACCAGAACGCCCGAGTAGCGTTGGGCCGCAACGGTGAATGTCCGCGTCGCCGTCTGGTAGATGCGGTTGTTCGAGATGGTCCAGTTGTTGTTGTTGCCCTGGATGCTGATACCGGCTACGGAAATCGCGCCCGTACCGAAAAAGTCGAAAATGTTGTTATCGTCTATCAGGTTCCCCGTGTTCGGATTCGCCGCCGTGCCGAGGCCGAAGACGGCCTTGACTGGCAGGCTAGCGCCCGCGGGGCCGATGTTGTTCTTCGAGACGGTGTTGTTGCTGTTGCCGCCGGCGACCGTCGAGGTGCTGAAGAGCACGTTGCCGCCCGCGACTGTCGTAGAGGCTGTTGACGACCCGTTGATCGTGGAGTTGGTGACCTTGTTGTTAGCCGCGCCGTTGATGAAGCGGATGGTGCTCGTGCCGGAGGTGGCGGCCGTGCTCGCGTTCGAGAACGTCAAGGAGCTTCCGCCGGAGTTTAGGCCGTCAATGGTCACGTTGTCGGCCCCGTTCAAATCTATCAACGGTGTCGCCAACGTTCCCGAGACCGTGCGCGCGCCGCCCGCGGGTGCCATGAAGACCGAGGTGTAAGACGCCGAACCGCTGCCGCTCGCGTTCAAGACGGCGGCGGCCGTTTCGGTCGTGCTCCCCAGCATCCAGACCCTGAGTGCGCCCTGGTGCGTGCCGGCGTTGATGGCGTCGAACGCGGCCTTGACCGTCGCGTAGTCGGTCGGTCCCAGGGTGCCGGCCGACGCGATGACCGTCACGGGGCCGGTCGTCGCTGGCGGACATAGGATCATCGTCGAGGCAGACGCCAAGCCCGAGCCGTCGTTGGACGTGCTGTAGTTGACCGTGTTGTTAAGGACGGCGTCGCCGGCGCACGAGGTGCTCGTGGCGCTGATGACGTGGACGTGCGTGCTCGCGCCCGCCGCCAGTGTGGTCGGCGAGTAGACGAGGCTCTGGGTCGGCGCGGACCCGCTGACGGACCAACCCGCGTCGGTGTTGCTCCCGTCAATAATCCAGTTGACGCCGCTGCCCGAAGGCAGGTTGTCTGTGACGGTCAGGCCGAGCGCGTCGGCGCTGCCGCCGTTGCTCAGCGTGACGTTGAAGCCTATCTGCTGGCCGGCGACGACGCTGACGGCGTCGGCAGTCTTGGTGGCGGTCAATTCCGCCAGCGGGCTTAAGCAGAGCGGCTGGTTCGTGGTCTGGGCGTTGGTGATGTTGAAGTTGCCGGAGGCCGACGCGAAGTGGGCCTTGCTAAACCCGTACGTGCGGTTGCCAGCGAGCGCGGCGCTGTCCAGCGTCCCGTTAGCCACCGTGCTGCCGATGGAGTTACTGTCTATCGTCCCGGCCGCGCTGCTGATGGGCGCGCTCGTGGCGCAGTTGGTGACGGTGAAATGGACCGTCCCGCTGTCGAGACAGACCCCGATGTTGGTGGTCTGAGCATCCGTGATGCTGAAGTTGCCAGTGGCTGTCGTGTGGCCGTACTTGCTGACCGAGTACGTATGCGCGCCGGGGGCGAGCGTGCCGTCGTAGGTCCCATCGGCCATGCTCGCGCCGTACGGCGTTCCGTCTATCGAAACTACGGCACCGGAGATTAAGGCATTGCTCACGCAGTTGGTGACGGTGAAATGGACCGTCCCCTTCGCGGGCGCGCTGCACTGCGTGAACTTGAAGCTGCCGATGCGTGTCTGCCAGCCGACGGAGCTGGCCGCCTGGCCCGCGGCCGTGTAGTACTCGGACGTGTACCAGAACGTGCAATCATCCGACGGGTCAACGGTGAGCGCGGAGTAGTCGCCCCAGCGGTTGCCCGTGCTCGTCTGCGAGCCGGTGCCCGCGACGAGCGTCGCCTCGCCCTGCGCGAGTTGGTTCGCCGGGTCCGTGGAGAGGCGGCCGGCGTAGCGGAGGCCTGGGAAGACGTTGCCGCCGGCCGTGCCGCTCGACACGTTGTAGCCGACGGCGAGGTTCCCCTGATTATCTTCGGCCGCGCTCCCGAGCCAGCGGCTGATGTTGTCGCCGGGCGAGCCGCCGGGCGCGAAGGTCGCCTGCTCCTGCACACCGAAGGGGCCGCCCGCCGTGCTGCGCAGCTCGTAATAACGGGGCGCGGCGCGGAAGGTGCCGAAGGTCGCAGAGGCCGGCGCGCCCACGGTGTGGGTCAGAACCAGCGTCTCGAAGCCGCCGCGGTTGCGGTACTGTAAACGGAACAGCAGGCGGTCGGCGATGGCGTCGAGGGCGAGCGCCGCGGTGGCGGCGGGCGAGGGCTGCGGGACGGCCGCGCGGCCTTCGGGGCCGCCCGTGGGCGTCACGAGGTTGAAGGATGCGACGGCAAGCGGCGCGTTGTAAGTGCTCTCGGGCCGCTCCGTGAAGGTCGAGTTGGCGGGCGTAGTGAAGTCGGCGTGGAAGTTGAAGAGTCGCAGGCCGTCCGCGGGGTCGCCGAAATCAAGCGCGGTGAAGTAGACGAAGGTGTTGGGCGCACCAGCAGGGGGCGGCGTCAGGCCATCCAGGTCGGAAGGCAGCATGCCGCCGATGGCCTCGGGGAAGTTGGTCAGGTTGAGGCTGAAGTAGATGTAGTTGGCCGACGGGTCGCCGGCGAGCATCTTGGCGCGGTTGAATGAATAGACGCCCTCGCCGTTGAACGGGCCGCCGTTGGTGAACTGGTGGACCGTCATGTAGTAGCCGTCGGGCCACACGCCGAGGTGCGGGTAGTCCGGGAACTCGTTGCCCGCCGTGACGAAGTCGTAGAGGTAATACGCGCCCGTCGGGTCCGGCGTCTTCGAGATGGCGATGCACTGGTGGTAGGGCGGGGTGGTGCCGGAGCCCGTGAACGCGAACTGGCTGAGCATCCAGCGGTCGGCGAGCGGGTCGTAGAGGACGACGGGGTCGCCGCGGTCGGGCTGCGCGCACTGGCCGCCAAGCGGGGTGTAGAGTGTGCTCAGCTTGAAGGGGGCCGTCAGCGGCGTGCCCGCCTTATTCCAGATGCGGACGAGGTCGTTGTCCATCTGGACGTAGTGGTTCGGGCCCACGTCGCCATTGGTGTCGGGCGGAGAGAGGTTGCCGAAGCCGGCGGCGATGTTCTCGGTGCGCCCCAACCCTTCAAACGTGACGGTGGTCGAGGGCATGTTGGGCGCGGGGAGGTCGGACTGTATCGCCGCGTCCCTTTTGACGCCGCCCGCGACTGACGCGCGCGCCAGGGCCTCGGGCGTGACGCGCCTCGTCACCCAGTTCTCGGCGGCCTCGCTCTCCTCCTCGTCGCTCTCGCCAGCCGGCGTCGTCCTCGTGATCCGCTTTTTCGCGATCTCGGAGAGCGGGCGCGATTCCGCGAAATTAACGGCCGCGGACGAGATGGGTTCGAGGCTCTGATAGGAACTCTGCCTGAAAGCCTTTCTGACCGGGGCCGCATTCGGGCCGGCGGCAGTCGAGAGCTTTTCCCTCTTGCCTTTCTTCTCGCTGACGGTCTTTCTGCTGCCGCTTCTTTCCACCCTCGGGCTGGAATGTTGCGCACTGCTGCTCGGCAACAAAAGCACGACCGGCGCGAGTAGGACAATTACAGCGATCAGAGTCCACCTGGTTCGTCTTTGTAAGCCGGGGGGGTGAGTAGTTTGGGTACGCTTCATGGTTCATTCCTCCGTCGCACATGCATGTGCGTCTCTCTCAGGGGGTGTAGGCAGACCGTCTCGCGGCACTTAAAAAGTTAACGCACCGGATGCTGTACTGCCTCTTTCGTGAAACGGCTCGTGCGAGGTGGATTCCGCAAGAAACCATTTGCTCGTCAACGGCCTCCGCAACGCGGGCCTGAATGCGGTGCGGCCCGGCTGACGGCTTGGTTCGTCAAGGCGATGCTTACTACTTTGCTGACACTAAAACTCTGGCGCGTCCGTTCGCGCCGTCACAGGTTCCCGGCGGCGAGAAGCGGCCGGGAGGCTGCGGTTCGACCGGGATTGCCCGGCGCACGGTTCGGGAGTATGCTCTACGCGGCCGAACCGTTTAATCTTCCGCGGGGGGAGCGATGCAGCCGACCAGAGTCAGCCGACAATTCCGCGTCCTCTCTCTCTTCCTTCTGATTCTCTGCCGGAACGGCCTCTGCTTCCCTGGGACCGACCCAATGCTTGAAGAACAGAACCGCCTGACGCTCGGCAACTGGGGCGGCAAGCACGTCATCCTTGAAGTGACGGCAGCCGGCGCACGACTCCAATTCGACTGCGCGAGCGGGAGCATCGGGCGGCCCGTCACGCTGGACGGCGAAGGCCGGTTCGACCTGCGAGGCACGTTCGCGCGGTCGGCTTTCGGCCCGCGGCGCGAGGACGACCCACAGCAGGCCGAGCCCGCGCGCTACAGCGGCACCGTCAAAGACCGGAGCATGACGCTCAAGGTCACACTCACACAGACCGACGAGGAGATCGGGACCTTCACCCTGACTCTGGGCAAACCCGGCCGCATCTGGAGATGCAACTGAATCAACTTTCCCGCCGGATTCTTCCAAACCCCGGACACTGATAATGCGAGACAGCTTGTGTCGGCCGTGGCCGCACAGGGACCTTGACGGACTCTGGCGCGGCCACGGTTAACCGAGGCTCCTTTCCCCTTACGGGGGGCAGACGCCGGAGCCGACGTTGATGGTCAGGCCGCGCGAGACAGAGACTTGGCCGCTGCCGGCGATGACCAGACCCACCTGCTTTGTGACGACCGGCGAGGTCGTGACGTTGAAGGCGGGGCTCACCATCTGCCCCTCTGGGATGAACACCGACGCGGGCACGGTCACGCCCGCGAGGCTGCTCGTCGAGAGCGGCACGGTCACGCCTCCGGGGCCGGCCGGGCCGGTCAGGTAAACGTTGCCGGTCGTGTTCTCGCACCCGCCGATGAGCACCTGCTTCACGAGCAGCACCTTCAGGAGGGCGGCGGTCTTGACGGTCGTCGCCGCGCTGGCCGAGTTGTTGGCCGTGTTGCTGTCGCTCTCGTTGCTCGTCGCCGTGACCGAGTCAGTAATAACACCGGCGACCGTGGACTTGACCGTGATGGTCACGGTCGCGTTCGCGTTCGGCGCTATCGAGCCGAGGTTGGCCGTCACCGTGCCGGTGGAGCCCACGGGCGGGGTGACTAAGCCTCCCTGCGACGTGGCCGCCGAGACGAAGGTCGCCGACGCCGGGAGCGTGTCCGTCAGCGTGACTCCCGTGGCGCTGAACGTCGTGTTGATGTTCTTCAACACGAGCGTGTAGCTCGTGTTCTGCCCGGCGAAGACCGGGTCCGGCGTGTTCGTCATCGAGGTCGCAAGGTCCACGAACTTGATGGCCGGCAGGCCGTTGACGGACGCACTACTGTTGCCCGTCGCCGGGTCCCACTGCGAGGCCGTGATCGAAGCCGTGTCGTTGAGTGTCCCTTCCGAGCGAGGCTTGACCGTGAGCTGCACGTTGGCGGAAGAGCCCGCCGGGATGGTCCCCAGATTACAAGTGACCGTGTGCGTCCCCACGACGTACGTGCACGTGCCCTGCGAGGTGGACGACGCCGTGTAGGTCACGCCCGCCGGCAGCACGTCGGTCAGGACTGTGTTGGTTGCGGGAGCGTTGCCCGTGTTCGAGATGACCGGCTTGTAGTTGAAGTTCAGCTCGACGGCCGCCGGGTTGCGGTCGGCCGTCATCGAGACGTTGAGTATTGCCGAGAGCACGTTGACGGACACGTCGGCGGTCGAGTTGTTGTAGTTCGTCGAGTCCGTCGGCGTCAGTTCCCCGTGCAGGTTGTGCGAGCCCGACGAAAGGACCGTCCCGGCCGCGGGCGTGTAAGTTATCGCGCCGGGAACCGACCCCGACGCGTTGAGCTGCGTCCCGTCGAGCGCAGTCCCGTAGATGATGTCCGCGGGGTTCGACCACGTGACCGAGGTCGAAGCCTTCGCGACGGTCAGCGCGCCCGTGTTGTTGCTCGCGAGGTAGCTGCTGTCGCCGGCGAAGCTCGCCGCGACCGCGCCCGGATGGCTGCCCGCGTTGACGCCCGAGAGGCTCACGCCCGAGAGCGTCGCCACGCCCGAGGCGTCGGTCACGGCGCTGCCGACGCTGTTGCCGTTTAGCTCGAAGCCGACCGTCTTGCCCGCGAGCGGGAAGCCGCCCTCGGTCAGCGTGGCGGTCAGAGGGGCTGTCGAGCCGTAGGTGCCCGAGCCCGAGATCGTGTCCGTGACGGTCGCGAGCGGGTTCACGGGGCCGAGCGGGAGCGGCCAGGCGTAAGCGCCGCGGCCGCGTGTGAAGAGCGCGAGCGTCGTGTTACCGCGGTCGATTGCCATGTCCCAAATCATCACGTTCGGCAGCCCCGTGTTGAAGCGATACCAGACGGGCGAGGCGACGCGGATGTCGTCCGTGTAGTAGAGGCCGAAGTCCGTGCCCGCGAAGACCTGCTGCGGGAAGTTCGGGTTGGCGATGATCGAATCAACCGGGATGTTCGGGAGGTTCCCGGACTTGTTGTTCCAGGTGAACGAGGCGCAGCCCGCGTTGCACGTCACGCGGTAGACGTGGCCGGGGGTCGCCGGCGTGTTCTGGTCGAAGCCGCCGACGGCCGCATACGCGACCGGCGCGGTCGTCGTCTTGGGGTCGAAGGCCACGTCGAGGACGGGGCGGTTCGGCAGCACGGAGTTGCCGCCCGTCACGTTGACCCAGGTGGAGGTGAACGAGCCGCCGCCGAGGTTGAAGCCGAGCTGCACGTTGCCGTCGTTGGTGCCGACCATGACGGTGTTCTGCGACGAAGGCTCGAAGGCGAGCTGGTTGATGTAGGAGCGATTGCCGAGCGTAGCCTTCGTCAGGTTCGCGGGGCTGTTGACGTACCACGTGTTCGTGCCCGTCGCGCCCGTCAGCGTCTCCCAGACGCGGACGGTGCCCGCGATCAGGTGGCCGCAGCCGGTGGTCGCGCCCGCCGGGCCGCAGTCGTTGGCCGGGTTACTCACGTCGCCGTGGAAAAGCTCGAAGGGGAGGACGAAGGACTGCTGGTCGCCCGTCCACGCGCCGCGCCTGCTGGTCCAGGTCGCGCCGCCAGAGGTGCAGTTGCTGGTGCAGCGGCTCAGGCCGCCCGAGTTGTTGCCGAGCCAGTAGCGCGGGGTCGTGCCCGTGCCGACCGGGTCTATGCGCGCGAAGAAGCCGTCTCCGCCCGTGCCCATCTGCCACTGCTGCGCGGAGGGGGTGCTCGTGAAGAGGACCGTGCTCGGGCCGTTGTCCTGCGCGCCGCCGGCCGCCGAAGGCGTCGCGGACGTGGCGAAGAAGCCGCTGATGTCGCCCGAGTAAAACTCGATGGTGTTAAGTCCCGTGTCCATGTTGACCCAGGTGGGCCGGAGCACCCCGGAGACGGCCGCGTCGGCGTTCGCCGTCGAGAAGATGCCGCCGTCGCTGCCTTCGAGCAGGATGCTCGAAGAGCCGGGGACGAAGGCGAGCGCGTGGTGGTCAACGTGGACGACGTGGCTGGCGAGCGCCGAGCCGTTGTAGCCGCACGTCACGTTGTAGAAGGAGGTGCCCGTGCGCGAAACGAGCCAGGTGTCGTAGGTGTCTATGTAGAGGCGGTCGGGGTTGTTCGGGTCAACCGCCATGCCCTGGTCGTACCAGTTCTGCGGGTAGTCGCCGGGGTTGTTGCTGGTGGTCGTGCCGAGGCAGTTGCGGAGCGCGCCGCCCTGTGAGCCCGCGAGAAACGTCCACGTCGCGCCGCCGTCGATACTGGACCAGACGCCGAGCTGGCAGCCGGACGTGTTGCCGCAGCCCACGTTATTGTTCGCGGCGATTGAGCCGACCTGTGCGTAGATGTAGTTCGGGTTGGACGGGGCAACGGTGATGTCCATGCGGCCGAGCTGGTTCCCCGTCGAGATGTTGCCGCCGTAGGGCGTGCCCGTGCCGGCGTTCAGCAGGTTGCCGGTCGCGTAGGGGCTGCCCGCGATGGTCGTGCCGTAGATGAAGCCGTTGTCGTTGCGGGTCAGGAGCGTGAAGTCCGAGGGGCAGCCGCTCGCGGGCAGCGTGCCGCCGTAGAGGCCGTTTGCGCCGTTCTGGTCCAGGTTGTACTGGACGGGAGTGGCGAAGCCGCGCGTGCCGACGGCCGCGAGAATGCGCGTCGTGCCGCCGATGTTGGAAAGCTCCAGGCCCGTGATGTCCTGGCGCTGCGAGCTGAGGGCGTTGGTGTAGCAGGGGCCGGTCCAGTTCGAGCCGCCGTCGTAGGAGAGGTAGAGGCCGGTCTTCGTGCCCGCGACGACCTTGTTACTGTTGTTGGGGTCAACGCGCACCTTGCCGACCGCCTGGTACTGCGGGAACTGCCCCGCTGGTTCGGGGAGCGCGGCGACGAAGACGGTGTCGCCGAGGACCGTCCACGTCGCGCCCGCGTCCGTGGACTTCAAGATGCCCTGGCTGCCCATCGAGAAGGAGCCGAAGTTGAGGTCGCCCGTGCCCGCGTAGATCGTGTTGTGGTTGTTCGGGTCTATGACGACGGTGTCGATGCTGGTGGTGCCGATGGTCGCGGCGTCGGTCGTCGAGGACCACGTCGTCGCGGCGCTACAGCAGTTGGTGGTCTTCCAGACGCCGCCGCCGACGGTCGCGACGTAGGCGACGATGGAGCCGCTGGTCGTCGTCGTCGGGTCGATGGCGATGGCGTTGACGCGGCCCGCGGTCAGGCCGTAGTCGAAGCAGCCCGAGCAGCCCGTCATGCGCTCGGGCGAGGGGCCCAGCGCCGTGAAGCCGCTCGTGCTGAGCGCGAGCGGACCCTGGCTCATGGCACGCCGGCTGGTGACGCGGCCCGCGGGGACGCCGCGCTGGATGTTCGCGTCCTCTCTTCTCGCCTCGCTCACCCACGCGGGGTCGAACTCGCCCGTCGGGTAGGTCAGGCGCGTGGCCCAATATTCTTCCTGTTCGAGCAGCGTCTCGTAGCGTTCGGCGGGGTCTTCCTTGCCCTCCAGCTCTTCGCGCCCGTCCCTTTCTTTCCGCGCGACCTCGGCCTTCGCCTTCCCCTTCCTCGTCTTCCGCGAGGCGAGCGCGCGCCGCGCCGCGCGCGAAGAGCCGCGGCGGTTGCGCGCCTGGGCCTTCGCCGCGGTCTTGGCGGAAGCCTTGCGCGCCTTGTCCCTGGCGAGCGAGGCGGGAGAGCCCGCCGAAAGTGCGGCGAGCACGATGACTGCGATTAAAGCGAAGAGCGCGGCCAGGCGGCCGAGCGATTTCCTGTCGGTGATTGAGCTGGCGATCACGGAAGCGTTGGTCGTCCCTCTTCGCAGCCATCTTCTTTTCATTCTGGGGTGCTCCTCAATTTCTCCGGCGTCGGCCGGGCTTGAAAATAAAAGACCGTTTGTCGTCACACGTTCAGCGGCACAGGACGGTCGGACGACATCCGCTTGATCCCGCTGGGCGATACTGAAGTGATTAACTTGAAAGCTGTAAATCGGTGCGGGCAGGCCGCCCGCGCTTTTGCCCTCGCGGGCGGCCTGTTTCTTCACCTTTACGAGGTCACGGGCGGCCCCGCTTACGGGCAGGTGCCCGAGCCGACGTTGATGGTAATGCCGCGGCTCACACTGCTCGCCCCGTAGGTCGCCGTAATCAGCCCGACCTGTTTGGCCGTCACCGCCGAGGTCGTCACGTTGAAGGCCGGGCTCACCATCTGCCCCGCCAGGATGAACACGCTGGCCGGGACACTCGCCCCCGAGACGTTGCTCGACAGATTGACCGTCACGCCGCCGGCCGGGGCCGGGGCCGTCAGGTAAACGTTGCCGGTCGTGTTCTGGCAGCCGCCCGTCAAGACCTGCGACGCCAGCAGCACCTTTTGTAACGTCACCGTCACCACCACCACGGGCTTGACGGTCGTTGACTGCGAGGCCGAGTTGTTCAGGTTGTTGGTGTCTGTCTCGTTCTCCGTCACCGTCGCCGTGTTGGTGAAGGCCCCCGCTGCGGTCCCCTTCACCGTGACCATGACGGTAGCCGTCGCGTTCGGGGCCAAGCTGCCGAGGTTCGCCGTCACGATGCCGGTCGAATCAACCGGCGGCGTGACGAGCGTGCCCTGGCTGGTGCTGGCCGAGACGAACGTCATGCTCGACGGCAGGCTGTCCGTCAGCGTGATGCCGGTCGCGTTGATCGGCGTGTTCTGGTTCTTGACCGTCAGCGTGTAGGTCGTCTGGTCGCCGACGAAAATCGGGTCGGCGGAGTCAACCTTCGACACAGAGACATCAACCTGCGCGATTGACTGGAGACCGTTGACGGACGCTGACGAGTTGCCCGTCGCCGGGTCCCACTGCGCGGCCGCAATGGTCGCCGTGTCGTCGAGCGTGCCCTCCTCGCGCGGCTTGACCGTGATCTGGACGTTCGCGGTCGAGCCGGCCGGGAGCGTGCCCAGGTTGCAGGTCACCGTGCGCGTCGCCGCGGCGTAGGTGCACGAGCCCTGCGAGGTCGAGACCGCCGTGAAGGTGACCTTCGTCGGCAACACGTCCGTCAGCGACAGGTTCGCGGCCGGCGCGTTGCCCGTGTTGGCGATGGAGACCTTGTAGTTGTGGTTGTAGCCCACCAGCGCCGGATTGCGGTCGGCGATCATGGACGTTGAGAGCACCGCGCTGAGGACGTTAATGGAAACGTCGGCGGACGCGTTGTTGTAGTTGGCCGTGTCCGTGGGCACGAAGGCAACGTGCAGGTTCTGGCCGTTGCCGGACGAGAGCACTGTACCCGCCGCCGGCGTGTAGGTGTAAGCGCCCGCGGTCGAGGCGGAGGCGTTGAGCTGCGTTGCGCTCAACGCCGTGCCGTAAACGATGTCGGCCGGGTTGCTCCAGTTGATAGTCGGCGTGGCCTTGCTGATGTCAATCGAGACCGAGCCGCTATCGGAGTTGTAGTTGTTGTTGCCGTCGAAGGTCCAGTTGGCCGTGCCGCCCGGAACGTTCGTGTAACTGCTGCCGAGGTGGAGCAGGCTCGACAGGTCTTCGCTCTGAGCGCCCGTGGCCGAGCCGGTCGCGCCGTGCGCGCTGCCATCGTATGCGCCGGTGTAGCCCGTGACCGAGATCGTGGCGTCGGCCTTACTGATGACCAGCGTGTCCGTGGCCGACCCCTCGTAGTTCGGGTCGTCAATGGTCGCCGTCACACTGTAGCTGCCCGCGTCAATCGGGGTGAGAGACGCGGTGTTCCTGCGGTGTGCGGAGGAGCCCGTGCCGTAGGTGATGACGACGTTCAGGCCGTTGGGGTTCGTCGAGGCCGAAGCAGACTTGGCCGTCCCGTCGTAGGTCTGGCTCAGGTTGCTCAGACTGACGGTCGCCGAAGCCTTCGCGATGTTGAACGACTGCGGGACGTTCGCCGCCGCGTTGTAGTTCGAGTCGCCCGGCTGCGACGCGGTGATGGTGCAGGAGCCCGCGCCCGTGATGTGGACGCTCGTGCCCGTCACGGAGCAGTCGCCCGAGGCCGCGAAGCCGACGGGGAGGCTCGACGAAGCCGAGGCGCTGACATTAAAGTCCGGGTCGCCGTAAGTCTTGTCGGACAGCGCGCCGAACGTGATCGTCTGGTTGGCCTTCGAGATGGTCAGCGTGTCGCTGGCGCTGCCCTGGTAGTTGCTGTCCGTGACGGTCGCGACCACCGCGTAGTCTCCGGCGTTGGTCGGGGCCGTGGCCGAGCCGTCGTAAGTGACGGTGACGCTCAAGCCGTTGGGCGTCGTGCTGACGCTGGCAGACTTGGGCGAGCCGTCGTAAGTGTGGCTCAGGTTGCTCAGGCTGACGGTGGCCGTGGCCTTCGCGATGCTGAAGGCGCGCGGGACATCCGACGCCGCGTTGTAGTTGGAGTTGCCGCCCTGTGCGGCCGTGATGGTGCAGGAGCCCGCGCCGGTGAGGTGGACGCTCGTGCCCGTCACCGTGCAGTTGCCGGAGGCCGCGAAGCTGACGGCGAGGCCGGAGCTTGCGGTGGCGCTGACGTTGAAGTCCGCGTCGCCGTAAGTCTTATCGCCGAGCGCCGCGAAGTTAATCGTCTGGTTCGCCTTCGTTATCTGGTAGTCCTTGCTGTCGCTGCTCGCCTGATAGTTCAAGTCGCCCGCGAAGGAGGCGCTCGCGGTGTAATCGCCGGCGCTGGTCGGCGCGGTCGTCGTCGGCCCGTAGGTCGTCGAGTTGCGCCCGCTGTAGCTGACCGTCAAGCTCTGGCTGAGCCCGGCGGGACCGCTCACTGAAGCCGAGCCGCCGTGCGGGTTGCCGTCGTAGGTCGCGTTGCTGACTGTGACCGCCGTCGTCGTCGCGGCCTTCGAGATGTTGAAGGACTGCGGGACATTTGTCGCCGCGTTGTAGTTGGTGTTGCCAGCTTGCGAGGCCGTGATGGTGCAGGAGCCTGCGCCGGTGAGGTGGACGGTCGAGCCGCTGACGGTGCAGTTGCCCGACGCGCCGAAGCTGACCGAGAGGCCCGACGAGGCCGAGGCGCTCACAGAGAAGTCTGCGTCGCCGTAGGTCTTGTCGGAGAGTGCGCCAAAGGTGATGGTCTGGCCGGCCTTGTTGACCGTGAGCGAGGCGGTGCCGCTGCTCGCGGTGTAGCCGCTGTCGCCCGCGAAGCTCGCGCCGACGCCGGTCGGGTAAGACCCGGCGTTGATGCCCGCGAGGCTGACGCTTGAGAGCGTCGCCACGCCCGAGCCGTTGGTCGTGGCGCTGCCGACGCTGTTGCCGTTCAAGGTGAAAGCGATGCTCTTGCCGCTGACGCCTGTGGCGCTCGCGGTCAGCGTGGCCGACAGGTTGACCGTGCCGCCGAAGGTCCCGGTGGCCGACGAAGCGGCCAGCGAGGTCGTAAGGATGCTGGCAACGTCGGTGAAGCAGACGGTCACGTCATTCAAGGTCGGCGTCGCGCTGCTGATGCCCGTCAGGAGCGCCTTGTATCTCAGGTAACGCTTGCCGTTGAACTGCGCGAGCGAGCCGCCCGAGGTCGTGTAGAAGGTCGAGGCCGTGCCGTCGGTGCCGACGTAGCTGAAAGGCCCGTTGACGTTGTTGCTCGCGGCGACCTGGAACTTGACGGCCGTGCTCGCCGGAGTCGTCGCAGTCCACGAGAACGTGCCCCAGTTGGCCGTGTTGCCCGCGGCCGGGTTCGCGTCCTTGAGCGACGAGATTAAATCGCCGGAGGTCGTGAAGCCCTTATTCAGATAAGCCTTGAAGACGATGTCATTCGACGCACCCGTCGCGTTGGCGCAGGCCGAAGTAGAACACGTTTGCCGCCTGCCGCCCGCAACCCCGTCGCCGTCGCTGACGAGGTACGCCTGCGTCCCAGTCGTCCGGGCGGCCGCCAACTTGATGATGAAGCCGTACACCGTCCCGCCGGTGAGCGTCGGGGGGGTGGTGAAGGTCGCGGTCATAAAGCCGCCGGAGGCGCTCGAAGTGCCGGGGATGGTGGCGCTGGCGAGAAGTCCGCCCGCGGTCATCACGATGTTGCCGGCGCTCGTCGTCCTGACCTCGACGATGATGTTCGGGTTCGTCCCGGAGCAGCCGGAGCAGAACAGGTTGACATCAATTTTCTGTAACGTGCCGGTCGCGGTGGGCGTGAAGGTCTCGCCCGCAATGGACGTGTTGCTGAAGCCGAAGCCGTTGGACGTGTAATTCGTCGTCTGCCTGTCAATAACTATAGGCGCGGACAGCTTGACGTCACCGGCATTCGTGGTCAGGTCCGTGTTGGTCGGGATGCCCAACTGGAAGTCGGCCTGCGTCGTGTCGGTCAGACAGGCGCTGGTCGCGGCCGCGCTCAAAGAGAAGTTCCGAGTCGTGATGTTGCCGTCGGTGACGGGGATGCTGGCCGCCGAAGCGCCTGTGCGGCCGGGGAAGGCCGCGGTCATGCCGGGGTACGTGCCGGCCGGGACGCTGAAAGAGTAGTTGCCGCTGGCGTCCGTCGTGGTCGAGCGGCTGCCGAGCGTGACGGTCGCGCCCTGAAGCGGAGCGCCGCCGGGGTTCGCCGTCACCGTGCCGGAGACGGCCCCGCCGCCGCCGACCGGGGTACACTGCGCGAACTTGAAAGAGCCGATGCGCGTCTGCCAGTTGCCGCCGGTCACGGCGTAATACTCGGACGTGAACCAGAAGGTACAGCCGTCCGGGTCGAGCGTCATCGCCGCGTAATCGCCCCAGCGGTTGCTGGTGTTCTGCGAGCCCGTGCCCTGGAACATCGTCTGCTCGGTCTGGCTGATGGTGTTGACGGCGTCCGTCGAAAGGCGTCCGGCGTATTTGATTCCGGGGTGCGTCGCCGCGTTCGACGTGCTGTAGCCGATTGCCATGTTGCCCGCGCGGTCAACTGCCGAGCTGGGCATGTAGCGGTAAATCGTCGCGTCGGGGCTATAGGTAAAATTCTGAACCGTGCTCGCCGCGACAGTGCCGCCCGTGACGTTCAACTGGTAATAGCGGACGGCGGCCTGCGTCGAGGTGACGTTGGTCGTCGGGTTGCCCGCGCCCGCCGTCTGGCTGTTCCAGAGCGACTCGACCCCGCCGATGTTCGAGTACTGATTCTGCATCATCACGCGCGGGTACAGCGTGTCGTTGGCCTGAGACAGGGTCGGGGCTGTCTCGTCAAAAGCGCCGGTCCCCGATCTGTCGAACTGTGCCCACCACGTCGCCGAGGTGCTGTCGAAGGGGCCGGTCAGCGTGGAGAGAGAAATGCTGTTCCAGTCAACGTGAAATTTATAGACGCTGACCACGTTCAGAAAATTCCAGACCTCCGTCAGGTAGTTTGGCGAGCCCGCGGGCGGCGTGCCCGTCTGGAGTCGCGCGTTGCTCGGGAGCAGGGCAAACTCCGAGGACGGCAGATCGAACTGCACGGTCTGCACCGTCGGCGAGCCGGCGTACATCTGCGCTTTGTTGAAGGCGTAGAGGCGCGCGTTGTTGAACCCGGCCGTGGCCGCGTAGCCATACATGTTGGTGGACATGTAGATGCCGTCCGGCCAGACGCCGAATTTCGGGTAGTCGCCGAGGCCCCCCGTCGTGTTGATGTAGTAGAAGTTCCATCCGCCCGAAACGGGGTCGCCCGTCTTGGAGACCGCGGTACACTGCAACGCGACCTGCGGGCTGACGTTCTGCTGCGCGTCGAGCTGGAAGGCGAAGTCCGAGATGATCCAGCGGTCCTCGAACGAGTCGTAGAGAATCACGGGGTCGCCGAAGTTTTCCGTATCGCAGATGTTGCCGAAGTTGCCCTGGCTCATGAGGGTGTCGAGCGTGAAGGCCGCGACGCGGACCCCGTCAGATTTCTGGTAGATGCCGACCGACGAATTGACGGACTGGATGAAGTAAGTTGGGCCGACATCGCCGACCGTGTCGGGCGGACGGCCCGCGCCCCAATTGGTAAAGTCGAGGCCGATGAAGGTGCTGAGCGGGGCCGGGGCCGGGGCCGAGAGTTCCGGGGCCGAGCCTTCCTGGGCCGGGCTCGCGGCCGCCGAGTTCTTCGTAGAAGTCGTCCCGGATTGGCCGTAGGGAACAGGGACCACGCGCGGGGGTTCGCGCTCGGGCTTCTCCTTCTTGACCGGCGGGATGTAGGGCAGCGAGCGGAGGTCTCCGTTAAATGGCTTCGCCCTATTCAGCCGTGTCTCTTTGGGCTTCAGGTTGGCGAAGGCGGCCTTACGCTGTTTCTGGTCCACCGGCGCGGCCGTGCGTTCCCTGCCTTCATTCTCCTGCCCGCTTTCGCCCTGCACGGCCCTCCCGGTGCCGCCGCGCTCGGCCTTGAAGAGCCGTTCCGCCGGGGTGAGCTTTGAAGAGGCTTGTCTTTTCGCGGAAGAAGTTTGTGCTTTCGCGCGCGCCTTCTTTCTTGATTGCGCCGATGAAATGGTGATGGCCGTGACGGCCGCAGCAGCGACAGCCAAAATAAGAAACGCGGCCAAACGGCCGCGTCCCTTCGCGAATAATTTTTTAGTGATAGTACGAGTCTTGATAGTAGTAGAGAGCGTGGGGGACTCAGTCTCGGGCTTTCTCTTCATTGTGGGGAAACTTCTCTTTCTTCGGCTTTCGCCAACTACAATCGTCTAGGGTCGGGCTCGCGGCTTCCGCGTACTCACGCCGCAGTCCACGGGGGTTATATTTGACTGTGAACCTTTTGCTCTAAAGTCGCCTCTCCCGCCAGGGAGGAGAAAATTTGATGCCGGGTGATACTGAGGGTCAGTCTGTAGGTGTCGTCCGCCTGCTGCTCGACTCGCGTCACCTCGCCGCGCAGGAGCAGCACGGCCTGCGAGACCTGCGTGATGACCAGCAACTTCTCGCCCTCGTCCACGGGGTAGGCCAGCCGCAGCGAGAAGCCGCCCGCGCTCAGGTCCTCGATGACGGTGCGCACGCCGAGGCTCTGCTTGCAGGCCGCCACGTCGAGCGCCACGGCCGGCAGCGGGTCGCTGATGCCGGGCGCGGCGCGACCCTCTGCCGAGGGTTCTGTCTGCAATGTTAGCTTGGAGCGCAGAGCTTGGGGGAGCCTCTCTCTACCGGGATTACCGAGACCGGGGGTCTGGGGCCACTACAAGAAGACTCATAACAGCGCGCGCAAGATATACGTCTGTGCCAGAAAGCGCATCTGCCACTTATCACTAATATAATGGACAAGTGTCCTTTTATTTTGCCCCATCAGCCGGGACATTCCTCCACCGGCGTCGGGACAAATGTCACAACCCGGACTGAGAGCACAGCACTTACCTCGGAATTGCGACGATAAAGACTGAGAGCCTTCGAGATGTCGGGCCGGCCAGAGTGGAAAGCGATTGAGCGGCTTTAGAGTGTCCCGTGGCCGGACGGAATGAGCCTGTGTTTGTAGGCGTAGACGAGCAGGCCCAGACGCCCGCCCTGGATGCTGAGTTTATCGTAGATGATCGAAAGGTTATTGCGCACCGTGGATTCCGCGACGACGGGGCGCAGGCGTTCGGCGATCTCTTTATTTTCGAGCCCCTCGCCGACGAGCGCGATGATCTCGCGCTCGCGCCCCGTGAGCTTAGCGATCTTGGCGGCCTCCGGGTCGGGCATTCTGTCGGCGCTTGACCGCCGCTTGCCCAGCAGTCTTTTGGTGGCCCCAGGCTCAAGCCAGTATTCCTCCGTGCGGTGGACCTTCTCGATGGCGCTCAAAAGCTCCGCCGCGCCTTCGTCCTTGAGCACCACGCCCCGCGCCCCGAGTTCAATCGCCCGGTCGCGTTTCTCCGTGTCGCGCACGCCCGTCAGGATGATGATGCCCACCTCCTCGTCCGCCCGGCGCAGCTCCGGTATCAGGTCCAGGCCGCTGTCGTCGCCGAGGTCCAAGTCGAGCACGATGATGTCCGGGTGCTCGCGCGTGGCGGCGCTGAGGGCGTCGGCGCGGTTGCCGGCGTCGCCGACGACCGTCATCCCCTGGCGGCTTGAGATCAAATCGCGCAGCCCGTCGCGGATGATTTTATGGTCATCTACAATCAGAACGCGAATGGTTTCGGCGACAGCCGTCATCGTCTACGCTCCTCCGCTTCTCTCGTTAAAGTGGTATCTCTATTTTTACGACGGTGCAACCGTCGAGGCTCTGCTCGATGCTCACCCGGCCGCCGAGTTCTTCCGTGCGCTCCGTAATCGAGCGTGGGACGAAGGCGGCACGCCCGCCCCCGTTCTTCTGCGGGTTATTATTTTCGATGGACAGGTGGAGGACCGAGTCGGCGCGCTCGACCGTGATTTTACTGAAGGAGGCTTCGGTGTGCTTCCTGACGTTGCTCAACCCTTCGTGGACGATGCGGATCAACTCGGCGGCGAGCCGGTCGTTGAGTTCGACCTGGCCCTGGCTCTCGACCTGCACGTCCAGGTCGTAGCTCTCGGCGAACTGGGCGGCGAAGCGCCGCACGGCCGACATGAAGGTGGCCCCCGGCTGGTCGCCCTCTTTGAGGCCGCGCACGAAACCGCGCAGGCCCTTCACCTCGTTGACCGTCGTGTCGAGCAGCCGCTCAAGGTCCTCGCTCGTGTCCCTGCCCTCCGCGCTCTTGTTGCGGATAGCGGCCAGCTTATATTGCAGCCCGATGTAGGGCTGGATGACGCTGTCGTGCAGGTCGCGCGCCAGCCGCTGGCGTTCCTGTTCGGCCGCGCTCAGGGAGAGCCGCGCGAGGAGCCTGATGTTGTGGATGACGGGCATGATCTGCTCGACGACCTGTATCAGGAAACTCACGTCCGAGTCGCCGAAGACGCACTGGCGCGCGACGAGGTAGAGCCGGCCAATCGTTTTGTTGCGATAGCGCAAGGGCACGGAGACGAATGGCCCCAGTTCGAGCTTCGTCGCCAGCGAGTCAATGACCGCCCTCCACTCCGGCGTACACTCCTGCCGCTCCTTCAGGTCGAAGACGTATTCGTCCGACTCGCGCAACAGGCGCAGGCGCGGCTTGCCCCTGTGAATGACCGCGACATCGTCGGGCAGGGAGAGCAGCTGCCGCTCCAACCTTTCAGGAATCTGCTCGGCCCGCACGGACTCCGCCACCTGACCGCGCATCAGGCTAAAGAGGCGAGTGTTGTTGTAAACCGGGTCAACCAGGACGAGCAGGCAGGAGTCTGCGTCATAAAAGGATTGCAGCTTCTGCAACATCGAGCCGACGGTGTAGCCGACCCCGAAGCGCGGATTCGACAGCCTGTTGATCTCCCTGAGAAAACCCAGCCGCTGCTTGTGCTTGATTTCGAGTCCGCCCCAGTAGGCCACCATGTAACCGAGCACGAGCAGGTAAATCGGCCGCAGCAGGAAACGGTTCAGCTCGAATTCACGGCTCGCCGGGGCCGCCACGTAACCGACGACGGTAAAGAGCACGCTTGTGATGACGGCCACGCGGAAACCCGCCGCGAAGCCCTGGCGGAATGACGCGACCAGGATGGGGAGAAAGAAGAAGTAAAAGAAGATGCTGCTCGTGCCGCTGCTGAGTGAGATGAGGACGAGGAAACAGCCGATTTCGAACCAGGGTGTGATGCTGTTCGGCAGCAGCCCCTCATGATAGACCGATAAGAGGTAGAGGACCGCGCTGTATATGACGTAGACGATGAGCGCCGCGTACGTGAGGGCGACGAGGCGGTTTGGCTCGGACGGATCGATGTAGATGATGATCAGGGCGGACAAGGCCAGAATCAGCCTCATCAGACCGATCATCCGGTCGTCCAGGGGCTCAAGAGTTGACTGCCCTTGATTAGTAGCAGTGCGCAGGCTCTCGGTCTTTCTCTCGGCCAATCAGGACACCCCGCGAACGTTTGGGTCTCTGAATAACGATTGTTCGGACGCTTCCCCTTGACCATCACAAGCACTTCGGTAAGGCAGCCGCATCGGTGCAGGCAGGAACTGATAAACTAGAGTAGTGGAACGATATTACGAATCTCCCTGTCAGTCAATTGCCACGGGGAGTTAAAGGCGAGGCGCAAAGGCCCGGCGCGGCGCGGCCGCGGCTGCGGCGCAGCAATGGTATAGTTAAAGGACCGGGCGGGCGCGCGGGCCGGGATTCGTCGAGTTCGGGAGACAAACAACGCCTTCTACGATTAAGGCTGGAGGAAGCCCATGATTAAAACGTATCTGGCGCTCTCGTGCGTTACCGTTTCTCTGCTTTTTTCGATTCTCGGGCAGGGCGGTTCCTGCCGCACTCAAGGAGCCAGGATGAACAACGCAGCGGTGGAGAAGAAAGACAGGCTGGCGGAAGGAGTGTGGGGCGGGCAGCATATCCGCATGGAGGTGACGGCCGACGGGGCAGAGTTGGATTACGACTGCGCCCACAGCACGATTGACCAACCCATCGTCCTCGACCGTCAGGGCCGATTTGAAGTCAAAGGCAAGTTCACAAGAGAGCACGGCGGCCCCGTCCGTAATAATGAAACGCCCAACAGCACTCCGGTGCGCTACAATGGTCAGGTCGAAGACCAAACGATGACACTGACCATCACGCACGACGAGACAGGGGAAGACTTCGGCAGTTACACCCTGACTGAGGGAAGTCAGGGGCGGCTGATGAAGTGCATGTAAGTTCTGCCCCCGTGTTGCGGGCAAAAACTTTCCCCGAGCGAATCGAAAGCCTTGACAGATTCGCCATCATGAAGAATACTCGCGCGCCGTGAAGATTCCGGGATTCACACTCAGAGGTTTCAAACGCCCGCGCGAGGTCGTGGCGGCGGAACTCGGTGCGCTTGAGCGCGAGGTGATGCGGCTGATGTGGCAGGACGGTGAAGCCACCGTCCACGCAGTCCACCGCTCGCTCGGCGAGACTAAGGCGTATACGACCGTCATGACGACCCTCGACCGGCTTTACAAGAAAGGGCTGCTCGCCCGGCGCAAGAGCGGGCGGGCGTTCCTCTACTCCCCCCGCGTCACACGCGAGGAGTTTGAGCAGGGCGTGGCCGAGGACATCTTCGCGGGGCTGCTCGGCCGCGCCACAGGGGAGGCCGAGCCGCTTCTGGCCTGCCTCGTCGAGGCGGTCGGTGAGCGCGACCGCGAGTTGCTGGACGAACTCGACCGGCTCGTCAAGCTAAAAAAACAGGAGTTGGGACGAAAGGACACGAAGTGACATACTACGTGCTCGTCACCTGCCTCGCCCTCGCGGCATTCTTGTCGCTCAACGCCGTCGCCTCGCTGGCGGCCACCGGCCTGTGGTTCGGCCTGCGCCGTCGGATGCGCCATCGGCCGGCCACCGCCCGCGCCCGAATTCTCTTCTGGCTGTCGGTCCTCCCGCCCGCGTGCGCGCTCGTCTTCGTCGCGGCGCTCATGCTCCCGGCCTACGTGGCCCATGAGCCTAACCCCGCGCCTGAAGCCGCCGGCTTACCTTTACTCGCCATCGCCCTCTGCTCTGCGTCCGTCATCGCGCTCGCGCTCTTCCGGGCCGCCGCCTCGTGGCTGGCGACCCGGCGCTTGACGGCCTTCTGGCTGAGACAGTCCGAACCCGTGAAGCTCAAGGGCGTCGCGGTCCCGGCCTACCGCCTCCGCCATTCGACCCCCGTGCTCGCCGTCGTCGGGTCGCTGCGCCCGCGCCTCTTCATCGCCGGTCAGGTGATGGGCTCACTCAGCCCCGAAGAGTTAGAGATGGCGCTCGCACACGAGCGCGGTCACCTGCTGGCGCGCGACACACTCAAGCGCGCCGTGATGCAGTTCTGCCGGAACCTGCTGCCGTTCGTCGGGGCTGGCAGCGCCCTCGGGCGCGCGTGGGCCGAGGAGGCCGAGCGGGCCGCCGACGAGTACGCCGCGCGCTCCGGCACCACGGGCGCACTCGACCTGGCCGCCGCGCTGATTAAGCTCGCGCGCCTGATGCCAGCGGGCGTCAAGAGCGCCGTGCCGGCGGGAGCATTCTTACTGGAAGGCGACGACGACGGCCTCGCCGGCAGAGTGCGGCGACTGACCGAAATGGCCTCCGACAAAGCAACGTCCGCGGGCCGTGGACTACTGTTCTCGAAACTCATTGTGCCGACGGGCATCGTCGGTCTTGCCGTCGCGCTGGCGGTGACGGCGGCCGACTGGCAAATCCTGGCGACGGTCCACGCCCTCACCGAGAGAATCGTCAAACTGCTCACCTAAGCTACCGCCCGGCCTGCCCCGCGCTGGACCAGTTCATCCCGCCGAACCACGACTTGTGGAAGGATGCGGCGCGGGCCGCGGCGTGACGCTGCGCGACCGATACAAATACTGACCCCGCCGCAAGACGAGGAGCGCCATGAAACGTAATCTCTTATCGTTCGGACTGGTCTTCGCCTTGCTGGCGGCCCCGGCCTGCAAAAGCGGCGGGGGTGACAACCCGAGGGCGAAGGCCGACGACACGGGCAACATCAGGGTCGGCATCTACGCGGACCTTTCGGGCCAGACCAACGGCTCCGGGCAGTCAATAAAAAATGGCGTCGAATTAGCCAGGGACGAGATTAACCAGGCGGGCGGCGTGGGCGGCCGCCAGATAGAACTGATCGTCGAGGACGATCAGGGACTGCCGGAACAATCCGCGGCGGCCGTCGCCAAGCTGGTCGGCCAGGACCAGGTGCAGGCCGTGCTCGGCGGGGCCGCCGCGCCGTCCAGCCTCGCGGCCGCGCCGAAGGCGCAGGAGGCCAAAGTGCCGATGCTTACTCTTTCGTCTGCGGACCCGAAAGTGACTGAGGCCGGCGACTACATTTTTCGCGTCGCCTTTTTAGATTCGCTTCAGGGCGAGGAGATGGCGAAGTACGCCGCGAACAATCTCAAGGCCAGGACCGCCGCCGTCATCTTAGAGGAGGGCTCCGACTACAGCCGCGAACTGGCACAGTCTTTCGAGAAGAATTTCGGCCAA
Source organism: Pyrinomonadaceae bacterium (assembly GCA_036403435.1). Classification (GTDB taxonomy): domain Bacteria; phylum Acidobacteriota; class Blastocatellia; order Pyrinomonadales; family Pyrinomonadaceae; genus QHXM01. The sequence goes on from DASWQY010000096.1 coordinate 164,871, forward strand.
CTGGGCGGGCAGCTCACCGAGAAGCAGTCTTACGCGCCGGCGGACCAGGACTTCAAACGACAGTTGGCCGCCGTCCAATCTGCCAACCCGGACGTGCTCTACATTCCCGGCCGCTACAACCAGGCCGGCCTCATCGCCAAAGAGGCCAGAGAGCTTGGCATCAAAGCCGTCCTGCTGGGTGCCGACGGCTGGAACGACCCGCGGCTTTTTCAACTCGGCGGGGACGCACTCGACGGCGCTTACATCACGAGCCACTACTCCGCGGACGACCCGGCACAGATGGTCCGCGACTTCACGTCCGCCTATAGAAAACGTTACGGCGCTCCGCCGGACCAGACGGCCGCGCGCGCCTACGACGCGATGAAAGTCCTGGCCGACGCGCTCAAACGCGCCGGGACGAGCGACGGGGCGAAGCTGCGTGACGCCATCGCGCAGACCTCGAAATTTTCGGGCGTGACCGGCACCATCACCATCAACGCCGAGCGCAACGCCTCGAAGCCCGCCGTCATCTTCAAACTACAAGGCGGGAAAATCTACCCCGTTTACAGGGCAGAGGCTTAGAGCGCGTTTCAAAACCAAAACTCAACCCTTTGCGCCTTACGTCTTGTCTTTGCGCCTTTGCGTGAAACAGCCGTTCTCGCAAAGGCGCAAAGTAAAAACGTAAGGCGCAAAGGGTTGAGTGAATCGGTAGCTTGAGTTTTAAACTAGCGTGCTGCCGCGGCCACAGTGAAGTCGTCGAAATAACTCACGCTGTCGGTCTTCGACCACAGCCCCACCTTGCCCGAGACGGGTTCGGCCAGCGTGTAGTCGAGCAGGTGCTTGCCGTTCAGGGCGGCTTGCAGGTTCGTCCCGTGGACCGAAATCTGAAGACTGTGCCACTGGTTCATGGCGAGCGGGACATCCTCCGAGCCCTTCTTCACGAAGCTGCGCTTGCCCTGGTTAAAGGTCCAGAGGACGACGTTGCGCTCTTTGCCGTTGAAGACGGAGAAACACACGTCCTCCAGCACCCGCCGTTTCCTGAAGTGCTTGCCCAAGCCCTCGACTGTCAGAAGCTCATTCACAGGGAACCGGGGATGAACGAAGAGCGCCGAACCTCCGGCGCTCTTCGTTCCCTGCCTTCGTGGTTGCTTTCACTCAGAAGATGAACCGCGCTTGCAGCTGGAACATCCGCGGCGGGTCTATGTTCGCGAAAGCCGGGATGGCGTTGGTGGACGCGCCCGTGCCGCCGACGAACTGGCCGAAGGTGGGCGCGGGGTCAGCGCCGTTGCCGTAGGTCGTGACGCCGCGGCCGAGGAAGTTTCCGTGGTTGAAGATATTGAAGCCCTCCAGCCTGAGCAGGATGGCCCTGGTTTCCGACAGCTTGATCCGGTTCTCGACGAAGATCGCCACGTCGGAAGTCGGGGTGCCGCGGAACGCGGACTTGGCAATAATGCTGCCGCCCACGACGGGGCGGTCGTTGTTGATGCCGTCGCCGTTGTTGTCAACGCCGGTGGTGGAGTTGAACGGGCGCGCAGACGCGAACATCGAGACGGTGCCGGCCGTGAAGTTGAGCGGGAAGTGGTAGATGAAGGTGACGACCGCGCGGTGGCGCTGATCCACGACGCTCGGCCCGCGCTCCTCCTTGCCGAGCCGCGCGAGGTTGGTCTCGTTCGGCCCGATGCCGTTGCCGTCGGGCTCGGTCGTGTTGGTCGCCTTCGACAGCGTGTAGCTGACGGAGGCGTACAGCTTCCGGTGGCCGCGGTAGGTGACCAGCGTCTGCAACCCGTTGTAATCGGCGACGCCGAGATTCATCAGCGCGTTGACCTGGCGCACGCCGCCGTTGACCGGCCGGATGGGCCGGGTGAGGTTGGCCGCGGCCACGCTCCTCGTTTGCCCCGGCGCGGTGCGGTCAAACGGCGTCGGCGCGTTCAAATCAACCGTGCGGTCAATGTTGGACAGGTGCTGGCGGACGTAGTCGGCCCCGACGAACAACCCCTTCACCACCTCGCGCTCCGCGCCGATGGAGAACACCTGGCTACGCGGGTTCACCAACTCGTCCGGGTAATTCGGCAGCAGGTCGAAGTTCAGCCCGAACCTGGCGAACTGGTCCTCGTAGAAGGACCGCAGGCCCGCCCTGATCGTGATGTCGCGCGCGGGCAGCTGCGAAGCCGGCAGCGTCGCCGTGTCAACGTTTACGGGGACGCACGTCAGGCAGGTCGGGAAGCCCGTCTGCCCCGCGACCGCCGTGTAGGTCGTCAACCCGTCGAGCCCGTTCACGAGATAACCCGCGACCGCGTTGGAGCGAATCTGCGTGTAATACATGCCGTAGCCGCCGCGAATCGAAGTGCGCGCGTCGCCCCCTGGGTGCCAGCCGAAGCCGATGCGCGGCGCGAAGTTGGTCGTCGCGTCCGTCAGGGTCTGCCGGTCGTAGCGCAGGCCCAGGTTGAGCGTGAAATCGGGGTGCGCCTTCCAGTCGTCCTGCACGAAGCCCGTCAGGAGCCACTGCGGCAGCCTGTAGCTGCTGATGCCGAAGTCAATCGGCTGCGTGTAATTCTGCACGTCGGCCAGCGTCAACTGGTCAAAGGGCGCGGTCGTGTTGTTTCTGAAGTTGAACGTGCCGAGGATCGCCGTGCCCGGCTCGCTGCCCGTGCCGCCCGAGACGTGATGAATGACGCTGCCGCCGAAGCGCAGGTAGTGCTTCCCGAGCGACCAGGAGAGCGTGTCGGCGAACTGCACCTGGCGGCTGTAGATGTTTGAGGAGCGCGACTGTCCGATGGTGAACGGCGAAGCCCCGCCACGCGCGTAGGTGGTCGAGAGCGTCTGGGCCTCCCAGAGCGTGATGGGGTCGCCGTTCAGGTAGGCGAATCGCGCCTCGTTCAGCAGCGTCGGGCTGATGACCCAAGTGTGATTGACCTGGGCCGTCCACGACCGGCGCGAGTACCTGCGCGCGACGCTCGGCGCGTTCGTCCCGCCCACCGCGTCCTGCGGGTTGTCGTCGGAAAAGCGGTCCACGTTGAAGCGCGCCATCAACGTCTGGTTTGGCGTCAACTTGTGGTCCACCCTCCCGTCGAAAAGAAACTGCCGGTAGTGGCCCTCGTAGTCCAGTTGGCCGTCCGCGGGGAGCAGGAAGGCGGGCAGCGTCGGCGAGAGAAACGTCGTCCGATTCTGCCGCGTGTAGTCGGCCGTGGCGAAGAAGAAGGTCTTGTCTTTGACGACGGGGCCGCCTATCGAGCCGGAGACCTGGCTCAGAAAGTCCGGGATATCCACGGGGTTGATGGCCTGGAGCGTGGAGGGCGTGACGCAGCTCGGCACGGACGGCGGGCAGAAGCCGTCGGTCGAGAAGGTCTTCGCCTGCCAGCTGCCGCCGGGGCGGAGCAGGTACAGCGCCTCGCCGTGAAACTCGTTCGTGCCCGACTTGGTGACGATGTTCAAGGCGGGGCCGGAGGTCCAGCCGAACTCGGAAGAGAACGCGTTCGAGAGAATTGAGATTTCCTGGATGGCCCCGATTGGCACGGTGGCGATGGCCGTCTGACGGCCCCACCCCTCGTCGTTGTTCGCGCCGTCGAGCGTGAACGTGGTCGCGCGGCGCGAGCCCACGCCGGTGATGAAGTACGTCGCGTTGACGAAGAGGTCGCCCGTGCCTTTCCCCTGCCGGAACGCCGAATTGAGCAACGGCAGCGTCGTCGCCTTGCGACCGAGGATCGGCGTCTCGTCAATTTGCGCGCTGCGCAGCGGAAGGCCGATCTGCGGGTCCGCGCGGACGCCCTCTACGGTGCCGAAGACAGTCACCTCCGCCTTCTCGGAGCCGACGGGGAGGGCCACCTTCAGCGTCGCGGTCTCGCCCGCACGCAGCGTGATGTCCGTCCGCTCTTCGCTGCCGAACCCTTGCTTGGTGACGCTGACCGTGTAGGTCCCCGTCAGCGACAGTGCCGGGATGGTGGCGTTGCCGTCGCTCCCCGAGACGGCCTCGCGCGCGTCGCCGGTCGCGGTGTTCACCACCGAGACCCTGGCGTCCGGCACGACGGCACCGTTCTGGTCTACCACGACGACGATCATCGACGCCGTGTTGGGCGACTGCGCGGCGGCCGGCACCGCGCCGAGCGCAAGGAGCGCAAGCAGAAGCAGAGGCAAACGCAATAGAGTCCTGGTCGTCATTTCGGGCACCTCGTCGCTAGTGAGTAGGGCGTATTGTCGGTTCTGGCCCAGTGGTTGATCACTCCGGGCTGGCGCGATACATGCTCGCTTCGGGCCTTCCGAAATCACGGATTGTACGGGCGGGCCGGAACTACTACCAGAACTCGTAGTACTAGCCGGGCGGCCCCGGATGATTCAACGCGGCAGATCGCCGCCGTTCTTACCGGCCGCGCGGCTGGAAGCGGGCTTGCTCTTGCGACGCCTGCAACGAGGCGAGAACCTCGGGTGACGAGAGCACAAAGATGAAGAAGGCAAAGCGTAAACGGTTGGAAGCGAGCGGGTGGAAGGTCGGCACGGTCGCCGAATTTTTGAATCTGACGACGGAAGAGTCTGCCTTAATCGAAATCAAGCTGGCCCTGTCGCGCAAGCTGCGCGAGCGGCGGCAGAAGAGTATGACGCAGGCACAACTGGCCGAAAAGATTCGGTCGAGTCAGTCACGAATCGCGAAGGCGGAGACGGGTCACAGTTCGGTCTCGCTGGAGCTGCTCGTGCGCGCCATGCTCGCCACCGGCGCGACCCAGGAAGTGCTCGGCGATTTATACGACTCCGAGCGAGCCGAATATGAAATCATGCCCCTGACCGGGGAGCCGTTCCTCAACGCGCTGCGCTCATTAGCTGAATCGTGACCCACTTATCTGAGGAAGAAAATTCGGCCCCGGAGATTGTTAACAATCTCCGGGGCCGAATTTTCTCTTCGTTTGCTAATGTGACTGCCGCAAGCGCCTACTTACACTTCGAGTATCCGCAGTCGCGGCAGAAGTCGCAGCCGGAGGCGTGCTCCATCTGGCCGCGGCACTCGGGGCAGGTGCCGATCATGTTGGACATGACGGTCCCGGTCGCGCCGAGTTCGAGGGTCGTCTGGCCCTTACCGGCGGCGCGCGCCGAGTCGGGCTGCCCTTGCAGGCGGCGGCTCGTCAGCATGATGCATTCGGCCACGGCCTGCTCGGGCGAAGTCAGCAGCCGCTCGTTGAACCAGACGGAGTGCGTGCCGGTCACCTTGTTCAGGCTGTGCGCGACTTCCGCCGCGTCGAACCCGCCGCGCAGCATCTTCGAGGCGAGCAGGCCCACGCCGCCCGAGATCGGGCCGGTCGCGAACACTTCCTGAATCATCTCCCCGTCGTGGTTGACCGTCACGTAGAGGTTCTGGCCGTCGAAGGGAATCTGCCACGTCGCGCCGCTGAGTTCGCGCGGGCGCTCGATGCGCACGGCCGCCTGGACCTCCCTCTCTTTGACCGCCCCGACGGGCGCGACGTGCGCGGCGTCGGCGTGGCTCGCCGGCGGCTCGTCCAAGACTTCTGCCGTCGCCTCCGGGTTGCAGGCCAGCTCGCCCTTCTCCTCCTGCTTGATTGAAGTCAGCACCTGCCCCTCGCGCGAGCCGTCGCGGTAGTAGCTGACGGCCTTGCAGCCGAGTTGCCGCGCGAGCCGGTAAAGCTCGTCCACAGACTCGACTGTGTCGGTGGTCGCGCCGTTGCAGGTCTTCGAGACGGAGTTGTCAACGTTGCGCTGCGCGGCCGCCAGCACGTGCACGTGCTGCTGCGCGCCGATTGACATCGCGGAGATGAAGTAGCCCGGAAGCTCGTGCTCGTGCTCGACGACGTAGGCGGCCGCCTTGCTGATTGACTCCTGGTCGGTCTGATCGACTTCGACGCCGAGTGCGCGAGCGGCGAGCGTGTGCACGTAGGTGCGTGAGCCCAGAGTGTCCTGGCGCACGTAGGCCCAGGAGAAGTTCGGCTCGACGCCGCTAGACGTTTCCGCGACGAGCGAGATCGTGCCGGTCGGCGCGATGGTCGTCACCTCGTAGTTGCGCGGCGTGAGCGGCACGTCTCGCGAGATGCCAAGCTGGTTGTAGATGAAGTCAGCGTAAGCCTCCTTGTTCAGCTCAAGCTCAGGGAAGACGCCGCGCTCCGCGCCGAGCCGCATCGACTCCGCCCACGCCTCGCGGCGCACGAAGCCCATCACCTCGTCCATCAGGTCAATGGACTGCGGCGAGCCGTACGTGACCTTCAGGCTCAGGCAGAGGTCCGCGAAGCCCATGATGCCGAGGCCGACGGGGCGCGTCCGCTTGACGGTGTCTTCGATCTCGGGCAGCGGCCACGTGCAGGTGTCAATCACGTTGTCGAGGAACCTCGTGCTCAGGTGCGTGGCCTCGCGCAGGCGGTCCCAGTCAACGCGCGTCTCCGCGTCGTAGAACTTCGCCAGGTCAATCGAGCCGAGGTTGCACGAGTTGGAGAAGTGAAGGAACTGCTCGCCGCACGGGTTGCACGAGTAGATCGGCCCCATGGACTTCATCATGTGGTTGTGCCGATTCACTTCGTCAATGAAGGCCACGCCGGGCTCGGCGTACTTGTGCGCCGAAGCGACGATGCGATTCCACACGTCCGGCGCGTAAACCATGCCGGGGCGCGGCGGGTCTTCGCGCAGACAGCTCGAAAGGTCCGCGGCCTGGTACGCGGCCTTGTCGCGGAAGGTGACGGTCGAGCCGTCCGGCCGGCGGTAAACGGCGTAGTCGCCGTCCACCGCGGGGTCGTAAATCGGATCGGTCCAGGGCTTGCCGTCGAACTCAAGCTGGAACCACTCGTAATTGTCCACGGCGTCGAAGAACTTGTCCGTGACGTTGACAGAGATGTTGAAGTTGGTCAGGGAGTGCTGGTCGTTCTTCGCGTGGATGAAGCGGAGCACGTCCGGGTGCGTGACGCGCATCATGCCCATGTTCGCGCCGCGGCGCACGCCGCCCTGCTTCACCACGTCCGTCACCTGATTGACGATGTTCATGAAGGAAACTGGCCCGGAAGCCACGCCGCGCGTCGAGCTGACCATCGCGCCGGCGGGGCGCAGGAACTCGTAGGTCATGCCCGTGCCGCCGCCCGTCTGGTGAATCGTCGCCGCGGCCTTCGCGTGCTCCATGATTCCCGAGATGGAGTCGGGCACTTTGAGGACGAAGCAGGCGGCGAGCTGCCCCGTGGACTTGCCGGCGTTGACGAGGCAAGGCGTGTTGGGGATGAACTCGCGGTCGAGCATGATCCGCGTCATGGCAGAGTAGAATTCGTCGCGCTGCTGCGGGTCGGTCTCGGCGACGGAGACGTGGCCGACGACGCGCCGCACGATGTCCGGCCACTCCTCGATGGCCTCGCCCTGCGCGTCCTTCAGAGAGTAACGCTTGCTGACGACGCGGCGCGCGTTGATGCCGAGCGGATGGCTCTGGCGCTGCATAGCCGGGGCCGCGGCTGCGGAGGCTAAATTCTGGTTGGCGGCGTTCGGGTCGATTACCGTGCTCATCTGCTCTGCCTTTCCCGCGCCCGTTCGGAGGCGCGAGGTCGTGTTCATAAAATTTTCGGCACGGGGGCCCTGGCCGGCGTGCCACCTAACTTCGACTGTCGTTCGGATACTGCGGATGGCCTGATTTGAAGCGATAAAAATCCACGCAGAGCACGGGTTCGGGCCCCCTGTCGCTCCACTTTTTGCCTTCCTCGTCCCAGGCGGAGCGCACTATACATTTTTATAAGGACGATGTCAATATATTGTGGCTATCTTTTTTTTCAGTGCAATAGAGTGTATGAGCTAAGAGTTTACCTCAACATCTAAAAGCCTTTGCCGGGCATCAAAATAGCGTCGGGAGGAGTCGCGCCGAAGATTTTATCCTGGCCGGGCGGCGCGACAGGGAAACTGGTCCCAGCTTGCCGAACTCGCGGCGCGCGGGGCACAATCTTCGTGCTCTCAAATTCATCAATTCGGGGTTTAAAATTTACGCTCATGAGTGAGAAGGAAGTCGATCAAGGGGATTTGGAAAACGTAACAGAGTCTTATCAGGACACGCTGATTCACGGGACGGCAGCTGATGGGACTGTCCGCTGCATGGCCTCCGTGACGACGAATCTGGTAGCGGAGGCCGCGCGCCGCCACGACCTCTGGCCCACCGTCGCGGCGGCGCTGGGCCGCACGCTGACGGGGACACTCCTCCTCGGGTCGAGCCTCAAGGAGCTTGACCGGCTGACGGTGCAGATCGTGAGTGACGGCCCGGTCGGCGGCATCACGGCGGAGGCGAACGCGCGCGGGCAGGTGCGCGGCTACGTGCGCAACCCGGAGGCGCACGCGCCCTACAACGAGAATCGCAAATTCGACGTGCGCGCCGTGGTGGGCCAGGGGATGTTCTACGTGACGCGCGAGTCTGGTTACGACGTAGGGCTCTACCGAGAGCCGTACCGCGGCTCGGTCCCGCTCGTCTCGGGTGAGATCGGGGAGGACTTCGCTTACTACCTGGCGAAGTCAGAACAAATTCCTTCGGCGGTGCTGCTCAGCGTTTTCTTCCAGAAGGAGGCTCCGCACGTCTCGGCCGCCGGCGGCTTGATGATTCAGATAATGCCCGGCGCGCACGAGAAGACCGTCGGAGCTATCGAAGCGTCGCTCGCCCAGATGCCGCGGGCCACGATGATGATCCGTGACGGGGCGCGTCCAGTGGACCTGTTGAGCGCGGCACTCGGGGACGTAGAGCTTGAGGTGCTGGACGAAAAGCAGGTGGGCTTCGCGTGCCCCTGCTCGTACGAACGCGCGGTCTCGATGATCTCGTCAATTGACCGTGCGGAGCTGGAGTCAATGCTGCGCGAAGACAAGGGCGCGGTGATGACCTGTCACTTCTGCAACGAGACCTACAGGCTGGACGAAACGGAGTTAGAGAAGGTGATGAATGCGGAATGATGAGTGATGAATTTAAGAAGTCTTTCTTTTATTCATCACTCATCATTTATCGTTCAGCATTTTATTTCGCTGACGGCGTGCCGGGGAGCAGCATGTCGTAGTTGCCCAGGTCGCGGTTGTGGCTGTCGAGCGCGCCGAAGGTATCGGAGGTATCTTCGAGCATCTGCCGCGTCATGGCGATGGAGTCGCTGAGCTGCTCGAAGTCCAGCGCCGAGACGCGCTCGGGGGTCGGCAGCGTGACGACCTGGTCGTTGACGAGACCGAAGAAGTTTTCGATGGACTGGAGCTGACCTTCGACGAGCTTGACGGAGCGCTCCAGGTCGTTGAAGGCCGCGATGCGGCGCTTGAGGATTTCGACGTTGGCCTGCTGGACGCGGCGCGCGCGGTCGTCGGGCGAGGACTCGACGGCGCGCTCGGCCTGCGTCAGTTGGTTCTGCACGGCCTGCCGGTTGATCGAGCGCAGGTGGCTCTTGCGCCGGCGGTAGATGTCCAGGAGGTCAACGAAGTCTTCCCACCGCTGGTCCAGGCTCTGGATGTTAGAGGGAATCTCCTTCGAGGCTGTGAACTTCTTGTAGTTCGAGTAGATGGTGTTCTTCATCCAGCGCAGGTACTCGACGGCCTCGCGCTCGCGCGGGTCGAAGCCTTTAATCAGGTCCTCGCGCTGCCGCTCGCGCAGCTTGCGCAACTGGTCCTTCCTGCGCTTGTCAACGAGGCGGCGGTAGAGTGAGCTTGCAGGCACGGTGATTAAATACATCCCTTCTGCGGCGAGAGCCGCGCCGAGGGGAATGATTGAGCCCGTGTAGGCGGCGGCGACGGCGAAACCGGCCATGCCCCAAAAGTTGACGGGCTCTTTGACGGCTTCCTTCAGGTAATGAAGATTGATCTTGGATAAATCTGCCATGATCTTTGGTTAAAGCTAACGGTGACTGCCGCACGCGTGACGCCCGTTTGCGGGCGCGCGTTTTGTACTACTCCTTGACGCCTTCCTTGAGCACCGCGTCGCTGCCGAGTCCTGTGCCAGTTTCGCCCTGGGCCGGGAGCGCGCCGGGCTGCGCGGTCCCGCTCGGCAGAAGTCCCATCTCGCGCTTGTATTCGAGCAGCTGGTCCTGAAGCTGCATGTCCATCGCCTCGCGTTCGATGTCCTGCATCTTCGTATCAACGCTGGCCGCACCAAGCTGCATCTTGGCCTCGGCGGCCGCGGCGCGGCGGTCGATCCGCTCGCGCATCTCGTTGAAGGTCGAGGCGTCGTCGCCGAGGTTGAACGTCTCCATCGTCTGCGCGAGTTGCTCCTGGAGCTTGGCCTGCTTCGACTGGTTGATGAGCTGCATCGCCTCGGCCGAGCGCTTCTGCATCTGGAGCACGTAGTTGTCGCGCGCCTTGACCGCCTGCTTCGATGCCAGCGTCGCGTGTTCGAGTTGCTGGCTGGTCTTCTGCAAGTCAACCTGCGCCTGCTGGAGTTGGCCGATGTAGGCGGTGGCGATGTCGTCGCGCCCCATCTTGACAGAGGCTTTGATTTTCGAGTCGAGTTCAACGACCTGCGCTTCGAGCCGCTCCCTGTTCTTGGCGAGGAGTTTCTCGGTCGCCATCACCTGCGCCACCGAGTTATTCAGTTCAGGCACGCGGTCGCGCATGTCGCGGATCGTCTGCTGAAGGATACGCTCGGGGTCCTCCGTCTTCTCGACGATGCCGCCGAACAGCGCCCGCATCGAGCGCTTCAATCTGCTCCACAGTCCCATCTTTCCTCAGCACCTCCAGCTCTCTTCGGGTAGAGCGGGCTTCAAAATACCCGCAGCCCGCGCAAGGGCTTTCGCCCCCAAAACGACGCCCATGATATTACGTCGGCCCGCCCCACACGGTTGCAATTTCCGAAGCCTCCGACACGGAGTATAGCAGAGACAGTGGTCAGTAGTCAGTGGTCAGTGGTCAGTTAAAGCCCAGGCCCGTAATTTTGAGGCATTACCCTTCGGGACTCAGGCCGACGAGACTCAATCACTGACCACTGACCACTGACTACTGACCACTGAACTTCCCTATGTCGCGCCTGAAGTGCATCCCGTCCCAGTGTATGTCTGTGACCGCTTCGTAGCAGCGCGCGAGCGCGCCGTCTAAAGTCTCCGCGGTGGACGTAACATTGAGCACGCGGCCGCCGGCCGTCAGCCAGTCGCCCGTCTCAGAGCGCGACGTGCCGGCGTGGAAGACGAGCACGCCTTCGTGGCGCGCGGCACGTTCAAGACCTTCGATGCGCGCGCCGGTCTCCGGCCTGGCAGGGTAGCCGCGCGAAGCCAGCACGACACAAGCCGACGATTCGTTGGACCAGCGCACGGGGACTTGGCCCAGGCCGCCGCGCGCCACCGCCTCGAACACGTCAATTAAATCCGACTGTGCACGGACGAGAATGGCCTGCGCTTCCGGGTCACCGAAGCGGACGTTGTATTCGAGCACGCGCGGGCCGTCCTGTGTCAGCATCAACCCGATGAAGAGCACGCCGCGGAACGGGAAGCCTTCGGCGCGCGCGCCCTCAAGCGTCGGCTCGACCACTTCGCGGACCACGCGCCCGAGCGTCGCTTCGTCCAGCACGGACGGGTCCGTGATCGCGCCCATCCCGCCCGTGTTCGGCCCGGTGTCGTTTTCGCCGACGCGCTTGTGGTCGCGCGCGGCGGGCATCAGCGCATAGTCGCGCCCGTCCGCGAAAAGCAGCAGCGACGCCTCGCGCCCCTCCAACGCCTCTTCCAGCACGACGCGCTTCGCGGCGTCCGCGCCGACGAGCCCGCCCTCCATCAAGACGTTGACGGCGCTCCTGGCTTCGGAGCGCGAGCGCGCGACGATGACGCCCTTGCCCGCCGCGAGGCCGTCGGCCTTGACCACGACGGCCGAGTCTTCCGCGCCGAACTCGCCCGAGCCGAGCACGCGCTGCGCGTCGCTCGGCGAGTTGATGATTCGGTAGCGCGCGGTCGGGACGTTATGACGCGCCATGAAGTCTTTGGCGAAAGCCTTGCTCGACTCAAGGCGCGCGGCCGCGCGGCTCGCGCCCGCCACGCGCAGGCCGCGCCGCTCGAACTCGTCAACGAGCCCGGCGGCCAGCGGCGCTTCGCTGCCGACGACCGTCAAATCAATGCCCTTCTCTTCGGCGAATTGTGCCAGCGCCGCCACGTCGGTCGCGCCGAGGTCAACGCTCTCGGCGACCTCACTGATGCCCGCGTTGCCGGGCGCGCAGAAGAGCTTGAGCGGGCGGCGCGCGCTTCTGCCGAGCGCCCACGAGAGCGCGTGCTCGCGCCCGCCGCTGCCGATGACGAGGATGTTCATGGTCTCTCTTGTTCGTGCTTCAAAGTTGACTCCAAACCAGAGCGCGCCGGATGCTGCCACGCCCGCCCTTCCCTGTCAAGATGCGGTCCCGCCGGTGGCCCACTCACGCCCTCAGACCTTACCACAATGACGGCCAGCCCTTGACACAATTTTGTGATAGTTATACTTTTCCTCCAACGCGGCCGTCGCACCGAGAGTTCCCTGTCAGCCAGGCGACCGCATTGACAACTAACTGCGCGGCCGGAAGCTCACGCGAGCTAGAGAAGGTTGGCCGCGCCGGTCCTTCGGCGTCTGACATGCCTCGCCCGACTTTTCGAGACCTCCTGGACGCCCGAAAGCCCTCTACTTGAAACCAGGCGTGAGAGAGTTCGCTCAGGCTCGCGGCCACCGAACCTGAACCCTCTCGAAGGCCATTTGCTCTTAGTCAAGGTACGCAGGTTCCTCGCTAGTAACATTTAACAAGCTGGTTGCCCGGCGGGCGCTTTACTTCACCGTTACCGCCGCGGACCGGGCAGGCGCACATTGGTGGGGGTTACACGTCATGTCACAAACTCAGCTCACGGACAGCTCGAACGGGAAGTGGAGTCAGCCGAATTCGGAAGTCGAGTTCGACGACCGCACGATCAAGTGCGTTGACTGCGGCGACGATTTCATTTGGACCGGCGGCGAGCAGGTCTTCTTCCACGACAAGGGTCTGAAGAACGAGCCCAAGCGTTGCAAGCCATGCAAGCAGGCCAAGAACGAGCGGCTTGCGGCCATCGCCGCCGCACAAGCCTCCGGCGTGCGCCAGCGCATAGAGGTTTCCGTCCAGTGCGCCCAGTGCGGGCAGCAGACCACGGTGCCCTTCTACCCGTCGCAGGGCCGCCCCGTCTACTGCCGCTCCTGTTTCCTCGCGGGAAGCAGCCAGGGCGCGAGCGCGTAAAAGCAGGGGCGAGCGGCGCGTGACGAGTCGGGACGGACACTCTCGCGCGCCAGTTGTTGCTCGTCACTCGTTAGTGTTCCACCGCGGACGAATGTCTGCGGGCAGAGGCCGCGCGCCCACCCGCCCGGCGAATCCATCCCGAAAGCCTGCGAGAACAGTCAGCCGCCGACGTGAACTGTCGGCCGCTGGTCCGGGTCGTCTTCGGCCTGGCGCAGCACCTCGTGCGTCACGGGCGCGGTGTCGCCCTCGCCGAAGGCTATGTACTTGAGTAGGTAGGCGAGCGGATTGCCCTCGCTCCATCCGAAGTAGATGTGCGGGAGCTTGCCCGTCCGGTCGCGCAGGTGCAGCAGGAACGCCGCTATTGCGTTCGGGACCGCCGGGCTTTCGGCGCGCAGCACGCGGTAGCCGTCAACGTTGTCCCCCGTCACGCGCAGCACGCCCGCGAACTCCGAGGCGTCGCCCAGGTTGACCTCGAAGAAGATGACGGGCTCGTTATCCGGGATGTGATTGTCCTCGCGCTTCTCGTGCTCTTTCACGCGATACTCGTCGGCATCGCCGCGGTCACAGCGGTTGGCGATGATGCGGATCGTGCCGCGGCTCGCCTCGTTGATGATTCGCTGCGCCGTCTCGTCCAGCTCGACGCGCTCGACGCGCAGCTCCGTCGTGCGCCACACGCGCGAGACGAGCGAGGTGAGGACAATCGCGCCGATGAAGAGCGAGGCGATCTTGATGCCCTCGGGGCGCTCGATGATGTTGACGACGGTCGTGTAGCCGAAGACGAGCGCGATGACGAGGTAGGCCCACCACTTGTCGCCCTTGCGCCACGCCGAGATGGTGACGGCCACTGCCGCCGAACTCATCAACACCAGCACGCCCGTCGCGTACGCGCCGCCCTGCGCCTCCACGTTCGCCTTGAAGATGATGGTGACGGCGAAGGCGATGGCCGTGAAGACGATGACTAAGGGCCTCGTCGCCCTGGCCCAATCCGGGGCCATCCCGTAGCGCGGCAGGTAGCGCGGGACGATGTTCAAAAGTCCGGCCATCGCGCTCGCCCCCGCGAACCAGAGGATTGAAATGGTGCTCAGGTCGTAAATCGTGCCGAACACTTCGCCGAGGTAGCGGTGCGCCAGGTAGGCCAGCGCGCGCCCGCTCGCCTCGCCGCCCTCGTGAAATTTATCCGGCTCGATGAGCGTCGCGGTCACGAAGCTGCTGGCGAGGAGGAGCACGCTCATGATGAGCGCGGCCGTCTTGAGCAGCTTGCGCGTGTTGCGTATGCGGCCCCCGAGGAACGCCTGCGCGCTCGGCGGCGGCCGCCTGCGCCCCGTGCGCGTCGAGTGTATGTCGTGCAGGTCCTCCCTGGTCAGGTCTCTGTCGCCCCTGACGAGCGGCATCACCGCGACGCCGGTCTCGAACCCGGAGAGCCCGAGCGCCAGTTTCGGGAAGAGGTAGAGCGACACGCCGACGATCAGCAGCGGGTTGCCGTGCACCCTCGGGTCGAGCAGCAGCATGTTCTTCCACTGAATGAAGTGGCCCGGCTGCGTCGCCAGGTGGTATAAGCCGACGCCCGTGACGATCAGATTCAGCAGGAGGTAGCCGCCGACGAGGATGACGGCGATGCCTATCGCCTCCTTGAAGCCCTTGAGGAAGATCGCGCCGAGAATCGCGATGAGCCCGAGCGTGACCCAGACGCTGTGGTTGAGAAACGGCAGGTGCTCTCCGACGAAAGGGTTCTCGATGATGTGCGCCGTGGCGTCGGCCGCGGAGAGCGTGATGGTGATGATGAAGTCGGTGGCGACGAAGCCCAGAAGCGCGAGCACGAACAGCTTCCCCTTCCAGCGCGGGAGCAGGTGTTCGAGCATCGAGATCGAGCCTTCGCCGTGCGGGCTCTCTTCGGCGACGCGGTTGTAGATGGGGAGCGCCCCGAAGAGCGTGAGCAGGATCAGGACGAGCGTGGCGACGGGCGAGAGAGCGCCGGCGGCGATGAAGGCTATCCCCGGCTGGTAGCCGAGCGTGGAGAAGTAGTCCACGCCCGTCAGGCACATCACCTTCCACCAGGGGTGCTGGTGGTGCTGGCCCTCAGCCTCGTGCGGCCCCTCCGTCTCTTGAACAGCCCCGAACAGCCAGCGTTTGACAGGCCCCCTTGCGTTCGCTTTTGAATTCGCCATCGCAGTAACGTCGTGACGGACACGGAAAAGGGCGCGGAGCTTTCTGTAGCCCCACGCCCCTAGCGAAACTCTTCGTGGCAGCTCAGCCCTTCCATTGAGCCTGCGAGGTTAGCTGACGGGCTTGGACTGGAAGTGTCTTACGCGGGAGCCTCTCGGCCCCGCGATGCGCCCCGTGTCCTGCCCTCCCGGCAGGACGATGGTTCCCCCGCGCCGCCCCTCTCGCGCCGCGTCGTCGGGCGCGGTGGGCGACTTCGGCAGACAAGTTTTCAACGGCGAGATACTACGCCTGATGCCTGCGACAAATCAACAGGAAGGAACCCCGAAGAAACAAACGCCCGACACGAAAAAGGCCACGCCTGCTCCGTGCCGCGCGCGCGTTTCTTCGTGTTTCCGGGCTTTTCGCTTGGCTTAAAAAACTAAGCGGGCGGGGGTCTCCCACAACCCCCGCCCTAAGGCCACGTGTCCTCACCCCACGCGACCACTACGCCCAACGGGGAGTCGGGCGCGGCACGATTATGCACAACTCGGGTCTAAGTTTCAACCACCCGCCGAAAATTCATCCGGCGTGAAAGTTCGTGCCGCGTCGGCAGGCGCTGTGCCCGTTTCGGTGAGGGCGTCCGCGCTCCTTTCGGGCTCGTCAACCGTCAATCCGCCGACGACGTAAGCGACTTCGCCGGCCTGCGACTGAAGGCGCAGGCTGTAATCCCCGGCGCGCGCTTCGGGCGTGACGTGGACCTCGAAACTGACGACGGAAAGCTCCGGGCCGAAGTCCTCCGCCCGCACGCTCGCCTGGTCAACGACGACGAAGGGCGAAGTCGAGGCGACGCCGTTTCTGGCGAGCTGGCCGACGGCGACGCCCGGCCCCGCGACGAAGACCCTGTAGACGCGCGACGCCGCGAGTTGGATGGCGACGGTCGAGAGCTGACCGCCCGCGCCGACGAGTGAAGGGTTGAGCAGCGCGGCCGAGCCCGAGAGCTGCGCGTTGAGCGTCGCGGTCGCGCTGGCCCTGACCTTAACGGTCCCGAGTTCTTCCGCGCGGAAGGACAGCTGCTGGCCGAGGGTGAGCCCCGCGTAAGCGCCGCGCTGCGAGCTGATCTCGGCGGCGGTGATCGCGCCGGAGAGTGACTGGGCCAGAACGCGGTAGCTGCCGGGCGCTAAACCTTCGATGCGGTAGGCCCCGTTCAGGAGTGTGATGTTGCTGGCCGCGACGCGACCCGTAGTCGCCTCCTCGGCCCAGACGTTCGCGCCGAAGACGGGCGCACCGCTGCTGAAAGTGACTGTGCCGGAAATCGCGCCGCGCAGGCCCGAGCCGAGGCGCGCGCCGTAGATGGCGCGCGCGCCCGCGCGGTCGTCCTCGGAGAGCGTGCGCGGCGGCTGCGCCGAGAGGTTGTAAATCCCGTTCTTCGCCTGCCGCGGCTGCATCGTCGCGCCGAGCACGGCCGAGTGTTCGAGGCCGAGCAGGTGGCCGACCTCGTGCATCAAGGTCGCTTCGAGGTCGTAAGTCCCCGGAGTGCCGTCCGCCGAGAAAGGCTGGTTCGGGTTGAGCACTATGTCGGCCTCCGTGATGGTGCCGGCGACGGTCGAGAAGACGCGCGTGCGGCCCGCCATCTCGCCGCCCGCGCCCGCGAACGGCGCGGCGTTCTCAGCCGTGTGGGCCACGGTGATGAGGCTCACCCCGTCGCCGCGAGTGCCGGGCGCGCTGACGGATTGAACGTCGGAGGAGGCGACGACGAAGCGGATGTTGGCCGCCTCGGACCAGCGGCCGAGCGCGCGCCGCGCCGCGCCCGCCACATCGCTGCCCGTCTTGACGTTCGGCTGCGGCGCGTAGAGCGAGGACGAGAGCGCGATTTTGATGGTGCGCGCGGGCCACTTGACCTGCGCGGAGTTGGAGGCGTCCGTGAATTGTAGTGTGTAGGAGCGCACCGCGGCCGCCGACAGCAAGACTGTCGCGAAGAGGAAGAGTGCTGTCGGGGGACGGCGCATTCGAGGTCTCGAAGAGGTGTCGGGGAGAAAGTTAACTGGACTGCCTGGGCCAACGCCGCGCAGTTCGCGCCCGCAAGCCGCGCGCCCCGGCGCTCTGGGTCGGGGCATCCGAAGATAGCACAGATTCGTCTAAATTTCGTCCCAAAAACTTATCCTGCTGCATTGAACGGGTACGCTAACGTACACAAGACGCGATTTTTTGGCCCTTTTTTTAGCGGCACGGTGGTTGATAAGGTAAAGCAGGTTTTAACGCCTGCGGAGGTTCGAGCCAGCTTATGAGTAGTGAAGTTATTTCGCAAAGCGAGATCGTCAAGAAGAACACGACGGCCATCGCGGAGATGCAGCGGAAGGTGACCGAGGCGCGCAGCCTGGGGGGGCGCATCGCGGACGCCATCACGGACTTCACGGGCTCGCTCGCGTTCGTCCACATTCACGCCGTCTGGTTCGGGCTCTGGATTCTGCTCAACATCGGCCTTATACACGTCCCGCGCGTGAGCGAGTTCGACCCCTTCCCCTTCAGCCTGCTGACGATGATCGTCTCGCTCGAAGCCATCTTCCTCTCGACCTTCGTGCTGATCTCGCAGAACCGGCTGGCGCAGGCTTCCGAGAAGCGAGCGGAGTTGGACCTGCAAGTCAACCTGCTGGCCGAGCAGAAGGCGACGAAAGTTTTAGAGCTGCTCGACCAGATGACCCAGCAGTTGGACCGGATGGGCGACCGCTTCAACTTCAAGCCCGACCCGGAGGTCAAGGCGCTCAAAGTCTCGCCCGAGCCGCAGGAGGTCTTGCAGGTCATAGAGGAGACGGTCAAGGAGGACACGGAGGAACACGCGAAGGTCCGCGAGGCCGTCGAAGACGTGACCGACGAGGTCGAGGCGGTTCAGGAGCAGGTGAAGCGCACCAGCGGGAAACTGAACGAGGTGGTCGAAGACGTGGAAGAGATCAAGCAAGAGGTCAAGGCGAAGACCGGCGAGCAGGAGCGCCTCTCTTTGAGATAGCACGAGACAATAAACGGACCACCCAAACAGACGAAGCGACACGAAAGAAATAACCTTCTTCGTGTCGCTTCGTCTGTTTGGGTGGGCGGCCCTACTTCTCTGACGTGAGTCCCAGGCTCGCCCTATTTGCGTGCGCTCTTTTTCCCGCCGCGGAAGTCGGAGGGCGCGGCGGCGGCGGCTGTCGCGGGGATTCCGCTGCCGATGGAGGCCGAGTCGTCGCCGAGCGCCGTCTCGTCAACGCCCTTGCGCCCCTCGGTCAGGTCCGCGACGGCGACGACGATGAGCAGTGCCGTCACGCTCAGGGTCGCCAGCACGTAAAGGATGTCGGCCCGCTCCTTGTAAAGCAGGACGATCATGAGCGTCGCCACCCCGACAATCCACGCGAACGTCATCAGCCGACGGTTGCGCTTCATGCGCTTCTCGTCCGCCCTCGATATTCTTTGACTCATTAGTTACCTTCTTAAAAAGATTGCGGCCCCCGGAAAGCTGGATAATTTACCACACCGCGGGCGCGATGGCTAACCGGGCCGCCGCCGCCCTTCCGCTTCAAACGAGAAGAGGTTGGCCCACATTTCGGCCAACCTCTTCTCAAGCGAATCCGCCCGTCCTGCTCGCTCAGTAAATCACTTTGCGGTTCAAGACCTGGGCCGGTGCGCCCGCGAGCGTCCCGATGCTCCCCGTGGCAGAGCCTATCAGAATTCTGAGAATGTTCGTCGCGCTCCAATCGGAGGCTTTCGGCACCTCGACCACGTCATACGGTTGAAGCAGAATGTCCTCCGCCTTATTCTTCCTGATGGCGTTGAAGTCAACCGTCACGATCTCCGGCGAGGTCGCGCCGGGCTTGCTCCGGTAGATGCGAATGGCCTCCGGCTTGGCACCGGGGCGCGGGCCGCCGACCGTGGCAATCGCCTTGAGCAGCGTCATCCCCTCGCGCAGCATGATCGGCTGCGGCGAAGTTACGTAGCCCGTGACATAAACAGGCTTCGCATCCATCACGTTGATGATGTCGCCGGGGCGGATGACGGGATTGGCCTCGGACTTGCCCTCCAGCAGGTCGGCGACTTTATAAATTTTGATGGTGCCGGGGCTCAGCTTCTCGCCCGTGTACAGCGGCTCGACCACCTCGCCCTGCTCGGGGCACTTCACGGGCTCCGTGTGCAGGACTTGGATGTCGCCGTTGGCGCGGTCGTTGAGTCCGCCCGAGGCCGCGATGATTTCGTTGAGCCGCACCTTGCGCTTCATCTCGACCCTGGCCGGGGCGAGGACCGCGCCGAGGACCGTCGCCGGCTGCCGGCTGTTGCGCCCCGTGACGCGCACGCTGATCTGCGGGTTCTTCAAAAACTTCGAGTAGGCGGCGATGATGTCCTTCTGGACTTGCTTGTCCGTGCGGCACTGCGCGGTGATTGGCGTCTCGACGAAGGGCAACGAGGAGATGTTGCCGTCGGAGTCAACTTCGCCGGTCCAGTTCAGGTCGGGCTGGCCGAAGACGCGTATGTCGAGCGTGTCGCCGGGGCCGAGCAGGTATTTCATAATCCCCTGCTCGTCAACCGAGGAGGCCGGCAAGATGTTCGACCCGCCCTGGTCCTGGGCCGAGAGCCGCAGCGGCGAGGCGAGGCAAAGCGCGACGAAAAGGAAGAGATAAGTTTTGGCTTTCATCTATTTATCCTCAGAAACTCAAACACGACAGCGGGGGCACCTGCGGTGAAGACTACGAGATGCACGCGGCCGGCGAAAGGCTGCTTCGAGAAACTATTCGTCTGCTGGCGCAAGCCCTACCTTTTGCTCTCCTCCGGCGCGCCCGGCACGTGATTCTTTTTCTTCTTGGCCCCATGCCTGGGGACGGTGCCAGGGACGGCGAACCCCTTGAAGAGCAGGTTGCAATCATCGCACAAAAGGCTGTAGATGCCAAACATTCGGAGGATGAGCGGCGTCGGCCTGTAGCCGCGCCGGAGCCGTGAGCTTTTGCATTTAGGACACCGCTGTCCGATCATCCTTTTTTCACCCTGTGTGAGCTTTTTTCCGGCTCGTGCGGAGTCGGGTCAAGATTGATTTTACGCGTTTCGAGGCGTGCCCGCAGCATCTCTATCTCGCGCCCTATGCGCTCGGCCGCCTCGGCGCGCGCCTCCTCCCTCATCGTCTCGCGAGAGAGGTAGAAGAGCGCGTCGCGGTAGCGGTCGATGGCGCGGGCGTAGCGCCCCTTGAAGGCCGCGCGCTCGGCCAACTCCACCCAGTGAGAAACCTTCGCAGAGGCCATGAACTCGCGCACGGCCGCCTCCGATTCCTTCAACTCGGCCTCTTCGGGATAGACGTTGAGCGCCGACTCGATCACGTCGAGCGCGCGCCCCGCCGTCTCTATCTTGTCGGAGAGGCGTACGCGCCGCTGCGCCTCGTGCGTCAAAGAGCGCGACGAGCCGCGCGCCCAGTTCAGCAGGTGGTGGCGTGCCAGCATGCGCGCCCGCTCCTGCCCCGCCCGCAGAGTGATGCGGCTCTCACTGTTGACCGCGCCGCCCCGCAAGGCTTCCTCCGTCCCTTCCAGGTACTCCTGACAGGAGAGGTACATCTCCAGGTGCGCTTCCGGCAGAGCGCCGGGGGCGTTCGCCTCCGTGCTCTGCCTTTGCAGCGCGCGCAGAGAGAAAGAGTAAGCGTCCGAAGAGCGCGTTCTGACCCCGCTTGTGCCCGCGCTCCGCTGCTGCGCGTCCGCCACGGCCTGCTCGCGCCGGTCGTATTCGAGCAGGTAGCGCGCCCAGGCTCTCCGCATCACGACTTCGCGCGCTGCGACCGCGACCAGCATGACGACGCTCGCGGCCAAGCCCGCCGGAACCCAGGGCGCTTCGTCCCCGTTGTTGTGTAGCATGAACCAGAGCAGGAAGAAGAGCGCCCCGGCGGCCGCGCCGGCGGCGAGCATGTAGCCGGAGGACGACGGCATGCGCGGGCGCGAGGCCGAGCGTTGCGCCGCCACGACGCCCGGACGGCGGTGGCGCGGGCGCGCTCTTCTGGCGAAAGCCTGGTTGACCGAATCGCTTCGCAAAACTCTTGTTTCTCCGGGGCAAGCTGGGGACGTGACCAGCGGACAGATGGAAGGCTATAGTCTGACTTTTTGGCTCGTTCTGTCAACTATGCTGTGAGCGGCATTTAGTCGTTCATAAGAAATTACGAACCACGAAGCAACACGAAGGGACACGAAACACGGGCCGCCCTTTTCGTGCCCCTTCGTGCTGCTTCGTGGTTCCCGGCTTGTAGCTCGAATGAAGGGTCTCCGTACTGTGAGATGGCTGCGGGCTCGTAGTAGCATGTGAGGCCGAACTGTTCGAGGAAGAATCGAAAAGGAGTAACAGATGGAGAGAGAGTTGGAGGGGAAGGTGGCGGTCGTGACGGGTGCCACGTCCGGCATAGGGCGCGCGACGGCGTTGCGCTTCGCGGAGGCTGGCGCGCAGGTGGCAATCGTCGGGCGCAACGCGCAGGCGCTCAAGGAAGTGGCGGGCGAGATAGAGATGGCGGGCGGCGAGGCGCACACGATCCGGGCGGACGTGACGGTGCAGCCCATCGCGCGGCGCGTCGTCGCGCAGACCGTCGAGCACTTCGGCGGGTTGGACGTGCTCGTCAACGCGGCGGGCCACCTCCTCTCGGGGACGGTCGAGACGACGACGCTCGCGGCGTGGGACGCGATGATGAACGTCAACCTTCGCGCCGTCTTCAACCTGATGCAGCAATCGGTCCCGCACCTCGCGGAGCGCCAGGGCAACGTCGTCAACGTGTCGAGCGTGACGGGCCTGCGCGCTTTTCCGGGCGTGCTCGCCTACTGCGTCTCGAAGGCGGGCCTGGACCAGTTGACGCGCTGCGCCGCGCTGGAGCTGGCCCCGCAGGGCGTGCGCGTCAACGCCGTCAATCCGGGCGTCGTCGTCACGGAGATTCACCGCCGCGGCGGGATGAGCCACAAGGAGTACAAGGCGTTCCTCGAACACTCGAAGGAGACGCACCCGCTCGGACGCGTCGGCCAGCCCTACGAGATCGCCGAGCTGATTCTCTACCTCGCCTCCCCGCGAGCCTCCTGGGTCACCGGCGCGACCTACTCAATTGACGGCGGCCGCGCGCAGACCTGCGCGAGATGAAAAGCAATGATGAATGCGGAACGATGAATGATGAATTAAAGACAACCGCTTTTGCTTTTTAATTCATCACTCATCATTCCGCATTCATCATTTCTTCAAATCCGGCGCGAATGTCGCTATACTGGCCGCGGTTTCAGACACCAGATCACGTCCGGCCCGCGCCAGGCCGGAAGGAGTTTTGAGCTTGACCGAAACAAACAAGTGCGGGAACTGCGGGGCGATTGTCCCGGCCGAGAAAGCGTTCTGCCCGAATTGCAGCGAGCCGATGGAGCCGGAGGAGGCCCCCAACCGCGCCGCTTCGATGAGCAGCGAAATGATGTCCACCGTCCGCGACGACCCGGAGAGTTACAGGGAGTTGCTGGACCGGCTCAAAAAGGACCGCGCGGCCGCGAAGCAGAACTCCTCGGGCCCCAATCCGGTTACGCCCCAGGCCCCACAGGCAGCGTCTCCGGCCCCGCCGCCCGTCGCTCCGCCCGCCGCTCCGCCTGTCGCCCCGGCGGTCCCTCCGGCTGCCGGCTACAGCTATCCGCCGGCCGCGCCCTATTACGGAGCGCCGCCCGCTTACAGCGCGCCGCCCGCGAAAAGCAGCAAGCCTTACGTCGTGCTCGGCATCGTCATCGCGGCGATTATTCTGGTTGTGGTTCTTCTCTTCGCTTTCAAGCTCATTTGACGAGGAACGTATGACAAACTACGGCGGCGCTTACCCCCCTCAGGGCTACGCCATGATGCCCAGGGCCAACAGTCAGGCCCTCAAGTGGGCGCTCGTCTCAATCGCCATTCTCCTGGCCCTGCTCGCCGGCGCGCTGACGCTCTACATCATCGGCTACGCGACCGGCGCTTCGGGGCTGGCGGTCGGCATACTCTTCGCCACGCTCCCGCTCCCCATCTACATCCTCCTGATTCTCTGGATTGACCGCTACGAGTCGGAGCCCTTGTGGATGCTGGCGACGGCCTTCTTCTGGGGCGCGACGTTCGCCGCCTTCATCTCGATCATCATCAACTCGCTCGTCGGCAAATTCCTCTCCGAAGCGATTGACCCGCTCACGGGCCGCTACTACGCGATGATCCTCTCGGCCCCGGTCGTCGAAGAGTTCTCCAAGGCGCTCGTGCTCTTCGCGCTCTTCTGGTGGAAGAAGGACGAGTTCGACGGCATCCTCGACGGCATCGTCTACGCGGGGATGGTGGGGCTCGGCTTCGCCATGACGGAGAATTTCAAGTACTACGGCGAGGCCGCGATGATGGGCGGCAACACCCTGAGCGGCCTCTTCATCCTGCGCGGCACGATCTCGCCCTTCGCCCACCCGCTCTTCACTTCGATGACGGGCATCGGGCTCGGCTGGGCCATCCAGACGCATAACAAGGCGGTCAAGGCGCTGATGCCCGTGCTCGGGCTCTTCGCGGCGATGCTGCTCCACTTCTCCTGGAACCGCTCGGCGCTCTCCGGCGTCACCTTCTTCGTCGTCTACGCGCTGGTGATGTTCCCCATCTTCGTCGGCGTCATCCTCGCCATCGTCTTCGCGCTCCGCCGCGAGGGGCGCATCGTCAGCTACCACCTCCGGAACGACTGCCAGCGCGGGCTCTTCACGCCACACGAGTATTACCGATTGTGCACCGTGCGCGGGAGGATGGGCGCGTCCTACAGGGCGCTCACGGGCGGCGGCTTCCGCCTCTGGCGCGCGCGCATGCGCTACAACCAACTGGCGAGCGAGCTGGCCTTTCACCGCAGCCGCGTCCACCGCGGGATGATTACGGACCCGCGCGCGGCCCACGAGCGCGAGACGGCCTTCGTCAACCACCTGGCGGAGCTGCGCCGGCAGCTCGGCCCTTACTGAAAAAGGCGCGAAACTTGCTCGCGCGCTTCCGAGAGAATGGCTTATACTGAGGCGTTCTTCGTAGGCTGTTCGCGGCAGCGGCACTGACCACGTGAAGATTCAACTCTTACCCAGCACGTTCGACGCACAAGGGCACGCCACGCAGGAGCAGCGGCTGACCTGCTACCTCGTTGACGACCGCGTGGCGATTGACGCCGGGAGCATCGCGCTCTCGATGACGCCCGCGCAGCGCGAGACCGTGCGCGACATCATCGTGACGCACCCGCACATGGACCACATCGCGAGCCTCCCCATCTACATTGACGACCTCTTCGGCTTCCTCAAGAGCCCGATTCGCATCCACGCGACCGAAGAAGTCAGTGAGCTTCTGGAGCGCGACGTGTTCAACTGGACCGTCTATCCGCGCTTCTCCGAGTTGAAGAACGAGTACGGCCCCGTGATGGAGTACGTGCCGTTCAAGGTGGGCGAGGAGTTCAGGGTCGCGCACCTGACGGTGACGGCCGTCAACGTCAACCACATCGTCCCGACCGTCGGCATGCTCGTCACGGACGGCAAGACGACCATCGCCTTCAGCTCCGACACGGCCGAGACCGAAGACTTCTGGAAGCTCGTCAACGGCACCCCGCGCGTTGACGCGCTCCTGATAGAGGCGTCCTTCCCGAACTCCATGTCGAAGCTCGCGGAGGACTCGCGCCACTTCACGCCCGAATCCCTGGGGCGCGAGCTGAGCAAGCTCGACCACAACGGCCTCGACATCCTGACCGTCCACTTGAAGCCCGCCTACCGCGAGCGCGTCGCCCAGGAACTCAAGGCGCTCGCCATCCCCAAACTTGAAATCATGGAAATCGGCCGCACCTACGAGCTGTGATACGACTCAGGGCAGAATAAAAGGCCGACCCCGATTTTGGAGTCGGCCCTTGCTATCTTCGCCCGTGAAAGTTTCTTTCCTCAGCAGAGCGGGTCTAACTTTTCGCTGATGGTCGGCAATCCGCTCAGCGCCTTCTCGGCGTTGATGGTCGTATACTGCGTCCACTCCTCCGGCACCTTGTCTTCCGGGAAGATCGCTTCGACGGGACACTCGGGCACGCAGGCGTCGCAGTCTATGCACGTCTCCGGGTTGATAACCAGCATCTCATCGTCCAGGTGAAACGCATCCACGGGACACACCAGAGCGCAGTCCGTGTAGCGGCATCTCACGCAAGGCTCCGCGACAACGTAAGTCATGAAATTTATCTCCTCCGGCAGGTTCTCTTGCAGCCGCGAGGCGCGACATTCTGCGCCGCTATCGGCCACTCCTCACCGACGGCGCGCGCTCTCGGCAACCACAACTTGTATTTAAGTCCGCGCCTATATTAAGCACGAAAGCGTGAGATTGAAAAGTGGAAAACAGTAGTCAGTTTTCAGTTTTCAGTTTTCAGCCGAAGAAACCTGGCTAGCGCCTGGTAAGGCTAAAAGCTATTCGCTCGCCTGCCAGCCGTGCGCGGGTCCGCCGCCGGAGAAGTCGTAGAACTTGAGGTCCGCAGCCTTGAGCAGCTTGGTCATGAGGATGATCTGGCCCGTGTGCATGGAGAAGTGCTCCACGACGTGGAAGACGGCTTCGAGCACCGGCACGTCGTAGCCCTGAATCCGCCGCGGCTCAAGCACGCGCGCCGGGTCCAGCGAGGCGAGGACATTGTCTACCTCCGAGAGCGTCTGCCTGACGAGCCGCAGCAACTCTTCGCGCGGGACCGCCTCCCGCCGGTCGAACTCAAGCTGGCGCACGCGCCCGTCCGCCGCCTGGCCCACGCCGCTCACGATCCACTGCCGCGCGTTCCCCGCGAGGTGCAGGAGCAGGTTGCCTATGCTGTTCGATTCCTCGTTGGCCCGCCACCAGATTTCCTCGTCGCTCAGCCGCTCCAGGCAGTGCTCTATCTTCGGCAGATACTCCTCGCCGAGCAGTGACCTGGCCTTGACGATGAATGCTTGTGCGGCGTCGCTCATGAAAGGAATTGTCCGGCGGTCTAGCCTTCTCCGTCCGAAGCGGGCGGCTGTTTGTGTTTGGCCTTACGCATCGCGGGTCGCGCCCGCTCGTCCGGCCTGGCGTGGCTGAGCGCGTGGCCCGGCGGCGCGAGCGGCTTGCGGATCGAGTCGAACACGGGCCGCGCGGCGACCTTCTTGCCGCCTTTGTGTCGGGTCTTCTTCAAGGCGCTTCACGCTCACTTTCGCGCTGGTAGCGTGATGCTAAATTTTCCGCCGCGCTTCTGTCAATAGTTTGTCTAGCGCCTTTACCAAAGCTTTACAAATTCGAAGGGCGACCCCTTTAAGGTCGCCCTTCTCGGTGTGCCCGCCCTTTGCTCGAATTCGTCTGCCGACCGGCGAAAATGGTGCAGCGTGCGCGCTTCGGTTGTGGGAAGATTTTTAAGCCTCGTTCGGCTGCGCCGTGTCCGTGAAGAGCGACTGGATGGCGCGCGTCGTCTCGGTCCTGCGCTTCTGCTGCAATTCATTGACCCAGTTCGTCACGGTGTTGACCATGTCGCGGGCCGTTTCCTGCGCCGATTTCCTTTGGGGTTGCTCGGCAGCACTCTCTTTGCGGTTGCGCTCGTCGCGCTTGATAACTTTTATCGGGGTTTTCTTTGTCATGACCTTTTACTTTCTTTCCCTGTGATCGCCTCGGTTATTCCTTTAACGAATTTCCTCTCCCGGAGTTCCTTTTATGTTCGCTTGAACGCCGACGCGCCATCAATCTTGCAAACGCGAGGCCACAATTTTTCAAGCCCCCGGACCGAGACGTCACTAACCTTTTCTCTTTGCCCTGTACACTTGTTTAGACGCCGTCTCGCGCGCTTCGGACCAATAAATTTTACGAAGTGCACGAATTTCGAAGGCGTCACCCGGACACCCTTGTCGTGGCTTCAATGCGTACATTGGGATGTAAGTGCCTGTTTGATTTCGGACAGGCCCGTAAAGTTGCCTCACTATCACCAGAGCGGGTGTGGCAACTTTGCAGAATGCCAAACCGCGCCGCGCGCTCCCGCGCTTTGCCAAGCCGGCCGACCGGCCGGACTCGTGCGAGCCTCCCCCTCAAACTCGAAGAATCGCACAATTGCTAAGAAACTCGTTCGCCCTTCACCAAACCCCTCTCGATGGCGGAAGCTGGCACATACGTTGCCCAAGAGCCTTTCGCCATGCGTTTGAGCGAAGCCATCACCATTTATCTTGCGGCGGGCGCGCCCTTCGGTTTCCAACACTTTCTCTGCCGGGGCGAGAGAAGCGCCGCCCGCCCGCGCTCTTTCTATGGGGCCGCGCGCGCTTCCCTGCTCTGGCCCCTGGTCGCCTTCAAACTTCTCTTCCCCCGCCGGGGCACGGCCGCGGCGCTCGACGAACGCGCGGCTCAACTGCGCGAGAAGCTCGGCCGCGCCCAGGGCAAGCTGCTCTCGTCGCTCTACAGGCTCGCCGAACTGGCCCAATCTTCGTTGGCCCAATCTTCGGCGGCACAATCTTCGGCGAGCGCGTCGAGCGCCACGGTCGAGCGCGTCGTCCGCACAGTCCGCGAAGCCGTGGAGAAATACATAGGGCTGACGCTGGCCGCCTCCGAGGCCGACCCGGACGGGCCTCCGGGCCGGCGTGAGCTGGAGCTTTACCGCGTCGCCGGGCGCAAGGGCCAGGACCTCTTACTCGCCGGCCGCTGCGTCCGCCGCCGCAACGCCGCGCGCCTCGTCAAACACCAGGCGCGCTCTCGCCTGGAACTCCTGCACGCCCTCGCCGAAATCCGCGAGACCGTCTGTGCGGGTGCGGAGGACTTGACGGCAACACATCACGCGAGCGTCGCGGCGGTCAGGCTGTACGCCTGCGCTCTAGACCTTCTCTCGCTCCTGAAGGACGAGGCGGCTTCGGCCGGCGTCTCCAGGCTGCTCGACGCGGAGTGTGCGCGGCTGCGCCAGTTGGAAGCAATGAGGGACGCACGCGCCGCGAAGGAGGAAACATGCACAGCGTATACAACCCGAATAGTCTTCAACGACCGGCCACAGACCCGGAGCTTGAGTTCCAACTGAACTGGCTGCTCAGAGAAAACCAGTTGGCTGAAGAGCGAAGCCGTGCTTTCAGCAGCGCGTGCGAAGAAGAGGAAGTGCTCTTGATGCGCCGCCCGCTCGCGGCCCAGGAGGCGTACGCCAGGTTCGGCCTGCTGCTCGGCACGCTGCCCCCGGCGGCGATCTTCCTCAAGCTGTTCGGCCGCATGCTCGTCGGCCCAGGTGATAGCATTCACCCCCGTCTTCTTTTTCTGCTCTTCCTGATGAACGCCTTCTGTGCAGCGGCCGGGCTCTTTTTCGGCTCAAGACTGAGTCGTCTGGCGTCGGCCGCGGAGGAGTTGCGCTGGCCGATAATGCTCATCGCGGCGGCGGGCATCGGATTCATCTGGGGCGTGGCAACGGGCGCGGTGGGCGGCCTTCCGGCTTTCGGCTTCGGCGCAATCGTCGGGGCGATCTGCGCCGTCCCCGTCGGCATGCTCGCCTTCCTCCTCTTCGTGCCGCTTCACCGCCTGCTCACGCGCGGTGGTATGATTGACGCGCGCCACCTGTGGCCGCTCGCGTGCGGCGTGGTCACGGTCATCACCGCGCTGATTCTCAGAATGTGAAGAAGTGGTCAGTGGTCAGTGGCCGGTGGTCAGTTGAAAGCGAAAAGCTCGACGCTGGCAGCCGCGCCTGTCTTTAACTGACCACTGACCACCGACCACTGACCACTGCTCTCATGCTTCTGGCCCCGCTGCTGCTCTCGCTATTCCTGATCGTGCTGCTCGGCTTCTACGTCTTCGTGGCCGCGCCGCGCAGCCGCACGCACCAGACATTCGCGGCCTTCGTCGCGTGCCTGGCCCTGTGGACGATCAAGGACATCGCGCTCTGGGGCTTCGCGGCCGCCGCTCCCTCGGCCGCGTGGTGGGCGGGCGCGAGTTTCGTCATCGCGCTCTTCCTGCAATACACGCTCGTCGTCTTCGCCTGGGTCTTCCCCGAGAACAGGCCCGTGCCGTGGCGGCGCGCGCTCGTCATCTTCGCCCCCGGCGCGGTCCTGATCCCGGCGGTGCTCGCCGGCTGGATGTGGGAGCGCGTCGGCTTCACTGGCCCGGAGTTCGGCATCAAGCTGACGCCGCTCGCCTACGCCTTCGGCCTCTACGCCTACGGCGTGATGGGCTACGGCTTTTACCTGCTCTACACCAAGTGCCGCCGCTATCGCGGCCGGCTCTGGGGCAAGCAGACGGGCGCGATCCTCTGGGCGCTCGCCATCACGGTCGCGCTCAACACGCTCGCCAACAACCTGCTCCCGCTTTTCGGGGTCTACTCGCTCCTCAAAATCGGCTCGCTCTTCGTCGTCCCCGGCGTGCTCGTCTTCGCCTACGCCATCTCGAACTTCAAGCTCTTCTCGCTCCAGTCCGCGCTGGACCAGTTCCGCCTCTTCCCCGTCGCCTACAAGGTCGCGCTCTCGATTGCGGCCGTCGCCGTCCTGAGCTTCGCGCTCCTGCAAATCCCCATCGTCTGGTGGAGCTTCGGAAATGGCCCAACCGCCGAGGCGTGGCGGCGCTACCTCGTCTTCAGCGTCGTCACGGCGCTCGTGCCAAATCTGATCCTGGTCGCGCTCATCATACGCACCATCTCGCGCCCCGTCAGAAGACTGACGGAGGCGGCCGTCGAGGTCGCGGGCGGCGCTTACGGCACAGAGGTCGCGTTAGAGAGCAACGACGAGATGGGCCTGCTCGCCGCCTCCTTCAACGAGATGAGCCGCAAGATGCGCGCCGACATAGAGCAGTTGCGACAGCTCAACGAACACTTAATCCGAACCGAAAAACTGGCCGCCGCCGGGACACTCGCCGCCGGCGTCGCGCACGAGGTCAACAACCCCCTGGCCTCCATCTCGTCGCTCGTGCAAATTCTGCAAACGCGCTCGGCCGGCGACGCCGAGGCCGTCGAGATGCTGCGGCTCATCTCGCAGCAGATCGCGCGCATCACGCAGGTCCTGCGCGATATGATGGACTTCGCCCGCGCCCGCCCACCCGAGCGCGCGCCGCTAGACATCAACGCGGCCGTCGCCGCGAGCCTGCGCCTGGCCTCCTTCGACAAAGCCTTTCAGCGCCTGCGCGTGACGAGCGTGCCTGCGCCGGAGGCACCCGCGATTTCTGCCGACGCCGGCCAGCTTCAGCAGGTATTCCTCAATCTTCTCTTGAACGCCCGCGACGCCATGCCCGAAGGCGGCGAGCTTCACGTCGAAACGCGCTACGACCCGAAGGCGGGCGAGGTGAGCGTCGAGATCAGGGACACGGGTCCGGGCATTGCCCCCGAGCACCGCGCACACGTCTTCGACCCGTTCTTCACGACGAAGCCCGCGGGCGCGGGCGCGGGCCTGGGGCTCGCCGTCTGCTACGGCATCGTCACGGCGCACGGCGGAAGCCTTGAGATAGCGTCCGGCGGCGGGCGCGGGGCGAGCGTGAGCGTCAGGCTTCCCGCCCGCGGGCGCGGGGCCGAACCTTCTTATGCCGAGAATCATTCTTAAGACTTTCGTCAAAGCGCCCGCCGGCATCTGCTTCGACCTTTCGCGGAGCGTTGACGTTCATACGGCTTCGACCGACGGCTCGGGTGAGCGCGCCGTTGCGGGCGTGACTTCCGGGATGATGGAACTCGGCGACACGGTCATCTGGGAGGCCGTGCACTTCGGCGTCCGCTGACACGCGCGCGCGGCGTCCGTGCTAAACTTTCAGTCACAGGCCGGAGATGAGAACAGCGCCCTTAATCTTAATCGCCGAAGACGAAGACCTGATGCGCGCCATCCTGACGCGCCTCCTGGAAGAGGCGGGCTACCGCGTCGCGGCCGTCGCGAGCGCCGAGGAAGCCCTCGAACGCTTCGCCGCCGAAGAGGTCGCCGTCACGCTGACGGACATTCGCATGGCCGGGATGGATGGCCTCGCTCTCCTGGACCACCTCAAGAACGTTGACGCCGAGGCGCTCGTCATCGTGATGACCGCGTACTCGTCCGTTGACTCCGCGGTCGCGGCATTGCGCAAGGGCGCTTACGATTACGTGACGAAACCGTTCGTCAACGAAGACCTCTTGCAATCCGTCAAGAATGCGCTGCGCCAGCGCGAGCTTTTCCGCGAAAACCGTCACCTGCGACGCGAGCTTGACCGCCGCTACAGCTTCTCGGAAATCATAGGCACCTCCACGGCCTTGCAAGCCGTCTTCCGCCTCGTCGAAAAAGTCGCGCCGACGGGCACGAACATCTTGATTCAGGGCGAGAGCGGCACGGGCAAGGAACTGATCGCGCGCGCCATACACCACAACAGCCCGCGGTCGGAGCGCCCCTTCGTCGCCGTCAACTGCGGCGCGATTCCAGAGACGCTGCTCGAATCGGAACTCTTCGGCCACACGAAGGGCGCGTTCACAGGCGCGGTGACGAACAAGCTCGGCCTCTTCCGCTCGGCCGAAGGTGGCACAGTTTTCCTGGACGAAGTCGGCGAGATTTCCGCCGCGATGCAGGTGAGATTATTGCGCGCCCTTCAGGAGCACGAGGTGACGCCCTTAGGCTCAAGCGCGGCCGTGCAGTTCGACGCGCGCATCATCTCAGCGACCAACCGCGAGTTGGAGAAGGAAGTCTCCGAAGGGCGCTTCCGCGAAGACCTCTTCTATCGCCTCAACGTGATAGAGATTTACCTCCCGCCCTTGCGCGAGCGACGCGAGGACATCCCGCTCCTGGCCCGCAGCTTCATCACGCGCACGGCCCGCGAGCAGCAGCGCGACGAGAAAGCAATCGAGCCCGCCGCACTCTCCGCCCTGATTAACTATCACTGGCCCGGCAACGTCCGCGAGCTACAGAACGCCATAGAGAGCGCCTTCACCCTGAGCAACGACGCGATTGACCTCGACAGCCTCCCGCCCCGCGTCCGCGACGCCGCCAGCCCCACGCCGATGCGCGACCCCGACGGCCTCCGCCCCACCCTCGAAGAGGTCGAGCGCCGCCACATCCTCGAAACCCTGACTGCCGTCAACCAGGACAAGGCCCGCGCCGCCAACATCCTCGGCATAGACCTCTCCACTCTCTACCGCAAGCTCAAACGCTACGACGCGGTTTAGGTCATCACGGCGGAGAAGGGATGAGATGAAACAATCAATCGTGCATATAGCTCTCGTCGTTAGAGATTATGATGAGGCAATAGAGTTTTATACGAAGAAACTTCATTTCACATTGGTGGAAGACACTTACCAGCCGGAGCAGGATAAGCGATGGGTGGTGGTTTCCCCTCCCGGCTCGGTCGGGACTACGTTGTTACTAGCCAGGGCCTCAAAACCCGAGCAGGAATCTTTCATCGGCAATCAGTCCGGCGGACGGGTATTTCTCTTTCTCAACACTGACGACTTTTGGAGGGACTACGAGGAGATGGTTTCAAAGGGAATCAAGTTTGTGAGGGAGCCGAAGAAAGAGACTTACGGGATGGTGGCCGTCTTTGAAGACTTGTACGGAAATCTATGGGACCTGCTACAGCTTAATTTGGCTGGGCGGGGAACAGGAGGCGCAGCTCCGGCTCGGTGACCGCGGGCCTACTCGGGCGAGGGCATCTTCATGATCTGTGCGACGAGCGGGACGGCGAGCTTTCGCCTGCCGCTCGTGACCTCCAGGGTCTCGGGAATTGGCACAGCGGGCTGGCGTGAGAAGAAGGCGACGACGGCGAAGCCCTTTTCCCCGCGGCCCTTAATTTCGTCCACGGCGATTGAGTGTGCGCCGAGCCGCCGAAGATATTCCGAGTGCTCTTCGCGCGCGCGGTTGGCCTCTTTCTCGCTTGCCAAGACGTTCTCACCTTTCCGCGCGCCGCCGGACGACGAGCGAGATGCCGAGTGCTTTGAGCACCTCGCCGATGGGGTTGAAGATGCTGCTGCCGCTCGCCTCGCCCTCGGGCTCCGAGCCGGAGAAGTGCAGGCCGACGGCCTTGCCCGTCTCCTTGTCCATGACGAGAGAGCCCGAATCCCCGGCCTGCGTGTAGCGCGTGCAGAGCACCTGGTCAATGAAGCCTATCTCGCCGACGCCGGGGTAGAAGACGACCGTGCGGAAGTTCACGTCCAGGACGCGCCCGGACGTGCGCCCGCTCGTCCGCCCGACCTTCGTCACACCCATCCCGCGCTGCGGCCTGATTCTGCCCGCGGGCAGGCCCAGCCACTTAATCTCCTCCCTGATTTGGCCCAGGCGCTCTTTGACGGGTTCTGCTATCGCGCAGTCCACGCGATTGACGAAGTCCCCGCCGGCCTCGAATCTGACGAAGTCCGCGAGCCTCGCCACCAGATCGTCCGGCTCCGCGCCGCCGTCGTGCCTGCCTGGGTAAAGAATGGCGTCCCCGCGAGAGGCGAGGCCGCTCGCCGCGAGGACGTGGCTGTTGCTGAGCATCATCAGGCGGCCGTCCTTTCGGACGAAAGCGCCGAGCGTGCCTGCCTCGACGCTGACGTGGGCCACGCTGTTGCCGGGCTGTATGGGATTGCGGACGGCGTTGACTTCGAGGCGTATGCGGCCGATGGCTTTTACGTCCGTCGGGATGGCGCTCGGGCCGCCGAGGGCCTCGGGGAGCGCCGGCGGCACGGCCTCGTCCGCGCGCAGTTGCGCGAGCGGAATCTTCCTCGCCACGTAGAACGTCAGCGCCAACTGGCCGGTTGGCTGCCCCCCCGACTCCTTCTCGCTGATGCCGACGGCGACGACGTTCTCCGAGTCAACGACTCGCCTGAGATTGTCCACGTGCTCGCCCTCGCCGCGCGTGAGCGAACGCATTTCGCGGGCCGGCTGAGGGGCGACCGTCAGCAGGTCCAGCGCGCGCAGGATGTCTTTTTCCGAGGCCATAATTTTTCAAGGAACGAGGGGTGAAGAAGAAATGATGAATGAAAGACAAACTGCTTTTTAATTCATCATTCCGCATTCCGCATTCATCATTTCTTCTTCACCCCTCATCCCTTTCTCAGTGGTTGGCGTCCCATTCTTTCGGCATGAACTCGATGGCGACGACCTCGCCGTCGGACTGCGCGGCCGTCGGCTGCGGCGGGCGGTAGGTGACGAGGACGGGGCTCTCCGGCGTGCGCTCGCCGCACGTCAACTGGCCGCGGACCTCCGCCGTGTAGGTGACGAAGCGGATGCCGCTCAGCGATGCGTTGCGAAGCTGGAGCGTGCGCCCGTCGGTTTGGACCACGAGCAGGACGCCGTGCTCGTCGCACTCTAAGCGCACGAGCTGGCCGCACGCCTGCTGCCCGCTGAACCGCAGCTTCTTCAACTGCGGCCCAGGCTGCGGCGCGTCGCACGGCTGGAGGGCGACGCCCGGCGGCGGGGCCTCCTCGCGCGCGGCGGCCTCCGCTATCTGTTTGTCCAGCTCCCTCACGTGGGCCAAATACTGCTCGCGCGCCGCGGCCGCCGCGAGCAGCGCCTGGGCCTGCCCGCGCACAACCGGGCTGCAACCCGCGCCGCCTCTCGCGAGCGGCTCAAGAATCCGACGCACCACGTCGAACTCCTCGCGCCGCAGGTGAATTTGTGCCAGAAGCAGCGCGTACTCGCGCCTCCTGGGCGAAAGCTCCGCCGCGCGCTTGAGAAGATTGATTGACTCGTCGAGCCGCTCGTCCCTCACCAGGTTGACGAAGGCGAGCAGGCGGTATGCTTCAGCGAAGGAGGGGTTGAGCTGAATCGCCTTCTCCAGCTCGGCGCGCATGCGGCGGGCCGTCTGGTCGCCGTAGAAAGTCTCGACGAAAGTGTCCGACGCCGAGCCCTGGCGGCTGAGCGCGTAGGCGCGGTAGTAGTGAGCGAGGTAGTCGCCCTGCTCCCCCGCCTCGTCCTCGCGGTCGAGGAGCTTCGCGGCCGACTCGTAATCGTTCTGCCTGACGCGCAGCACGGCGAGCGCGGCGCTCGCTATGACGAGGCGGGGGTCAAGCTCCGCCGCTTTCTCCAAATGAGCGGCTGCCTCCTCCGGCATGTTCGCGTGGAGCATCAGGTCTCCCAGGTAGAACTGCTCCTCGGCCTCAGTCAGAGACCCGGCGCGCGCCCGCCCGTCCGCTTCAACGGGGCGGTCGAGAGTGACCTCCTGCGCGCGGTACTTGCCCGCGCTCACGTAGGCTCGCAGCTCGTTCTCGACCGCGGCGAAGTCCGCCCGGAAAGCCTGCCGGAAGGCGTCCTCCGTTTTCGCGCCCTGTGCCAATAATTCGAGGAAGGTCGGGTACTGCGCGCGGCGCGGGCCGCTCATGAGGTAATGAACGAACGCCCAGGACTCGGAGTAGAAGAGGGCGCGCTTCGACTGCTCCTTGTAGAAGGGCGACTCGTCGTCCACGCCGAGCAGCGTTTCGAGCGGCATCAACTCGCGCTCCTTGAGCGTCCTGACGCGAAAATTCAAGGGCCGGCCGAGCGTCACGCGCCGGCCGCCGCCCCCGATTTCAAACGTGCTGTAGTACTCGGCCAGCCCCTCGTTGAACCAGAGCGGCA
Organism: Pyrinomonadaceae bacterium; assembly: GCA_036403435.1. GTDB lineage: Bacteria > Acidobacteriota > Blastocatellia > Pyrinomonadales > Pyrinomonadaceae > QHXM01. Next base: position 200,499 of record DASWQY010000096.1, read on the forward strand.
CCGCGCCGTAGCCGTTGCGGACGAGCAGGTGCGCGTACTCGTGGAAGGCCAATTCGTCCTCGTCGCGCGCGTAGCGGCGGTCGAGTGAGAGTGCTATGTAGTCAACGTCCGCGCCCGACTGGAAGAAGCCGGAGACGCCCGCGGGGCGTCCGTGGAAGACAGGCTCGAACTGGTTGTAAGACGCGTCGTCCTTGAAGACGACGACCGTGAGCGGCACGCTCGGGTCGAAGTGATTGGCCGGGAGCAGCACGAGAAAGGCTTCGCGGAACTGTTCGAGGCGCGCTGCGACCCTCAGCATGTCGCGCGCGTCCGCGTCTCCCACGAGCAGGAAATTTCTGGACCGGACGCTGGCCCAGCGCGCGGGGGCCGCTTCGCCGCCGCCGTCGCCCGCGCAAACGACACACGTCAGCGCCAGCAGGCAGAGGACGGTCGCCAGGGGGAGTGCGAAGCATTTCACTGATCGGCTTTTCATCACGACAAGCCGGCGCGGAAGAAGGCAAAATGGAAGATTAAAAATGCAAAATGGAAGATGCAGGGGCGCGGCGTTCGGCCCTCAATTTTGCATTTTTAATTTTGAACTTTTCATTTATTGAACAGGCCGCCGATGCCGCCGATGATGTCGCTGGCCTTGTCAACGATGGTGCCGCCGGCGTGCGAGAGGGCGTTGTCCACCTGGCCGGCGATGGGGCCGGGCAGGCGCTCTTTCAAAAACCCGACGACCGTGTCAATCGCCGTCTTGGCCTTGTCTTCCGACAGGCCGGTTCGCTCCGAGACTCTTTTCACCAGTTCTTCCATGATCGAAGCTCTCCTTCGTGAGTTTTCCGAAAAGACCTTTGCGTCCGGCGCGAGGCGTGCTCCCCTGGAAGTTCAAATGAAGACGACCGACTGCGAGTTGGGAATCTCGAAGCGCCTGCGGCAACTCTTGCAGGCGAGCATGTCGTCAATCCGCACCATGTAGTCGCGCGACTTGGCGAACCTGGCCCTGTCCTGCTCGTTGGCCCCGCGCGGCGGAGCCGGCTTCTTCGTCCGCCGCAGCCACCGCACCTCGTAGTCCGCGCGCTGGCGGCAGTGTGGGCAACTGAACGTCGCCCGCTTCATCTCCGGCTGCTCGTTGAAAAAATCTTTCTCGTTCATAACTCAATTACGGAATTCAGAATCCAGGGGCCAGAATCCAGAATGAAAGAAAATCTGTGACGGCGGTTCTCCGCCTTATCCATTCTGGCTCCTGGGTTCTGAATTCTGAACTCTGCCTTTCCTGTGATGGAGGACGATGCCGAGGCCGATCATGCTGTTGACGAGCATGATGGCGTTCGTCACGACGAAGACCCAGTTGGAGACGAGCCAACTGTAGACGAGGAAGCCCAGGGAGGCCGCCATCTGGCCTATGAAAAGCCACTTCGAGACGTTCCGGCTTGAGCCCTCCTGCCACTGCTTGTAAATCTGCTTCCCGATGGTCAGCACCAGTATGAAAGAGCTGACCCAGCCGACCAGTTCCGTCTTGTTCATCCCTCTTGCTCGATTAGTCGTTTGACGGTCGCCATGAAACTTTCCGGGTTGATGGGCTTCGGCTCGTAGGCGGTCGCGCCCTGGCCCAGCGCGAAGGTCGCGCTGCCGCTGCCGAAGCCCGTCGTCACGAGAATCGGCGTCTCCTTCAACTCCGGCGTGTCGCGCACGCGCCGCACGAGGTGGACGCCGTCGGCCGCGGGCATCTGGATGTCCGTGATGATCAGATCGGGCCGCGCCCGCACCGCCTCGTCGTAACCCTGTATCCCGTCCTCGGCCGTCACGACCTTGTAGCCGCGCATCTCCAGCGCCATGCGCATCAACTCGCGCGCCACCTCGTCGTCCTCGATGACCAGAATAGTTTTCATCGGAAAGCAGAATTCAGGAGTCAGAACCCAGGAGCCAGAATGAAAGGCTGAGAACTGCTTTCGGCTTTTCTTTTATTCTGAATTCTGGATGCTGGATTCTGACTCCTGCCTTTCCTCGCACAGCCCGCGCAAATAACGAAAGCTGTAGATGCCTGTTTCGTGGCCGTCGCTCCAGCGGAAGTTGAGCGCGTAGCGCCCGACGACCGCGAGGTCGCTAATCGAGAGCGCGTCCGAGACGGCCTCGGGCTGTAAGACCCTCGCGCCCGTCCACTCGTTGACGCACTGCGCGCAGGGGCAGGAGCGCCTGAGTTCCGGCGCGGTGAAACGACACTCCCGCCCGTCGGCCCAGGTGATCTTGAGCCCCGCCTCACCTTCCTGCATGATCTCGCGCGGCTCGACCGAAGGGCCGCGCCGCTCCATCACGTCACTCATCGCGCGGCCCCCGCCGAGGCGCGGAGTCTCTGCTTACTCATGCTGCCGTACGGCCTCCTCGACCGCGCCCGCCGTGATGTTGTAATGCGAGGCGGACCAGACGGCCTGGCCGTTGCGGAGCACTATGGCCTGCGGCGACTCGTGCCTGATGCCTGTGCGCGACTCTATCTCGCCCGAGAGGTCGCGCGCGCGCTGCACGACGACGAGCGAGACATCGCGCGCGACCTGCGACATCTGCTTGTAGGCGAAGCTGCTGATCGGGCAGGTCGAGCTGTGCTTGAACAGGACGACGGGCGCGTCGTGCGAGCGCGCCAAAAGTTGCTCCAGAGCTTTCTTGTCCGTGATCTGCGTAAAATGATCTCCCATGAGAACCACCCGCGAACGTAAACCAGTTTGTGAGCCGAAGGGGACGCGCTTGATATTAGCCTAACGGGGGGTTTACGACAAACCTGCCGCATGAGCGGCGGGTCAGTTTCGATAAGAGCCTGAGAGATTGGCTCAAAATCTCAAACCGACCCGCGACCGGCTTTGAGCGTTAAGGAGTTGCGATGCGCTTTTTCTTCACGAATCGGACTTGCTTGAAATTCCTGCCCGTCCATTCGAGGTAATAAATTCCGCACGGCGTGTTTTCCCGGCTAAGGTCGCCGCCCTTGAATCCGTTCAGGACGAGCAGGCGGCTGTCGGCCCTGTAAACCATCGGCTCTGTGTCGTCCGGCAATTCGCAGAAGCCGAAACCGGCACCTTCCAGTTGGTCCGGGAAAAACACCCGGCCGCTGCGGGCATCAATTATCGCGCTCTGGGAGCAATTCGTCCCGCAGCCCCAGGTCGTCAGGATGTAATGCCCCGCAAAGTTCACGCCTTCTTTCGCGGCGTTCCGCAAGTTGGTGCGGAACCTGCTCGCGTTTCTGTGGCTTTTCAGATTGATCCCGACGCTCCTGTTCTTCTCGACTTTGACGGCGTATCCCGTGAAAGTCGGCGTCGGCGATTGGGCCACACCAATCGAGCCGAGCGCCAGCAGGAGCGCCGCCAGCAGAACGATTTTAATTTTCATCTTCCCTCATCCCGAGTCCGGTCTTTGTCTACTTTTTACGGGGGCCGAGCGATTTCGCCGACTCGACTTTAGTTATCTTGCCCTTGTCGGACAGGGTCGCTTCGAGCCCAGGGACTTCACACCCGGCCTCATGATCAACTGTTCCCTTGACCTGACACTGTTCTTTATCTTTGCACGCGGCCAGAATGGCGCGGCCGGCTTCCGAATCGTTGGTGAAGCAGTAGCCCGCGTAATCACCGCTTTCCATGCCGACGTACAGAATGACCGACTGGGTTTTACCCACCTGAAGCTCGCCATCAACATCTTCCGCTTCGGATTGGCCCGCCGGCTCCTGGGCCTTGTTCGAAACATTGGCCGTGTTGCTCGCCGCGGTCGGAGTGGGGCTGGCGACGGCCGCCGTGTTTGATTTGCTGGTGGTGTTCACCGTCGAAGTGTTCGTCGTCATGTTCGCCGTCGTGTTCGACGCCTTGCCGCAGGCCGAAACGAGCAGCACTAACGAAGCGATGCCTAACGTCGAGAAGGTTGTGATTTTCGTGGCTCTCATTTTTCCCTTTCTTGAAGCCGAGCTTTCAATCGGCGTATGTGTTCTCGATGAGACGGGTCCGGGCGCGCGTAAAATCTCACCAACCCGCATGAGTCAGCTTGTACAGGACTGATATGGAATCCGCCGGCGACGATTCCCGCGTTCCGACGTTGGGCGCGGCGTGATGCTGTTCCGAATCACCCCCGCCGCAGTCCGCCTCTTCCCAGCTCGTGAGTTGATATTGCTTCTCTTCTCCCGGCCTCGTCAGTTTTTGCCAAACTACGACCTTCACGTCCTGACTGTCCACGCCCGCGTCCGTTTCGTCCGCGGCCTTCACCTCAAGGCAGAGCCTGAAATTCGTTCCCTGAACCACCTGCCTCTCGGCGCGCTTGATGGAAACCAGCGAGAGCGGGCCGCCCTCCTGCTCCTTCCGGGCGCTGACGGCGAACTCGGCCGCGGCCACGACTTCGGCGTCGTCCGTGGCTGCTTCCTTGTAGCCGCCCACGATGGGCCGTCCCTGGCCCAATCCCACAGACGCACAGCCGAAGGCGATGCCGAGGGCGACGAGAACCATCAGGACTTGCGAACTCTTTTTCATTTTGAACCCCCTACGACCAATGAATGTTGAAGACCACGAGTACGGCCGAAGATACGAGCCGACCTCAAACTCCGCCTTGACGACGAGCATCACACTACTTTGCAAAGGAAGTTAAATGATTGAAGCGGAGACTGCGGGGTGCGGCAGAACCCGGCCAAAACCATGTCGGCGAAACGGCCGCAGAGTAACACGCAGAGCTGCCGGGTTGCCAGATAAATTTCAATTCAGGAGTTCCCGAATGACTCGACCCTCCGGGGCCTAAGCCGCGGAGGGTCGAGTTGAGTGCCGGGCAGTCTCTGGGCCTTCTTACTTCCACTCGCCGACGAGGACGAACGGCGACCAGTAGAACGGCGCGGCGTACCGCTTGCCGTCTATCATCGCAATCTGCGCGGCGCGCATCGAGGCCGATGGCGAGGCGTCGGGCGTCGCCAGCAGGCGTTTGTAGAAGTCCGTCATCAGGTCCGCCGTGGACTTGTCCGCGACAGACCAGAGCGAGACGCCGACCGTGGGTGCTCCCGCGTACATGAAGGCGCGCGTCAAGCCGATGACGCCCTCGCCGCGCTTCTCTTTCCCTAAGCCCGTCTCGCAGGCGGAGAGCATGACGAGCGGCGAGCCGAGGTTGAGATTGAAAATCTCGTCCGTGCGGACGAAGCCGTCGCCCGTCTTGTTGCCGACGAGCGAGAGGACTACGCCCGTGAACTGCGGCCGCTCGGCGTTCAAAAGCCCGTGCGTGGCGACGTGCACGACGCGGTACTTCTTGAGGTCCATCGTCGCGACCTTCGCCTCGTTGGCTTCGAGGTCGAGCCACACGTCAGCGGTCCCGCCGCTGGCCTTCGCCAGCGTTGCAATCTGCTGCGCCTCGACGCGCGTCCCGTTGAGCCGCGCCAGTTGCAGGCCCGTCGGCGGCGCACCCTGGCCCGCAGGCGCGGCCACGTCCGTCACCGCGCTCGACAGACTCAGGCCGCGCGTGTCTGCGCCGGCCTGCGCACCCGCGCCGGCAGCGCCTTTCGCCCTCGGGTCGGTCGAGGTGAACACGGGGTCGGCGATGATGAGCATGTTCTTGCCCGCGGGCTTTGAAGACTGCTGCCGTATGACGGCGACGACCGAAGCCGAAGGCGCGTAGACGATCTCGTTGGTCTTGACGAGGTAGGCGAGGCTCGGGTAATCGGTCGGCCCAGTGGCCGTGACCAGCGCCTCGAAGGGGACGTAGTTGAGCGCGCCGTCGGCGACGACGAGCAGCCGCTTGTCGCCAACAATCTTCGCCGCCGGCTCGACCGCCGTCTTGTAGAGGGCGTTCGAGACGGTCGCGAACGAGCCCGCTGGGCCGGCGTTCGTCGGGTCGGTCGTCAGGCTCAGGCCGCGCGTCGCCTCGGCCACGTCTATGCCCGCGATGCGGCGCTGGAGTTTCGGCGGAATCAACTCCGCGCGCAGCGCCTGCGCCTGTTGGTCCACGGCCGAGCGCGCCGGCAGCTTGAAGAGGGCGACGCTTCCCTGCGTCACCGCCCACAAGTACGAAGCGTCCGCGCCCAGGCTGTACTCCAACAGCGCCGTCTTGTCGTCCAAAACTTTCTGCTGGACTTCCTGTAGCGTCAGGGGCTGCGGCGCGGTCAGCGAAGCGTACTTCGGAGACGCCGCGCGAATCTGGTTCTCGATGTTGTCGTATTCGACCGACAAGGTCTCAAGCTCCGCTTCGAGCTTATCCGTGCTCGGCCTGTCCTTGTCCTCGCCCTCGCTGGCCGAGACGCCCGTCAACTCCTGCGCGATCTCCTGCTGGCGGTCCAAATTGTCCTGCTTGCGCTTGAGCAACTCCGGCGGCACGCCCGCCGTGATGTCCGCGCCCGACTCGCCTAGCATGTCCAGGAGCGAGCGCGCGCGCCCCTGCTCCGCGACCTTGAAGGCTTCGGCCGCGTAGGTCAGCGCCTGCCCGTCGAGCGGAGCGCCCGGCGTCGGCGCGGCCAGCAGCGCCATCTCCGCCAGCGCGTCCGAAGTCTCGTCGTAAACGTCCTTAGTCGTCGCGAGGAAGGTCGTGCGCGACTCGTCGGCGTGCAAGGAGCCGGCGCGAATCGTCTCGATGGTGGCGAGCGCCTCGCGGTAGGAGGCGACGGCCTCTTCCCTGCCCTTCAGGGATTTCTTGGGGTCCTTGTCCTGCATGGCCGTCATCAGGCGAGCGAGCCCGAGCCCGCGTTGCGCGGGCCACATCAAATCAAGGCGCTTGTCTTCGCGCGCGCCCTTGACCGCGTCGCCGTAGAACTTGACGGCGTCCTTCAGGCGGTTCTGCTTGAGCGCGATGTCACCGAGGCTCGTGCGCGCGGCGGCGCGGACCCTGCGCGACTGGCCGAACTTCCCGATGATGGGCATCCCGGCCGACCCGAGAGCCTCCTCGAAGTGTGTGCGCGAGCCGTCGTAGTTGTTGTTGAAATAGTCTATGCGCCCGACGCCGATCTCGTGCGTCGAGTAGAGAATGCTCTGGCGGTAAAGCTCAATTGCGCCCTTGATCGCGCCCGCCGCGGCAAGCGCCGTGTCGGCTCCGCCCGAAGGCACGCTGTTGCGCAAGCCCCCGAGGCCCCCGCCGCTAAGCATCCCGCCGAGGCTCGGCTTCTTCGGGACGACGCCGCCCGTCAGCTTCGACGGGTCCGGCTTGACGACGTTCATCTGACCGTAGGCGGACGACGCCTCCGAGACGTTGCCCGCGCGGTAGTTGGCGTCGCCGACTTTGGCGAGCATCAGTTTCGCGTTGTACTCGTTGTCGGGCATTCCCAGGACGGTCTCGACGCCGCTCTGCTGGCCGGCGGCCTGGCCGAAGGCGTCATGCGCGTCCTGGTAATATTTCACCGCGACGGCGTACTGGCCCTGCCTCAGATAAAGATCGCCGAGCGCGTCGTTTGAGGCGGCCACGCCCTTATTGTTGCCGGCCTGCTTGAAGCCGTTGAGAGCCGTTTGCAATTGGGCCAGCGCCTGGTCGGCCTTGCCGCGCTTCAGGAGGGCGCGGCCCTGCTTGAGCGCCTGGCCGGGGCCGCCCTGCGGGGCGGCGGGTTGCGCGGCCGCGCCACGGCCAGAGCCTTCGGCGCGCGCGCTCGTCGTGAAAGGATTGCCGGGAACGATTGCGGAGAGTAACGAAAGGGAGAGAAGGTAAGCCAGGGATTTTGATTTGTGCTTCATGGGCGTTCTCCGGGGAAAGGCAGAATTCAGAATCCAGGAGTCAGCATCCAGCATAAAAAGAGGTTTCAGCCTCTTATTCTGGGCTCTGGATTCTGACTCCTGGATGCTGCTTTATCTGTGAATCAGGTCAACCGCCGTCACGAGAACCGGCAGGTTCGAGGAAACGTTCATGCGTATGACGGACGGCTCGGGCGCGCTCTGCTCCAGGCCGATGCCGCGCGTGACGGACACCTGTTCCGTCTGCGACTGCTTCTGGCCGTAGGTCTTGCTCTTGACGACGCCGACCTTCGCCTGCCCGCTCTCCTTCAACTGCGCCCACGCGCCCGCCGGCGGCCGCCACGGGCAGCTGTTCTGCCCGCAGTAGCTGACCAACTGATCGCCCGTCGGCACTCCCGGCAGCGGCTCGCGCGTCACGACCACGTAGAGGCGCTCGCTCGCCGGGTTGGCGTCGAACTTGAACCAGTTCTCCACGCCCGGCTCGTTCCACGGAATCTCGTAGGGTACATGCGCCTCTATGCGGTTGTCGCCCTTCTCAAGGCGCACGTCCGGGTAGAGCATCTGCGGCTCGCCGTCGTTCTCCGTGTGGAAGATGTAGAGGTAGCCGTCCGTGTTCGTTTCGAGCGCGAGGCGTATGCGGTCGCCAGCGCGGAACTCGCGCGCGGGGTCAACGCGCACGGCGTTGCCCTGTTCGTCGCGCATGTAGAGCGAGTAGCCGAGGCCGATTGCCCCCGAGTAAGTATTTGCCGGGGTCGCGTTGTCGGTGACGGTGACGGTGCCATTCGCGGCGACGGTCGTGCCGCCCGAGGTGGCCTTGCCGCTCCCGCTGACGTGCGTCGAGGACGTGCGGCCCGACGACTTTCTGCCGCCGGTGCGGCCCGTGCTACTGGTCCTGCCGCCGCCCGTCGTCTTGCCGGTGCCCGTCGTCGGGCCGGAGGCGGCCTGGTTGGCGCTGCCGGCGATCAGGCCGCTCGTGGACTTGCCGGAGGCGTTGACGCGCGTCGTCAGGAACGAGCCGCGCACCAGCTCTTCCTCATCCTGCGCGCGCGCGACCCCTGCGGCTCCGACGGACAGGGCCAGGGCCAGGACGGGGACGAATATTTTGAGACGCATGATTACTCCTCATCTAGTCGGGGTGGTTGATTCGGTTTCCGAGTGGTTAAAGGACATTTCTCTATTCATTAACGCGAAAAAGCGCGTCCGCCGGGATCACTATTTGTGCTCGACGCGAACGTCGAAGATGACAGGGTCGCTGATGGCGGCCTGCGGCACTTTGACCGAGACTAAGGGCTCTGTTCCACCGCCGTTGAGGACGTTGGTCGCGGGCGGGTTTGCCTTATACTTCGCCCGAAACTCCTCCAACTCCTTCTGTTCGAGGTCCGACAGCTCGCGCCCCGCCTGCTTGGTCAGAAACCCCGGCGAGGTCAACTGCTTCGGCGCGAAGATGACGGTATAGATTTCCGTGCTGGCTTTTTTGTCGAGCGTGATCCAGTGTTCGGCCCCCTCCTCATCCTCGGGGAAGGCGAACTCCGACCCGCTCTCGACCTCGTTGGTCTCGACGCCGCTGTCCTCGACCGGCTCGGCCGTCAGGAAAGTCATGGGCTTGCCGCCCTCGCCTGGGCCAATAACGTAAACGAAGCCGTCGCGGCGCGGCACGAAGTGAAACTTGAAGGACTGGCCCGAGGCGAGCGGGACCACGGGCGCGACGCGAGCGGAGCCGCCGTCCGGCCCGGCCTCCGCGATCTCCAGCCAGTACTGCAAGGCTTCCGTGCCCTCGGCGGTCGTGCCGCCCGTGTTCGCATTTGTGTTGTTCGTATTGCCGCCCGGATTCGCGTTCGAGCCGTTCTTGTTCGCCGTCGAGTCGCCCTTGTTGCCGAGGAGGAACCATGCGCCGACGCCCCCGCCGATGAGCAGGACGGCGACGGCGACGATGATGAGCGGGGTCTTGGAAGAAGGCTTGGGCGTCGGCGCGGGTTCCGCCACGGCGTAAGGGTTGGACTGCGCGCCGTAGGACGGGGCGGCCTGCATGGTCGCCATCGTGGGCGCTTCCGGCGGCCTGTTGTAGCTCTGCCCGTGCTGGCCCAAAGAGGTCGCGGGCGGCGCGGGCATCGGCGGCATCATCTGCGCGAGCGAGGTCGGCGCGAGCGGGGGCGCGTTGTCCGCTTGCGGCGGACGTGGCGGCGCGTCCATCGTGACGATGGTCGGCGTGACGAGGTCGGCGCTCGTGTCGCGCCCCCCGGAGTTGTCGCCGACGTTCGTCTGCTGCGGTGCCGGGCCGCCGTGCGTGTCGCTGGCGAGATTCAGGCTGGGAGACGAGCCGGCGAGCGCCGGCAGGCCCAACGCGGCGCGCAGCTCCGCGGCCAACTCGCCTGCGGTCGCCTGCCTCTGACCGCGGTCCTTCGACATCGCCCGCGAGATGGCGCGGCCGAAAGCCTCCGGCACGTCCGAGACCACTTCGTTGAGCGCGCGCGGCGTGACGGAGACGTGCTCGCGCCTCAACTCCTGAAGTGTCAGCCCGACGAAGGGCCGACGGCCGACGACCAGTTCGTAGATGACGACGCCCAGGCTGTAAATGTCCGCCCGGCCGTCAATCTCCACGCTCCCGTCGTCCGGCACTTCGCCCCACTGCTCGGGCGACATGTAGAAGGGCGTGCCCAAAACTTGCCCGGCCATCGTCAGCGCGGTCGTCCCCGAGGCGTCGCCGCCCGCGACCTCCTTCATCTTGGCGATGCCGAGGTCTAGGAGTTTCGTCACGGGCTGCCCGTCCTCGCCGGGCTTGCCGATCATGATATTCTCGGGCTTGAGGTCGCGGTGGACCACGCCCATCGCGTGCGCGGCGTTGAGCACGCTCATGATCGGCTCAAGCACCGTGAAGGCTTCGAGCGCGGTGAAACGCCCACGCCTCTTCAACTCGGCGTCGAGCGTGTGGCCCTCGACGAACTCCATCACCATGTAGATGAGGCCGTCGCTCGTGGTGCGGAGGTCGTAGACGGTGACGGCGTTCGGGTGGCGGAAGCGGCGCGCGGCCTGGCCCTCGCGGCGGAAGCGGCGCAGCCACTCGGCGTTGTTGCGCATCTGCGGCGGCAGGACCTTGATCGCCACCTTGTCGCCGAGCAGGATGTGGCGCGCGCGATAGACCGCCCCCATGCCGCCCTTGCCGAGCATGGACTCTATGTGATACTGGCCGTCGAGGACGGAATCAACAATCGTGGTCGGGTCGTCTTCGAGCACCTCGCCGTCGTTGGCGCAGAAGCTCACAGTGTCTTCGTACTTCGCTTTACAAGCGGGACAATACTTCATAGGGGATTCTTCGCTTCAACCGTCCAGTGCTGACAAATCACACGCGGCCCGCCAGCGCCGAATTTCCGAGACGAGTTCCGGCAGTCTCAAGGGGCTACCTGGGCAGAACAGACAGTCTAGCACAGACGGCAAGCGAAGTTCGATTCTGAGCGATGAGTGGCAGTGGGTCAGCTCAGAGTCCAGGCTTGAGCCTGCCGTCTCGCCCCCGCAAGCTGATACGCCACCCTAAATTCCCGGACGCTGGCGACGCATTAGAGAACGCACCGCAGAGCGATTGATTGCGCCTTATGGATATCCGATACGCACGGCCCGTAATCCGATACGCTGGCCTCGCATTCCTATACGCTCGTCTTGCATTCCGATATCCACGGCCCGCAATCCGATACGGACGGGGCGCAATCCTCTAATCTCCCGTGATTATCGAATTGCGGCCCGCGCGTATCGGATTGCGGGCCACTGCAATCGCATATCCTCGCGTGCGTACTCGATATCCGGCCGCGCGTCACGCGAAAACCCGTAGCAATGCTGAGCGCCTCCAGCTTGAGACGGTTTTTCACGCTGGAGGCGCTGATGCGGCTTCACTTAGCTTTAGCGGACTACCCGAGGTAAATCTTGCGGGCGTACTCTTCGACCATCCGGTCGCTGTTGAAGGCGGGGACGAGCGTCTCTATGGAGTGGCGCATCATCTGGACCCAGCGGCGCGGGATTTTGTCGGCGTCGCGCTCGTAGTAGGTGGGCACGACCTCTTCTTCGAGCGTGCGGTAGAGCGACTCGGCGTCCGCCTCGTCCACGTCCGCGGCTTCCACGCCTTCGGCGTCGCCGCCGATGGCGAAACCGTTCGCGCCGTCGTAACCCTCTATCCACCAGCCGTCGAGCACGGACATGTTCAGCCCGCCGTTGACGGCCACCTTCTCGCCGCTCGTCCCCGACGCTTCGAGCGGGCGGCGCGGGACGTTCATCCACACGTCTACGGACTGCACGAGCTGGCGCGCGATCTCCTGGTCGTAGTCCTGTATGAAGACGGCGCGGCCGCGCACCAGGGGGTCGAACTTCCACTGTGCCAGTTGTTGCAGGATGTACTTCGCGCCCTGGTCCTGCGGGTGCGCCTTGCCCGCGAAGACGAACTGGACGGGGCGCTCTGCGTCGTTGAGCAGCCGGAGCAGGCGGTGTGGGTCTTTCAGGAGCAGGCTCCAACGCTTGTAGACCGCGACTCTGCGCGCGAAGCCAATGGTCAGAGCGTTGGGGTCGAACATTGTCCGCGCCGACTCCGTGTAGTCCATGCTCTCGCTGTTGCTGAGGCGCTTGTGGAACGTACGGTGGCGGACGAAGGCCACGAGCCGCTGCTTCAAAAGCAGATGCGCGCCCCACAATTCCTCGTCCGTAATCTTCGCGACGCCCTTTCGCCACTCTTCCGGGTCGAGCGCCAGCTCGCTCCAGTTCGGCCCGACGTGCTTTTCGTAGAGCGCGCGGATGAGCGGCGCGACCCACGTCGGCGCGTGGACGCCGTTGGTGATCGAGGTAATCGGCACCTCCTCGACGGTGCGCTCGGGCCAGATTTTGTGCCAGAGCGTGCGCGAGACCTCGCCGTGCTTGCGGCTGACGCCGTTGGTCGAGCGGCACATCTTGATCGCCAGCGGGGTCAGCCCGAAAAGCTCATCCTCGTTGCCCGGCGTGACGCGGCCCATGTTGATGAACTCTTCGTGCGAGAGGCCCAGCTGCTCCTCGAACGACGAGCCGAAACATTGCTCGACGAGCGGCACGACGAACTCGTCGTTGCCGGCGGCGACCGGCGTGTGCGTGGTGAAGACGCAGCGCCCCTTGACCCAGCGCGCGGCCTCGTGGAACGAGAGGCCCGGCGCTGACTCGCGCATCTCGCGCGCCAGTTCCAGCGTCAGGAAAGCCGAGTGGCCTTCGTTGAGATGAAAGACGTGCGGCTCAATGCCCAGGCGGCGGAGCAGGCGGACGCCGCCGATCCCGAGCAGCATCTCCTGCACGATGCGCGTCTCGTGGTCGCCGCCGTAGAGGTGGCCCGTCACCAGCCGGTCCGTCTCGCTGTTCTCCTCGATGTTCGTGTCGAGCAGGTAGAGCGGGATGCGGCCCACCTCCACGCGCCACACCTGCGCGCGCACGTTGCGCCCGCGCATCTCGACTTCGACGAGCACGGGCTCGCCCGCCTCGTCCCTGGCCTGCGTGATGGGCAGGATGGACGGGTGCGTCTCGCCGTAGTGCTCCTCCTGCCAGCCGTCGCGCCTGAGCCGCTGGCGGAAATAGCCGTAGCGGTAGAGCAGGCCCACCGCGACCACAGGCAGCCGGCGGTCGCTCGCAGACTTCAGGTGATCGCCGGCGAGCATGCCGAGGCCGCCGGAATAGAGCGGCAAGGAATTGTGTATGCCGTACTCGGCGCAGAAGTAGGCGACGGGGCGCTCCCAGGTGAGGGTCCTGTCCGGGGAGCCGGAGTCCCACGCGCGGCGGTCGGCCATGTACTCGTCGAAGCGCGCGGCGAGGCGTGCGACGCGCTCTGTGTACACGGGGTCGGTCGCCATCTGCATGAGGCGAAACTCGGAGACCTCCGCGAGAAGCCGCCGCGGGTTGTGCTCGCACTCTTCCCAGACGGCCGGGTCCAAATCGCGGAAGACGGCCGTGCCGCCCCCCGCCCAGCTCCACCAGTAATTCCAGGCCAGCCGCCCGAGGGCGCGGAGCGGCTCCGGCAAAGAACGCTCCCGCGGCGCGGCGCGGCGCTCGATCTCTTCTTCAACTTGCAACATTTAGCTTACCCTGTTCCCCTCATCGAATTTATGGTGCTGTAAAAATGCTTTCAGATCGCCCGGCGAGAAAAACACCAGCCGCACTTCACGTATTCTAGTCTCATGGCCCAGAAATTCCGCAACCGCGCGGGACGAGACCGCGGCGGCTTCGGCCCTCGGGTAGCCGAACGCCCCCGTCGAGACGGACGGGAAGGCGATTGACGTGAGCCCGTGCTCGGCGGCGAGCCGCAGCGAGTTTCGGTAGCAGGCGGCCAGCAGCTCCGCCTCGCGCCCGCCGTGCCGGCCGTAAATTGGCCCAACCGTGTGAATCACGTGGCGGGCCGGGAGCAGGCCCGCGGTCGTCATCACGGCCTCGCCCGCGGGCAGCCCGTCCGGCAGCAGCGTGCGCCGGATTTCGCGACACTCTTCGAGAATCTGCGAGCCGCCCGCGCTGTGAATCGCGCCGTCAACCCCGCCCCCGCCCAGCAGCGTGTAGTTCGCGGCGTTGACTACGGCGTCTACCTCCTCGCGCGTAATGTCGCCCACGAGGGCGCGCACGCGGCCGCCTAAAAAAATCTGTGCGTTTTCTTTGGACATCACAATAACAGTGATGAGTGATAATTGATGAGTTAAAAACTTTCTTGCTTTCTCTTATCACTCATCACTCATCACTCATCACTTTCTTCGTCTCTTGGCTCGACGGAGATTCCGTCGAACATGTTCTGGCGGCGGAGGGCTTCGGCGACGCCGCGCGCCTTATGCTCCGTGAGCGGGTGCTCGGGGTCTGTGCTGGCTATCTCGAAGAGGCGGTCGTCCAGCATGACGACGCCGAGCGAGCCGAGGGCGACCCCCGGCGTAACCTCTATGTCGCCCATGTTGTGTATGCGGAAACGTCCTGTCTCCTCGACCCAGTCCTCTATGAACGGGTCGCGCAGGGCGTGTTCGGCTTCGCTTTCGGTCAGGTATGCCCCCTCGACGACGAGGCAGAATTCGCGTCCTTTATCGGTCTTCATGGCGTGAGACAGCAAGCCTCAAAAGGGGGACTGCGGCGGATCATCCGGGCCAATCTGACGGCCAATCTGACGGAGCGTGAAGGCGTAATTTACCACAAAGACCGAGGAGGCAGGAAGAGAATCTCTCCTCCTGCCTCCTCGGCCGGTTGCGGGTTTAGGGTCAGGTTCTCAGTAGGCTTTCGCGTACTGGTCGTTGAGCGTCGCGCGCAGGCGCTCGAAGTAGGAGTCGAAGGTCACGTAGCTTGAGCCCTGGAAGAACGCGCGCCCGCCGGTCTCGTTCGAGAGGCGGTTGAGCGAGCTTTGCCCATAGCTCACGGCCCTGCGGTTCCAGCTCGTCAACCCGACGGTCGGGGCGTAGAAGGAGTAGATGGCGACGTTGCGCTTCTGGGCCTCCTTGATCGCCCGCTGCAAGTCAATCGTGTTGGCGGCCGAGTCGATGTCGAAGCCGCGCGACGTGTCGAGCCCGTCCGAGATGAGGAGCACCGCGTTGCGGTTCTCACCAGTCTGCTCGAACTTGCGGAGCGCCTCGACGACTTCCACGTAAGGGTTGTAGGGCGCGGCCGCTTCGCTGCCGACCGGCGTGCGCAGAGACTTCGCGGCCTTCTCCAGGTCGTCCGTGAACTGCTGCCGGACCTGCAAGGAGCCGGCGCGGACGTAAGCCACCATCACGCGCGAACCGGCGGGAAGCTGGCGGATGAAGTCGCGGGTCGCGTTCAGCTCGCTGCCGACGCGCGCGACCAGGTCGTCCTGGACGAGGATAGCCAAATTCAAAGGCGCTTCGACGCGCGTCTTGGCCGAATTCTTAGAATCTTTATCGTCCGCGCCGCCAGCGGCCAGCGCGCCGAGGGACGCGGCGAACGTGAGTATGAGCGCCGCGAAAACTGTCAATACTTTTCTTCCAAACATGGTCTTACAATGCTCCCTTTCACTGAGCCAACAAGCTCCTGCGCGGGCGCGTGCGAGCCTTAAATAGCACGCCGCTGTCGGCAGGAATTTTTCGTGACTTAAGATGCCGTAAAGGGAGCAAAGGTGGCCTTGAAAAGCAGTGGTCAGTGGTCAGTTAAGAGTAAAGACAGAAAGCAGCCGGCGCGATTGGCACAGTTTCTTTTTTTTGTCTTTCTCTTAACTGACCACTGACCACCGACCACTGACCACTATTTGTGCAGTTGGCAGACGCCGTCAGTGTCGCAGGGCGGAGGGACGCCGAAGAGTTTGTAGCGGCGCTTGGCGACGAGGCGGTAGAACAGCCGGCCGAAGAAGGTTAAAGGCCAGACGTTGAGCAGGGGCGCGAGGAAGCGCCAGCGCGGGAGGACGCGCATCACTTCCACCCAGGCGCGGTAGCCCGTGGCCCAGCGGCCATCCTGTATGCGGCGCGCGTGCATCTGCGTGTCCAACTCATGGAGCGTGAAAGGCGTGCTCTTCTGGACCGCCGGGTCACGGAAATCCTTCCACGCGATACGGCGGAAGCGGTCGCGCCGCTCCACACGCTCGCGCATCCAGCGGCACAAGGGGCACCGCCCGTCGGTGTAAACTTCGAGCCGCGCTGCCCCGCGCCGCTCGGCCGCTTCCAAAGTTGTCGTCGCCGTCCGGGATGCCATCAGTCGAACGATACGGCACGGGATTTCAGGAAGCAAGGGGCTTCAGCCGCCTCGTACTTTTGAGCGTGCGTGCAGCTTCGTCCTGTGCCGGACGCTGATGTTCGTTGGAATTGATTCAGGGCGTAACGGTGAAGAATACGTCCCACGCCCACCGGCCGACGCGCGCATCTCGCGAGTCATGGACTTTCGCGCGGTAGCATTCAGGTTCCAGGTTTGTAGATTATCCTGCTTCACGGTGCAACCGGCGTATGCACAGTTAAGGGTCTCCGCGTAGTCATATCTGTAGCAGCCGTTCTGCACAGGCTTAAGAGGCGAGATACGTGTGACATGCGACGCGCTCCTTATCAAGTGGGTGGTTGGCGTGAGGCCAGCGGATTTTTAACGTTTCGCTAGCGAAAACGGGTGACACCGAAAATTTAGACCTGCCGATGATTTAAGTCAATAAAAAATTATGGACGCCCTATTTTCTTCCCGTAAGCTCGCTTGCCTTCCCCGCCCCGCTCAGATAAATTACCGTCTCACCAAGAGAGCGCATCCCGCCCAATCATTTCGGCGAAGGTTCACTTAACCAGGGATGGCTATCCTTCTCCATATACGAATCTCGCGAAAGGAAACTCTTTTCTACGGCTATGAAACCCTATCCGACCGACATGATTCGCAACCTCGCTGTCATCGGCCACGGCGACGCGGGCAAGACCCAGCTCATCAGCTCACTCCTCCACGTCGCCGGGGCCACCCCGCGCTGGGGCAAGGTTGACGAAGGCACGACCACGACCGACTACGACGAGGACGCCATCGAGCGCAAAGTGACGCTCAACACGGCGCTCGCGCACCTGGAGCACAGGGAGACCAAGCTCAACCTGATTGACACGCCCGGCTACGCCGCCTTCGTCGCGCACTCGCGCCCGGCGCTTCGCGTCGCGGACTGCGCGCTCGTCGTCGTCCACGCCGTCAAGGGCGTGGAGGTGCAGACGGAGAAGACCTGGGCCTACGCCAACGAGTTCATGCTCCCGCGCATGATGGTCATCAACATGCTGGACAAGGAGCACGCCGACTTCGGCAAGGCACTGGAGAGCGCGCAGCAGGTCTTCAGCCGCGCCATCATCCCGTTCACGCTCCCCATCGGCAAGGAGAAGGATTTCCGCGGCGTCGTCGATGTCGTGCACATGAAGGCTTACGAGTTCGACGCCAGCGGCAAGGCCAGGGAGGTAGACCTCCCGACGACGGGGCGCGACGTGCTGGACAAGACGCGCGAGCGCCTGGTCGAGCTGGTCGCCGAATCGGACGACGCGCTGATGGAGAAGTATTTTGAAGAGGGGACGCTTCCCGATGAGGATGTCATCCCAGGCATCAAGCGCGCGATTGCGATGAGCAAGCTCTGCCCCGTCTTCGCCGCCTCCGGCACGACGCTCGTCGGCTTGCAGAATCTGCTCGACGGCATCGTGGACTACGCACCGAACCCGGCGACGCACGAGGCCGAGCACGGGAGTTCGAACGCCGACGGCGAAAAGATTTCCCGCAAGTACTCGGACGACGAGCCCTTCTCGGCCTACGTCTTCCGCACCATCGCGGACCCCTTCGCCGGCCGCATCAACGTCATGCGCATCATCAGCGGCAAGGTCCACTCGGACGCCACGGTCTTCAACTCCAAGCGCGGCGCGCAGGAGCGCCTCGGCGCGCTGCACAGCGTGCAGGGCAAGCAGCTCGACAAGATCGAGGAGGCGCACGCAGGCGACATCATCGCCTGCGTCAAGCTCAAAGACACGCAGACCGGCGACACGCTTGCTGACAAGGCTGCGCCGATTGTCTACGACGGCGTCGAGTACCCCGAGGCCGCCATCGCCTTCGCCATCGAGCCCAAGTCGCGCCAGGACGAGGAGAAGATCAGCGTCGCCATCCACAAGATTCTCGAAGAAGACCTGGCCTTGAGCTTCACGCGCGACGCGCAGACCAAAGAGTTCCTGCTCGCCGGCTCGGGCCAGCTTCACGTCGAGACAGTGATTGACAAACTGAAGAGGCGCTACGGCGTCGAAGTCGCGCTCCACCCGCCCAAAGTCCCTTACAAGGAGACGATCACGCAGCGCGCAGAGGTGCAGGGCCGGCACAAGAAGCAGACGGGCGGGCGCGGCCAGTTCGGCGACTGCAAGGTCGTCTTCGAGCCGCTGCCGCGCGGCAGCGGCTTCGTCTTCGAGGACAAGATTTTCGGCGGCTCAGTCCCACAGAACTTCCGCCCGGCCATCGAGAAAGGCATCGTCGAAGCCGCACAGAATGGCGCGGTCGCGGGCTACCCGCTGATAGACTTCAAGGCCGTGCTCGTTGACGGCTCCTACCACACGGTTGACTCGGACGAGCACTCTTTCCGCGCGGCGGGGCGCAAAGCCTTCCGCGCCGCGATGGAGAAGGTCAAGCCGACCTTGCTCGAACCGATCATGGACGTGGAGGTCGTCGCGCCGCAGGAGTACAGCGGCGATTTGATGGGCGACCTGAACTCGCGCCGCGGTCGCGTGCAGGGGATGGAGATGCGCGGCAACCAGCAGGTCATCAAGGCCCAGGTGCCGATGTCCGAGATGCTCAACTACCAGTCAACCCTGAACTCCATCACGGCGGCCCGCGGCTCCTACCACATGCAGTTCTCTCACTACGACCAGGTGCCCGGCCAGATCGCCCAGAAGGTCATCGAGCAGGCCCGCGCCGAGGGCCGGATCAGGGCCGAAGAGGAAGAGTAAGAGTCATGTCGCGCCAGTTAGCCAAATATTGGATTACGGCGGATGAGTTTGAGCAGATGGGAAGGGCGGGCATCTTCCACCCTGATGCGCGTCTGGAACTTCTCGAAGGAGAAATCTACCAGATGTCACCTATCGGCAGCCCTCATGCGGCGTGCGTTGATTTCCTGAGCAGTTTTTTTAATCGTCACTTCGGCGGCAGGGTGATTGTCAGGGTGCAAAACCCGATACGGCTGAACGATATTTCAGAGCCGCAACCGGACATTGCACTGCTGCGCCCGCGCGATGACTTTTATCGCCGTGCACACCCGACGCCCGAAGATGTGCTGCTCGTCGTCGAAGTGGCCGACTCGACGGTCGAGACTGACCGCTCGTACAAGATGCCGCTCTACGCGCGGGCGGGAATCCCCGAGGCGTGGCTCGTTAATCTGCCCGAAGAGAGAATCGAACTCTTCGCTGAGCCTGTGGGCGGGGATTATCAAACCAGCAGAATTTTCTCGCGCAGCGACGAAGTACAATCGCACGGCGTGGCAGACCTGCGCGTCGCCGTCTCCGATGTGCTCGGCTAAAAAAGGGGTGAAGAAGAAATGCGGAATGATGAATGATGAATGATGAATGAAAGACAAACTGCTTTCTAATTCATCATTCCGCATTCCGCATTCATCATTTGCTTTTCATCCTCTATCAACACCCCGACGGCGTTCTTCTATCTTCCGAGAGACTAAAGAAAGGCTCAGACGATGATCTTTCGTAATTGGATGGCCGCTTGCTTGTGCGTGATCACGGCAATCGCGTTGACCGGCTGCGGCAACAAGGACGGCAACAAGAATTCGCAGTCCGGGACCGGCACGTCTTCCACGCCCGTTTCCGTCAACAACAATGGCGACAGCGGCGACGACGCGGCCGCGACGGGCGTCGAGAAGGTCAAGCCCGCGCCGGGGACGGGCAACGTGCAGGGGAAAGTCCTCTACAACGGCAAGCCCGTCCCCAATATCGAAGTCAAGCTGTGCGAGAAGTTCAGCCAGTACATGGGCGGGTGCAGTGGTAAGACTTACACGGCGAAGACGGACGCCGAGGGCGACTACGTCGTTACCAACGCGGAGCCGAAAGTTTATGAGGGCTTGACGGTGCGCGTCTTCGACACAGATATGTACGTCTTCGCCACGACGGGGGTCGCCGGCATCAGCGCCTCCAAGTACGAGGTCGCCGCCGACAAGACCCTCTTCGTCAGGCCGACCCAACTCTTCAAGAGCGATTTGAAGACGCTCAACCCGAAGGCCGGCGCGAAGGTCAGCGGGCAGAACCTGGAACTCAAGTGGGAGCCTTACCCGGACGCGGCCTACTACAAGATCAGCCTCTACCCCGAAGAGATGAGCGTCACCTCCCCTTATATCGGCCAGCGCGTCGAAGGCAGCTCCTTCGTCCTCGACAAGCCGCTGCCGAAGGGCGAGTACCGCTGGAAGATCGAAGCCTTCAACGGCTCGGACCAGAAGCTCTCTGAAGGCCCCGACGACTTTAAATTCACCATCACCGACGGCGCTTCATAGCGCCGTCGGTCGCGCGGCCTCATCACGTTCGCCGAAGACGAGACGCGCTGCCTGTAAAACCAACCGCCCGTGCGCTCCAATTTACTGAAGCGGGGTCAGTGTTAGCTCTTCCATCAGGCGACTGGAGACAAGCTGGCGCATCTGGTCGAGTTCCTCAACAGCCTGCTGCCGCTTTTCGCGCGACCCGTAATGTTTGAGCGTGATGGCGTCAGCCTTCTCTCCCAGACCGTCGAAGGCCGCCCAGTTCTTGTAAGCGATGGCGGTAGCAAGGTCCCAATCATCCGGGCCATTGGCCGTCGGATTCGCGTAGACTCGATAGTCAACAATCAAACCTTGTCTTTTCATCTCCTCGTTAATCACCCGCCAGTTTTGTCGCCAATTCATCAAGACATCACTCAGCTTGCCGGGCTTGACCTTGTACAGAGAGATGCGCCACACGGGGCCTTCCGTGGGTTTGTTCTGAGCTTGCGCGTGAGGGCCGAAGAGACAGAGGACCAAAAGCGCGGCAACCAGAGATAATCTTTTCATGGTTTGTTTTCCTTCTCGGGGGTGATTGTTCAAGCACGGCGCTTTTATGGTAATTCGAGCAGGGAGTCAAGAGATTTGCTCAGGCGTCGCCAGAGCCATTGCCGAGCCGCACCGTGAGCAGCTGGCGATTATCGCTCCGCGGCTCAAGTCCATAGCTACCGTAAAGCGCCTTTGCCCCAACGTTGTCACCACCTACTTCAACGTGAACGGCGAGTACTTGACGCAGGTCGCATTCATCGAACAGCGCCCTGAGCGCAGCCCGCCCCAGTCCCTGGCGGCGGTAGGCCGGGCGGACGAATAAATCATCAATGAAAGCATCAAGGCCGCCGTACTCCATGCTGAACCGGACAGTGAGCACGACATACCCGGCGGGCTCGGAATCATGGAAGACGAGCCACACAGCGCCACGGGAGTCATCACGCAAGAGTGCGGAGAAACTGGCAGCCGCCCACTGCCTATCAAGCGGATAATCCGACTCCGCGTAGAACTCCCGCATCAATTCGACGAGGGCGGGGATGTCGTCCAGAGTCGCGTGACGTGTTGTGTTAGTCATATAGCAGATACGAACGGGCGCTGAAGCTGTATCGTTCTCCGCCCACAGGTCCATCAGTTGAATTGTTAGCCCGCGCTCATGAGCCACTCGCCCCGTCGCTGTCGATGACGACTCCCTTATCCTTCAACAACTGCGTCAGCAATCCTATCTGCTCCTGTTGCATTATGATTAACTCCGCCCATTTACGCTCACGCAGCTCGTCTAATTTTTCGTGCAGGCTGAGAATCTCAAGCTCCGCCTTCAAGTTCACTTCATAATCGTGAGCGGCGTCGAGCCTGTCTTTCACGGCCTGCCGGTTCTGCGACATCATGATGATCGGCGCTTGGAGGGCGGCCAGCATGGAGAGGAAGAGGTTCAATAAAATATACGGGTAAGGGTCGAACGAGCCGCCGCGGCGCGCGAGGATGAAGGAGTTGAGCACGACCCAGGAGAGGAGGATTACCGCGAAGATGATGATGAACGTCCACGACCCGCCGAACGACGCGACCTTATCCGCCAGCCGCTGCCCGAAGCTCAGCTTGGCTTCAAAATCACGGTTGATGTTTCGGCTGATGTGCAGGCGCTCGACGAAATGCTTGACGACTCTCCGCTCACGCTCGGACAAAGAGTCGTAGCCGA
This sequence comes from Pyrinomonadaceae bacterium, assembly GCA_036403435.1. GTDB lineage: Bacteria > Acidobacteriota > Blastocatellia > Pyrinomonadales > Pyrinomonadaceae > QHXM01. The sequence continues at coordinate 222,754 of DASWQY010000096.1, forward strand.
GATGGAAACACTTCTTCGCGAATTCCAGCAGATGAGTATTCATGGCGCGCGATTATAGCTTTATCAAAGCCGGAGTTGTAACTCCACGCCCCGGAGTTGCAAGTCAAAGGCTCGCAGTTGCGACTCCCGAGGCCGGAGTTGCAACTCCCAGCTCCGGTTGTGCACAACCGGGGCCTGGTTGTAGGCTCCCGAAGTCGGGTTCAGCAGTCCCAGGGCGGAGTAATGACCCGCCCGGCGGCGGCCAGCGTCCAACCGGCCGCCGGTTGAAATCATCGAACCAACGCGACCGGCGAATCGTTAGACTCTCTCGGCCGGCCATCTCTTCAATAAGGACAATTTGAATCAATGCACAGAATCTCACTGCTTTTTCTTGTTATGGCAATTCTCTCTCCCGTCGCGGGCAGGGCAGCGCGCAAGGGCGCGGACGACGCCCCCTTCTGGACGGGCAAGCCCGACGCGGCCACGTTCACCAAGCTTCAGGACGAGCGGCTGACGCAGGCCCAGGAGGCCATTCACCGCATGCTCGCCGTCAAGGGCAAGCGCACCGTCGAGAACACGCTCAAACCCTACGACGAGGCGCTCATCTATTTGAACGCGGCGGGCTCGCAGGCGGGGCTCATACAGGAAGTCCACCCCGAAGCGGCCGTGCGCGCGGCGGCCGAGAAGGCGTCGCAGAAGACCCAAGCCTTAGCCACGGACCTCTCGCTCAACCGCGCCGTTTACGACGCGCTCACCGCGATGGACCTCAAGGGGGCGGACGAGGCTACGCGCTACTACGTCGAGAAGACCTTGCGCGACTTCCGGCTTGCGGGCGTGGACAAGGACGAGGCGACGCGCAAACGCATCAAGGCGCTGCGCGACGAGCTGGTCCTCATCGGACAGGAGTTCGCGCGCAACATCCGTGACGACAAGCGTACCATCGTCGCGGGCGACGTGTCGGAGCTGGAAGGATTGCCCGCCGACTACATCGCGCGGCACAAGCCTGGGCCGGACGGCAAGATCACGTTGACGATTGATTACCCGGACTCGCTCCCGGTCTTCTCCTACGCGAAGGACGAGGGCCTGCGTAAGCGCATGTACGTCGCTTACAACAATCGCGCGTTCCCGCAGAACATCGCCGTGCTCGACAAGATGGTCGCCAAGCGGCACGAGCTGGCGGGCCTCCTGGGCTACAAGAATTGGGCCGATTACATCACAGCCGACAAGATGGTCGGCTCCGGCAAGAACGCCGCGGACTTCATTGACCGCATCGTCGAGGCTTCCGGCGCGAAGGCCGCGAACGAGTACCAGACGCTGCTCAAGCGCAAGCAGCAGGACGTGTCCGGCGCGAAGGTCGTCAACGCCTGGGAGTCCTCCTACTACTCGGAGCTGGTGCGAAAGGCCGACTACGACTTCGACTCGCAGTCCGTGCGCCCCTACTTCCAGTACACGAAAGTGAAGCAGGGCGTGCTCGACGTGACGAGCAAGCTCTTCGGCGTCACCTTCCGCGCGCTCAAGGACGTGCCCGTGTGGCACCCGTCGGTCGAGGCTTACGAGATGCTCGAAGACGGAAAGCTGGTGGGCCGTTTTTACCTGGACATGCACCCGCGCGAGAACAAGTTCAACCACGCGGCCGAGTTCTCCGTGAGGACGGGCGTCCGTGGCCGGCAGATTCCAGAGGCCGTGCTCGTCTGCAACTTCCCCGGCGGCTCGGCGGACGACCCCGGCCTGATGGAGCACGACGACGTGGAGACCTTCTTCCACGAGTTCGGCCACCTGATTCACGAACTCTTCGCGGGCCGGCAGCAGTGGGTGGGCCTCGGCGGCATCAGCATGGAGCAGGACTTCATCGAAGCCCCCTCGCAGATGCTCGAAGAGTGGACGTGGGACGCGCCCGTGCTTCAGTCCTTCGCCAAACATTACCAAACGAATGAGCCGATCCCGGCGGCGCTCGTCAAACAGATGAAGCGCGCCAACGAGTTCGGCAAGGCGTTGGTCGTGCGTCGCCAGATGGTTTACGCCAAGCTCTCGCTCTCGATCTACGACCGAGACCCCGCGCAGGTCAACACGGACGCGATGATCAAAGGGCTCACCGAGCAGTACCAGCCGTTCCCTTTCGTGGACGGCACGCACTTCCAGACCGCCTTCGGCCACCTGGACGGCTACTCGGCCGTCTATTACACCTACATGTGGTCGCTCGTCATCGCCAAGGATTTGTTCAGCCAGTTCGACAAGTCGAACCTGCTCGCGCCGGGCGTGGCTAAGCGATACCGCGAGGCAATCCTCTCCCCCGGCGGCAGCCGCCCCGCCGGCAAACTCGTCGAGACCTTTCTCAACAGGCCGTTCAGCTTCAAAGCCTGGCAGGAGTGGCTCAACGAAGGAAGCTAGAAAAGCAGTGCGGAATGCGGAATGATGAATTAGAAAGCAGTAGTCTTTAATTCATCATTCATCATTCCGCATTCATCATTTTTTTTGAGGTGTTGCAATGAAAAGAATCACGCAGTTGGCGCTGGCTGTCGTCGTGGGTTTCTTTGTCTTCGTGTGGGCCGGCGGGTCGCACGCCGTAAAGTCTGCGGGGCCAAGCGCCGACCCGTCTCAGGCCGTGAGCGACGCGTCATCAGTCTTCAAGGATAACTGTGCCAAATGCCACGGCAAGGACGGCCGCGCTAAGGGCTTTAAGGCGAAGATTGCCGGCGTGCGCAACCTGACGGACGCCAAGTGGCAGGAGAGCGTCACGGACGAGCGTATCTTCAACTCGATCACGAACGGGCGCAACCGCATGCCCGCCTTCGGCAAGAAACTCACCGACGCCGAGATTGAATCGCTGGTCTCCTTCGTGCGGAGCCTCAAAAAGCAATGATGAATGCGGCGTGACGAATGAAAAGCAACTGTCTTTCATTCATCACTCCGCATTCATCATTAGTCGTTAGGGAGAGAAGTTCAGGCTTTGAAGGCGCGGGGACTAATACCGCTCCCGATTCATCCGTCGCTGTCTGAACTCGGCCCGCCGAGCGCGCCGCTCAAGCCTGTGGGCCGCGCGCGCCTGACGCTGGTGAAAACGCGTTTCGCGCGTGTAGCGAATGTTGGCCGCGCGCAGTTGGCGCTGATGAAAACGCTGCTCGCGGCGCTGGCGAATCGTGGCCGCGGTCAGTTGCCGCTGGCGGAAACGCCCCTCGCGTGCGAGCCTGTCCCGCTCTCGCAGTCTGTTCAGGCGCGCGGCGTAGACCTGCTGACGCCTCAGGCTTTGCCGCTGCCAATTCCGCCGGTGCCGCTGTGCGCTCACCATTTGTCCGTAGTTCCGCGCGCGCCAGTTGTCATCCCGCCTCCAACGCCGCTGCGCCTCGGCCTGTATGCTCAGCCCGAGCAAAAGCGCCACACCGATTGAGAGAGTACACAAAAACTTCCTGAGTGTACCGATTTCCATACTGAACCTCCTCCGGTTTTCATTGATTTGCTAAGCAAAACGGCAACTTTTCCGCCCCGAGGGCCGCCCTTTTGCTCCCCATGAAGAGTCAGCAACTGCCATTCCCCTGCCGCGCGTTGGCGGGCAAAAATTAAGGCGCGCCCTAATGCCGGCGCGCCTCGCAGGATTTTAAATTCGAGAGACGGCTAGGGAGTCCTGTTCCCGTTGCCGCCGGCACCGCCGCGGTTGTTACCCATGCCGCCGTTGCCGTTGTTCATGTTGCCCATCGTCCCGGAGTTGCCGCCGGACATGCTGCCGTTACGGTTGTTGGCGTTGTTCATGTTGCCGCCGGTCGTGCCGCCGCCCGTCGTGCCTGTGTTGCCTGTCGTCCCGCCGGTCGTGTTGTTCGTGTTGTCCATCGTGCCGGTCGTGCCGGTCGTGCCGGTCGTGCCGCCCATGTTGCCCGTGGTGCCGCCGGTCGTCCCCGTCGTGTTGCTGGTGGTCGTAGTCGTGGTCCCGTTGGTGCTGTTGCCGGTATTGGAAGTGTCGCTCCCGCAAGCGGTCCAGAGCAGGCCGCAGGCGGCCAACACCAGAAGGGCTAAGGTTCGTCGCATTGAAATTTCTCCCGTGGTTTGAAATCAGTTGATGAGCGCCGCGGGCCGCACTTCTTCACTGAAGCCCGGCCCTCTCATGAAGGCGCGCAACCGCCCTGGCGCAGGCCGAAACACAGTCTTCTCCCGCGTCTACGGACTCAGAGTCAGCCTGTTCGGGCGATATTTGCGCCGTGGACTATAGCCAGCCGGGCGCGGGCGTGTCTGTTCGTTCTCGTACAGACATCGCGCCGCCGGTCCTCTAAAATCATGAGCGCGGCGTCGGTCTGAAGTTTCCGCTTACGGGGGCAATGGTGGCCCAAGGCCCGCGAGGAGGAGTGGTCGGCGGCGTTGTGTTAGAAGAGCTGAGTAGTCTAAGGGTGGGCGTCGGGCGCTGGTCCGGCGCTCACCCTTCGGCTTTTCGGCCCGCGGTCTCGTCGAACCGCTCGCGAAAGTCCTTCGAGCGCCGGCGCAGCTCCAGCCAGTCGTCGAAGATTTCGGGCTGGCGCAGCCAGACGGCGAACCACTCCGCTATCTCCGCCTTCTCGGCGCGCTTCCTTTCGTCCACGTTCCGGTTGCGCGAGATCATCTGCGCGCGCTTCCTCCCCTTCAACGCAGTCTCGTGCACGCGCCGCAAGCCCTCCTGGTCCTTCGTGCGCGCGAACTGGCGGCGCAGATTGTCGAGGTTCTTCAAGGACGAAACGGCCTGCGCGAAGGTGGAGAACTTGAGGACGTTGCGGAACATCGCTTCGTAAGGGTCGGCCGAGCGGTGCCGCGTGTCCAGCTCCAGGACCTCCGCGTGGCGCAGCTCCGCCCCTTCGTCGGCCAGGAGACGCGCCACGACCGCCGGCGCTTCGACCGCGCCCTCGCCGAAACGCTCGCGCACAACACTCGCGATGGTTTCAAGCTCGGCCGCGCCCACAGACTCGCAGTCCAGGTGCTCCCAGACCTCTATCATCAGGTCGTGTTTGGTGCGCGACTTCCACTCACGTTTTTCCATCTCACCAGCCAAATTACAGAAAAGCCGGTAGCGGGTCAAAGGGCGAAAACGCGAACGTGAGCGAGCGCGTGCGCGTGCGGAGAGAGGCCGCTCTACGACGGCACGCCCGTTCACACTCGCGTTTCAGCCTTTAACTGGTGGCGGGTGACAAGCGGCGGGTGACAAGTTAAAATCTTTCTTCGCACGACATCACTTGCCACCCTCCACTGTAGTTATGACGGATATAGAGAACGCGCTCGCGGCACTGCGGGAACATTTCGGCTTCGAGGATTTCCGCGAGGGGCAGCGCGAGGTCATCAGCGCCATCCTGGAAGGCCGCGACACGGTCGTCGTGATGCCGACGGGCGGCGGCAAATCGCTCTGCTACCAGTTGCCCGCGCTGATGAAGCCGGGCGCGACCATCGTCGTCTCGCCGCTCATCGCACTGATGAAAGACCAGGTGGACGCGCTCGCCGCGCGCAACCTGCCCGCGACCTTCATCAACAGCTCGATCACCTTCGAGGAGCAGAAGGCGCGCATCCAGGGAGTCCGCAAGGGTCTTTATAAGCTCGTCTACGTCGCGCCCGAGCGATTCCGCAGCACGCACTTCGTCGAAACCCTGCGCTCGATAGATATCTCGCTCTTCGCCGTTGACGAGGCACACTGCATCTCGCAATGGGGCCACGATTTTCGCCCCGACTACATCAGGCTCCGCCAGTCCATCGAAGAGATCGGCCGGCCGCAGGTCGCAGCCTTGACGGCGACCGCCACGCCCTACGTCCGCTCGGACATCATCGAGCAGCTTGCCTTGCGCGAGCCGCGCGCCTTCGTCAGCGGCTTCGACCGGCCCAATCTCTCCATCGTGGTCGTCCGCACGCAGAAGGAGCGCGAGAAGATCAATCACATTCGCGCCCTCGCGTCCAGACACGCCAACGGCTCGGGCATCATCTACACCTCGACGCGCAAGGCCGTCGAGCAGGTGACGAACCGGCTGCTCGGCGCGGGCCTCAACGTCATAGGCTATCACGCCGGCATGGACGAGGCGGCGCGGACCAGCGCGCAGGAAGCCTTCATGGCGGGGCGCGCGCAGATGATCGTCGCCACCAACGCCTTCGGCATGGGCATCGACAAGCCCGACATAAGATTCGTGGCCCACTACCAGATGCCCGGCTCGATTGAGGCTTACTATCAGGAGATAGGCCGCGCGGGGCGTGACCGCTTGCCTTCCGACTGCGTGCTCCTCTTCAACTACGCAGACAAGCGCACGCAGGACTACTTCATCGAAGGCTCATACCCGCCGCCCGAAACCGTCGCCAAAGTTTACCAGGCGCTCGTCGCCACCAATCAGAAGCGGATAGAGCTTTCGGTCAGCGAGCTTGCCACCCGCGCCAGCCTCCGCAACGAGATGGCCGTCCAGTCGTCCCTCGTCATTCTGGAGAAGGCGGGCCACATAGAGCGCGGGGCGAGCGGCGAGAACCGCGCCGCGCTGCGTTTGCAGATGAAGCCGCAGGACGCGCGCGCGGCCGTCAGCGGGCGCGAGACCCAGGCGCGGCAAGTGCTCTTCGGCCTGCTCGGCGGCTACGACCTGAACGAGCGCGCCGACATCGAGCTGGACGTGACGGAGTTCGCCGAAAGCATGGCGCTCGAAGTCGCGGCCGTGCGCCGCGCGCTCTCGCAGCTCAGCAGCTCGGGCGTCGTCGCCTACAACCCCGCGCGGCGCACGCGCGGCGTCCTGATGCTGGACGAGCGGCCCGCTACGAGCCTGCGCATACGCCCGCACGAGGTCGCGCGCCGCGCCGCGCTCGAACAGCGCAAGCTCCGCGAGATGATCAGCTTCTGCTACACCGAGAGCTGCTACCGCGCCTTCATCCTCGATTACTTCGGCGACGCGCGCCACGCCGCCAACTGCGGCACGTGCGGCAACTGCGTCGCGCCCGCCTCCTCTCGCGCTTCAACATCCGGCGCTCCGCTGGAAGACCCGACCGCGCTCGACGATTTCGTCAGGGAGCACGTGCCCTTCGGCCTGGATTTAGAGCGCGAGCTGGACGAAAGCACGCGCTTGCGCCGTGCGAGCGACGAAGCGGTGGCGGCCGCTGCCAACGCGACCGAGCCGCGCGGCGTCAGCGTGACTCAGGCGCGCGCCCTGACGGAAGAAGAGGGTTTGCTCGTTCGTAAAATCCTGGCCTGCGCGGCGCGCATGCAGGGGCGCTTCGGCAAGGGGATGCTGGCTTCGACCCTGCGCGGCTCGCGCGCGCGCACCGTCCTACAGGCCGGGCTCGACCAGCTCTCGACCTATGGCATCCTGGACGACATGACGCAGGACGAGTTGATGGACTACATCGACGCGCTCGTCTCGGCCGGCTGCCTGCACGTGACGGGCGGCGCGTACCCGACCGTCTCGCTGACCGCGCTCGGCGGCGACGTGATGCGCGAGCGCGCGGGCCTGGAACTGGCCCTGCCGGAAACTTCCCTGAGCGCACTCGCGACCGCGAGTTTTGGCCCAGCGACCGCTGCCGCCGCGGCGAAAGCTCCGAAGGCGAAAGCCGTCAGCACGGTTGACGAAACTTACGCCCTCTACAACGAGGGATTGTCCATCGAAGAGATTTGCCAGCGGCGCGGGCTCACCGAGATCACGGTCGAGAAACACCTCGCCGAGTGCATCACGCAGGACCGCCCCTTCGACCTCTCGCGCCACGTCTCCGAGGCCGACCGCGCGCTGATCGAGAAGGCCATCGAACAGGTCGGCACGGACCTCTTACGCCCCCTGCGCGACGTGCTGCCCCCGCGCATCAACTACCGCATGATCCGCTTCGTCGTCGCCGACATTCAACGCAACAGGAAAGCAAATGATGAATGAGGAATGATGAACGATGAATGAAAAGCATCTGTCTTTAATTCATCGTTCATCATTCCTCACTCCGCATTGCTTTTTCGTGGTAAGGTCTGCTCATCGTTCTTAACTCGTCAGACTAAGGAGACCTCGTTTGAGTCGTAATCCGAACACCGATCCACCGCAACCTGGAGAGCCTTTACCGCAGCCCGGCGAGCCCGACGCGCCGCCGATTGGGCCGGACGTTCCGGTCGCGCCGGACCCTGGGCCGCTGCCGCTCCCGCCGGACTCGCAGCCTTCGCCGGCCGCGCCCGTGCGCGAGCCGGAGAGTCCGCCTCCAGCGGGCGACCCGCCGGCGGGCGAGCCAACGCGGCTGGCGTAGCACGGACGGCCGCTTGCGCAAAGCCTACGTGGCCCACGCGTCCATCATCCGTTGATTGACGGCAAGCCTTCCAATCAGCCGTCTCCGCGCCGGAAAGAGCGCCAAAACTTTCCAGGCGCTTCTCTCACAAAGCCGCTTGTGCGCGGGCGTCGCCCCCTAGTGCGCCCGCGACACGGCACAATTCAATGAAAAATTGAAAATTAAAAATGCAAAATGGAAGAAATAGAGCGGAGTCTTTCATCCTCGCATTTTGCATTTTTAATTTTCAATTTTTCATTTACAATTGGTTCTGAAAGCCGCCAGAAGCGGAGTTACCCCGTAGGTTCAGCCTTTCCGCAACGCGCCATCTCAGAGAGCGTCTTATAGCCCGGAGTAAATCGACAATCATTACGGGGGAGCGGGACGAGTCAGGCCCGGCCGCGTGTGGCCCGATTCGTCACTTGCGAGAAGAGAAAATGAGCATCGAGTTTAACACCACAGAGCGAGCCGTTTTTCAGGGCCGCACGCGCCAGGGCAGACGCCAGCACACCGAAGTAAACAGACAAGAGGATGCCTCGCCAGCGTTTCTCGAAGAGGCCGCGAGCCTGCTTCAGATAAAACCCTTCACGCCGCACCCCAAGTTCACGAGCGGCCACGCCCAGACGCTCGCGGGCTACTACTGGCCCCGCGGCCTGCTCAAACGCGTACACCGCGGCGACGAGCCGCGCCTCTTCGAGGTCGAGCCGGACGTGCGGCTGCTGGGACACTGCCGCTGGCAAAAGGACCGACGACAGCATCCCACCCTGGTCCTGGTGCACGGGTTGGAAGGCTCGGATGCGTCCGTCTACATGCTCGGCACGGCCGAGAAAGCATTCGGCGCGGGCTTTAACGTCGTCCGGCTGAACCTGCGCACCTGCGGCAACACGGAGCACCTGACGCCGACGCTCTACAACAGCGCGCTCTCCGGCGACCTGCGCGCGGTCCTGCGCGAGTTGATTGAGGAGGACGGCTTTTCCTCCGTCTACCTGACGGGCTTTTCGATGGGCGGCAACATGTGCCTGCTGCTCGCGGGCGAGGACGCGCCGCATGTGCCAAAACAGTTGAAGGGCGTGTGCGCCGTCTCGCCGACGATTGACCTCGGCTCCTGCTCCGAAGCCATCGAGCGGCGCACGAACTGGCTCTACAAGCAGAGCTTCATTCGCAGCATGCGTAAGCGGGTGCGCCGGAAGCGGAAGTTCTTCCCGCAGCTTTACGACACGGAAGCCCTTAGCCGCATCCGCACCTTACGCGACTTCGACCAGCACTACACGATAGTGCACGGCGGGTACAGTAGCGTGGAAGAATACTACGAGCGTGCCAGCTCGCTCCCGCTCCTCTCGAAGATACGCACGCCGACCCTGATGATCGCGGCGCAGGACGACCCGTTCGTCCCCTTCTACCCGTTCCGCCACCCGTCCATCGCCGAGAACTCTTACCTCATCTTCCTCGCGCCCGAGCACGGCGGCCACGTGGGCTTCGTCGGCGCGGACACCACGGGCGAGGACCGCTTCTGGGTCGAGAACCGCGTCGTCGAGTTCTGCCGCCTCGTGCAGGACAGGACGAGTTCGACGTAAGAAGGTTCACGCCCCGAGCCCCGTCGGGGCGGAATATCTGTAGCCCGGCGCGTCAGCACTGGAGGCAAGTCGTCCACAAAATATTTGAGCCCCGGAGGGGCGGAATATGACGCCGCCCCTCCGGGGCTCAAATATTTTGTGATGCGGTGTCCCCGGCGCTCGCGCACCGGGCTATAAACATTCCACGCCTATCGGGGCTCTTTCGTCTCTGATTCGCCTTTTTCGTCGGCCGTCTCTTCTATGCCCTTCGCCTCTTCCTTCTTCTCGAAGTCGTCGGCCGGGGCGTGATAGGCGAAGACCACGTCGTCTTCGGACGAAGGCAGCACCCGCGCGGCCAGGTCCGCCAGGAGGCGGCGTATGCGGCCGGGCTCCTCCGCGGAGGGCGAGGGCGCGGGCGCGTCGCTCGCGGAGAGTTCCGTGTCCAGGCGAATGAGCTGGGCCGTGATGTGACGGCACGAGGCGCAGGCGACCAGGTGGCGTATGAGCGGCGCGGACTCCCGCTCGCTCAGGCGGCCCTCGACGAAGACCGCGAGCGCGTCCTCGTCCAGGTGCGCGCCCGCAACGGCCGCCGCCGGAGCGAGCGACGCGCGCCGGCCCATGTGCTGGTGGACCATACGCCGCAGGCGGTCGCTCTCTTTGTTGCTCTTCGGTCTCGGCATCTGCCGCTCGTCTCCTTCCAACTTCCTTGACGCTTATTGCGCTTTCACTTTGCCCTACTGCTCCGCGGGCGCGTCCGTCAAATGCCTGCGCACGTCCTCGGGCGCTAAATCTTCGGTCGCCATCTCGACGCACAACTCAATCTCGTCCGCGCTCAGCCCGCTCGTCTCTTTCAACTCTGACCGGAAACGCTCCAAGACTTTGCCGTAGACTTTCTCCAGCCAGCGCATCACCGTTGACTCGTGGACGCGGCTGTCTGGAACACTGATGCGTCGCTTCGACTGGCGCTGGAACCAGCGGCGCAAAGGCGAGCGCGGCTCCTCGACCAGCCGCGCGATCTCGCGCAGCTTCAAACCCTCGACGTGGTAGTAGAGCAGCAGCAGCTTCTCGTGGTCGTCGAGCGTGGCGAGCGACGTGTCGAGCGCACTGACGGTCGCCTCGCGGTAACGCTCGCGCGCCACGCGCTCGACCATCGCGCCCTCGCCGCCGCGCGCCTCCGCGCGCCAGCCCGGCCGGTCGCGCACCTCGCCGCCGCTCTCGGACCAGTCGTCAATCGAGACCTCGTCGCGCCGCGCGCGGTGCAGGTCGATGACCGCGTGCCAGACGACCGTCCGCAGCCACCCGCGCAACGTTCCCCGCCCCGTGTAGGTTGCGAACTTCGACTGCCGTACGTCGTTGACCACGCGCGTGCCGTAAAGCTCGACGTAGACCGAGTCGATCACCTCCTCGGCGTCCGTCTCGGCGCTCGCCAGGTGGCGCGCGATGCGCTCTATGTAGCGGCGGTAGCTCTGATCGAACTCCCACCAGGCGTGCTCGTTGCCGCGCGCGCAGGCCAGCGCCAGGTAGAGGTCCGTGACCTGTAGCTCACCGATGAACTGGCGAATCTGGTCCGGCGTCGGCGCGCTCTGCGCCTGCGGGTCCACCAGGTACTTCTCGACGGCCGCGCGCAACGCCGCGCGGAACGCGTCCGGCTCGATGTCGTAGTTTGGCGCGGCCTCGATGCAGCGCCCGTGGAGCGCGCTGATATCTGCGGCGCACTCCGCCATCACGCTCTCAAGTTGTTCGAGTAATGAGACAGTCACTGACGCGCGATTATAGATTAAACGGCGCGGTTTCGCACCCCGCTCCCGATTGGCAAAGAACTGCGCGCGCCCGCGGCCCGCCGGATAAAGCACTCCCGGCGCGCTCGCAAAGCAGCCGCGCTTTCGTTAGGGGAGAGCGGATTTTCTGATTCTGGCGAGCGGGCTCTGAAGGCGTTCGGGTGTGCTGCCGCTCACGCCTTTGGTGACGGAGGGGTCCGAAAAATTTTGCCCAGGAGAGGGAAGATAATTTGCAGGCCGCGCCTCATCCCCGCAGGGGTCGGGGACGGGTAAAGCTCGCCTGCCCTACGGCCGCTTTTCCAACTGCTTCAAAATTCTTCCGGCGTGGTTGCGGGCCATCAGCGGCAGGCGCTCGTCCGTGCTCAGGTCGCGCAGCAGCGGGACGAGCTGCTGCGGGTCGGTCAGCTCGTTCAGCTTGAGAAATCTGTCTAGACGCTCCATGAGCTGCGGCGAGTTGAGCGGCTGGACCTGGCGCGCGAGCGCAACGTCGAAGACGAAGACCGCCTGGTTCGAGACGCGCCTGTACTCGGCCGCCAACTCTTTGGCGCTCGGGTCCGTCGTCCAGTTAAACTCCGCCTCGCGCTGGCGCTCGCCGCGCGTCATGATGAGGCGCACGGTGCCGAGGTGAGAGTAGTCCCTGCCGGCCTGGTAGTTCGTCGTCGAATCCAGGAAGCGCAGCGCCTCCCACAAACCCTTGAGGCGCGCGCGCGAGGTCTCGGACAGTTCGAGGGGCTCGACGATCTGCTCCACGTCTCCCTGGCGCTCGAAGGTGATTTCGCCGCGCCCCGACGCGTCGTGCCTGATCTTGATGTGGCTGATGTAGAAGGCCGGCTGGCGGAATTCGTAAGCGTAGACGGCGTCGTCCGCGGACTTCTCCTTTGCGGGCGGCGAAGAAATCGGCGACGCCTCTTCGGCGCGACGGTTCTGCTTCTGCGGCCCGCTGTTTTGCGCCACAGCGCAAATCGCCGCGCCCAGTATCAGGAGCGCGGCGATGCCGGCACGAAAATTCGTTTTTCTTCCGCTCACTCGAACTTCACCGAGACGAGCTTCGAGATGCCCGCCTCTTCCATCGTCACGCCGTAGAGGGCGCGCGCCATCTCCATCGTGCGCTTGTTGTGGGTGATGACGATGAACTGCGTGCTCGTGCTCATCGCGGCGACCTTGTCGGTGAAGCGCCCGACGTTGGCCTCGTCGAGCGGCGCGTCCACCTCGTCGAGCAGGCAGAACGGGCTCGGCCTGTAGTGGAAGATGCCGAGGACGAGCGCGAGCGCCGCCATCGCCTTCTCGCCGCCCGAGAGCAGCAGCACGTTTTGCAGGCGCTTGCCCGGCGGCTGCGCGACGATGTCGATGCCCGACTCAAGCACGTCGTCCGCGTCAATCAAACTCATCTCGCCGCGGCCGCCGCCGAAGAGTTCCTGGAAGAACTCGCTGAAGTTGCGGTTAATCTGCTCGAAGGCGTCGCGGAAACGCTCGCGCGAGCGGCGCTTGATCTCGCGCAGCGCCTCCTCGGTCGAGGCTATCCCTTCCGTGATGTCCTGCCGCTGGCCCGTCAGGAAAATAAATCGCTCCTCGGCCTCCGACAGCTCTTCGAGCGCCATCATGTTGACCGCGCCGAAGCCCTCGACGCGCGCGCGCAACTCCTCGACGCGTGCCTTCCCCGCCTCCAGGTCGAACTCTTCGTCCAGGGGGTGCTCGCGCGCCAGCTCTTCGAGCGACTGGTTCAGCTCCGTGTGGCAAGCCTCGCGCACGTAGCCGAGCCTGGCCGCGCTTTCTGCCCGCTGGACTTCGAGCGCCGCGCGGGCCTCACGCGTGGCGGCCGCGCGGCGGTTCAATTCGCCAAGCTCGACCGAGAGCGCGTCGGCGCGTTCGCGCGCGGCCGCCAAGTCTGACGCGCGCCGGCTGATCTCCTGCTCCTCGCGCGCGCGCTCGTCGCCCACGCCCCCCGCGCTCTCTTCCATCTCCCCGATGGAGCGCCGCAGCTCTTCGAGTCGCGCCGCGGCCTCAGCCACTTCGCGCTCGTGCCGTTCGAGCCTGGCCTCAAGCTCCGCGCGCTCGGCCTCCATGCGCCGCAGCTCGGCGGTGGTGGCGCGTCGTCGCTCGGTCGCCGCGGCCGCCGCCGCGCGCTGCTCGCCCAGACTCTCGCTCTCCGTCTCCGCCGCGCGGCGCGCGATTGCCAGCAGCCCCGCGGCCTCTGTAATCAGCTCCGTGGCCGCGAGGCGGGCCGCCTCCGCGGTCTCCGCTTCGGTGAGCGCGGTCACGCGGCGCTCTTCCAGTTCAAGCCGTTCCTGTGCCAATCTCGCGGCGTCGTCGGCGACGACGCGCAGGTGGCGCTCGGCGCGCTCGATCTCCTGCGTGAGCTGCGTCGCCGAAAGCTCGCGCGCCACGTGGTCGCGCTCCTCGCGCCCGATGGCTTCGTTCAAGAGCAGGACCGCGTCTTCAAGCTCTGTCAGGCGCGAGCGCGCCTCGCTCACGGCCTGCGCGGCGGCCGCCACTTCCGCCTGCAACGCGGGCGCGCGGCCTTCCAACTCGCGCAACTCGCGCTTGAAGGCGAGCAGGCCCGCGCCATCTTCGACGGAGCGCGCGTCGCCCGCGTTGACGAGTTGCCCGCCCGCGACCCAGTCGCCGTCGAGCGTAACGCACATCTCGCCCGTCGCGAGACTCGTCGTCATCGCGTGGTCCAAATCCCCGGTGACGCGCGCGTTCATGTGCTGCGGGAGCGTGCGGTTGAGAACCGCCAGAAGCTCGCGCGGCGCGCCGAGCAGGTCGCGGATGCGCACGTCGTCTGCGACTTCGCCGCCCGTCGAGCCGGCATCGCGCGCGGAGGCTTCGATTCGGTAGGCCGCGGCGATGTCGGCCTCTTCGCTCGCGCCGTGAAGCCCCGCGACGAGGAAGCTCGCGCGACCCGCGCCGTTCTCCCTCAGCCACTGCGCGGCGCGCGCCGCGTCGTCCGGCGTCGGCACGATGACGGCCTGCAACGACGCGCCGAAGACGCCTTCGACGGCGCGCTCCCACCGCGGCTCGACGTTGAACATGTCCGCGAGCGTGCCCATGAAGTGGAACTCTTCCACGGCCGCGTCGTCGCTCGCGAAGAGGCGCTGGACGGCGGGCGAATAGTGCGCGCGCTTGGCGTCCAGCTCCATCAGGGTGTCGAGGCGGTGGCGGACCCTCGAAAACTCCTCGCGCGCGCGCGTCAGCTCCGCGTCCGTCTCGGAGACGCGCTCGTGGCCCAGGACGACCTTGTGGACGGCCGCCTCACGCTCGGCGGCGAGCTGTGCCAGATTTTCGCGCGCGCGCTCGATCTCGACGGCCAACACCTCCGCCTCGGCCACGCGCTCGGCATGGCCGGCCGCAGCGCGCTCGCCCTCGCGCGCCAGTCCTTCGGCCTGAAGAGCCAGGCGTTCGAGCGCGGCTTCGAGCTGGCGGCCGATCTCCATCAATCTTTCGGCGACGGCCGTGTGCGTCAGAAGCTCGGCGCGGGCGCGCTCGATCTCTGCCTCGGCCTCGGAGACTTCAACGACGCGCTGCCCGTAGGCGGCCTCGGCCGACTGAAGCACGAGCGCGTGGTCCTCGCTCGCTGCGCGCAGCTCCGCGTCGTGCTCGCTCAGACGCTCGCACTCATCTTCGACGCTCCTCAGCCGCGCGCGCACCGTTTCGATCTCCTGCTCGACCTCCGCGCGACGGCGAGCGAGCGCGGCGAACTGCTCCTGCTGGTAACTCTGCTCGCGCGCGCGGCGGTCGCGCCGCAGCTCGGCATCGGCCGAAGCGGCGCGCGCCTCCGCAAGCTCTTCCTCAAGATTGCGCGCCTCCTGCGTGGCGCTGCGCGCCTCCTCCTCGCGCGCGGACAACTCTTCGCCGAGGGCGCGCTCTTCGCCCGAAACCTCTTCGAGGCGGACGCGCGTCTCTTCGAGGAGCGACGTGAGCGAGCGTTCCTCGGCCACGTAGGCGCGGCGCAAAAGCTCCCTCAGCTCTTCGCGCAGGACGCGGTAACGGCGTGCCTTCGCTGCCTGCCGCCGCAGGCTGTTCACCTGGCGGTCTATCTCGGAGATGATGTCGGAGATGCGCGACAGGTTGGTGCGCGCCGAGTCGAGCCGGGCCTCGGCCGCGCGCTGGCGGACGCGGAATTTCGTGATCCCGGCGGCCTCTTCGATGAGGGTGCGGCGGTCCATCGGCTTAGCCGAGAGAATCTGCCCGATGCGCCCCTGCTCGATGATGGCGTAGTGCGCGCCCGAGAGACCTGTGCCAGAAAATAAGTCCTGGATGTCGCGCAGGCGGCAGGGGCGATTGTTGAGCAGGTATTCACTCTCGCCCGAGCGGTAGAGCCTGCGCGTCACGGACACGGCCTCGCCCGGCGCGAACTCCAGCGCCCGGCGGCTCGGCCGCCAGTGCCGCTTGTAATGAATTTTCGGCGCGACCGTTTCGACGGGGAGGGTCGCCGGGGCGTCGGCTAATGCTTCGGTCCCCGCGTCCGCCTGCGACGCTTCGACGACTTCGGCAGGTTGGGCGGCCCCCGCGTCCCCCGCAGTGCCGGGGGCTAACTCCGTCGTCGCCTCGGCGGTCGCCGCGCCGGCCGTCAATTCCTCTACGGCAACGGCCTGGTCGTCTATCTCTTCGAGCGTGGAGTCAAGGTCTTCTATCTCTGGCTCGTGCTCGACGCTCTCGTCGCGCACGAGGTGCAGAACGACCTCGGCCATCCCGCTCGGCTGGCGGTTGCGCGAGCCCTGGAAGATAACGTCTTTCATCTCCGCGCCGCGCAGGTGCTTGATGCGCTGCTCGCCGAGGACCCAGGCGATGGCGTCGGCGACGTTGGACTTGCCGCAGCCGTTGGGGCCGACGACGGCCGTGATGCCGTCGCCCGTGAAGACAAGTTCCGTGTGATCCGCGAAGGATTTGAAGCCGGTGATTTCTAGGCGTTGAAGTTTGAACATGCGTCAGTCTGAAGCGAACGGCCGCCCCCAGGGTAGAGAAAACTCAAAGCGCAGTCCCTAGAGCGCGACGTACAAGAGGCACACTATATGTTGGACTTCGCGGGAAAGTCAACCAATGCTTCAGGCCAAAGGGGGTTACTGTTGCAAGCGGCAGATTTAACTTTACGGGCGGCCTTCGACCAGCTCGGGCCGCGCGTAAAGCACGAGCGTGACTCCGGGGCGGAGCGGGTAAGAGTTGACGCGGACGTAGCGGTCGCCGAGCACGGCCCGGAGTTGGTCGGGCATCTCTATCTCCTGGCCTTCGGAGGTGACGACGATGGGGCCGTTGACTGAGACCAGATCGCCGCCTTCCCTCTCCACGTACCCGTAAAAGCCGGCGTGCGCGTAGTCGCGCAAGTACCAGGGCAGCGGCCAGTATTCGTTCGCGAGGACGGCGATCTCCGTCTCTTTGCCCTTCCCGGCGCGCTGTGCCAATTCGTCAATCTTGTTCACGAGCGGGAGAAACTCGCGGTAGGTGTGCGCGTAGACGTAAGGATAACGGTCGTCGTCGTAGTGGTAGAAGTTGAGGCGGACCATTTGCACGCCGGAGGCCGCGAGCGCCGCCAGGGCGAGCGCCGCCGCGGCGAGGCGCGTGGCCCACTCCCCGCCCGAATGGTAAAGCTCGTTGACGGCGTAGCCGCCGACGACGGCCAGCGGGACCGTGAAGCTGATCATCAGCCAGGGCGTCTTGTAGGGGATGAGCGAATAGGCCGCGAGGATGCCGAAGGCCCACGCGCCCGTGAAGACGGCGAAGCGGTGGCGGCGGATCAAAGCCACGACAGAGCCGGCCGCACCCAGCAGCAGGAGCGGCGCTTGTTCCAGCAAGAGCCACCAGAGGTAAGTGTGCCACGGGTGCCCGTGCTCCTTCGCGCCGGTTTTGGCCCAGACGTGTAACGACTCGACTGCGCCGCCGACCCCTTTCCAGCTGGTGAAGAAAGAGGAGTAGAACAGCACGTTGATGAAGAGAAAGATGAAGAGCGCGAGCGCGGCCATCGGCGCGACGCTCTTCCAGCCGCCGAACCTTTCGAGAGCGCCCGCCCGCTGCCCCTTGCGCCGCTGACTCTTGCCCTGCCGGGGCTGCTTCTCCCACGGCACTTGAACGACGCTGCGGCCCGCGAGTCTCAGGTAAAAGGCGCTGACGGCCCAGGCGAGGACGAGGACGACGAGCGAGATGAGCGCGGTCTCCTTCGTCGCCGTCAGGAGCGCCGCCGAGACGGCCGCGAGCAGCAGGTAGACGGGGTCCGTCGTCTCCCGGTAGCGCAGGGAGGCGACGACGACGCCGAGGGTGAAGAAGACGAACTGAGTTTCGTGTATGAAGTAGCGCGAGACGTAAACATCGCCGGGCGAGAGCGCGACCAGCGCGGCGGCCGTGAGCGCGCCGACAGCCCCTATGTTTCGGCGCAGAGCGAGCACGAGCCAGACGGTCGCGACGCCGAAGAGCGCGGGCACGAGGCGGACGGCAATCGTGCCGAGGCCCGGCTCGCCGAGGAGGAAGGCTTTCAGCTTCGTGACGGCGAGCGCGAAGTAGTAGAGCGTCGGGCCGTGGTAGTTGTTCGGGTCGTAGTGGTAAACGCCGTCGCGGTAGAGGGTCGTGAGGAAGAAGCCGTTGACGCCCTCGTCGTGGTGCATGGGCTTGAGGCCGAGCGCGTAGAGGCGCACAAACGCGGCCGCGGCGATGACGAGCAGGCTCGCGATCCACCAGACGCGCGGCGAGAGGCCGCCGGCGTCTTCGCCTGCCCGCTCGGGCGGCGCGCTCGGCGGCGCTGAAGCGGCGTTGCGCGCCGCGCCCGCGGCCTTACGGTCGCGCGATTTTGTAGAGCCTGTACTCACCCGTTTCCCCGACCAGCTCGAAGCGAGAAAAGAAAGCGTCGTTGACGGGCGCGTCCCGCCGCTCGTTCGGGCCGACCACGACGAACTCGACATTGTACTTCGACAGCAACGTTTCGGCGTCCGCACGGCCCGCGTAAATCCGCTTGATGTCGCGCCAACGCTCGTCGTAGTCGATGCCGTGCGAGCCTATGTGTCCGGGGTAGCCCATGACGGAGCGGCGGCCCGTCAGAAAAATCGGCGTGTCGAACGTCGGCTCGTGCAGGACGGTCGCGCGCGGGCGCGTCACGCCCTTAACCGTCTCGGCGAACTTCACGCCGTCAGCGTCGAAGATTCTAAACTCTGCCGCGCTCGACGCCACACTCCACACGTCGAGCGCGCCCGCGAGTGTCAGCGACAGCAGGAGCGCGATGGCGACGGAGCGCGTGGCCCAACTCCCGCGCATGAGGCGCGCTATGAGCAGCGCGACGAGCGGCGCGGAGGCCAGGAACCAGTAATAGATGACCTTGATATTGTCCCACACCCACGGCGCAAGTTTAATCAAATTCGGGACGACGAAACAAAGCGTGAAGGGCAGGTAGAAGAGTAAGAGCCTGCGCGGGACGAGGGGCCTGGTCGCGCGGCCGTCGCGCTCGCTCCAGAGAAGCGCGGCGACGAGGAGCGGAATGAAGAGCCCCGTGTTCTTGAGCCAGAACCACGGGACGCTCTCTTCGCCGTGGTCCCAGCCGAACTGCCAGCCGAAGAAATCCGAGGCGCGCACGGAGCTGCCGCGCGTCGCCCACCACATCTGCGGCGCGGCGATGAGGACCGCGGCGGCGAAGAAAATGGCCCACGCGCGCCAATCCTTCAGCCCCGTCAGCAGGGCCACGCCCGCGCCCACCACCATCACCACGACGAAGCTGTGCGCGTGTACGAGCGGCAACAGCCCCGCGACCGCGCCGGCCGCCGCCATGCGCTGCATCGTCGGGACGCGTGGACGCGGAGACGCGGCGACGCGGCGACGAGCGGCGCTCTGTCGCTCTCTCTTTGGACGACGCTTGCGGCTCTCCGCGTCTTCGTTACTTTTCGCCGCGTCCCCGCGTCGTCGCGTCCCCGCGTCCGTCTCTCCGTGCGTCCCCGCTTCGCTCACGAACGTCCACCAAACGGCGAAGACAATCAGGGCGAGCGGGAAGCCGAGCAGGATGCCGCGCTGGGGGATGAGGAGCGTCGTCAGGGAGTTGCCCCAGCGGTAGCCCGTGTCGGGCGTGATGGTGTACTGCTGCGGCAGGTCCATGAGAATCCCGAAGAGACCTTTGTCGGGCCAGCGCGCGTCGTTCCACAGGTGCCAGAAGCCGAGGCCGCCGCTGAAGAGGACGAGCGCGGGCGCGATGAGCCCCGCCACCCAATCGCGCGTCAGCTTCCGGGTGAAGCGGTGCAGGACGCCCACGAACGCAAGCGCGAGCACGTAGTTTTCGAGCATCAGCGCCTGGCGCAAAGTCGCCCCCGCGCGCACGAAACAGGCGGCGATGAAGTCCGCGAGGAAAGGGTAGGTGAAGCGCGCGCCCGCGTACGTCGGGTCTTCGGGCGGGAAGTTCGCGCCGTCGGCGAAGCCCGTGATGATGCTCAGGTGAAAAGGCAGGTCGCCGTAGTTGTTCTGCACGCCCGTGTAAATCCCGTCCGCGCGCTCGAACATCGCGCGGTCGAAGACGAACCACAGCAGCACGGCGACCGCCGCGTAGAAGATGAAATGGACGCTCGACTGCCGCGTCGGATGCAGCACGGAGCGATGCGCCGCGCGCGCCGCCTCGTGAAAATCTTTGCTCACCGCTGCGCGCGGCCGCGGCCTCGTCAGCCATGCGAGCGGCGAAGCGACGACGACGGCTGTCAAGGCGAGTGCGGCCGGAGTGAGGCCGATGAACGAAGCGACGACGAAGCCGGCCAGGCCGAGCGCGGCGAACCCGACGCACGCGCCCGCGCAGAGGCGTGCCGCGAGCGGCGCGTCCTCGTCCCACAGGTAAGTGAGCGCCGCCCCGCCCGCGACCGCAATCAGCGCCAACGCCAGAGCAAGAAGCATGAAGATTGGTCCGAAGCCTAAGGTCTGAAGTCCGAAGTCGGGAACGCGGCGCTCAGGCTTTGGGCGTTAGACTTTGGACCGGGCTTAAACTGAGCGCCTGATTATACGCGAGCCGCGGCGGATATTTGCAAACCCAACGTGATGGCTTTTTTCCTCTTTTACAGTAAACTGAGCCGGAAGACAGGAGCTACTCACGATGCACCCGGACTACCTCAATCTGTCGGGTCAATACGCCAGTTTCCTCTCCGCTCTCGGCGGCATCAGCATCACCATGCTCGCTATCGTGCTGGCGATTAGAAACCCGGACAAGACGGAATTCTTTGCGGTCCTCGTTAACACCCTGCTCGTCGCCACCCTGGCCTGTTTCGTCGGCTCTCACCTGATGGCCCAAACTGCGGCGATGAAATCGAAGGAGCAGAAGCCCCCGGCCTCCGTCGCGCCGCCGAACGCGAACCCGGCTGACGCCGAGCAGGAGTCGCCGCCGCGCGCGCAGGAGACTTCGCCCGGCGACAAGAAGCCGCTGGTAGTACGTTATTTCGTCTATGCCAGCGTCAACGTCTATTTCGCGCTCATGCTAGTCAGCTTCGCCATGATGTTACTTCCGTCCGCATTTCTTAAACCTGTCGGGGGCGAACAGGCGAAGCCCGAGGCGGGGCGCTCCGACCCGGTGGCGAGCGAGCCGGACCGTTTCGCGAAGGCCGCGGCCGCGGGCGGCTTGACCGAGACAGACTTCGCGGCGGTGTCGAAGATCACGAAGTGGGTCTTCTACTTCGTCGTCAGCAGCGCCTACTTCTGGTCGTTTTACTATCACGATTACCGGCTCTACGACTCCGACTTGCCGGGGTGGATTCCCGAGGCGTTCCTCGTCGGGCTGGTAGTTATCCCTGTGGTTTGGGCCATCTACCTTTACCTGCTGCGCCACGTCGTCAGGGGCAGGAATTTGTCCGTGTCAACTTTCATCTTGCACATCATTCTTATAGGCTGCTCGGTTTTCCTGTTCGCCTTCCGCGCGAAGATTGAGGAGCCAGCCACCCCTCTGGACATCTGGTTCTTTTGCGCCGCGGTTGCACTCTCCGGCGCGTCCCTCTGGGGCCTCAGGCTCAGGCTCTACGATTCCCCGCATACCCGTTACAGTCCCTTAAAGTGGCGCAGAGAACCCTCGCCTCAACCGGAAGGCACGCCCTTGAAGCCCCCGGTTAGAGATCAGGTAGAGAGTCAGGAGAACACTAAAAAGAGACCGTCGAGTAAAGGGGGAAAGAAAGGCGGGCTAGGAGGAGCGAAGGGAAAGAAAAGATGAAAGCGCAACTCGGCGGCACGCGGCGACGCGGCTTACAACCACACACCTTCCATGCGCGCTCCGGGGCGTGACAGCTGGAACGACTTCGAGCCGGCACGCCCCTCGGTGATATAATCCGCCGAAGCGTTAGTCATCTCGGCGAAGGGGTATTTATGACCGGCAGCTTGTCCCCCAATTGGACGCGCGTTCTAGTCAGCCTCTTCCTGTTCGCGTTTGCCTGCCCGCCGCGCGCGAGCTTGGCCCAAAGTGATGCCATCCACGAGGTCGAAGTTTATCTGAGGGCGAAGGGTGCTTCGGTGAACGGCGTACACGTCCGGCTCATACGGCAGTCAGGGATGATGCCCGTCGCGGACACTTTCAGCGACCAGGACGGGCGCATCAAGTTCACCGGCCTGCTGCCCGGAGAGTACACCGTCGAGACAATCGAGAGCGACAAGTTCGAGGCGACGGCGACGCGCGTGACGGTGCGCCCCATCGAATTCACGCCCAAGCCCACGAGCGTGAGCGTCTACATCGACCTCCCCGCGCGCAAACGGCCCGACATGGCCGCGCCCGGCGTCGTCCTCGCCGACGTTGACCTCAAAGTCCCGGACGCCGCCCTCAAGCGTTACCGCAAAGGCACGGAGCTTCTGCGCGCCGGCAACCGCGACGACGCCGTCGAAGAGTTCAAGGCCGCCGTTCAGGCTTATCCGCAGTACTACGCCGCGCGCCTCGAATTGGGCCGGCAACTGCGCGCGCAGCTCCTCTTCAACGAAGCCGAGGAGGCGCTCCGGCCGCTCGGCGAGATCGCCCCCAAACGCGCCGAGCCGCGCATAGAGTACGCCATAGTTCTGCTCGCCCTGAAGCGGCCCAGAGAAGCGTCGGGCCAGTTGCGCAGGGCGCTCGAACTGGAAGAGGCCAACTGGGTGACGCACCTGTACCTCGGCTGGGCCCTGCTCGAAATTGAGCCAGAGGAGGCCGAGCGCCATTTCAAGCGCGCGCTCGAACTCGACGAGCGGAAGGCCGCGCAGGCACACCTCTCGCTGGCGCGACTGGCTTACCAGAGGGGCTCGCGCCCGGACTCCGTCCGCCACCTCGAAGCCTACCTCGCCTTAGCGCCGGACGCGCCCGATGCCCAGGCCGTGCGGCGTCTCCTCAGTCAGCTAAAGAAATGAAGTCTCATGTCCAATGTCCAAAGTCCGAAGTCGGAAGCGCGGCCCTTGACTTTGGACTTTGGACCGTGGACTTTGGACTAACTTATGGGGCAGAGTCGAAAGTTGTGGCCGTGGCTGGTGGTCGTCTTGATTCTGGCGGCGGCGGTCTTTCAACTCCGCAGTCAGGGGCGGCTGTGGTTCTGCGCGTGCGGCTACTTGCTGCCGTGGTCGGGCGACGCGTGGAGCGCGGACAACTCGCAGCACCTGTTCGACCCGTACAGCTTCACGCACGTCCTACATGGGTTCCTCTTCTGGTGGCTGCTCGCCTGGGCGCTGCCCCGCGCGCCCGTGGCCTGGCGGCTTTGTCTCGCGGTCGCGCTTGAAGCCCTGTGGGAAGTCGTCGAGAATTCTAACTTCGTCATCGAGCGTTACCGCGAGGCCACGCAGGCGCTCGGCTATCGCGGCGACACCGTAGTTAACTCGCTCGGTGACGTGCTGATGTGCGCCCTGGGATTTCTGCTCGCGCGGCGGATAGGCTGGCGGCGCTCGCTCGCCCTGTTCGTCCTGACGGAAGTCGTGCTGCTCGTCTGGATCAGGGACAGCCTGCTGCTCAACATCCTGATGCTGCTCTACCCGCTTGAGGGCATCAAGGCGTGGCAGGCCGGACACTGAGAAGCTCTCTAATTTTTTTACACCCGCGGAGGACTGGAATGGTTGAAGCAAAGAGTAGTAGCGCGGACGCGTGGCCGAGCCTGCCGCTCGAAGAGTGGAAGGACACTTATGCCACCTTGCATTTATGGTCGCAGATTGTCGGGAAGGTTCGCCTCGTATTCAGCCCGAAGATAAATCACTGGTGGCAAGTCCCGCTCTACGTCAGCGCGCGCGGCCTGACGACCACGACCATCCCGCACGGGACCGACGCCTTCGAGATTGACTTCGACTTCATAGAGCATCGCCTGCTCGTCAGGACAAGCAATGGAATTGAAAAAGTGATGGAGCTTCGGCCGCGCTCGGTCGCGGACTTTTATCAGGAGTTGATGCAGACGCTCAGCTCCGTCGGCATCGAAGCCAGGATTACGGCCCGCCCGGACGAAGTCCCGGACCCGATTCCCTTCGCCGAAGACCACGTCCACGCCTCTTACGACCCCGAATACGCCAACCGCTTCTGGCGCATACTGGTCCAGGTTGACAGAGTTTTCCGGGAGTTTCGCGCGCGTTTCCTGGGCAAGTGCAGCCCGGTGCATTTCTTCTGGGGGAGCTTCGATCTGGCCGTGACGCGCTTCTCGGGCCGCCGCGCGCCCGAGCGCGAGGGCGCGGACAGCATCACGCGCGAGGCATACTCGCACGAAGTCATCAGCCACGGCTTCTGGCCCGGCAGCGGCAACATACAGTACCCCGCCTTCTACTCTTACACTGCCCCCGCGCCCGAGGGCCTGCCGCAAGCCGAGGTGCGGCCGGCCGCCACCTTCTACAACCCCGAGACGGGCGGCTTCGTCCTGCCCTACGACGAAGTCCGGCTGGCCCAGAATCCCGACGAACTGCTGATGGAATTTCTGCAAAGCACCTACGAAGCCGGGGCCGACTTGGCGAACTGGGACCGCGCTTCTCTGGAACGAATGCAAAGCTAACGAGAGATGAAACTGTTTGACATTTTCGCGGCTGGACAGCAGCGCGTTCGGCGGTGTAAAAAATTTAGTTTAATCTTAACGCGCTGATTCACGCCGAGGGGGTTTCACAGATGCTTCGCGCCGGTATCGTCGGTCTGCCGAACGTCGGCAAGTCCACGCTCTTTAACGCGCTCACGTCGCAAGCCGCGGCGCTCGCGGCCAACTACCCGTTCGCCACCATCGAGCCGAACGTCGGCGTCGTCCCCGTGCCGGACGAGCGCCTCGAACCGCTCGCCAGGCTCGTCAAGACGACGACAATCGTCCCCGCGACGGTCGAGTTTCTGGACATCGCGGGGCTCGTGCGCGGCGCGTCGAAGGGCGAAGGGCTCGGTAACCAATTCCTCGCCAACATACGCGAGACAGATACGGTCGTGCAGGTCGTCCGCTGCTTCGAGGACGAGGGCATCGTCCATGTCGAAGGCTCGATTGACCCGCGCCGCGACATCGAGACGATTCAGATAGAGCTGGCGCTCGCGGACCTCGCAACGGTCGAGCGCCGCCGCGAGCGCGCGCAGAAGACGGCCAAGAGCGGCGACAAGACCGCGCGCGCAGAGCTTGAGGTGTTGGACAAAATCCAGCCCGCGCTCGAAGAGGGCAAGCCCGCGCGCGTCGTCGAGCTGACGGACGACGCGAGGACAATCGCGCGCGGCTTCTTCCTGCTCACGACGAAGCCGACCATCTACGCCGCCAACGTTGACGAGGCGACCCTCGGCGAGGGCGCGGAAGCTAACGCGCACGTCGGCGCGGTGCGCGAGATCGCCCGGAGCGAGAACGCCGAGTTCGTCGTCATCTGCGCGCAGCTCGAAGCCGAATTGGTCGAGCTGCCGCCCGACGAGCGCAAAGATTACCTCGAAGCACTCGGCGTCGAAGGCAGCGGCGTTGACCGTTTGATTAAGAGCGCGTACCGCCTGCTCGGCCTGATGTCGTTCCTGACCGCGGGCGAGAAAGAGGTGCGCGCCTGGACGATCCCGCAGGGTACGCGCGCCCCGCAGGCCGCCGGCACCATCCACACAGACATCGAGCGCGGCTTCATCCGAGCCGAAGTCATCTCCTACGACCAACTCACGCGCGCCGGCTCCTACGCCGCCGCCCGCGAGCAGGGACTGCTCCGCCTCGAAGGCAAAGACTACGTCATGCAGGAGGGCGACGTGGTCCACTTCCGCTTCAACGTCTGAAGCGCGCCTCTTTGCCGTTGAAATTTCGCCTTTGCCCCGGCTCGCGTTATCGCTCATCATCCACGGGGAGGCTTATTGACAGACGAATGAATGTAGCCACACCCAACGCTCGAATAACCGGGCGCGCACACCACGCCGATAGATTCAAGTTGACGATAAAAGCCAGACTAACTCGCGCTCCGGTTCAGTGAGTTGTTAGACCGCAACGCCGAGGAGTGCCTTCACTGGCGACACCCCTTTCCCAATAATCACGCCGAGCACTGAACAATTCACGATTACGGTGAACCAGTAGCCCATCAAGAATGATGACTTACGCGTTTTGTGTCGCAAAAGCACTTGAGCGATCAGGGCACCGGGCCATCCCCCGACCAAACTCATCAGATGCAGCGTTGACTCAGGGATTCGCCTACGTGCATTCTGAGCGGCTGTTTTGTCCCGAGCGTAGCTGCCATACGTGATAATGCTCGCACCATAATAGAGAGCCAACCAACTCACATCGAGCCACCCTACCGCCGCGAGGACAGCTAAAGCGACGAGGAAGCTGATGGCGAACGCGATTGGTACGGTGATGCCCGTTCTAGGAATCTGACGCATCGGCGAGGCGCTACGCGAACTCACAATGAATCGAACATCTTTTGCCTGAGGCCGCCCACGCGAATCGAACGCGGGTGTATAACTCACGGCTTCGTTCAAACTCGGCCTGCGATCACTGCGTGGGAATGACGAGATGTGGGCGAATACGGGTTTACCTCCTTCAGATGGATCGATAAATCCGAATCCACGCTCGTCGTTCCATTTTGCGATTCTTCCTTGTCGGCGCATTTCCTATTTTCAAGCGGTCTAATGCTCGAATCTAACCGGGCACGCAGGCAACGCCGGAAGATTCAAATTCTCGATGAAAGCCGCGCTCCTCGCGCTCTGGTTGAATCAATTGTTAGGCCGGCGCTATTGTCGCCGGAAGCTCCGCCATCGTCTCTCTAAAGTATTTCAATTCGATAAAGTATTTCGTAGTCGGGGATCGGCCACATTTCATATGCCCAAACGCCATGTGGCCCGCCACGAACAGAATGACTAAAAACTGAATGGTCAACGAAGTAGATCGTGTAAATCCCTGCTTCAATGTTCCACGTTAGGGGACTGGAGCTACGACTGATATGCACCCGATTTTCTACCCAAGCCGCTACGTCCTCACCATCAAATGCACCGCGCCAAAGCTCGACCTGTGGAGTCCGGTGATAGTCTGTCTCTACGCTTACTCTCAATGTTCTCCCATTGTCGGTTTCTGGAAACTCAAGCACCTCGCAGGCTCCCCACCAGACTTGATCCCCTGCTTCCTCTCCAGTCTGGAGCCTCGGTCCACTATACATCTTAGCCCGGCGTAGGAGCTTCGCCGGGTCTATCCTGAAACCTTTCTCCAGAAGCTTCCACAGAGCGGAAAGGTAGGCGCGTCCAAAGTTGAGATGGAGTCTATTCTGAAGGAGCGGGGGCATCTCCGCAGCGCAATCCTCTACTAAGACCGAAATAATAATCGGTCTCCCCTGGCGTGATGGTTGATTGCTCAAGGCTATAGCTGCGTTGATCTCTTCCTTGCACCAGAGAGATTTCAAAGCATCGAAAGAGAGAATGGGGATATGGACATCGCACTCTTCCAGCCCTTTGTTGATACGCGCGACGAAATCATCCCCAGGGTGGATTGAATACATGTCAATAAAGCCTCCCAACCCGCTCGCTTCTAAATCGGCACCTAGCCGTCGGGCAAACTCAACGTCTGTGCGGGAGTGCGTGATAAAGAATCTCGGTGGCTGTGACACGTATGCCTCCATATAAACTAATCGAAATCCACGTACCCTGCTGATAGAAACAAGACGATCAATCAGTTGTAAAGACAGAAAGCGAGGGCGGCGCGTTGTCCATTAGTGATTCAGACGAACGCGCCGCTGTTCGTGTGTCAGGTGGTGGGGGTGGTCGGCGGCTTGCGCTTGCGCGTCAGGCCGGTCTTGCGTTCGCTCTTTCTGGTGTAGCCCATCGCTTCGTAGAGGGCGCTGTCGGAGCCTTCGGTGGGGTCGGCGAGAATGCCCGCAATGACTTGCTGCATTTTGGATTGCAGCGCGTCGTCGGCGGCTTCGCGTTGGGCAATAGCCTGCGTCTGCTGGTCTTCGAGTTCCTCCAGCCTCTGGCGTGCGGCCTGGGCCGGTTGGGCCGCGGCCTTGAACTGCTGAAGCGTCATCCCGGCAAAGGATTTATCGGGCGCAAGCGTCTCCCAGGCGTTCAGCATCCTCTGCATCTTGAGTTCCACGTCTTTAGGACTTCCAGCCATTGTAAGGATTCCTTTCTGTGCGCTCTGGTTGCGGCGCACCGTCTGGTTGGGGTTGGCGTGCTTTGTGAGGCACGTCGGGAAGCCGTTACAGTAAAGGGCGTGCGTGCTCTATTCCGTCCGAAGTTTTGAGAGGAGTCTGACGCGCCCGCAATGTAACGACGGTAGTACGCGATTTCACTGAGAAAAACCGCGAAAAGCTCGCTCAGGAGAGGACATTCCGCGTCAGGCGTCACCATCTTCGCACCCGGAATCGTAGTTTTCAAGAAGGAAATCACAGTAGAAAGGATTTCTATCGCAAGCCCCGAACCTGGAATCCCGGCAGAAAGCCTTCCCGCCGCATTCCCGCGATAGGAAATCTCAATAGAGAAGTCTTCTGTCTCGACAGAAAGCCTTTCCGCTTCCATAGAAAGCCCTTATGCTTTGATAGAAAACTCTTATGCTTTGATAGAAAGCCCCGCCGCTTCGGTAGAAAGCATTGCTGTCGTAATCCCGAAACGAAGTATCGCGGCGTAAGGTTGATGAAAGATGCGCTCCCCGCGCTCTGGTTTAATGAATGGTGCGGAGTCGCCGCAGCCAACCATCAATCAACGTAGTTATGATGCGGATTCTTCAACATCTCCCTGGTCCAGGTCATCACACATGTGCATGATGTCGTCCCATTCAGCCAGCCGCGCCGGATTGTTGCGGAAAGTTTCACGCACCAGAGGGTCTAGCTCCTGCTGGACTTCCATCCCTTCCTTGAGCAATTCCACTATCCGGGGGTCCGTCTCTTCATCAGGCCCCGTCGGATTCTCCTTGTTGATTCTGTCTATCTCTTTAAGGAGGTAACTCATCCTGGCGAAGAGATTTTCGTGGCGCATTTTCTAACTCCTCTTTTTGATTTACACGCTGACTCCGCTCCGGTGGGATGGATTGTTGGGTTGCGTTCCACAGGGAACACGCGCCGGCAGCTACTGGTAGGTGCGCCCTTTATGTTTGAGCCAACCTGCCACGTGCCGCCCTTCCGGGTCGTGGTGCGTCCAGTGGACTACGCCACCCTTTTCGTTCCACACGTATTCGCCATTGAAGCGTACGCTATCGCCCTCGCGTAGCCTGTCAACCCTCGGTGCAATGTCTATGTTGTGAGTGATCAGGAGCGTCTGACCAGATGCGAGGCGGACAATGAATCTCTGGTGCCGTCTTTCGTCTAGGTCGTCCGTCAGTATGCGCGTGACCACGCCTTCGTCTTCGACCTGAACATTGCTCGTCCTGGTCTCAAACGCGCGCCCGATGGAACTGCCGTCACCGGCTGAAACCCCGTTGTGCCGAGCGGGCTGAACCGCGCTGTCACAGCCTGCCCAGCTCAAGGCGCAAACAACGAGCGCGGCAATGTGAATCCGTTTCACAGGCGATGTATCTCCTGAAGTTATCAGTGCGCGACTGCTGAGACATTGTAGCGCACCACGGTTACGCCCTGCCACGGAGTCTTTGCGAAGCAACCCAACGTCTAAGTTGACGCGGCGGCGCGAATTCAGTCAACCTTCGCCGCTCCTGTTAGGCTGCGCGCCCGAAGATTACGGCCGCAAGTGAGTGCGGCTGCGGGCGCTTCCGTCAAGGGACAGTTTTTCAAAGGTTCTGACACCGAGTCTGGACATAATCCGGCATTGTCCTTGCTTCCAGAACGGCGCAAGGGGGAAAGCCGATGATTACGTTTCATAAACATGCAGTCGCTAGTACAGACTGTCAAGTTTCCCTCCTCGGAAGACTCCCCCACCGGGGACACGCCTGGACACGTTTCGCCGCCTTAATTGTCCTTTTATTCATGGCGTCGGCGACCGCATTCGCGACGCCGCCCCAGGGAAAGCGCATCAAGGGAAACAAGGCGAAAAAGCCCTCGACGCGGGCTCAGGCCGAAGAGACCAAGCCCGACGCGAAGGTCCAGGTCCGTCTCACGCGCTTCGACACCCTGAACGGCCACTGCATCATCGCTAACATTGGCGAATTCCCGGCCGACCTGACCGTGATCGGGCAGTACTTCCTTGAACGTGAGTTCTTCGAGCGCATCGCCTCAGACGTGCTGGGGCTCGACGCCTCTCCAGGCTCCGAATCGAACACGGCGCTTAAGGTAGCAATGCTGCCGCAGAAGAAGAACCAGCGCGAAGGCGACTTCATCTTCGGCAAGGTGAAGGGGCACATCATCGTAGTCGTCGAGAAGCGCCACGTAATAGTCGCGTGTACGCTTGAGGAGGCGCAGAACCAATCCCAGCAGATCGCCGCGGTCAAGGCTTTAGTCGCAAGGTTGACTGCCGGGTGATGAGGTGAACGATTCGTCAGGCGATACGAAAAGGTGACGTGTGCGGCCTCGAACAGATGGAGGTCGCCGATCTACGCCAACAGGCTAACCGCTGACAACAGGCTCATCCCATGCACTTGTAGCAGCCGCTCTACAACTCATTCTCGACCCTGACCCCGTCTCTCGCTCGTCACCTCCTCAGATGTCGAGCATCCTACACCGAACCTCGCTGCCTGTATCACGACCTGTTAGGTATCGCCTTTAGGGTTAGAGACAGGTTGGTCGTTATTTTGGCTGACTTTTACCGCTGGAGCGTGCATGAGGCTAACGAGAAAGGCACTCATTAGCAGAAGGTACGAACATCAGGCGCGGGCGCACGATTTTCCCGTTGAAAGGGGAATGTCAGATGATGCCTTCATCTTCCGGGCGGGTAGGTCTATTTCAATCTGAGCAAACTTTCGACTGATATGTCCTCGTCTACTGCCTCCCAATGGATGCCGACCCCACCCCCAATCAAGCGCCACTCTTTTCTTTGCTCAGGTGTGGCCTTCCGTAATCGTGGAGACCAGATCAACGGGACAGATATTTCCCGCCCATCGGCCAGCACCACTCGCAGGCTATCATCCGTGCAACTAACATCAACGGCAAGAGGTTCGACTTCAACGGCTAAAGTGGTCATTCCATTTCTCCAACAATATGTCTCGATTCTCTTCAACTATCTTCTGGATTTCCGATAGCTCACCACTACGGAAGCCACGCGATTTCGCCAAAGATACCGGGATCAGCCAGAATTTAGCAAACCTTTCAGCTTGCTCAACGTGAATGTGCGGTGGCTCATCTCCTTCCAAGCTGAAGAAGAAAAACCTATATCCTTATTCCCGCATTAGGAGCATACTGTGGATGAGCAATTCGTTGCGCTTCCCAATACCAAACCGATTCAGGAGGCGAATTAGCCCAAAGCGGAACTGTCACGCGCATCTCATATAAACCAGCCCCGATAACGATGCCCGAAAAAATCACAAAGAGCCACAGGAGGATTTGTTCAATCTGAATACGTCGTGTCATTTTTCGGTCTCCTCGTGTCTGAAATAGGCGAGCGGCAATCTTCTATCTAGGTAAAGTAACGGCGTCAATACTTTTTCTGAAAACTTAATGTCACTAATCAAGGAAGCCATCTAACAATAATTCGATCTGTCTATCTCTTTAAGAAGGTAATCCATCCTGGCGAAGAGATTTTCGTGACGCATTTTCTAACTCCTCTTTTTGATTTACACCGTGAGTGCCCAACGCCTGGAAACGCTTAACGTCTGAGTTGACGTGGCGGCGCGAATTCAGTCAACCTTCGCCGCATCGTTGCTGTTACGAAACACGCTCCCGCCGCTCACGCCCAACGATTTGTTGGGCGGTGAGTAGAAAGGACTCCATTACCGCTTTGTTACTGGCAAGGCCCGGATCGTTAGACCAGATTCAAAGTAATCTGGTAGTGGGAGCCTTGTCCGAGCACAGTTATTTCAGTCTTTGAATTCACGATCTCCACCGACAGCAGATCATCGTTCGTCCGTTCCTTGCCAATCATGTTCGCAAAATAAAACAACATCATGGCGAGTCGCCGCCCTCGATCTTTTTCAAACACAGAGGTGACCTTGTAGAGGAGGCGCAGTCCCTTTGACATTCGGACGTTCAATTCCTGGTCGAAATCGAAGGAATCATCCTCTTCGATGACAGCAACAAGGTATTCTCCGGAGAAATTGTTCACGAGAACGACATCTGCATTGCGGACATCTCCATTCTTCATGGCGGCCCATGCACTATTCGGGCCCACGCGGTGCACATTGCAGTTATGGTCAAAGCGCATGACCAGGAAATACAGATCGTCACTGCTTTCAGTGCTCGAAATGCACTTGATTCGATCAACAATTAGTTTTGCCATAGCATCACCTCCAAGCTGAAAGACAATTTAGTAAGAGTTTTGTAACCAAAGAATCTGCCGCCTAACGCTAATTGAGCCGCAGTCGGCTTTGTCGGACGGTGCGTGAGGCTAACGAGATAAGTCACTCATTAGCGGGACGCGAGGCTTGAGACGGGCGCAAGATATTCTCGGCGGGAGGTGGATGTCAATAGGCGGCGGGACGTTTTCCCTGTGCTAGACTGTGGTCGGGATGAATGAGCGCGCGATGGGGAAGCCTGTTCTCAAGCACTGGAAAAATATCAGCGACATCTGGGCGCACGTGCCGGCGCACCTGAAGCCGTGCGTGCGACTGAGCTGCCCGGACAAGGGCTACTGTTATCTCTACCCGGACGGGACGCTGGACCTGAGGACGGCCGAGGGCAGCTACAACGACCCGTGCGGCGCGTTCGGGCCGCGGGGTTATCAGTTCTGGCTCGCGCTGCTCGAAGAGGCGAGCGCCGTGGCGCGGCACTACTACGGCGACGGGTGGGGCGAGCCGCCCCCGGCGCACGACTCCGCGGAAGAGTCAGGAGTGAGGTCCGGCAAGAAAGGCGGTAAGCGATGACTCCTTCTACTTTGCGTTTAATCGGCCTAGCCTTCATGGCAGGGGCCGCCGTGTTGATGATTCTCAACCTCAAGCGGGTGGCAAACCTCGGGACCTTCTGGGTCGGGCTGGCGCTCTTCTTCATCGGCGTGGCCTGCGTCGTCCGCTCGCGCAGGGCGAGGCTGTAGTAAGACCGCGCGGGCGGCCTCTCGCCCGATTCATTGACCGTTCAGTTACAGTTAGTCTATTGTTGCCTTCCACGGCAGCACTGGTCCAGATTCTGTCCCTCGCCCTGTTGTGCTATTCAACCGCGCCGCCCCTCGCGGCGGCCTTTGCCCGACTAGGAGCCCCCGTCACATGGTTATCAAACGTCTTGTGCTTGCGCTCGCCGCCCTCCTCTTCGCCCTGAACGTGGACGCCCGCGCGCAGACGCCCTCAATCGAAGTCTCGGCCGACAGCTTTGAAGCGCAGTTCTCCGTCGAAGGCCACGCGCGACAGGTGCGCGTGGAAATCTTCTCGCCCTCTGGCGAGTTGGTCTTCGAGGCCGACGGGCAGGGCGGAGAGTCAATCCGCTGGCCGATGGTCACGGCCGTGGGCGAGCGCGTCGCCGACGGCGTTTACCTCGCCACCATCACCGTGACCGACACTTCGGGCAAGCAGCGCAAGCGCATCGAGCAGCTCAGCGTCAGCGGCACGCCGCAGGCCGACACGACAGCGGCCCGGCCCTCGCCCGAGCCGTTGACCTCTCCTTCCGGCAGCGGCACGACCGGGAAGATAGCCAAGTGGTCCAGCGCCACGGACCTCGGCAACAGCATCATGACGGAGAGCGTCAACAAGATCGGCGTCAACCTCGCCACCCCGCTCGCCACGCTCCACGTCAACGGGACGCAGCCCGCGCCGCTCGCAGTTAACGGGACGAACGCGACGACTCTCTTGCAGACGGGCGGCGGCAAGGGCGGGAACACTTCCGGCGTAAGCGGGCAGAAGGGGGGCAGCGGCGCGAGCATCAGCCTCGCCGCGGGCAACGGTGGCGACGCGCCGGCCGGAAGCTTTCGTGGCTCGGGCGGCTCGATCACCTTACAACCCGGCGGAGTCGGCAGCGGCGCGGCCGGGACGAGTGCGAACGGTAACGTCCTGCTCGCGCCCTCTGGCATCGGCAACGTCGGCATCGGCACGCCGACGCCCGCGTCCAGGCTGACGGTCAAAGGCACGTCGGGCAACGTCCTCGAAGTCAAAGACACGGGCCTCGTACTGATCTCGCCGACGGCCGGGTTGGTCGGCATAGGGACGACTAACCCTGTAGCAAAGCTGCACGTCGTCGGCGCTACCACTCTCGCCAGTCAGAACCCGGTCCTCGGCGGCGAGAACACGAGTACCGGCACGGGCGTGGCCGGCCACAGCAAGAACGGCGACGGCGTGCGCGGCGAGAGCGATACGGGCGGCAACGGGGTCAAAGGCAAGAGCGTCAGCGGTCCCGGCGTGTACGGCATCAGCAGCAGCGGCTACGGCGTGCAGGGCCAAAGCACCACCGGCGAGGCGGGCCATTTCGACGGCAAAGTGACGATCAACGGCGCTCTCACTGCCGGGAGCTGTACCGGGTGCGGCCCGCCGTCCGACCGCGGCCTCAAGACCAACTTCTCTACGGTCAACCCGCGCTTCATCCTCGACCGCCTGGCCCAACTTCAGATACAGACCTGGAACTACAAGAGCGAGCCCGCGACTGTCCACCACATCGGCGCGATGGCGCAGGACTTCCGCGCGGCCTTCAATTTTGGCACAGACGATAAGACGCTCAGCGTCGTGGACGCCCACGGCGTGACGATGGCGGCCATACAGGGTCTGTACCAGCAGAACCAGGAACTCTCGCGCCAGTTGGAGCGGCAGGGCCGACAGATAGAGCGGCTACAGTCCGAGCTTAACCGCGTGAGACGCACAATCAGGAGGAGGCGAGCGCCCGCGAAATAAGCTCGACCGCTATTGAAATTGAGCTGCTTTCGCGATATAAGCAGTCTGTTGCCCCGCCGCTCGCGCCCAGAGCTTTCCACGCGGGGCCTGTGACTAACCTGGCCGCCCAGGCGACAGACCTCGCACGGCCGCAAGCGTTTATCAAGAGGTGATGATGATGCCCCAAAACTCTCCTGCACGAATGATACTGCTGACCCTCGCGCTGTTCGTCGCCGCGCTTTCTGCCGCGGCTCAACAGTCTGACAACCCGCCGACGCGCGGGATGAATCTTTCGACCTCCAACAACGAGAAGCGCGTCGCGCTCGTCATAGGCAACAGCAACTACGCGACGGCCCCGCTGAAGAACCCTGTCAACGACGCCAACGTGGTAGCCGCCACGCTCCGCGAGCTGGGCTTCGACGTGGTCTCGCGCACAGACGCTGACCTGCGCGGGATGCAGCAGGCCGTGCGCGAGTTCAGCCGCAAGATTCAGAACGGCGCGGTCGGCCTCTTCTACTATGCCGGCCACGGGATGCAGACCGGCGGCCGCAACTTCCTGATCCCCATCGGCGCGCAGATCGAGGCCGAGGGTGACGTGGTATTAGAAGGTCTGGACCTGAACTCAGTCCTCGAACAGATGGGCACGGCGCAGAACCGGCTCAACATAGTCATCCTCGATGCCTGCCGTAACAACCCCTTCACGCGCAGCTTCCGCAGCTACTCGCAGGGGCTGGCCCAGGTCAACGCGCCCGCCGGCACGTTCATCGCCTACGCCACCGCGCCCGGCCAGACCGCCAGCGACGGCAAGGGCCAGAACGGGCTCTACACGCAGGAGCTGCTGGCGAACTTGCGGACGCCTGGGCTACCCATTGAGGAAGTCTTCAAGCGCGTGCGCGTCGGCGTCAAACAGCAGAGCGGCGGCGTGCAGGTCCCGTGGGACGCCTCCTCGCTCGAAGGCTCTTTCTTCTTCGTCCCCGGCGAGGGCGGGGCAGCCGCGCAGCCTCCGCCAGCTGTCGTGACGCAACCGCAGCCCACCTACACGCAGCCGGCCGCGCCGCCCGTTTCCGTTCCCACGCGCTCGGCGGTCAGCCTCGAATTGATTGAGAGCAACTTCCAGAGCAACTTGCTGGACGAGGTGATTAAGGACGGGCAGAACTTCCTGGCCGCGCAGCCGGAGAACGGGCGCGTCAACCTGCGAGTGGGCCAAAGTTATTTCGGCAAGAACCAGTACGGCGAGGCGATGCCTTACCTGGAGAAGGCCGTCAGGGCGGGCGAATCGTTCGGCTTCGTCCTCAAGCGCCACCGCAAGTCCCTGGGCATCTTCGACGACTTGGAGAACGGCTCGCTCTCAGTTGGTCCGGCGGGCCTACAGTTGCAGTTCGGCGATGACGCCTACCAGATGCCGTTCGCGCAGATCGAAAGGCTGGAGGCGCAGGCGGACCCGGCGCGCGGAATGCTGATTTACTTGAAGGGCGCGGTCGTCAACAAGAAGGGTAAGACCGAGAAGAAGGACTACAAGCTCTTCGCGCCGAGTGCCGGCATAGTCCAAATGCTGAACAACGCCGGCCAGCAAATCCCCGTCGCCGTCTGCCGCGGCTGCGAGACCTGGACCGCCGAAGTCGTCAAGTTCATCAACCGCAGCAAGACGACAACGCAATGAAAAGCAATGATGAATGCGGAATGATGAATGATGAATGAAAGACGACTGGTTCTTAATTCATCATTCCTCATTCCGCATTCATCATTTCTTCTTACGGCGTGACCTGGCCTTTTTCGACGGTGCACTTGCCGGTTTCCAGGTTGACGAAGCCGACGTTGAAGGAGACTCCTTCGACTTCGCGGCCGCTCTCGCCCTCTCCTTCCCGCTCTCCATCTTCGCCCTCGTCGTCAATCTCCACTTTCGCGCGCGCGGTCAGGTAGAGCCCGGCCTTGCCTGGGGCCTTGAGCGCGCGATAGACGAGCGTGGCGTCCGTGTATTTTCCTATGCAGGATTTGAGGGCGGCCCTGGCCCTGCGCTTCGGGATCGTGCGCTTGATGTCGTGCGCGGAGAAGAGTTCGCTCTTGATGGAGTGTACGTCAACGCGCTCGCCCGCGTCTGAGGTGTGGTAGCCGACATCGTCCACGAGCAGGACTTCGTAACCGCTGACGGAGAATTTCCACTCGACGCGCCGGTCGCCCTCTTCGGCGACGACCCGCGCGAGACGGAAATGCCTGTCGAAGTATTGTTCGGAGATGCCCGTTTCGAGGATCGCTTTTTTCGACGCGGCGGCCAGCTCCGCGTCCGTCCCGCGAGCGGTTTGCCGCTGACCGATAGTTGAAACCGACGCCGCCCCGACCAGCACGGCGGCGAGGAGAAGCATGGTCAATCTGTTCCGCTTCATGAAATGATTTAAGCAGATAATCCCGGAAAACTGAAGCAACGCAACTGGCGAGGGTTTCTCTAAAATTGTTTGCGCTTGATTTGTGCCGGGCCAGGAAGGGCGGCCCGCCCGAGGGGAGGTGGAAGGGGCGACGGAGGAGCCGCCCCGGACTGCCGTATGATTGCCGGAGATTAACGAAGGACGGCGCGCAGGCCGACCAGGACTAAGTAGACGATGGCTAGAACGACGGCCAGTTTGATGAGGCTGACGGCCAGGGAGGTTATGAAGCCCAACGTGATCCCGACGAGCGACAGCATGAGCGGCACGCCCACGACCAGCACGAACAGGCAGAGCATCACAATCCCGACGACTTTCAAAGCGTCTTTAGCGTTTTTCATTTTTACACCTCTCAACGTTTCCCGAACTTTCCGCCGCGACCGCCCGCCGGGTTCAATTCCCCTGCTCCGCGTCGCGCTCGCGAACACTTATACGACGAACTTTCGGCCCGCGTTCCGTCCAAGATTTTTACGGCGCGAGCATTTTGCTCCGCCGCGGGATTTCTGTAAAGTAGCCCCATGCCGCGCCGCAGTTCAAAAAGTCTTTTCGCCGAGGAGGAGGAGGCCGCCGCCGAAGCCGCGCCCGCCGGCCCGCTGGCCGACAGGATGCGCCCGCGCGACCTCTCGGAGTTCGTGGGCCAAAACCACCTGGTCGGCGAGGGCCGCGTGCTGCGCCGGCTGATTGAGGGCAAGGGCGCTCTGCCCTCGCTCATCCTGTGGGGCGCGCCCGGCACGGGCAAGACGACGCTGGCGCGGCTGCTCGCGGAAAAGAGCGGCGCGGACTTCGTCGCGCTCTCGGCCGTCTTCTCCGGCGTCAAGGAGGCGCGCGCCGCGATTGCCGAGGCGCGCGAGAGCCGCCGCCGCGGAAGGCGAACGGTCCTTTTCATAGACGAGATTCACCGCTTCAACAAGGCGCAGCAGGACGCGCTGCTGCCGGCCGTCGAGGACGGGACCGTGACGCTCATCGGCGCGACGACCGAGAACCCTTCGTTCGAGGTCACGGGCGCGCTCCTCTCGCGCTCGCGCGTCCTCACCCTCAACCCGCTCGCGGACGAGGACGTGGAAGTCATCCTGCGCCGCGCGCTCGCGGACCAGGAGCGCGGGATGGCCGCGCTCAACCCGGAAGTTTCGGACGAAGCGGTCAAGAGAATGGCACACTCCGCGCACGGCGACGCGCGCGTCTCGTTGGCCGCGCTCGAAGCCTCAATCGAGTCAACCGCGCCCGCCGAGGACGGCGCGCGGCGCGTGACGCTCGACACGGTCGTCGAGGCTTTGGGGCGCGCGCACTACGCCTACGACAAGGGCGGCGAGGAGCACTACAACCTCGCCTCGGCGCTCATCAAGTCCCTGCGCAACTCGGACGCGGACGCGGCGCTCTACTGGCTGGCCCGCCTGATAGAGGGCGGCGCGGACCCCGTCTTCATAGCTCGCCGGCTCTGCATCCTAGCTTCCGAAGACGTAGGGCTGGCGGACCCTCAGGCGATGGTCCAGGCCGCGGCCGCCGCGGACATCACCCGGCTGATCGGGCTGCCCGAAGCCCTCTACCCGCTTTCGCAGGCGACGATTTATTTGGCCCGCGCGCCGAAGTCGAACGCGGTCAAGCGCGCCTACATGGCCGCGGCCGAGGACGCGGCGGAGACGGCGCGCGAGCCCGTCCCGCTGCACCTGAGGAACGCCATCACGCCGCTGATGAAGCGCGTCGGATACGGCAGCGGCTACCGCTACGTGCACAGCGACCCGCGCGCCAAAGAGGAGATGGAGTGTCTGCCCGAAGCACTGCGCGGCCGGGTTTATTATGAAGAACAGGAGTCGGAACACAGGAATCAGGAGCCAGAATAAAAGAAAGAAGGTTTCAGCCTTTCATTCTGGATTCTGCATTCTGCAGTACAAAATGGCATCGAGTAAATCGGATAAAGAGTTGGCGTTCCTGCGTGACCTGTACGTGACGACGGACTGGGGCGAGAGGTTCGCGGAGTTGGTTGACGAACACGTGGAGCTTCCCAAAGAAGGGAGCATGCTCTACGTCGCGGCGGGCACCGGCGGGCACGCGATGGCGATGCAAGAGCGCGCGGGCAGCCGCCTGTCGCTCGTCTGCGTTGACGAGAGCGAGGAGAGCCTTGAGCTGGGGCGCGCGAAGGCCGTGGCGGTCAGGGCCGACCCGGAGTTCCGGCGCGAGCAGCTTGAGGCACTAGGGTTCGAGGACGACCAATTCGACCTCGTCGTGGGCGACGCGTCCATGATCGCGGCGGAACGTTTGCCGGAGGTGGTCGCGGAGATGGCGCGCGTGGCCGCGCCGGGCGGCACGGTCGCGCTGGCGCTCCCGACCGCTTCGAGCTTCGGCGAGTTCTTCTCCGTTTACTGGGAGGCGCTGCGCAACGCCGGCATAACCAGCCACGAGCACGACGTTGAGTCGCTCATCATGGAACTGCCGACCGTCTCGGAAATCGAGGCGCTGGCCGGGCGCGAAGGTCTCGACAACGTCTCCTCCTGGACGCGGGTT
Source organism: Pyrinomonadaceae bacterium (assembly GCA_036403435.1). Classification (GTDB taxonomy): domain Bacteria; phylum Acidobacteriota; class Blastocatellia; order Pyrinomonadales; family Pyrinomonadaceae; genus QHXM01. The sequence continues at coordinate 262,323 of DASWQY010000096.1, forward strand.
GAAGAGTTCGACTTCGAGTCGGGCGAAGAGTTTTTGAACGCGCCGCTCATCACGGACTTTCTGCTGCGCGTCTGGCTCGAATCGGTCCCCGAAGCCGCCGACCAGGAGCGCGTCACCAAAGAGATCGGGCGCATCATTGACGTAGAGCGTCAGGACATGGACTTCACAATTTCCGTCAAAGCGACTCTCGTCGTGGGACGAAAGACGAAGTAATGCAAAATTAAAAATTAGAAATGAAAAATTGAGGCGGAGAACCACAGTTATTAAAAAGTGGTTCTCCGCCTTCATTTTTCATTTCTAATTTTTAATTTTGCATTACTTGTTGTTGTATTTTTCGCTTGCCAACCTTTCGTCTTCGAGGCGGTCGGCGTCGGCCGAGCGGAGGCGCTCGCGCCGCTTGGCGGCTTCGATGCGGGCCTCCTCGTCGGCCTCGTCCTGCCCTTCCTTGAAGGCGCGCTTGCTTTGCCCCAAAGCCTTCGCCAGTTGCGGCAGGCGGCTCGCGCCGAAGAGCACGACGACGATGGCGAGTATGATTAGCAGCTCCTGATAGCCCAGTGCCATTTGGTTCATCACTAAAGTCCTCCGCGGCCCAGGCCCAAGACTATCCGAACCGCTAAATAAATTTCCGGGCGCGCTATTACTGCTCGGCGGCGTCCGACTCGTAGAAGAGATACTTGCGCCAGGTCTCGTCGGCCCGGCCGAGGTAACGCATGATCTGCCGGCTGACGTGCAGCGAGAACCCGCGCGGGCGGCGCAGGAGGTGCATCCCGGCCTCCTCCGGCGTGCGGTTGCCCTTGCGGTGGTTGCAACGCTTGCAGCACGCCACCAGATTGTCCCACGTCGAGTCGCCGCCGCGCGAGCGCGGGTGCACGTGGTCGAGCGTCAACTCCGCGGGCGTGTAATGCTTGCCGCAGTACTGGCAGGTTGAGTGGTCGCGCAGCAGAATATTTTTACGCGAGAGCGACTTGCGCTCGTAGGGGATGTGGATGTACTCGGTCAGCCGGATGACGGAGGGCGCGTGAAGCGAGAGCCTGGCGGAGTGGAGCATGTGACCGTTATGCTCCTCCATGCGCGCCACGCCTTTGAAAATCATCACCACCGCGCGCCGCTCGGTGCACACGTTAATCGGCTCGAAAGAAGCGTTCAGGACTAAAACTCGTCCGTTCATAGTGCCCTCTGATATTACGTGAGCGCGCGCGCCAGTGTCAAAAACATTTCCCCGCACGATTCAGGCTCCTGCGTGAAGCGTGGGGGCCGAAACGTTAAGATGATGCCCGTGCTCGATAAGAGGTCCGCGAATGGTTGAGTCGAACGTCGTCCGGTTTCCCGCCCTTATTTTGTCTCCCGGAAGCGGTCGGTGGCTTCGATGAGCGCGCTGATGTTGCCGGCCTCCATCGCAGAGTGGCCGGCGTCGGGCGTGATGTGGAGGTCGGCCTCGGGCCACGCGCGGTGCAGCTCCCACGCGCTCATCAGCGGGCAGACCACGTCGTAGCGACCCTGGACGATGGCGGCCGGGATGTGACGAATCTTCCCGACGTTTTCGATGAGGTAGTTGTCGGTCGGGAAGAAGGCGTTGTTCATGAAGTAGTGGCATTCGATGCGCGCGAAGGCGAGCGCGAACTGTGGGTCGGCGAACTTCTCGATGGAGGCGTAGTCGAAGAGGAGCTTCGAGGTGCTCCCCTCCCACACGCTCCACGCGCGCGCGGCTTCGAGGCGAACGGCCTCGTCCTCACTCGTCAGGCGCCGGTAGTACGCCGAGACGAAGTCGCCGCGCTCCTCCTCCGGAATCACTTTCTCGTACTCCTCCCACACGTCCGGAAAAATCCAGCTTGTCCCCTCCTGATAGAACCAGCGAATCTCCTGCGGCCGGCAGAGGAAGATGCCGCGCAACGTGAGCGAGCGCACGCGCGCCGGGTGCGTCTCGGCGTAGGCCAGCGCGAGCGTGCTGCCCCACGAGCCGCCGAAGACGTGCCAGTTCTCGACGCCGAGACGCGCGCGCAAAGTCTCGATGTCTTCGACGAGTTTCCACGTCGTGTTCTCTTCGAGGCTCGCGTGCGGCGTGCTGCGCCCCGAGCCGCGCTGGTCGAAGAGGACGACGCGGTAGGCCGCCGGGTCGAAGTAGCGCCGGTAGTCCGAGACGATGCCGCCGCCCGGGCCGCCGTGCAGGAAGACGACGGGCTGCCCCTCCGGGTTGCCGCACTGCTCGTAGTAGATGTTGTGGAGGGGCGAGACCTGAAGCCGCCCGCTGTCGTAGGGCTCAATCGGAGGGTAGAGTTCTCTCATGCACGCAATCATACTGCGCGCGCGGCGGTGAGGACAAAGACGGCGAGGGCACCTGCGTCGAGCAGGGCGCGGGCGCAGGCCGAGGCGGTGGCGCCGGTGGTGAACACGTCGTCAACCAGAAGAACGCT
>DASWQY010000097.1:0-1727 GCA_036403435.1 Pyrinomonadaceae bacterium
TGAGCAGGCCAGTCTTTCCCCTCTTTCGAGAGGCACACGGAGAAGTCGTCAAATGAAAGTAGGAATTATCGGGTAGTTGTGTCCCTTGGAGTGGTGTAGGAGCTGTGGGTAAGTAGCCCGCCGCAGCGACCGCCACGAGTCTGGCGGCGGTGGGCTACTTATCCACAGCGGTGGTCATCGCAGGTCTCCAGTAGGGTTTCGGTTGGACCCCCTTCCACCGAACCGAGGACCCGACGATGACCGAGGAAATGATGAGCCTTCAGGCGCTATTGGAGAAGAGTGCGGACACCGATCTGCTGCGCGAGATGATCGGGTTCGCCGCGCATCGCCTGATGGAGCTGGAAGTCGAGAACCTGACCGGCGCGGCGCACGGCGCACGCAGCGCCGATCGGATGACCTGGCGCAACGGGTATCGCGACCGCGACTGGGAGACCCGCGCGGGGAGGGTGGAACTGCGCATCCCCAAACTGCGGAAAGGAAGCTACTTTCCGGGCTTCCTAGAGCCGCGCCGGATGGCGGAGAAGGCGCTGACAGCGGTGATCCAGGAAGCCTACGTCCAGGGCGTCTCGACACGCTCAGTCGACGAGCTGGTCAAGGCAATGGGCATGACCGGCATCTCCAAGAGCCAGGTCAGCCGGTTGTGCGGCGAGATCGATGGCAAGATCGCGGCCTTCCTCGATCGGCCTCTCGAGGGCGAGTGGCCGTATATCTGGCTGGACGCGACCTATGTGAAGGCGCGCCGCGATGGTCGCATCGTCTCGGTCGCGGTGATCATCGCGGTCGGGGTCAATGACGATGGCAGGCGCGAGGTGCTGGGCTTGGCGATCGGCGCGTCGGAGGCCGAGACCTTCTGGACTGACTTCCTGCGCAAGCTCGCGCGGCGCGGTCTGCGCGGCGTCAAGCTCGTCGTCTCGGATGCCCATGAGGGGCTGAAGGCTGCCATCGCGAAGGTCTTGAACGCGACCTGGCAGCGCTGCCGCGTCCACTTCATGCGCAACGTGCTGGCTCATGCCGGCAAGCAGGGCCGCCGCGTCGTCGCGGCCTTCATCGGCACCGCCTTCGCCCAGGACGATGCCGAAGCCGCCAGGGCCCAGTGGCGGCAGGTCGCCGACCAGCTGCGCCCGAGGGTCAAGAAGCTCGCCGAGTTGATGGATGAGGCCGAGAGCGACGTCCTCGCATACATGAGCTTCCCGGCTCCGCACCGTCCAAAGCTGCACTCAACGAACCCGATCGAGCGTGTGAACGGCGAGATCAAGCGCCGTACCGAGGTCGTCGGCATCTTCCCCAATGACGAGGCCATTATCCGGCTCGTCGGTGCCATCCTTCTCGAGCAGAACGACGAATGGGCCGTCCAACGCGCCCGCTACATGACGCTGGAAACCATGGCTCCGTTGAGCGACGATCCTTTCGTCAAGCTGCCCGCCGTGGCCGCCTGACATAACCGGCCAGACCCGCCGGAGACCTGGAGCGACCACGCGCTCCTACACCACGCTGAGGGGCACGATCCCACCAGCCCGACCCTCGTCCCGCCAAAAATATCGCAATGGTTCTCGATCACCGCGGAAGAGCACAAGCTGATCGATGCCGACACCCCCGAAATGTTTGCCCGAGCGATCGGTCAGGAGTACCCGAAATATTCACATTTCGAGATCACGGCAACCGGCTTCAAATGTTATTTCTTCAACAGTGCCGAGGATCGGAACCCGAAATCGTTTTGTGAGGGCAAT
>DASWQY010000098.1:0-122293 GCA_036403435.1 Pyrinomonadaceae bacterium
TTTCTGGAGCTATGCCAAGCGCCGGTTGCAGAAGTTCAACGGCGTCCCGTCTCGCACTTTCAACTTGCACCTGAAGGAGTGCGAGTGGCGGTTCAACTGTAAGTCAAAGAACTTGTACCAGGAGTTGTTAAGACTACTGCGGCAACATCCGTTATAGTCAGCTCAACTACTCTAGACCCTCAGAAATTAACACCGTGCGCCGGTCAAGGGCAGGAGTATCACTTTACAGTTTCTCTATCCTCAGGTCTGGCAGGGCGCGCACGATCCTTTGCGTCTCGACGCTGACGGTGATGACCTGGCCGACGAGGCGGACGATGTAGGAGGGGTCGTCGGCGCGGTTGGGGTCGGAGGTGATGCCGCTCCCTCTTCAGATTCGCCGCGTAACGCTCACGATAAACCGGGTAATGCAGCACGCCGTACACGTAATGAAAGATGTCCCACTTCGTGATTGACGAATCCCCGTACTCTTCACGGAATTTCTCCAACGCCCAATCTGTGATGTTCTCCCACCGGTTCGTGCCGTCTTCGTTGTATGTGTAGAAAGGGAAACACTGTGTGCTGCAACCCGCGCCGGTTAAATGCAGATCGGCAATTCTGTCACTGACCAGAGCCATAAACGGTTTTTCAGAGCCGGACCCGGTCAGGCAAATCACTCGGTTTTCTGTCTCCGTGGCTGAGGTCGGGAATATGGAGGGGAACTGCCCGCGGCGGTGCGTGAGGATTCGGTCAAAGTAAAGGTACTGGCAAGTAAAAGGCCGGTACAGAGAGTTCCTAAAATTCGCTTCATCAATTTCCGCGGGCACCTTCGCGCTAAGGAACTGCTTCAGGCTGCTACTCCATTTGATTTTTCTGTCGTCGTACAAAACGAAAGCGTCTATCGTTTTATTCGATTTACTTTGTGTTCGCCACTTGTAAAGCTGTTCGTTGTAAGTTTCAACAAAGACGCCGACGTTTTGTGCCAACTCGTCGAGGTTGAAATTGTAGACCCAATCATCCCTCGTGGTTTCCGCCCCGCGGCTGTAATTCGTAAAGATGGCGGTCGTAATTGAACTGCTCCTCTTAGTTTCTTCATTGCCTATTGACAGGAAGGTTTCAAATTCATCACGCATTCCTTCAGTCAGCCAGTTGTGCTTTGCGTCTGGATGTATTTCCCGCCAATCAAGGGAGTACGTTGTTTTAGCTTTTTCAAGGAGATCAAACTTCTCCTTTCGTTTTGCTTTCCAATCAACCTCGCTATAAAAGATTTTTGGTTCTTCCACGCGCTCACTTTTTATAAAGAAAGAAATTGCGATACCTACCATCGCTGAGAGACCAAAGACTGTATGCGCTTCGCCTATAGGTATGCCGTCCCTCATTGAATCCTTTCTAACGTTGCCTTTCAAATCGAGAATATAGATTCTGTCGAATTCTTGGGCCAAGTGCAGTCGCATTCCGTCAAATGAAGCGTTATCAATAAACCCATTGTTCGTGACGAAGGCAACAATTCCTTCATTCCCAATCCGGTCTGACGCCCAGCGAATCGCTTTCACATATGGGTCTGACAGCGCGTTCTTGTTCGTCGCCTTTGAATCCTTCGCGTAAGTCTCGGCCACACGCTTGTCCATGACCTTGTATTTCCGATTCTTGTTGTTGTCGTTCTCGCTCAATTGGCCGACGTTGTAAGGCGGGTTGCCGATGACGACCATGATGGGGGAGCGTTTCTGGCGCTCGACGCGCTGTGTGTTCTCGGTGGTGAAGAAGGAAATCTGTTGCGCCTCGGCCAGCTCGAAGGTGTCTACGAGGCAGACGCCCTCGAAGGGCTCGTAAGCGCCGGTCAGCTCGTAGAACTCGTGCTCGATGTTCATCGAGGCGATGTAGTAGGGCAGGAGCATCACCTCGTTGCAGTGCAATTCGTCGCGGTACTTGTCCGGTAAAGCAGTCCGCTTGATCTCCTGCATGACGCGGACGAGGAAGTTGCCCGTGCCGACGAACGGGTCGAGGACGTGCACGTCCTTCGAGCTTAAAGTCTTGCCGAACTCACGTCTCAGAATCTCCTCGACGCTGCGGACCATGAAGTTGACGACCGCCTGCGGCGTGTAGACGATGCCGTGCGTGTCGGCGACCTTGACGGAAAAGCCCTGGAAGAATTTTTCATAGACGGCGTTGAGAAACTCCTGCTTCTGCGTGAAGTCTTCAATCGTCGCGGCGGTCGTCTCGATGGCGCGGTAGAAGTGGTCGAAGCGGCGCAAGAACTCCGCGCGGCTGAACGCCTGCGCCGTTAGCGCGTCCACCACCTTCTCTATCTCGACTGCAATGACGTTGCGCCGCGTGAAGTCCGGGTTCTTGAAGACGGTGCGGAAGATGCGCTCGGTCAGGATGTGCTGGATGAGCATCTCCTCGACGGCCTGCTCCGAGAGGTTCGGGTTGACGGCCTAGCGGCACAACTCGTAGAACCCGCCGAACGCCTCGCGGAAACGCTTGTTCGTCCGCCTCTCCTTCTCGATCAACTCGGTCAGCGCGCGGCCGAACTCCGGTATCTCCGTCTGGAAATCCGAGACCGCCTGCTCCCACTGCTCGTAGGCCGGCGGCTGGTAATCGAAGAAGAGCGCGAGCGCCCGCACCAACTCGTCCGGGTTCGTCAGGTCCGCGTCGAGGACTTCCCGGTTGTTCTGCCAGAGGATGGCGCGCTCCGGGGCCTGAAAGAGAATGTTGCCCGCGGGGTATCCGGCCTCGAACTTCTTCCTCACCTCGCGCGGGAGGTCGTCGCCCGCGTCCTTCGCCTCCCAGAAGCCGTGCGTCAGCCTGAACTGGTCCACGAGCGCGCCGTCCACGCGCGCGGCGCTGCGCCCCTCGCGCTTGATCGGCCACTCGGCGACGAGCGCCCACCCGAACTGCCGCCCGCAGGCTTCGAGCAGATTTTGAAAGGCCGCGCGCACGGCCGACTCGTGAGAGACTTTGAGCGACTTGAACTGTGCCAGCGCCTCGTAGTAGGCCGCGACCGGCTTGTGAGTCGGTTTGAGGTTGAGCTTTTCCAGAAGTCTTTCTCCCGCCGTTGGGTTTCCCGAGCCGCGCGACGATTATAGAGCATCTGTAATACAATCGGCCGCACAATCATGGAACAGAAAATAGTCTTCCTCGACCGCAGCACGATCATCGCGGACATGCGCCGGCCCGGTTTCGAGCACGAGTGGGCGGAGTATGAGACGACAGCGCCCGGCGAAGTGGTCGAGAGATTGCGGGACGCGACCATCGCCATCACCAACAAGGTGCCGCTCCGCGAGGCCGCGCTTGAGCAGTTGCCCGAGTTGAAGTTCATAGCCGTCTGCGCGACGGGCGTGGACATCATCGACCTGGATTACTGCCGCCGCCGCGGCCTCGCCGTGTCGAACGTGCGCGGCTACGCGCTGCACACGCTGCCCGAGCACGTGATGATGTTGATCCTCAGTCTGCGCCGCAGCCTGTTCAGTCACCGCGAGGACATCCTGCGGGGCGAGTGGCAGCGGGCCGAAGGGTTTTGTCTGCTGACGCACACCATGCGCGACCTGCACGCGAGCACGCTGGGGATAGTGGGCCACGGCACCCTGGGGCGCGCAGTCGGGAAGCTCGCGCTCGCCTTCGGGATGCGTGTGCTCGTCGCGGAGCACAAGGGCGCGCGGGAGGTTCGCGCAGGCAGAGTGAGCTTCGAGGAGGTCTTGCGCGCGAGCGACGTGGTGACGCTTCACTGCCCGCTCAACGACGAGACGCGCGGGCTAATCGGCGCGGCGGAACTCTCCATGATGCGCCCGGACGCCGTCCTGATTAACACGGCGCGCGGCGGGCTGGTTGACGAAGCGGCGCTGGCCGACGCCCTGCGCGCGCGCGTGATCGCCGGGGCGGGCTTCGACGTGCTGACGAAAGAGCCGCCGCGCGAAGGCAACCCGCTGCTCGACCTCAACCTGCCCAACTTTATCCTCACGCCCCACGTCGCCTGGGCCAGCCGCGAGGCCATGCAAACGCTCGCCGATGGCCTCATCAGTAACCTCGAAGCCTTCACCCGCGGCGAGCCGCAAAACCTTGTTAAGTGATGAGTGATGAGTGATGAGTAAAAGAAAGCGTTCTTAACTCGTCACCGTATTCCTTCCACAGACTACTGCCCGCCATTCTGTGCCAGCTCGCCGTTCAATTTCATAATCTCCAACGTCATCTCGGTGGAGGCGTAGAGGTCTTTAACGTCGAGCCATTCGTTGACGGTGTGGATGGCGCGCATCCCCGTGCCGAGGTTGGCGCATTCGATGCCTTTGCGGTTGAAGATGTTCGCGTCGCAGCCGCCGCCCGAGGCCATCGTCTCGACCTTGAGGCCCATGCGCGCGCCCGCCTGCTTGACGAGCTGCACGACGCGCGAGTCGTCCGGCACGTCCATCGCGAAATACTCCGGCTCGACGATTGACTCGACGCGCCCCTTAGTCGTCCTTCCTTCGACCGTCACCTCGTATTTGGCGGCCGCGTCCTCGAAGCACTTGACCATGTGATCGCACTGGGCCTTGAGCTTGTCCTCGTCGAGCGAGCGCGCCTCGCCCTTGAGGGAGACGTAGTTGGTGATGATGTTGGTCGCCTTGCCGCCCTCGATGACGCCTATGTTGGCGGTCGTCTCGTCGTCTATGCGGAAGAGCTTCATGTTCGCGATGGCCTCGGCCGCGATCTTGATGGCGGAGATGCCCTGCTCGGGCGCGACGCCCGCGTGCGACTCCAGCCCGTAGATTTTGAACTCAAGGTGATTGGCCGACGGCCCCTTGGTGAAGAGGAAGCCGGGGTCGTCCGAGTCGAAGACGATGCCGTACCTGGCGCGGATGCGTGAAACGTCCAGTTGCTTCGCGCCGAGCAGGCCGACCTCCTCGCAGATGGAGAAGACTGCCTCGATGGGCGCGTGCGGGACGTTCTGCTCTTGCAGGCAGCGTATGGTCTCGATGATAACGGCGCAGCCGGACTTGTCGTCGCCGCCGAGCACGGTCGTGCCGTCCGTACGGATGATGTCGCCCTCGACGATGGGCCTGACGCCTTCGCCGGGGACGACCGTGTCCATGTGCGCGCTCATCATGATCGGCTCGGCACCGGGGATCGTCCCCGGAAAGCGCGCGATGACGTTGCCGGAGTTGCCGCCCACTTTCTCGCCCGCGTCGTCAATCTCGACCTCCGCGCCCATCTCTTCGCAATACTTCTTGATCCGCTCGGCCACGTCGCGCTCTTTCCTTGAGTGGCTGTCAATCTGTACGAGTTCGAGAAGAAGGTTCTTGATGCGCTCCTGGTTAATCATTTGGCCTCCGAAGAAAGGGATGAGTGATGAGTGATAAGTAAGGACAGGTGGTTCTGATCACTTATCATTCATCACTTATTACTGTTTTTCCGGCATCGTACTACACGTTGCCGCCGGCGCGCTACGCTACAGAGGGCCGGGTAGTGGTTCGGTTTGAAGTTGTGGGCCGTCTTTATCAGGGAGGAGTCTCACGCAAAGGCCCAAAGACGCAAAGGAGACAGCAAAGAGGTTGAAGGCTTCTTCGCCTTGCGTGCTTTCTTCGCGTCTTTGCGCCTTTGCGTGAAACCGCCTTTCCCTTCGCCCGTCTGAAACTGAACCACTACCGAGGGCCGTGCTGCGGTGTGCGGTGATAAAAAGAGCGCGGCCCGGAAGAACTCTTCTTCCGGGCCGCGCCGTCGTTTTTGTTGTCGTTCAGGCCGCCGGCCGATTAGTAGCCGTTGTAGCCGTCATCGTAGCCGTGCTGGAACGCCTCGCGGTAGTAACGACGGTAAGCCTCGCGGTCGCCCATGCGGGAGCTGTAGTCTCTGTCTCCGCTCCGGTAGTTACCTTCGTCCGTGAAGTTGTAGCTGTCGCGGTGCTCGCGGTCCTTGCGTCCTTCCTTGACGCCGTCGGCAAAGCCCGCGTTCAGCGCGGTCTGGCGAAGGTTGAAGGAGCCGCCGTAGTTGCCGTAACCGTCGGCGTCGCGGTAGCCGTTATTGCCGTAGCCGTTATTGCCATAGCCGTTATTGCCATACCCGTAGCCGTTGTTGCCGTAATAGTCACTGCTCTGGCGTCTCTGATTGCGGCGGGCCTCACGCTCACGACGCCGCTGCTCGCGGCGATACTCGCGGTCGCTTTGGCGCTCGTACCTATCGTCCTGCCACTGCGCCTGCGCGGTCGTGCTCGTCCAAATGCCTATGCCGAAGAGAATAGAGAATGCCAGAAAAAGTTTCCCGATTGTGCTTGCTGCGCGATTGTGTTTCATGTCCAACCTCCCTGCCCGATACGGTAACAACTCGTATGCCATTGGCCCGCGCGCCGCGTATGGTCCATTTTACAGACAAGTTAGAGGCTCGAAGCACTCGCCGCGTATTCCATATCGTGTCAGGTTAGACGACACGGCGGCCGAAAACGTGAGTTGATCTGATGCAGGCTTTTTGACAGGGCCAATCGCGGCGCGGGCGAAGATGAAAGCGAAGCTCTTCAGCCGCGGGTGAAGCTCTAGCGTTTGCGGCCGGCAAGAACTGTTTCGCGCCACTCGTCGCCGCGCCTGGTGAGGTCGTCGAGGGTGCGCTGCAACTCGTCGCGCTTCTGGTTAAGCGTCTCTTCGCTCGCGTCCGGCGGGACGTAGATCGGCTCGGCGACGAAGACTTTCGCGCGCGTGAACGGCTTTGGGATTTGAAACTTGTCCCAGCTCGGCAAAGTCCAGTGGCGCTTGAGCGCCATCGTCACGGGCAGCACGGGGTGGCCCGACTTTTTAGCCAGCAGCACCGAGCCCATCTTGGCGACGTAGCGCGGACCCTTCGGCCCGTCAATCGTGAAGGCGGTCGTGCAGCCGGCGCGCATCAGGCGGGCCATCTCGACCACCGCGCCGACGCCGCCGCGCGTCGAGGAGCCGCGCGCCGCGCCGTAGCCGAAACGCTGTATGAAGCGCGCGATGTACTCGCCGTCGAAGCTCTGCGAAGTCATCACCACGATGCGGCGGCGTCGCCACCAGTAGGTCGTCAGAAAAATCCGGTCGTGCCAGAAGCAGTAGATGGGCAGGCCGCCACGTTCAATTATTTTCTCGTGATTCTCCCAGCCCTCGACCTCGAAGCGGGCGCTGCGGCCGAGCACCGTGATGAGCGAGTAGAAGATCAGATCGGCCAGGCGTATGAGGAGGCGCTTTTTGAAAGGGTAGGCAGAGAGGTCCGCGAACTTGTAGGCGCGCTCGACGCTCTCGCCCTGCTGCCGTGGTCTTTGCCTGCGCTGTTCCGCCGAAGCCTGCATCAGAGTAGAAAGGGTAAAAGGAAAAGGTGGAAAAGGAAAGTTGAAATCAGGGGCGATTCATTTTCAACGAAAAGACAGGAACCGCGAAGACACACGAAGCGACACGAAAAGACCTGCTCCTGTTTCGTGCCGTGCGCGTGTGTCTTCGTGGTTCCTGATTTTCGAGTATGAAGAACACTGAAGTTGAGACGCTGCCCATTGCCCCCGCCCTAACTCGGATGTAAACTCCACGCGCCATCTCTTGCCTGGCCCGGACCAGTGAGCATTGTTTCCTCGTCACTGTCTGTTGGCCCATAATTAAGTAGACGACGGCACGCTCGCTTCCCGACATCAGACAAGGTGGAAACCGACAGGCGTTACCCCCCGCCGCCGGCCTGGGGCTGCGCTTCCCAAAGGAGTCTCAGGATGACCAAGCTCAAATTTACGCTCAACGCGCTCGCCGTCTGCGCCTTCGCGCTGGCGCTCACGCACGCGGCCCAGGCCGCGGCGCGCACCTACGTTTCGCCCGGCGGCTCGGACGCCAACAACTGCTCGACCGTCAGCACCCCTTGCCTGACCTTTCAAGGCGCGCACGGGAAGACGGACGGCGGCGGCGAGATCATCGCGCTCGCGTCCGGCACTTACGGCTCGGTGCTCATTAACAGGTCAATTTCAATCATCGGTGCGCCCGGCGTCCACGCCGAGATCAGTGTGACGGGGGCCACCAACGCCGTCACCATCGAAGCGCCCGCGACGACCATCGTCGTGCTGCGTAACCTATATCTGACAGGCACGGGCGCGAACAAGGGCGTGAACTTCAAGACCGGGAAGACCCTCCACGTGGAAGACTGCGTTGTCAACGGGTTCGACCAGGGCATCCGCGTCGTCGGCTCCGTCGGCGCGTTGACCTACGTCAAGGACACGACCCTGCGGAACTCCACCAAAGGTTTCATCATGGAGCCGACCGCCGCCGACAGCACGAAACCGACTCAAGCCTTCATCGAGCACAGCCGCTTCGAGAGCTATTTTATGGGAGCCATCGCCGCCGGCCGGTACACTACGCTCATAGTCCGCGACAGCACCTTTACGGGACGTTCGAAAGACAATACCATCACCTACGGCGGAATCCTCGCGTCGCCGACCTCCATCGGGACCACGCACATCCTGGTCGAGAACTGTCTCGTCTCGAACAACTACCTCGGCATCGGGACGACGACCGATGGCGTCGCGTTCATCAGCATCTCGCAGAACGCGATTTATCATAATGATCTCGGGGTCTCCACCTGCTGCCTGAGCAAGATGATCACCTTCGGCAACAACCGTTTCGAAGATAACAACGACGACGGCAGCCCCAACATGAGCACGCCGCTGAAGTAGGGGAAATAATCGCGGCCGGGAAAGCGAGCACGTTCGCGCCGCCCCGGCACTTCGTTTAGCGTTTTACCTTTTCCCGGCTTTCAGAATATTATCTGGAACGCGCCGCGCGCCTTTTTCGTATAGCGCATGCTAACGGGCGCTCACTGCAAGAGGGACGCTCGTTCTTCCCCTCCTCGTTAATCAAGGCCGGCGGACACCAGACGGGTCAATGGAGAGACGACGAATCCTCATCGTTGATAACAACGATGAGCTGCGCGCCATGCTGGAGCAAGTCCTGCGGGAACTGGGCCACGAAGTCGTGGCGACCGGCGACCGCAGCGCGGCGCTGGCGCGCGAAGACCTGGACGAGTTCGACCTCATCATCTCCGACCTGACCGAGGACGAGCACTCGGGCGTCCAACTCCTCAGCGAGATTAAGCGCAAGCGCCTGATGGTCCCCGTCGTCGTCTCCTCCGAGGAGGCGCAGCACCCCGGCGTCGTCAAGGCGTTCAAGATGGGCGCGGCCAACTTCCTCCGCCAGCCCTACAACAAGGAGGAGCTGCGCACCATCGTCGAGAAGACCCTCTCCTACAAGCTCCGCTTCGTTGACGACCTCAAAGTCAGGCCCTACGTCCGCGAGAAGATAGACTTCGAGCTGCCGAGCGACATCACGCTGATGAACGGCGTGCTGCAATATCTCATCGAGCGCGTCTCGAAATTGGGCCTGATTAAGCCCGAGCGTTCGAACCTCTTCGTCGCTTTGGACGAGGCTTTCGTCAACGCCGTCAAGCATGGCAACCGCAACGACCCGCGCAAACTGGTCCGCATCACGGCCGAGCTTTCCTCGCGTGAGGCGCGCTTCACGGTCGAGGACGAGGGCGACGGCTTCAACATCCAGGAGATACCGGACCCGCGCGACCCGTCGAACCTCTTCAAGACCTCGGGCCGCGGGGTGCTCCTCATCTACAACATCATGGACGAGGTCGAGTACAACGAGCGCGGCAACCGCCTGACGATGATTAAGCGCCCCGAAGACTCGCTCGAAACCAAACTCATCGAAGCCCTCACGCCCGACGAAACAAAGCAGGAAAAAAATTAGCCGGTTGTGGTAACGTCTGAAGGCTTATGGCCGCAAGCGCGCAACCTGTCGAAACAAGCCCCAAAGTCTCTCGCCTCGTGCTGGCGGCTCTCGTCCTTATCGTCGCCGCGGGCGCGCTCCTGAGAATTCACGAACTCGGGAGCGAAAGCGTCTGGCTGGACGAGGCGTTCTCCATCAAGCTCAGCCATGACGCGCCCGCCCGAATCATCGAAGAGACTTCGAAGGACGTTCACCCGCCGCTCTACTATTTCGTGCTCCACTACTGGATGATGCTTTTCGGGGACTCCGAAAGCGGCTCGCGCCTGCTCTCCGCGCTCTTCGGCGTCCTCGCCGTCGTCGCCACGTACAAAGTCGCCGAGCGCCTCTTCGGCCGGGCGACCGCGTTAGTCTCCGCCGCGCTCCTGGCCCTCTCCCGCTTCCACCTGGAGTTCTCGCAAGAGGCGCGCATGTACACGCTGCTCGGCCTGCTCGCGCTCGTCTCGATGCACTTCTTCGTCAAGCTCGTCGAGGGGCGCAGCCGCGCGGCCTTCCTCGGGTACGTCGCGGCGAGCACGCTGATGATGTACACGCAGGTCTACAGCGTCTTCATCCTCGCCGCGCAGAACCTCTTCGTCCTGACACTGCTCTTCGCTTCGAGAGAGACTTTCAGGCGCTTGCTGTGGCGCTGGGTGCTGGCCCAGATAATCCTGGTCGCGCTCTTCCTCCCGTGGCTTTCCGTTCTGGCACAGCAGGTCTCGCACGTCCAGAAGGGCTTCTGGATACCCAGGCTCCCGGCCCGCTTCATGTTCACGACGCTCGTCATGTACGCCGGCTCTTACGTGCTCTCGGGGATTCTCTTCACGCTCGCGGCGCTCGCCCTCTTTCCAACCTGGCGGCGGAGAAGCGCGGGGGCCGGAAGCGCGCTGGCCGCGACGCCGGACGGGCCGCTCGATGAGCGACTGAAAATCTGCCTGCTGCTCCTCTGGCTCTCGTGCTCCATCGTGCTCCCGTTCCTCGTCTCGCAATTCACGTCGCCGATTTTTCTCCCGAAGTACACCGTCGCGGCGCTGCCGGCCTTCCTCATCCTCGCCGCGCGCGGCCTCTCCCGGCTGCGCTTCCACCAGCTGCGCGCGCTCGCCGTGCTGCTCGTCGTCTTCTTCTCGTACGGCGTGCTGAAGAACTACTACGCGGCGCTCAAGAAAGACCCGTGGCGCGAGGCCGTCGCGAGCTTCGGGCAACTGGCGAAGCCCAATGATCTGGTGCTCTTCAACCAGGCGTCGGGCCAGTACCCTTTCGACTATTACTCGAAGACGCGGGGGCTGGACGAAAAGCCTTTCCCGGATTTTCAGTCGGAGCTGACGCCGGAGAACCTGCCCGCGCTGCTCAAGGAAGCGGTCAAAGACAGAGCGCGCGTCTGGCTCGTCGTCTCGCACCCCGGCGAGCTGACGCCGCTCGTCCCGCGGCAGCTCACAGAGTGGTACGGCGCGGCGACCGAGATAACTTATCCGGGCGTGGAGATGTACCTGTTTGAGAAGAGAAGGTGAGCACGAAAATGTGCGCGCGGCGCGAGAGACGCCGGGCCAAAATTTTTGGGCCGCGTGGCGCTGGTGGCTCGGCCCCGCGCTCGTCGCGCTCGCGCTCGCGCTCCTTTACGCGGACCCTTTCATAGGCGACTGGGACGCGTTCGACTACACCCTGGCCTCCATCGAAGGCCACCCCTCTTCGATGGCCCTCGGGCGCTCGCTCTTCATTTACACGAACCACGCGGCCTGGAACGTCGCGCACACGTTGTTCGGCATGAAGGCCGAAAGCGCGTACCTGCTCTTTAAGTACATGGTCGCGGCCCAGAGCCCTCTCGCGGCCGCCGCCTGCTGGGCGCTGGCGCGCGAGGTGACGCATTCGGCCCGCGCGGGGACAATCGCGGCCCTTCTCGTCGTCACCTCGCCCTTCTTCGTCGTCTACAGCGGGCAGGTGATGACCGAGATTCCGTCGCTTCTGCTGACGGCGCTCGCGCTCCTGGCGTACCTGCGCGGCGTGCGCGCGCGCAGCCTCTGGCTGATGCTCGCGGGCGCGGGCTTGCTCGGCGCGGGCGTCAACGTGCGCGAGACCGTCGCCTTCTACGGCCTCTGGCTCGTGGCTGCGCCCGCCGCCTGCGGGTGGAAATTGGGCCGGCGGGAAATCGCCCACTTCGCTCTCGCCCTCTCTGTCTTCCTGCTCGCGGCCTTCGGCCCCTTCGCCTACTTGTTCTGGTCGGATGAAAGTTACCGCGCGGCCTGGTACGGCTGGCGCGAGTCGTTGCGCGTCGAGGCGGCGCGTCACCCCCTGAAGGCGCGCAACCTGGTCCCTTTCCTCGCCTACTTTTTCCTCGCCGCGCCGATGGTCGCGGCGGCGCTGCCCGTCGCCGCCCTCAAAGAGTGGCGCGCGCGCAAATTTTCCGCGACGCTCGCGCTGGCCTCCATCGGTTTCTGTGCCACTTTGCTGCTGCTCCTGAACTACAGCTCGACCATCAACTGGCGCTACTTCCTGACCGGACTGCCCGCGCTCGCGCCGCTCGCCGCGGACTACTTCATGCGCGAGCAGACCGCGAAATGGAAGTTGACGCACCGCGCCTTTGCGAGCACGACCGCGGGCGTCGCGCTCGTCGCCGTCGTGCTCGGCTTCTGCCTGAAGCCTTCGGCGGACAAGTTCAGGGCGCAGCACGCCGCGGCGAAGGATTACCGCGCGCGGCTCGTCAACGTCCCGCCGGGCGCGGTCATGCTCTCCGGCGCGCAGTCAATCGCGGTCACGTACTGGCGCGGCGTCGGGCTGGGTGCGTGGGACGTGATCGGCGCGGGCAGCGGCTGGCCCGCCGGCCGACTCGCCGAGGTCGTGCGCGCACATCTGGACCAGGACCGCCGCGTCGTCGTGGACGCGGACCCGCGCTTCTGGCCGCCCTGCGGCTGGCAGGAGTCGGAGACGCGCGAGCTGGCCGGACTCGAAGACCGCTTCCGCTTCCGCCGCCTCTTTGACACTCTCTACGAGGTCAGGCCGCCCGCGGACGACGCGGCCGGCGACTCGCCGAACCTGAAGGGACTGCTCCCTGAAAACCGCAGCGCCGAAGTGGCACGCTGCAAGGGTCAGGCGAAATTACAGTAGTCAGTGGTCAGTGGCCGGTGGTCAGTTAAAAGAAAAGCCTTTATAGCCTCCAAGACAAATTCTGGCACAGCCGCGTGCCGCTGTTTCTTAACTGACCACCGACCACCGGCTACTGACCACTGCTTATGGCCCGGCAAAAAGTTTGTTACAATCTGTCTCAGTCCGAGAAAATTTGATGTGTGCGAACACACTTCCGAAGGAGAACTTTTATGCCAGGACGCTGTCCCTCATGTAACCAGACCTACACAGACGAGTCACTGACCTTCTGCCCGAACGACGGCACGCCGCTCGTCAGGGAAGCGCCCGGCGCTTACAATCCGCCGCCGGCGGGAATGGCAGGCGGACAGCCGCCCGCCCCTGGTTACCCGCCCCCGCCACAGCAGGGAGGCTACTACCCCGGACAGCAGCCCGGCGGCCAGGCCCCCCCGCCGCCGGGCTGGCAACAGCAACAACAACAGCCGCCGCCACCTTACGGGCAGCAGCAGCAGTACGCGCCGCCGCCCTACGGTGCCGGGCCGGCCAGGGCCAGCAAGATGCCGCTCATCATCGGCCTGCTCGCGCTCGTGCTCATCGGCGGCGGCATCGGCCTCTACTTCCTGCTGAAGGGCGACTCGACTGAGGCCACCAACACCAGGAACAGTCCGACCGTGACCAGCAGCCCCGGCACTAACATCAAGCCGCCGACGGCTACCGCGACTCCCTTAATGACGACGCCGACAACGACGACGACGGCGCGCAACTATACCGAGGACGAAAAGCACAGGCTCTTCCAGGCCGTCGGCATCACGGGGGACACGGACCTCATCATCGAAGTGGCGTACAAGATCGGGATCGCCGACGCGAAGGGCAATCAGAACGAAAATTTCGAGCCGTTCCGGCAGCAGCACCCCGACTGGGCGGCCAGAAACCTGGCCTGGGTGCGGGAGTACCGCGACAAGGACAAGGCCAGGGCTTACGTAATGGCGAACAAGTAGCCGCGTTTTATAATCTGAGTTCAACTCTTTGCGCCTCCAGCGTGAAACTATTTCTCACGCTGGAGGCGCAAAGGCGTTGAGTGAACTGGCCGCCATGCCCTACGAACTCTTTCTCGCGCTCCGAAATTTGCGCGCGCGGCGCGCACGCCGCAGGAGGCTCGCGCGCGCGACGGCGCTCGCCAGCATCCTCGGCATCGCGTTCGGCGTGGCCGCGCTCGTCGTCGCGCTCGCGCTCTCGAACGGCTTCCGCGACGAGATGCGCGACAAAATCCTGAAAGGCACCGCGCACGTCACCGTCATGCGCCGCGACGCGCAGCCCTTCACGGACTGGACCGCGCTCGTCCGCCGCGTGCGCGAAGCGGAAGGCGTCGCCGACGCCGCGCCGACCACTTACGACGGCGCGCTCCTGAGCGGCGCGGGCGCTTCCGCCTACGCCGTCCTGCGCGGCCTCGACCGTGACAGCCGTCGTGCCGCCGACGAACTCCGCCGCAACCTCGTCGCCGGCACCGTCGAGCCGCTCCTCGACGAGCCGTCGCCGTTCGTGAAGAAAGGTGAAGACGAAAAAGGCGCTGGGCCGGAAGAGCCTTCGCCCCCGATAACTTCGTTCGACGAGATTCCGAGCGAGGCGGCCATGCCGAGCGCCGTCGTCGGCTCAGAGCTTGCGGTGCGCGCGAACCTGCGCGTCGGCGACACGGCGACCGTCGTCTCCGGCCAGGGCGTGCTGACGCCGCTCGGGCTCGCGCCGCGCTTCCGCCGCGTGCGCGTCGTCGGGCTGTTCCAGTCCGGGCTCTACGAGTACGACGCCTCCTGGGTCTACGTCTCGCTCGACACGGCCGCGAGCTTCGCGGGGATGGACGAGCCCGCGGCCTCCGTCGTCAGCGTTGACGTGACGGACATCTACGCGGTCGAGCAGGTCTCGGCCCGTCTGCGCGAACGGCTCGGCCCCGACTACACGACCGTCAACTGGCAGGAGGCGAACCGCCCGCTCTTCGCCGCGCTCGCGCTGGAGCGCCGCATGGGACTCTTCATCATCGCGCTCATCATCGTCGTCGCCACGCTCAACGTCACGGCGACGCTCGTGCTCCTCGTGGCCGAGCGCAAGGCGGACGTGGCAATCCTCGGCGCGATGGGCGCGCGGGCGCGGAGCATCATGCTCGTCTTCGTCATAGAGGGCGCGGTCCTCGGCCTCGTCGGAATCGTCTCGGGCGTAGTGCTCGGCCTGATTGCCTGTTTCGTCGGAGACAAGTACAAGCTCGTCAGCCTCCCCGCAGACATCTACTCGATCAGCAACGTGCCCTTTCACGCGCGCGGGCTCGACATCATTGTCGCCGCGCTCGTCGCCTTCGCGCTCTGCCTGCTCGCGACCATCTACCCGGCGCGGGCCGCCGCGCGCCTGCGCCCGGCCGAAGCTTTACGCGACAGTTAAAACCCGGAGAATTTGAAATCTCGAATCCCGAAGCTCAAATTCAGAATCAAGACGGGCTGGTCGTGGAAGGTCTGCGAAAATCTTTCCGCTCGCCTTCGGGCGCGGAGCTTGAAGTTTTGCGCTCGGTTTCGTTCGCGGCCGGGGCGGGCGAGATGGTGGCGGTCGTCGGCGCGTCGGGCGCGGGCAAGTCAACTCTGCTGCACGCGCTCGGCGGGCTCGAAGAGGTGGACGCAGGTGTCGTCCGCCTGGGCGAGTTCGAGATTTCGGCGGCGGCGGGCGCGAGCCTCAGCAGCTTCCGCAACGAGGCGGTCGGCTTCGTCTTCCAATTTCATCACCTCCTGCCGGACTTGACGGCCGTCGAGAACGTCGCGCTCCCGCTCGCCATCGGACGCGCCGGGTGGGGCGAGTGCCTGCGCCGCGCGGGCACGGCGTTAGAGCGCGTCGGACTCCTTGAGCGCGCGGCACACACGGTCGGGCAGCTCTCGGGCGGCGAGCAGCAGCGCGTCGCCGTGGCGCGGGCGCTCGTCCGTGCCCCGCGCCTCGTCCTCGCAGACGAGCCGACCGGCAACCTCGACGCAACGGCCGGCGGCGAGATAGGCCGCATGCTGCGCGACTACAGCCACGAGCGCGGATCGGTCGTCGTCGTCGCCACGCACAACGCGCAGTTGGCCCAGACATGCGACCGCACGCTCGTGTTGGAGGGCGGAAGAATAAAAGCAGGCTCAACAGTCAGGAATGAGACATAGAACAGGCAGTCACTACGCGGTGACGAGAAACACGTCCCAGGCCCAGCGTGCGACCTTCGCGCTCTTGGCATCCTTTACCTTCGCACGATACCGGAACTGGTTGCCGTACTCGTCCGTTCGCTTAGACTCTTTGAAATCGAGCGCAAGGCTCGTCACGTCAAGGGAGGTCAACGTGTGCAACTCGCCCGGCTCCGATGCTCCGTTGTGGTTGGTGTCTTGCCAGAGCAGCAGCCCATGGTAGTTTGGGCTGCGGCTCCGGTCGAGGGCCAGCTATCATTTCGACTCATGTCGTTCCAGCCTACTGCCAGTAACAATCACCTCAGATAGCTTTGATCTCGGCGGGGGCTGATTGGGTCGTCCCTGTTCTTATCCAAAGAGGTCTTGCGCCGGTAATCTTTTTTACCGCCCAATCCGCCACCCTCAAACCCTGTGCCGTCGCCGAAGCTGAAAGTGTCGAAACGAAGGTAGAAGTTTTTCGTCGCCTCGGGTGAAAGGTTCTGCCTCCTGTGCATGTTCTCGAATCCTTCGGCGTGTCCTTTGTCAATGGTGAACACGTAGGTTTCACCGGGCTTGATTGAGACATCTTCAGGCCCGGCCAGATTACGCAAGTCTTGCAGATCACGATTGCCGAAGCGCAATATGACTCCTACCGTCGTGCCCGCCGGCGCATCGGCCGGCGGCGGAACGTCCGGGAAAACGATGGTGAAAGATATATAGTAGATCGGCTTGTCGGAGATGTTCTTAATCACGATCTCCAGGTCGCGGAACCAATCCTTCTCCTTTTGCAGGTTCCTCACTTCCTCGACGGCCACGGGTATGCCCTTGAAGGTTCTGACCTTGTATTTCCTATCTTGGGCGCTCGCGCTCGACTTCACGGTAACTATCAGAAGGACGAGCAACGAGAGCAGCAACCCGAGGCTGATGACTGATAGTCTTCGATGACTGAGGCGTCTTTGAGTTTTCATGGAATCTTCTCCTTTAGGTTTGAGGACTCAGGCCAAGACCGGACAGGGTGGAGGCCCGGCCTGAACGGAGAAACACGCTCTGCGGGAATTTTGTACGCCCGCTAGGGGTGGCCGTCAAGATTTATGGTTGAGAATTAGCGGCGAGGGACGTGCAGGAATTCGCCGGGGCCAATTGCGGCCGAGCATTTACGCGGCGCGTCTTTTTTAACCTTATTGCCTAAACCTGACATTTGTAGGTTATAATGCCCGCGTGGTGCGGCGCGTGTCTCCCTATCGCCCCACCCGAGGCAATAAGTCAAACAGTCATTCGGCGGAAACGGTCTCTTATGTTCGAACGCTACACGGAGAAAGCGCGGCGCGTCATCTTCTTTGCGCGCTACGAAGCCAGCCAGTTCGGCGCGCCGGCCATCGAGCCCGAGCACCTCCTGCTCGGCCTGATGCGCGAAGACAAAACCCTCACGGGCCGCTTCTTCCCGCGCGCGCAGGTCAACATCGAAGCCATCCGCAAGGAGATCGAGGGCCGCACGCTCCTGCGCGAGAAGATTTCCACCAGCGTCGAGCTGCCGCTCGCGCCCGAGACCAAGCGCGTGCTCGCCTACGCCCACGAAGAATCCGACCGCCTACAGCACCGCCACATCGGCACCGAACACCTGCTGCTCGGCCTCTTGCGCGAGGACCGCTCGATGGCGGCCGAGATTCTCTACGAGCGCGGCCTCCGCTTAAACGCTGTGCGCGACGAGATCGCGCGCCAGACCGGCGCGGACGCGCGCGCCTCCGCCAAGAAAGACACGCCGCACCTCGTCGAGTTCTCGCGCGACCTGACGGACGACGCCGCTTCCGACAAACTGGACCCGCTCGTCGGCCGCGAGGCCGAGATCGAGCGCGTCGTCCAAATCCTCTGCCGCCGCACGAAGAACAACCCCGTGCTGATCGGCGAGCCGGGCGTCGGCAAGACCGCCATCGTCGAAGGATTGGCACAGCGCATCGTCCGCGGCGAAGTCCCTTCATTCTTAGAGAGCAAGCGCATCCTCTCGCTCGACCTCTCGCTCATCGTCGCCGGCACGAAGTACCGCGGGCAGTTCGAGGAGCGGCTCAAGCAGATCATGCGCGAGCTGATCGAGAACCCGCACTACATCGTCTTCATTGACGAGCTGCACACGCTGGTCGGCGCTGGCTCCGCCGAGGGCTCTCTGGACGCCGCGAACATCCTGAAGCCCGCGCTCTCGCGCGGCGAAATCCAGTGCATCGGCGCGACCACGCCCGCCGAGTTCCGCAAGTCAATCGAGAAGGACCGCTCACTTGAGCGCCGCTTCCAGGCCGTCAAAGTCCCGCCGCCGACCGAGGCCGAGGCCGTGCAGATTCTAGACGGCGTGCGCGAACGCTACGAGAGTTTCCACCAGGTGCGCTACACGGAGGACGCCATCGAGGCGGCCGTTTACCAGTCGAACCGCTACATCCCCGACCGCTTCCTGCCCGACAAGGCCATTGACGTGATCGACGAGGCCGGGGCGCGCGTCAAGCTGCGCGTGCGGCGCGAGCAGGGGAACATAGAGGAGTGGACCCCGCCGTTCATCGAATTGCCGCACACGACTTACGCCGGCGACAAGCCGCTCGGGAGCCTCCGCATGCAGGACGCCGCCGCGAGCGAGGACGCGCTCGTCAACGCCGAGGTGACCAAAGACGACATCGAGGAAGTCATCGCGCGCTGGACCGGCATCCCCGTCACCTCTTTGAAGGAAGAGGAGACGCGCAAGCTCCTGCGCATCGAAGTCGAGTTACATTTGCGCGTCGTCTCGCAACGCCCGGCGATCTCGGCGCTCGCGCGCGCCATCCGCCGCTCGCGCGCCGGCCTGAAGAACCCGCAGCGCCCCGTCGGCTCGTTCCTCTTCCTCGGCCCCACGGGCGTCGGCAAGACGGAAGTCGCGCGCTCGCTCGCCGAGTTCCTCTTTGGCTCCGAGCGCAGCATGATTCGTTTCGACATGTCGGAGTTCATGGAGAAGCATTCGGTCTCGAAGCTGATCGGGAGCCCGCCGGGCTACGTCGGCCACGAGGAGGGGGGCCAACTGACCGAGCGCATCAAGCGTTCGCCCTACTCCGTCCTGCTCTTCGACGAGATTGAAAAAGCGCACCCCGACATCTTCAACGTCCTCCTGCAAGTCTTCGAGGACGGCATCCTGACGGACGCGCTCGGCAACACGGTTGACTTCAAGAACGCCATCATCATCATGACCTCGAACATCGGCGCGCGCTTCATCCAGAAGAAGGGGACGCTCGGCTTCCAGGCGACGACCGACGCCTCGCGCGAGAAGCTCGAAGAGATGGTCATGTCGGCCGTGCGCCAGACGTTCAACCCCGAATTCATCAACCGCCTGGACGAAATCATCATCTTCGACCAACTGCTCGACGACGAACTCCTGGAAGTCGTCCAGCTTCAGGTCGAGCAGATGAACCGCACGCTTGCCAAGCGCGGCCTCGAAGTCCGCCTGACGGACGAGGCCAGGCGCTGGCTGGTCACGAAGACCTGCGCCGACCGCTCCTACGGTGCTCGCCCGCTGCGCCGCGCGCTGCAAAAGCACGTCGAAGACCCGCTCTCCGAGGCGCTGATTCAGGGCGACCTCGTCGAGGCTTCGCTGATTGAGGTCTATTTGGACGTGAACGAGCTGAACTACCGCCCGGTCGGTGTCGCAGAGGAAGAGTCCGGCGACGCGCTGTTAATTCACTGAAGTCGAGTCTAGAGTCTGGAGTCTAGAGTCTGGAGTCTAAAGTCTTAACGATTTTTGACTCCAGGCCCTAGACTTTGGACTTTAGACTCATTTTGCTTGTATAATCTGCGACTTTGTTAGACGGGAAGCTGGCAACGCGCGCCACGGCGTGTTGAATCCAACTGCTTCCGGTCCCAAAGACAGCGCGCCCGTCGGCGGGCAATTTTCTACCTTTTTAGTTTTGTCTTAATTTCAGCTCCCTGAAGTCTCTTTGTCAGTACCTCTGAGGGAATAGCACTTATGCAAATCGGTCGTGCCCCTTTGCTCATCTTCCTGGGCGCAATCATCGGACTCGGCGCGCTCCTGGCCCCGGCGGCGAGCGCGCAAACACAAACCACCACACAGCAGCGCATGGTCGAGGAGGTTGACATCCAGGGCAACCGCCGCAACCGCGAGGAAGACCTGCTCTACTATGTCAACACCAAGCCCGAGACCCCTTTCAGCCCCGAGCAGGCCCAGCGCGATTTACAGACGCTGCTCGCCCTCGGCTTCTTCGACAAGACGAACGCCCGCGTCGAGGTCGAGGACGCGCCCCGCGGCGGCATCCGCGTCATTTTCGTCCTCGAAGAGTTGCCCATCATCCGCGGCATACAGTTCGAGGGCTTAAAGAGCGTCCCCGAGAGTGACGTGCTGAAGGCATTCCGCGAGCGCCGGGTCGGCGTCTCCAAAGAGAACATCTTCGACCCGGTCAAGGTCGAGAACGCCAAGCGCGTCATCAAGGAACTCCTGGCCGCGCGCGGCAAGCCGAACGCCACGGTCGAGTACCACAAGGACGAGGTCTCGGCCACCTCGACCGCCATCGTCTTCGAGATCAAGGAGGGCGCGCGCGTCCGCGTCGTCGATATCCAGTTCGAGGGCAACGAGGTCTTCAGCGACGGCAAGCTCCGCTCGCAGATGGCCTTCGTCAAGGAGGCGGGACTCATCTCGCGCTTCCGCGGCCAGGACATCCTCGACCGCGAGAAGCTCGAAGTTGACCTGCGCCGCGTTCAGTTCTACATGCGCTCGAAGGGCTACTTGCAGGCGCGCACGGGCGAGCCGCGCGTCGAGGGTCTCGGCCCGCGCCGCACCGGCTTCTTCCTCCCGCTCCCGTTCCTCTCTTCGACGGACGAGGGCCTGCGCGTGACCATCCCGGTCAGCGAGGGACGCCTCTATCGCATCGGCACCATCAAGATCGAGGGCAACTCGATCTTCTCCGAGCAGGTCATCCAGGCGGTCGTCGGGTTGAAACCGGGCGATGTCGCCAACGGCGAGCGCATCGGCAAGGCATTGCAGGAGGACTTGAAGAAGGCTTACGGCTCGCAGGGCTTCATCCAGTACGAGTACGACGTGGAGCCGGCGTTCCACGACAGCCCGACGGACCCGAAAGCGGGCACGGCCGACTTCGTCTTCACCATCACGGAGGGCAAGCAGTTCACGCTCCGCCGGCTCGAATTCCTCGGCAACACGTTCACGCGCGACAACGTGCTCCGCCGCGAAGTCCTCGTCAACGAGGGCGACATTTACAACCAGCGCGCCTTCGACATCTCCGTGCTCCGGTTGAACCAGTTGGGCTTCTTCGACCCGCTCGACGCCGAGCGCGACGCCGACTTCCGCACGGACGAAGAGGAGGCGCTGGTTGACATCAACCTCAAGGTGGCCGAGCGCGGCCGCCAACAGATTTCATTCAACGGCGGCATCTCCGGCATCGGCGGCTCGTTCTTCGGCCTGGAGTACTCGACCAACAACCTCCTGGGCCGCGGCGAGACGCTCTCGTTCAATCTGGCCTTCGGCAACCGCCAGCGTTCCTTCCAGTTCTCTTTCACGGAGCCGTACGTCCAGAACCGGCCCATCACGGTCGGCTTCTCGATCTTCGCCTACTCGCAAAAGTTCTTCGGCGAGGGGACGTTCCTCTCAAGCAATCAGGAGGCGCAGCAGGGCTTGCTCGGCTCGTCGCTCGACTTCCTGAGCGTGTCGGACGAAAACCTCTTCACGCGCAACTCCATCGGCGCGTCGCTCTTCGCCAGCGCGCCGCTCTCCGAGTTCATGCGTAAGACGGCCTTCTCGCAACTCTCGCGCGTCGGCCTCTCGTACCAGCTTTCGCGCACGAACGTGAAAGACCCCGAGGTCAACGCAACGAGCAGCACGCAGGCCATCCCGGTCATCTACGCGCAGCCGAACATCCTGACGAGCCGCGTGACCGGCACCTTCGCCTACGACTCGCGCGGCTTCGCTAAGGACCCGAACGAGCCAGTCCGCGGCCGCTCGGTTTCGGCCTCGGCCTCCCTGGCCGGCCTCGGCGGCGACGTGCGCACTTACTCGCCGCAGATTTCCTACACGCAGTACTTCCCCGTGCGCCGCAAGGGGCGCGACCAGCAGCCCGAGGTCTTCGGCTTCCGCATCGTCGCCGCGACCATCGGGAGCTTCGCCATCTCGCAGGCCGTCAGGGAATCGCCCAGCTTGGCCTTCATCAACGGCATCCCGATTTACGAGCGGTTCTTCCTCGGTGACGAGTTCACCATCCGTGGCTACAACGTCCGCTCGATCAGCCCGATTGTCCCGATTGACAGGTTCATCACGTCGCGTAACGTCGTGCTCGCGTCGAACGCCTCGGGCCCGGTCGCCGCCGTGCCGGGGCTGCCCGCAGACATCGCCAACGTCGGCGTCTTCACGGGCACCTCCCCCGGCAACCAGGTGTCCCTGCCGCGCGCGCACACGTCCGTCGGCGGCGACACGCAGCTCCTCGGCAACTTCGAGTACCGCATCCCGCTCTTCGGCCCGGTGACGATGGCGGCGTTCGCCGACGTGGGCTCGGCCTTCAACCTGCGGTCGGGGGCCGACCAGGGCTTCTCGTCGAGCTTCCTGGATGCATCCCAGTTCCTGCCGTCGCAGGGCGCAATCGCCTGCCGGGGGAATCTGGTCCTGACGACGCTGAACACGCTCGCGGCCTGCCAGAACGGTTCGCCGCTCGCGCTCTCGCAGCTCACGGGCGGACTCATCCTGCGCGACAGCCGCCTGATCTCGCAGGAGGAGCTGTCGAATGCGCTGCGCGTCGGGCCGATTGACCCGCTCTCGGGCCTCCCGGTCGGGTTCCAGCAGGTCTTCCTGCGCGGCGAGGCGCAGACCAACACGGTCGTGCGCCTGAGCGAGAGCCTCTTCTCGAAGCTGGGCGACTTCAAGTCGAGCGTCGGCCTCGAATTTCGTTTCCAGGTCCCGATCATCAACGTGCCGTTCCGCCTGATTTATGCGTATAATCCGAACGCGCGGCGCGGCTTCGTTGAGGGGTTGCCGGGCATCGTCTTTAACGAGAAAAAGAGCGTTTTCCGCTTCAGCGTCGGACGAACTTTTTAACTGATCTGTTTGTCAACCATCCGGGCGGGATGAACATCGAAACCCCGTGAATCGTAGAGGGTAAGTCGTGAATAGATAAGACGCTCTTCGCCATTTACGATTCACGGTTTACGATTCACGAGCACACCGCCTTTCACCGTAAGGAGCAATAGCAAGAAAGTCATGAGAAATTTCCGTATTTTCGCCGCCGCCATCATGCTCGCGGCCATCCTCGCCGTCTCGGCCTCGGCGCAGACCCGCCCGGCGGGCGGCGCACCGCAGGCGACCGCCCCGGCCGCCAGCAGCGCGGCCATCCCGGACACCAAAATCGCCTATATTGACACGAGCGAATTCGCCGACGAGAAGGCTGGCATCGGGCGCTACGTCAGCGTCATGAAGACGCTGGAGCGCGAGTTCAAGCCGCGTCAGGACGAATTGAACACCATGCAGGTCCGCATCAAGGCCATTGCCGACGAGATCGGCAAGCTGACGGCCGGCGGCAACTCCGTCGTCTCGCCGCAGACGATTCAGCAGAAGCAGGACGAGGGCGAGCGCCTCGGCCGCGACCTCAAGTACAAGAAAGAGCAGGCCGACGCTGACTTCGCCAAACGCTACCAGGAAGTCATCCGCCCCGTCTCGCAGGACATCATGGCCGCGCTCAACGGGTTCGCGCAGCAGCGCGGCATCACGATGATCCTCGACATCAGCCGGATGGGCGAGGCCGTCCTGACCGTCAACCCGGCGATGGACGTGACTAAGGCATTCATCGCCGAGTACAACGCCAAGAACCCGGCGACCGCCTCGGCCGGCACACGCTAGGCAAGGCAAAAGGGAGAAGGCAAAAGGTAAAAGGAAGAAGGCACGCGCGCCGCGTCTTCCCTTTTGCCTTTTACCTTTTTACTTTTTCCTGATAAACGCTATGGCCGTTTACGACGCGCGCGCGATTCAGGACATCCTGCCGCACCGCTATCCCTTCCTGCTCGTTGACCGCATCACCGAGCTTGTCCCCGGCGAGAGAATCGTCGGCGTCAAGCAGGTGACGATCAACGAGCCTTTTTTTCAGGGCCACTTTCCGGGCGCGCCCGTCATGCCCGGCGTCCTGATCGTCGAGGCGATGGCGCAGGTCGGGGCCGTCTACGCGCTCAGCCAGATTGAGGACCGCGAGAAAAAACTGGTCCTCTTCAGCGGCATCGACAACGCGCGCTTCCGCCGCCCCGTCGTCCCCGGCGACACGCTCGTCCTGACGGTCACGCCCGTTCGCGTCGGCTCGCGCGTCCAGCGCATGCGGGGCGAGGCGCACGTCGAAGGCCAACTCGCCGCCGAGGCCGACATCATGAGCGTCATCACGGACAGGAGCGCCGCCTCACAATGAGCGCCGCCGTGGAGTTCATACACCCTTCAGCCGTGGTCCAATCCGGCGCGCGACTCGGCACCGACTGTTACGTCGGCCCCTACTGCGTCGTCGGCGACGATGTGGTGCTCGGCGACCGCGTGCGCCTTGAGTCTCACTGCGTCATCGACGGCCGGACCAGGGTCGGCGACGACACTCACGTCTTTCCCTTCGTCTCCGTCGGGCTGGCCTCGCAGGACTTGAAATACAAGGGCGAGCCGGCCGAGACGCGCATCGGCCGGCGCAACCGGATACGCGAGTTCGTCACCATCCACCGCGGCACGGAGGGCGGCGGCCGCCTCACCAAGACCGGCGACGACTGTTTGATTATGGCCCAGGCGCACGTCGCGCACGACTGCCTGCTCGGCGACCGGGTCATCATGGCGAACGGCGCGACGCTCGCCGGCCACGTCTCGGTCGAGGACGGCGCGAATATAGGGGCCTACTCGGGCGTCCACCAGTTCTGCCGCGTCGGCCGCGAGGCTTACATCGGCGGCTACTCGGTCGTCGTCAAGGACGCGCTCCCGTACGCCCTGACGGTCGGCAACCACGCCAAGTGCTACGGCCTGAACGTGACGGGCATGAAGCGCCGCGGCTACACGCAGGAAGTCATTAAAACGCTCCACCACGCCTTCCACCTACTGCTCTCGGCCAAGCTCAACACCACGCAGGCGGTCGCGCGCATCCGCGCCGAAATCAAAGACTCGAAAGAGGTGGACGAGCTGGTCCGCTTCATCGAAGCCAGCGTGCGCGGCGTGGTGAAGTAACGCCCCGCGCGTCATAATCGCTCTATGCAGTTCGGACTGATCGCGGGCAACGGCAAGTTCCCCTTCCTCGTCGTCGAGGGAGCGCGGCGCGCGGGCGTCCCGTTGGCCGTCGCGGCCATCCGCGAGGAGACGGACCCGGAGATCGAGCGCGTGGCCGAGCGCGTCGTCTGGGTCAGCATAGGTCAGTTGGGGAAGATGATTCGCTTCTTCAAGCGCGAGGGTGTGCGCCAGGCCATCATGGCGGGGCAGGTCAAGCACGTGCAGATTTTCAGCGGGGCGCTGCCCGACGTGCGGATGCTGAAGTTGCTGCTGAGGCTGCCGCGCCGCAACACGGACGCGCTCATCGGCGCGGTGGCGGACGAGCTGGCGAGCGAAGGCATAGAGCTGATCGACTCGACCTACTTCCTGCAAGACCACCTGCCGCGCGCGGGGACGCTGACGCGGCGCGGGCCGACGGAGCGCGAGCGCGGCGACATAGAGTACGGGCTGGAAGTAGCGCGCGAGATAGCGCGCCTGGATTTGGGCCAGACCATAGTGGTGCGCTCGCGCGCCTGCGTCGCCATCGAGGCGATGGAGGGGACGGACGCGACCGTCCGCCGCGCCGGGGAACTCGCGCGCGGCCGCCTGACCGTCGTCAAGGTCGCCAAGCCCGACCAGGACATGCGCTTCGACGTGCCGGTCGTCGGCGTCCCCACCGTCGAGACGATGATCAAGGCCGGCGCGACCTGTCTCAGCGTCACCGCCGGCAAGACCCTCATCTTCGACCGCGAAGAGATGATCAAACTCGCCGACGCCAAACGCATCTCAATCGTCGCAGTCCCCTAAAATCAGAATTCAGAATTCAGAATCCAGGAGCAGAAGAAAAGAAAGTCTGTCGAAGCGGTTCTCAGCCTTTCATTCTGGATTCTGAATTCTGAATTCTGCTTTTCAGCGTCGCGCGAGCGCGAACTCGATGGCCTTGCGCGGGGCGACGACGCCCCAGCCCTGGCGGTCAACTTCTATTGCGGGCAGGCGCTCGGCCGTCTCGATCAGGATGCGCTTGACCTGCTGCGGCGAAAGGTGCGGGTTCGCCTCCAGCAGGCACGCGATGATCGAGGCGACGATGGGCGACGCGAACGAGGTGCCGTCCACGTACTTGTAGTGCTCGCTGATGACGCTCCCCTCGCGCAGCTTGATGGTAATCAACTGGCGCAGCAGAGAGGCGCGCAAGTCCCGCGCCTCGTCGAGGTCTTTGTCCACGCCGGCGTTGGCCTCAATCAGCGCGTGGAGCTGGTCGTCCGGCGCGTTGTCCAGCATCGCGAACAGCTCCGCCTCTTCGGCCGTCGGCGTGCCCGGCAGGATGGGCGCGGGAACCCAGATGCCCGGCGCAATCACCTCGGGCTTCTGCAAGCCGTCAATCGTCGGGCCGTAGGACGAGCGGTACATGCCGCGCCGCGCGCGGTCCAGAGAGTTATGGTCGTCGAGTCCGCCGACGGCGATGCACGAGGGCGCGCTCGCGGGCGGGAGGACCGGGTGCCCTGGGTGGTGCCCCGCGTTGCCGACGGCGCAGACCACGACCAGCCCCTCTTTGACCGCCCGCTCGACCGTCTGGGCCAGAGAGTTGTGCAGGTAAGGCTGCTGGTCGTCGCCCCCGGCCGAGATGTTGACGACGCGAATCTGGTACTCCTCGCGGTGCTCCATCACCCACAGGAGTCCGCGCTCGATGTCGCCTTCGAGGATGCGGCCCGAGCGCGCGAGCTTGACTAAGACCACGTTCGCGTCCGGCGCGATGCCGCGGTAGAAGCCTTGCGAGAGTCCGCCGTTGCCGGCCGCGACGACGGAGGTCATCATCCCGTGCCAGCTCGAAGGGTCCGGCGTTTCGAGCGTGGTCTTGTCGCCCTCGGCCGCGACGAGGCTGTGGTAAGTGAGGATGCGGTTCTCCGGCATCGTCAGGTCCGGGTGCGCGTAAAAGCCGGAATCGAGGAAGGCGATGGTCACGCCGCGGCCCGTGAAGTGCTCGTCGGCGTCCATCCTGAGCGGCGTCGAAAGGACGTGCCCGCCCTGCTCGAAGATGACGGAGTGGGCTTCGAGTTGAACGCGCGCCCGCTCGAAGAGTTCCAGGCAGCGCGGGCAGACTTCCGGGAGCGGCACGCCCGCCGGCGCGTTGGCCGAGATGATGACTTGTAGGGCCTCGGAAATGGAAACGAACGGCACGAGCCCGCCCGGCGCTTCACGCCCGCAGACGGGACAGACGAGACGGCCCGCAGCCTGGTCAGAATGTAGAACGGTCGGCTCGGTCGAAATAATGGCGTCAGACATCAAAACCCTCTTGCTCTCTTTGCTGGTCTAGCTGGTGAACATGATTTTGAACATAAACGAGGGGCGAAAGCAAGAAGTGGTCAGTGGTCGGTGGTCGGTGGTCAGTTAAGAGAAAGACAAAAAAAGAAACTGTGCCAATCGCGCCGGCTGCTTTTTAACTGACCACCGACCACCGACCACTGACCACTGCTCTTGCTCTTCCGCCGGCCGTAAGGTATTTCTATGACATACGACCAATTTCGGCAGGGGGTCTGAAAGGGGACAGGCGATGGCTCAAGAGCAAACGACTGTGGCGGACATTTTCCGGCGCGCGCAGGCGCTGCGCGCGGAGAACCCGCAGGTGTCTTACAAGGATTTGAAGGGGATGCTCCTCAAGGAGTTCAAGGGCAAGCCGCTGCCGCCGACCGACCGGCTGACCATTCCCGAGCAGGACGCGCGCGCGCCCGAGGAGGACTGGAGCGCGGGCCTGCCCCTCGTCATGCGCGGCATACAGCAGAAGGACTGGAAGGAGGTCATCAACGGCATCGTCCTGAGCCTCGAACAGACCGAAAATTACGAGCGCCAGCGCGGGCACCAGGGCGCGGCCGACACCTGGCACGACCGCACCGTCGGCATCTCCGAGTCGCTCAAAAAAGGCGTCGGCAAATGGATGCCCGAAGAGTTGATGTCCCTGGCCGAGAGAAACGTGAAGAAGTAGTCAGTGGTCAGTGGTCAAAAAAAGTGGTCAGTGGCCGGTGGTCAGTGGTCAGTTAAAAGAAAAACGCTTTCGTTCTTAACTGACCACCGGCCACTGACCACTGACCACTGGAGTTGCCATGAGCTTTCTTGGAAATCTGTTCAACGACCCGCTGTATCAGAAGAATGATCCGCGGCGGCCCGAGGAGGTTGACGAGCCCGAAGTCGTCGTCAGCCCGGACACGCGGCGCGCGAACCGCGTCCCGCCGGGGCAGACGCGCACGCGCAAGTGGCCTGTGCTCGATGCGCACGGCACGCCGGACATTGATCTCGCGACGTGGCGCTTCGAGGTTGACGGGCTGGTCGAGCACCCGCGGGCGTGGTCGTTGGATGAGTTCATGCAGTTGCCGGCGGTCAAAGTTTACGCGGACTTTCACTGCGTGACGCGCTGGTCGAGGCTCGACAACGTGTGGGGCGGGGTCGCGGCGCGAGAGTTCGCGCGCCTCGTCGGCGTGAAGCCGGAGGCGAAGTTCGTCATGGCGTTCGGGTACGATGACGGGTGGACGACTAACCTGCCCATCGAATACTTCCTCGCCGAAGACTCGCTCTTCGCGTGGTCGCACGACGGCCAGCCTATCCCGCCGGACCACGGCGGCCCCGTCCGCCTGATCGTCCCGCAGCTCTACGCCTGGAAGTCCGCCAAGTGGGTCAAGGGCGTGCGCTTCCTCGCGGAGGACCAGGCGGGCTTCTGGGAGGAGGGCGGCTACCACATGCGCGGCAACCCCTGGAACGGACAGGACGGCGAGCGGTTCAGGTGGCAAGAGTAAGAGCAGTGGTCAGTGGCCGGTGGTCAGTGGTCAGTTAAGAACAGAAGCGCAGGCGTCAGTGTCCCGCGCCTGTTCTTACTGACCACTTTTTCATCATGAATTCACGAAGCAGTCAGGCTGGCAACACACAACCGACTCCTTCCGGCGCAACGCCGAAAGACGCGGCGGCCGTCATCCTCCTGCGCGCGGGGACGGACCCGGCGGACCCGGAAGTCTTCTGGGTGCGGCGCGGCGAGCGCATGGCGTTCCTCGGAGGCTTTCACGCTTTTCCGGGCGGGCAGCGCGAGGGAATGGACGCCGAGGTGCGCGTGGAGAATTGCGCGGACGAGGAGACGGCCGCGATGATTGCTTGCGCGGCGCGCGAGTTGTTCGAGGAGTCAGGCGTGCTCCTCGCGCGCGGCGCGGAGACGTTGACGAAGGGGCAGCGCGCGTCGCTCCTGGACGATCTGGAATCCGGCCGCATGACGTTCCCGGCGCTGCTCAGCCACTACGGCCTTCACCTGGACGCAAACGATTTCACCTTCGCCGGGCGCTGGGTCACGCCGCCTTTCAGCCCGCGGCGCTTCGACACCTGGTTCTTCCTGGCCCAATGTCCCGCGAAACAGCAGCCGCACGTTACGGGCGACGCCGAACTCGAATCGGGCGAGTGGACGACCGCGCGCGGGGCGGTCGCGCGGTGGGAGTGCTCGGAGGTGCTGACGGCCCCGCCCGTGCTTCACGCCCTGAAGACTCTCTCGACAGGCATCACGGGCGACCTCGTCCGGCGTTTCCTCTCCGTGCCGCAGGCGCACCGCGAGCCCGTGCGCCGGATAGAGTTTCTCCCTGGCTTCATCTGCTTCCCCGTCCGCACGCCGACGAAGCCGCCCGCGACGCACACGAACACTTACCTCGTCGGCGCGAAAGAGTTCGTCGTCATCGACCCCGCGTCGCCTTACGAGGAGGAGCAGCGTGCGCTCGCCGCCTGCGTGGACGAGCTGCTCGGCGAAGGAAGAACGTTTCGTGAAATCATCCTGACGCACCTGCACCCGGACCACATCGGGGGCGTCAACGCGCTCGTCGAGCACCTGGGCCAGAATGCTCGGGTCGCCGCGCACCGCCTGACGGCCGAGGCGCTCGCCGGCACAATCGGCGTTGACCGCCTGATTGGAGACGAAGAACTGCTCGAACTCGCGGGCGACCCCGCGCTCCGTTTGCGCGCGCTGCACACGCCGGGCCACGCGCGCGGCCACCTCTGCTTCTACGAAGAGCGCACGGGCGCGCTCCTGACGGGCGACAACGTAGTGGGCCTCGGCTCCGTTCTGATTGACCCGCCCGAAGGCAACATGCAAGACTATCTGCGCTCACTCGAACGCCTGCGCTCTCTCCCGAACTTAACAGTCCTCTTCGGCGCACACGGCCCCGCCATCGGCGGCCCGCGCGCCAAAATCGAAGAGTACATAGCGCACCGCCTAGAGCGCGAAACAAAAATTCTCGCGGCCGTGCGCGAAGGACTCGGCAGCCCGCGCGAGATCGTCGCCCGCGTTTACACGGACGTTCACCCGAAGGCGCACGCGATGGCCGAGCGCGCCGTCCTGGCACACCTGTTGAAGCTACAGGCCGACAACCTCGTGGCCCGGCGCGCGGACGGTTGCTATATTGCTAACGACACGAATCCATCGGCGAGCTGAAAAGCTGCGTCTTCATCATCAAGGCTCAAACGCAGTCAAACAAGGACAGGTACTTAATCAATGGCTTTACCGAAGAACTTAGGCGAACTCAGGGAGAGCGGCTACCGCGGCCGCTCGGTCAAGGACGAAATGCGCGCGAACCTCGTGCGTAAATTGCGCGCGGGCGAAAGACTTTTCCCAGGCATCCTCGGCTACGACGAGACGGTCGTGCCGCAGATCACCAACGCCGTGCTTGCGCGCCACAACCTCATCCTGCTCGGCCTGCGCGGCCAGGCCAAGAGCCGCATCATTCGGCAATTGACGGACCTTCTTGACGCTTCGATCCCCATCATCGCCGGCTCGGAAATCAACGACGACCCCTTCCGGCCCATCTCGGCCTACGGCCGTCAGACAATCGAGCTTCACGGCGACTCGACGCCCATCGCGTGGGTCGAGCGCGACGCGCGCTTCGTCGAAAAGCTCGCCACGCCCGACGTGACCATCGCCGACATCATCGGCGACGTGGACCCCATCAAGGCCGCGAAGGGTGGGCACCTCCTGTCGGACGAGTTGACGATTCACTACGGCCTCCTGCCGCGCGCCAACCGCGGCATCTTCGCCATCAACGAGCTGCCGGACTTGGCCGGCAAGATTCAGGTCGGCCTCTTCAACATCATGCAGGAAGGCGACGTGCAGATTAAGGGCTACCCCGTGCGCCTTCCTTTGGACGTGATGCTCGTCTTCTCGGCCAACCCGGAGGACTACACGGCGCGCGGCAAGATCATCACGCCCTTGAAAGACCGCATCGGCGCGGAGATTACGACGCACTACCCCGCGGACTTGCAGTTGGGTGTGGAGATAACCCGTCAGGAGGCGTGGGCCGAGCGCGAGGGGCTCGGAGATTTCAAGCTTGACCTCCCGGATTTTATCCGCGACCTCATCGAGCAGATCGCGTTCGAGGCGCGCGACGACCAGCGCATTGACAAGCGATCGGGCGTCTCGCAGCGCCTGCCCATCACCGTCACGGAGTCCGTCATCTCGAATGCCGAGCGCCGCGCCCTCCTGACCGGGGAAGAAGAAATTGTGCCACGCATCTCGGACATCTACGCCGCCGTGCCTTCGATCACCGGCAAGATGGAACTCGAATACGAGGGCGAGCAGATCGGCGCGCACAAGATCGCCCGTGACTTAATCAAGCGCGCGGCGGGCGAAATCTTCGAGGGCTACTTCGTCGGCATTGACTTCTCGGACGCCGTTCGCTGGTTCGACGCCGGCAACAACCTCCGGCTGGCCGACACGGCCTCGGCCGCGGAGTGCATGAACCTCCTGCAAGTTGTGCCAGATTTGATAGAGACGGCGCTCGTCCCCTTCGACTTCAAACGCTCGGACGACGCGCACGTCGTCGCGGCCTGCGAGTTTGCGCTCGAAGGTCTCTACGCGCAGAACAAGATCAGCCGCAACGAAGAGGGCGGCTACACGGCCGCGACTAAGGCGAAGAAGGACCGCCGCGGGATGATTTACGACGACCTGACCGAGACGGGCCGCTACAGCTAATTAGAAGAGGACCAAAATGGGAAGCATGATCAAGCTCGCGCGGCGCGCGACCGTCTTAGTTTTACTATCTCTCTGCGTCTTCCTCACCGCCGCGGCCGCGACGCGCGTGGACAACGTCGTCAGCGTAGCGGACGCGAACACGCAGACGGTGCACGTCGTGACGACCGTCAGCGGCGTGAGCGAGCCGCGCCTCGAACTCGGAGTCCCCACCTGGGACCCCGGCTACTACACGACCGCGGACTTCGCGCGCAACATCTCGCGCCTCGTCTTCACGGACCAGAATGGCCGCCGCCTCTCCCACGCGAAGACCCGCGACAGCGTCTGGACGCTCGACACGCGCGGCGCAACGTCCATCAAGATCGAGTTCGACTACGCGGCCAGCCAACTCGACCTCAACCAGTCGCTCGTCACCCCGACCTACGCCATCCTCAACGGCATAAACTTTTTCTTCTACGTCAGGAATCACACGCTCGACACGCCCGAGACGGTCACTTACAAACTGCCGGCGGGCTGGGCCGTCGCCACTGGCCTGACGCCGACGAACGACCCCGCGACCTTCTCCGCCGAGAGCTACGACGTGCTGGTGGACTGCCCCGCGCTCGCCGGCGAGTTTGACGTGGTGACGCTCCCTTTGCGCGGCGTGCCGCACCGCTGGGCCGTCGCGCCCAAAGGAATCATGGCCGCCGACGCTTTGCAGAAGCGTGCCGCGGACGACCTCAAGGTGATTGACGCTCATACGACGATGTTCGGCGAAATCCCCTACAAGCACTACCTGACGATCAACGTCTTCGCCGACCGGGACATCGGCGGGCTCGAACACCTCAACTCTTACATGGGCATTCTGCGGAAGGAGAACGCGACAGTCGAGAACCTGGGCGGCCTCTCGGGCCTCACCTCGCACGAGTTCTTCCACGCCTTCAACGTCAAGCGCGTCCGCCCGGCCGAGATGTGGCCCTACCATTACGACGAGCGCAACTACACGCCGCTCCTCTGGGTCTCCGAAGGCGTGTCGGACTACTACACCGACCGCGGGCTGCTGCGCGCCGGGTTAATCAACCAGGACTTTTACCTACAGAGACGCGCCGGCCTGCTCGGTTTCGTCCAAGCGGTCGAGGCGGCCAAGTACATCTCCGTCGAGGAGGCGAGCGTCGATACCTGGCTTGGCGGAATCGGCGGCGGCGGGCGGCCCTTCTCCGTTGACTATTACTCGCGCGGCGACGCGCTCGGCCTCTTACTCGATCTCTCCGTCCGCCACGACACGCGAGGCTCGGCCACGTTCGACGACGTGATGCGCGCTCTCTACGCGAACTACTACAAGAAGGGGCGCGGCTTCACGACCGACGACCTGAAGGCGACGATCAGGCAGATTACCAAAAAGGACTACCAGCCGTTCTTCGAGAAATACGTGAGTGGGACGGAGCCGCTGCCTTACGACGAGGTGCTGGGCTACGCCGGGCTGAGCCTCGGCGAGAAGAAGGACAAGGTTCTTCGTCTCGGCGTCAGCACGACGGAGGACGGCAAGAATGTCAGGGCCGTCATCCCCGGCGGCGCGGCCGAAGCGGCGGGCGTTCACGCGGGCGACATTCTCGTCAGCGTCGGCGACATCAAAGTGGGGAACGCCGGCTGGGCCGCCGAATTCCGTAAAACTTACGCCGACAAAGTGGGCCAGACCGTGCCAATCCAAGTCCTCCGGGGCGAACAACCCTTGACGCTCAACGTCGAGGTCCGGCAGGCCGAGCAGTCCTCGTGGGAGTTGCGCCGCCTGCCCCAGCCGACCGCCTCGCAGCAGAGCATCCTTGATGCGTGGCTGAGCGGGAAGTAAGATTCGGGCAGCGGGAGAAGGAGGAAGCGCGTCATGTCTCAGTTGGAAATCTACAGGGACAGGTTCGCCGAGAGCGGGTGGGAGGTCTTCGAGCGGGCGCTTGAGGAGGCGAGGCGGCGCGGGCAGAACTATGTCGGAGTCGAGCACGTTCTCTCTGCGCTCGCGCAACTGAAAATGGAACTCTTCGGCCCGATGCTCCGCGCGCTCTCCGACAACGCGGACACGCCGGTGATGTTGATGGAGTTGATCGAGGAGCGCGTGGGGAATGCGCCGAGGCATACGGGGCGGGGCGTCCGGCTGGCGACCGAAGCGATTGACCTCTTCAAGCGCACGCTCGACCTCGTGCGCTCCAACGGGCGGCGCAGAATCGAGGCGACGGACCTCTTCATCAAGCTGCTGATGGAGGAGAAGAGCCTGCTGCACGAGCTTCTGCGACGACTGCTCGCGGACCCGAAAGCGGAAGCCAAAGAGGTGCGCAACCTCGTGGCACTGGTGGAGAGCGTGGGCGCGGGCCGGCCCGCCGCGCGGTGGAGTCATTTCTACACCGTGGACGAATTGGTCCGCATCAGGAGTGGCCCCTTCGCCTCCTTCACCGGCCGCGTCGCGGAGGTTGACGAAGACTGCTCCACGCTCCAGGTCCGCGTCTTCATCATGGCCCGCGAGCAGCCGGTCAAACTCAGGTTTCTCGACGTTGAGAAGATATTCGGTTAAGCGGCTGAGGTGAGCCAAAGCCCAAGCACATTAAAAACACTGGCGTAACCAAATGAAGTTCACACGCTATTCCAAATTCAAGGGTCTCGACGTTTCCTCTCTCAACCTGGGCGACCTGATGGACGCGCTGTCGGATTCGGTGCTGCAATCGGGTTACGATGAGGATTACTACTGGACGCGGCAGCGGCGTCCGCAGGACACGTCGCTCGACGCACTCCGCCAGGCGCTGCTCCAGGCGCTCGTGGACCAGGGGCTGATTGACGAGCGGCAGATTCAGGAGATGCTCGCCGACAACGAGGGGCAGTTCAAGGGGTCGCTCGTGGAAGAGATGCTCAACCAGTTGATCGAGCGGCTGGTCGAAGAGGGCTACCTGAAGCTGCGCGAGGAGCAGCCGCGCGATAACCGGCGGCGGCAGCAGAAAGGCGGCGGGCGCGGCGAGGTGTCGGAACCTTTGCCGCGCAACGTTCACTTCGAGGTGACGGAGAAGGGGCTGGACTTCCTGGGCTACAAGTCTCTGCGGAACATCCTGGGGAGCCTGGGCAAAAGTTCGGTCGGCCGCCACGACACGCAGCACCTCTCGACGGGCGTGGAGGCGGCGCAGGCCAGTAAGCCTTACGAGTTCGGCGACACGATCAACCTGGACGTGAACACGACGCTCCTCTCAGCCATCCGGCGCGAGGGGCTGCAAGTCCCGCTCAACCTCGAATACAAAGACCTGCACGTGCACCAGTGCGACTACCAGTCTTCGTGCGCGACCGTCGTCATGCTCGACTGCTCACACTCGATGATCCTCTACGGTGAGGACCGCTTCACGCCGGCCAAGAAGGTCGCGCTCGCGCTCGCGCACCTGATTCGCACGCAGTACCCCGGCGACTCGCTCAAGATCGTGCTCTTCCACGACTCGGCCGAGGAGTTGCCGATGGCGAAGCTGGCGACGACGCAGGTCGGCCCGTACCACACGAACACGGCCGAGGGACTCAGGCTCGCGCGCCGCCTGCTGCAAGCGCAGGGCAAGGAGATGAAGCAGATCGTGATGGTCACGGACGGGAAGCCGACCGCCTGCTTTTTGGACGGCGCGAGCGCGGCCCCCGCGGGGCGCAGGAGCTACGGCGCGTCGCACGGTGATGCTGCGGGGCGCGTGCTCTACAAGAACCCGATGGGCCTGGACCCGTTCGTCATGGCCGAGACGTTCAAGGAGGTCCAGGCGTGCCGCAAGGCCGGCGTCATGATTAACACTTTCATGCTCGCCAGCGACTATTACCTCGTAGACTTCGTCAAAGAGATGACGGCGATGACCAACGGCAAAGCCTACTTTGCCAACCCGAACAACTTGTCGCAGTTCGTCCTGATGGACTTTTTAAGACGCCGGACGAGCCGCGTGAAATGAGAGGTGCCGGGATGCCTGCGGTGCGCGTGCGCGAGATCGAGATGGCTTACGACGACGTGGGGCGCGGCCCGGCGGTCGTCCTCCTGCACGGCTTTCCCTTCAATCGCTCCATGTGGGCCGGGCAAAGGGAGGCGCTCGCCGCGAGCTACCGCGTCATCACGCCCGACCTGCGCGGGATGGGCGAGACGGCCGCGGGCGAAGGCCCTGCGACGATGGAAGAAATGGCCCACGACGTGGCCGCGCTGATGGACAAGCTCGGCATAGGCCGCGCGGCGGTCGGCGGCCTCTCGATGGGCGGCTACGTCGCGCTCGCCTTCTACCGCCGCCACCGCCTGCGCGCACGCGCCCTCATCCTGGCCGACACGCGCGCCGGGGCCGACACGGACGAAGCGCGCCGCGCGCGCGAGGAGCAGGCCCAGAAGATTCTCAAGCAAGGCGCGGGCATCATCGCCGACGATTTCCTCAAAAAGGTGCTGACGCCCGAGACGCTCTCCGAGAGGCCGGAAGTCGTGGCGCGCGTGCGCGAGATGATTGTCAAAACGGACGCGCGCGGCGCGGCCAACGCCCTGCGCGGGATGGCCGTGCGCCACGACCAGACCTCTTTCCTCGAAGACGTAATCGTCCCGACGTTAATCCTCGTCGGGCGCGAGGACCAGTTGACGCCGCCGAAGGAGGCCGAGCTGCTGCGCCGCGAGATACGCGGCTCGCGCGTCGAGGTCATAGCGAACGCTTCGCACCTCTCGAACATCGAGCGCGCCGCCGAGTTTAACCTCGCGCTCAAAACTTTCCTGGACGAGTTGCGGCCTTAGAAAAAGCCTGATACATTCGGCCCTCCCTCGCGCAGTCAGCTCCACCATTCAAGGCGGCGGAAGCTCATCCCTTAACTCCCAACCATGCCGAGGAGGACTGTATGAAGACGACCCGGAATCTACTCTTACTCTTAGCGATTTCCCTGCTGTTCGCCGCCTGCGGCCCGAAGAACGGAGGCAACAGCAGCAACGGCGCGGGCGGCGGCTCGACCCCCGAGTCGGCGCTCTTGGACCCGAAGGGCTCCATCGCCTACCAGTTCGACCTGCTCAAGGCCGGCGACGTGGACAAGCTCAGGAACTGTTTCACAGAGCGCCTGCGCGACCGCATCACCAAAGAGCTTGTTGACAAGGCCAAGGGCCAGGCCGGGCAGTACACCCTGGACGACCTCTACGCCTCGGCCGAGCCCGGCGAGTACGAGGGCAAGAAGACCATGAAGGTGAAGATGAAGAACGGGCGGACGCTGACGACGCTCGTCCAGACGGACGGCAAGTGGCTGGCCGACACGATCTGGTTTAACTGACCGGGCGTGGGCCAATTTTCGGGCGGGGAGGGGCGGTCTCATCGGCGGGGTTTCCAAATTCACCATCGAGGAGCGCGTGCGCTGGGGCGACGTTGACGCGGCGCGTATCATTTTCTACGGCGCTTATATACGCTTCTTCGAGTTCGCGGAGACGGAGCTGTTCCGCTCGGTCGGCCTCCCCTACGGCGTGATGTTCGACGAGCTGGACGTGTGGCTCCCGCGCGCGCACTTAGAATGCGACTTCCGCCGCGCGGCGCAACTCGACGACCTGCTCGAAGTCGCCGCTTACGTCGGGCGCGTCGGCACGAAGTCCCTCCGGCTCAACTTCGAGGTCCGCCGCAAGGGCGAGGAAGCGCCCGTCGCCGAAGCACACTTCGTCCTCGTCGCCGTCCGCCGCGACACCTTCGAGACCGTCCCCCTCCCCGAAGAACTCAAGCGCCGCCTCGCGCCATATACAGTGATGAGTGATGAGTGATGAGTTAAAGAACGCGGGTTTTAACTCATCACTCATCACTCATCACTATGTTATTATGCAATCAGACCCCGACCGCCTCGTCTCATAAACTCCAACGCTTGAGCATTGACTGGATGGCCCAGCAAAGAAGCAGGGTGCAGCAGATGACTGAAGACAATAGTCTGGAATTCGACATGTTCGAGGACGTGCGCCGGAGGCTCGTCGAAGTCCTGGTGACGGAGGGGCGCGAGCGCCTCGAAGCGGAGAAAATCTCGCTCTACGTCGTGCAGGGCTTGCGCGAGATGCCCCGCCTCGTCAAGATGCTCTCGGAATCGCGCTCGCACCCGAGGGCGGAAATCCTTGCCAGCCTGATGCTCGTGCTGGAGAACGCGGGCGCGCTTGAGAAGGCGCGGGAAATGTTGCTTATTCCCCAGAATGATGCTACAAGCTGACGCTTTCGCCCGGCCCGAATTCCGTTCGCGCTGCAAGACACCGGACGCTTTCCCAAGTCACAGGAGGATTACCGATGCCGCCCCGATTCAGGTCCAGAACGCTCTTCATTCTGCTCTCGCTCGCCCTCGCCGCCGGGTGCAAATTTAAGTTCGGCGACGACACGTCCGACGCCAACAAAATGATCGGAGAGGCCAACACGGCCATCGTCGCCGCCGACAAAATGTCGCAGGACGCTTACACCAAGTTCCGCTCGTACATGAACGACCAGGCGATGAACGACTTCCCGCACAACCGTGAGCAGCTCAGGCCCACGGCGCAAGAGTCCGCGGACCTCTTCGCCAAGAGCGCCGCCGCCTACCGCGATCAGGTAGTCAACAAGTTCGAGGGGGCGAGCAAGCTGAACATCAACGACAAGTTCAAAGAGTACATCGTGATTAAGGTCGAGGCGTTCAAGAAGCTGGCCGACAGCAAGGACGTTGCCAGGGAACTAGCCCTCGTGCCGCTCGACCCGTCCATCACCACCCAGGACGAACTCTTCGCTAAGGTCAAGCAAGTAGACGCGCGCCTCAACGCCGTCATCAAGGAGATGCAGGAAGCCAACGACCGGGCCAATAAAATCCAGCAGGAAAACTCCGACCTCATCAGCAAGCCCCCGCAGTAAAGAGCCCCGAGTTTCCGCCTTTGCGCCTTTGCGTCTTTGCGTGAGTGGTCTTATTTTTTTCACGCTGGAGGCGCAAAGGGGTCGAGTCGAACTGTAGCCTGAGTTCCGAGACCGCCGGACTGCCATGATTAACGTCGAGCGACTGACCAAGACTTACGGCGAGACCGAGGCGCTCCGCGACGTGAGCTTCATCGTGCCGGCCGGCCAGGTCTGCGGCTACCTCGGCCCGAACGGGGCCGGGAAATCCACGACCGTCAAGATACTGACCGGCACGCTCAGGCCCACCTCGGGCGCGGCCAGTGTCGCGGGCTTCGACGTAGTGGACCAGCCGCTCGAAGTCAAACGCCGCATTGGCTACGTGCCGGAGACGGGGACGGTCTACTCTTCCTTGAGCGCAAACGAATACCTTGCGCTGGTCGGCGCGCTCCACGAGATGGAGCCCGCGGAGGTCGCCGAGCGCACGGCGCGCATGCTGGAGTTGTTCCAGCTTAAGGACGCGGCCGACCGCCGGCTGGACACGCTCAGCAAGGGCATGAGGCAGAAGGTCGTCATCTCGGCCGCGCTCCTGCACGACCCGGAGATCGTGCTCTTCGACGAGCCGCTCTCGGGGCTCGACGCCAATGCCGCGTGGATGATTAAAGACATCGTGCGGGGCTTGGCGGACCGCGGCAAGACCGTCCTCTACTGCTCGCACATCCTCGACGTGGTCGAGCGCCTGTGCGAGCGCGTCATCATCCTCGACCGCGGCCGCGTCGTCGCCGACGGCATGACCACGGAACTCCTTTCGTCTTCCAAACGCGCGACACTCGAAACGCTCTTCCGCTCGCTCACCGCGTCGGAAGACCAGCAGGAACTCGTCGGCGCTTTCCTCGGCTCCTTCACGAACGAGCAGGCCGCGAAAAAGTAATGAGCGCAAGGACCGACGCCCCGGACACGACGCTGACCGACCGCGTGCTGCGGCGTTTGGGCGTGCGGCCGCGCCCCTTCCGCGCGCTCCTGCGTGCGTACGTGCTGATGGATTTTCGGAGCCAGCAGTTCGGGCGCGCGACCGCCGCCAAGCCGAAGGATTTAATCACGCCGCTCTTCTGGGTCGTGGGCCAGTACCTGCTCCTGAGCTTCATCACGTCGGCGGTCCTCTTCGCGCGCGTGAGCGCCTTCTTCTTCGCGCTCGTCCACCTCGGCGTCTCGATGCTGGTCATAGGGACTTCGCTCGTCGTCGAGTTCAACGAGGTCGTGCTCGACGCGGAAGACCTGAACGTCGTGGGCCACCAGCCCGTGCCGCTGCGGACCTACTCGGCTGCGCGCCTGACGAACCTGCTCGGATACGTGCTGATGATGACGGCGGCGCTCAACCTCTTCC
Source organism: Pyrinomonadaceae bacterium (assembly GCA_036403435.1). Lineage (GTDB taxonomy): Bacteria > Acidobacteriota > Blastocatellia > Pyrinomonadales > Pyrinomonadaceae > QHXM01. Next base: position 40,300 of record DASWQY010000098.1, read on the forward strand.
CCGCGATAGTCGGTTTGGGCCTGCGCGACACGGGTTGGGCGTACCTGCCCGCGTACGTTGCGGCGGCGCTCGTCGGCAACCTCGCCGTGGTGGGCGTGCTGCTCCTGCTCTACACGACGTTGATGAGCGGGCGGCCGTCGGACGCGGCGCGCGAAGTTTTGGCTTGGACGCAGACGATTCTGATTATGATCGCCTTCTACGGCGGACAGCTGGTCTTGCGCGACGGGCAGGACCGTCTGGAGATGGCGGCTTACAATTCGCCGGGCTGGCTTGAGTACCTGCCGCCCGCATGGCTGGCCCATTTTGTGGATGGCGCGTCAAGCGGGGCCGCGTGGTGGATTCCGGGCGCGGGCGTCCTCTTCAACGCGGCCGTGTGGGCGCTGGTGATGACGCGCGTCTCGGCGCTGTACGGGCGCGTGCAGCCGGGAGGGGCCGCGTGGCAGAGGGCGACGCTGCCGCGGCTTCGTGAGCCGGGAGCATTAGGCGGGACGTGGGCGCGTCTGCTGACTCGCTCGCGTCAGGAGCGCGCGGCCTTCTGGCTCTGCTCGACCATGCTCGGGCGTGACCAGGACCTCAGGATGCGAAGCTGGCCTTCGCTCGGGATGGCACTCGCGCTCGTGCTGCTGGGGCTGTTTATGGGCCAACTAGGCGACCCGTTCGTCAGCCGCAACATGGCGAACGTCGTGCTGCCCATCGCCGCGCTCTATCTTTTGGCCTACCCGCTGCCCGCCATCATTCACAACCTGAACTTCAGCCGCGACCACGCCGCCTCCTGGCTGCTCTGGTCCGCGCCCGTCGCCGACTGCTTCGCCTTCACGGAGGGCTTGCGCAAGGCCGTGACTTATAAAATTCTGCTCCCGCTCGTAGTCGCGCTCTTCGTCGTCTTCGCGCTCGTCTGGCGCGACCCTTTGCACGCGCTTCTTCACATGGCCGCGGGCTGGCTCGTCGTCGTCGGCGCGGGCCACGCGGCGCAAATTGGCATCATGCGCAGGTTCCCTTTCAGCGCCCCGGCCTCGCGCGGCGCGATCACGGGAGGCGTCGCGCTCTTCGGCGGCGCGGTCAGCGCCACGGCCATGTCGCTTGCCGCCGTGCACTACTTCGCCGTGCGCTCGCCCGCGGGCTTCGCGGCTTACTTCGCGGCGCTCGCCGCGCTGGTCCTCGCGCTCCGCATCGCGGCGCGGCACGTCGTTCAACAAAAGTTCGCGGCCGCGGAGTCGTATGAATAGACAGGAGTTGAGAACGCTCAGAGGTCAGCTCTCACTGCTCGGCGCGATGTTCGCCGTGAGCGTCGTGCTGGCCGCAGTGATGGCGGCCGAGCGCCCCTTCTTCGAGAAGTTCATCGCGGAGAAATACGGCGTTTTGCCGGCGGGCATGAAAACACTGGCCGACGGGGCGGCAGACAGTGGTAAGATTGACCCGGAGGCGTTCAGTAAGCTCACGGCCGTAGAGCGATTGCTCTTCTACGACGACTGGATGACGCGCCCCGACCCGCCTCCGCCGCGCACGCCCGCGGCGCTCGTCGCCGCCGACCCCGTGCTGTACCTCGCGCGCGCCGAGCGCAGTCTCGTCGGCGGGAGCGATAGTCAGAAGGCGCGCGCGCTGAAATTCCTGGAACTCGCGGGGTCGCGCGACGCGATTCCGCTCTTGCAGAAGGCCCGGCAGTGGTCAATCAAGCGCCGGACCAGTGACCTGACCGCGAAGATAGCAGACGTGCTCGCACGCCTCGAACGCCAGTCAGCCGTCGTGAATGATCCCTTCGTCACGGCGGGAATAACTCCTGAAGGAGAACGATGATGAGCGACAATCCCAACGACCGTTCACAGAAGCCGCCCGACGACTACCAGGAGCCATCGCCGTACCAGGAGCCGCCGCCTTACGAGGAGCCGCGGCCGTTCCGGCAGTGGGACCAGCCCCCGCCGCAGCAAGATTATCAACAGCCCCCGCCGCGGCCGCGGCCGGGCTACCAACCGCCGCCGCCGCCGGGGGGCTACCAGCAGCCACCGCAGGGCGGCTATCAGCAGGGCGGCTACCAGCCCGGAGGTTATCAGCAGCCCCCGACGGGCTACCCGCCGCCGGGCAATTACCCGACGCCGCCGGGGCAGCAAGCGCCGAACTGGCAGCAGCCGTCCAACTGGCAGCCGCAGCAGCAGACACGGCAGGGCACTAGCAGCGGCGCGTGGGGGTGGATCATCTTCATCCTCATCTTCGGCGTCGGCAATCTCATCCTCTACAGCACGACCGGAATATTCATCATTCCGATTCCGCGCAGGTAGGTCGCAGCAGCGGTGGAAGTCTTAAACGTCGAACACGTCCGGGATCGCTCGGCTCCGGCGGCGAATGTCACTGCGCCGTACTGGATATGGCCTCTCCGGCTGCCCGCGTCCGCGCGCCGCGCGACCTACGACTTCGCCGGCCTGGCCCAATCCTTCTGCGAGGGCCGGCGCTGGCTGCCCGCGTCAATCGCCGCCGGCACAGTCCCGTTCCTCATCTCCTACGCAACGCGCGCGCCCGGCCACCAGTTAATCTCGGCGCTGCTTTTGATGATGCTCTGCTTGGCCTGCGCGCGCCGCGACGACTGGCGCAAAGGGGTGTGCGTGCTGGCCGCGGCCTACGTCGCGCACTGCGCCCTCGTCATCGCGCTCTCTTACGCTGACCCCTCGCGCGTCGCGCCGCTCCTGCCGGGGGCGCAGGATTATTGGCACAAACAGATCGGGTGGATACAGACCGGGGTGGACCCGGAGTACAGGTTGTCCGCGTGGGTCCCGGCGCACTTGAGTCTGCTCGGCGGCGCGGTCCTCTTCAGCTACACCTCATTGGGCAGCATCATCTTCTACCAGGGCTTCTACGAAGTTGACCTGATGAACTTTTACAACGCGCAACTGATGGCGCAGAGCAGCAACCAGGCGCTCTCGCTCGCGCTGGGTTGGCACGTCTGGTCCTGGCTGCGCGGCCTGGGCTACCTCTTCGTGGCCTTCGAGATAATTTCGTTCTCGCTGAGGCGCATGACGGGGATGAGCGGGGACCGTGGCCTGCGCTGGCGTCGCTTCGCGGTCGGCCTCGCCTTCCTTCTCGCCGACGGATTGGTTAAAGTAATAATGCTTGAGCCGGTGCGCGAACAGATGCTGTTCAATTTGAAGTAGCCCGGCTGCCAAGCGGGAGTAACTACCATGATGGACCCAAAAGACGCGCCGTACTACATCGGCCTGATAGCCGGAATCATGATCGGCTGGCTCGGCCTGCGCGCCTTCGGCGTGACCGGCACCTTCCAATTCATCGGAGCCATCGTCGTCGGCATCGGCGTCGCCTTAGTCGCCGAACGCCTACACGAAAAGCAACGATGAATGCGGAATGATGAATGATGAATTAAAGACAAAAGGCTTTTCATTCATCATTCATCATTCCGCATTCATCGTTGTCTTACAGCGGCCAGATGGCGTTGCGCGCGAGTTTGCGTTTGAGGTTGACGTAGCCCTGGCCGCCCGCGACCAACTCGCGCAGCACGCGGCGGATTCCGCGGTGCGCGCGCCCGAGTTCGATCATCCTCTCCGTGAAAGGCGCTCCCCAGAAATTGCCGTAGAAGCGGCGGCGCATCTCGGCCGCCCGTCTCAGTTCCCCGCCGAAATCCTCGCGCCACCTTCTTTCGTAATCGAGCGGCCTTCCCTGTAGGTAGCTTTCCGCGAACAGCTCGGCCGAGCGCAGCGCGTAGTAAATCCCCTCGCCCGTGACGGGGTCCGCGAAGCCCGCCGCGTCGCCGAGCAAGGCCCAGCCCGCGCCGGCCGCGCGCCGCGTGTCCCACGTCTTCGCGGCGAGACCCGGAATGCGCGCCGCGTAACGCTCGGCGGTCCCTTCGAGTTCTCTTCTGATTAACTCACACGCCTCTTCGTCGCCGGCGCGAGTGTGCCAGAGTCTGGCGCGGCTGTCCGCGCGCTGGCGGTAGTAGCCGACCATGAACTGCCAGAGAAGACGGTCGAGCGCCTGATGGTCGAAGGCTTCCTGCGTGGTGGCGATGCCGAAGGAGATGTGGTCCACGCGCGGGAACGCCCAGGCGTACCCGGCCCAGCCCGGAAGGAACGCGACGACGGTCGGGGCGGTCTCTCTTTCGGGCAGCGGAGCGCGGTAGCCGAAAGCGACTTCCATCTCGGAGGGCGGGAGCGCGCCCGCCAATTTTTTCGCAACGGGGCTGTTCGCGCCGTCTGCCGCGACGAGAAATGGCCCAGCCCACGCGGCGCTGCCGTCGCGGCCGCGCAGCACCCAGTCGTCAGCCCCGTCGGCGCGTTGACGAAAAGTAACGCGCTCGGAGAAGACGTGCGCGCCGGCGCGTTCGGCGCGGTCGCGCAAGTACGAATCGAAGGCCGTGCGCGAGTAGATGGCGAAAGGCTCTTCGAGCTTCAGGTGTAGACGCTTGCCTGCGGGGGAGTACAGCTCAAGCTCGCCGACGGTCCGGCCCACGGCTCCCAGCAGATGCGGCCATGCCTTGAGCGCCTTCGAAGTGACGCCGCCGCCGCACGCCTTCGGGGAATCTTCGGGGCGGCCGTCGAAGAGTGCGACGCGCGCGCCGCCGCGTGCGAGCCGTTCGGCCGCGAACGAGCCGGCCGGCCCGGCCCCTACAATCATCACGTCGAATCTCTCGCCCATCATCAAGCGTCGCGTCCTCTCTTCCGCCACATCATAATGGTCTTCCCCGCGGCGGCGCAATTCCGCCCTTGCCGCCGCGCCCGCATGGTGTGATAAAATCGCAGCCGTTCCCTCCAGGATACTTTTCGAGAGCGGCCCTGGCCCTTCACGGGTTCGTGGCCCTTGTGCGTTCCCCCCTGTTCACCGGCCCGCGCGTGACGGCGGCCGGTCTTCGTCAGGTTGATTAGAGATGGGTACGGGAGGCTCACTGGTTTTCGCAGGCATCGCGCCGCACCCGCCGATCATGGTCCCGGAAGTCGGGGGTGAGGCGGTGGCGGAAGTGCGCGGCTCCGTCGAGGCGATGCGAGAGTTTACGGAGCGCCTGATCGAGAGCGGCGCGGAGACGGTCGTGCTCGTCTCGCCGCACGCGCCCCTCGACGCGCACGCCTTCGTCGCCTATCAGGACGAGCGGCTTTACGGCGACTTCGCGAACTTCCACGCGCCCGACGCGCGGGTGGAAGCGCCGCTCGACGAAGAGGTGCTCGGCGCGATTTCGCGCGCCGCCGCCGCAGCAGGCTACGAAGTGGCCGGCATCCGAGGCTACGATTTGGACCACGGCACGGCCGTCCCGCTCTACTTCCTGCAACGCAACGGCTGGCGCGGGCGCGTCGTCGCGCTCGGCTACAGCTTCCTTTCGAATGAAGACCACGTGCGCTTCGGCTCGTGCATCAGGCGCGCGGCCGGCGAGGCTGGGCGCGCGGTCGCCTTCGTCGCGAGCGGCGACTTGAGCCACAGGCTGAAGCCGGACGCGCCCGCCGGCTTCTACCCGCAGGCGCACGTCTTCGACGAAGAGGTCGTCGGCGCGATACGCGAGGGCCGGCCCGAGCGAATCATTAACATCGACCAGGATTTGAGAAGGCGCGCAGGCGAGTGCGGCTACCGCTCAATGCTCGTCGCCTTCGGCGCGACCGCTTCGGCCGAGCGCGCTTACGAAGTGCTCAACTACGAAGCGCCCTTCGGCGTCGGCTACCTCGTCGCGCAGCTCGCGCGCGAAACTGGTCCGGCGAAAGAGCGCGCGGCCGATGAGAATGAGGCTCACTCTCAAAGTCAAACGGCGGGACAAGAGCGCGGCGAGGCGATCACCGCGCTGGCCCGTCAGGCCGTCGAGACTTTCGTCCGCGAAGGACGCGTGATTGAAACTCCTCCCGCGTCCGCCCCCGTGCTCGAAGAGTGCGCCGCCTGCTTCGTCTCCATCAAAATGCGCGAAGGAGATTTGCGCGGCTGCATCGGGACCATCGAGCCCGCGAAGAAAAGTCTGGCCGAGGAGATCATCGCCAACGCCGTCAGCTCGGCCACGCGCGACCCGCGCTTCCCCCCTGTTGCGCCAGCCGAACTGTCACACTTGCGTTACTCGGTTGACGTACTATCGACTCCTGAACCGGCACAGTTCGAGGAGCTTGACCCGAAGGTTTACGGGGTCATCGTCGAAGACGAGAGCGGGACGCGGCGCGGGCTGCTCCTGCCGGACCTACAGGGCGTCGAGACGGCACGCCAGCAGGTTGACATCGCGGCGCGCAAGGCGAGCATCAGGCCCGGCACGCCGCTCAAGCTCTCCCGTTTCCGCGTCGAGCGCTTCGGCGAATCGGCGAAAACCATCAACTAATTTTTCAGCACGAGGAGAAGAAAATGGCAGACGACAATCCGAGACAATCTTCTTTAGAAGAGACCAACGCAGACCCCGATCTCAAACCGGATAACACGCCGAACGCAGCCGAGGAAGTCAACCCGGCGAACGACAAACGCTTGCTCGACATTGGGGAGTCCGGGCAGTTCGCGCCCGGCGGCTACTACAACCAGCACGGCGTCAACGAGTCGGAGCGTCTGGACCTGGACGAGCAGACGGCCTCGGGGACGGCCGGGGGCAAGGCCGGCAGCTCCGGTTCTTCCAGCGGCTGAGGCCGAAGGCTTCACGCCTCAGCCGCTTCGCAAGGGTCTTCAAGGCGAGATGAGTATCTAGAGGTTTATCATACTGACACGCCCAGGGCGGCCGTCGTTAATACGTTTCCAGGGCGTGAATCAAGAACGGAGCAGCAGGGTCATGGCTAAAACTATTGTGTCTGCTTTCGACAGCCTACAATCGGCCACCCGTCTTCTTGCCACCGCGACCGCGAGCGGCTTCGACTCGCGGTTGTTCTCCGTCATCAGCCTCACCGCGAGCGAAGGGAAACCTTTCGACTCTCTGAAGCGGCTGGTGCCGAGCATTCTGGCGCGGCTCTACCAGAAACACCTGAAGAAGGGCGACTCTCTTTTGATAGCCCAGGTTCCCGAGGACGACGTGACGCGCCTGATTAAGCTCCTACAATCAACGGGCGGGCGGGATATAGAGGCGTTCGATCAGGTGGGCTCTTTTTGAGCGGAAATTACGGCGCGCAAAAAAATTCCGCTGCATACGCGAGATGCATGCAGCGGTAAGATCCACAGGAGGAAAAGGGAGCTGTAGTTTATACAACGAAGCGTAGAGTGTCAAATAACTTCTCGCCAGGGACGGCACTCTACGCTTTTTCGTGTGCCCGGAACTAAACGTCCAAGTTCTTAACGTCGAGGGCATTGTCCTCGATAAAGCGCCGGCGCGGCTCGACCGCGTCGCCCATCAGCACCGTGAAAATCTGATCGGTCTCCACCGCATCGTCAACTTTCACCTGCAACAGGGTGCGCTTCTCGGGGTTCATCGTCGTCTCCCAGAGCTGCTCCGGGTTCATCTCGCCGAGCCCCTTGTAACGCTGGATGGTCAAGTCCTTCTTGGCCGCCGCCAGCACGCGCTCAAGCAAGTCCTCGCGCGTCTGAACTTTTTCACTCGACCCGTTCTCGCCCACTACAAACGGCGCAGCCAGTCGATCTTCCAGGGCTTTGTAAAGCTCGACGGCCTTCTGAAACTCGACGTAGCTCGCCAGATTCCAGTCAATGCAGACGTTGACGCCCGAGTCTGACGTGGTTTTAATCTCCCACAGACCGTGCTCTTCGTCGTCCGTCAGGTCCGTCTTGTAGCCCTCACCCGCCAAGACGCCCTCGATGGTCGCCATGTTGTCACCGTCCTGGAAAACGCTCCGCAGCGTTGCTTCCTCGTTGCGCAGCACGCCCTCGCGGCCGGCGAAGGCTTCAAGCAGAATGTTGAGCAGACGGCTGTCGCCCCCGAGCCTGCGCGTGGCCTTTTCGCAGTAGCGTTTGAATTCCACCATCTGCTCAAGCGCCCGCGCCAGGTCACGCCCTTCAATGGCCGCAGTTGAATTACCAGCCTTCACCTTCATGTCGCCCGTGGCCTGCCGCATCATGAAGCGCACCATTGACCGCTCGTCCTTGATGTACTCCTCGCGCTTACCGCGTTTCACTTTAAACAACGGGGGCTGAGCGATGAAGACGTGCCCCCTCTCGACCAACTCCGGCATTTGCCGGTAGAAGAAGGTGAGAAGCAGCGTGCGTATGTGCGAGCCGTCCACGTCGGCGTCCGTCATCAGAATAATCTTGTGGTAACGGAGCTTCCCGACATCGAAGTCGTCCTTGCCGATGCCGGTCCCGAGCGCCGTAATCAGCGTTTTTATCTCGCCGTGGCCGAGCATCTTATCGAAACGGGCCTTCTCGACGTTCAAGATTTTACCTTTTAACGGGAGGATGGCCTGATTCTTCCGGTCGCGCCCCTGCTTGGCCGAGCCGCCGGCGGAATCTCCTTCTACAATGTAAATCTCACACAGAGAAGGGTCGCGCTCCTGGCAGTCGGCCAGCTTGCCCGGAAGCATGGTCGAGCCGATTGCTCCCTTGCGGACGATCTCCCTGGCCTTGCGTGCCGCCTCGCGCGCGCGCGCGGCGTCAACGGATTTACCGACGATCTTCCTGGCGACGGTCGGGTTTTGCTCGAAGTACTCCGTCAAGCACTCGTTCAGGAACGACTCGACCGAGCCTTTAACGTCCGAGTTAAGTTTGCCCTTGGTCTGTCCTTCGAATTGGGGCTGCGGCAATTTGACGGAAATCACCGCAACCAGACCTTCACGTACGTCGTCGCCGGAGAGCGAGCTTTTGAAGTTCTTGGCGAGCCCGGAGGATTGCGCGTAGGCGTTGACGGTGCGCGTGAAGGCCGAGCGGAAGCCGGAAAGGTGTGTCCCGCCGTCAACCGTGTTGATGTTGTTGGCGAAGGAATAAACCTTCTCGTCGTAGCCGTCGTTGTACTGAATCGCCACCTCGATTGAGAGCGAGTCGCCCGTCTTCTCGAAATAGATGGGCTTGTCGTGCAGCGTCGTCTTGTTCTTGTTGAGGTGCTTGACGAATTCCGCGATACCGCCCCTGTAGTAGAACTCGTGCGAGCGTTCGGTCTCTTCCCGCTCGTCCTTGATGCTGATGCGGATGCCTTTGTTCAGGAAAGCCTTTTCGCGCAGGCGCTCCGACAGCTTGTCGAAGCTGAACTTGGTCTCGGTGAAGATTTCCTGGTCCGGCTTGAAAGTAATCTTCGTCCCGCGTCTGCGGGTCTTGCCGGTCTGCTCCAGTTTCGTGACGGGGATGCCGCGCTCGTACTCCTGCTCGTAGGTCTTGCCTTCCCTCCAGATTTCCAGGCGGAGCGTTTCGGAAAGGAAGTTGACGCAGGAGACGCCCACGCCGTGCAAGCCGCCCGACACCTTGTAAGCGTTGGAGTCGAATTTGCCGCCCGCGTGCAGCTTGGTCATCACGACCTCGGCGGCGCTCTTCTTCTCCTGCTTGTGGTAGTCAACGGGGATGCCGCGGCCGTTATCGATGACGGTGATCGAATCGTCCAGGTGAATCGCCACTTCGACCGTGTCGCAGTGCCCGGCGAGCGCCTCGTCAATTGAATTATCTACCACTTCGTACACCAAGTGATGCAGGCCCAGGTCCCCGGTCGAGCCGATGTACATGGCAGGACGCTTGCGCACCGCATCACGTCCTTCGAGCACCGTGATCGAACCCGCGTCGTAAGCCGTGCTTTTTTTCTTAGGTAATGTTGATGATGCTGAAGCCAAACCAATCTCCTCTTTGAAATCTCAATTGATTAAAATTTTGTCTGTTTTGAAACGGCGTCGGGAACGCCTTTCCGCCTTTTCTTAGATGCTTTCGGCACTGCCCACGGCGGAAGAAATTAGCGCCTCCCGACGCGCGCTTCCAGCAATCAAACCATTGCTCGCATGATAAATATTCGCCCGCTCGATAAACTGCTCGACAAGGCTCTCTTTCGAGGTCGTGATGAATGTCTGAGTACGCCCTTCAAGGTATTCCAGCAAGCAATTTATACGCTTCCTATCAAGCTCCGCGTCCACGTCATCTATGAGGAAAAGTGGATACTCATTGTGCCATGAATAATACACCGAAACCTGTGCTAAGTCAAGTATTATCAATGCGCTACGTTGTTGGCCGGAGCTTCCGAAAGTCCGCATGTCGCGCCCGCCGAAGTGTATCTCCAGATCATCCCTGTGCGGCCCTATGAGGGCGTGCCCGGCGGCAACCTCGGCCTGCAAGCGCAACTGTAGGCGCTCAGAAAGCAACGATTCGTAATCGTCTAAATTGCCCTTGCCTTCGAGCGACGAGACATAGCGAATGGTCACGTCTTCTTTCTCGAACAGGCGCGGTTCGAGGACGCTGCTTAACCGGCTGACGTAATCCGTCCGGCTGCGGTGAATCTCCGAACCCAGCTTAACCAGTTGCTCGTTCCAGGGAGCCATAGACTCGGCCGTCCGCTCGAAGCTCAACTCCCCCTCGGATGCGTCTTGCAGGAGGCGGTTCTTCTGTTTGACGACGTGGTTGTAGTCGGCCAGCGTCTGCACGTAAGCCGGGTGCAGCGAGACTACGCCGCGGTCCAGAAACTTCCTGCGGGCCTCGGGCATGCCGCGGACGATGCTGAGTTCGTCCGCGGTGAAGGCGATGGCGTTGAGCTGCTCCAGGTAGCGCGTCACGGGCTCGCGCTTGCCGTTGACGGAAATTGATTTCGTGTTGCCGCGCAGGTTCACCTGCATCTCGCGGCGGACCTCAAGGCTTTGAGCGACACTGCCGCGCACAACGGCCAAATCTTCTTCAAACCGGATGGCCTCTTGCAGGCGTTGCGTGCGGAATGATTTGGTGGTGGCGAGTAGATAAATGGCTTCGAGCCAGTTCGTTTTGCCCTGCCCGTTGTCGCCGTAGATGATGTTGAGGCCGCTGCCCCAGGAGACTTTGCCGCTCAAATTTCGGAAATTATGGACCTCAAGAGATTCGAGCAGCATGCGTGGATTTTAACACATGATAAATTATTAAGATATTGTCACGTTACCGGCTGAGAAGGGTTCCGACGCACCTCGGAAGTAGAGCGTTCATCCTCGGAGGAGCGACCTTCATGCTCGAAACGACAACTTCCGACAATTTTTGTCGAACTTCCGACAATTTTTGTCAACCATTCGACCTCTAGAACGAAACTTTCAACCTTTGAGCACGAACCTTCGAGCTTTGAAGAGGAATGTTCAGGCTTTTTGGAGGAACATTCGAGCTTTTTGGAGGAACCTTCAACCTCGGAAGAGGAACTTTCCCCCTCAAGTGTCAAACTTTCAGCCTTAACATCCAAACGGCAGGGAAAAAGCACCTCCATCTTGGCAATGGAGGTGCTTTTCGAGGAATTCTTTAATGACAGCCGGGCCTTTTCAAATCCTCATCGGCATGACTACGTACTTGTACTCGTAGTCCGGGTCCGCGGCCGGTCGCAGTTGAGCCTGTGAGTTGCCATCTTTGAATTCAAAGGCGACCTGGCCGTCCCCCACGACGTTGAGGAAATCTTGCAGGTACTGCGCGTTGAATCCAATCTCCGTCTCGTCGCCGGCGTACTCGGTCGCAACCGTTTCGCGCGCTTCGCCCTCTTCGGCGTTCTGCGAGCTAATCTGAAGTTGATTCGGCACCAGGTGAAAACGGATGGCGTGCGAACGGTCGTCCGCCATCAGCGCCACGCGGCGTATCGCGTGATTGAGCTGCGTGCTGTCGAAGACGACCAACTTGTCGTTGCCCTTTGGCATGACCATCTCGTAATTCGGGAACTGGCCGGAGAGCATTCTGGAAATCAAGAGTCGGTCCCCGACTTCAAAGTAAATATGGTTCTCATCCACGCCCAAGCCTATCTCGCCCTCGAAAGAGGCGGTCAGCTTGGTCAGCTCAGCCAGCGTCTTACGGGGTATAAGAGCGTCCAGAGCCTCCTCAGGCGCGTTTTCTCCTAAATCCCGACGCGCGACATAGGCTAGCCGGTGTCCGTCGGTTGTAACCATCTTAGCGCCCGATTTATCCAGTATGAATTTCGCGCCGGAGAGCGTGTAGCGCGACTCCTCCTGAGTGATTGCAAAAATCGTCCGCTCTATAAAAGATTTGAAGACTTCGGCGGGAAATTTCAGGGGCGCGGACTTACTGGTCGGGACCTCCGGGAAACTCTCGCGCGGAAGCCCGGCGATCTTCGAGCGGAAGTTTTCACACTTGACTGTGACCCAATCATTCTCCTCCTTGTGGAAATTGACCGTCGAGTCCGGAAGCAGACGCGAGATGTCAAAAAGCTTTCGCGCCTGGACGCACAAGGAGCCGGGGACCTTAATCTCCGCCTCGGTCTCACAACGTATCGTCACGTCCAAATCCGTGCCGACGAGGCGAATCGTGCTTTCCCCGATTGACTCGATCAGAATGTTTGAGAGTGCCGGGATGGTGTTTTTCTTCTCGACGATCCCTTGTACAAAACCGAGTTCTTTCTGGAGGGCATTCTTGCTAATACTGAATTCCATTTACAAACTCCTCTAAGCTGGTGATAGCTCTATTCTGCATTCAGCGTGTTCGCTTCAGCAAGCAGAGTCTTTTACTATTATTACTAATTAAATACCTTGTATTTATATATAGTAGTAGTAGTAGGGCCTGTGGAAATGTGGAAAAGTCACTTTAATGTTGACTGCAAAGGGATTGTTTTCCACAGCCCCTGTGGAAATCACTGTGGAAATCTCTTTCGACCTGTGGAAAATTATGGCGCTCCCAGAAGTTTTCCACATTTCCACAGGGGGTATTTTCCTCTGCCTGTGGAAATGTGGAAAACTCGAAGTTAAATCTTATGTGAAAAGAGCTTAACCGAAAATAGTACTGTGGAAAAAATTCCTTTGCTAAAGCCGCTAACTATTTGCAAAGGTTGTCCATAAGGTCACTGACGACCCTGTGGAAAATTTGATCCTTCAAAACCAACGCTTCAATCTTCTCTACGGAGTGAATTACGGTCGTGTGATGCTTGCCTCCGAACTCGCGGCCGATCTCCGGGAAGCTATGTTTCGTAAGACGTTTGCACAAATACATGGCGACCTGCCTGGGCACGGCAATCTGGCGCGCGTTGTTTTTTGAAGTCAGCTCATCGACCCTCAGACGATAATGGGCGGCGACCGTCTGTTGAATCTGTTCAATGGTAATCCCCGCCGGTCGGTTGTCCTCCGCGATGTTGCGAATCGCGTCCTGTGCCAGCATCTTCGAGATCGGCAGCCCGCGCAGAGACGAGATTGCCACCAGGCGAACGAGCGAGCCTTCCAACTCGCGTATGTTGCTCTTCACTTTACTCGCTATGAAGAAGGCTACATCATCCGGGAGGGCGACGCCGTCCAGGTCCGCTTTACGTTTTAGAATCGCCACCTTGGTCTCAAGGTCGGGCGGCTCCATGTCTGCAATCAGACCCCACTCGAAACGAGAATGGAGCCTTTCCTCCAGCGTGGGAATCTCGCGCGGCGGGCAGTCGGACGAGATGACGATCTGCTTTTGGCCGTCGTAGAGCGCATTGAAAGTGTGGAAGAACTCTTCCTGAGTGCGCTCCTTGCCGGCCATGAACTGTATATCGTCCATCAGCAAAACGTCTATCGAACGATATTTCTCCCGGAAAGTCTGCGCTTTGTCATAACGAATCGCGTTAATCAATTCGTTCATGAACTTTTCGGCGGAAATGTAAGACAAACGCAGATGACGGTTACGTGCTTTGATTTCGTGCCCGGCCGCGTGCATCAGGTGAGTCTTACCGAGACCCACCCCGCCGTAGATGTAAAGAGGGTTATAAGTCTTACCGGGGGCTTCGGCGATGGCCTGCGACGCGGCGTGCGCGAATTGATTGCAGGAGCCTACGACGAAAGTCTGGAACGTGTATTTAGGATTTAGAGATAATTCGATAGGTTCTATGTCAACAAACGTCGTCGCGCCAGGCGTCAGTCCGTCCGACTGTGCTGCCTCAAGGAGAGAAAACAGACTTGAATTTTTACCTTTCCCATTATTAGAACTGATCTCGGGCACGCGATAATCCATTTCCTGTTCATCCTTGTCATCTATAAGTGTCTGATTACTTGAGGCTTGCTCATCGTCAACCATCCAATCAACGTGATAATCCGTCAGATTTAATTCTTCGAGCGATTCGCCTAACACTCTTGAATAATTAGAGCTAACCCAATCTTTAACTACCTGGTTCGGGGCGCGCAGGTGCAGTATCTGCTCCGAATCGTCAAAGCCGTCGAACTTAATAGGCCGAAACCACGTTTCAAAGCTCTGCCGGTTGAGCCGTTTTTCGACGGCATGAAGAATGTCGTTCCAGAGCCTGTTTTCAATTACTGTACTCATAATTTTTGTTTTCCTATCTCGCCTTCCAGCTCTTTTAGCCTAAAGTTGAAAGGTGTTATGAAATAGTACAAAATGCTGCTCGACTCCTTCTCAAGCTATTCTTTGAGTAAGACTGTGGAACGTATTGCAAACGCGCCTGTTGGTCTAATTTTCGGCCCCTCAGATGGGAGTTTTCCACAGGTTTTTCCACAGGTTTGTGGAAAACTCTCGCCACTTAAAGTGTTGCTTTAAGTAATTTACCTTCAAGCATTTACAGGTATTCAGAGAGCCAAAAACGGGGCGGAGACTAGCACAATACGAGCTTAGAAGCAAGAAAAAATCCACAGGCACAATAAATATTTTTTCGTTGCCGAAAACTCCAATATTTTACGGGTAGTTTTATCCTGGCTATTTATTGGAAGGATGATAATAGTACAGTTTTAATTGTTGCTGATTCGGCCACGGGGCTCGAAGTTTTGAGTAAAAAGCCTCGACGTTCGTGCTCCGAGCACGAACGTTGAGGCTCCGAGCACGAACGTTCAAGCTCGGAGCACGAACGTCGAGGCTCGGAGCACGAATGTCGAGGCTATTTTCTCGAACAGTCGAGCTTTTTACTCGAAGCCTGGAGTTCCGAGCACGAACGTTGGAGCAAATTTCTCCGGCGTCGAGGCTTTTTTCTTCAAAGTCGGACCTTTTTTCTCGAACGTTCGAGCTTTTTACTCGAACCTTGAAGCTCGGAGCCTCAAACTTCGGGAGTTCCAGTTCCGAAATTTTAGTTGTGGCGCAGTTAGTACCGCCGCCCGTTTCTTGACAGAATGCGTTCCCACAGTTAGTCTTACACTTTTCGCTAGAGTGGAGAATCATTGACTATGTCTAAGAGAACGTTTCAACCCAACAACCGCCGTCGAGCCAAAACGCACGGCTTCCGCGCTCGTATGGCAAGCAAGAATGGCCGTCTGGTTCTGAAAAGGCGTCGTGCCAAAGGGCGTAAGCGTCTGACGCCGTCCCATTACTAATCTGGTATCTGCGGTTGCCTAAGCGCCTACATCTGCGTTCCTCTGACGATTTTCGTCGGGTTTATGCTCATGGTAAGCGTTACGACGGGTCTTTGATGACTGCTTTCGTTTGTCCGAACGGCTTGGAGCATCATAGATTCGGCATCACAGCTTCTCGCAAGGCCGTCGGCAACGCCGTGAACCGAAACCGCTCCAAGCGATTGCTTCGCGAGACATTTCGCCACAGCGAGACGGTCATGGAGTGCACGAAGCTAAAATATGACTGGGTGATCAACGCCAGGCGCTCTCTGCTGGCGGTTAAAGTCGAAGGCCCTCTCGCAGAGTTCCAGAAAATCCTTGCCCGCGTGAGAAGCGATGAGCGCCGTGGCCCGGCCGGAGCCGAATAGTTTAAGTCAGTGAGAAGTATTCTTGTCTTGCTATTGAGGTTTTACAAGGCGGTAATTTCGCCTTTGCTCCCACCCTCCTGTCGCTTTGTCCCCACCTGCTCGGAGTATGCACGCGAGGCTATAGAGCGGTACGGCGCTTTACGCGGGGGGTGGATGGGGGTGCGGCGACTCTTCCGCTGTCATCCATTCCATCCGGGCGGCTACGACCCGGTTAAATAGAATCGTACTTGGTCTGAATCTGTTTTAATCTGATGGATAAACCACGTTTCGTCATAGCTCTCTTTCTTTCGGCGGCGGTTCTTTTCGGATGGAACTTGCTCTTTCCCGTCAAGACTCCGCCGCAACAAGGTAATACTAATTCTAATACTTCGGCCGCGGGGCAGACGGCTTCCCCGACTGCTTCACCAGCGGAGCCCGCCGCGGCGAGCCAGAGCACGCCTCCCGTTCAGGGTCCGGCCGGCGAAGTCCCTTCCGAGACTACGGGCCCGCGGCAAATCAAAGTCACTACCCCGCTTTACGATATCGTGCTCGACAACCGCGGTGCTGTTGCGACCAGTTGGATAATCAAAAAGAACAAGGACAATCAACGTCCTCTGTATTCCGTCGGGGGCACCAGGGACCAGCCCATGCCTCTTGAGCTGATTCCTCAGGAGAGAGTTAATCAAGAACCCCGTGAGGCTCCGCTCCGTCTTCAGACAATAGACGGCGACAAGAGTGACGAAGGACGGTTGGTAGATTTTCTGCTTGACTCCAGGCACTACGCGGTCAAAGAGCTTAAAGGTCAGGACGCGAGAGAGGAGCTACAGGGTGATAACTTCGACGTTCCTGCGGGCGGATCGAGAAGCATAGAGTTTTCCTTGCGTCTCAACTACGGCCCCGAGGGCAAGGAGAGTCTTGAGGCCACTAAGGTCCTTACGTTTTACGCGGACCAGTACAGGGCCGATCTCAAAATTTATTTGAAGCAGGGCGGTCAGCCCAGGCAGGCGAAACTTCTAATCGGGCCGAGCATCGGCGATCAGGGAATTCACAACTACAGCTTCTATTCTGTCCCGCCGGAGGGAGTCGCCACCGTCGGCGAAAAAGCCATGCGTAACCCTGCGCTGGCTATCAATCACGCACACGCGGATAAGTTGGCCCTCGGCGGCCCCGTTGACTGGGCCGGCGTCGGCGATACTTACTTTGCCATGGTTGCGGTCTCCCAGGAAAAGAGGGAAGGTCTCGAATATCGCACTGCTATGATCGAGCGCCCCGTTGAAACCAACGGGAAGCAGACCAAACAGGCCAAGTATTTAATAACAGCTCACGTTCCGATTTCCACGGAGGGTGTCCCGACGGTCTTATACGTCGGCCCCAAAGATCATTACCTTCTGGATAACGCCAACACGACAATCGGCCAAGCCGTCGGGCGGCAGATTGATTTGGAAGGCATGATTGATTACGGCTTTTTGAGTTGGATGTCTCGCCCTCTCGCCATGCCGATTCTGTGGTGCATTAAGTT
Organism: Pyrinomonadaceae bacterium; assembly: GCA_036403435.1. Classification (GTDB taxonomy): domain Bacteria; phylum Acidobacteriota; class Blastocatellia; order Pyrinomonadales; family Pyrinomonadaceae; genus QHXM01. Next base: position 57,417 of record DASWQY010000098.1, read on the forward strand.
TCTGTATAAGGTGACGAGCAGCTACGGGATTGCGATTATCCTCTTCACCATCGTTATCTATTCACTTTTCTTCCCTCTCAAATGGCGTTCATCAAAGGCGATGAAGAAGGCCGCGAAGATGGCCCCGCGCATGAAAGAGCTGCAAGAGAAGATGAAGGCGATGAAGAAAACTGACCCGCGGCTCAAAGAATTACAGATGGAGCAGATGCGTCTGATGAAAGAGGGCAACCCGCTCGGCGGCTGCCTGCCGCTCTTGATTCAAATGCCTTTCCTCTTCGCTTTGTATCGCGCCATCACTATCTCGATTGATTTCCGGCAGGCGTCGTTTCTGTGGATTCCCGATCTATCTGCGCCCGAACCGACCATGATTCATATCCTGCCGATCTTGATGGCTAGCTCGCTCATGGTCTTGCAGCTGATTACGCCCGCGCCTTCGGCCGACCCGGTCCAGCGTAAGATGATGGCTATCGGCATGCCGCTTCTGATGCTCTGGATGCTGTGGAGCGCGCCCGCCGGGCTGCTGGTTTACTGGCTGGTTGGTAACCTCGTCGGTTTCGGCCAGCAGTTCATCATCAACCGCTTGACCAAGACGGAGGATGATCAGCCGCCCACGGACGGAAAGAAAGCCGAGACGCGCTCAACTAAGAAGTTGAACGCGCGCGTTTCTCAGGCGTAATATTCTACGAGGAACTTCGTACTGGTCCAGCTTCCCCGTCAGGTTCACTATGAAAGAAGCGTGTCTTCAATCGCAAGACTTTCTTAACTCCGTTTTCGACGGGGCCGGCCTTAGTCTGCGCTCGGCGCTTAAAGAGACGAGCGACGGCTGTCTTCTGAACATAGACGGCGCGGACACTTCGTTCCTCCTGAACGAAGGCGGCGAATTGCTTGAGGCCCTTCAGCACCTTGTCAACCAGGTCTTCGGCCGCGCGCTCCCCAAGGGCGAGCACATCGTCTGTGACGTTGAAGACTTCCGCGCCACGCGCGAGGCGGAGCTGCGCGCCATGGCCCGCCACGCAGCCGACCGCGTCCGCGCCACAGGCTCGGCCTTCACTTTTGGCCCAATGAATTCGAACGAGCGTCGCGTCATTCACCTCGCGCTCGCGGAAGAGGCCGACCTGCAAACGGAGTCGGTCGGCGAAGGGTCCGCGCGCAGACTGAAAGTCAGCTTAAAACCTTCCCCCAAGAATTAACTCTCGACACGGTCGCCGCCCCTTTACGTGGTCCTTTTCTCTTGCAGTGCCTTCGAAAGACACCATCGTCGCTTTATCAACGCCGCCGGGGCGAAGCGGTATTGGCGTCATACGTCTGAGCGGAGCGCAGTCTCTCAACATTGCCCGCCGCCTGGTCCAGGACGAAAATTTCGAGCCCGAATCGCACCGCGCCGTGCTGAGAAGTCTCCACGACGGCGGCTCCGGCGAGATTCTCGACCAGGCGCTTCTCACTTACTTTAAAGCCCCTAGTTCATTCACGGGTGAGGATGTCGTGGAATTTAGCTGTCACGGCTCGCCTGTCCTCTTGCGCGCTCTTCTGGACGTAATCCTAAACCTCGACGCTCGCCTCGCTGGTCCAGGTGAATTCACACTGCGTGCCCTCGCTAATGGACGCCTGAACCTGAGCCAGGCGGAAGCTGTTCGCGACCTCATCAACGCCCAAACCAAAGCTGCCGTAAAGCAGTCCTCACGGCAACTCGGTGGTGAGTTATCGGCGCGGCTCCAGCCGATCAAAGATTCTCTGTTGGACATAATAGTTCCTCTCGAATCCTCTCTTGAATTCGTTGAAGACGACTTGCCGGAAATCTCGGTTAACAAGATCAAAACAAAGCTCACCGGCCTTATTAAAAATGTAGAGGAGTTGGCCGCGACCTTCAGCACCGGAAGACTTCTCCGGGACGGACTCAAAGTAACCTTGATAGGTCGCCCGAATGTGGGTAAGTCAAGTGTTTTCAACGGTTTACTGGCTCTGGACAGGGCTATTGTGACAGATATACCGGGCACTACGCGAGATAGTTTAAGTGAGATGATAAGTCTTCAAGGTGTACCCATTTTATTAACAGATACAGCGGGTGTCCGCGACTCCGCCGATGAAGTTGAAACTCTAGGAGTGGAGAGGACGCGACGCGCCATAGCAGATGCTGATCTGGTGGTTGTTTTATTTGACGGCTCCCAGCCAACAAATCAGGAAGACATAGATATTTTAAGGGAGATAGAAACAAGCACATATTTAGTTGCCTTTAATAAGAGTGATTTAGCTTCTTTTGAAATGAATGAGGTAGAAGTATTTGATAACCGCCCCACCTCTATTCTTAATGTTTCGGCGAAGACAGGGGCGGGACTTGACGCCCTGCGTGCTGCTATACTAGAGCCTTTTACAGAATTTGATACGAATGACACCGGACTGCTCATTACGGACGCGCGGCACTTCGATATACTAAAGCGAACGCAAAACGCTCTTGATTCCTCTTTGGCCTTGCTTGAGCAGCGTGCGAGCGAAGAGTTGATTCTTGTGGGGCTTTACGACGGTTTACGCTTTGTCGGTGAGATAACTGGTGAAACTACGCCCGACGACGTGTTGTCACAGATTTTCGCCACATTCTGTATCGGAAAATAGTGATGAGTTTTGATGAAGCCTTCGATGTTGTTGTGATCGGCGCGGGCCATGCGGGCTGTGAAGCAGCGTCGGCTGCGGCTCGTTTGGGCGCACAGACCGCCCTTGTGACGCTCAATCTAGACTTAATCGGTCAGATGTCCTGTAATCCGGCGATAGGCGGCATTGCTAAAGGCCATCTGGTGCGCGAGATTGATGCTTTAGGCGGCATTATGGGCCGCATCATCGACCGGACGGGGATACAATTTCGCCTGCTTAATCGCTCACGAGGGCCTGCCGTCCAGTCCCCACGGGCTCAGGCCGACCGCGCTCTTTATCGCACGGAGATGCGCCGGACGCTTGAAGCGACTCCGAATCTTCATCTACGCCAGGGACTGGTTGTAGACCTGATTGTCAAAGACGAGAGGGTTTTTGGAGTAGAATTACAAGATACGCGTCGTCTCGAAGCAAAAGCCGTTGTCGTAGCAACCGGGACGTTTCTAAATGGATTAATTCATACGGGACGTTCTACCTACACGGCCGGGCGAGCTGGCGAACCGGCCTCTATTGAGTTGGCAGAGAGTTTAAAGCGGCTAGGATTTCCTGTCGGACGATTAAAAACTGGCACACCACCACGGTTGGATGGCCGCACCATCAACTGGGATGCGTTTGAGCCTCAATCGGCGGACGAGTTCCCCGTCCCTTTTTCATTCTCTACAGATTCGATTGAACAGCCTCAAATTAAATGTTACATAGGCTATACGACTGAGGCTTTACACCAGTCTATCCGAGCCAACATTCACGAATCACCTCTTTATTCGGGTAAAATTAAGGGCATAGGACCTCGCTACTGTCCATCTATAGAGGATAAGGTTGTCAAATTTGCCGAAAAAGACCGGCATCAGCTTTTCCTGGAACCAGAGGGACACACCACTAACGAAGTATATCTCAACGGCTTTTCCACATCTTTGCCAGCAAACCTTCAGCAGGAATTAGTGCATATGATTCCTGGGCTTGAAGAAGCCAGTGTAATCCGCCCCGGTTATGCTATCGAGTATGATTTCATTGATCCGCGGGAACTCACACCCCAGTTAGAAACCGTCCGTATTAAAGGGCTTTTTCACGCCGGACAGATTAATGGGACAACTGGTTACGAGGAGGCGGGTTGTCAGGGGCTTATTGCGGGCATCAACGCTGCTCTTTTGGTGCAGGGGCGGGAGGCGCTTTTCATCAGACGTGAAGATTCATATATAGGAGTTTTAATAGATGATCTTATCAAACAGGGTGTGGACGAGCCTTATCGTATTTTCACCTCACGCGCCGAGTTTCGCCTCGCCCTTCGCCACGATAATGCTGATTCTCGTCTGTCAAATTATGGTCGTAGCATCGGCCTTCTAGGTGATTCTGATTGGGACCGCTTCAATCAACGGCGTGACCGTCTTGCTAAACTTAGAAATACACTCGAATCAACCCGGCTGAAAAGATCAGACGCTGCTTACTCTTATCTGGCTCGAACTACCGGCTTAAATTTAGGTGATTCTATTTGTCTCTCCCAACTCGTTTCACGTCCAAATGTACTTCCGGAGACCCTTCTCCAGCTTCTGCCTTCTCAAGTCCGCTCCGAAGTAAGTATTAAGGATTTAGAGTCCGTGTCGGCGGATTTTCTCTACAGCGGCTACATCACTGCGCAACGGGCTACTTTGGACCGCCTCTATACTCACGACAATTTACGTATCCCGAAGAATTTTAATTTCCGTGCGGTCAGCGGCTTGTCTTATGAGATGACCGAACGATTGGAGAGAGCCCGTCCTCAGACATTTGGTCAGGCACGACGTATTCCGGGCCTAACTCCGGCATCGCTCTCCACCCTACTTGTCCAATTGACCTCAGAACAGCAGGCTGTCTAGCAACTATGTTTCACGTGTCCCATTAGCCATTTTGGGAACGGGGACACGTGAAACATACCTCGTTAGCCCAAATTCGTGCTCGTCAAAACGATTCTCTGTGCAAAGTTGTGGCACACATACTCATGATGTGTTAATTTACGCTTTCTGGTCTGTTCGACATCAACTATGACAAAAGTCATTGCGATAGCAAATCAAAAAGGCGGGGTCGGTAAAACTACGACTGCTGTTAATTTGGCTGCTGCCCTGGCTGTCGCGGAGATGCGCGTGCTGTTAGTGGATGCCGATCCACAAGCTAATGCGACATCTGGTGCCGGAATTCAGCGGGGCACCTTTCGTCGCAGCCTTTATCACGTATTAGTACTGGACGAGCCTCTCCAAAACGTTATTCAGCCGACAGAACTGCCATTCTTAAAAATCTTACCCGCAGACAAAAATCTTACGGGCGCGGAAGTTGAGCTGATAGACCTGGAGAGGCGTGAATACAAGCTCAGAGAAGTACTCCGAGGCGATGAAAGTCAGTACGATTTTATCATCATAGATTGCCCTCCGTCGCTTGGCTTGTTGACCTTGAATGCTCTAACCGCCGCTGATTCCCTTTTAGTCCCGATTCAGTGCGAGTATTTTGCCCTCGAAGGAGTGACGGAATTATTCGATACATTAGCCCGCATTCGTAGAGTTTTAAATCCTGGGCTCACCATCGAGGGGCTGCTGTTAACAATGTATGATGAACGGACTAATCTGTCGGCGGCTGTTGCAGCTGATTTGAGGGATTTTTACGGTCAACAAGTCTTTGAAACCGTAATTCCAAGAAATGTGCGGCTGGCGGAAGCGCCCAGCTATGGCAAGCCGATCATTTTATACGACATACGCTCCCGCGGCGCGGAAAGCTACCTTCAACTTGCAAAGGAGGTCATGACACATGACAAGAAGAGTTCTAGGGCGGGGCTTGAGCGCACTGCTGTCGGATTCAACGGCGGCAGCCAGTGAAGATTTTCTTGAAATTGACATAGACCTTATCGAACCCAGCTCAGCGCAACCGAGAATGCACTTCGACGAAGGTAAGTTGGAGGAACTGGCGCAATCCATTCGTTCCAATGGAATTGTGCAGCCAATATTAGTAAGAAGACGCGGCGCAAGATACCAACTAATAGCCGGAGAACGCAGATGGCGGGCTGCTCAACGAGCAGGACTTCAACGAATTCCTGCTGTAGTACGGGAGATTCCAGACGATAAGTTGCTGGAGTTGGCCTTGATAGAAAACATACAACGACAAGAACTTAATGCTATAGAAGAGGCACACGCTTACAGAAGGCTTATTGAGACCCTAGGATTAACACAAGAAACAGTCGCCCAGCGCGTCGGACGTGATCGGTCATTTGTTACTAACTATTTGCGTTTGCTGCGCTTACCTGAAGACATACAGCGGTTGGTGGAAGAAGAAAAGCTGACGATGGGCCACGCGCGCGCCCTCCTGGGCGTAGATGACCAAGACATTCAGCGTAGAGTGGCAAAAGATGTAATTGAGAATTCCTTGTCTGTTCGTGAAACGGAACGTGCTATCAAAAGAATTATCGCGGGAGCCAGCCCGTCTGTCGCCGTACTGCCAACCCCGAAGCGGGATGATGCTAACATGCGTTCTGCCGAGGTGAAATTGAGGCGACGCTTTGGCACGCAAGTGCGACTAATACCTAGCCAGAAGAGCCCAGGGGGGAAAATAGAGATAGAGTATTACAACGACGGTGATCTGGATCGGCTATATCAGCTGTTGATGACTGAGCCAGCGTCCAATTCGGTTTAATAGTATTGAGACCTGAATATTGTATAGATAATTCCAGTTGCCTTAACCCCTCTCCCTACTTCCTTGAAATAATAGAATTCGCGTTTGGTTTGTATAAAGTAAAATGAAAAAAAGGCTAACCGAAATGGTTTCCTGTGCTGGTTGAGTGGCTAAGCTATCACCTAGTGACCTGGCTCAAGTTTTGAGCGGGCTTCCGGCGCAACCTGGGAACGAAAACGTACTCGTTGGGTACGATTTATCCGACGATGCTGGTGTGTTTCGTTTGCAAGACAATGTTGCGTTAGTGCAAACTGTAGATTTCTTTACTCCCGTTGCGGATGAGCCTGAAATTTACGGGCGTATCGCGGCTATAAATGCTTTGAATGATGTATATGCGATGGGGGGGGAGCCGCTTACTGCGCTGTCGATCGTCTGTTATCCGCAGAAAGAGGACCTCTATGTCCTACGTGAAATCCTGGCGGGTGGGCAAGCCGCTATGAACGAGAATGGCGTAACTATTCTCGGAGGACATTCTATTGATGATGCTGAGATTAAAATAGGGTATGCAGTAACTGGTATAGTTGACCCGAGGCGCTTTATTACAAATGCCGGGGCTCAACAAGGCGACACCCTCATTTTAACAAAGCCAATAGGCACCGGTGCCATTAGTACGGCAATAAAGCATGGGGTGGCAAATAAGCCAGCCGTCGAAGCCGCGATGAAAGCGATGACGACTTCTGCTGCGTCGGCGGCTAAGGAAATGCAGGCGGCCAGAGCACACGCTTGCACCGACGTTACCGGCTTTGGCTTGCTAGGACATGCTTACGAAATGGCTCGCGCCAGCCAAGTTTGCTTGCTCATTGATGCTTCGCGGGTGCCTCTGCTGCCGGACGTTTTAGAGTTAATTTCGCAAGGAATGCTCACGCGGGGGGATAAAAATAATAGGAAGTATGTTGGCGAAACGATCAGAATTAGCGAGCACATTTCGCGAGAAATGCAGAGTGCTCTTTTCGACCCGCAGACGGCCGGTGGCCTCCTGATCAGCGTTGAGCAATCAAAGGCTGAAGACTTAGTAAGTAAAATTGATGGGGCCGCGATCATCGGCAAGGTTGAAGCACAATCCGAGTTTTTGATCCGAGTGGTTTAGCTTTAGGACTAAGGACCGACGGAGTATCTCGCCTCCCCGATAACTAAACCCGCCTTGACTGCTTGTGAAATCACGTGCTAGACTCGCAGGCTTTTAGTACACAACACTTTCTAAACAATAAAGCTCAGGCAGCACCTTGTCCAGCATAAGAGCTTGTCTTGATTTATGACCTTCTTGGCCTTCGCTGAAAACTCCATCCAATTAGTGCCGGACGGCACGCTGTTTCTTCACATCCTGATTATCCTGGTGATGGTGTTCGTTCTCAACGCGACGCTCTTCAAGCCCATCAACCGTATCCTTGAGGAGCGCGAGCGGCGCACACGCGGGCGCTCCGGTGAGGCCCATGATATTTTGCAGCGCGTTGAAGAGAAGATAACTCTTTACGAGCGCACGCTGCGGGAAGCACGCGCCGCCGGATACCAGTTGATGGAGCAGGAGCGCGTTGTGGCGTTGAGCGAACGGCAGGCCAGGCTCGATGCCGTGAAGAATGAAATTAGTGGCTCGGTTGCGGAGCAGAAAGAAGCGATTCACGCGCAGGTCGAGGAGGCCCGCGTGACGCTCGATAAGGAAGCGCGCCGCATTGCCGCAGACATCGGGTCGCAAATTCTCCACCGACCGATCAGCGACGCGGTCACGAGAAGTCTCGAACTGAGTGCTTGAGAATCATGTTTATCGCCCTGCTTACAATTATATTCGCGCCCGCCGAAGGGGAAGCACCGCCTTGGTGGAACATACCGAGTTTCGAGTTCTGGAGATGGCTTAACCTCTTAATCTTCGTCGGCCTCTTCATCTATATCCTGCGTCGTCCCGTGAGCGAGGCCATGCGCACGCGGCGCGAGGGAATTCGCCGCGACCTGATGCGCGCGCAGGAGGAGCGCAACGCGGCCCTGGCGAAGTTGGAGGAGGTCGAGCAGCGGCTGGCGAAATTGGACGCGGAGGTTGCGAGCGTGCGCGCGCAGTCGGAAAGGGAAGCGGCCGAAGAGCGCGAGCGCATCATAAGAGCCACTGAGGAAGAGACGCGGAAGCTTCGCGAGCAGGCCCAGCGCGAGATCGAGAGCGCGGGCAAGGCGGCGCGGCAGGAGCTGCGCGAGTTCGCCGCCGAGCAGAGCGTGCGGCTCGCGGAGGAGATGATCCGCCGCGACATCAAACCGGAGGACGACGCGCGCCTGGTCGGACTCCGAATCGAAGAGTTGGGAGGGGTCAGTCGTTGAGCGTGCAAACGGTGGCGCGCCGTTACGCGACGGCGCTGGCGGACGTGGTGACGGCGCGCGGGGAGGCGCAGGAAGTGCGGCAGGAGTTGGACGCCTGGGCCAATATGATCCTGTCGAACGAACAGCTCCTCGAAGTCTTCCGTAACCCGACGATTCCTTACGACCAGAAGCGGAAAGTTTTGACCACGCTCGTCGCGCGCACGCGCGTCCGCCCGACGACCGCGAATTTCCTGCAAGTCCTTTTACAGAATCAGCGCCTGGCGGACCTCGGCGAAATCAACAAGCGTTTCGCCCACGTGCTCGACGAGCGCTCGGGCGTCGTGTCCGCGCAGGTCACGACGGCGCGCGCCGTGCCGCCGGCGTCGCAGGAGGCCCTGCGCTCGAAGCTCGCTTCGTTGACCGGCAAGAGCGTGCGGCTGAGTTTTACGACGGACGAAACTCTAATCGGCGGGATTGTGGCGCGCATCGGCTCGACCATCTACGACGGCTCCGTGCGGAACCAGTTGAAACAGGTCAAGGAGAGGTTGGTCGGTAATCAGTGAAAGCTCTGCGGTGAACGCGCGGGCGGCTTTCTCCTCAACACCAGTGACGGTTTACCAAAGGGACTTATATGGAACCCATCAAGGCTAACGAGATTAACGAGATCATTCGCCAGCAGATTGAGAATTTCCAATCGGGCGTGACGGTCACCGAAGTTGGCACAGTTATCAAGGTGGGCGACGGCATCGCCGAGATTCACGGCCTCGAAAAAGTGATGGCCGGCGAGTTGCTTGAGTTCCCGCACGAGGTGCGCGGCCTCGCCCTGAACCTCGAAGAGGACAAGGTCGGCGCTGTGCTCTTCGGCGAGTTCCAGGCCATTAAGGAAGGCGACCTCGTGAAGCGCACGGGGCGCATCATGCAGGTCCCCGTCGGCGACGCGATGATCGGGCGCGTCGTTAACGCCCTGGGCCTGCCGATTGACGAGCGCGGGCCAATTATCACCGACAGCTATAACCCGGTCGAGCGCATCGCGCCCGGCATCATTGACCGCCAGCCCGTGAAGGAGCCGCTGCAAACGGGTCTCAAAGCACTCGACTCGATGGTGCCCATCGGGCGCGGCCAGCGCGAGTTGATTATCGGCGACCGGCAGACGGGCAAGACGGCCGTCGCGATTGACGCGATCATCAACCAGAAGGGCAAGGACGTTATCTGCATCTACGTCGCCATCGGGCAGAAGGCTTCGACGGTGGCCCAGGTCGTCAAGACGCTGACGGACTTCGGCGCGATGGACTACACCATCGTGGTCAAGGCGACGGCCTCGGACCCTGCGGCGATGCAGTTCCTCGCCCCGTACACGGGCGCGGCCATCGGCGAGTACTTCCGCGACAACGGCCGCCACGCGCTCACCATCTACGACGACCTCTCGAAGCAGGCCGCGGCCTACCGCGAAATCTCGCTCCTGCTGCGCCGACCGCCCGGACGCGAGGCTTACCCCGGCGACGTTTTCTACCTGCACTCGCGCCTGCTCGAACGCGCCGCGAAGCTCTCGGACGCGCGCGGCGGCGGCAGCCTGACGAGTCTGCCCATCATCGAGACGCAGGCCGGCGACATCTCGGCTTACATCCCGACGAACGTGATCTCCATCACCGACGGGCAAATCTTCCTCGAAGCCGACCTCTTCAACGCGGGCATCCGTCCGGCCATCAACGTCGGCAACTCGGTCTCGCGCGTCGGCGGCTCCGCGCAGATTAAGGCCATGCGGTCGGTCGCGGGCACGCTGCGAATTGACCTGGCACAGTTCCGCGAGCTTCAGGCGTTCGCGCAGTTCGGCTCGGACCTGGACAAGGCGACGCAGTCGCAGATCGCGCGCGGGCAGCGACTGGTCGAGATTCTGAAGCAGCCGCAGTACCGGCCGGTGGATGTCGAGCAGCAGGTCATCGTCATCTGGGCCGCGACGACCGGGAAGGTGGATGACATCCCGGTCGAGCACGTTCGCCGCTTCGAGACGGAGCTGCTGCGCTTCATCGAGAATTCTCATCCGGGCTTGTTGCAGTCCATACGCGAGAAGAAGGCACTGACCGACGACATCAAGAGCGATCTTGAACAGGTCGTCAAAGACTTCAAAGACCGCTGGGCCGAAGAGGCGAGCGTCGTCACGCGCCCCGCGGCCACGGCCTCCGCGGCGCAGACGACCGCCGCTGCGTAAGAACAGAGGTCAGAGGCTAGAGGTTAGAAGTCAGTTTTGACTGACCTCTGACCTCTAGCCTCTGACCTCTAACCTCTGACTTTTATGCCGAACCTCTTAGACATACGCCGCCGCATCAAGTCGGTTAAGAACACGCAGCAGATCACGAAGGCCATGAAGATGCTTTCGGCGGCGAAGCTCAAGCGCGCGCAGGACACGGTCGTCGCGGCACGCCCGTTCGCGGGCAAGATGGTGGAGGTGCTGGGCGAGTTAGCCTCGCGCACGGACGAGGATTTCCACCACCCGCTCCTGGACGCACGCGGCGACCAGCGTTACCTGGTCGTGCTGGTCACGGCGGACAAGGGGCTCGCCGGCGCGTTCAATACGAACCTGATTAAAGCGGCGCAGGCTTTCATGCGCGAGCACGAAGGCAAGGGCATAGAGATGCTGCCGGTCGGGCGCAAGGGCCGCGACTTCTTCCGCCGCCGTAACGTGCCGTTCGTTGACGAGTACGTGGGCTTGACCGGCAAGGGCCGGATCGAATACGCCGAGGCGGTCGAGATAGCGCGCAAGGTCATCAACCAGTTCGAGGAAGACAAAGAGCTGGACAAAGTCTTCCTCATCTACAACGAGTTCAAGTCCGTCCTCCAGCAGCGCGTCGTCAACGAACAGCTCCTGCCCGTCTCGCGCGCGGCGGCCGCTTCCGGCGAAGCGGCCGCCGAGGTTGACGCCCCGCAGCGCCCCTTGAATCTAACGGAGTACGTCTACGAGCAGCCGCCCGAGGAGATTTTCAGCCGCCTGCTGCCGAGGTTGATCGAGACGCAAATCTTCCGCGCGCTCCTTGAGTCTGTCGCGTCGGAGCACGGCGCGCGCATGACGGCGATGGATTCGGCGTCGAAGAACGCGAGCGAGCTGCTCGACTCGCTGACGCTCAACATGAACCGCGTCCGGCAGGCGGCCATCACCAACGAGATCATCGAAGTCGTCTCCGGTGCCGCGGCGCAGTAGCGTAAAAGTTAAGCTGGTAATCAAGAGGCCGCCGCGCGATGGAATGTGGAGCGCGGCGGCTTTCGTCTGAGGAAGAGAACAGTGGTGTCAGGAGACAAGTCGGAGGCTCAAGGAGGCGCGCGCGCGTGGCCGCTCGTGTGGCGCTACGGGCCGCTGGCCGCGTGGATGGTTTTCATGTTCTTCGCCTCGACCGGCGCATTCTCCGGCGAGAACACTTCGCGGGTCGTGCGCCCGCTCCTGCTCTGGCTCTTCCCAGACATCAGTGAAGAGAAGATTGCCCTAACACATTTCGTCACGCGCAAGGTGGCACACTTTCTGGAATACGGCATCCTGGCCTTCCTGGCCGCGCGCGCTTTTTCAAGCTCTCCTGGACCATTCTTACGCCGCCGCTGGTTCTTAATCTCGCTCCTCCTCGTCGTCATCTACTCCCTCTCGGACGAGTATCACCAGAGCTTCGTCCCCTCGCGCGGCGCTTCCATCTACGACAGCCTCATCGACACGCTCGGCGGCCTGACCGCGCTCCTGCTCTTCTACGCGTGGCGAGTTAAGCGCAGGACGAAGGGCGTTTGATGGTGATTGACGCCCGCTTTTTGGCGCAGTAGAGTGACCCTGGTGCTTTTCAGTAACGTCCACCCTTGCCGTCAACGATAGTACCCATTCTTTGCTACCCCTGTTATTCAACGCTCTTCCTCAGCAAGGAGTACGAAGATGCGAAGAACCTTACTCTCGGCCTCCCTCATCTCCTTGCTCATCTGGTCGGGCAGTCCCGTCTTAGCTACCGGCGGCAATCGCGCAGCCGCACAGCAGGAAGCCCCCTCGAAAAAATCTGAAAAGCGACTTACGCCTGCGGAGCGCGGCGCGCAGATGATCGAAGACTTCAAGCCGGCGCGGGAGTTACTTCTCAAGAAGGGCGTGCCGTTCGAGCCGGGGCTGCTGATGAGCCCGAGGTGGAAGGAGCTGCTCGCGCCGAAGCTGGCCCAAATGTCTGAGATGCGTCAGGTGCGGCGGCTGGGCCAGAGCATCAAGGGCGCGCTGCTGGCCGACGTGCTGTACCTGCCCGAAAAGGTGGAGCTGGCCGGAGACACCGTCATCCTTGCTAATCAGGTCATCTTCGAGGGGCACGACGCGGTGCTCAAGGGCAATCATCACGTCTACTTTTTCCCGGTCGTGACGGAAGGTGTCTTGGGCACGACGCTGGAAGTCGCCATGCGTGAACAAGGCGTGCGGTTCTCGGCAGTCGCTTTCAGGGACTCGTCTTCGCGGAGGCTTCCGGTTCCGCCGAAGAGCTTCGTCCCGCGCTTGCTGCAAGAAGGCTGGAGCCTGACGATTGACACCAGCGGGCCGGGCCGCGCGGAGTGGCTCGAACAGCAGAAGCAAGCGACCGAAGCCCACTCTAGCAAGACGGCGTGGCAGGGCACGATTGACCACAGCGGCAGCCCCGGCGCGACCGGGCCGACCGGGGCGGCCGGCATCACAGGCAGCGCGGCCACGCCCAATCCCTCGCGCGCGGGAGATAATGGCATTTGTGGAATAGACCTCAACGGCTCGTTTGGAGCGTTCGGCAATCCGGGCGGCACGGGCGGAATAGGAGGCATCGGCAAGGAAGGTATACGAGGCGGAAATGCAAGAATTATCGCCGCTCAGATAAATACTCGGACGGGGAATTACAATTTTTACGCCAACGGGGGACAAGGTGGAGAGGGAGGGAAAGGCGGACTTGGAGGTCTCGGCGGCCCCGGCGCGGACGGAGGGACGGGCGGCGACGGGGTTGATTGCCCCTGCGCAGCCGGGGGAGCTGGCAATGGCGGCGATGGCGGGCCGTCCGGGCAAGGCGGTAGAGGGGGCAGGGGAGGAAACGGCGGCCCCGGCGGTTTCGGTGGAGACGGGGCAGATATTACCGTCAACATCCCGGATAACTTCATCGGAGTAATCGGCGCTGACCCGAAGGGAGCATATGGCGGCCCTGGCGGAGAGCAGGGCGACGGCGGTTTTCCGGGAGTGTCCGGGGTGGGTGGAGCGCCGGGCAAGAAAGCCACTAACTTTAATTGCCCTTCGCCAAGTCCGAGAGACGGTCAGCCAGGGGCCTTTCGCGGTCCGCTTGGGCGCGGCGACCTGGGTGAGAAGGTCGGAGAATCAAGGACTAACATAAAATCACCTAATGACGGTAAGTTCGATCCTCAATATCGAGGGTGCAGTGTTCTAACCGGCACCGGACCCTTCACGGGCCAGTGTGAGGTTCCGCTGGAGGGGTGTACTCTCGGCTCGGTCTGGAACAAGTCATGGTGTGCCTGCGCCTGTAGTTCCAGCCCCGTAGTGATAGACGTAGAGGGCGACGGCTTCGACCTGACGGATAATGCTGGCGGGGTAGAATTCGACCTCAACGGCGACGGGCTGAAGGAAAGAATATCCTGGACGGCCGCCGACTCGGACGACGCTTGGCTCGCCCTCGACCTCAACGGCAACGGCGTGATAGACGGCGGCGCGGAGTTGTTCGGCAACTACACGCCGCAAAGGTGGGACCTGGAACCGAATGGGTTCAACGCGCTTCGCTACGATGATTGGAAGGAGAACGGCGGCAACGACGATCACATGATAGATGACCGCGACCCCATCTTCTCCTCCTTGCGCCTGTGGCAGGACAAGAACCACAACGGAATCTCCGAGGCGAGTGAATTGCACACCCTGCCGTCACTCGACGTGGTAGCCATACACCTCGATTACAGGTGGTCTTTCCGAAAGGACGAGCACGGGAACCTCTTCCGTTGGCGGGCCAAAGTGGACGACGAGCGGAAGGCGCGCGCCGGCCGTTGGGCCTGGGACGTGATCCTTGTCACCGCGCCGTAAGAGTGTGGAAGCCCTGGCGGTCAAACGCCGCCCGTCCGCACTTCCATCGCGCCCTCTTTTGTGCAATATTCTCACGCGCGCCGGGTCGTGTGTTGCGCCGCCGGGGCGCTTGAACCCGAGGGCGGGCGGGCGCGTATAATACCCGGCGGCCGCGAACTGTCCGAAGAACCTTTGAGCCGCGAAAAGGAGAGTTGAAGTAATATGGGAATTTTCGACGCCATCAAGGCACAGTTTATTGAAGTCATAGAGTGGCTGGACGAGTCCGGCAACACTATGATGTACCGCTTCCCCGTCCGCGGGCAGGAGATCAAGAACGGCGCGCAACTCATTGTCAGAGAGTCGCAGGTCGCCGTCTTCGTCTTCGAGGGGCAGATCGCGGACGTGTTCACCCCCGGCCGCTACTCCATCAACGGCGGCAACACACCCGTCCTCAGCAAGCTCGGCGCGTGGAAGTACGGCTTCAACTCGCCCTTCAAGTCCGAAGTCTATTTCGCCAACACCAAGCAGTTCACGGACCTCAAGTGGGGCACGATGAACCCGATCATGATGCGCGACGCCGACTTCGGCATGGTGCGCCTGCGCGCCTTCGGCATCTACTCGATTCGCGTCGCGGACCCGCGCGTCTTCATCAAGGAAGTCGCCGGCACCAACGGCCACTTCGAGACCGAAGACATAGAGGGCCAGTTGAAGCGCACGCTCGTCTCCAGCTTCACGGACGCGCTCGGCGAGTCGAAAATCCCGGCGCTCGATCTGGCGTCGAACTACGACGAGCTGAGCCAGTTCGCGCGCACGAAGCTGAACGAGGAGTTCAAGTCTTACGGCCTTGAGCTGACCAAGTTCTTCGTCGAGAACATCTCTCTGCCGCCCGAGGTCGAGGCGGCGATGGACAAGCGCACTTCGATGGGCGTCATCGGCGACGTGGGCCGCTACGCGCAGTTCCAGGCAGCAGACGCGATGCGCGACGCGGCCAACAACCCTTCGGGCGGCGCTGGGATGGGCGCGGGCCTCGGCGCGGGCTTCGCCATCGGCCAGCAGATGATGGGCCAGATGGGCAACGCCATGAACCAGCCGCAGCAGCAGCCGCAAGGTGGCGGCGGCGCGGCCGTCAAGTGTCCGAAGTGCGGCGCGGCCAACACGGGCTCCGGCAAGTTCTGCAACGAATGCGGCGCGCAGCTTCAGACGGCCGCGCAGACAGTCCCCTGCGTCAAATGCGGCGCGCAGCTTCAGGCCGGCGCGAAGTTTTGCAACGAGTGCGGGGCCAGGCAGGAGCAGGAGAAGGCCAAGTGCCCCAACTGCCAGGCGGAGCTTGGCCCCGGTGCCAAGTTCTGCAACGAGTGCGGGACGAAGATCGAGGGCGGCCCGCAGCAGCCGAACGCTTAGTGCTTTAGTCAACGCGCAAGCGAGAGGGCACGCTCCCGATTCACGGGGAAGCGTGCCCTCTCCTCGCTTCGCGTACTCCTTAACGGTCACACCCGACGGGGACGGTCATGGCGGAAAAGAAAAGGCCGAAGGTCGTGGTCATCATGCCCGCCTACAACGCGGCCAAGACGCTGAAGATGACTTACATGGAGTTGCCGCACGACGTGGTGGACGTGGTCCTCCTCGTGGATGACGGCAGCTCGGACGAGACCGTCGAAATCGCGCGCCAGCTC
Organism: Pyrinomonadaceae bacterium; assembly: GCA_036403435.1. GTDB lineage: Bacteria > Acidobacteriota > Blastocatellia > Pyrinomonadales > Pyrinomonadaceae > QHXM01. The sequence goes on from DASWQY010000098.1 coordinate 73,710, forward strand.
AACCTGGAGCTGTTCATACACAACCGTAACTACGGCTACGGGGGCAACCAGAAGACCTGCTACACGGAGGCGCTCAGGGCGGGCGCGGACATCGTCGTCATGGTCCACCCGGACTACCAGTACGACCCGACGTGTCTGCCGCAAATCATCGAGCCGGTCGAGCGTGGCGCGGCCGACGTGGTCCTGGGCTCGCGGCTGATGGGCCTCGCGCCGACCAGGCAGGGGATGCCCTGGTGGAAGTACCTGGGCAACCGCCTGCTGACGAAGGTCGAGAACGCCGCCTTCGGCCTCAGCCTGTCGGAATACCACACGGGCTACCGCGCCTTCAGCCGCCAGGTGCTGGAGACGGTCAACTACCAGATGAACTCCGACAAGTTCATCTTCGACCAGGAGGTCATCGCGCAGATCGTCGAGGCCGGGTTCCGCATCGCCGAAGCCCCCGTGCCGACGCGCTACTTCCCGGAGGCGTCGTCGGCCAGCTTTCTAGACAGCTCGCGCTACGGGCTGGGCATCCTCTGGCTGGTCTTCCGCTACTCTCTTCACAAGAGCAGACTGCTACCGCAGAAAAAATTCCAGAGCCTGCGCCGCCGCTACAAGAAGATGGAAAAGAACCCGGCGGAGCCCCGACACGCTCTGGGACCGAAGCCCTACTGAGTCTCGTTGAGGTAAAGGGCGAAGACGTACCAGCCGTTATTAAACCACTTCGGGTCAACGAGCCGCAGCGAGGCCCCGTATTGTTCGAGACGCTCGGGCATGGGGACCTCGGCCCACGGCCCGGACCTTCTGCGCGCGAGGATGACTTGACGCGCGCGCCGCACCTCCGACCTGGTCCAGGGCATTCTCACCTCCTCGCCCTCCAGCGGGACCGCTGTCATAGGATTCTCAGTCTGCAAGCTGGGGAACACATAAGTCTCCCAGTAGCTTCCCATGATGACCGCGTCGTGCGCCCTCTGGGCCATGACGACGGCCCCCTCCTTGAGCAAATCATACGCCGGGGCGTGGATGATCGGGGGGAATTTGACGACGAAGAGGACCGTCATGACCAGCAGGAAAGCGGGGCGCGCGTAGGCGGCGAGGCGCGTCGAGCGGGCGGCAAACCTGAGGAGCAGAAAGATGGTCAGCAGGCCGCTCGCGGGGCCGAGCAGATTCGTCAGCGTCAGGAACCTGATGTCGTATTGGTTCAGGCGGACGTGGTCCACCAGGACGACGAGTGTGAAATTGACGGCGGCAATCGCGTAGGCCCCCGCGGCCAGAATCAGCGCGTCCTCCGCCAGCGCCGATCTTACTTTCGCGCGCAGCCCCGCGCGCCGGGTGAGCAAGGCGTAGCCGAGGCAGCAGGCCAGCGCGAGCAGGCCGAGCGTGGGCAGCAGGTAAAGAGGCCACCAGGAAAGCTGGCTGATGTGGGCCAATTGCGCCGCGAGGTTCTCCGTCAGGTGGCCCGAGTCAAAATTGAAGTGGGTCGTAAAGTCCTGGCCGTAATGCTTCCACCCGTGGCGGTGGTAGTTCCACTTTTGCAGCCTCTCCAGGAGGGCCGCGACCGCGACCGTAGCGCAGCACACGAGGTAAGGTTTGAGCAGCCTCTTGCCTTCGCTCTTCTCCAAGCCCTTCGACCACGCGCGCAGCGCCTCCAGGTGGACCAGGATCAAAAGGAAGATGATGCTCGCCACCGAACTCCAGACGGCCAGAAACGAAGAGAAGAGGGCCAGGCAGAGCCACGCCGCGCGCCTCAACCCCGGCCGCATCTCGGCCGTGCCCAGGTAACTCTCGTAGAGGCGTCTCAGGCCGTACCACGCGAAGAGGAGCGCGCCCACCTGCCAAGCGTAAAGCTGGCTCAGCTCGAAGATGTGCAGGTGCGACTCCTTGTGCAGGCAGAGCGCGAACAGGTAAGCGAGCGCCGCCGCCAAGCCGTCCCGCCCGCCCAGGGCGGCCACGACCAGCGCGCCGACGAAGAGCCAGAAGACCTGCATCACGAAGAGGCTCTGGTCCGTCCAGCGGTAGCCGGTCCAGCGGTGCGCGAGCTTCGTCAGGAGAAAGGGCCACGCGCCCCACCTGTCCGTGCCGTAGTAATAGAGGCTGAAGGGTGTGATGGGCCGCTCGTCGTTGGACATCAGGACGGGGATGGCGGAGTCAGAGTTGTAGGGGACATCGTTGGCGTCCGTGCTCGGGCCGAAGACGAGTGTCGCGCGCCACAGGAAGAAGGCCCACAGGGCGAGCGCCGCGAGCATGCGCAGCGTCTTCTTGAGCGCCGGCGGCAGGGTGCTGAATTTTTTTGAGATGCCCCGCCCACGCTCAGCCATGCTTATGTTATAAGGCGCGCGGGACGAGTCGCGCAACGGCCGCCGCGCGCCTGACTCGCGCCCGACCTCGTTTCAATCCGTGACGCGTCGCCCGGCCGTAATGTCAGAGCCGGGCCAATATCAAAGCCGGGCCTCGGGCCGGCCGGAAGTCTTCCGTTTTCCGGTTCACTGTTCTAATTAGCGGCCGTGCGGTGTTATGCTAGGCGCGAACTCTCCAGACCGGGCCGGGTCGCCCAAGCTCCCGCGGGAAATTTTAGAGACGTTATGATGAGACGAATGAAAGAAGAGCGTCGCGTCGTCATTACGGGGATGGGTTGCGTGACGCCCATCGGCATCGGGCGCGAGGCTTTCTGGCGCGCGCTCACTCTGGGCCAGAGCGGCGTGCGGCGCATAGAGACTTTCGACGTGAGCGCCTCGCCCGTCAAGATCGCCGCCGAGGTGCGAGACTTCGACTGGGAGGCGCAACTCAGCCCGAAGGACCGCAAGCACGTCCCGCGCACGGTCCCGCTCGCGCTCGCCGCCGCGCGCGAGGCGCTCGAAGACGCGCGCATACGGCCCGATGATCTCTCGCTCGACGAGCGGCGCGAGATCGGCGTCGTGCTCGGCACGGGCGGCGGCGGCCTCGCCTTCACGGAGAAGCAGTACGAATACTGGTACGTCGGGCCGACCACGAGGGCGAGCGTCTACACGATTCCTTCGTCAACGCACGGCGGGCTCTCCTCCGAACTCTCGATGGTCTTCGGCCTGCGCGGCCTCTCGCACATCGTCTCGACGGGCTGCACGAGTTCCACGGACGCGCTCGCCTACGCGGCCGGGCACATCGCGCGCGGTCGGCAGGAGGCGATGATTGCCGGCGGCGTTGACTCCCCGCTCGCGCCCGGCATCCTCGCCGCCTTTAATCTGATGACCGTCTTGACGAACGAGTGGAACGACGAGCCGCACCGCGCATCCCGCCCCTTCTCACGCGACCGCTCGGGGATAGTCCTGGGCGAAGGCGCGTGGATTTACGTGCTCGAAGAGCGCGAGCGCGCATTGAAGCGTGGCGCTGAGGTCTACGCGGAGATCACGGGCTACGGCGCGACGTGCGACGCCTACCACCGCGTGCGTTTGGAGGAGACGGGCGACGAGCCGGCGCGCGCCATGAGGCTCGCCCTGCGCGACGCGGGGCGCGAGCCGGCGGAAGTTGACTACGTCAACCTGCACGGCACGTCCACGCTCCTCAACGACCGCATCGAGACGCACGCGCTCAAGCACGCGTTCGGTGAAGAGGCGCGGCGCATCCCGATGTCCGCGACCAAGTCGCAGGTGGGCCACCCGCAGGGCGCGAGCGGCGCGGCCGGCCTGGGCGCTGCTCTGTGCGCGATGCACAGGGGCGTCATCCCGCCGACGATCAACCTGGACGAGCCGGACCCCGACTGCGACCTCGACTACGTGCCCAACGAGGCGCGCATCGCCGACGTGCGCGTCGCCCTCTGCAACTGCATCGGCTTCGGTTCCAAAAACAGCGCGCTAATAATTGAAAAACCGTGATAAGTGACAAGTGATAAGTTAAAGCAAGAGGGTTTTAACTTATCACTTGTCACTTATTACTTAGAGCCTGTTTGAAAACTCGTCCGCGGCCCGCCGTCCTTTGCGTCTTTGCGCCTTTGCGTGAGACAAATTTTTCACGCAAAGACGCAAAGGAAAAGTTTTCAAACAGGCTCCTATCACTCGTCAGTTATGTTCAGTCGTTTCCGAAAGCGTAGTTATGAGTTGGAGCACCTGGATAAGGGCGACTACACGCCGGAGGAGTACGAGGGGTGCATGGTGGAGCTGCGGCGCGTCAATCGGTTTTTGGGGGACGCGCGGGCGCTCAGGCGTTCGCTGCTGGCCCAGATTGAGCGGGCAGAGCTGAAGAAGTTTTCGGTGCTGGACGTGGGCGCTGGCTCGGGCGAGTTGCTGCGGACAATCGCGGTGTGGGCGCGAGAGAGCGGAAGGGAGGCGCTCCTCGCCGGGCTGGAATTGAACGCGCGCTCGGCCAAAGCAATCAGGGAAGAGTCGGCAGAGTTCGCCTCCATTCGCGCGCTGCGGGGCGACGCGCTGCGCCTGCCTTTCGATGACGGCTCTTTCGACTACGCCATCTGCTCGCTCTTCACGCACCACTTCAAGGACGAGCAGGTCGTCCGCATCCTGGACGAGTTGGGCCGCGTCGCGCGCCGCCAGGTCTTCGTCATAGACCTGCACCGCCACCCGCTCGCCTACTTTCTTTACACGACCGTCGGCCGCCTCTTCCTGCACAACCGCCTGATACGCGAAGACGGCGCGCTCTCCATCCTGCGCGGCTTCCGCCCGCGCGAGTTGGGCCAATTATGTTCGCGCTCGCGCCTCGCCGGTTGCAGCGTCGAGCGGCGTTTTCCCTTTCGCCTGGTCATGAGCGCAAGCGGCAACAAGGCATCGAGAAGTGAGTAAAACGGCGGACAGCTACGACGTGGTGATCGCAGGCGGCGGGCCTGCGGGCGCGAGCGCGGCGATTCACCTGGCGGCGCGAGGCGCGCGCGTGCTCCTGGCGGAGCAGAAGCGTTTCCCGCGCGCGAAGCTGTGCGGCGAGTTCATCTCGCCCGAGTGTCTTGAGCACTTCGCGCGGCTCGGCGTCGCGGAGCGTATGGTGGGCGCGGGCGGGGCGCGGCTGACCGAGACGCGCTTTTATTCGAGGAGCGGGAGAAGCGTTAATGTCCCGAGCGAGTGGTTCGGCGGCGCGGGCGAGGCGGCGCTGGGCCTGAGCCGCGCCGAGATGGACGCGCGACTGCTGGCGCGCGCGCGTGAATCGGGCGTCGAAGTCCTGGAAGAGGCGCAGGCCGTCCGCGTGCTCTCGGAGGGCGGGCGCGTGCGCGGGCTCGGTTTCAGAAAGGACGGGCGCGTGCTGGAAGTCAGGTCATTAGTCGCGCTGGACGCGACGGGCCGCGCGCGCTCGCTCGCGCGTCTCGCGGAAAGGGATGAAACTCGCGGGCAACGCAGCTCGCCGCGCCGGCCGCGTCTCGTGGCCTTCAAGGCGCATCTCGAAGAGGCTTGCGGCGACGCGCGTCATTGCGAAATCTATTTTTACCGCGGGGGCTACGGCGGGCTGAGCCGCGTCGAGAACGACCTCAGTAATCTGTGCTTCATCGCGAGGGCGCGGGACGTGCGCGCGTGCGGGGGCGACGCCGGGCGCGTGATGCGCGAGGTGTTGATGAAGAACGAGAGGGCGGCGCAAACCCTGGCGCGTGCGCGCGTCCAATCGGACTGGGTGGCGGTCGCGCTCGAAGGCTTCGGCCGCCGCGCGGTTGTGCCGGCGGCGGGGCTCCTGGCGGTCGGCGACGCGGCGGCTTTCATAGACCCGTTCACGGGGAGCGGGATGCTGATGGCATTAGAGAGCGGGGAACTCGCGGCGCGCGTGGTCGCGCGTCACCTGGACGGGCTGCGCGACGGCGCTTCGTTCGAGGACGCGGCCCGCGACTACCGCGCGCTTTACCGTCAGACTTTCGGCGCGCGCCTGCGCGTGTGCGCCATGATGCGGCGCGCGGCGTTCGTCCCGCGCTTCGCCGAAACCTTAATCTTCGCGCTCGGCGCGAGCACGCGAGCACGCCGCCGCCTCGCGCGCTCGACGCGGAATAGCGAAGGCCGCGCCGGTAATCGAGAGGCGACTTCAAAAACTCAAGAAGCAGAATGACTCAACCCTCCAGCGCCTTACGTCTTCCTCTTTGCGCTGGAGGCGCTAAGGGAAAACTTAAGGCGCTGGAGGGTTGAATCCTGACTTTGAAGTCATCTCTGGCGACGCGTCAAAAATATCGTCGGTGGGCGCGAGGGTGTGATAACTTTTCGCTTGTGTGCGTTAAGAAATTTTAGAGGAGACTTATGAAAACCTGTCCGGCTTGCCAAAAGACCTATGACGACGCGCAGAATTTCTGCCTGGATGACGGCGCGACTCTGGTGAGCGCGCCGCCCCCCGGCGGCGGCTACAGCAGGACCGCGGCCCCGACAGAAATGTTGCAGGGAACTCCGACCGCGGGCTACCAGGGGACGACCTCGCCGCCGCCTCCCTACTCGCCGCCCCCGCCCCAGTGGGCTCCTCCCGCGGCGCAGAAGCGCAGCCCGCTCCCGTGGATTCTGGTGGGCGCGTTCGTCTTGATAGCAGCCGTCGTCGGCATCATCCTCGCCACGCGCGGCCCAGGCACGACGACGGCCGGTGGAACAAGCTCGACGCCGTCGTCCTCGCCCGGCAGGACCACTTCGGCCGCCGCCGGTCAGCCCTACGACGACCCCGGCGGGCGCTTCACCGTCACGCTGCCCTCGGGCTACCCCTCGTTCAAGTCGCAGAAGCAGTCGCAGCCCTCGGTCGCCGGCCCGGTCGAGTTCAACCTGCTAATGTCGGAGAAGCCCGACGACGCGTTCATGGTCGGCTACCTGGACTTTCCACAGGCGGTGTTCGAGGGGAACTCCGACAAGAAGCTACTCGAAGGCGGGCTCGACGGCTCGCTCAAGAACATCAACGCGACGCTCGAAAAGAAGGAAGACATTACGGTGCAGGGGCGCAACGGCGTGGCAGTCTACGGCTCGGCCACCAACACGGGCAAGCCCTACTACGTACGCTTCAACTACATTCTGGACAAGCCGCGCGCCTACCAGGTCGGTTACCTCGCCTTCGACCGCGCGAACCTGGACAAGCCGGAGGTGCAGGCGTTCTTCGATTCCTTCAAGATGAAGTAAGAGAGAAGAACGGACGACGAGCAAAAAGTTTCACGCAAAGGCGCAAAGGCGCGAAGAAAACAATTAAGCCTTCTTCGCGCCTTTGCGCCTTTGCGTGAGACAGTTGCTTCCGACTGAAAGCCACAATAGTTAAGACGTGAGGCCGACGCCGCGCATCAAGTCTGTGAAGCGGGGCGACGAGCGCAGGCTGTCGAGCGTCGGGTCAACTTTGAGCCAGACCATCCCTTCGGAGCGATTCTCGCGCGCGAGGTCGAGCCACGCTAACGCCTCGTCGCGCCCGCCGAGCGCCGTGTGGACGGCCGCGATGTAGTAGGGCGAGACGTACCTCTCTTCCGAAAGCTGCTGCAACTCTTCGAGCAGGCCGCGGGCGCGAGTGCTCTCTCCCGTGAGCGCGTAGGTGTGCGCCTGCGCCGCGAGCGTCAGGGGGCTTCCGCCCGAAAGAGCGGTCGCGCGCCCGTACTCTTCGAGCGCCTCCGCGAACATCCCTTTGTGCGCGTAGGCCAGGCCGAGCCAGAGCCGCGCCATGTAAAAGTTGGGCTCCATCTCAAGCGCGCCCTGATACTCCGCAATCGCGCGGTCGTACTGGCGAGTCAGAAAAAAGTGCCAGCCCACGCCGACGCCAATCGGGAGCGAGAGCGGGTCCAATTCCTGCGCGCGCTTGATCTCGGCGACGGCCTCGGCGTGACGCCCCATCGCCGTCAGGTAGAGCGCGTACCAGTGATGCGCGGTCGCGTAGTTCGGATTCAGCTCGACGGCGCGGCGGTACTCCTTCTCGGCCTCCGACCAGTCCCAGTCGAAGAGGCGCACGTAGCCGAGCGACGCGTGCGCCTCGGCGAGAGTGCCGTCGAGCCTCAACGCTTCGAGCGTCGCGATCTTCGCGCTCTGCAAAGCCTCTTTCGGGTGAAGCGCGCCGTACTCGACCGAGCCCATCAGCAGGTGAGAGTCTGCGAGACCCGCGTAGGCGAGCGCGTAGTCCGGGTCGAGGCGTATGGCCTGCTGGAAGTATTCGACGCCGCGGCGCAAGCCTTCGAGCGTGCGCTTGTTCCAATAGAAGCGACCCTTCAAATAAGTTTGATAAGCCTCCGTGCTCTCCGTGTAACGCTTCGCAAGTCTGCGCTTCTGCTCGCCGGAAAGTTTCAGCCTGAGCTTCTCGGAAATGTCGCGCGAAATCTCTTCCTGCACGGCGAGCAGGTCCGCCGAGTTGCGGTTGTACTGCTCGCCCCAGAGTTGCCAGCCGTCGGCCACGTCCACCAGTTCCGTGCGGATAATCAGGTTCTCGTTGAGCTGCATGACGCGCCCCGTCAGGACGGCGCTGACGTTCAGCTCGCGCCCGATTGCTTGCGGGTCAACGTCGCGCCCCTTGTAGCGGAAGACCGTCGAGCGCGCCATGACGCGAAGCTGCGGCAGTTGCGACAGGCTGTTGATGATGCTCTCGGTGATGCCGTCCGAGAGGTACTCCATCTCGGCGTCGCGCCCGGCGTTGACGAGCGGCAGCACGGCGAGCGAGTCAATGACCTTGCGCCCGCGCCTCACGTTCGCGCCCTCGGCGTGGCCCGAACTCGACGCGGCTGCGGCCGCCTGCCGGTGATTGCCTGGGCTCGCGCGCCCGGCCGCGCGCCCGTTCTTACTCGCCTTGCCCGCGTCGCTCGTGGCGCGCACCTGGGCCACGAAGCGGAAGCCGCGGCGCGGGACCGTCTCGATGTACTTCGCGCCGCCCTGCGTCTCGCCGAGCGCGCGGCGCAGCGTGTAGATGTTGACGTTGAGGCTCCCCTCTTCGACGACGGCGTCGGGCCAGACGCGCGCGATCAACTCGTCTTTGCCGAGGACGCGCCCCTCATTTTCGACCAGGGCGAGCAGCGTCTCGAAGGCTTTGATCGTGAGTTGGACGGGCTTGGGCCCGCGCAGCAGGCGGCGCTCTGCCCGGTCCAGGCGAAAGGGGCCGAAGTCGTAAAAGCGAGGAGGGCGTGCGCTCATAACGGCCTTTTAAGGAGTGTTTCAGGAATCTTTCAGAACTTTTTAAGTGAAGTTAAAAGACTTCCCCCTCGCTCTTTGGCTAGTGTGTGCTGCCGAAACAGGACCGCGCCACGGATAGATGCTTCAGGGTCTGCAAGAGCGTCGCCCATTGTAGGGCAAAGCACTCGACGGCGGCAACAGAAGTCGAAGGAGCGTGCCATGCGGAAACTACTTCTGACGGCGAGCCTAGTCACTTGCCTCGCGACTCTCGCACCGGCGCAAAGGTTGGACGCGTACAACCGCTTCGAGGTCTACCACGGCACCTCCTATTTTATTCTGGAGAGGCCGGAGCCCGTCGGCGACGGCGTCACGTTCGAGGGCTTTCGCGGAATCAGCAACGCCGCCACGTTCAACGTCAGGCGCTACTTCGGCCTGAGGTTTGACCTCGCGCGCTACGACAAGAGCTACGATTTCTGCGCGCCGGGGCAGGGCACGGCCGACCAATCTCCGTTGACGCGCGAATGCTTCAGCCCGCTGCCCGGCGCGGTCTTCAACACGAACGACCCGCACTTCAACACCGCGATCTACAACTTCATGGGCGGCATTCAACTGAAGGACAACGGCCGGGGCAAGAAAGTCTTCAAGCCTTTCGCGCACCTCTCCATCGGCTCGGCGCTCACGCGGGCGAGCGTTGACACCTACTCGTTAGACCCCGCGTTGGGCCGGTTAGTTCTGGACTTCAAGACGCACTCGGATTGGGGGGCCGCGGGCGCGGTCGGCGGCGGGCTGGACATCAGGCTGCACGACCGCATAGACCTGCGCGTCATCCAGCTCGACTATCACAAGGCGACCATCTTCAACAGCTCGACCGACGGCCTGCGGGTCGGCGTCGGCCTCGTCTTCCACTGAAGGACGACGCGGCGCGAAGTTTTCAAAGATGACTGCCGAAGCAAAGAGGAGTTCTTCATCGTGAGTGGAAAATCAAGGGCGGGCGCGCTCGGCGTGATGCTCTGCGTGCTGCTGGCCGCGTGCGGCTCGGCGGTGGCGCAGGCGCAAGGCGGGCGGCGTGCCGTCCAGGTCAGGGCCAAAGTTGAGAAGATAGGGACGGGCGACAAACAGCGCGTCCGCGTTCAATTGCGCGACGGCAGGAAGCTCGTCGGCTACATAGGCCAGATCGGCGTGGACCATTTTTACGTGGTCCGCACGGACGAGGAGAAAGGGACGGCTTCGGTCGTGGCCTTCGACGACGTTCGGAGCCTGGAGAGAAGAGACAGCGTCACCTGGCGCGACGTGGTCTATCGAACGGGGATGGGTGCCGGGGCTGTCCTCGGCTTCCTGCGCGGCCTCGGCGCGACCATCACGCCCGCATTTCCCGCGGCCCCTTAGCCGCACGCGCGGGCCGTCGAAAACAATGCGGAATGCGGAATGCGGAATGCTGAATGATGAATTAAAAAACAGTTGTCTTTAATTCATCATTCCGCATTCCGCATTCCGCCTTGCCTTTTTAATACTTGCCACGCGCACGTGTTTTGCGGTACAAACACGGCGCGTTCGTTGGAAGAATTTGCTCCCGGCGTTGAAAACGGCCACGGCCCCTTCGCTCTCGAACTCGCAAGCGGGTGCGCGCCGCGACACTCCCGACGCCGGGGAGCCTATCATCGCTTCAAGACGATTTTTCAATTTGTGCTCTCGCGACGTGGGCCAGTGTCAAACACTGCCTGCCGGCCGGGACAGTTCTCTTTTGCCGGGCAAGTATGCCGTGCCTTCCATTTTCGACTTGTAAGGAGAAGACCATCATGCGTATGTTCCCCGAGCTGTGCCGCCGTGCACTCTGCGTCCGGTTCATCGTTGTGTGCTTGGCAGTCTTGGCCTCCGCGGCGGCCGCCTTCGCACAGTCGCAGTCAAACGCGGCGGACCTGCAAGGCTTCGTGCGCGACCCCAACGGCGCGGTCGTCGTCAATGCTTCCGTCACGGCGCGCAACCCCGCGACCAACTTTACGCGCGAGGCGAAGACGAACGAAGACGGCTACTACCAGATGGTCAGCCTGCCGCCCGGCGAGTACGAAGTGACGGTCGAGGCGGCCTCCTTCAAGAAGGCGGTCGTGCCCTCCTACAAGCTGACCGTCGGCGCGCGCGCCGACCTGGACATCACTCTGGAACTCGGCCAACTGACCGACATCGTCAACATCACCACGGAGGACCAGCCCGTCATCGAGACGACGCGCACGGCCGTCGCCAACACCATCGAGCAGCAGCGCATCGAGAACCTGCCGATTAACCAGCGCGACTACCTCGGCTTCGCCACCACCATCTCGACCGTCAGCCGCGGCAACGACCGCCCCATCGGCCCCGCGCCCTCCTCGGGCCTCAACATCGGCGGCCAGCGCGGCCGCTCCACGCTCGTCCAGGTTGACGGCCTGGACAACACGGACAACTCGGTCAACGCCGCGCGCTCGACCGTCTCACAGGAGGCCGTGCAGGAGTTTCAGGTCGCCACCAACTCTTACACGGCGGAGTTCGGCCGCGCCACCGGCGGCATCATCAACGTCGTCACCAAGGGCGGGACCAACGACTTCCGCGGCAACGTCTTCGGCTTCCTCCGCCACAAGTCCATCCAGGCGCGCAACGCGTTCGCGCCCGTCATTGACAACGACCCAGGCAAGAAGCCGGGGTTCACGCGCGCGCAGTACGGCGCGACCCTCGGCGGGCCAATCGTGCGCGACCGCACCTTCTTCTTCGCGGCCTACGAAGGCCGCCGCCGCCAGGAGTCAGGCTTCTTCACTTCGGACGTGGTCGGCAACCTGACCAGCTCCGTGACGATCCCCGTCATCCCCGCAGGCCCAGGCGTTTTCCTGAACCCCGTCGCGACGACCTTTAGGAACATCACGCCGCAGCAGGCCGCCTTCATTGGCAACCTGCTGGCCGCGGGCACGCCGCAGGCCGTCTGCCTGGCGCGCACCTACGCCTACTTCGTCGCGAGCGGCGGCACGACGGGCCTCAACGGCACGAACCCGCTGCCCAACCCGAACGTCGGCAGCCTCTGCCCCGCGTTCAGCCCCATCGCAACCGGCGCGTTCGTCGGCCCGCGCTTCCTGCTCTCGGGTACGCCCGTGCCGACGGCCGCCAACAACGGCGTCCTGCCCGGCTTCGCGACCGTGGACCAGAACGGCAACCCCATCGGCTTCCGCGCGCTCAACCAGTTGCAGCGCGTCTTCCCGATCTCCGAGGACACCAGCTTCTTCTCCGTGCGCGGCGACCACCGCTTCAACAGCGGCAACCAGATGACGATGCGCTTCAGCTACAACCCGAGCGACATCACCGGGATTCAGGACGAGTCGCAGAACCAGACGCTGGGCCAGAATGATTTCTCGCGCACCGGCATCCAGACCCTGCGCGACACGACCTTCGTCGCCAGCCTCAACTCGACCCTGTCGAACACCGTCGTTAACGAGGCGCGCTTCCAGTACGGCCGCCGCCACGCCACCTTCGACTCGCAGGTTCCGGGCGTCGCGCTGCAAATCTCCGGCGCGGCCTTCATCGGCTCGAACCCCTTCTCGCCCGTGGACCGCACGGAGAAGCGTTTCCAGATTGCCGACAACGTTAACTGGGTTATCGGCAACCACACGACCAAGTTCGGTGCCGACATCAACTTCGTAGACGTTGACGCCGTCTTCGAGCTGAACTTCCCCGGCCTCTTCAACTTCGGCACCTTCGCCCTCCAACCCGTCATCACGGGGCTGCCGGCGAGCGCGCCCGCGCTGACGCCCGTGCAGTCTTACGGCCTCGGCATCCCGAGCGTCTTCATCGAAGGCTTCGGCAACCCGAACAGCTCGATCAAGAATCGCCCGCTCGCCTTCTTCGCGCAGGACTCCTGGAAGATCAGGCGGAACGTGACGCTCAATTACGGCGTGCGCTACGACGTTGAGCTGACGGACACCATCCCGCCCGTCCCGTTCACGGACCCGCTGACGGGAATCGCGCTCTCGAATGCGGACCTCCTGCTGGCGCAGGACGTGATGAACGTGCAGCAGGGCTTTCCGCGCGACAAGAACAACTTCGCGCCGCGCTTCGGCCTGGCCTGGGACATCGCAGGCGACGGCAAGACGGTCTTGCGCGCGGCCTACGGACTCTTCTACGACCACCCGCTCCTGGCCGTCGCCTTCAACTCCGACATCGCCGACGCCTCGCAGCAGCAGCAGTACACCAACGTGCTGCCGATCAGCCCGTCGCCGGCCGCGGTCCTTAACCTGCTGAACATCTTCCAGGGCACGGTCTGCACGCCGGCGACGACGAGCCCCTTCTGCCCGCCGGGCGTGAGGACGCCGGGCACGGCCGCGACCGCGCAGTATCTGCCGGGTCAACTCCGCTTCAACGACGCCAACTTCGTCGGCTTCGGACCAATTCTGCCGTTCACTCTCGCGGTCAGCAAAGACTTCGAGTACGCCTATGCCAACCAGGCCAACCTGACGCTTGAGCGGCAAGTGGGCCGGAACATGTCTTTCTCGGCGAGCTGGATTTTCGTCGGCGCGCACCACCTCCCGCACCCGCAGGACGTGAACGCGCCGAACGTCGCCGCCATCACGGAGAACTTCCGCCGCTTCTCGCAGAACAACCCCGTGCTCTGCCCGACGGGCTGCCCGAACGGTCGCCGGCCGACGGGCCTGGCCGAGGCCGTGCTCTTCCCGCTCCCGACCACGAACAACGCGCTCTACACGGTTCGCATTCCGGGCCTCGTCGCCGTCAACAATACCAACGGGCAGGTCATCGTCAGCCCGCTCGCGGCCAACTTCTTCCGGCCTTCGGCTCCGAACTACTTCTTCATCGTGGCGCAGACGGGCGGGCTCGTCAGCCCCGCGGCCTTCAACGCGGCCATCGCCGGGAGCCTTCGCACGCCTGGGCCAATCTCGCCCTTCGGCGACGTGAGCGCGCAGCTCTCGGACGCGAACTCCGTCTATCACGCGCTGAACCTGGAATTGAAGCGGCGCTTCTCGAACAACTTCCAGTTCCTCGCCTCCTACACCTGGTCGCACTCGATTGACGAGTCGTCGGACTTGCAGACGCTGCTCAAGCCGCAGGACAACAACTGCCGCCGCTGCGAGCGTTCCGACTCGCTCTTTGACCAGCGCCACCGCTTCGTCTTCAGCGCCGTCATCGGCTCGCCCGCTTCGTGGCGCAACTCCGAGGCGTGGGCGCACCGCTTCTTCGCGGACTTCTCCATCGCGCCGATCCTGGAAATCTCCTCGGGCCGACCCTTCAACATCCTGACGGGCACGGACACGAACCTGGACCTCCAAAGCTCGAACGACAGGCCGAGCGTGGCGGACGACGGGACGCTCGTGCTCCCGACGTTCCTCTCGCCGGGCAGCCTCGGGCGCAACCGCGGCATCACGCACCCCTACGCCTCGCTCGACCTGCGCGTGACGCGCGCTATCCGCCTCGGCGAGCGCGTGCGGCTGGACCTGATCGCCGAGGGCTTCAACCTCTTCAACCGCTTCAACGAGGCGGCCGCCTCGCCCTTCTTCACCGACGTTAACGCCTTCGGCGAGCGCGACAGCGGCGGCCGCTACTTCGGCCGCCCGACCGCCGCCTACGACCCGCGCCAATTCCAATTCGGCGTGAAGCTTAATTTTTAAGGGGTCATGTGCCTGGAAGCATAGGGTCAATGGTGATGTAGGCGCAACGAAAGGCTGGCTAGCTAATAGCTAGCCAGCCTTTCGCTTGGAATCACGGTTCACCTTGCTATAAGCGGGAATAATAAGTCGGACTGCAATCGCATCAGAGAGGAATTAAGTATGAAGGCCGACGACTTCAACATGGTGTGGGAAGCCTTCCCAGGGACAGACCTGTCTACGCTCGCCCTGCCCGACTACTACTCCAACTACTTTGCCTACTCGTACGAGACGCTGAAATATCCGAACACGGGTCTACGCATCACGGGCGATTTCCCCGACGCGCGATACCTGAGCTTTAACATCTACTCGACCAGGACGGGCACGTCGCTGGGCGCGTTTTCGGATTACCAGATCAGGACCCAAGACGGCAACGTCAACCCCTTCGTGGCCGGCAGCGATGCGTCGGCGCAGAAGCGCCAATACGTCATCAACGTACAGCCTACGCAGCCCACGAATGACGCGACCGACGCGGAGCAGACGACGCCCGGCTCGGATACCCCTGAGAACCTGCTCACCTTTAACCCTTCTGAACTGAAAGCGGGGCTGCTGACGATAATCATCCGCTATTACGTGCCGCAGGGCGAGCAAGGTCGCGTCAAGCTCCCGAAGATTGAACCCTACCCCGTGACCGGCAACGAGCAAGTCACCTTGCCGCCGCCCTACCCACAGCGAATGGAGTTGAACGAACCCATCCTCCATAAACGGCTCGCCAAAATCTTCCAGACCGTGTCAGGCGACGAGTTGCGCTTCTACCACGCCGGCGGCGGCGGGCAGTTCAATAACGCCGATAACCTGTACTTGATTTGCGGCGTCGAAAACGTGGACGGCCGTGACAACGTCGTCATCTTGAAGGTCAGGCCGCCGGCCTACCCGCGCACGAACGAGGAGTTCGATAAGACGGCCGTCCGCTACTGGTCGTTCAACCAGGGCAACCCGGACACCTCCACGCCCTACGGCATGAAGGATGAAGAGTTCAGGCGTGCGAGTGACGGCTTCGTCTACATCGTGATGGGCGACGACGAGGTCGTCCGGGGCAGGGCCGAGCAGGGCGGCTATAATTACATGCCCTGGAAGGCTAACAAAAAACAGGCCGTGATCCTCTACCGCAATATGCTGACCGTCCCGCAGTACCGAGGCTCTCTCGCCAGAGTGCCGGTGCTGACCCTCCCGACGGACGAAGCGACTATTATCGCGTATGAAGCACCTCGGCACATCAATGAGCACGCGCCGGTGGGCAGGAAAGTTACCGCGCGGGAATTCAACGACTCGTACGGCGGCATGCCCTCGCCCGGTTTCGCATAGCTTAAGCTACTGCTTTGCTCTATCTACCGCCTGCGGTAAGACGGCCATGAGTGTGAGACCTGACTGATTAAACAAAGAGAATTATCTACTTGAAGTAAGATTGTCATTTGATTTCCAGCTCCTATTTGACAATTGACAAGCCGCGTCTAATAGATAATTCCCTACTGAAAACTCAAGGGGCAGATCGGTTTTGAACTGAGCCAAACTGTTTCCAGTTCGGCGTCAAGCTCAACTTCCAGCTTGAGTGGGGAAGAGAAAATTAAACGGGTGCGAGTTTGCGTCAGAGCAGACTCGCGCCCCGTTTAATTTCCGCGAGACCGAGGCCGAAACCATGAGAAAATTTATCCGCCGCTTCAATTCAATCGCCGCCGTGCTGGGGCTCACCGCCTGCGTGCTCGCCGCACAGGACGCGCGCGCCCCCGGCCCTCAGAGTACGAAGACGCGCCTCCCGACGGGAGCCTGGCTGGACTCGGCCGGGCGCTCGTTCGAGGTCGGAAACATGCCGCTCACGATGCGGCTCTCGCCGGACGGGCGCTACGTGGTCGTCTCTTTGAGCGGCTGGCGCGAGCAGGGCATAGAGGTCGTGGAGCTTGCGACGGGTCGCGTCGTGCAGACCTTAGCGCAGCCCGCGGCTTTTCTCGGCCTGGCCTTCTCGCCCGACGGCCGGACGCTCTACGTCGCGGGCGGCAACGAGGACGCGGTCTTCCGTTACGGCTGGCGCGACGGGCGCGCGACGCTCGTAGATAAACTGGCCCTGGCCGAGAAAGACCCGAAGAAAGACGGCACACGTTTTCCCGCCGGGCTGGCGGTCTCGCGCGACGGGCGCTTCCTTTACGTCGCCGAGAATATGGCGGACTCGCTTGCCGTCATAGACCTCGCGAGCAAGCGCGTCGTCGCGCGGCTCAAGACGGACCACTATCCTTACGAGGTCGCCGTCGCGCCGGACAATAAAATTTACGTCTCGGCGTGGGGCGGCGCGACCGTCTTCGTCTTCAGCGCCCGGCCGGACGGCACGCTCACCGACGCGGGCAAAATCATTGTCGGCCGCCACCCTTCGGCGCTCGCGCTCAACGCGGACGGCTCACGCCTCTTCGTCGCCTCCGCGAGCACCGACCGCGTCGCCGTCGTTGACACCGGACGGCGGCGCGTCATCGCACAGCTCGCGGACCCGCCGCCTAACGGCGCGCTCGAAGGCAGCACGCCCGATGCGCTGGCGTTGTCGGCCGACGGCGCGCGCCTCTTCGTCGCCGAGGCGGATAACAACGCCGTCGCCGTCTTCGACCTGGGGCGCGGGAGCGCCGGCACGAACACGGGGCGCGCGCGTGACGTGCTCGCCGGCCGCATCCCGTGCGGGTGGTATCCGACCGCCGTCCTCGCGTCCGCCGACTCGCTGCTCGTCCTCAACGGCAAAGGCATGGGCACTCGAGCCAACGCGGGCATGAGGCAGCCGGACGCCAAGCTCGAACCGAATTCGACCGACTACACGCTCGGGCAGCTCAACGGGACCATCACGACCCTTGCGGCGCGGCCGAGCATGGCCGAGCTGCGCGCGTTCACGCGCCGCGTGAGTGATGCGAACAACTGGGACCGGCCGCCCTCGCAGCCGAAGTATCCGCCCTTCAAACACGTCATCTACGTCATCAAGGAGAACCGCACTTACGACCAGATGCTCGGGGACGTGAAGGAAGGCGACGGCGAAGCGTCCCTGCTTTTCTTCACGGGCGAGGCGAACCCTAACCACCGCGCCCTGGCCGCGCGCTTCGGCCTCTTCGACCGCTTCTTCGTCAACGCGGAGGTGAGCCAGCAAGGGCACCCCTGGTCCACCTCGGCTTACGTCACGGACTACACGGAGAAGACTACGCCCACGCTCTACTCGTCGCGCCGCGCCGCGCCGGACGACGAGGGCGAAGTGGACGAACCCCTGAGCGGCTTTCTCTGGGACGCGGCCATCAGGAAGGGCATCACGCTGCGCAACTACGGCGAATACTGTGCGCCCGTCGAGGCCGGCAAAGATAAGCCGAATGCTCCGCCGCGTTACCGCGCCACGAAGGCGGCCCTGGCCCCGTACACGAACCCCGACTACCCGTCGTTCGACATGAACATCATGGACCAGCGGCGCGTCGAGGTCTGGCTGAAAGAGTTTCGCGAGTACGTCAGGAAGGGCGACCTGCCCGCGCTTGAGATCATGCACCTGCCGGGCGACCACACTTCGGGCGGGCAGGCGGGCCGCCGCACGCCACGCGCTTACGTGGCCGACAACGACCTCGCGCTCGGCCGCATGGTCGAGGCGCTGTCGCGGACGAAGTTCTGGCGCGATACTGTCTTCTTCGTCCTGGAGGACGACGCGCAGGCCGGCCCCGACCACGTAGATTCGCACAGGTCCGTGCTGCTGGTGATCTCCGCCTACAACCGTGGCGGGACCGTCCACCGTTTCGTCAACACGACCGACGTGGTGGCGACCGTCGAGGCGATACTCGGCCTCGCTCCGCTCTCGCAGTTCGACCGCTTCGGGGATGCGCTCGGCGAGATTTTCGCGAGCGCGCCGGATTTGAGTCCTTACGCGGCGCAAACGCCCGCGCAGCCGCTCGACGAGATGAATCCATCGCAAGGAAGCGTCGCGCGGGATTCCGAGCGGCTCGACTTGAGCAAGGAAGACGTTGCCGACATGGAGCTTTTCAACCGCGTCCTCTGGCGCGCGATCAAGGGCGAAGGCGTCCCTTATCCGCGGCCCGCGCGCGCCACGCCGCTCGATTACATGCGGGCGCAGTGAGGGGCGACGCCGTTACTCCGAAGTCTCCGAGATGAGTGCTCACGTTTTGAACCGAGCCGCTACGTCTCGCCCGACTTAACCTGCGCCGAGTGATTCGAGCGTCAGCGGGTGTGGTTGTTTCCCGTCAACGTCAGTGAAGCCGTACTCCTGGCCCAGCGCCGCGGCCACGAGCACCTGCCCGGACTTCTCCATGACGTTCGGGTCGGAAGCTAGCGCGGCGACCGCGCGGCCGATGAACTGCGGCGACTCAGAGTTGCTCAGGTCCAGGAAGGCGGCCGCTTCCATCACCTTCTCGGTCCTCACCAGTCCGGGGTAGAGGGAGACGACCGCGACGTTGTGCTCCCTCAGCTCGTGTGCCGTGTCGGCCGTCAGCTTGTCCGTAGCGGCTTTCGACACGCCGTAGGCCACGTTGCCGAGATGCCTCTGCGCCGCCCAGAACGAGATGTTGACGATCAACCCGCCGCGCTGGCTGACCATCGCACGCGCGGCGTGAGCACTGGCGACGTAAGCGGCGCGGACCCCCGCCGCGAACATCGCGTCCCAACGCCAGAACGGCTGCTGCCAGAAAGGGCGCGGCCAAGTGAACTCGCCCCCCTCGACCATGTTCTCGTAGCCGCCCCAGACGTTGTTAACGAGGATGTCCAAACGCCCTTGCTCATCACTGATCCGGCGAAACGCCGCCTGGACCTGCTCGTCATCGCGGTGGTCGCATTCAATGGCGATGCCTTTGTCCGCCACGTACCGCATGTCTTCGACCGAGCGGCCCGTGACGTAAGTGGTCGCGCCCGCGTCAATGAGTTCGAGGGCGATTCCTTTTCCGACCCCGCGACTCGCCCCGGTTATCAGGGCGACCTTTTCACTTAGTCTTTGCATCACAACCCTCCGTCAAAACAGAAGCGAGCTTAATGGCCGGGGAGGCCGGATAGAAAGTTACTCAAAGCGCGGTCGAAGTCAACCGGGTTGTCTTCGCTGATGTAGGAGCGCGTGTCGGCGAAGGTGGCGAGCGAGAGCGGGATTGAAGGGTACAGCCGCTTAATCTCCGCCCACTGCTTGTCAGCGACGGCGGCCCCCGCGAGCGGCGACGAGCTGTCGGGCAGCGCGCTCATAGCCAACGTCGGCACGGAGAGGCGCGCGAAATCTTCGGTCAAGTCCGTCGTCCGCAGCTCCGCGCCGTAGCGGAGGCTGCGCGGCAGGAAGCCGCCCGCCAGGGCGTCGAGCGTCCACCGCTTTGAGAGTGCTTCGTTCTTCACGGCGAACGCCATCCAGTTTTTCACGGACGGGTTCGTGCTGTGGGGGTCGTCCAGGAGCCTCCTTATCTCTTCGCGGTCGGCGGGCACGTCGGCCGACGGGAATAATTGCGGCGGGACGAAACCTTTCGTCAAGGCCAGCCGCTCCCGGAGCGTCGCGGGGCGGTCGGGCGAGTCGGGCGAGCGCAGCGGCACGTTGACCTGAGCGTTCACCAGGACCAATGCGCGCACCCTCTCCGGCTTGAGCAGCGCGAGGCGCGCGGCAAAGTAACCGCCGATGGCCGTGCCGACCACGACGAGCTTGTCTCGGCCGCGCCTGCTCTGCCCGACGAGCCGCAGGAGCGACTGCTCGATATTGTTGAGCCACGGGCGGCGCGCGGGGTCGAACACTTCCGGCCAGGGCTGCGGGCGGGCTCGGCCTGCGCCGGGCAAGGTGACGACGTGGAAGCGGTAGCGGTCGCGGTTGCGCTCGACGAAGGAGCGGTAAAGCTCGCGGCCGTCAACGCCGGCGTCCGCGATGAGGAGCACGGGGACGGTCCCGCGCCCGCTGGTCTCGACGTGTATGTAGTCGCCCGCGATTGGCCCTCTCGGCTCCGGCAAGCTCAAGTCCGGCCGCGAGCCCCCCTGAGCGAACGTCGCCGCGCGCTGGGCCAGATTCGTCATGGCCTGCGTCCTGCCGCTCAAATCCATGCCTTGCAGCTGGTTGAATTGGACGAAGAGGTTGCGAAAGGCCGCCGTGCTCTCGTCCGTGGAGAGGCCGGGCCGCGCGGCCGCGCTCCACAACTCGACCATCTTGTCCACGTCCGCCGGCGCGGCCTTCTCAATCCCCACGTAGGCGAGAAGTTTAATCATCCGGGCGCGCGTCGTTTCGCGCGCTTGGCCGCCGCGTGCTGACTGGGCCAGGGCGCTGCGCGAATCGTTCGGCAGGAAGAGAGTGACTGCGAGGAAGAGAAGGAGAATCGCGTCGGCTGCTTTCTTCATTGTCCAATCTCCCGAGACGGTGGCTGACCGCCGCCCGTCGAATAAGAGTGTGACCGCCGCCGGAGATGTTATGGACGCGGGGGAGGATGGCGCAAATCAAATGCAACGGGCGCGCGGGCGGGCGCAACGGAGGCGTTGATTTCTGCAACGAGCGGGAGTGAGAAGGAGTTGCTTTTGACCTTCAGGCCAGGCTTTCGAGGAGGGCTTCCAGGTGTGGGCGGTAGCGGCGGCTCACTTTTAACTCCCTGCCGTCGGGCAGGACGACCAGACACCCGCCGCGGAACAAGTCTTTCAGCCGCCGCACGCGGTTCAGATTGACCACGGTCGAGCGGTGAATGCGCGCGAACTCTTTCGGGTCGAGCCGCGCCTCGATGCTGCCGAGGTTGCCGCGCAGCAGATACGACTTCCGGCCCGCATGAATCCTGGTGTAATAGCCGACCGCTTCGAGCCAGTCTACTTCCTCCACGGGGACGAAGTTAATCTGACCATCAGACTTGATGAAGAACCGTCTCAACGGCGCTGCGTCCGGCGCGGCGGGCGGCTCGGCCTGGGCCTTCCCCTCGTGCCGGTGGTGGTCCAACAGCGCCAAAAGTTGCTGGCTGAACTCCTCGGCGCGGCGCGCGCGGTGGTGGCCCTTCGCCCGGCCCAGCGCCTGGTAGAATCGCTCGTCCGAGAAAGGCTTGAGCAGGTAGTCGAGCGCGCTGACCTCGAAGGCTTTCAGCGCGTAGCTGTCCCACGCGGTGATGAAAATCAGGATGGGCGGGCGCTTCATGTCTATCGCCTCCAGCACATCGAACCCGCTCTTGTGCGGCATCTGCACGTCGAGCAGGACGAGGTCCGGCGCGAGCCGTTCGATACTTTCGATGGCCGCGCGCCCGTCCGCACACTCCCCGACGACTTCCAGTTCCGGGTCGCGCAGGAGCAGCGTGCGAATGCCTTTGCGGGCGTTCGCCTCGTCGTCAACGATCAGTGCTCTGATTCTCTCCATTCACTCCTCGCCTCTTCGATGAAGAGGGATTCTCAGGCGGGCCGCGGCCCCCTTCGGCGCGACGTTCTGAATGACGAACTCCTGCCGGCTGCCGTAGAGCTGTTCCACGCGGGCGCGCACGTTTCTGAGGCCGACGCCGCTCGCGGCGCTCGGCTGCCAGCCCGCCGGGAGTCCCGGCCCGTCGTCCTCGACCGCTAATTCGAGCCAGCCGTTTTGGCGGCGCGCGCTGATGCGGACGAAGCTGGACGACGACGACTTGGCGACGCCGTGCCTGATGGCGTTCTCGACCAGCGGTTGCAGAATCAGGTTCGGGACTTCGGCCGATAGCAGCTCCTCCGGCACGTCCACCTCGACCCGCAGCCTGTCTGGAAAGCGAAACTCCTCAATCGAAAGATACCGCCGGACGAAGCCAAGCTCGGCCGCGAGCGGGACTTCCTGCTCGGGGCTGTCGTCCAAGCTGGAGCGGAGCAGCTCGCCGATGCCGGCAACCATCTGGACCGCCCTGTCACGCTCGTTGTTGCGGACGAGCATGGCGACTGTGTTGAGGGCGTTGAAGAGAAAATGGGGCCGGATTTGCATCCTGAGTGCTTCGAGGCGTGCCTGCCCGAGCTGCGCCTCCAACTCTCCGGCCCTCGCCTCGCGCTCGCGGTACTTGCGGAACGAATCGCGCGCGACGGCGGCCCCCAGAATGGCCCAGTAAATAATCAGCTCGACGTAGAGGAATGCGCGCAGGCCCCTGCCGAACTCGACGACGAAAGTGGGCGTCGCGCCCGCGCGACTTTGGCCGAACAGCACGCCGAGGCCGGCGAAGAGCGCGATATGCGAGAGCCCGAAGAGGAGGCCGAGCGCGAAGTGGGCCAGCGTCGCCAGGCCGAGCCTCCCCCTGCCGAGCGGTATCCTTTCGCCGAGGCGAAAGATCAGCGGCGTCACGAGCGCCCAGTAAGACCAGATGGCGAGCGACCAGTATAAGAAGACTGAGAAACCGACCGGCGAGGAGGTCTGAAGGCTGTCCGCATACCTTTGGCTCGCGCTGATGAGGGACAGCACTATCCAGACGGCCATGACGCCGAGCGCCCACGCGCGGCGAGAGCCCGCCTGCTTCTCCGAACTAATATCTGAGTCGGTCACTCGCTCTACGATGATAGGTGTCCTCGCGTCCCCTTGAAGTCGCTCGCCTTATTCGTCTGGTCCCCGTTCAGCCGACGACCCGGCACCCACCGGCCGTCCACGTATTTACCTTCCTGAGCTGAAAGGATGCCGGCGGCGGTGTCGCCCGGCCTGTCGGGCTCGAAGGTGATTGTCAGGCCCGCGATGGCGAAGACAAATTCATCCGGCCCGACCCGGCTTGAGCCTCGCGGCCGCCTTCTTCGCCGACAACGGTGGCGCGAAAATATGCCAGAAGTGTGGTGTGAGTCAATCCGCGGGTGACGACCCTTCAACGGGCAGCGCCCGTCAACGAATATTCCGCCCTCACGTCGCCCGCGGCCTGCGACCCCTGTCAACATCCTGCTTATCACAGGCCCGTCTTCAAGGCTATACTCGCGGCAGGCTTTCCGACTGATGGGTTCACGGGGGGTTAAGAGGGATGCGAAGATCGAAAATTTTCGTCGCGTGGGCGGTGCTGGCCCTTTGCGCCACGGCCCCGCGCGCCCGCGCGCAGGTGGAGGAGAAGGAGCAGCCGCTCCAGGAAGTTTTTCAGGCCGAGCTGGTGTACCCGCAGGACAAGGGCGAGACCCAGTTGACCTTCACCACGCGCTTCAGGAAGGACGAGGACGGTGCGAGGCTCGTCGAGCCCACGTTCGACGCGGAGTACGGCCTGACGGACGCGTGGCAGGTCGCGGTCGAAGTCAACGCCCTCGCGCGCCAAGACCCCTTGAGCGGCGTCACGGCCTTCGGCGTCTCGGACGTGCGCGTCGGGACCAAGTACAGCTTCATGCACATGCGGGGCTCGAACTTCCACAGCGCGGTCGGCTTCGAGGTCGGCTTCCCCACGGGCGATGTCAACCGCGGCCTCAGCGAAGGCTTCATCGAATACGAGCCCTTCGCCATCCTCGCCAAAGATTTCCCGCACCTGAAACGCCTACAGGTTTTCACGCAGGCGGGCTTCGAGTTCGTCCAACGCGTGAAGACTCCCGACGACCCGGACGAAGCGGAACCCGCGGCGCACGAATTTTTCTGGCACACCGGCTTCTTCCTGGCCGTCCGCCGCCTGCGCTTCACGAGCGAGTTCAGTTGGGAGACCAACACCTGGAACCACGGCGGCGAGGAGAGCCGGAAGCATTTCACGCCGGGAGCCGTCTGGAAACTGCCGGGCACCTGGGAAGTCGGCATCGGCGCACCCGTCCAGCTACAAGAGGGGCCGGGCAGGCTCGGGGCGATCCTCAAAGCGGTTTACGAATTTGGGGGGAGTAAGTAGCGCCCTGGGCGAACCCTACCGGCCTTCCGAGACATCAGAGAGCGTGCCAAACTTGAGCCTCCGACTCTCTCCGCGGGCTTGAACACTTCGCCGGAACTTGAAAGAATTGGGAATCATGAAAAGAAATCGCCCGCACCGCGCCGCCGCCCTCGTCATCTCGCTCCTCTTGTTCGCCGCCGTGACAGCGCACGCGCAGTCCTCCGGCTCGACGCGCCCGCGCCGCGCCACGCGCCAGACGCAGCGCAACGAATCGACGCAGCCGACCAGGACCGACGGCGGCCTGCTCGACGTGGAGCCCGCCAACGGCTCGACTGCCGCGCGCCGTAGAAACACGCAGCCCGCGCCCGAGACGGAAAACACGCCGCTGCTCAACCCCGCGCCCGCGACGCCCGTCGCGGCGACGCCTGGGACGAACACGGCCGCCGCCTCCGACACCGCGCACGCCTTCAGCCTGCTACAGCAGAAGCAGTACGCGGCCGCTCTGAAAGAGGCCCGGCAGATTGCGGAGACCAACCCGAACGACTCGGAGGCGTGGAAGATCGCGGGCTTCGCCGAGATGAATCTCAACCAGCACGAGGCGGCCACCGCCGACCTACAAAAAGCCCTCGACTTGCAGCGCGCCGCGCGCCAGGAAGACCCTTTCACCTCCGACGCGCTCGCGCACGCCTACTTCCTTTCGGACAAATTCGACCAGGCGCTCCCGCTCCTCGTCACGGCCACGACGCGGCCGAACGCTAAGCCCGAGGCCGTGACCGTTTACTACCGCGGCGTCGCCGAGTACCGCACGGGCAAGACCGCCGAGGCCGAGCGCACCTTCAACGCCATCGTCAAAGAGAACCCGAAGGACGCGGCCTCGCTCTACTACCTGGGCCAAATCGCATTCGACCGCAAAGACCTCGACGCGGCCATCGCCTCTTTGAACCGCGCCACGCTCGCGGACGCGCGCTCCGTTTCGGCCTGGAACCTGCTGACGCTCGCCTACCTGCAACGCGCGGCCACGACCGCCGCCGCCTCGCCCGAGAAGGCGAACGCGGACTATCTCAGCGCCGTGCGCGCCGGCGAAGGTCTGACGCGCGTCCGCACGGACGCTGGCGCGAACATCCTGCTCGGCCAGGCGCTCATCGGCGCGCAACAGTTCCCGCGCGCCGCGACCGTGCTTGAGCGCGCGACCGTCGGCGCGGACGCCAACCCGACCGCGCTCTACCTGCTCGGCGTGGCCCAGTCGCGCGCCAAGAATTTCCCGAAGGCCATCACGGCGCTCGAACGCGCCGCCGCCAAGACGCCCGACGACGTGAACATCTACCGCGAGCTGGGCTACGCGCTCGAAATCTCCAAGCAGTACGCCAGGGCGCTCGCCGCCTACGAGAAGGGCTCGTCCCTGGCCCCCGACGACGCAGACTTCAAGGAGTCCGCCGAGCGGGTCAGACCCTATGCGAAGTGATGAATGCGGAATGCGGAATGATGAATTAAAAACAGGTTGCTTTAATTCATCATTCATCATTCCGCATTGCTTTTCCTCCTTGTAACTCGTCACTGCTCTGCTGTAGCATCCTTCACATGAAAAACCTGAACTTCTTTCGCTCCCGCGCAGCTGCGCGCGTCGTCGTCGGCCTCGCTTTCCTGGTCGTCCTTTCTCAGTCGGCGCTGGCCGTGGACTGGAATGGCATAGAGCCTATGAAGTCCAGACGCGGGGACGTTGAGCGCATCCTCGGCCAGCCGATTCAGGTCGAGACTGGCGATTTGCCGACGCTCCACTTCAAGGTCATGGGCGGCAAGGTGACGGTCGCTTTCGTCAACGCGAATTTCGTCCGCACGAAGAAGCTCGACCCGAGCCTCGAAGGCACCGTGCTGCAAATCGTGCTCCAGCACGATAACTCCTCGGAGACGCCGGAGACGATGCGCCTGGTTGACAACAAAAACTTCGAGCGCGAAGACCACCAGGGCGGCTCAGTCTTCCGCAACCTGCGCGACGGCATCGCCTACACCTTCTTCGAGGGCAGGCTCAAGACGACGCGCTACTCCGCCTCGGCCACCCAACTAGGAAGGGCGAGGAAATGATAATGATGAATGCGGAATGATGAATGATGAGTTAGAAGGCGGTCGTCTTTAATTCATCGTTCATCATTCCGCATTCATCATTTCCGTCGTCATGCTTCATCACCGACTCTTGAGCCAGGCGCTCGCGGCCAAGCGGGACGAGTTTCTGCGTTTCGACCGCGCGTGGCGCGAGGACGTGCGCGATTACGTCTTGAGGCTGCGCGCGCTCGGCCGCGAGAGCGCCGCCGCGACGGCCGAGCGCCTGTCCGCGACGAAGGAGCCGGGCGCGATTCCTGCGGACGAGTTGGACCGCGCTCGCTCGGTGGTCGTGCCCTTTGGGCGGCGCTGGCGCTCGCACGAGGAGGCACGCCGCTGGGCCGTGGACGCGCTCGAAGACCGCGTCACGTTCGCGGCCGACGGGAGCCAGCTCGTGCCGGGCCGCGACCTCTCGCTCCCCGTCGCCGCCGTCCAGGTCGCCTGGTTCGAGAATTGGCACACGCGCGGGGGCAAGTACGTCAAGGACGCGCGTTGCGCCGTCATCTCGCCCGAGGAGCTTCTGGCAGAGTACGACAACCGCAGCACGGCGGACACGGTCGTCAGCCTGCGCCGCTTCCAGCTCGAAACCGAGGTCATCGCCGAGTGGGTCGAGAGCAAGCGCGGCTGGCGCGGGCGGCAGGAGCGCGCGCCCGTGGCCTTCTTCGACGGCACGCTGATCGTCTCCATCGCGCTCCCGAAGACGGCGCTCCAGGACGCTTACGTCAACTCGGTCGTCGAACTCGTCAAGCTCTCGCGCGACGCCGAAGTCCCGGTCGTGGGCTTCGTGGACCAATCCTACGCGCGCGACCTCGTCTGGCTCCTCGACACGCTCGACCACGGTCAGGCGGGCAGGCATTCTCGCTCGCTCTTCGACACGCAGCTGCTGAACGCGGCGGTCGAAGGCGAGCGGCCGGTGCTCGACGAGTGGGGCGACCGCACGGTCTTCTGCTACTGCGTGCGCAAGAATTCGAGCGAGGCGTTCAAGGACGAGCGCACAGGCCGCCCGCTCGTCGGCTTCACGTACTTGCAGACGACCGCCGAGGGCCAGCCCGCGCGCCTGGACGTGCCGGCCTGGATTTACGAGGCCGGTTTGTTGGATGATGTGGTCGAGACGGTTCGCGCCGAGTGCGTCACGGGCCTCGGCTACCCTTACAGCATTCAGGCGGCGGACGAGGCGGCGGTCATACAGGGCAGCGACCGCGCACAGTTCCTGCGCGCCGTGCAGGAGTTCGCCGAACGCGAAAGCCTCCCCTTCAGCGTCTCGCGCAAGTCGGTCAGTAAAACTCGGCGGAGGTAAGGCGGCATCCAGGAGTCAGAATCCAGAATCCAGAACGAAAGGCTGAAGCCCTCTTTCTTTTATTCTGACTCCTGACTCCTGGATTCTGAATTCTGCTTTTATGAATGACGAAGCGGGTCAGCCGGGGCGGCCGGCGTCGCAGGCGGGCGATTCGCAGGGCCGCGTGCGCGAGTGTCCGGCGTGCGGCGCGCGTGCGCGGCGCACGGATGCGCGATTCTGCTCCGCGTGCGGCCGCAGGCTGGACGAGACTTACCTCCCGGCAGACGCCTTGCGCGCCTCGTACAGCCCGCGCCCCGCGAGCCGCGGCGCGACCGGCAGGCTCCGCAAGCCGCTCAAGGGTCCTATGGCATCAATCAACCCGGCGCGCAACACGAACGGCGCTTCGACGACGGCGCTCGCCTTCGTCACTTACGCGCTCGTCCCGTACCTCGG
Organism: Pyrinomonadaceae bacterium; assembly: GCA_036403435.1. Classification (GTDB taxonomy): domain Bacteria; phylum Acidobacteriota; class Blastocatellia; order Pyrinomonadales; family Pyrinomonadaceae; genus QHXM01. The sequence goes on from DASWQY010000098.1 coordinate 101,860, forward strand.
CATACTCTTCTGCCCCGGCGCGGTCCTGATGGGCGGAGTGGGGCTTTATAACTCGTACCGCGCGCCTGAGCGCGGCGGCCGCAGCGCCTCCTGCGCCGGCGTCCTCGTCGGCCTGCTCGTCTTCTGCGCGCAACTCTTCCTCTGGTGGATTCTCTACAAGATTCCACACTGGACGAAGATCAGTGGTCAGTAGTCAGTGGCCGGTGGTCAGTTGGTTGAGCGTCGGTAACATTGAGGCTTTAAGATTATCAGTCAGTTTTTGGCACAGCGGTTTTTTAACTGACCACTGCCACTGACCACTCCCTTATGACGAAGGTCGCTAAAATCGTTAAGTCGAATTCGCACGTTGACTACGTCGGGCGCGTGATCGACCGCCTGGACGCGGACGAGCCACCCGCGCCCGCCGACTACGGCTTCGCGCAGTTCGTCTCCATGCCGCTCGACGACCGCTCGGAAGTCGTCGGCGTCATCTACAACTCGCAGCTCATCAACCCGGAGTACGGGAACTTCGGCCCGCGGCTCACGTCCGCCGCCGACAACTCGGTCCTGAGTCCCGACTACTTGAACGAGCAGGGGCTGCTCCTCGGCGTCCTGCTGCTCGGCTGGATTGATGCCGAAGGGGCGAGCCACCAGACGGTCCCGCGCCGCGTGGTTCCGGTCAACCAGGAAATCTACCGCCTGGAGGACGAGGGCGTGCGCCGCTTCCACCTGGACGGGGACGGGCGCGTGCACCTTCACTACTATTCGCAGATCACGACGCACGCCGGCCCGTTCGGCCCGGCCCTGATGGAGGCCATCATCAACCAGCTTGAGCCCGCGTGCGAGCCGGAGGAGCGGCAGCGGCTCTGCGTGCTGAAACAGGCGCTCGTCTGGCAACGCACGGTCGGCAACCAGCGTCTGTAAGGTGGGAAGATTTTGCGTGACAGCTCCTGAACGGCGGGCGTAGACTCACGGCGAGCGCCCGGCCGTCCGTCAAGCAGCATCCAACAGACAAATCCCAGTTTCCTTCCCCTTTGGAAGGCGTCCGATTTTCATTGACGGGAGAAAGTAATGAAGAGAGCCAAGACATTTTTAGGAGCGGGTCTGCTCGTCGCGCTGACGGCGGCCTCCGCCTCGGCGCAGAGGCCGCGCACGATCAGCGATACGTCGCAGCCGGCCGGGGCGACGACCGCCAACGCGCCGCGGCCCGCGCCCGCGCCGCAGACTTTTAAGGCCAAGTATGAGGGCGGGATTTTCGGCTACGCGAAGAAGCAGGACGGGACGCTGACGTTCGACGACATGAACAGCCGCCTCGTCTTCCGCAACAAGGAGAACAAGGAGGTCCTGCAACTCCCTTACAGCGCCCTGACGGGAGCCTACGCGGACACGAAGGCCCGCCGCCCGACCGCGGCGAGAGTCATCGGCTCCGTCCCACTGCCGTTCGGCGCGAACTATCTCTCCTGGCTCGCCAGGAAGAAGTACCGCTACCTGACGCTCCAGTTCACAGACGCGGACAACGGCAGCTCGGGGCTGACGAGCTTCAAGGTGGACAACAAGGAGCTGCTCAACTCCGCGCTCTACACGGTCGCCGAGAAGGCCGGCCTCGAACAGCGCGGCGAGGCTTACGTCCGCCGCAACAAGCCCGCGGACCAAACGCCCTGAAATGCAAAATTAAAAATGCAAAGTTAAAAATTGAGGCGGAGAACCACCGTTAAATTAAAAGTGATTCTCCGCCTCAATTTTTCATTTTTAATTTATAATTTTGCATTCTATGGTGAGTGATTGCCGGCTGCGTGACAATTCAAAGGTCGTCATCATCGGCGGCGGGCCGGGCGGCGCGGCGTGCGCCGTCAAGCTGTTGCAGGGCGCGGAGGAGCGCGGCCTGCGCCTGCGCGTGCTCGTCTTCGAGGGCAAGGACTTCGGCGTCCACGCCAACCAGTGCGTCGGCGTGCTCTCGCCCCCCGTCGAAGACGTGCTTGCGAAAGAACTCGACATACACCTCCCGCGGCGCATCATCAAGCGACAAATCTTCGGCTACCGCTTGCACGGCGCGCACGAGAACCTGTTGCTCACGGGACACGGGGCGAGCGCGAGCGACGTGCGCACAGGGCGCGCGACCTACGCCGTCGAGCGCGCCGAGTTCGACCAGTTCATGCTCGACCGCGCGAAGGAACTCGGCGCGGAGGTCGTCGAGTCGCGCGTCACCGGCATAGAGTTCGTGCGCGGCGGAGGGCTCGACGAGGTCCGCGTCTACTCTGAATCGGAGTACGAGCGGGCCGAGGCTGTGGTCGGCGCGTTCGGCCTGGACGAGGCCATGCTCTCGGTCTTCGAGGAGGTGACGCGCGCCGACGGGCGCTACGAGCGCCCCTCGAAGTGGCTCAAGAGTTATTTGACGACCATCGAGACGAGCGCCCACCACCAGCGCGAAAAACTGGGCCACATCGTCCACGCCTTCCTGCTCCCGCCGCGCTGCCCGCGCATAGAGTTCGGCGCGGTCACGCCCAAAGACGACCACATTCTCGTCAACATCGCCGGCGAGCGCGTCTCGTCCCAAGACCTGGACCTTTTCTTGCAGATGCCCGAAGTGCAGGCGCTCCTGCCGGGTTTCGACCCCGCGCAGATCAACTACTACGAGGGCCGCTTCCCCTCGGCCCCCGCGCGCGGCGCTTACGGCCACCGCTACGCGCTCGTCGGCGACGCGACCGGGTGGCTGCGCCCCTTCAAGGGCAAGGGCATCAACACGGCCATCGTCACGGGCGTGCGCGCCGCGGAGGCCATGCTGGAATACGGCGTCTCGAAGCGCGCGCTCGAAAATTACAGGACGAGCTGCCAGGACCTGCTCGGCGATTATCGCTACGGCGTGGTGGTGCGGCGGCTGATGCTGATGGGCGCGCGCTTCGCGCTCGACCCGATGATTGATGTCGGCAAGACCGACCCCTTGATGTATGATGCGCTGTTCGATTCGGTCTCGGGGCACGACTCGTACCGCAACATCATCCGCCGCTCGTTGAAAGCGCGGCTGGTGAAGAAGGTCGCGGCGCGAGTCTTCAGCGGGGTCAAGCGCCACCGCGCGCGCAGGGCCAAACGTATGCCTGACATCACCGTCCGCAACATGACCGTGCGCGACATAGACGAGGTATTGCGCCTTGACGAGAAGATCACGGGCAAGCCGCACGCGGCCTACTACGAGACGAAGGCCGCGTCCTACATCAGCCGCGGCCCCGACTACTGCCTCGTCGCAGAGCACCGCGACCGCGTCGTCGGCTTCGTCCTCGGCGACGTGCGCGGCTGGGAGTTCGCCGCCGAGCTTTCCGGCTGGCTCGAAGTCATCGGCGTTGACCCGGACTACCACGGCCGCGGCGTGAGCCGCGCGCTGATGAACGAACTCTCCGCGCGCTTCAAGAAGGCGGGCGTCCGCATAGTCAACACGATGGTCAACTGGAACGACGGCGACCTCATTGACTACTTCTACGCCAACGGCTTCGAGCGCGGCGAGTACGTCAACTTAGTCAAGAACCTCGCGGCGGACGACGGAAAGTAGACGACGAATGCAGGAAGGAACTTTCACGCAAAGGCGCAAAGACGCAAAGGAGAACGCGAAGAAGTTGAGTGCCTCATTACCTTGCGTGCTTTCCTTCGCGTCTTTGCGCCTTTGCGTGAGACTGCCTTTTTCTTCACACCGCCTGAGACTGAACCACTATCCGAATGTCCTCTCGCTGGACACGTGCGGCGGGCGTGTGCCAGAATCTTTCGTCAATCAAACACCAGAACTGAATCAGGAGAGGAGAGCGTTTCACTCAGATGCAAGAGAACGAGACTGCGCCGGAGGGCGCTTCAGTGGCGGCCGAAGGCGGCGCGGCCGAAGGCAGTACGGCCGAAGGTAGTACGGCCGAAGGCGGCGAACAGCCGGCCGCGCAGGCACCGACCGAAGAGATTACTTACCACGCCGTCGAGAAGGACGGGCAGGTGACGGCCATCTGGGAGATGCAGGGGCGCAAGCACCTGCGCACCATTGACCCGCGCTCGCGCCAGGGCCAGGACATCCTGCGCCTCTACACGGCCGACCACCAGGACGAGGCTGCCGCGGGCGGGGCGAGCGAGACGTAAGGCGAAAGTAAAAAGGTAAAAGGCAAAGGGGAGGGTGAAGAGCCTGGCTCTCATCTTCGCTTTTGCTTTTGGGCCAGAATGATGACTGAGGCGGACGAGGAGAGGGCCGAAGGGGAGAGTTACCGCAGCGGCTACGTGGCGCTCGTCGGGCGGCCGAACGCGGGCAAGTCCACGCTCCTGAACCGCCTCGTCGGCGAAAAGATCGCGGCCGTCTCCGACAAGCCGCAGACGACACGCCACCGCATACAGGGCGTCATCACGCGGCCCGAGGGCCAGATCGTCCTCGTTGACACGCCCGGCGTGCACAAGCCCGGCTACCTGCTCAACCGCCGCATGATGGCCGCCGTCCACGACGCGCTCGCCGGCGTTGACCTCGTCTGCCTGATACGCGACGCCGCGAGCCCGACCGGCAACGGCGACCGCTTCGTCCTCGACCTCATCAGGCAAGCCGAAAAGCCCTCGATTCTTCTGCTCAACAAGACGGACAAGCTCGCGGACAAGTCCAGGCTGCTCCCGCTCATGGAGTGGTACGGGCAGGAGCACGACTGGCGCGCGGTCGTCCCGCTCTCGGCCCTCAAGGGCGACATGGTCGAGGTCTTCCTCTCCGAGATCATCAAGAACCTGCCCGAGGGCGAACCCCTCTTCGGCGAGGACGAGTTGACGGACCAGCCGCTCAGGCTGATGGTCTCCGAGCTTGTGCGGGAGAAGATTTTGCAGTCAACGGGCGACGAGATTCCTTACGTGACGGCGGTCATCACGGAGAAGTTCGACGAGGCGCGCGCTGACTTGGTCGTCATCCACTGTGCCATTTTCGTCGAGCGCCCGAGCCAGAAGAAGATCGTCGTCGGCCGCGGCGGCGAGCGGCTGAAAGAGGTAGGGACGCGCGCCCGGCGCGACATCGAAAAACTTCTCGACCGCCGCTGCCACCTCGAACTCTTCGTCAAGGTCGAAGCCGAATGGCGCAACAGGGAGAACCTCCTCGACTCGCTCGGGGTCCAGAAGTAATCTCCGCGCCAGAGCCCGCCTCCGCCCGCACCACCTGCGCCAGCCTCCGTTTCTTCAGCCCGCGCGTGGTATTGTGTGTTCCGTTCGATAGACCCCGGCCGCGCAAAGCTCGGGCGACCAGGTTCGTCCTGCCGAAGTGCGCTGTCAATAAAGGAAACGTGGATGACCATACTGCTGATCCTCGGTACGATTTTCGCCCTCATCACCCTCGCGCTAATCATAATGTTCCTCGCCACGGGCGGAAAAAATAACACCCTCAGATACATGGCCGGCGGGTTCGGCCTTGCCTCCGGCCTGATCTGGCTGATAAAGACGATGACGCGTTAGCCAATGAGCGACGACGGCGAATCAAGGCGCGTCTGGCACGCGCTCGAAGTGACGATAGAGCCCGCGGCGCGCGAGGCCATCGAGTACGCCCTGATGGAGGCGGGCGCGCTCGGCACCGAAGTCGCGAGCGAAGGCGGCGAGTTCTCGCGGCTCGTAGCCTACTTCGACCGCGCGCCCGAAAGAGAAGAACTGCGCGCGGCCATCTTCGACGCGTTGCGCATCTACGACCTGCCCTCGTCCTCCGTGCGCGAGATGGAGCCGCGCGAGGTGCTGGACCGCGACTGGCTCGGCGAGTGGAAGCGAAGCTGGCAGCCCACGCGCGTCGGCCGGCGCTTCGTCGTCGCGCCGCCGTGGAGCGAAGTCGCGGACGACGAGGGGCGCATCGTCCTGCGCATCGAGCCGGGCATGGCCTTCGGGACGGGGACGCACGAGACCACGCGCCTCTGCCTCGCGGCGGTCGAAAAATATTTTACGGGCGAAAGTTTTCTGGACGTGGGGACAGGCACGGGCATCCTCGCCATCGCCGCGGCCCTCCTCAACCCGCGCGCGCGCGTGGAGGCGTGCGATACGGACGCGGAGGCCGTCCGCGTCGCGCGTGAGAACGCGGCCCTGAACGAGGTGGGGGGGCGCATCAACTTCCGCGTCGGCACGGTTGACGAGACGACCGCCTCGGCCGACCTCGTCTGTGCCAATTTAACGGCCGACGTGATCGTGCCGCTCCTGCCCGCGCTCGCGGGCGCGACCTGCGGCCGGCTCGTGCTCTCCGGCATTCTCGACTGGCAAGTGGAATCGGTCGTCCACCGCCTGCGCGAACTCGGGATCGGGGGCCACCTCGAAATCGTCAACGACGGCGAATGGGTCGCCATCATCGTCTAAAATAGTGGTCAGTGGCCGGTGGTCAGTGGTCAGTTAAAGACTTCGCCTGAGAATCTTGATTCTTCATCTTTAGGACTCAACGCTGCCGGCACTCAATCAACCACTGACCACTGACCACCGGCCACTGACCACTGTTGCTATGAATCGCAGACGTTTCTACGCTCCGCCCGAGGCTTTCGCGACGGACGGCGCAAGCGTGGTGTTCGGGCGCGAAGAGGCGCGGCACCTGCGCGACGTGCTGCGCCTGGGGCGCGGGCAAGAGGTGTTCGTCTTCGACGGCGGGGGGCGCGAGTTCCGCTGCCGCGTTGATGAAAGTGGGCGCGACCGGGCGGTGCTCGGCGTCGTCGGTGAGGTCGAGCCCGCGCGTCCAGAGTCGCCGCTTCAGTTGACGCTCGGCGTCGCGCTGCTCAAGGGCGAGAAGCTGGACCTGGTCGTGCAGAAGGCGACGGAGCTGGGCGTGCGTCGCGTTGTGCCAATTGTGACTCGGCGCGCGGACGTGCGTTTGCGCGGCGAGGATGAAGCGTCGCGCCGCGTGGAGCGGCTGCGGCGCATCGCGCTCGAAGCGTGCAAGCAGTCGGGCCGCGCCCGCGTACCCGTGATTGACGCGCCGGCCGCTTACGAGTCTTTCGTCAGCGTTGCTCCCTCAAACGCCGCGGAGTGGCGCGCTCTCTTCGCCGAGCGCAGCGGCACGAATCTGGCCGGCGCGGTTGAGGGCTTGCGGGAGCGGCCCGACAGCGTGACGGCGCTCGTCGGCTCGGAGGGCGGCTGGACGGACGAAGAGATAGAGCTGGCGCGCGATTCAGGTTGGAGCGTCGTCACGCTCGGCGGGCGCATCCTCCGCGCAGAGACCGCGGCCATCGCCATCACCGCGCTACTGCAACACGCCTTCGGCGATCTCACCTAGCACAATCTCAAATTTGAAATTTGAGATTTGCCATCTGGAAATTTGATGTTCTCTGTGCCTCTGTGTCTCTGTAGTGAGAAACCTACTTCAACTCGTTCAGCATCCTTTGCCCGAGCCTGCGGTCGCGCTCTGATTCAAAGTCCCAGAAAGGGTCGTGCGGCGCGTTCAGTAGAGTCTCCAATTCGATGCGTGCCCGCGCGGCGTCTCCGGTCTCTAACAGCAGCTCGGCGAAGTAGAGGCGCGTGACCGTGTTGGCGGGCGCAAGTTTGACGGCGCGCTCGAAGTTGGCGCGCGCCCGTTCGGCCCCGCCGCCCGCGAAGCGCGGGAGTTTGTGTTGGAGGCGGGCGAGGACGCGCAAGGGGCCGGCGGCGTGGTAGCCGGCGTCGAGGCTTGCGGCGCGCAGGAGCGAGCGGCGGGCGCGCAGGGCGTGGACCAGCGCCTTGAGCGGTCTTTCGGTCTGCGCCAGCAGCGCCAGGTTGACGCCGAGCCAGAAGTGGCCTTCGACGCGGCGCGGGGCGAGGCGCGCGGCGCGTTCTGAGACGAGCACGCCGCGCGCGTGATGGGCGCGAGTCTCTTCCCCCTCCTCCGCTTCCTGGCCCAGAAAGAAGAGAGCGCGGCCCATGCGCCACGCCGCCTCGTACTCGTCCGCCGCCTCTTCCAGCAGGCGGACGCTCGCGCCGACATTCTCCGCGTGCGCGCGCCGGTCGTAAAGCTCGTCGGCGCGGCGCGTCAGCTCTTCCAATTCAGGGTCCATAATTCTTCGGTGCCGGACGCCTCGGAAAACTTTGACGAAGCGGCCCGCGCTGGCGCAGAATAAGCAACAGGACGAAAGCTGTAAAGGACGGTTTCCAGGATGGCGAGTAAAGAAGAGAATGTGAAGCGGGCGCGCGCAGACCTGGCGAAGCGCCTCGGCGTCTCCGAAGATGCGATCACAGAGGAAGGCGTCGAAGAGGCAGACTTCCCGGACATGGCCCTGGGCGCTCCCGTCAAAGGCGAGATGAGCGGCCAGATGATAAGCTCCGGCTGGCGCATCCGCCTGAAGGCAGCCGAGGGCGGCAGCCACGAGTATCGCGCCGACCAGAACCAGCTCAGGCTCTACAACTACAAGGGAGCGAATCACAAGATTTGAAAACGGGTAAACGGTCAATGGTCAATGGTCAATGGAAAGAGTGTTCTTCCATTCACCATTTACTATTCACCATCCACTAGATTTTGAGGTGAAGAGATGAACCGGCAGAATTTTTGGGGACATCTGGCGCTGGCGCTGACGCTCGTCGTGCTGGCCGGGTTCGTGGGACAGATCAGGCGCTGGCACAACTGGCAGCAGCCCCGGACGCCTGGGCGCTTCGAGCGCGTCAGGGAAAGCAGTGACGACAGCAAAGAGACCGACATCCTCGTGGAGGAAACCCCTGCCGAGAGGGCCGAGGCGGAAGTCCTTGTTCGTTTTCGTCCGGGGACGACGCTTGAGAGAATCAAGGCGCTGGCGCTGAGAAACAACGACCGCTTCGAGGACAAGTACGAGAGCGTCACCGGGCTGGTCGCGCTCGAAGACGAGGACGGCCTCGACGCCGAGACGGTCGCGCGCCAGTACGGCTCTCTCTCCGAAGTCGAGTACGCCGAGCCCGTCTTCAATCTCTACGCCGACCACGGCTCGCCGGACAAGCACAAGCACGCCAACGACGCCAGGTTCGAAGAGCAGTGGTCGCTGCTGAACCTGGGCCAGAACGGCGGCACGGCCGGCGCGGACATCGGCGTCCTGCGCGCCTGGTTCAAGACCACCGGCAGCGACAAGGTCGTCGTCGCCGTCCTCGACAGCGGCGTTGACTACACGCACAGGGACCTGGTGAGTAACATCTGGATGCGCCCGGACGACGTGCCGGCTTACGTTGACGACGAGCTGGGCGAGTTCGACGACCGACACGGCTTCGACGCGGCCGACTGGCGCGACCCGATGGACGACAACGGCCACGGCACGCACTGCGCCGGCATCATCGGGGCCGAGGGCAATAACAACTTCGGCATAGCCGGCATCAACTGGAACGTCCAGATCATGCCTTTGAAGTTCCTGAGCGCGGGGGGCTCTGGAACGACCAAGGACGCCATCGAGTCCATCAACTACGTGATTGACCGCAAGCAGAAAGGCGTCAACGTGCGTATCATCAGCGCGAGCTGGGGCTCGACGCAGAAGTCTAAGGCGCTGAGCGACGCCATCAAGCGCGCGGGCGACGAGGGCATCTTGTTCGTCGCCGCCGCCGGCAACAACGGCGACGACTCGGACAAGCGGCCTCACTTCCCGGCGGGCTACAACCTGCCGAACGTGGTCTCTGTGGCCGCGCTCGACCGCAACGACCGGCTGGCCTCATTCTCCAACTACGGCGCGAAGAGCGTCCACCTCGCCGCCCCCGGCAAAGAGATTCTGAGCACGTGGCTGAATGGCGAGTTCTACGTGGCTTCGGGAACCTCGATGGCGACGCCCGAGGTCTCCGGCGTGGCCGCGCTCATCCTCTCGACCAATCCGAAGATGAGCGTCAAGGAGCTGCGCGCCAGACTCTTCGCCTCGGTAGACAAACTCGACTCGCTCAGAGGAAAAGTCTCTACCGGCGGCCGCATCAACGCGGCGAAGGCGGTCGGGGCGCAGTAAGAAAAGTGGTCAGTGGTCAGTGGTCGGTGGTCAGTTAAAAGAAAGGCAAAAAGCAGCCGCGCCGTTCACGCCGGCTGCTTTTTTTACTGACCACCGACCACCGACCACTGACCACTGTTTTCCGCTGCTTGCGCCGGGGCGTCGGATATGTGATTATCATCTGTTGAAAGGTGGGCCTCGAATTCATACTATCTTGCCTGATCTTTTGAGGAGACGAACCGAAGTGAAAGCGGAAATTGAGCAGTTGGTCGCTTTGCAGAACGCAGACATAAACATACGCAGACTACAGGCCGAAATAGAAGCCATCCCCCGAAGGCGCGCCGAGATCGAGAAAGAGTTCGATCAGCGCGCCTTTGAAATTCGTGATCTGGAACGCGTGCGCGACGAAGCCCGAACCGAGCGCGCCCGCTTAGAGAACGAAGTCCTCGAACACCGCTCCAAGCAGGAGCGCGCCGAGCGCAACCAGATGCTCTCGAAAAAGCAGGACGAGTACCAGGCCGCCATCCGCGAGGCCGACGCCGCGCGCAAGCACATCTCGCAACTCGAAACTCAGATTCTCGAAAAGATGGAAGCCTTCGAGCAGGCCGAAAGCAAACTCAAGGAGCGCGAGCCGGAAATGGTCCGCCTGAGCGCCGAGCTGCAAGAGCGCATCCGCCAGTTTGAAGACGAGACGCGGTCGCAGGAGGCGCAGCTCGAAGCCACACGCAGGGAGCGCGAGCGCCTGACGGCGACTCTGCCGAAGAACATGAGCGTGCTCTATAACCGCATCAGCGCCCGCATCCGCGACGGCATCGCCGTGGCCGAGGCGCGCAACGGCTCGTGCACCGCCTGCTTCATGGCCCTGCGGCCGCAGGTGATGGCCGAAGTCAGGCGCGGCGAAGATGTCATCATCTGCGACAATTGCAACCGCATCCTCTACTACGTTCAGGCAGACGCACCCCAGAAGGAGGCCGCCACGGCGACCGTCGCGCCGAACGCAGCAGTCTAAAGCAATGCGGAGTGATGAATGATGAATTAAAGACGGCTGGCTTTTAATTCATCATTCATCACTCCGCATTCCGCATTGCTTTTCCAGGGCAAAAGTGAGAGGGAAGATAATCCTTCTCAACTTTTGCCTTCTGTTTTTTTTGGGCACGGCGCTTGACTATCGTTATTGGCATAACGGTCGGGCGAGAGGTTTTCGGACAGTTGCGGCTATTTGAAGGGTCGAAGTGTCCGCAAAAGAGCCTAAGCCGGATTTCGGTTTAACTCAAGGAGACGGAGTTTATGCAGGAATCAATCCAACAGACCGGACTCAATACGGGCGTAGAGGACAACACACAGGCTAACGCCGGGGGCGGCGACGTGAACGTCAACCAGACCGAACGCTGGGCTTCGGCCCTGGCCGGCGGCGCGCTCGCCATTTACGGGCTGACGCGCCGCACGTGGGGCGGGGCCGTGCTCGCCTTAGTCGGCGGCACTCTGATTCACCGCGGCTCGACCGGCCACTGCTACCTGTACGACGCGGTCGGTGTCAACACGGCCGGCGGCGAGACAGACAACCCCCTGGTGAGCGTGCCCGCGGGCCACGGCATCAAGGTCGAAAAGAGCGTGACGGTCAACCGCGCGCCCGAAGAGGTCTACCGCTTCTGGCGCAACTTCGAGAACCTGCCGCGCTTCATGAACCACCTCGAATCGGTCAGCGATTTGGGCAACGACCGCTCGCACTGGGTGGCGAAGGCTCCCGCGGGGAAAACGGTCGAGTGGGACGCCGAAGTTTACAACGAGAAGGAGAATGAGTTGATCGCGTGGCGCTCGCTCGAAGGGGCGGACGTGGACAACGCAGGCTCCGTGCGCTTCGAGGCGGCCCCCGAGGGGCGCGGAACGGTCGTGCGCGTCACGCTCAAGTACGACCCGCCGGCCGGCAAGCTCGGCTCCCTCATCGCGAAGCTCTGGGGCGAAGAGCCCTCGCAGCAGATCGAAGAGGACCTGCGCCGCTTCAAGCAAGTGATGGAGACGGGCGAAATCCCGACCACCGAAGGCCAGCCTTCGGGGCGCAGCGCGAGCGCGGGAAGGTAAAGGGCAGTGGTCAGTAGTCAGTGGTCAGTGGTCAGTAAAAACAAGGCAGGCGAGCGTGTCCGGCGCGACTGCCTTTTGTCTTTCTTTTAACTGACCACTGACCACCGACCACTGACTACTGACCACTGACCACTTTTTCAAGGGGGCAAAAATGAAAGCACTGTGCTGGTATGGGAAGAACGACGTGCGGGTCGAGACCGTGCCGGACCCTGAGATACTTAACCCGCGCGACGCCATCATCAAGGTCACGACAACGGCCATCTGCGGCTCGGACCTGCATCTTTACAACGGCTACATCCCGACCATGCAGAAGGGCGACATCCTGGGCCACGAGTTCATGGGCGAGGTCGTTGAGGTCGGGAGCGAAAACAGAAAGCTGAAGGTCGGAGACCGCGTGGTCGTCCCCTTCACGATCTGCTGCGGCTACTGCTTCTTCTGCCAGAGCGGGCTGTGGTCGCTCTGCGACAACTCGAACCCGAACGCCGGCACCGCCGAGACGCTCTACGGCTTCTCGCCCGCCGGCCTCTTCGGATACTCGCACATGACGGGCGGCTACGCAGGGGGCCAGGCCGAGTACGTGCGCGTGCCGTTCGCGGACATCGGCCCCGTCAGGATTCCAGAGGAGCTGGACGACGAGCAGGTCTTGTTCCTCTCGGACATCTTCCCGACGGGCTACATGGCCGCGGAGAATTGCGACATCAAGCCGGGCGACACCATCGCGGTCTGGGGCTGCGGGCCTGTGGGCCAATTCGCGATTCGCAGCGCAATGCTCCTGGGCGCATCGCGCGTGATCGCGATTGACCAGGTGCCGGAGCGGCTTCAAATGGCGGCCGCGTCCGGGGCAGAGACTCTGGACTTCTACGACGAAGACATCTTCGACAAGCTGAAGGACAAGACGGGCGGGCGCGGGCCGGACGCGTGCATTGACGCAGTAGGTTTAGAGGCGCACGGGATGAGCGCGGACGCGCTCTACGACCGCGCGAAGGCGGCGCTGTTTCTGGCGACCGACCGGCCGCACGCGCTCCGGCAGGCGATTCACGCGTGCCGCAAGGGCGGGACGGTTTCGATTCCGGGCGTGTACGGCGGCTTCCTGGACAAGGTCCCGTTCGGGGCGGCCTTCAACAAGGGGCTGACGCTCAAGATGGGCCAGACGCACGTGCCGAAGTACATGCGGCCGCTCCTGGAGCGCATCCAGCGCGGCGAGATTGACCCGAGCTTTGTCATCACGCACCGCCTGCGCTTGCAGGACGCGCCCGACGGCTACGAGATTTTCAAACACAAAGAGGACAACTGCATCAAGGTCGTGATGAAACCTTGACTCAACCCCTTTGCGTCTTTGCGCCTTTGCGTGAAAAACCTTCCTCACGCAAAGGCGCAAAGACGCAAAGGGGTTGAGTGGTTAATTTAAGGAGGGGAAATGGCGGACGATAATAGGAGCAAAGGCGGGGCGGATGGGCCGGCGAGCGCGCCGGAGATTGATAAGCCGCAGCAGACGGGCGACCCCGGCCGCACGCCCGGCAAGGCCGAGGGCGACGAGGAGACCGTGGACGCGGCTTTAGAAGACAAGGAAAGGCCGCAGCACTAAGGCATCGGGGCCGACCGCCGAATAGCTCAGGGCTCGCCTCCCGCTAAGAGACGCGAGCCTTCGCGGCTTCCTCCGGGGGCGTGTCGCGTTGCGGGTTGACGGCGACGCCGTGCTTGAAGACAAGCTCGCCGCCCAGCCAGCCCGAGATCGTCACGGCGATGACGCCGACAACCGACAGCGTTATCGGAATGGTCAGGCTGTCGTTGACCATGTCCGAGCCTTTGTCCGTCCTCAAGTACCAGCTCGCGGCGAAGAGCACGAGCGCGAGGACGTTGAAGCGCGCGTGCCAGTTGGCGACCTTCACCACCTGCTTGTCTTTGATTGAGAGGTAGTCAATGAAGCCGAAGACGGCCGCCGCAACCGCGCCGAGGCAGCCGGCCAGGAGCGCGTAGAAGGCTATCACCGGCCAATGCGGTTTTCCGCGCCAGAGGTAGAGCAGGTCCGCCACCAGCGAGAAGACCCAGAGCGCAATCGGAAAGGGAATGAGCATCGGGTGAATCGGATGCCCGGCGATGCTCGCGGGACTTGCCATCTTTCTTTCCTCCTTGTTTGCCGCCTTGCGCGGGTTGACAGACGCTTCGTTCAAGAAATATTTTTGGCGTCAAGCTACTACTTCAAGCATGAAATGTAAAGAAACCTGGTTTCATACGGGAAGTCTGAGAGAAAGAAGGCAAGGCCATGAAGAGTGATTCTGGGGAGACGACTTCGGTCTGGTTTGCGACCGCGCCGGAGATTGAGACGGACGGGCCGCTCGCGGCGGACGCGACCGCGGACGTGGTTGTAGTCGGCGCGGGCATCGCCGGGATGACGACCGCCTATCTGCTCGCGCGCGCGGGGCGCAAGGTCGTCGTGCTCGACGACGGCCCCGTCGGGGGCAGCATGACCGGCCGCACGACGGCGCACCTCGTCAACGCGCTCGACGACCGCTACTACGAATTAGAGCGCCTGCACGGCGAGCGCGGCTCGCGCCTCGCTGCCGAGAGCCACACGGCGGCGATTGAGCGAGTCGAGTCTATCGTCAAGGACGAAGGCATCGAGTGTGAGTTCGAGCGGCTGGACGGCTACCTCTTCACGCCCCCGAATGAGTCGAAGAAGGAGCTGGAAGACGAGCTGGAAGCCTGCCACCGCGCGGGGCTGACCGCGGTGGAGCTGGTCGAGCGCGCGCCCATCAAAGACTTCGACACGGGCAAAGCATTGCGCTTCCCGCGACAGGGCCAATTCCACCCGCTCCTTTATCTGGCGGGGCTCGCGCGCGCCGTCCGCCGCGACGGCGGCCGCATACACACAGGCACGCACGCCGCGACGATTGAGGGCGGCAAACTCGCGCGCGTCAAGACCGAGGCGGGAAACACCGTCACGGCCCAGGCGGTCGTCGTCGCGACCAACAGCCCCGTCAACGACCGCGTGGCGATTCACACCAAGCAGGCACCCTACCTCACCTACGTCATAGGCGCGCGCGTGCCCCGCGGCTCGGTCGAGCGCGCGCTCTACTGGGACACGCCCGACCCTTACCACTACATCAGAATCGAGAGCCTCAACGCGCACGACGGCGCGACCGACGAGACGGAGAAGTACGACCTCTTGATCGTCGGCGGCGAGGACCACAAGACGGGGCAGGAGGACGATGCGAACCGCCGCTATGGTGCGCTCGAACGCTGGACGCGCCACCGCTTTCCGATGGTCGAGGACGTGGAGTTCCGCTGGTCCGGGCAGGTGATGGAGCCCGTGGACGGCCTCGCCTTCATCGGGCGCAACCCGATGGACGAAGATAACGTCCTTATCGCGACGGGCGACTCCGGCAACGGCATGACGCATGGCACCATCGCCGGCATTCTTCTGACCGACCTCATCATGGACCGCGCGAACGAGTGGGCGGAGCTTTACGAGCCGTCGCGCAAGACTCTGAAGGCCCTGGGCGAGTTCGCCAAAGAGAATCTCAACGTCGCCGCGCAGTACACGGACCTGGTGACGCCGGGCGAGGTGGACTCCGCGGACGAGATCAAGGCCGGTGAGGGCGCGGTCATCAGGCACGGCTTGAAGAAGGTTGCGGTCTACAGGGACGACGCAGGCGCGCTCCACAATCGCTCGGCCATCTGCGTCCACTTGGGCTGCGTCGTCAACTGGAACTCCAACGAGAAGACCTGGGACTGCCCCTGCCACGGCTCGCGCTACGACGCCTACGGCAAAGTCTTCCAGGGGCCGGCCAACAAAGACCTTGAGCCAGAAGACTGAAGAGGGCGGAGGCGGCGCTGTCTATAGTGTGCGCCCGGCGACGCCGGATGATCTGGACTGGATATTCCGGCTCGAAATAGAGGCTTACTCGGCGGAATACGCGGTCGCGCGGCGGACGCTTGCTGAGTGGTATTGTGCCAATCCCGAAGGCTTCAGCGTCCTCACGACGAACGGTGAGAAGGCGGGGCAGATAACCATTCTCCCTCCGCGCCCCGCCTTACTCGAAGGCTTCGACCGGGGGACGATACTTGAGCAGGACATTGACGCGGCCAGCCTGTACACCCCGGCCGAGAGGGAACTGGTGCGCGACCTTCACGTCGAAAGTGTCATCATCCAATCGCCGGAGGGCCGTTCGGCGACGCCGCTCAAAGCCCTGATGTGCCTGGGGCGCAACTTCATTCCGCTGATTCGCAGGGTCTGTGAGCCGTCGAATCTCGAAAACATCTACGCACTCGGAGCGTCCGGGCGGGGCGAGCGTTTCATGACGGGACTCGGCTTCACGCGGGTCGAAAGTGCTCAAGACGAAACGGGGCCGCGCCGCCTCTACGTCGCAAAGTTCGGCGCACTGAAAGACAACGTGGCCGGGCTCTACAACCGGCGACACGGGAAGACCAGAACTTAAGCTCGACACTTAGTCGCCGGAGGCGGTGGCCGTCTCAGCGGCGACGGGCAGCTCGGTTTTGGCCCGGTGCAGTTGGCTCGCGTCAATCATGTTCAGGCCGCGCACGGTCTCGAAGCCGGGGACGATCTCCTGCTCGAAGGGGCGCATGCCGGTCTTGTTGCGCCTGCGGCCCGTGAAGTCCAGATAAAGGTGCTTGCGCATCAAGCGGTCGGGCCAGCCGGCGAAGCGCCAGAGCGGGTACTTGATGCCGTGGCCGAAGAGCTTCTTGCCGAGCAGCTTGTAGTAGAGCGGCACGCCCAGCGACCACTTCGAGCGCGAGCGCCCCTTGCCGTAGAACTCCAGGTTGTACTTCCAGCAGGTGAAGAAGAATTCCCACTGAAGGTCCGTCATCTCAATCAGCTTCGCGCTCTCACGCTTCTGCATCCGCGTGTTCTCTAAAGGCACGAACCACGTCGGCACGAACATGCCCTTTGCGTCGCGCAACTCGAACAAAAGGTCGAGTGACTGCTTCGTGTCCTCGTCCCGTTCGCCGGGCAGGCCGATGATGAAGGTGCAGAACGGATACCAGTTGTGCCGGTTCAGAATCTCCATCCCCTTCAACACCACATCGCGCCACTGGTGCGCCTTGTACGGGTAAGCCTTGCCCTTCATGTAGGTGTCGAAGAGGCGCGGGCTGCCCGTCTCCAGGCCGATGATCGGGTCCGCGATGCACTGGTCGGGGTCGGTCGAGTCGTCGTGGTGCAGGTGCGAGTAGGGAACCACGAGCGGCGTCAGGCGCTCGATGACGGTCGGGTCTTTGACGACGGGCGCGATGGTGATGTGCGAGGTCTGAATGGTCTCGATGCCTGGGACCGAGGCGACGCTCTTGAAAAGATTTTCGAGCGCCGGGGTGTTGGTCACGAAGTTCGGCAGTTGCTCGTAGAGGAACATGTCCTCGCTGGCGAGCATCACTTCGGTCGCGCCCTCACGCGTGTTGACGCGCACGCTCTCCATGATATGTTCGAGCGGGAACGAGCGCCCGACCTTAGTCGCGGGCGAGCAGAACTGGCAGCCGCGCCCGCACCCGCGCGTGATCTCTACCACGCCGAACGTCGAGCGGTGGCGCACGACCGGAATCTCTTCGACCGCCGGTTGCTCGCTCTTCGGGATTTTGACGATGCGCGGCAAGCTGGGGTCGCCCTCGATGATGCGCTTGAAGAGGTCTGAGAAGACACGCTCGATCTCGCCGTCAATCAGGTAGTCGATCTTGAACTCGTCCAGGCGCGCGGCCTTCTCCAGTTGCCATGCGCCGGGGCCGCCGACGATGATTTTGGGCCGGAATTTTTTGACGACCGGGTGCGTGACGATGCGTATGAACTCGGCCGCGTTCAAGGGCATCAGGTTCTCGCCGGCCAGTTTCGAGTAAACGTCTGTGGCGTACGAGATGCCGAGCGGGTTGTGCGCGTGGACGGCCAGAATGCGCGTCTCCGGGCCGACGAATCTCTCAAGGTTCTCGACGTAGCAGGTGACCACGTCCTCTTCGTCGTAGTCCCTGAGCAGCAAGGTCTCGACCATCCTGAGCCCGTTCGGGACGTACCTGGCGCGGCCGTCGGGCCAGGAGTCGTTGACGAGTGAGGCCGGGTTGATGAACTTGTGGCTGTACTTCTGCGGAATCGTCGCCGAGAGCATTTGTTGCCAGATGCTGTGCTTGAACTCACTCGCTTCGGTTGACGAGGCCGTCAGGACAATCATAGGAGAAGCCATAAGGGACGCGTTCCTTCAGTCGCGTTAAAATTGCTGATTGGATGCCTTGCGAGTAGCCGCCGACGAGGATGGACGGCTGAGGAGGACTTGGCGCGCACGACTTCCAAACCGGACCTTTTGCAGAATCGGATTCTAACACTATTCGGCGACGGGCCGTAACAGTTTCTACAAAAGAAGCGCATAACATGCCCGGACTTATCTGTCGGGCGAGGGGGCAGGCAATGGCGAGCGCGGAAGCGGAAATCGGGACTCTGACGAGTCGCGGGCCGATTGAAATCATCGAGCGGGGCGCGCGCTCGCGCTGGTGGCGCAGGCTCGGCTCGAAGAGTCGCGGCTTCCGCTACGCGGACGCGCGGGGCCGCCCCGTTAAGGGCGCAACGGAATTGGCCCGCATCGCGTCGCTCGTCATCCCGCCCGCCTGGAAGGAGGTCCGCATCTCGCCTTCACCCGGCGGCCGCTTACAGGCCATCGGCGTAGACACGAGCGGGCGCGTGCAGTACGTCTATCACCCGCAATTCGCCGCGCGCCAGCAGCGCAGGAAGTACGAGAAGATCGAGCACTTCGGCGAGAGCCTGCCCGCGCTCCGGCGCAGGACCAACGAGGACATCCAGCGGGAAGGCTTGCCGCGCGAGCGCGTGCTTGCCGTCATCGTGCGCCTCATCAACGACCTCTACTTCCGCATCGGCTCGGAGAAGAGCGTCGAGCACTACCGCACCTACGGCGTCACCACCCTGCGCAACCGCCACCTCGAAATCAAGCGCGGCGGGCGTCTGCTTTTCAACTTCGTCGGCAAGCACCACATACGCCACCGCGTCCTGCACGTTGACGAAGAGCTGGCCGGCCTCATGCACGACATCAAACGAATCGGCGGCTCGCGCCTCTTCAACTACCTGGACGAGGAGGGCCGCGCCCGCCCCGTCCAGCCGAAGGACGTTAACGACTACATCAAGGCGGCGACCGCGCCCGAGTTCTCCGCCAAAGACTTTCGCACCTGGGGCGGGACGCTGCTCGCGGCAATCGAGCTGGCGGAAATTGGCCCAGCCGAGGACGAGCGTCAGGCGAAGAGGAATCTGGTCCGAGCCGTCAAGCGCGTCGCCGAGCGCCTCGGCAACACCCCGACCGTCTGCCGCGGCTGCTACATTCACCCCAAAGTCCTCGACAGCTACCTCCGCGGCGTCACCCTCGAACAGTTCCGCCGCCGCGTCGAGCGTTCCATCAAACGCATCCAGCCCGAGTACGAGGTCGAAGAGATCGCGCTCCTCAAAATGCTCCGCGCCGCCTGAAGGGAAATCTTGACTGTGGTGGGCGCGAGAGAAAACGGAAGTGAAGGGAACTGATAAGGACAGTTGATTCAAAGTTGGGCATGCTGCTAGAACAGCGTCAACACACCGACAATCATATCTCTGTCGAGAGTTTCAACGTCCGCGTAATGACGACGAAGAATCGCTTCAATAGCAGAGGTTTTACAATTTCCACGACGTATCCAGATAACTTTCGGTGGGAATCCGAGTAACGTACACAAGTCGCTGAAATCTGCGTCCCTCGTCACAATCAGGAATCCTTCGTCCCTCGCGTATTGCCAAATGGTTCTGTCATCCGCTCGGTCGAGTCCGAGTGGATATACATGATTCGAGTCCGGGTAGCTGTCAGCCAGGGATTTGACCAGGCGCGGTGAGAGCTGATGGTCAAACAGAAGTTTCACGCCTCGACCACCATTAACCGTTTTTCACGGTCTGCGGCATAGGCAAGACAGGCACGAATATCTTCTTCCGTTAGGTAAGGGAAATCTTCGAGAACTTCCTGTTGAGTCATGCCGGAAGCAAGGTATTCCAGCACATCGTAAACTGCGATACGCATACCGCGAATACAAGGCTTCCCGCCACGCTTGCCGGGTTCGATTGTAATAATGTTCTGGTAATTCATGACTCGATACTAAGACTCGAATGCTGCTTCGGGCAAGAGTATCTCGACAAAGAAAGCACCCTAACGCCTGAACCTGACCTGCGCTGAGCGAATAGTATTCTGGCAATACCACAAGGAAGCACTGTGAAAGAGAAGTCATTAAGGCATCGAGTTGAATAAATTGTTAGAAAGCCATAACGATTAGAGATTCTGGAAGAAATCTTTTTTGATGATAATGTCCTCTACAACTCTCTGCCTTACCTCAACTCCTATTCCAAGCTGCTTCAATTTTTCAACTAATTCCTCTCCATCAATTACAGATCGTTGCATAAGTAACTTAACTTTTAAGAAGCAAACCAGCGCCACCAAAAAAGGATTTAATCAAGTGCGGTTTGCTCCTTAATCTCAGGATCGCCAACTTCAACTCCTGACGAAGATGCTCAAGGCTCTTAC
>DASWQY010000099.1:0-1512 GCA_036403435.1 Pyrinomonadaceae bacterium
GGACAATCTATTCGCGGACGGAGTGTCAAAGGGTGCGTACATCAAGTTTGCCATCGCCCAGCATCTGGACAAGCTGACTCCCTCCTCCCTCGCTGACATCAACGACCCAACACTTAGGGCCCGTCAGGGATTAGGTGAATCGGGTTGCTCGCTCGGACGGTGAGGGATTCCCCGGTCACGGGACGATTTCGTAGCGTGTCGGCATGATCGATGTCACTGCTATTGGCGACCGCTACGCTGCCCTCCGCTCGCATTTGGATGAGCGTGGCCGCCGCTCGTTTGCTGCCGGTGAGGCGCGCTCGGCCGGGTATGGCGGGATCGCGGCGGTTGCGCGAGCAACCGGCATCGCTCCCAGCACGATCGGGCGCGGTCTGAAGGAGCTGGCGCACGGGTCCGATGTTGCGGCCGAACGGGTCCGTCGCCCTGGCGGCGGGCGCAAGTCGCTCACCGAGATCCATGCGATGCTGCTGGATGACCTGCTCGCGCTCGTTTCTCCCGGTGCGCGCGGCGATCCAATGTCGCCGCTGCGCTGGACGCTGAAGAGCTTGCGCCGGTTGGCCGCGGAGCTGCAGGCGAAAGGGCATCAGATCAGCCACACCGTCGTGGGCGAACTGCTCAAGCGACAGAGGTTCAGCCTGCAGGCTAACTGCAAGACGCGCGAGGGCGACAGCCATCCCGACCGCGATGCGCAGTTCGGGCACATCGACGCCTGTGTGGGCCGGGCCTTGGCCGAGCGGCAGCCGGTGATCTCGGTGGACACCAAGAAGAAGGAACTGGTCGGAGACTTCAAGAACGCCGGCCGGGAGTGGCGGCCGTGTGGCGATCCCGAGCAGGTCCGCGTCCATGACTTCCTGATCAAGGAACTTGGTCGGGCGGTGCCCTATGGCGTCTACGATCTCGCGGCCAACGCCGGCTGGGTCAGCGTCGGTATCGACCATGACACGGCGGCATTTGCCGTGCAGGCGATCCGCGCCTGGTGGCATGATGTCGGCAACACCCGCTATCCCGATGCACGCTGCCTGACCATCACAGCCGACGGGGGCGGGAGCAACGGGTCGCGGGTGCGGCTGTGGAAGCGCGAGCTCCAGGCTTTGGCCGACGAACTCGGCATCGAGATCACTGTTCACCACTTCCCGCCGGGCACCAGCAAGTGGAACAAGATTGAGCACCGCTTGTTCTCGTTCATCAGCCTGAACTGGCGCGCCAGGCCGCTGGTCAGCTACCAGGTGATCGTCGATCTGATCAGCGCCACCACCACCGACACGGGTCTGAGCGTGCGTTGTCAGCTCGATCCAAACACCTACCCGAAGGGGATCAGCGTGCCGGATCAGGAGATGCAAGCTCTCAACCTCCTGCGCGACCAATTCCATGGAGACTGGAACTACACGATCCGGCCCCGATACAAGACAGATCGCTCAGTTGATCCCTGACAAGCCCTAAGCGTGGCGCTGCTGCAGCCGGTACCGCACCTGCGAGACAACGAAACGGTGAACCCCGATGACCTACAAGCCG
>DASWQY010000100.1:0-3630 GCA_036403435.1 Pyrinomonadaceae bacterium
CGTGGGCCGGTGTTCCTTGACAAAGGCCCGGCCTGCAGCATCCAGATCGCCCGATCCGTCGCTGCTCCCCATTTTGCCGAGGAACTCTGCAACGCCCTCTGACAGGGTGGGGCCGGGCAGGACGGCGTTGGAGCTATGCCCGAATGTTGGTGACGGTCGGGGTCAGGCGGCAACGGCTTGAGCTTGTCGGCTGACGACCTCGACGCCATCAGTGAAGGTGACCCCGCGGATCACCTTCGGCAAGTGGTGGTGACCGTCAAGGCGTCGCCAGCTTTTCTCGGCGGCCTGGGCCAGCTTGAAAATCAGGGCGAGCGCGGTCTTGTTCGACAGGCAGCCCTTCGAGCGCACCGTGCGATGGCGGATCGTCGCGAACGTGCTCTCGATTGGGTTCGTGGTCCGTAAGTGCTTCCAGTGCTCGGCGGGAAAATCGTAGAAGGCGAGCAGTGCGTCGCGGTCCTTTGCGAGGCACGCGACCGCCTTGTCGTACTTGACCCCGTAGGTCTCGACAAAGGCGTCGAAGGCGATCAGCGCCTCCTTTTTGGTCTCGGCCATCCAGATGTCCTGCAGGGCGCGTTTGGCCTTGGGCTGCTGGCTCTTCGGCAGTTTGTTGAGGACATTGGCGGTCTTGTGCACGATCCGAACGCAATCGACGCGGTCCATTTCACCGCGTCGATGCCGTTCGCTGGAGCGGAGCCTACGCTGCGGCGCCGGCGAAGTGACGCGCGCTTTCCCTGAGGCGGACATGGTGCAGGCGATGGGGCCAGCCTCCTGCAGAGGTCTTGCCCCATGCCGTACAGATCATGCGCCGGAGCGGGGGCAGCCTGGATCATCCACTCGATGCCGGTTCGTGCCCGCGACGGCCAGGAGCGGTTGGACCAGGCTTACCGCCGTCTCCTCGACAACCCGCCGCTTCCTGTCCCCCATCCTCGACCCGAGGTGAGCCCGCCATGCGCGCCGCACTCTATGCCCGCGTCTCAACCGAGCGCCAGGAGCGCTTCCAGACCATCGACAGCCAACTCGCCGCTCTGCGCGACTGGGCGGCTACGGGAGGGCACGAGATCAGCGACGACTTCGTCTTCCGCGACGAGGGCTACAGCGGCAGCCGGCTCGACCGGCCCGGCCTCGACGCGCTCCGGGACGCCGTGCGCGACGGTGTCGTCGGAATCGCCGCCGTGCTGACCCCCGATCGCCTCGCGCGCAAATACGCCTACCAGGTCCTGCTCCTGGAAGAGTTCCGCCGCGCAGGCGTCGAGATCGCGTTCTTGCAGCACCCGATCTCGGACGACCCGAATGACCAACTCCTGTTGCAGATCCAGGGCGCCATCGCCGAATACGAGCGGGCCGTTCTCGGCGAGCGCTTCCGCCGTGGCAAGCTGCAGAAGGCGCGCGACGGCCACTACCAGGGCGGCTGTGCGCCTTACGGTTATCGCTACGTGCCGCGCCAGGAGGCCGTGCCAGGCCACCTCGTCGTGGACGAGAAAGAGGCCGCGTTGGTGCGCACCCTTTATGGCTGGCTCATCGACGAGCGGACGACCATCCGCCAGATCCTCAAGCGCCTGAACGCCGGTCCCGACGTCCCGCGCTCCGGCCGCCATGCCTGGTCGCCATCCCTGGTGCACCACATCCTGGCGGACCCGGTCTACGCCGGCACGGCCTATGCCAACCGCTACAGCTTTGTCCCGCCGAGGAAGCCACGTCGCCCGTATGGACCCCGCACCGGCGAGGCGACGTGCCGCCAGCTCAAGCCGCGCGAGCAGTGGATCGCCATCCCCGTGCCGGCGATCGTCGACCAGGAGACCTGGGACCGAGCGCAGGCGCAACTCGCGCGTAACGCCGCGCTGTCATTCCGGAACAACACCAAGCACAACTATCTTCTACGCTGCCTGATGACCTGCGCGACCTGCGGCTTGGCCATGTTCGGGCGCACCTATGCCGCAAGGGGGAAGCAGCCGGAGCGGCGCTACTACCAGTGCCACGGCAAGGATTGCATCCTGAGTGCCCGTCCCGCAGCCTGCCCGAGCCGAAACGTCAAGGCCGAAGAGATCGAAGCTGCGGTGTGGGACCACGTCGCCGGCCTTCTCGCCAGCCCGGAGCGGCTGGTGGCGCAGTTCGACCATGTCGCCGTTGCGGCAGAGGCCGGCACGGTGCGGGACCGTGCGGCCGACCAGCAGCTGCGCGCCCGGCTGGACCGTGTGGCCCGGGCCGACAAGCGCCTATTGGACGCCTACGAGGCCGGCGCGGTGACCTTGGCCGAGTTGTCGGAGCGGCGCCGCCATCTGGCTGACGAGCGCCGGGCCCTGGAGCGCCAGCAGCAGGAGCGCGATCACCTCCGTCGCCAGCGCGTCCAGGCCGAGGCCGTTCGCACCAGCCTGGAGGCGTTTTGTGATCGCATTCACGCCCGCCTGAACGAGGCGACGTTTGCCGACAAGCAGGCGATCTTGCAGCTCGTCATCGAGCGCATCATCGTCGGCGACGGCCGTCTGGAGATCCGCCATGTCATCCCACTGCGCCCCCCGCAGCCGGGCAGAGACAGCCCAGGGCAGCCCGCTCCGCAATTGCGTACGGATCGTGTGAACGCGACACCGTTGCCACGTGGCGCCCATCACGCGCCGGATCGCGCCCTTGAGGCCCTCGTGCGCGTCCGAGATGACAAGCTTGACCCCGCGCAGGCCGCGCCGGACCAGGCTCTTCAGGAACGTGGTCCAGAACGTTTCCGCCTCGGAAGGGCCGATGTGCAGGCCCACGATCTCCCGCTTGCCCTCGCTGTTGGCGGCCACGGCGATTATCGCCGCCACGTCCACGATCCGCCCGCCCTCACGCTGCTTCAGGTCGGTGGCGTCCAGCCAGAGATAGGGCCACTCGCCACTGAGTGGGCGATCCAGGAAGGCGTTCACCCGCTCGTCGATGTCCTTGCAGAGCTTGCTGACCTGGCTCTTGTTGATCCCGGAGAGACCCATGGCCTGGGCCAGATCGTCCACGCGCCGGGTCGAGACGCCGCCGATCCAGGCCTCCTGGATCACCGCCACCAGCGCCTTCTCCGAAGTCTTTCGGGGCTCTAAAAAGGGCGGGAAGTAGGACGGCCCCGTGCGGAGCTTCGGGATGCGAAGCTGGAGCGTGCCGAGCCGGGTGTCGAGGGTCCGGTCGCGAAAGCCGTTGCGGTACGTCTGGCGCTCCGCCGTCCTCTCGTGCCGGGCGGCCCCGATCACGCCTTCCACGTCGGCCTCCATGAGCAACTGCAGGACGGCCTCGGCCACGGAGCGCAGGAAATCGCCATCACCGGCCTTCTGCAGCAATTCGACCAGTGGCAGTCTCTCGTCGGTCATCGGACCTCCTCATCGGTCAGAGTGGGAGCTTCGCAACTCCACCCTAGACCGCTGGTCCGATGGCTACCTCGCCCTGCACCCTCACGGGCACCGAATTTCCACCACCTCCGCAGACGCTACCAAGCCGGCCGAGCCTACGCAGCGCGCTGCCTATGAGCCTATGCCGGACGCAAGCGCGCTGCTGGCTGATGAACTGCGCAGTCAGATCATGCGCTTACGCACCGACCTTGATGCTGCCTATGGACGCGAGACGGCCGAGCGCGAACGGCATGCGGCGGAGGTGGCGCGCCTGGAGGGGCTGCTCGTG
>DASWQY010000101.1:0-4324 GCA_036403435.1 Pyrinomonadaceae bacterium
GAGGCGCGCGACTTCACCGACGCGCTCGCGCTCGCGACTGCTCTCTGCGCGCTCGCGGTTGAGCTAACGTCCGTGTCAACGAACTCGCTTCGTCCGGCGAGGCGTATGTCGTAGTTCGGAAGAGGTGCGGGGCGTGAGCGGGGCGGGGCGGGTGCCGCGGCGGGCGTTTTACCGCGGAGTGGGTTCGCCGCGTTAGACTTGGTTGAGAAGAGAACGGGGGTGATTAAAAGGGCGACACCCAGCAACCCCGTAAGCAGGCTCGTGCGCATATTTCTCCCTCCGAAAGAGTTCAGTTGAAGGCCGTGACGGCAGTCACCCGTAGGCAGAGTGGACGGGCGCATGCGCCTTTCACCCGGTCAGATGACGCCGTCGAGATTTCGTGCGAGCAGAGAGAGCAGCCCCGCCTGTAGACGGGCCAGGACGAAAGCGCGCTTGAGGTGCGCGCAGGAGCTACTTCAAAGGGGCTTTCGAGACGTTAGTCCGAGACGCTGTTTCGCGGCGTCGGCCGCCGCCATTTTGCTGAAAGGGGCCACAGCCTATCAGATTCCTCGCCGCTTTGCCAAACCCAAACGCCCGACGCGGCCGATACGTGCGGGAGACAATCAGGGCAATCGCATTCTCGTTGGGGCGGCGGATAGCTTGACAAGGCGCGGCCGGTGTAGTCATGTGGGCGGATTTCCCATTCCGCCCGCAGGAGGAGGCCATGCCGCCGCCGACACCCTCGCTCTGGGACTACTTCTCAGACTTACCTGACCCGCGCCGCTCGCAGGGTCGCCGCCACAAGCTCCGAGACATCCTCGCCGTCGCGCTGTGCGCGGTGCTGTGCGGTGCCGACGACTTCACCGAGATCGAGGCGTTCGGCGAGACGCGCGAGGCGTGGCTGCGGCAGTTCCTCGACCTCCCGCACGGCATACCTAGTCACGACACCTTCGGGCGGGTCTTTGCCGCGCTCGACCCACGAGCCTTCGGGCGCTGCTTCATGTCGTGGGTGCGCGGGGTGGCGAGCCTCAGCGAAGGGGCGATAGTCGCCATCGACGGCAAGGCGGTGCGCCGCTCCTACGACGCGGCGCGGGACTGCCCGGCCATCAAGTTGGTCAGCGCCTGGGCGCGGGAGAACCGGCTGACTTTGGGGCAGGTGAAGGTGGCCGCGGGGTCGAATGAGATCACGGCCGTGCCGGAGTTGCTGCGCGCGCTGGCGGTCAAAGGCTGTGTGGTGACGGCCGATGCGCTCAACTGCCAGAAGGAGATAGCCGCGGAGGTGCGCCGCCGCGGGGCCGATTACGTGCTGGCTCTGAAGGGCAACCACGGCGGCTTGCACGAGCGGGTCGCGCAGTTCCTCTCCTCGGTGCGGGGAGGGCGCACCCACGGCTTCCAGCTCGGCGAGCACACGAGCGTCGAGAAAGAGCACGGGCGGATCGAGGAGCGGTACTTCCTGCAAGTCGAAGCGCCCGCAGACCTGACGGCCGGCGGCGAGTGGGTCGGCTTAGCCTCGGTCGGGATGTGTGAGGCGGTACGTGAGCTTGATGGCGAAGTCTCACGGCACCGGCGCTATTATCTGAGCAGCCTGCCGGTCGAGGCCGGGAAGTTCGCGGAGGCGGTGCGCGGTCACTGGGCGGTGGAGAACTCGTGCCACTGGGTCTTGGATGTGGCCTTCGGCGAGGACGACTCGCGGGTGCGGGTCGCGCACGCGGCGGAGAACTTCGCGCTGCTGCGCCGCATAGTCAACAACCTGCTCCAGCACGAGCGGAGCGTCAAGCTCGGGGTCAAGGCCAAGCGACTGAAAGCCGCACTGGATGAAAACTACTTGCTCAAGGTGCTCCGGCTTTAGAATGCGATTGCCCTGAGTCGTCGGTGCCTGAGTCTGAATAATCTGGTTCAGCGAATTCGACGGCATCGTACTCCTCAATCTCCCGTGCTACTTGCAAGGGATCTGTGCCAGCGGGTAAGCCGATCAGGCCCATCCCCATCTCGTCAAACTCGCGGATAAGAACACTGTCGCGCGGCAGCGAGCCGAGCAGATTCCTCCGCGCGGCATGATCCGCGTAGAAATCCGGCTTCAGCTTTATGACAAGTCTCCCGGCAACGCAACGCGCCGCCGTCCTCACGTCGTTCGCAGAAGCGCCACCCGATTCGTTCATCTCAACGCCGCCTCGGCGTTGATGATACCATGCCCGAAATCTTGAGCCGAGCCAGCTATGGGTGTCGCCGTCTGAGTTATCCTGTCGCGCACCTGTTCGGCTGTGAGGTCGAGCCGCTTCGACCAGACCAATGACGCTAACGCGGCGACCACCGGCGCGGCCTGAGATGTCCCGCCCAGGCGATCATACTTCGTCTGCTTACCCAACTGGTTCAGGGTCACGAAGTAGTTAGGCAGTGACGATAGGATGTCTACACCCGGCGCGACCACGGTCATCTCCGGCCCCCGGCTCGCGAAGGCCGGACGCCGTCGCTGTCTGTCCACTGCCCCGACAGCAATGACGTTCACAAAATCCGTCGAGTAAGCAGCTGGGTGGATGATACCCCCTCCCGATTCGTTCCCTGCCGCCGCGACTATCAGGGCATCGTTTTGTCTGGCGAATTCGACTGTCTCACGCTTCGTCCGCGTGTCGGGGCCGCCGCCGCTGTAGTTGATGACGAGGCGCGCGCCGCGCTGCTTGGCGAAGTTCACTGCCGCGAGCACGCCGTCCCTGAACGTGATGCTGCTGCCGTCGTTGGCGGCGTTGAAAACTTTCGCGATCAGGACATCGCCAGGCCATAGGCCCGCCACGCCAACGCCGTTATTGGTGGCAGCGGCCGCGATGCCAGTCACATGCGTTCCATGGCCGTGGTCGTCCGCGGGGTCGGCGTCGTTGTTGACCATGTCGCCTGCGAGAGAGATGCGCCCCACGTCGTCGAGGTCTGTGTGGGAGAGGCGACCAGCCTCGATGGGAACGCCGGTGTCAAGTATCGCCAACACCACGCCGTGCGGGTCGCCGTTCCAGTTGTCCCAGCCGCCGATGGCGTTGACCTCCGCTAGGTTCCACTGCTGCGCGAAGAATGTGTCGTTGGGGACAAGCGCCCCATGGTCGAGCAGGACTGGCTCTGTCCACAGAACGTCAGGCCCAAGGGCGGGGGCCGCCGAGGCCGCGCGCTCTATTTCGAACTGCTCGTCGGTCACGATGACGCCGATGCCCAGAGGGTCTAGTTCGGTGGTCGCGAGCACGTCTGTCATCAGGCCCCGCTCGGCCTCCTCCCGCTTGATCGGCTCGGGATGTTCCCGCCGGTACGCGAGGAGTCCCTGTACGGCCTCTGCCTCGCGCCCTTTCCAACTCATTTTTACTATGGGCCGTCCTTGGAACGTGCGCGGCGCTTCCCCGCCTTGCTGCTCGCCCGGGGAGCCGAGCTTATCCAGAAACCAGGACAGTATCGGGCCTCTTTGCTGCGAGTATCGTGAAGGCATAAT
Organism: Pyrinomonadaceae bacterium; assembly: GCA_036403435.1. Taxonomy (GTDB): domain Bacteria; phylum Acidobacteriota; class Blastocatellia; order Pyrinomonadales; family Pyrinomonadaceae; genus QHXM01. Next base: position 3,443 of record DASWQY010000101.1, read on the forward strand.
CAGCACTCCCTTTCGTAATCTTGGGTCTTAAACCGTGAGGCGCGCGGCGGCTGCGGACGATGCGCGGAAGGTTAGCAGCAACCGTTTCGACGCGCCCGCGATCCACAGTCGCGACGCCTGGGTTAACACGGGCGGAGGCCCGATGTGAGGAGCCTCCGCCCCGGCCGCAGCGTAGTGATTGGTCGTGCATGCTCCGCCGCGTCACTTGAGCTTGTACGTGACGGCGATGACGAACCCGGGCTTCCAAGCCTTCTCTATGGGCGGCTGATCTATGCCTTCGGGCACCTCCTGCCCAACCTCGAAGCCTCCGGCGAGTTTGGGCACCCTGCCGAAGTGGACGCCGGCCGTGACAAACATAGTCCGCTTGAAAGAAAGGGTGGGGCCAGCGACGAACTCCACGTCCGTCCCGGCCTCGCCGGTCTTGATGTCCACGCCTGCCCCGGCGCTCATGTGCAGCGCGACGGTGTCATTCCACTCCTTGATGCGCGTGTTGAGGAGCAGCAGCGGGATCATGCGGAACGACGAGTTGTTCTTGAAGCCGAAGCGGTTGATGACCTTCGTCGTCGTCTGCCCGTTCTCGGTGACGCTCTTCGTCGAGGGCACGAAGACGAACTCGCGCTCGGCGATGCGGCTCATGCCAAAGCCGCCGCTGATCGAGAGCGGCGAGGAGCAGACGACCGTCACGAGCGACTGCTCGACCGGGTCGGAGTCTGCAGCGGCGAGGCGATCCTTCTTGACGAGCATCACCTCGGTCTCCTTGTTCTGGTCGAAGGCGAAGCCGCAGCCGGCCTCAACGTAAGGCAGCTCGAAGTACGACTCGCCCTGCTCGTGCGCCTCGTTGAAGATGTCGCGCCACGCGGAGAGCGACTGCTGCACGGCGTC
>DASWQY010000102.1:0-2286 GCA_036403435.1 Pyrinomonadaceae bacterium
GACATCCGATATGAACCACTTTTACCGCAACGTCCCGAAGCTCGGGCACGTGGCTGTGAGCCGTCACGCGCAGGCGCGCGCGCAGGAAGACGGCATATCGCAGGAGGCATTTGACCGCGTGCTCCTGGAGCCGGTTCAACCGGACATCCCTGATGGAGCGGATATCCTATGGCGCGAGCGTGACAGCATACGGCTGGTGATACCGGACTTAAACAGCGCTTTGGAGAAAGTCGAGTAGATTTAATGGCTTACGGACGAACGCCGTGGTCTTAGCACCACGGCGGCAGTGTCGGGGCCAGGTTAGGCGGCCGGCTGGGGAGTATTGAGGGGGAGTTCCTGAAGGTTGGGCGGCAGGGCGACGCCAACCGCCTGAAAGAGCTTACCAGCGACGCCGGTGGTCGGGGTGCGCAGCAGGAAGCGCTTGCCATCCTGCTCAAGCTCGATTTCCTGCAGCCGGTCGAGATCGCGCAGGATGTCGTCCCATTCGGCTGCGATGTTGTGCCGGTGGAGGCGATCCTCGAGTTCCTTGACGAGCAGCAGGGCAAGGAAGGAGCAGAACACGTGGCCGCGAATGGCCATGTCGCTGCTGTGGTAGATTGGGCGAGTGGCAAGCACGGCCTTGGCCTGGCGGAACAACTGCTCGACCCGCAGTAGGTCGCGATAGCGCAGCATGACCTGAAGCGGGGTGAGCTTGGTGTTGGTGCGCAGCACATAGAGCCCGTCAAAGCGCGCGTCTTCGGCGACCCGCGTCTCGTCGACGGCGAAGTGCTCGGCCGAGACGGTCTTGAGATAGCGGCGGAAACCGCTGTTGCCGACGAGCGCCTTGTCGCCTTGGGCGAGCTTGGCGCGCAGCCCGTCGAGGATGGCACTGCGCTGCTCGGCATCGCGCCGCGCCTCGGCGAGATTGCGACAGACGATGTACCGTCGGTTGCCGATTTTGACCTGCTTGGCCTCGAGCTCGGTGAGCTCGCCCGAAACCCGCGGCACGACCAGCGGGACAAAGGGCGTCTGATCATCAATCACGGTGCTGCGCACTTCGGCACTGCTGCGCTCGCGCACGCCGAGGACGTATTCGAGCTTGCGTTCCTCCAGCGCGGCAATGCTCTGGGCGCTGATCATGCCGCGGTCGGCGACGACGCAGATGCGGCCGACGCTAAAACGAGCGCGCAACCGGTCGACGACCGGCAACAGGGTGGTGACATCGGCGGTGTTGCCGGGCCACAGCTCGCAGCACAGCGGCCTGCCGTCCTGATCCATAACCAGCCCGACGATCATCTGATGGAGATCCGGGCGGTAGTCTTTCGAATGGCCGCGACGACCAAGCTCCTCGCCGCCCCGTCCCTCGAAGGACAGGCTGGTGGTGTCCATGAAGACGACGCTGAGTTCGGCGAACAGGTCGCGCCGACGGGCAAACAGCCCCTCTTCCACGAGGTCCTTGCGGCAGCGCGGCGTCAGCTCGCTGGCTCCGGCTTGATCGGCGAGCGGCTCGCCGAGCCAAGCCATGGCGCGGTAGAGATGATGCAGCTGAAGGGCCTCAGTGCCCTCGATCCGGTAGTCGGCTCGCCACTTTTCTGCAGCGCGGTCCGAGCCCGACACAAACAGCCGGTGGAGCACCGTCAGGAATACCGCGCGCTCGGCAGCAAACTCGAACTGCCGGCCTGCGGCCAGCTCTTCTAACACTGCGCGGCAGCCGACCTCATGCCACAGCCGCTCGAACAGCAGCGCCGGTCCAATCCGCTGACACCTTGCATTGGGCGGGGCTTCGCCCTCGACCAGCGACAGCACCATCGAACGCTGCGCCAGCCGGACGACGGAGCGCGCCAGCCGGTCGAGATCACCGCGCGCAACGACCACTTCCTTGCGCCCGAGATTGGCGATGATGCGCTGCTTGGTGCGACCCTCCTCGCGTACGTTCTCGACCAGGTAGACGTAGGTGTAGGGGCCAATGCGCTTGTCGCGAGCAAACATGCCCTTAGCATCTGATGATCGTACCCACAGTCAAGCGATATAACCTTCTACCCACTATAATTTAGCACCGCAATTTCGGCCCGGCGTTATCAACCTCCAGCATTTCTGCCATTCTCGATGGCGAAATCCCGTCCGGCTGTCCAAGTCGGGTCATAGAAGAAGAGAAGACAGATCGCAAGGAACACGAAACCAACGATACTCGCGACCTGTTTGGACTTTCTCGGCTCCGTATTTAGCATTCCGCGTGCTCCCTCGACTTCAGTTTTGAGCGGTACGCTATCTACGGTAGGTGGGTTAGTACAATATCGCCCCGTTATT
>DASWQY010000103.1:0-3447 GCA_036403435.1 Pyrinomonadaceae bacterium
GCCGGCCTGACCGGCATTGCGTCACCTCACACCCTGAAGAGGAGCCATGACGTGTCCATCAATTGTATCCAATGCCCGCGCTTCCGGCGATCGGACCCTCGCGTGGTTCGGCCGTGAGCGAGCCATCGAATGGCCTGACTGGCACAGGCCACGATGATGCGTGGAAAGGCGGCCGCGCCAAGCTGGCGCCCGCCTGAACCACGCGTCGGTGCCAGGGTGAAAGAGCTGAACGAGATGACGAACGGCGGTCGAACCGACGATCCGGAGAACCCGTCGCAACCAGTGGCTCTCGAAGTCGCTTAGCTGTTTGGGACCGGATCGCGAACCCCATCTGGGCGGAGGTGTGCCTGGCTTGGGCACTGGATTGGAGGTGAAAGTCCTTTGCGGGGCGAGTTGGTAGCAACCGCGAGCTGGAGGCAACTGCACGCAGTGACTGCCGTCGTGAGACGCCAGAGCTGGCGCCGTGAGGCCGTGTGGAGAAGAAGCCCGAGGCGAACCGCAGCACCGAACGCAAGTGAACCTCTGTGCAAGCCGGACCGGCCGGGTGAGCGTGTCTCCAAACGCAACGCCCAAAATCCAACCGAGGCCGGGGCGGTAATGGGGGCGGGAGCGGCGGGACATCCAGTGTTCTTACCCAGGGAGATCTGCGTGGGTCCGCGCAAGCGGTAGACCCGAAGGAGGCAACGACGACGGGACGACGTCCACGCAGAAGTCGGATTCCTTCATAGTAGCAACGAAGTTGGTGAAAGCCAACGGAGCCAAGGAGGGGATGGATTGAAAGAGACGGGACCACGACAATTGACCATCGCGTTCGCCGAAAACCCTTCGGGGGGCGGGGAGAACGAGCCATCGGACGCATCCGACCGGCGAAGCTTGCTGCTGCTTAAAGCGAGAAGCAAGAAGACGAGAGGCCCCGGCACCAGCGTGGCCGACACCGGTCGGCTGCTCGAAGACGTGGCGTGCGAAGCCAACTTGGCGACGGCGCTGCTGAAAGTAGTACGCAACAAGGGAGCACCGGGAGTGGACGGGCAGACGGTAGAGATGGCGGAAGCGCAAGCCCCGTCGATCATCGCCGGTCTGCGCCGCGATCTGCTGGCGGGATGCTATCGGCCCGGCGACGTTCGCCGGGTCTGGCTGCCGAAGCCCGGAGGCGGGCAACGGGGGCTTGGTATCCCGAACGTGTTGGATAGGGTGGTTCAGCAGGCGGTCCTCCAAATACTGGAGCCGATCTTCGAACCGACCTTCCACATCAGCAGTCACGGGTTCCGCCCCAACCGCGGTGCCCACACCGCCATTGCTGAAGCAAAAGGGTACCTTGAGGCTGGTTATCAAACGGTGGTTGATTTTGACGTGGCCAAATTTTTTGACCGGGTTCACCATCAACGCCTGTTAGCCCGGATCGCACAACGCGTGACGGACCAACGGATGATCACCCTGGTGCGCCGGATGCTGACGGCCTCGGTGGTGATGCCGGACGGAACGAAGGTTCCCGTCGAGGAAGGCACGCCGCAAGGCGGCCCGCTTTCGCCGATGCTTTCCAACATCGTGCTCGATGAGTTGGATCAGGAATTGGCAAGGCGAGGTCACCGATTCGTCCGCTACGCCGATGATGCAAATATCTTCGTGCGCAGCGAACGGGCCGGACAGCGCGTCATGACATCGATCCGTGGTTTCCTGGAAAAGCGCATGCGGCTCCAGGTTAACGAGGAGAAGAGTGGCGTTCGCAAACCGGACGAAGTGCATTTTCTCGGGTTCCGCTTTCACTGCAAGACGGGGCGGGAGGGCGACGACATCGCCATCCATCCCTCAGCGAAGGCGGAACGACGGCTGAGGACGACCCTGCGGGAAATGACGCCGCCGAACTGGGGGCGATCCATCAGGACCTGCATGGACAACGTCAGCCGTTACACGACCGGGTGGATGTCCCACTACCGGCTTTGTACGCCGGAAGCGGTTCAAGGCTTGGGTGTCATTGATGCCCATATCCGCCGCCGAGTCAGGGCGATCGTCGTCCGACAGAGGAAACGGCAACGCTTTCTCTACCGGCACCTGAAGGCCAAAGGCGTCAGCTCGAAAGCTGCCGCCAGCTGTGCGTATTGCGGCAAAGGAGCATGGGTGAAGTCAAACCGCCCGGCGATGACGCGAGCCTATCCACCGCGCTGGTTCACCAGCCGGTTGGCCTCGCTCAAAGTCTTGTGGCACGACCTCAACCCGCCGCAGGTCTCAGACCAGCTCGCGCTGGAATTCTGACATAACAATCCAAGGAGCCGTATGCGTGACCCGCACGTACGGTTCTGTGAGAGGCACGGGGGAGTAATCTCCCGTGCCTACTCGACGAGTAATCTCCCGTGCCTACTCGACTAATCTCCCGTGCCTACTCGACGCCTGGCTCGTGGGCGAAGTCAGCCCAGGGTCCTGTCGAGCGAAGCTCGAGGTCCTGTCGAGCGAAGCTCGATGGGATGGCTGACGGAGGGGAGTGGCGTTCCAGCGGCGAGCGCAAGTTCTACCTCAGCAACCTGTCGCCGCGTGCCTCGCTGCGCACGCTCGCCGCGGCCATCAAGGCGCGCTGGGTGTGCGAGCAAGCCCACCAGCAGCTCAAGGGCGAACTGGGGCTCGGCCACTTCGAGGGCCGCTCCTGGACTGGCCTGCACCGGCACGCGCTGATGAGCTGCATCGCGTTCGCCTACCTGCAGTACTTGCGCCTCGCCGGACAGCGCCGGACGGGGCGGAAAAAAAACCACGGCCCATCAGCCGGGACCGCCACCACAGCCAAGCCTGCCCGCGCTTCGTCGCGCCATCATCGGGCGGCTGTTTGCTCCCCTCGTGCCGCCTGTTCAATGTCCGCACTGCCGGCAGCAGTTCCAGCTACCGTCTGATCTCAAAGTGCCCAGGTAGTGCTAGAGGCTGTTATGGACCTTGAGCCTTGTAATGCCCAGATATTTGGGCATGAACATCACCCGCAAAGCTTATCCGTCCGACGTCTCTGACGAGGAATGGGCGCTGGTTGCGCCCTATCTATGCCTGCTGCCCGAAGATGCCGGACAACGCAGCCATCCGTTGCGCGAAGTGTTCAACGGCCTGCGCTACATCATCAAGACCGGCGCACAGTGGCGGGGGATGCCGAACGACCTGCCGCCAGGGACGGCTTCGCCGTCCTTCCCTCCGGGGGATCGCCTCCGGCGATGGGCGGCGGTCTATCAGCAGGCCCAGCGCTGGCTGGCATCTGGCTGCTTCGAAGCGCTGACCGATGATCTGCGCGCCGTGCTGCGGCTGGCCGCGGGCCGCGCGGAGGAACCCAGTGCCGTGATCATCGACAGCCGCACCCTGCGCTCCTCGCCGGAAAGCGGCACGCACGGCGGCTATGACGGGGGCAAACGCAAGAAGGGCTCGAAGTTGCACATGGCGGTCGACACGCTGGGCCATCTCCTGGCGTTGCAGGTCACACCA
>DASWQY010000104.1:0-22494 GCA_036403435.1 Pyrinomonadaceae bacterium
CGCACCCTCGGGTTTTGAGTACGCGGGCCGGAGAGTGCCACTCTCCGGCCCGCGTACTCTAATCTCTCGTGGGAGAGGTCTCAGCGCAGGCCCGCGTCTCTCAATCCCAGGCCCGCGCACATCAACCCCACACGCGCGCAGTCTAGTCTCTCGCCTGCGCCTCACCAAACCTTGACGCGCGACTCGGGCGCGAGGTAGAGCTTGCGCCCCGGCTCGACGTGGAAGGCTTGATACCAAGCGTCCACGTTGCGCACAGTGTCGGCCCGGTATTCGTCTGGGGCGTGGCCGTCAGTCGCCACCAGTAGCTTCAACAGCTCCGGCCGCTGCTTGCCGCGCCAGCTCTGCCCGTAGGCTATGAAGAATCGCTGGTCGCCCGTGAAGCCCTGGTCCTCCGGCGCGGGCTTGCCGCCGTAGGCGTTGCGGTAGCCGTCGTAAGCCGCGTTGAGCCCCGCCACGTCGGCGATGTTTTCGCTCAAGGTCAGCTTGCCGTTGACGTGCATGCCCGGCAGCGGCTCGTAGGCGTTGAACTGCGTCGCCAGCTTGTCCGCCGCGGCGCGGAAGTGTGCCAGGTCCTCGGGCGTCCACCAATTCAGCAGCCGCCCCTGCGCGTCGAACTGGCTGCCCTGGTCGTCGAAGCTGTGGCTGATCTCGTGGCCGATGGTCCCGCCTATGCTGCCGTAATTCTGGACCGGGTCCGCCTCCATGTCGAAGAAGGGCGGCCGCAGGATGGCGGCCGGGAAGTTCATCCCGTTCTGGATGGGCAGGTTCACGGCGTTGACCGTCTGCGGGGTCATCCACCACTCGGTCTTGTCCACGGGCTTGCCGAGCTTCGACAAACTCCACTGGTAGTCGAACAGCTCAGACCGCCGCGCATTGCCGAGCGGGTCGTCGCGCTCGATCTTGAGTCCCGTGTAGTCGCGCCAGTGCTCCGGGTAGCCGACGCCCACGTAGAGAGTGTCGAGCTTGGCCCTGGCCTTCGCCTTCGTGGCGGGCGACATCCAGTCGAGCTTGTCTATGCGCCGCCCGAAGGCTTGGATGATGTTCTTGACCATGTCTTGAACCTTCGCCTTCGCCTCGGGCGGGAAGTAACGCTTCACGTAAAGCTGGCCCACGGCGTCGCCGAGGGCGTTGCTCGTGGCGCTCACGGCGCGCTTGCTGCGCTCGCGCTGCTGCGGGGTGCCGCTGAGCGTGTGGCCGTAGAAGTTGAACTGCTCGTCCGCGAACGGCTTCGGCAGGAGGCCCAAGGCGCGGTCGATGGCGCGGAAGGTCAGGTACTCTTTCCAGGCGTCGAGCGGCTGACTCGCGGCCAGGGCCGAGATGCCTTTGACCCCTGCGGGGTGCCAGACCATGATCATCGGCTGAGCGGAGAGGCCGGCGGCCTTGAAAAAGTTGGCCCAGTCGAGTCCGGGCGCTCTGGCGGAAAATTCTTTCAGCGGCCAGGGGTTGTTCGCCTTGTGCACGTCCTCGGAGTCCGTGCGGCTCGTGTGCGCCTCGGCAATTTTCCGCTCGAAGTCGTAAACGCGCGCGGCCCTCGCCTCGGCGTCCGCCATGCCGGCGAGCTTCAGGATCGTCGCGACGTGGGCGCGATACTTCGTTTGCAGCTCCACGTTCTCGGCGTCCGTGCTCAGGTAGTACTCGCGGTCGGGCAGCCCGAGTCCGCCTTGCAGCATGTACGCGACGTTGCGGACGGGGTTGTTGAAGTCGGGCGAGACCCAGATGCCGAAGAGGCGGTCCGTGTAGAAGTTTGTGGCGTTGAGCGGGTCAACGTCCGCGCGTAGCTGAGAGCCGAGCACGCGCGCGAGCGCGGCCTTGTCGGCAATTGAGTTAATCTCGTCAAGCTCGGCTTTGAGGGGAGTCAGGCCCTTCTCCTCGATGGCCTTCTCGTTCATGAAGGCGTCGTAGTAGTCGCCCACCTTGCGCGCCGCGGAGCCGGCCGGCGACTTGCCCGCTTCCTTAATCAAGTCGGAGGTCTGCCGGTTGGCCTCTTCGGCGAGGGCGTCGAACACGCCGTAGCTCGAACGGTCTTCGGGAATCTTGGTGGCCTTCAGCCAGTCGCCGTTGGCGTAGGCAAAGAAGTCGTCGCCGGGGTGGACGCTCTTGTCCATGCCGGCCACGTCCAGGCCGTGCGTGTTCTCCGGCGGGACGGCGTAAAGGGCGCTGCCGGCCAAAACGAGCATCAGTGCCAGGGAGACGAGCTTCTTAATGTAAGTTACGCGCATATCTTTCCTCACCATCCTGAATTTGAAGGGAGCAGTCGGTAAACTCCTCGTAAGGTGTCGCTGCTTCCCATTACGAGTCAACGCTGATTATTTGTTCCATCATAACCGCACCGGGCGGCCCTCATCCAGCCCGGCGACTGGCACAATCAGGATGAGAAAGAGCGTTGATAAGGTTTCCGACTGCCACGGCTAAGCACTTGGGGTATATTAGCCGCGACTGAATCACACACAGGAGCTGTTATGACTGGTCCGCGAACTCTACACGCATGGCGTCCGTTCCTCGCGCTCGCCGCGCTCGCCGCGGGGTTACTTTTGACCGCCGCGCCCGCCCGCGCGCAGGTCGCGGCGCTGATTCAAAACGTACAGGCCCGCAAGACGACGAGCCTCGACGGGCTGTGGCGCATCATCATCGACCCTTACGAGAACGGTTACTACGACTACCGCTTCGAGGAGAGCCAGAACGGCTACTTCAAGAACGCCAGGCCGGCGAACGAAGGGGACCTGGTCGAATATGACTTCGACACGTCGGACACGCTGAAGGTGCCTGGGGATTGGAACTCGCAGGCGGAGCGTTTCCTCTTTTACGAAGGCACCGTCTGGTACAAGAAGTCTTTCGATTACCGGAAGACGCCGGGCGCGCGGCTCTTCGTCCACTTCGGCGCGGCCAACTACGTGGCGGACGTATACCTCAACGGCGAGAAGCTCGGCCGGCACGAGGGCGGGTTCACGCCTTTCAACTTCGAGGTCACCGACAGGGTCCGCGAGCGCGACAATTTTCTGATAGTCAAAGTGGACAACAAGCGGCGGCGCGACGCCGTGCCGACTCTGAACACGGACTGGTGGAACTACGGCGGCATCACGCGCCAGGTCACGCTCGTCGAAACGCCGGCGACCTTCATCCAGGACTACTCGATACAGCTTGCGAAGGGGTCGCTCAATCAAGTCGCCGGCTGGGTGAAACTCAACGGCGCGAAGTCCGGGCAGAGAATCACCGTGCGCATTCCCGAAGCAGGGATTAGTGAGACGGTCACGGCCGACGGGGGCGGGTTCGCCCGAGTCAGCTTCGGCGCGCGCCTGCAACTCTGGTCGCCGGAGAACCCTAAACTTTACGACGTGGTCATCGAGTCGGAGACGGACGGGGTCCGCGACGAGATAGGCTTTCGGAGTATCGAGGCGCGCGGCGCGGAGATTCTGCTGAACGGCAAGCCCATCTTCCTGCGGGGCGTCTGCATCCACGAGGAGGCCCCTTTCCGCGGCGGCCGCGCGTTCAGCCGCGACGACGCGCGGACGCTGCTCGGCTGGGCCAAAGAATTAGGTGCAAACTTCGTGCGCCTCGCGCACTACCCGCACAACGAACTGATGATTAGAGAGGCGGACAGGCTAGGCGTCCTCGTCTGGTCGGAGATTCCCGTTTACTGGACCATTCTCTGGGAGAACCCCGCGACCTTCGAGAACGCGCGGAATCAGTTGGGCGAGATGATTACGCGCGACCGCAACCGCGCCGCCGTCGTCATCTGGTCAATGGCGAACGAGACGCCGCAAGGCGACGCGCGGCTTCAATTCTTGAGGAAGCTGATCGAACGGGCGAGGGAGCTGGATTCGACGCGCCTGATTTCGGCGGCGATGGAGCGTCGCTACGCAGACGCGCAAACGATAATGATTGACGACCCGCTCGGCGAGTACGTGGACGTGTTCGGCTGCAACGAGTACGTCGGCTGGTACGACGGCCCGCCCGAGAAGGCCGACGGCTTGGTCTGGAAGAGCAAGTATCAGAAGCCCGTCATCATGACAGAGTTCGGGGCCGAAGCGCCCTACGGCCTGCATGGGCCAGTTTCGCGCCGTTGGACGGAGGAGTTTCAGGAGAAGGTGTACGAGCATCAAGTCAGGATGCTGAAAAGAATCCCCTTCCTGCGCGGCACGTCGCCGTGGATTCTGATGGACTTCCGCTCGCCCCGCCGGCCGCTTCCCGGCGTGCAGGATTTCTACAACCGCAAGGGGCTCATCTCAGACCGCGGGGAGAAGAAGAAGGCTTACTACGTGATGAAGCGTTTCTACGAGGAGCTGTCGGCCGCGCCGACCACACGAGGGCAGTGATGGAAATCAAGCAGTTCAATCCGCAGTTCATGAAAATCGGCGTGCTGACCGCAGCACTTCAGGAGCTGACGCCGCGCGAGGTGCGCGACGCGGACCCCGACCGCGCCGTCGAAGATTGGGCCGCGTTCGCGCGCGAGCTGGGCGCGGACAACATACAACTCTCCGCCGCGCTCCACCCTTCCGAAGCGGACGTGCCCGCCGAGGCCATGCTCGACCCCGTCGCCAACACGCTGGACTTGCGCGAGCCTTTCGACAAGGGGCGAGCGCGCCGCGTCTCCGCGGCCTTGAGCGAAAACAAAATCGGCCTCTCGGACCTCGGGTACTTCGACAACATGCTGCACGAAGACCCCGCGGTCAGGAGGAAGAAGCACGAGTTCATGCTGCGGGTCTTCGACGCGGCGGCGGCGCTCGGCGCGGACGCCGTCTGCGGCTTCGTCGGCCGCAACCAGTCGCTCGGCATGGACCAGAACCTTTTAGACTTCAAAGACAACTTCGTCCCGCTCCTGAAAGAGGCGAAGGCGCGCGGACTCGTCTATCGCGTCGAGCAGTGCCCCATGCCCGGCTGGACGGTCGGGGACAACTTTCACAACAACCTGGCCTACACGCCCGGCACCTGGGTCGCGCTCCACCGTATCTGCGAACGCGCCGGGGTGGGCGACCAGTTCCGCATCCACTATGACCCCTCGCACGCCGTCCTGATGGGCCAGGACACACGCTCCGTTTTTCAGTACCTAAAGGACGAAGGCTACGCTTTCCTCATCGGCGGCTTCCACGTCAAGGGGCAGGTGATTGACGCGCGCGGCGTCGCGGCCTGGGGCTACGGCGGGCAGACCGTCGGGCGCGGCGACTGGATTAACGGCGAGCCGTCCCTTGAGCCCGCGGACCAGGCGAAGGCGTGGCTGAAGCAGACGGTGCTTTGCGAGCACGAGCTACCGGGGACCGCGCGGCACGACCCGCTGGCCTACTTGCAGAACAGGACGGTGGACTGGCTCGACCATCAACTGGCCGCGCGCGAGCTGCTCAGCCTCGACGTTGCGACCACACACCTCGTCGTGGAGCACGAATACCCGAAGGCGCGGATTCAGGACCGAGAGCGCCTCAAGCCCATCCTCCAGGGCTCCATCGCCTTCACGCGAAAGATTGACGAGGCCGCGGCCTGCATGTACGCCCTACAACGAGAGGTGCTCGCTGCTCAAAGCATCCCCGCGCAGGGCGTCGGCCGAGAGCCGTACCGCTCATGAGCTTAAAGCGCGTCGCAAAGGTATCGAATCAATGATTCCTTCATACCTTCTCCCACCCTTTTGACTCCGAAGCTCTTTCTATCGCGTCAAGCACGCGCTGGTTGCGAACGCCATCTGAGAAATTGGGCGTGGGCAGCTTCTGCTCGGCGACCGATTTGAGCAGGTCCAGGACGGTGTGCGTGAAGGTGTGTTCGTAGCCGAGGACGTGGCCGGGCGGCCACCAGCCCGACACGTAAGGGTGGCTCGGGTCCGTGACGGAAATCTTCCGCCAGCCGCTGTCCGCCCCTTCTTCCAGGTAAAGCTCCAGGTCGTTCATGCTTTCGATGTCGAACGCGATGCTCCCCTTGCTCCCGTTAATCTCGAAGCGGTTATAGTTCTTGCGCCCCGTCGCGAAGCGCGTCCCCTCAATCGTCCCGATGGCCCCGCTCTCGAATCGGACCAGCGCGAGCGCCGCGTCGTCAACGTCCACGCGTGCCGTCTCGCGGCCCCCGCCCTCCGCGGGGCGCTCCGTGATGAAAGTTTTGAGCATGCCGGAGACTTCCGCGATCTCGCCGACGAGGTAACGCGCGAGGTCAACGGAGTGTGAGACGAGGTCGCCGAGCGCGCCCGAGCCGGCCCTCGCTTTCTCCAGCCGCCAGACGCGCGGGAAGTCCGGGCTGACGAGCCAGTCCTGAAGGTACGCGCCGCGGTAGTGATGGATTTGCCCGAGCCGCCCTTCTTCGATAATCCGTTTGGCGAGCGCGACCGCCGGCGCGCGGCGGTAGTTGTGGCAGAGCATGTGGATGACGCCGTTCGCCTCGGCGGCGTCGAGCATCGCCTCGGCTTCCGGCAGGGTGTTCGCCAGCGGCTTCTCGCAGAAGACGACCTTCTTCGCGCGCGCCGCGGCGACCGCGACGGGCATGTGCGTGTCGCCGGGCGTGCAGATGTCCACCACGTCAACGTCTTTCCTGGCGACGACCTCCTCCCAGCGCGTCGCGTACTCCTCCCAACCGTAACGGCGCGCGGCCTCGCGCACGCCCGCCTCGTCGCGCCCGCAGACGACTTTCATCACGGGCTCGAACGGCAAGTCGAAAAAATGGCCTACCTGCCGCCACGCGTTGCTGTGCGCCTTGCCCATGAACTTGTAGCCGATCATGGCAACGTTCAGTCTCTTCATGATGTGCTTGTATCACACCGAATGATGCGGGTAAAGATTCGTGGTAACATGCGCGGCCTGTAGTTAGACGTGACGACCGAGAGACGGTCTGCGCTTTTCCATCCCAGACTCGGCGGAGGTTTCCGCTTGAACGCCAGAAAAAGTTTGACCGGGCGAGAGCTGTTGCTCATGCTCGTCGCCTTCGCGGGCATCTTCGTTTACGGGCTGCTGTCGGCGCTGCCGGGCTCCGTGCTCCCGACGCTGGAGCGCAACCAGTACCTGCCGGACGACAGCGCCGTCGCCACCTTCCTGCTGATAAACGCCGCGGGGGCGGTGCTGGCCTACCTCCTGAGCGGGCCGGTGATTGACCGCGTCGGCAAGAAGTTCGCGCTCGCGGGCGGGGCGGCGCTGGTCGTCGTCTCGATGGCCGGCCTCGCGCTCACGGTCAGCGAAGTCAGTCCCGGCGCGGCGCTCGCCCTCGTCTTCGGCTGCTCGCTCGTGCTGGGCTTCGGCGCTAACGCGATTGTCGCCGCCGGGCACGCGCTGGTCGCGGACGTGGCGGCCGACTGGCGAAACTCCGCGCTCAACCTCCTGGACATCTGCTTCGGCCTCGGGCTCGCGGCGCTCCCGCTAGTGGTCCAGCGGATTCAACAGCGCGGCGGCCTCGGCCTGGTCTTCTGGTCGCTCGGCGGCATCAGTGTCGCGCTCCTCGTCTTAATTCTCGCCCCGCGCTTCCCCAGGCCCGCGCACCCGGAGGCGTCCGCCTTGAGCGGGGCGCGGGAGCTTTTCGGCAAGCCCTCGTTCTGGCTCCTGGCAATCGCGCTCTTCATGTATGTCGGTACGGAAGTCTCAGTCGGCAAGTGGGTCGTGACGTTCATGGAGCGGGACGCGCGGCTGCTCGCGGGCCACGGGTTGGACCCGGCGCAGTTGCGGGCGCTCGCGACCGCCGCGCCGGACGCCTTGAGCCGCTTCTTCGAGACAGAACCCGCGGGCCGGTTCGTCGCCGACTACGCGCTGACGACGCTCTCTCTCTTCGCCTTCGCGCTCCTCGCGGGCCGGCTCGTGTCGAGCCTCCTGCTCGGCCGTGCGCGCGTCAACAGCTTCGTGCTCCTGACCGCCGGCTCGCTCTTGACGACCGCCGGCCTCGTCATCGCTTTCACGGCGGGTAGTCCGGGGGTAGTGCGCGCGGGGCTCCTGGCCGCGGGCTTCGGCATGGGGCCGATCTTCCCGACTTCCGTCGGGCTCGCCTCGATGATGACGCCGCGCACGGCCGGCACGGCGATCAGCCTCATGATGGGCGTCGGCTTCGCCGGACTCCTCCTCATCCCGCCGGCCGTCGGCTACATCTCCGCCGCCGCGGGCGGCGAAGCGGGCGACGTGCGGACGGGCCTGATAGCCGTGATCGCCGCCTCCGCGGTCATGCTGCTCCTACACATTGTTCTCACCCTACGCAAACGCAAGCTCGCGTCCGCCAGCGAAGACGAGCTTGAGGCGAAGGCGGCCGCGGCGGCCGAATGACTCGACGCCGCGTCACTCGCTGCGGAACACGAACCGCAGCCCGCGGTTGAATGCTTCCGGCTTGTTCCCGGAGTGGCGCTCGCCCTCTATCACGCGGCTCTCCACCTTCAGCCCGTTGTAGCCGTGCCCCGTTGAGGAAGACTTGAGCGTCCTCAGTTCCGTGCTCGGGATGGTGACGTTGGGGAGCGTCGCGGCGCGCGTCTCCCCGGATTGCTGCGCGCTCGCACTGGCAGCCAGAGAGAGCGACGCGCAGGCGATAAAGACGTAGGTGCGTAACGAGCGGGCCATCTAATTCCTCCTGCCGGCGGTGAGTGTGATTGAAACTCTTTACGGGGCTCGCGCTCACTTCATGTCCGTGTTGCTGACGAAGGCCACGCGCTTTCCGTCGGGCGACCACGAAGGCACGTTGATGGTGCCCTGGCCGCCGTAGAGGTAGGCGATGACTTTGGGCTTGCCTCCGGCGGCGGGCATCAGGCGCAGGTAAACGTGCTTGTAAAAAGGGTGGTCGCCGGAGTTCACGTCCTTCGGGAACGAGAGGAAGACGATCCACTTGCCGTCGGGCGAGACGTGCGGGAACCAGTTGTTGTATTCGTCGTCCGTGACCTGCTCCTGGCCCGCGCCGTCCGGCTTCATGCGCCAGATTTGCATCAGGCCGGTGCGGTTCGAGTTGAAGTAAATGTGGCGGCCGTCGGGCGCGTACTCGGGGCCGTCGTCCAGGCCGTCTGCGGTCGTCAGCCGCGTCTCGTCGCCCCCGCGCGTTGAAATCCTGTAGATGTCGAACGCGCCGTTTCTTTCGCCCGTGTAGATCAGGAACTTGCCGTCGGGCGACCAGCCGTGCAGGTAAGACGGGCCGCGCGCGGTGACCCTGCGGGGCTTCCCGCCGCGGGCCGGCAGGACGTAAACGATGGACTTGTTCTCGTCCTCTTTGGTGTGGTGGCTGATGCCCAGCATCTGACCGTCGAAGGAGAGTACGTGGTCGTTGTTGTTGTTGACGGCAAAGTCCGTGTTGATTTCCGCCGGGGTTTTTTGTGCCAGCTCGAAGCGGTACAGGCGGCCGTTGCGGTTATAGATTAAGGCGCGGCCGTCGGGCGTCCAGTTGGGTGCCTGTAGGGAGTCGGGCGAGGTGTGAATGATTCTTCTGCTCCCGCCCGCAACGTCCAGCAGTTCCAGGTTGCTCCCTATGTAGTCCCTGTAAGGGACGAAGTTCTCGGCCGCGGGGACAGTGATTCTCACGTCACGGAAGACGGCCGTTTCCACCACGTCCTTGTTGTGCGAGCAGACGAAGAGGCCGACGTACACTGCGTCGCCGAGCGCGAGGTCCGAGACCTGCTCGGTCGCGAACGGCTCGCCGTAGCGCGCGACCGACATCAGAAGTTTGCCGCCCCGTCTTTCGAGTTGAATCACATCCGGCGCGGTGACGCTTGATTTCACTTCCTCGGTGTCGGCCCCCTTAGCCCTGCGAAACTGTAGCGACGCGAGGCCGTCGCCGTGGACGACGGCGCTGGCGTGCGGTGAATCGTTGTCGAGGCTGGAGCGCACCTGCCAGCCCATCTTCCTGTGCGCCTCGACGCCGCGGCCCGCGAGGTGCGCCCTCGCTGTCAGGATGAAGTCCCCCTTCATGTGCTTCCACACGAAATGAAACTCGTCCTCGCCGAGCCACATGTTAGTCCCGGACCCGGAGACGGCATACTCGTCTTTCGCGGCGTCGTAAACGACAGAGCCGGGCTTAATCACCTTGCCGACATCGCGCTGCTCGTCGAACGCGCCTAAAGATTTCCGCTGCGCGGGCGAGTGCGTGGCCGTTGACATCAACAGGGCGACGACGAGGGCCGTCATCCTCAAGCATCGTGCGGGCATAATTTTCATAATGCTTCTCTTAGCGTCTTTGCGTCTCCAGCGTGAAAAATCCAAAATCACTCATGCTGGAGGCGCTGGAGGCGCAAAGGTAATGCGGGCTCTTTCATCTGCGCGCCGGCCTTCGTCTCTGCGTCTGCCCGGCCGTGAGCGTGAATTTGTCCGTCAGATTTCCGGCCATCACAGAGAAGTCACCCGGCTCGACTGTGGCCTTGTTGTCCGCCCCGATGAAAGAGAGGTCGCCCGCCGTCAGCGTGAAGGAGAGCGTCTTGCTCTGCCCCGGCTCAAGATAAACTTTAGCGAAGCGCCTGACCCGCTTCCCCGGCGGCGCGAGCGAGGCCACCTCGTCGCGCGCGTAGAGGATGACTGTTTCTTTCCCCGCGCGCTGCCCCGTGTTCGTCACCGTCACTCTGACGCCCACCGAGCCGTTCATCGGAATCTGTCTCTGACTGAGCCTGAGGTCACTGTAGGCGAAGGTCGTGTAGCTCAACCCGTGGCCGAACTCGAACTGCGGGCTGAAGGCCGTGTTGCCATAGCTCGTCGCTTCCGTCTCGAACAGCTTGCGGTCGTAGGTGACGAAGCCGTTCGGCGTGCGCGGATAAGTGAAGGGCAACTTGCCCGAAGGGTTGTAATCGCCAAAGAGCACGTCGGCGACGGCCGTGCCGCCCTCGTTGCCGGGGTTGTAGGCCAGCAAGATAGCCCGCGCCTTGTCCGCTATTCGGCTGATGACGCGCGGGCGGCCCTCGACGAGCACGAGCACGATAGGCTTGCCCGTGGCAGCGATGGCCTCGGCCAGGCGCAACTGCGGCTCGCCCAGAGTCAGGTCGGTGATGTTGCCGGGCGTCTCCGCGTAGGAGCCCTCGCCCAAACAGAGCACGACCACGTCCGCGTCGCGCGCCGCGCGCACCGCCGCCGGGATGTCAACTTCCTCCTCCTGGTCAGTCGCCGTGCTGCCCGAAGGCGAGCCCGCCGGCCTCGTTATCTTCGTGCCCGGCTCGTAGGTCACGTTCTTGCCCACCTTGCCTTCGACGGCCTGTAGGATGGTCGGGCGATCCGTCGGGTAGAGCGATTGCTCAGAGCCCTGCCAGACGTAGGTCCAGCCGTTGTTGAGCGAGATGATGGAGTGGGCGGTCGGGCCGGTGACGAGCACCTTCTGATTCTTCGAGAGCGGGAGCAAGCCCCCCTCATTCTTCAGGAGCGTCATGGATTCGCGCGCCGCTTGCAGGCTCAACTCCCTCGAAGCGTTCGTCCCGAAGTTGGCTTTGAGGGCGGGGTCCGGCATCGCGTTCTCGAAAAGCCCCAGCTCGAATTTAACTCTCAGGATGCGGCGCACGGCCTCGTTGATGCGAGTCACGGGGACTTTGCCCTCTTTGACGAGCGCGAGGAGGTGGTCCGCAAAGCTGTAGTCGCTCGGCACCATGCTCATGTCTATCCCGGCCATGACGGCCATGCGCGTCGCCTCTTTTTCGTCCGCGGCCACGCGCCACTGCGTGACGAGCTTCTTGATGTCCTCCCAGTCGGAGACGGCGAAGCCCTGGAAGCCGAGTTCGGTGCGCAGGATGTCTGTCAGGATGTGGCGGTTGACGTGGCCTGGGACGCCGTTGATCTCGGCGGAGTTAATCATCACGGTGTGGGCGCGCGCCTGGACCGCCGCCTCGAAGGAAGGCAGGACGTACTCGCGCAAATAGTTCTCTGGAATCCACGCGCTCGTGCGGTCCCTGCCGTTTAAGGGAAGGCTGTAGCCCATGTAATGTTTGAGGCTCGCGGCGACGCTCGTCCCGGCGGAGAGGTCGTCGCCTTCGAGGCCGCGGACGAAGGCCACGCCCATGACCTTCGCCAGGTACGGGTCTTCGCCGAACGTCTCCCAAAATCTGGGCCAGAGCGGCTGCCGGCCGATGTCGAGCACGGGCGAGAACGACCAGGGGATGCCGGCCGCGCGCGTCTCCATCCCCGTGATCTCTGCCGCGCGCTGCATCAATGCAGGGTTCCACGTCGCGGCCATGCCAATCTCCTGCGGGAAGAGCGTCGCGCCCTGCACGTAGTTCGCGCCGTGTATCGAGTCGATGCCGTAGATGACCGGAATCTTGAGGCGCGTGCGCTGCGCGGCCTCCTGAATCTGGCGTAGGATTCTGTGCCAATAGTCAACCGGCAGCGCCTGGTCCTTGACGTTCAGGATGGAGCCGACGCCGTACTTGACGACCGCCCGCTCAAGCTTGGCCGGGTCAATCTGTATCTCCTGGTTGGAGCCCGTCGTGACCATGCCGATCTCAAGCTGCGTCATCTGGCCCACTTTCTCTTCGAGCGTCATGCGCGAGAGCAGGGCCTCTACGCGGCGCGTGTCGTCGCGCGCGGGCCTCCGGCCGAGGGCCGACCGGAAGAAGGCGTCGCTGTCGTTGATGTCGGCGTTAGCCGGGGTTTGTTGCAGCGCAAGGCAAAAGGGTTGAATACAGAGGATGGCCGCCAGCGCAAGGGCAATCTTTCTCATAGCTGTCTGCTTGTCCTTAAGGAAGTTTGATCGAAGGAGCTAGGCGGCCGCCATTCTCTTTTATCCAGCCCATTTCTTCAAGCATTATTTTGTTCCGCAAGGCGACAAACGTTTGTTATGATGCGTGCACGGTGCATTCTTCCCAGTTAAGAGCCTTTCAAATTTGCGTCTTTCTGTGCGGCTTGGCGTCTCCAGCGAGAGACTTTCCTCACGCAAAGGCGCAAAGGGTATTGAGACGCTCGGCAGCTTGAGTATAAATAAGGAGACTCCACATTCCATGCGAAACGCGAGAGCTTTCATCACTCTTCTGTCTTTGACGTTATTAACGCTGGCGATTGGTTGCGTGAGCGCGCCGCCGGAGCAGGGCGGCACCGGGGGCGGCGCGAAGAACGCGGGCGGCCCCGTCAAGATAGGCTTTTCGATGGACACGCTCAAGGAGGAGCGTTGGAAGCGCGACAAAGATTTAGTCGAGGCCAGGGCTAAGGAGATGGGCGCGACCGTCATCGTCCAGGTCGCCAACGGTGACGACAAGTTGCAGATCGAGCAGGCCGAGAACATGCTCACGCAGGGCGTCAACGTGCTCCTCGTCGCGCCGCATAACGGCGAGGTCGCCGCCACGATAGTCGAGTCGGCCAAGAAGCAGAACGTCCCCGTCATCAGCTACGACCGCCTCATCAAGAACTCGGACGTTGACCTCTACGTCTCACACCAGGTCGTGAAGATCGGCGAGATGCAGGCCAAGTACGCCCTGGACCGCGCGCCCAAAGGCAACTACGTCATCGTCGGCGGCTCGCCCACGGACAACAACGCCCTGCTCCTGCACCAGGGCCAGATGAACGTCCTCAAGCCGGCCGTGGACAGCGGCAGCGTCAAGATAGTCGCGGACCAGTACGCTAAGGAGTGGAAGGCGAGCGAGGCGCTCAACATCACGGAGAACGCGCTGACGCAGACGCGCAACGACATCGTGGCCGTCATCGCCTCGAACGACGGCACGGCGGGCGGGGCCATCCAGGCCGTCGAAGAACAGAAGCTCACGGGCAAGGTCGTCGTGACGGGCCAGGACGCGGAACTCGCGGCCTGTCAGCGCATCGTAGAGGGCAAGCAGTCCATGACCATCTACAAGCCCATCAAGCCGCTCGCCGACAGCGCCGTCGAGTCGGCCATCAAGCTCGCGCGCGGCGAAAAAGTTCAGGCGACCGACAAGGTCAACAACGGCATGAAGGACGTGCCCGCCATCCTCCAGGAGCCCATCGCCGTCGATAAGAGCAACATGGCGGACACGGTCATCAAGGAGGGCTTTCAGAAGTTGGAGGCCGTTTACCAGAACGTCCCGAAAGACCAGTGGCCCAAAACGGCGTCGCTCGGCGGGCCTCAGTCCACGGGCGCTCCGCATGAAGCGTCGGGCGCGCGCCACTCGACGGCCGGCGTTGCTTTAGTCCTCTCGGCGCTCTTGCTCGCGTTCGTCTTCGTCCGCAGGAGATAGGCATGACTCCGACGCGGGGCGCGTCCCTCCTGGAGATGCGCGACATCACCAAGACCTTTCCGGGCGTGCGCGCGCTCGACGGCGTGAGCTTCGACCTCTACGCGGGTGAGATACACGCGCTCGTCGGCGAGAACGGCGCGGGCAAGTCCACCTTGATGAAAATCCTCGGCGCGGTTTACACGGACTACGGCGGCGAGATACTGATAGCGGGCCGGCCCGTGCGCTTTGGCGGGGTGCGCGAGTCTGAAGCGGCCGGCGTGGCGATAGTCTTTCAGGAACTCTCGCTCGTCAAAGACCTGACCGTCGGCGAGAACAT
This sequence comes from Pyrinomonadaceae bacterium, assembly GCA_036403435.1. Lineage (GTDB taxonomy): Bacteria > Acidobacteriota > Blastocatellia > Pyrinomonadales > Pyrinomonadaceae > QHXM01. The sequence continues at coordinate 14,346 of DASWQY010000104.1, forward strand.
CTTCCTGGGGCGCGAGCCGCGCCGCTTCGGCGTCATCCGCTGGGACGAGCTTTACGGCCGCGCGCAGAAACTGCTGGACGACCTGCACCTCCAGATTGACCCGCGCGCCCCCGTCCGCAACTTAGGCATCGGCCAGCAGCAGCTCGTCGAAATCGCCAAGGCGCTCTCGCAGGACGCGCGCATTCTGGTCCTGGACGAGCCGACCGCCGCGCTGACGGACGCGGAAGTCGAAACGCTCGTCCGCATCCTCAACCGCCTGCGCGAGCGCAACGTCGGCATGGTTTACATCTCGCACAAGCTCGAAGAGGTCTTCCGCCTCTCCGACCGCATCACGGTCCTGCGCGACGGCCGAACCGTTGGCACAGATTCCACGGCCGCGCTGGACGAGCCGCGCGTGATCGCGCGCATGGTCGGGCGCGAGGTCGGCGACATCTTCCCGAAGCGGGGCCACCATCCGGGCGAGACCGTCTTCGAGGCGCGCAATGTTACGGTCGAAGACCCGAACGTGTCCGGCAAACTCCTGGTCGATAGCGTCAGCTTCGGCGTGCGGCGCGGCGAGGTCTTAGGCGTCGCGGGGCTGATGGGCGCGGGCCGCAGCGACCTCCTGATGGCGATCTTCGGCGCGCACGCCGGGCGCACGACGGGCGAGCTTTTCGTCGAGGGCCGGCGCGCGCGAATCACGAGCCCCGCCCAGGCGATACGCCTCGGCCTGGGCTTCGTCACGGAAGACCGCAAACGCTTCGGCCTGATACTGGACCAGACCATCCTGAACAACATGACGCTGGCGAGTCTGCCGCAGGTCTCGGGGCGCTTCGTGACGGACGCGGGCGCGGAGGCGGCGGCGGGCGAGCGCGCGGCGCGCGACCTGCGCATCAAGGCGAACAACGTCTGGACCGTCGCCGGGACGCTCTCGGGCGGCAACCAGCAGAAGGTTGTGCTGGCGAAGTGGCTTTTGACGAAGCCGCGCGTGCTCTTTCTGGACGAGCCGACGCGGGGCATAGACGTGGGCGCGAAGCAGGAGATTTACGCGCAGATTAATGAGCTTGCGCGCGAGGGGCTGGCAATCGTGCTCGTCTCGTCGGAGCTGCCCGAAGTGCTCGGCCTCTCCGACCGCATCATCGTCCTCCACGAGGGGCGCGTCGCGGGCGAGTTCACGCGCGCCGAGGCCACCCCCGAAGCCGTCATGTCCTGCGCCACCGGACACGCGCGGCACGCCGCTTAGCCGAGTCGTTCTTTGCGTCTTTGCGCCTCCAGCGTGAGACTGATTCCTCACGCAAAGGCGCAAAGACGCAAAGGGGTTGAGTCAACCACTTGAAACTTTAGTGAGGTTGTGTGGTGAGAGAACAAGCGAATGAAACGTTGACCGAGCGCCCGCCGGTGACGGCCGACACGGAGCCGCAGAAGGGCATCGGCAGACTCAGGATTCCGACCGGGGCGCTTCGCGCCTACACGATGGTCATCGCGCTCGTCGTCATCTGGCTGCTCTTCACCTGGGCGACGGACGGGATTTTTCTTGAGGCGCGCAACTTCTCGAACTTGATGCGGCAGACGGCCGTGACGGGCGTCCTCGCCGTCGGCATGTTGATGATCATCATCACGGGGCAGATAGACCTCTCGGTCGGCTCGCTGGTCGGCCTCGCGGGCGGCGTCTCCGTGATGGTTCTGACCTGGCTCGGGTGGGGGCTCGTGCCGGCGATTGCGGCGGCGCTCGTCGTCGGCCTGGCAATCGGCGCGTTGCAGGGCGCGCTCGTCGCCTACGGCAACATCCCCGCCTTCATCGTCACGCTCGGCGGCCTGCTCGTCTGGCGCGGTGCCATCAAGGGCTTGAGCCAGGGCAACACGATTCCCATCGCGCTCCCGGCCTACAAGGGTATCGGCCAGAGCTACGTCGCGCCGGCCGGAGGGCTAGCGGTCGCGGCCATCGCCGTGGCCGCCATCGTCTGGCTCAATCTGCGGAGGGTGCGCGCGCGCGCGCGCTACGGGCTGGCCGTGCCTGGAACTCTTCAGACGGCCTTGCGCATCGTCGTCCCGTCGCTCGTCGTCGTCGCCTTCATCCTGGCCCTGAACTCTTACGCCGGTGTGCCAATTCCCGTCATCATCCTTTTGGCGATTGCGCTCCTCGGCGCTTTCCTGACGCAGAACACGACCTTCGGGCGCTACCTTTACGCCATCGGCGGCAACCCCGACGCGGCGAGACTGTCGGGCATCAGCCTGCGCCGTCACCTCCTGATGGTCTTCTGCCTGATGGGCGCGCTCGCGGGCGTGGCCGCCGTGATTTACACGGCGCGCGTGGGCAGCGCCTCGCCGGACGCGGGCGTGCTACTCGAACTCGACGCGATTGCGGCCTGCGTCATCGGCGGCGCAAGCCTGATGGGCGGGCGCGGCACGATCTTCGGCGCGTGCCTCGGCGCGCTCTTCATGGCGAGCCTCGACAACGGCATGTCGCTCAAAAATGTGCCGGACTTCATGCAGGACATCGTCAAGGGCTCCATCCTCGTCGCCGCCGTCGGCATCGACATGCTCGGGCGGCGGAAGACCAATTAAGTTTTCTTTGCGACTTTGCGACTTTGCGTGAAAATATTCCTCACGCAAAGTCGCGAAGCAAGAACCAGGAGTTTTGTGCCAGTGTCGTTAATGCTTCAGGAGATAGCCGAGCAGCCGGCGGCGTTGCAGAAGACGATTGAGGAGGAGCGCGGCAAGGTCGCGCGGCTCGGCTCGTTCATCAAGGCGCGCGGCGTTGACCTGATAGTGCTCGTCGCGCGCGGCAGCTCCGACAATGCGGCGCTCTTCGGCCGCTACCTGCTTGAGATTGAGACCGGCATCCCCGTCTCGCTCGCCGCGCCCTCCGTTTACACGCTCTACGGGGGCGAGCTGAAACTGGACCGGGCGCTCGTCGTGGGCGTCTCGCAGTCCGGCGAGGGCGAAGACATCAACCGCGTGTTGGAGCGCGCGCGCGCCTGCGGCGCTTACACGGTCGGCATCACCAACGAGCCCGCGTCGTCAATGGCCCGGACGGTGGACGAGCTGCTCGTCATGCACGGCGGGCGCGAGCGTTCCGTGGCCGCGACGAAGACTTTCACGGGGCAGCTGATGCTCTTCCACCTGCTCGCGGCGGCGCTCAGCGGCCGCGAACGCTCTTCCAATTACGAGGCCATCCCGGAGCTGGCCGCGCGCGCCCTCGAACACAAAGAAAGCATCAGGCAGTTGGCCGAGCGTTACGTCTTCATGGAGAACTGCGTGGTCGTCGGGCGCGGGCTCCTCTACGCGAACGCGTACGAGACGGCGCTCAAGCTGATGGAGACCTGCTACGTCGTCGCCGAGCGGTTCTCGTCCGCGGACTTCTTTCACGGGCCGCTGGCGATGGTCGAGCGCCACTTCCCGATCATCCTCTTCGCGCCGCCGGGCATCACGCTCGACGGGGCCAGGCTCCTGATGAATCGCCTGAAGGAGCTTCACGCCGATACGCTCGCCATCACGGCGGACGACAGAATTATAGACACTTCGACGAGGTCAATCAGGATGGCCGCGGAGATCGAAGAGGTCCTCGCGCCCATCCCTTACATCATCCCGGCCCAACTCTTCGCCGCCCTGCTCGCGGACGCCAAAGGCTTGAACCCGGACGCGCCCCGCTCGCTCTCGAAAGTCACGCGCACGCTATGAACGGAAACGGAAATCGCAGGCTGGCGATAGTTGGCGGCACGGTCGTGATGCGCGACCGTGCCATAGAGGACGGCGCGGTGCTCGCCGAAGACGGGCACGTCAAGTTCGTCGGCCGCGCGCGCGACGTTGAGCCCGAGCCCGCGTCCGAGATTGTCAACGCCGCGGGCCTGATGGTCCTGCCCGGCCTGATTGACACACACGTGCACGGCAGCCACGGCGGCGACGTGATGTTCAGCGACGCCGAAGGCATCCGCCGCATCTCGCGCGCGCAACTACGCTACGGGACGACCGCCTACCTGCCGAGCACCGTCTCCGCACACCACGAGGCATTGCTCCGCGCGCTCGAAACCTGCGCCGCCGCCGCGGCGGTGGATGACTCCGGGCCCGCCGCGGAGATCGTCGGCGTACACGTCGAGGGGCCGTTCATCAACAGGAACAAGAAGGGGGCGCACTCGCTTGAAACTCTGCGCGACCCGGACCTGGACCAGTGCATGGAGTACCTGCGCGCCGCGCCGGGCCTCATGAAAATCATGACGCTCGCGCCGGAGCTGCCCGGCGCGATGGAGCTGATACGCCTCCTGGTCGCGCACCACGTCGTCCCGTCTCTGGGCCATTCTGAGGCGGATTACGACACGGCGCTCGCAGCCATCGAGGCCGGGGCCACGCACGCCACGCACCTCTACAACGCCATGCCCGCGCTGCACCACCGCAAGCCCAGCCTGACGACGGCCTGCCTGAACGAGCCTTTCATACGCGCCGAGATCGTGCTCGACGGGCACCACGTCGCGCCCGAGATGGCGCGGCTCGCGGCGCGAATCAAGGGGCGCGGCGGCTTGATTCTTGTGACGGACGCCATGTCGGCTGTCGGCTGCCCCGACGGCACGTACACGCTCGGCGATCTCCCGGTCAGGGTCGAGGGCTACAGGTGCGTGCTGATGGACGGCGAGACCATCGCCAGTTCCATCCTGACGATGAACAGGGCGGTCGGCAACGCGGTCGCGTTCACGGGCGCGAGCCTCGTTGACGCGGCTTACATGGCGTCGTTTCTCCCGGCCGAGGTCTGCGGCGTCTCCGACCGCAAGGGCTCAATCGAAGTCGGCAAAGACGCGGACCTGGCAATCCTGGCCCAGGATTACTCCGTCGTCATGACCGTCTGCAAAGGCGAGGTCGCTTACCGCGCGAAAGGCAATGATGAATGCGGAATGATGAATGATGAATTAAAGAAGGCGGTCTTTTAATTCATCATTCATCATTCCGCATTTCTCAATCGTGCCATCACGTAAGAGTCAACGTAGCGCCCGCCGCGGAAGGAGTGTTGCCGCAACGTCCCTTCGCGCTCGAACCCGAAGTGCTCGTAGAGTCGTATGGCCGATTCGTTGTCAGTGAAGACCTCCAACTCCAGCCGCGTGAGGTTGAGCCAGTTGTCGGCCAGGTCCAGGCCGGCGCGCATCAGGGCCGTGCCGACGCCCTTGCCCTGCCACTCGTCGTGCACGCTGACTCCTATAGCTCCCGCGTGCCGCCTGCGCGGCCTGTTCGGGAAGGTGTGCACGCTCAGCATCCCCACCACGCGGTCGCCGACGACCGCCACCAGATTGTACGTGCCGTCTGTGTCCGAGAGTCGCTGCCGCCACAGCTCGCGCGAAGGGTACGGCAGCTGGAGCGTGCCGGGGTACACGTTCGGGCTGGTGAACATCTCGTAAAGCGCCGAACAATCATCCGGCTCCGCGCGGCGTATCAATAGACCTTCGACCTGCAATTATTTTACCTCGCCATATTCATAGTAACTTGTAGAACACGACCGTGGTAATCAACGAGCCCTCCGCGCTGAGCGCGTAGTCGGGGATGACCCCAGAGCGCGTGTAGCCGCACTTCTCGTAGAGCCTCTCGGCGACGCTGCCTTGCTCCGTGTCGAGCACGAGGAGCGTGCGCGCGGCGGCGTGCGCCGCTTCTTCGGCCGCGCCCAGGAGCGCACGCGCGATGCCGCGGTTACGGAAGCGCGTGTCAACGAGCAGCTTCTGGACCTCCGCGCGGTGCAACCCGTTCTGCTTGGCCGCAAGCGCCAGTTGCACAGAGCCCGTCACGCCGCCCGCCTCGCTCGAAACAAGCAGGACGCGCTGGCCCCGCGCCACTTCGCTCAACGTCTCCAGCCAATACTCTTCGGCCGCCTCGAACGCGAGCGGCGGCAGGAAGCCGACCGACGAGCCGTTGTGAACCGAATCCTGTAAGAGCGCCGCCAACTGCGGCACGAGCGGCCTCGCCTCTTCTTCCGATAAGCGTTCGATCTTGTGCATGGCTCGTGGTTGTGACACTGCTTCAGAAAGGCGACTAGCCGGCGAGTCTTAACGTCCCGGAGAGGTCAACTGTTATAGTTCCCTTGAGTGAATGATGGTGGCGTCCCGTACGGGAGTCGAACCCGTGTCGCCGCCGTGAAAGGGCGGTGTCCTAGGCCACTAGACGAACGGGACGGAGAAGGGGTAAAACCCGGAGCGTGCGCTCTGGTAAGTCTTCGGCCGAGCGCGCTTGTTTATCTCGCTTGGTGGCGTGGAATAAAATAACCAGACAGCACGGGGGTGTCAACCGCGGGTGACGGCCGCGCGCGAGTCCGTTTGAATTCCGCGGGGCTTTGTCGTTATCCTCGGTGGCGCGGGAGGTGAAAGGAACAACCGATGGCTTTACGAAGCATAGAGGAGATTATCGCAGACCTGTCGAAGCCGATTCCGCGCCGGCTGCTGCGGAGCAAGACCGTCGGCGGGCAGAAGATTCTCTTCCTCCCCTGGCACACGGCGGTCAAGTTCCTGGACCTCTACGCGCCCGGCTGGTCGTACGAGATTCGCCACCTCGCCGGCATCGGCGGTAAGCTGGTGCTCGTCTCGCGCATCTCGATCCCGTGCGCGGAGGGCGTAGTCTATCGCGAGGCGACGGGCCAGGAGGACGAGGACGTGGACAAGTTCGGCGACCCGTCGTCGAACGCCGAGAGCATGTCGCTCAGGCGTGCCGCCGCCAAGTTCGGCCTCGGCCTCGGCCTCTATGAAGGCACGCAGCAGCAGGTAGTGAGCATGGAATAGTGGTCAGTGGTCGGTGGTCGGTGGTCAGTTTGGATTGACTCAGTCGCCTCTTGCCTTCCGCCGTCTGTCTTTCACTGACCACTGACCACCGACCACTGACCACTGCCTCGGCAACTTCCAGGCAAGTTAGGCCATCAGAGAGGGCATCAGTCCACGAAGGCCCGCGGGGGTGGGGCGGGCCAAAAGAGAAGCAGCGAAGATTTCCGTTCCTCAACTTTTTTTGAAGCCTCGGCGTATCTTTTCCGAGGTTGCCGGTAATAACAACCGGGAAGTGAAAACTTCCCGACACACACGGGGGCAAACCGAGTTGCCCGAAAGCATGACAGACGAACGACTGCTGGTGAAAGCGAGTCGCGGCGACGAAGCGGCTTTTCTGACTTTGTACGAGCGCCACCGCGACGCGGTCTTCCGCTTCGCCTACCGCCTGCTCGGCTCGACCGAACTCGCGGAAGATGTCGCGCACGACTGCTTCCTGAGCCTGCTCAAACGGCCGCAGAGCTTCGACCCCAATCGCGCCTCGCTCAAGACTTACCTGCTCGCGGCGGCGCGCAACCTGGCGATGAAGCACTTCCGCGGCCGCCACGGCGAGGACGCCCTGGAAGATTTGGCGTCGGAGCCGCCGGTCCCGGAAAGGCGAGGGCCGCTTCATCAACTGCTGGACGAAGAGCTGGCGGAGGTGGTTCGCGGCGCGATTGAAAATCTGCCGCCGTTACAGCGCGAGGCGCTCATCCTCTTCGAGTACGAGGAGCTGGCGCTTTCAGAGATCGCGGTCGTGACGGGGGCGGACGTGGGGACTGTCAAGGCCAGGCTGCATCGCGCGCGTCGCAGTTTGAAACGACAGCTCGCGCCGTATTTCAAAAGGGACGCGGAGGCGGGCGTCGCGGACGAGGTGTTGAAATGAGCGACAAGAGAGAGCCACTTTCGATTTACAGCAGTCACGACGGCGCGCGCGACTCGGCGGACCCGTCAGAGGAGCAGGGGCTCAAGGCGCTGTTCCAACTCTGGAGCGTGCCGAAGACGCCCGCGCGCCTGGACTGGCGCATCATCGAATCTTACCGGCAACAGATACTTCAAGGAGATCGTCAGGAGGTTTTTATGAAACAATGTCCCACCTGCCAGGAAGAGTTCGCCAACAAATTCAGCTTCTGCCCGGTTGACGGCACGCCGTTGGATGAACTGACCGCCGCCGCCGCTGCTCCGCCCTTGCCCGCGCCGGGCATCCCGCCCGTGCACCTCGGCGCGAGTGCCGCAGCAGCCTCGATGGCCCTCGTGCCTGCGGGTGCCGAGTACCACCTGACGTTCATGGACGACACCGGCTTGACGCGGCGGCTGGCCGGGGAGTTGCGGGAGGTGGCCCACAACTCGGAGTTGACGTGGCCGGAGTTCAAGCGCGACCCCTTCGGCTACTCCAAGCGGTTCGTCGT
>DASWQY010000105.1:0-2639 GCA_036403435.1 Pyrinomonadaceae bacterium
ACTGCGCATCCCCCCGCAGCTGGCCACCCCCGCGTGACGGGTCCTGGACATTGCCTGCCATGTCGGCCGTGCTCTCGTCGTCCCTGAGCGGCCCACTCAGAGACACCCCACAGGGCGTAGCCACCCGGCTGGCTGCGTCAAGGTCCCATAGTCAGGGCAAGATCGGGCGATGCTCGAAGACGAGAATCACCGGAGGCATCTTGCGTTGCTGACCGCGATCTCACAGGTCACTTCTGACCTTCCTCGAGCGGCCACCCTCCTCGCCGACGTGGATGACGACGCCGCTGCGGTCAGCAGGCTGCAAGAGGCATACGGCCTGACCTTCGAGCAGGCGCAGGGGGTGCTCGAGCAGCAGCTCTGGCTGTTCACCGGAGCACGTCGTGCCGAGCTACAGGACGAACTTCGAACCCTCCGCGACGCGCTGGCAGTGCCGTGGGACCCACCGATCGCCATTGGAGCGACCATTTACTCGCCCCGCCGAGCCGCCGTTGTGATCGAGGGCGACGAACACCACGTCAAGGGTCAGAAGCTGGACGACACCGTCAGCCGCATTGTGGAGGTCGTCCGCGAGCACGTGGCTCGTCCACGTCGCCGCCGAGTGTCGGTGAACGTCGACACGAGTCTCGCCAAAGCGCCGACCCACATCTTGGTCGACCCGGTGTCCTCGGCGCGTTTCTCCTACAACGGCGAGGAGCACTGGGGGCTGTAAGTCGGGCAGCGCCGGAGTGGCCCTTAAAGCCGCCTTCACGGCAGCCAGTCGGGTGTCCCATGGCGGCCCACTACGGGACACCTCGCCAACCGGCGGCTACTGGCGGCCGGACCGGTACCGCAGATAGTCCCGACCCAGCAGCACGACGCCCACAGCAGTCACTGCATAGCCGACCCCCAGGATCCCGCCACCGCCAATGTCGGTAGGGTCCCCGATCTTGCCGACGTCGAGGAGCTTCAAGGCGAAGTACACCGCGACCAGCGCGATCCCGGCGAGGAGGGTGACGAGGCTGCTTCTCCGTATTGAATTTGACGGCCGGTTTGGGGGCATGCGGGGACCCTAGATGTCCACGTCGAGTACTCGGACGGAGGAGTGGCTTCAATTCGACCGCGAGGGTGACGATCGGTGCCTCATAGGCCGCCCTCCTGGCGCGTCAGGCGCGGTTGTCCCTGAGCGGCCCACTAGGCCCTGTTTGATAAGTCTCGGAGATAGATGTTGATGTTGGTGATCTCGACGGTGGCGTCGTAGCGGACGGCGAGCTTGTCGTACCGGGTGGCGAAGGCGCGGTTCTGTTTGTGTCGGTTGATGCCGCACTCCACGGCGTGGCGCTGCTGGTAGCGGTCCCGGTCGAAGGCCGGCGGCCGCCCGCCGGCCGAGCCCTTTGCGCGCCGGTGCGCCAGCTGGTCGATCTTGTTCGGGATGGTCGCCGGGACGCCGCGATGGCGCAGGTAGGCGCGGTTGCCGCGGCTGGAGTAGGCCCGATCGGCCAGCACCCGGTCCGGGCGGGTCCGGGGTCGTCCGGGACCGGATCGTCGCGGCACCCGGATCCGGCCGAGAACCACGGTGAACTGCGGACTGTCGGCGGCCTGGCCGGCCGTGAGCACCGTCGCCAACGGCTTGCGGCCGGCCTCGACGGCCAGGTGCACCTTGGTCGACAGGCCACCGCGGGAACGCCCGAGGGCATGATCGGCCGGCTCCCCGACCGGCGGCTGGACCTGCTGTTCGGGGCGGCGGCGGGCACCGGCGGCGTGCTGATGGGCCCGGTTGACTGTGGAGTCCACCGACACCGTCCAGTCGATCAACCCGCCCTCGTCGGCCACCGCCTGCAGCGCCGTCTCGATCGCTGCCCAGCGGCCGGCCAACTGCCAGGCGCGGAACAGCCCGTAGACGCACTGCCAGGTGCCGTAGCGCTCGGGCACGTCCCGCCACGGGCACCCGGTGCGAGTGCGGAACCGGATGCCATTGATCAACTGCCGCAACGACCAGCGGCGAGGCCGGCCCGTCCGTGACCTGCCCGGGAGCAGTGCAGCCAGGATCAGCCACTGCTCGTCGGTCAGGTCGTGGCGGGCACCGGCCGGTAGGGTGCCGTCCACGAGGTCTCCGTGGTGAGGGTCTTCTTGGTCGTTGATCCCTCTACCGGAGGCCTCGCCTACTTCCCGGCACCAACACACCCAATCGGCGCTCCGAGCGACTTCTCAAACACGGCCTAGTCGGTGCAGCTGCGTCCAGTTGCCGGCGACCCGGGGCCCACGGGGACGCGGCGCTCCCTGGCCACCGAGTCGTGACCCTCCGTGACGCGCAGCCGTTCGGTTCGGTTCCGACAGGGAGGTCTCAAAGCGGCGGCACCTCGTCGCGTGCTGTGACCGCACGTGCAGACGGCTCGCAACCTTTCCAGCGCCCTATCGACTGGCGGGCGCGGTGGCGGTACAGCGCCGACGAGTCCAGGCCCGACGTGTGCGCCGTCGGCGGGACCAATACGCGTTCGTCTGCCGCGCCATGGCCACCTTTCCGAGCGGCACCGAGTTCGCCTCGGCCTGCTTCGCCTCCTCACCTCCGGCGACCTACCAGGAAATCGGCGCCGGGCTCGGGGCGCCCATCGGGAGCATCGGCCGACGCGCGCCCGCGTCCCGATGAGCCTGAGCGGACTTGG
>DASWQY010000106.1:0-5944 GCA_036403435.1 Pyrinomonadaceae bacterium
AAGCAAGCTTCGGCATTCATGCTTTTAACTGACCACTGACCACCGGCCACTGACCACTGCTCTTGACTCGCCGCGTGATTTGGCGTAGAAGCGGCTTTGCTTTTACAGTCCCCCAGCGAGTGAGCTAAAAGATGAAACGAATTTTGATGATGATGGGTCTGGCCCTGCTGCTGGCCTCGTGCAGCAAGGTCGGGCAGAAGTTCGACCAGCGGAACACGGGCTCGGCGGGCGCGTCCACGACGAGCGGCGGCAACGACGCGGCTTCCTCGGGCGCGTCCACGACGAGCGCGGGCTCAACCTCTTCGGCGGACGCGACCGGCGGGCAGGCGGCCGAGCGCCCGCAGCCGACCGCGGCGCAACTGGCCGCCATCGAAGGCGGGCAGGAGGTCAAGTGGGATCAGCAAGGCATGACGTGGACGGTGCCGAAGGATTGGAAAAAAATGTCGGCCGAAACCAAGTCGCTCCTCTGGAGCAGCCGCAGCGGCGGCGACCTGGCGTCCCTGATCGTCAACATCTCGCCGATGGACGAGAACTTTCCGACGGACGTTTCTCTCAAGGCGTTTTACGACGGGGCGGTCACTCGCAGGAAGAACGGCGAGGTTGACGAGGTGCGCTGGCTTGAGCTGGACGGCGTCAAGGGCGTGGCGTTCCGCGAGGCGAAGCCCGAGAACGCGGAAGACGCGCGCCGCTTGCAATGGATAACTTATCGGAAGTACGCGGGGCAAACGCAAATGGTCAACCTCATGCTCGCCACCGCGGGCCGGAGCTTCGAGAAGAACCAAGACACCTTCTACGGCATCCTCTACTCGACCAAGCTAGTCCACTGAGGAATGCAGAATTAAAAATGTAAAATGAAAAATTGGAGGCGGAGAACCACATTTTATTAAAAAGTGGTCTCCGCCTTCCTTTTGCATTTTTAATTTTTAATTCTGCATTTCACTGCTTTTTGACGTAGCTCCTGTGCAAGGTCGCGTCCTGCTTCTGGTCGCGGGTCTCGAAGAGGAGGTTCTCGTCGGTCTCGCGCGTGACGCGGCGGACGCGGTCGCTGACCTCGTCATCGGCGGGCTTGCCGTCTTCGGCCTCGGCGAAGAAGCCTTCGACAGCGTCAGCCCGCACTGTCTCGAACTTCGCGCCGCGTTGCAGCTCGGCGACCGCCTCGACCGCGCTCGCCTTGAGAAGCTTGGGCCAGAGCTTGCGGAACAGCGCGCTTGAGCCGTAGACATCCGCGTTGTTCATCTTGCCGTTGACGGCGACGGCGTAGCCGATCACGTCCGACTTGCCGTCAACGATGTTCGCGAGCTTCCTGACGTAGTCGTCCGTCACCGCCTGCACCTTCTTGTTCTCCAGGCTCAGTTGAAGGCTCGACGACGAAACGGTCGAGTTGACGGAGCCGCCGACATTCTCGCTCAGCTTCGCCTGCGCCTCCGAGACTTTGGCCCAGACCTCGCCCTGCGACTTTGACTTGTTGGCGGCGATTCTTAGGCCGTTGGTCGCGACGATATCGGTCGAGGCTTCAAACTTGCCGGCCTCCTCCTGCCCGCGCTGCCGCCAGCGCCCCTGCTCGACGCAGAAGGCGGCGATGGGGATGCGCCCCGAACGCGGCGCGACGATCAGGTCAACGGCGAGCACGCGGTCCTGCTGCCCGCCCTTGACGATGTCGCCCGATTGGACGTAGACCTCCTGGTCCCTGGAGACGTTCTCGATAGCCAGCTCGTTCACGTCTTTCGTCTCGTGGACGACGACGACCTTGCTCGCCAGTGCTTCTTGAAGCGTCAGGAACTTTTTGCCGGGCAGTGTGTCTTTGCCGTGGACGAGGAAGACGGTCAAATTCTCGTGCGTGTAAGGCCCGGAGATTTTGTAGTCGGCCGACTCGGGCTTTTGGACTTGTTGGGCGGGGAGCAGCTTTGCAGTTGCAAACATCGCCAGCGGGATTCCGACGACCGCCAGGAGAACTGCGATCCCGACGGCGCGCGCGCGGAACTTCATACTCTACCTCCTTAAGAGAAGCGAAAAAAAATTTGGCTTGGGCCGTTGCGCTTCACCCACAGAACGGGAGACGGAGGTCTTCTTGCGCGAAGCGGCGAGGGAAGGTTTGCTTGCTTAGTTGTAAGGTCGCGGCGGGAGAGTTGCTATGGAATGCAAAATTAAAAATGAAAAATGAAAAATTTCAGGCGGAGAACCACATTAAATAAAAAGTGGTCTCCGCCTCCTTTTTGCATTTTTAATTTTTAATTTTGCATTCCTTAATCGGCTGCTTCCGTGACGTACGACGTGGGCGCGTCGGCGTGGGGGACAAAGCAGCGGCGGCAGCGGGCCTCGTACATGCCGCCCGCGCCGACGGCGACGCGCTCCTCGGAGTCGAAGGTGCGTTGCGAGTAGTTGGCGGGCTGGCCGCAGCGGACGCAGATGGCGTGCGTCTTGGTGATGTACTCGGCGACGGCCAAAAGCTGCGGCATCGGCCCGAAGGGTTTCCCGGTGTAGTCCTGATCCAGGCCGGCGATGATGACGCGCACGCCGCGCCGGGCCAGCTCGTTCGCCACCGCAACCAGCTCGTTGTCGAAAAACTGCCCCTCGTCAATGCCGACGACCTCCGTGCCGCGCTCGACGCGCGCCAGAATCTCGGCGGCCGTCGTCACGGTCGAAGACTCGTGGCGCATCTCCGAGTGCGAGACGATGTGGTCGCGTGAGAAGCGCGTGTCAACCTGCGGCTTGAAGACCTGCACCTTCTGGCGCGCGATCCTGGCGCGGCGCAGGCGGCGTATCAGTTCTTCGGACTTGCCCGAGAACATGGAGCCCGCGATGACTTCGATCCAGCCGGGGGTGGTCCTGAGGTGTGTGAGGTGTTCGTCGTTGCCTTGCGCTGTCAGTTCTTCCATCTGATTTAATGCCTCTGGGGGTATTTTAGCTATAAAGCCTGGGGTTATAAAACGGCGCGAAGGCCGCAATGAGCGCCGCCTCGAAGCTCATCGCGCGCGTCAGCAGGTCGCGCGAGAGCACGCCCCACGCGCCCTGCCGGCTGCGCACGTCGCGCTCGTTCGCCACCTCGTCAATCACGTCGCCCAGCTCGCGCTTCCCGTCGATCACCATGTCCGCGATGAGGTGCGGAACCGCGACCGAAGGGCCGGCCCCGAAGTAGCCGTACGTGCCGTCGGTGGCGTAGGCCCAGCCGCGTAGGAAAGTGTGCCACTCGTCGTCAACCGAGAGCGAATGAAAACCGCCTTCGAGCCCGACGTAAAGCTGCGCGGCCGAGCCTTCTTTTTCCAGTTGCGCGCGCACCGCTTCGGCCCTGGCGCGCGCGCCGTGCATTAGTTGCCAGTCGGTTAGCGGCATCGCGGGGGCGTCCGTCTCGACGGCGCGCGCCGTCACGGTCGCCTCCGCCCAGCGCGCGTCAACCGTAGCGATGCGCGCCGCCGCGGCACGGGCGGCCATGATCTTAGCGGCGCGGTCGGAACCGAGTGCGATGATCATAAGGCAGTGACGAGTCACAGGTGACGAGTGACGAGCAGGAGATATTAACTTGTCACTCGTCACTTGTCACTCGTCACTGCTTTACTGTCGCTGCTTTATCTTGGCGGGCTTCCGCGCGGGCGGCGGCCTGGGGGCGGCGTGATTCTGATCTCTTTGACTTCGCCGTCGGGGTTCTTTTCTTTGCGCTCCTCGACGAGCTTTTGCGCCGCCGCGTCGGCGATGGTGACGTTGGGCGAGACGCCGAACGAGTAGGCGAGCGTGGCGCTGAAGCCGACGCAGTCAACCCTGTACCTTTCGCCGCCCCTGTCGCGCGACGTGTCCGTGGCCGCCGGCTCGGGGACGCCCAGTTTCTCGGAGTTCTGTTTGAAGAAATCTTTCGCCCCGAACCAGACGCCGCTGTGGTAGGCCACACGGATGACGGCCAGCCGCTTGTCCACAAAAGTCAGGTTCACGTCGTCCACGCCCTCCGCGAACTCGTCCTTCAGCTCCGCACCCGAGACGCGCACGGCCTGCGCGCCGATCTTGTTCGCGGAGACTTTGGCGTCGAACATCGAAGTATCCGCGAGCATGTCCTTCACTTCTTCGAGCGTCATGCCGAGCTGAAATCCTATGAACTCCGGGGCCTGCTTCAGCGGGCACGTCGGCTTCTGGGCCAGGACGGCGGTTGCGCTAACAAGGATGATTGCCAGGAGTGCGAGCGAACGTAAAAGCTTCATCGGTTCCCTCATATTCATGAACGAAATTCGCCGGGCCAAAAACATCTCTTATTGTCTGGGCGGCTCTTCGGGGTTGGATGGCACCGTCGGCGCGAGGTTGCTCCGCGGCGCGTCCGCGTAAAACAGCGTCGAGTTGGGGTCACGCTGCTGAGCGGGCGCGGGCACGCGCTCCAGCGTCGAGCCGTCGCTCAGACAAAAAGCCAGAGTCTCGTCCGCGTAAATGCTCTTACAAGTCGGGCAGCGTTTCGCGTAGTGCTCGGCAGGGGCAGCCTGTCGTGTCGCACCGCCCGCCACCGACGCGCCCGCGGTTGCCGAATCCTTCGCCGCATCTTTGCGCCGCCCTCTGCCCAAAATCCGCGCAACAAGGAAGACGACGAGAATGACCGCCAGCAGCGTCAGTAGTTGGAGCGGACCAATAAAATTGCCACCCTGCATCGCCATGCTAGCCCCTGTCTAAAAATTCTGCGCCGTCGCGAAAGGTTCTTTGCCGCAAGGTCTACAAATCCGCCTAACTTTTAACCCGGAATCGGCGGAACTTCAATGTGTAAATCCGGCTTGTCGTGAATAAACGTCATCTCAAGCGTGCCTGTGACCTCTGATGCCCCCTCCTCCGCCGACAGTTGTTCAGCCTGCTCGCCCCACTCCGCCAGCCGCGCACGATTCTCAATACTTTTTACCAGGACGGTCAATTAAGTCGCTTGACATTCACCCGCGCCGCTTGCTGTAATCCAATCTTTTCCCGCAACGTTACTGAAATTCACGAAGACGCGAGAGGTGTCCGAGAAGTGCCTGCCGAAGAACTCGTTTACGATTGGAACAAGGTCGAGCCGACGACGCGTGCGCCGGGCCGCAAGCTCAGTTTTGACGACGAGACGTTGCGCGACGGGCTGCAATCGCCGTCGGTGTGCGAGCCGACGGTCGAGAAGAAGATCGAGCTGCTGCACTTGATGGAGGCGCTCGGCATCGACACGGCCGACATCGGACTGCCGGGCGCTGGTGGTACGCACGCCGCGGGCGTCGAGCGCCTCGCGCGCGAGATCGCTGACAAGAAATTGAAGATTCGGCCCAACTGCGCGGCGCGCACGCACGCGGCCGACATCCAGCCGATTGCAGACATCTCGCAGCGCGCCGGCATCGCAATCGAAGCCTGCACCTTCATAGGCTCCTCGCCCGTCCGCTTCTACGCCGAAGACTGGACGCTCGACAAACTTCTAAAACTCACGGAAGAGGCCGTCACCTTCGCCGTCAAAGAAGGACTGCCCGTGATGTACGTCACCGAAGACACGACGCGCGCCGCGCCCGAGACCATCCGCGCGCTTTACACGACGGCCATCCGCGCCGGAGCGCGAGCCGTCTGCGTCTGCGACACGGTGGGCCACTCGACGCCGGACGGCGCGCGCGCGGTCGTGCGCTTCGTCAAGAGCATCATCGAGGAGCAGGGCGAGCGCGTCCGCCTCGACTGGCACGGCCACCAGGACCGCGGCCTCGGCGTCATCAACTCGATCGCCGCGCTCGAAGCGGGCGCCGATCGCGTTCACGGCTCGGCTGCCGGAATCGGTGAGCGCGTCGGCAACACGCCGCTCGACCTGCTGATGGTCAATCTCAAGCTGATGGGCTGGATCGACAACGATCTGTCGAAGCTCGGACAGTACGTGCAGTTTGTTTCGAAAGCCGTTCACATTCCGTTGCCGGACAACTATCCGGTGTTCGGCCGTGACGCTTTCCGCACCGGTACGGGCGTCCACGCGGCGGCAATCATC
>DASWQY010000107.1:0-38377 GCA_036403435.1 Pyrinomonadaceae bacterium
CGGTGGTCAGTGGTCAGTTGAAAGACAAAAGCGTTTTGCTTTTAACTGACCACTGACCACCGACCACTGACCACTTTTATGGCAGTGTCGCTTCGCGGACCTGGCGCTCCTGATCGGCGCGGAAGCGGCGGAGGGTGTCGCGCAGGTCCGGGCGCGTGTTGGCTAGGATTTGGACGGCGAAGAGGGCGGCGTTGGTCGCGCCGGCCTTGCCGATGGCGAGCGTGCCGACGGGGATGCCGGCCGGCATCTGGACGATGGAGAGCAGGCTGTCGAGCCCTTTGAGCGCCTTGCTCTCCATCGGCACGCCGAGGACAGGGATCAAGGTCTGCGCGGCGATGACGCCCGCGAGGTGCGCCGCGCCGCCCGCGGCCGCGATGATGACTTCGAGGCCGCGCGCCTCGGCCGTCTCCGCGAAGTCGGTCGCGAGTTGCGGCGTGCGGTGCGCCGAGATGACGCGGCACTCGTGCGGGACCTGGAAGCGCGTCAGCATGTCGTCCGTGTGCTGCATCGTCTCCCAGTCGGACTTGCTGCCCATGATGACGGCGACCAGGGCGCGCGCGCCTTCATCGCCGCGAATCGTCTCTTCGGTCTTCTCTTGCGTCTCGATCATCCGTTTCACGCTCCCTGGTCTAATGAGTAGCCGCGCTCGCCGTCGAAGTTGTAGAGGTTTTCCGTCTTGATGAAGTCAAAGCCCGCGCCGCCGATGCGTTCGAGCAGCCGGACGATCTCGGAGTGACCTATTTCTCTGCCCGCTTGCGGCGGCGTGAAGCGGCAGCGCCAGTGGTCCGAGCAGAAGGTTTCGGAGTTGCCGCCGGGCCAGACCTTGACGCCGCGGTTACTAATCATCATTAGCTCCAACTCGCCGCCCGCGAGCCCCTTGAGCGAGTCGCCCAACTGGTCGGCCGAGCCGTCGCGCCAGTCCAGGAACACGTCCACGCCGACCAGCTCCTTTTTCGCGCGCGGGCGCTCAGAGGCTCGCGCGGCCGGCGCGGCCTCGGCGCTCGCGCCCGCGCTGTACTTGACGGCCTTGAGAGTCTGCGGCACGCGGCCCAATCGTTCGGCGACCGCTTCGGCGAACTCTTTCGTCCCGACCTTCTGGCGACTGACGCCCTCTTCGTAAATGTCGTAAGTGTGTATGCCGTCTTCGATGGTGCTGAGCCAGGCGTTGTGAACGCGCTCGGCCGCCTCCGTCTGGTTGATGTGCACGAGCATCATGACCGCGCCGAGGAGGAGGCCCGAAGGGTTCGCCAGATTCTGACCGGCGCGGCGCGGGGCCGAGCCGTGAATCGCCTCGAACATGGCGACGTTCTCGCCGATGTTGGCGGAGCCGGCGAGGCCGACACTTCCGGCTATCTGCGCGGCCACGTCCGAGAGCACGTCGCCGTAGAGGTTCGGCATCACGATCACGTCGAAGGCTTCGGGCGTGTCGGCCAATTTGGCCGCGCCGATGTCCACAATCCAGTGCTCGTTCTCAATCCCTGCGTACTCTCTGGCAACCTCGTCGAAGACCTTGTGGAAGAGGCCGTCGGTGAGCTTCATGATGTTGTCTTTGGTGAAGCACGTGACCTTCTTGCGGTTGTTGCGGCGCGCGTACTCGAAGGCGTAGCGCACGATCTTCTCCGAGCCGGGGCGCGAGATGAGCTTCAGGCACTGGACGACCTGCTCGGTCTGCCGGTGCTCAATGCCCGCGTAGAGGTCTTCCTCGTTTTCACGGACGATGACCACGTCCATGTTCGGGTGCTTCGTCTCGACGAACGGGTGGTAGGAGACGCACGGGCGCACGTTGGCGTAGAGGCCGAGCGTCTTGCGCACCGTCACGTTGAGGCTCTTAAAGCCCCCGCCCTGCGGCGTCGTGATGGGTGCCTTGAGGAAAACTTTCGTGCGGCGCAGGGACTCCCAGGAGCTGGGCTCTATGCCGGAGCTGTTGCCGGCGAGATACACCTTCTCGCCGATCTCGATGGTCTCGATTTCGAGCGGCGCGCCGGCCTCCTTCAGGATGTGGAGCGTGGCCGCCATGATTTCGGGGCCGATGCCGTCGCCGTGCGCGACCGTGATGGGAACGCTATTCGACATGATGAAAGCGCCTTTCACTCTGGACTTGAAGAAATTGACTTAAGAGTGCAGCACTATATGCCAAAATCGGCGGCGCAGGCAATAACGCCCAGGAGCAAAGGCTCCACAGGTAACAACCCGAAAGTGATTCGTCAGTGAAAAAGTCCGGCGTGTGTGCGCCGGACTTTTTCACTGACGAGGCGAGGGATGGCCTTTGTCTTCGGTCAGCCTTTCAGCTAGACCGCCATCTTCTTTGCCTTCGTGCGGACGAAGGCGTAGTTGAGGGCGGGCAGCGAGTTGAAGTCGGCGGCCTTCCCGCAGAATTCCTTCGCCTTCGCGCTGTCGCCCTTGCCCTGGTAAGCCTGGCAGAGGCGGTAGAAGTTCTGCGGGTTCTGCTGGCCCGTCTGCTGTAGCTCGGCGATGGCCTTGTCGTAGTCCTTCTCGGCGAGCGCGATCATGCCGCCGAGCTGGTGCGCCTGACGGACCTGCGCCGGGTTCTTGGAAGCCTCCGCGCCCTTGCGGAACTCTTCGGCCTCGGCCTTCGCCTTCGCGTTGTCCTTCATGCCGAGCGCGACGGTCGCCAGATTGTAGTGGTGAAAGAGACGCGTGTTGTCCTTAATCTCCTGCGAGAGATTGGACCCTTCCGTCATCTTGAGCAGGCGCTCGAACTGCTCCCCGGCCTCGGCGTACTTCCCCATTTCGAGGAGAATCGTCCCCTTCGTCTGAAGGTCGGCCGACATATTCGCCGCGTCGCCTATCTTCTCCGCGATGGCGTACTCCTTGTCTATGGCTTCCAGCGCCTTGTCCATGCGGCCCGCGTCGGCGTTAACGACCACCTGGCCGAAGAGCGACGTGCGGCGCTCGCCGTCGCTGCGCGCCTTGTCGGTCATCTTCTGCAACTCGGCCAGCGCCTCGTCGTGCTTGCCCTGGTACATCAGGTTGGCGGCGATGGCGAAGTGCGAGTTGACGAAGTTGGGCTGGATGGAGAGCGCCTTGCGGTACTGCGCGATGGAGTCGTCGAACTTACCCATCTTGAGGAGCAGCTCGGCGTAGGAGTCGTAAGGGTTCGGGTCGTTCGGGATCAGCTCGATGTACTTCTTGAACGCCTGCTCGGCGTTCGCGTAGTCGCCGTTCTGCCTGTAGGCGTAGCCGAGAATGTTAAAGGCGGTCGAATAATTCGGGTTCAGCTCGGTCGCCTTCTGATACTCCTCTATGGCCTTCGCGTAATCCTGCTGGCCGAAGTGGTA
This sequence comes from Pyrinomonadaceae bacterium, assembly GCA_036403435.1. Lineage (GTDB taxonomy): Bacteria > Acidobacteriota > Blastocatellia > Pyrinomonadales > Pyrinomonadaceae > QHXM01. The sequence continues at coordinate 3,300 of DASWQY010000107.1, forward strand.
ACCGCCCAGGTTGAAGTGCGCGCGCTCCTCGTTCGGGTGAAGGGCAACGAGCTTGTCCAGGTGCTCCTTCTGCTTCACGGTGTCGCCGTTGGCCCCGGCCTCGGTCGCAAGGATGAGCAGCCTCTCTCCTTCGGAAGCCTTGTCGGCCAATTGGACGGCCTTCTTCAAGTGGTCGAAGAATTCCTTCGCGGTCGGGGAGGATTGGGCGCGGGCCAACTCCGCGGCGGCGAAGTTCGGGTCGAGCGAGAGGGCCTTGTCGAAATGCTGTACGGAGTCCTGTATCAGCAGCCTCTCGGCCAGGTCGCGTCCTTGCAGAAACTCTTTCCGGGCCTCGTCGGACGCGGTCGTGACGGGGAGTTTCCCGGCCGCGGTCGCGTTGGCGGCAGCGGGGGCGGAGTCGGTCGAGGTGGCAGCGGCGGGTGTCTTGCCGTCGCCGCTCGTCGTGGTACAACCCGTCCACGTCGCGGCGCTGAGCACGACAATCGCGCACAAAAGGAAAAGCTTGTTACGGCGCATCGCACATCTCCTTTGAAAGTAGGTTAGGCCAATGACTCACGACGGGGAGAAAGGTCGCGTCACTGTCTTTACAAAGCGAGGTCGGTCGAGCCTGATGGAAAAGGATGGGGCGCTGACAGCGTCTCGGATAATGCGTGTGTGTATCAGCGCCCTTCAGTCTTGAACGAAAAGAGGGGCGGATATGTTCGGCGGGTCGAGGCGTGAAAGCCTGTGTCGAGTGGAGAAATTATTCATTGCGCGGGCCGGCGTCCGAAACGATGGAACGATTCCAAAATTTGATCGTCATTCTCAATTTTTCCGCAGCGCGACCGTGCGCGGAATCCCCTGCAAGTCTTTGTGAATGTCCAGCAGCCGCCACACGCGCGGGTCAATCAGTTTCTCCACGGCCCCGTGCTGGTCGAAGCCGATTTCCATCAGGAGGTGCCCGCCCGCGTCGAGGTAGCGCGGCGCTTCGTCTATCAAAGCGCGTATGACGCGCAGGCCGTCGCCGCCGGGCGTCAGCGCGACGCGCGGCTCGTGGTCGCGCACCTCGCGTTGCAGCCCGATGATCGCGTCCTCCGCGATGTAGGGCGGGTTCGAGACGATCATCTCGAAGCGCGCGCGGCGAGCGTCGAGCGCGTTGAGGCCGTCGGAGGCGACGAGCAGCAATCGCTCCCGGACGCCGGCCCGCGCGGCGTTGCGCGCGGCCACGCGGAGCGCGGGCGGTGAGATGTCAACGCCGACGGCCCGCGCCGCGTCTTGTTCGTGCAGGAGACTGACGGCGACGCAGCCGGAGCCCGTGCCCACGTCAAGGATGAGCGCGGGACCGCCCCGTTCGTCCAACAGATCGAGCGCGGTCTCCACCAGCAGCTCCGTCTCCGGGCGCGGGATGAGCACGTCCGGCGTCACCTCGAAATCCAGCTTGTAAAACTCCTGATGCCCCGTGATGTACTGTAGCGGCTCGCCGGCCGCGCGCCGCTCGACGAGCGCGCGCAGACGACTCACCTCTTCGGGCGCGAGCGCGGTCTCCGCACTCGTAATCAGAAACGTGCGGTCGCGCCCCGTGACGTGCTCAAGCAGCGACGCGGCCTCGCGCCGCGCCTCCGGCACGCCCGCGCGCCTGAGAGTTTGCGCGGCCTCGACCACGGCCTGCGCGATGGTGAACTTATCCGGCATGAGGCAAAGGTAAAAAGGTGAAAGGTAAAAGTAAAGACGGGCGGCGCGCTTTCGGTCTTCACTTTTACCTTTTGCCTTTTTCCTTTTGCCTTCTATAATGCGAGGCATTCGTTACGCTCGAACAGTTTCGTTGAGGGCAGTCCGGCTCGGCCGCGCGTGTGCGGCGGCGGCGCGGGCGCACTGTTAGAGACAAGGAGGAGAAGAAGTGAGAGCGGAGATTCACATAGAGGGGATGCACTGCGATTCCTGCCCCGTTGACATCAAGGAGACGCTCGAAGAGACGGCCGGCGTGCGCGAGGCCGACACGTCTTTGAAGCGCAAGACGGCGGTCGTTGACTTCGACGAGAACACGGTGCAGTTGACGACACTCATCAAGAAGATTCAGGACCTGGGATACGCGGCGACCGTTTCCGGCCAGCCGCAAAGTGAGGTTGGGGCATGAGCGAAGAGAACGTCAGGGAAACAACGTCGGAAGAGGCCGTGGACGACCGCGGCACGGGTCAGGCGGAGGGGCGCGCGCTCCTGAGACATCTGCGCGACAGCGGCTTCGAGGGGAGCGACGAGAAGCTGGCCGTCGCTTTGGGCCGCCCCGTCGAAGAGGTCGAAGCCTGGACGGGCGGGGCCGAAACCGTTGACGACGATGTCATCATGAAGGCCCGCGGCATCGCCAACGAGCGGGGAATAAGCATCGAATGAAGTGGTCAGTGGTCGGTGGTCAGTGGTCAGTTAAAGACTGATTCCTGCTGACCACTGACCACTGACCACCGGCCACTGAGCAATGAACGAAAAGATTGACCGGGCAGCGGCGGCGCTCGTCGAGTCTTACGCGGCGGACGAGCTGAAGATTCATCACCTGGACCGCCAGCCGCTGCCGTCGCACGCCGAAATCATACGCGTGCTCGTCACCGTCCACGAGCTGCTCTTCCCAGGCTACATAGGGGCGCAAGGCTTGGAGGGTGCACAGCTGCGCGCGCACGTCGAGTCGCGCATGGCCTGGCTCTACGAGGTCTTGACCGAGCAGATCGGGAGGGCGCTGCGCCACGGCAACAAGATCGGTGAGGCGTCCGACCTGGCCGAGCGCGAGGCGAATGATTGCGCCGCCGCCTTCCTCTCGCTCTTCCCTACCTTGCGCGAGGTGCTGGCGACAGACGTGCAGGCCGCCCTGGACGGCGACCCGGCGGCCTCCTGCCGCGACGAAATCATCTTCAGCTACCCGAGCATCTACGCCGTCATGGTCTATCGGCTGGCCCACGAGCTTTACAAGATGAAGGTCCCGCTGCTGCCGCGCATCATGACCGAGCACGCGCACCACCGCACCGGGATAGACATTCATCCGGGGACGCGCATCGGCTCGTCCTTCTTCATAGACCACGGCACGGGCGTCGTCATCGGCGGCACGGCCGTCATCGGCGACAACGTCAAACTCTACCAGGGCGTCACGCTCGGCGCGTTCTCCTTCGACAAGGACGGCTCGGGCCACCTCGTGCGCGACACGAAGCGGCACCCGACCATCGAGGACGACGTGGTGATTTACGCTGGCGCGACCATCCTCGGCGGCAGCACAGTCGTCGGGCGCGGGAGCGTCATCGGCGGCAATGTCTGGCTGACGCACTCGGTCCCGCCGGGCACGCTCGTGCTGCGCGAGTCGCCCAACGTGCGGATCATCCCGCCGGACGAGGCGGCCGCTTCCTGAGCGCGGACGACCCGCTACCGTATTGAGTTGATGACGAAGAAAAAGAGCGCGAAGGCGATCACGCCCATGACGACCGAGTAGATAACTATGTTCGTCGTGTTGGACTGGCCGGTCCTGCCGTTGTAGGTCGTCGCGCACCCCCTGCACTTGACGTGCTTGAAGAGTTTCGGCCCGAGGACCCCACCCCACCAGGTGAACGTCATCTGCTGCGGGTCCGGCCGCCTGCACGCCGGGCAGGGCACGAATTCACTCACGCCCGGACCGGGCTGCCAACCGGGCTGCGGCGGCGGGTATTGCGGGGGCGGGTAGCCTGGGGGCGGCGGATAATTTTGCGGCTGGTAGCCCTGGTAGCCTTGCGGCGGCGGCGGCGGGTAGCCGGGCGGGGGCGGGGCCACGTAGCCCCGCGGCGCGGGCGGCGGCGCTCCCTGCGGGCCGGGGCTGTACGCGGCGGCCATCAGCGCCGAGCCGTCGTGCGCGCAGTTCGTCATCGTGTCGTCCGTGTAAGTGCGGTTGCAGCTGGGACAGCGTTTCATGAAATTTCGGTTTCCTTTGACCTTCGCGGAAGGGTTGAAGCTTCTGAAGTCTGCTGATACGCGAAATCCCGGACTAAGTCAAGATTTTCTGCGCGGCCGACGCCGGAAGCCCAGGCCCATTCGTTCTTTCTAACCAGTACATAGAGACGTTCTCGTTTCTCCCGTAACGACTTCGGACCCCCGTGGCGCATGGCCTGCGGGGGTTCAGTCATTAAAGGGGGGAGTTAAACAAAGTTGGCACGAAGGAAAGGCTCCGAGGGATGAGCATCCTCGCAAAAAGCATTCTTCTCTTTTGCCTGAACTGGCTCGACGCGCAGTTGACGGTGCTCTGGGTGCGCAAGGGCGTGGCGTCCGAGGGCAACGGGCTGATGGCCCGGCTGCTGGAGCTGGGCGACGCCCCCTTCATCCTGGTCAAAGTCGTCATCGGCGCGCTGGCGGCCTACATCCTCTACCGCTGCTCGCGCTACAAACTGGCGCGGCGCGGGCTCTCGCTGGTCCTGGGCCTTTACCTGGCGCTGATGGTCGTGCACGCGGCGACGGGGATGACCGCGCTCGGCTGGGAAGGCCCCGAGAAAATCGTCGCCTTCGTCTGCAACCTGCCCAACAACCTGCTGGCGCTCTTTTCCTGAGAGCACACGGAACCTTCCCGGAACTTCTGCCGCCTCCCGACGAAATATAATAATGTGGCCCGAGTCTCGGGCGAGCCGCCCGATTTTTCCTGGCGCGGGCGGCCTGAGCGCGCGTTATAATTGCCGCCGAGCCCGTGCAAAACCTACGGCCCGCGAAACGCGTTTAAGGGATTGTGCTCGCGGGCAGGCCGGCGCTAAATTAACGGGCCGGAAACGCGGGCCGCCGCGCACGCATCTGAGTTAACGATTGCCAGCGGGTGATTAACTTTTTGAGAGAGATTGAGAAGAAAGCCATGTACAGACTCTCCGCACGCCAAATACTCGGAATAGCATTACTCTCGGCGCTCTTCGCCGCAACCTCCGTGGTCGTTTTCACGCGCCTGACGCGCCACATCGAGCCCAATTCGTCGGCCTTCACGGAAACCCCGCCGCCGAACGTCACGGACCCGGCGCTGGCGACCGACGAGCAGAACAACGTCGAGGTTTATAAGGCCATCGCGCCCGGCGTCGCCTCCATCAAGTCCACCTCCTACAGGCAGGACTACTTCGGCCAGGTCGAGGAAGGACAAGGCGCAGGCTCCGGCTCCGTGATAGACACGGAGGGGCACATCCTGACCAACTATCACGTCATAGAGGGCGCGCAGAAGCTCTCGGTCAGCCTCGGCGGGGATAAGACTTACCCGGCGCGCGTCGTCGGCGGCGACCCCGACACGGACCTCGCCGTCATCAAGATCGAAACGCCCGCCTCGGGCCTGACGGTCGTCCCGCTCGGCGATTCTAATAACCTCGTGGTCGGGCAGAAGGTGCTCGCCATCGGCAACCCGTTCGGCTTCGACCGCACGCTCACGACGGGCGTCATCAGCGGCTTGCAGCGCCCGATTCGCGCGCGCAACGGCCGGCCCATAGAGGGCGCGATTCAGACGGACGCCTCCATCAACCCCGGCAACTCGGGCGGGCCGCTCCTGGACTCGCACGGGCGCATGATCGGCATCAACTCGCAGATTCTCTCGCCATCGGGCGCGAGCGCGGGCGTGGGCTTCGCCATCCCGGTGAGCATCGCCAAGCGGGTCGTGCCGGAGCTGATTAAGAACGGCGTCGTCCGCCGCCCGAAGCTCGGCGTCGGGACGCGCGACGTTAAAGACTTACAGGGCCAGGTGGAGCTGCCCGTCTCGGAGGGCGTGATGGTCTGGGAGGTCGTGCCGAGCGGCTCGGCCGACGCGGCCGGCCTGCGCGGGCTGATGCAGACCGACAACGGCGACATCGTCATGGGCGACATCATCGTAGCCATCGACGGCGAGAAGGTCTCCGAGCGTGACGACCTCTTCCGCATCCTGGACAAGCGCCAGGTCGGCGACGTGGTCAAGGTGGACATCTACCGCGAGAGCCGCAAGATGACCGTCAACGTCCGCCTGCTCGAAGCGCCCGACGCGCGCCGGCCGGCCAACAGACGGCAATAGCAGAGGGCAGAGGTCAGTCGTTGACTTCCTAGCCTCTGACCTCTGACCTCTAGCCTCTGCTTTTGGAAACTGACCATTTCATCAACGAAGGCTTCGGCTGGGTGTGCAAGCATTGCAGCGCGGAGATGAGGGCGCGCGTGGACGCTGTCGGCGACACGCGCGCTCGTTTTTTGAGAGAGGGTGAGGCCGAAGAGAAAGAGCCGCAACTCTCGACCCCGGCGCTGGCGCGCTGGACGACACCTGCGCGACGCGCTCTGGCCTGCCCGCGCTGCGGAATCGAAGAGATGATTGACAAGGCTTGAGAGATTAGCGGTCGGGACCGAGCAGCCTTCTCAGTTCGCCGACTCTGTCTTCCGGCACGCCGTAGCGCGCGCGGTAGTCGCGTAGGCTGCGGTTGATGACTTCGGCGGCCTCGGCGCGGTCGTAAACATCTGCGATCTCGACGCGGCGCGGCGCTTCGTTCGGCAGTTGCTTGTAGCTCAGGAAGTAATGCTTGAGTCTATCGACGAGCCCCGGCGGGCAGTCGGTGATGTCCCGGAAGTGGCCGTAGGCCACGTCGGCTTCGAGGACCGCGATGATCTTGTCGTCGGCCTCCATGCCGTCAATCATGCGGAGGCCGCCGATGGGCACGGCGCGCACGAAGAAGTCGCCGTGCGTGAAAGCCTTCTCCGAGAGCACGCAAACGTCCATCGGGTCGCCGTCGCCTTTGATGTTCGGGACGCCCACCCGCTCCGAGCAGAGTTGGCCCACCAGGTCGCCGCAGTAGGTCTGCGGGATGAAGCCGTAGAGCGTCGGGCAGAAACTTGAGAAGCGTTGCGGGCGGTCCACGCGCAGGTGGCCCGAAGGCTTGTCCAGCTCGTACTTCACCGCGTCCGTCGGGACGATCTCGACGTAGGCGTTGATGGCGCGCGGCGCGTCCTCGCCCGGCGTCACCCCGTGCCACGGGTGCGCCTGGAAAAGTATCCCCAGGAGGTCGTGAAGCTGTGTGTCGTCGGCTGACATACGTTTTTCACCGCAGACTAAGTTGACCCGATTTATATAACACGCCGTGCGCGTTCAAGGAAGAATGAAAGAGGCCGCCGAAGGCTGACGCCCCGGCGGCCTCTCTTGTTTGCGGGCCTGAACGACTTCACTCGTCAGACCCGGTTGGTGAAACTACCTCACGACGAACTTCAGCGTATGGGTCACGGGGTCGCCCGCCACGGCGAAGCTGAGCGTGTATTCTCCCGGCGCGAAACCTTTCGTGCTCAGGTTGAAGATGTAGCCCCCGAGCGTCGGGTCGTAGCGGAAGTTATTTCCGGGGTTCGCGTTGCCCGAGTCGAAGTCCGTGCCGGAGGGCGCGGGCGCGATGCCCGTGACGTGGACGACCAGCGACGGGCTCGACAAATTGTTGCCCGCGGCGTCCGTGAGTTGCAGCTTGACGGGAATCGTGCTGCCGCTCTTGTTCGCCTTCGTCTGGTCGTAGAGCGCCACGACGCCGTAAGTCACGACGACCTGGACCGTGCTCGTGTCCGTGTTGTTGTGGCTGTCCGTGACCGTCAGCGTGACCGTGTAGGTTCCGACCGCGCCGTAGGTGTGGCTGCCTGTGACCGTGCCGCCACTGATGGTGCCTGCGGACGACGTGCTGTCGCCCCAGTTCCAGGTGGCCGTGTGCGTGTCGCCCGCGTCCGCGTCCGTGAAGCTGGCGCTGAAATTGACTGCGCCGTTCACGATGGCCGGGTTCGGCACGGCCGTAATCGGCCCGACGACCGGCGGCGCGTTCAGGTCGAGGCCGACGATGACGGGGTCGTGGTCGGACGAACGGTACGGCGTCGGCTCGTAGAGGTCCTGCGTCTTAAACTCCGTGTTGTAGTCGAGCACGGTCGGCTCGTCCGAGTTGATGTGCCAGACGTTCGCGCCGGTCGTCTGGCCGGCGAGGCTCGCGGTCGCCAGCGCGTGATCCAGGTGGCCCGTCTCCGCGCTGAAGACGTAGGAGTAAGGCTCGGCGTTGAACTGCGCCAACACGTCCGAGAGGCCGCCCGAGATGAGCGTCGTGATCGGGTCTTCCTTAGCGTAGGAATTGAGGTCGCCGATGACGAGCACGTCCGGGTCGCCCGAGGCCGCCTGGACGCCGCCGATGAAGGTCAAGAGCGCCTGCGCCTGCTGCACGCGTTGCAGGTTCCAGCAGCCCTGCCCGTCGCCCTGGTCCGCGTTCGGGTCACTCGGGTTCGCCGGGCAACTGCCCTTCGACTTGAAGTGGTTGACGATGACGTTGAACTTCTCGCCGTTCTGGTTGGACGAGAAGGTCTGCGCCAGTGGGTGGCGGTTGTGTATCGGGTCCGTGTCGTTGACGGGAGCGCCGACGGGCGTGACCCTTCCGGGCTTGTAGATGAAGGCCACCTGAATCTCGTCGGTGCCGGGGTCCGGGCCGACGATTGCGGCGTAAGTGCCGGGCGACGTGGCGGCGTTGAGGCCGTTGACCAGGTCCTGAATGGCGCTCGCCGGGCCGCTGCCGTCGCTCTCCATTTCGATGACGCCGACGACATCAGGGCTAATCGCGGTCAGCGCGGCGATGGTCTTGGCGCGCTGGCGCTGGAACTCGGCGAGGTTGTTTGCGCCGCGCGAGGTCGGGAAGCCGCCGGCCGCGCCGTCGAGTCCCGTGCCGTTGCCGTTGAAGTAGTTCAGGACGTTGAAGCTCGCAACCTTGATGTTGCCGCCGACCGGGTCGGGTGCCGGGGTGCGCGGGTTCGTGCTGGTGAAGACGGGCGCGACCGTGGGCTGGACGCGGTACTCCGCGAACCTGAAATCGAGGATGCCCGTCAGCCCGTTGACCGTGTCACCGACGCGGCGCGTGTTGTCTGGGCCGAGATAAGGAATCGGGTTCGGGTTCTGGATGTTGAGCCCGTCGTCGAGCAGAACCTTGCGGCGCAGGTTCGCGTCCGCCTCGGCCACGGCCGCGGGGCTGCCCGCCGGGTTGTTGCTGGTCGGCGTAAAGAGCCGCCCGCCCTCGGAGAGCATGATCTCGCCGAAGCGGCCGAGGTTGAAGACCTCCGAGACCGTCAGCGTCTCGGGGATATTGACGAGCATGCCCTCGTAACGCTCAAGCTCGCCCTCAACCGTCTCCGGCAGGTCAACGGTCGTCGGCGCGATGGGGCCACCCACGCCGCAGCGCGTGACGCCCGCGGCGTTGCTGTTGATTTCGGTCAGCCCGCTGAACTCCGCGACCGTGCCCTTGACGACCACGTCGTCGCCGACCGAAACGTCCGCGGCCGAGGGCGCGAAGACGAAGACGCCGTCGGAGGTCGCCGTGTCGCTGTCGCCGACAGGGTCTTGCAGGTAGAAGCCGCCGAAGGTCGTCCCGCCCTGGAAGTCGCCGACGACGACGCCGCGGACTGTGTGGAACTCGCCGACGTGGTGGCTCGCCGCGTCACTGCCCTGGATGACGGGAATGCTGGTGAACGGGCTCGTGCACGGGTCCGTGCCCGTCGTGAAGCTCCACTGGTAGTTGGCGGCCATGAAGTCGGGCGGGTCGTTAGCATCCTGGTCCGACACCTGGCTCGCGTTGACGGTCACGGTGCAGGTCTCGCTGAACGAGAAGTCTGAGTCCGGGTTGAGCGTGTAGGAGATCGGCCCGCCACTCACGGCCGCGGTGTGCAGGCCGCTCGACGTGCAGGAGATGGTGAACCAGGAGCCGGCGACGTTGACCGGCTCGTTGAAGGCGACGGTCAGATTCGTGCCCCTGGCAACGTCCGTCGCGCCGTCGGCGGGCGAAGTGCTGGAGACGGCGGGCGCGGTCTCGCTGACGCAGTTCGAGGTGTGCGTGCCGAGGTCGCTGGAATTATCTGTGGCAAAGCCGTCCCACTGCGTCGCGGGGTCGAAGGAATCGGTCGTGTTGGTGTCCCCGCCGCAGATCGTGGGCTTGCGGCGAATGGTGTTGTCGGCGGTCGAGGTCAGCCCCGCGCCCCACTCCGTTCCGGGGTCAGTCCCGACCACGCCGATAGAATCGACGATGGTCGTCCCCTTGCGGAGCACGACGGCGTCGTCTCCGTTGAACCAGCCGGAGCCGTTGGTCTGGTCGGCCTGTGCCAAAATTGCCGCGTTGGCCGAAGACTGCGCGAGGACGAAAACGTCGCCGCTGGCGACCGTGCCCGTGAGGTTGATGGTCAGTCCGGCGCTGCCGCTGCCGTTGAAAAACATCTGGACGTTGTAGCCGTTCGCGCCGAGGTTCACGGGCGCGCCCGTCGCGTTATAGATTTCGAGGGCCTTGTTGTTGCTGCTCCCCTCTATGTACTCGGAGAAGAAAAGCTCCGACGAGGCGGCCGAGGCCGTCGGCGTCGTCTGGACGAAACTTTGGAGCGGGGTGATTGAATAGATTAAAGCGATGATGACGGAGAGCGCGAAGAGCCGGCGCACGGCGCGAAAAGAGATTCGGTTGCGGGCAGGGAAACTCGGCATAACTTTCCTTTCAGGAGATGGGCCGCCCCTTCGGTGAACGGCGCGGTTGAATCGCAGGCATTAGAGACACACAAGGCTCCGGCGCTCTGGCACAAAACGGCGCGGGGGGCAGAACTTCTTTTCAGGCAAAAGAGAGATTGTTACCGCACGAAAGGCCGCGAGGTAGTGTCTACCACATAAGGACTGTGCAGTTTAGATAAAGCGCCCGGCAGTGTCAAATTAAATCGGGGTTAGCGGCGGGTCTATTCATTAACGGCCGAAAATCAGGGACCGCGAAGAGACACGAAGAAAGAGTATCTCTCTTCGTGTCTCTTCGCGCGTCTTCGTGGTCCGTTCTCTTCCGCCGCGTTATTGCTTCAGCTTGAAACTGGCGGGCACGAATTCCAGCGCCGTCAGCACGCCGTCGGCCTTCGACTTCCCGCCCGCCGCGGCGCGGTAAGTCACGAGGACTGTGCTCTCGGGCTTGCGCGCGCCGCAGGTGATCTCGCCGCCGGCCTCCTGCGTGTAGGCCGTGATGTCCACGTTCTCGAAGCTGCTACTCTCCAGCTTCAGCACGCGGTCGCCGAGCTTGACGTTGAAGACCAGGCCCTTCGCGCTGCACTCTATTTTCGTGAGTAAGCCTTGCGCGCGCGTCTCCCCTTCGACGGGCTTGCGCAGCGCCGCTTCGAGCGCAGACCTCATGGCGTCTTCGACCGTCTCCTGTGACACCTCTTCCGTCTCGCCGCCGCCGGCCTCGCTACTGCGCGCCCCGCCCGGTCTCCTGAGCCGCGGCGCTCCGCCGCCTCCGCCGCCTCCCCCTTCGGCGGAAGCCTCGCGCATATTCTTGTAACGCTCCATCTGCGCCTGCGCCCCGGAGATGGCGTTCAGGAGCGACTGCGCGTTGGCGCGCATCTGCGGGTCTGCGCCGTTCTGCGCGAGCGGCTCGACCGTCCGGCGGGCCGCTTCGAGGTCCTGCTTGTGCAGGTAGATTTGTGCCAGGACGAAGAGGTACTCGTCGTTGCCGGGCGCGAGCGCGCGCGCCTTGTTAATCAGCTTGATCGACTCGTCCAGTTGCTCGTCCCTCACCATGTTGACCCAGGCCAGCAGGTGATAACTCTCGGCGAAGTCCGGCCTCAGCTCGATGGCCTTCTGGAGCGCCGAGCGCATCTCTTTGGCCGCCTCGGCATCGTAGCCCGAGAGCATGCCCAGCTCGTTCATCCCCTCGCGGCTGAGCGCGTAGGCGTAATAATAATGGGCCAAATAATTCTGCGCGTTGGCCGCGACGGCCTGCCGCAGGTGTTGCCTGGCCTCGCCGAAGTTGCGCTGCCTCATGCGCACCATCCCGAGCGAGGCGTGGGCCATTCCCAGGTCCGCGTCGAGGGTGAGCGCGCGTTGAAGATGTGTCGCGGCGTCGTCGAGGCGGTTGGTGTGAAGCAGGAGGTCGCCCAGGTAGGCGGTGGCTTCGGCTTCGCTGATGGGCGCGCTCTGCATCGCCGCGTCGAATTCGAGCTTATGCTCGAAGGTCGCGAGCTGGCCGCGGAAGCTGCTGCCCCCGATGTATTTTTTCAGCTCCTTCTCCATCCCGGCGAAGTCCGTCTGGAAGGCGTCGCGGAAAGCCTGCTCGGTCGGCGTCTTCTTGAGCAGCATGTCGAAGAACTTGCCCATCTGGTGCAGCCGCTCGCCGCTGTTGCCGTTGATGAGGTAGTGCACGAGCGCCCACGCCTCGGCGTAGAAGAGCCCCATCGTCTCGCGCTTGTTGCGGTGCAGCGAGTAGTAGTCAACGTCGAAGAGCGTCTTGAGCGGGATGAGCTGCTGGTCCCTGAGCAGGAGGATGTGGTTGTCCACGAGGCGGCCCAGGTAAACCTTGCGGTCCTCCTCTATGTCGAAGGTGCTGTAGTACTCGGCCAGCCCCTCGTTGAACCACGGCGGCATGGACGCCTTCCCGAAGTTGTCGTTGACGAGCAGGTGGACGAACTCGTGGTAGATGGTGCTGAAAGGGTTCTCGCCGTTCGGTTCCGTGGTCAGCGTGATGTAGTTCACGTCCTCGCCCGACTGGAAGTAGCCGGCGACTGGGCTGACCTTGCCGTCCACCACGGGCTTATAAGGCTTGTAGGAGCCGTCGCTCTTGAAGACGACGACCGTGGTCGGCACGGGCGAGCCGAAGTTGACGCCTTTGAGCAGCCGCGTGAACACGTCGCGGAACTGTTCGAGGCGCGTGGCGACGCGGCGGATGTCCTTCTCGCCCGCGTTGCCGATAAGGAAGAAGTGCTGCGAGCGCACGCTCGTCCAGGTGTCTTTGGCCGAGGCGGCCTGTGCGGTGAGCGCGAGCGCGAGCGCCGCGGCAGAGATTAAGGCTAAACGTCTGATCATTGGTCTTTCCGTAAAATTGAAGAACGGGCCGCCGGCCTGAAGCGGGGCGCGAGCGCCCGCCGGACGAGAAAATCCCGCGAGTGAAGCCCGAGGCGCGAACATAGCTCGTCCACGTCTTCGGCCGTGATTGCCTTGTTCTTAGGGAGACTATGCGCGGAACGGGACGCGCAGGTCTATGGTTGAAGATGAGGCTGACAGCAAGGGGCACTTACGTCAACAGAAGTCGGGGGAGCGCGACCTACGGAATATACGGACGGGCAGGAATTTTGTCAACGCCGCCGCAAGCTCACTCGGGCCGCAAGTATTTCTTCAGCGCCGCGGCCGCCTGCCCAAGCGCGGGCGGCTTTCAAAGCAGCTTCCTTTTACCGCAACCGTGTTACAAGAAAACTTCTCTATCTCGTGATGTGTTACCCGCCAGGATAGAGTAAACTCTCGCCAAACCAGACGGGGGCCGAAACGATTTGAGCGAGACGAACCCTGACGACGGCCGGGCCACGGAAGAGACGCTCCAGAGCTTGCGCGGGCTGCGCCGCGGGCTGCTGCACCTGCACAAGGCGCTTCTGGACGACGAGCGCGCCTGGTATGAGCAGGCGCACGGGATCGTGTCGAGCGGCGAATTGCTGCAACTCGTCATCGGCCACGAGCAGTTCGCCTGGCTCCACGCCTTCTCCGAATTCATCGTGCGCATTGACGAACTGCTCGACGCCGAAGAGCCCGCGACGGCCGACGAGGCGAAGGCGCTCCTGGCGCAAGCGCGCGCGCTCGTCACGCCGTCGGCCGGGGGCACGGAGTTCCAGCGCAAATACTTCGCCGCCATCCAGCGCCAGCCCGCCGTCGCGCTCGCGCACAGGGGCGTGACCAAACTCCTGCCGCCCGACGCCTGAAATTTTTGGTCCAAAGGAAACGCACACTTATGAACGACGAACACGAACGCGTCAGGCGCACGCGGCCCGTGGGCCAGAGCGACCACGTGCTCGGCCCGGAGACTGCCCCGGCGACTCTCATCGAGTACGGCGACTACGAGTGCCCGCACTGCCGGCGGTTGCACCCCATCATTCAGGAGTTGATGAGACGCGCGGAGGGCCTGCGCTGCGTCTACCGCCACTTCCCGCTCAGCGCAATCCACCCGCACGCCGTGAGGGCCGCGGAGGCGGCCGAGGCGGGCGCGGCGCAGGGGCGCTTCTGGCAGATGCACGACGCGCTTTTCGACAACGACCAGCCGCTCGACGACGAGCGCCTCGCGCGCTCGGCCAAACGCGCCGGCCTCGACATGGAGCGTTACGCGCAAGAGATGGCCGAGGGCGTTTACGCCGCGCGGGTCGAGGAAGATTTCAAGTCGGCGTTGTACGGCGACGGCGTGACGGGCACACCGACCGTCTATCTGAACGGCTCGCTCCTGAGCGACAACAAGAGCTTCGAAGTCCTGCTCGAAGCAGTCCGGGGGGCCGGCGCGACGCTATCGGACGACGGCGGCGCAGAGCGGCCCGGCCTGCTCGGCCGCCTGCGGAAATTACGCATCGGGAAAACACGTCTGCACCTGCGGTGAGCTTATGAAAAGACCGATTCGCATCTTAATGCAAACCACCATCCCGGCCGTCGAAGACGACTGGCACGTCGGAAGGTTCTCTGCTGCGCGAGCACCTCGGCGGGCTGAAAGACGACCGTGGAGACTTACTCTGCGAAGTCACGGCGCGCGACCGCGAGACGAATGCGGGAGGAGATGACGAATTGTTGAGCCGGCTCGACTCGACTGACTTCGGCGAGCTGTGGCTCCTCGCGGTGGACGCGGGCGACGGGCTGACCGCGGCCGACTGCGAGGGCATCACGCGCTTCCGCCAGCGCGGCGGCGGCATCCTCTCGACGCGCGACCACCAGGACCTCGGCTCCTCGCTCTGCACGCTCGGCGGCCTGGGCCGCGCGCACTTCTTCCACACCAAGCACCAGGACCCGGACGAGACCAGAAGAGAAAGAGACGACCAGGGGACCGAGAACATTACCTGGCCCAATTATCACTCCGGGAGCAATGGCGACTACCAGCGCGTCGCGGCCGTCGAGCCCGCTCACGAACTTCTCCGCAGCGCCTCTTCGCCCTCGGGCCTCATCGAATACTTCCCCGCGCACCCGCACGAGGGCGGCGTCGGCGTGCCCCAGGGCGCGCACGCCGCGCGCGTCATCGCCACCGGCACGAGCCGCGTCACGGGCCGCCCCTTCAACCTCGTAGTCGCCTTCGAGCACGAGCAGGACCGGCACGGCCATAAGCTCGGCCGCGCCGTCGCCGAGTCAAGCTTCCACCACTTCGTGGACTACAACTGGGACACCGACGCGGGCTGCCCGAGCTTCCTCGCGGAGCCGCCCGGCGGCCAGATTAAAAGAGAGCCCGAACACCTCGAAGACGTGAAGACCTACGTCCGCAACCTGGCCCTGTGGCTCGCCGGTCAAGCCACCGCAGTGTGATTAGCACAGACCCCAGATGCCACCCTCTGATTGAGCTGGACCGCCGGGACATCAGCGCGATGCTCCGGCCTGTGTCGGGCGGCGCGGAGCTTCGCGAAGTGGTCTGCGTGGACGGCGGGCTGGTCAACACAGTCTACCGCGTCGAGACTGGCCGCGCGGGCCGAGCCTACGCCCTGCGCGTGTACGCGGGCGGCGGCCCCGCCTTCGAGACGGAATGCCGGCTCCTCGAAAGTCTGGCGGCGACACTTCCCGTCCCCACGGCGCTCTTCGCGGACGCGAGCGGCCGAAACTGCGCACACCCGTATCTCGTCTATCAATGGATCGAGGGAATCACCCTCAACGAATGCCGCAGGCAAAGTTCGCAAGAGGCTTTGCTCACGCTCGCCGGGCCGCTCGGCCGACTCCTCGCGCAAATCGCCGCCGCCCTTCCCGCCGCTCACGTCCCTAAAACGCTTCGAGTCACGACCGCGCTTGAACGCGCTGACAAGCAACTGCGCGCGGGCCTGGCGCGAGCGCGGCTCGGCGGCGTGCTGGCCGATAGCTTGCGCGACTCTTTGAACGGAAGCTCGTCAATTCTCCGCGCGCTCGACCACACGAGCGTTCTCGTTCACGGCGATTTCGGCGGGCGAAACATTCTGGTGAAAGCCGCGGAGGGCGGTGGATTCGGAATCGGCGGCGTGATTGATTGGGAGGATGCCGCCGCGGGCTCGGCCCTCTGGGACGTGGGCAGCCTGTTCCGCTACCCGCGACGCTACAGCGAAGAGTTCCGCGCGCTCTTCGCTCGGGGCTACCGCGCGGCGGGCGGAAAGCTGCCGCCTGACTGGTGGGTGAGCGCGAGGATGATTGACGCGACGCGGCTCGCGGCGATACTGAGCGAAGAGCGTGAGCTTCCGGGCGTGTTCGCCGACTGCGTTGAGTTGATAGAATCAATCGTCGCCGACGCCTTCTCAGCCACGTCATGGGGCTGAGAAGGCTCGCACGCTTCAGTTGCTCCTGCGCGCCGAGTACAACCCGGTGAAGATGTATTCGGTCTTGCCGTCCGCGCCGGGCACGAGCGCGACATCCGATTCGAGTTTGTCCCCGAAGGAGAGCACCTGCGCGCCGGTCCTGGTTAATTCGTACTCGCCCTCCGCGTCTTTGAAGAAGAGTTTTCCTTCCTTCGCGATGATCTCCCAGGTCTGCGGGCCGTTAAGGTACTTGCCCGCGAAATTCGCCAGGTCCGCGGCCGCGAGCGGCAGCTTCTCTTTGGTCTTCTCGGCTTCGGCGGGCTTGAGCGTGAGCACGAGTTCCCTGGCCTTCTCGGTCGTCTTGGAGAGCGTGATGCCGCTCTTGTTGGTGACGACGATGACGGCGAAGCGGTGCTCCGGGGCCAGCTGAATCATGGAGCCGTAGCCGCGGCTGAAGCCCCCGTGCATAATCATTCGCACGCCGCGGTCCTCGAAATTCAAGAGGCCGTAACCGTAGTGCACCTCGGGCGTGCCAGGCATCGCGACGTGCTCGCCCGAGAGGCGCTTGAAGAGCGACGCTGGGAGAACCTGCGCGCCGTCGAGGCGGCCCTCCGACATGAGCGCGATGGCCCAGCGCGAGAGGTCGCTGGCCGAGGAGAAGATCGAGCCCGCGGGCCACTGCGCCACGTTGTCATAGGCGGGCCGGATGACGGCCACCTTGCCGTCCTCGCCGGCCGCGTGGCCCACCGCGAGCGGGTAGGTCATCGCCACCAGCGGCCGCAAAGTCGTGCGCTGCATGCCCACCGGCTGAAACAAAAGCTCGTCCATCATGTCCGCGTAAGGCTTGCCCCCGGTCTCCTCCAGGACGTAGCCCGCCAGCCAGAAGCCCGGACTCGAATACTAGTAAACTTTTCCGGGCTCGCCGAACATAACGTCGTCTTTCCAGGAGCGAATCATCGCGCCGAGCGCCGCGTCGTCGTGCGACGGCGGCGGCGCGCTGAAGTCGCCGACGCCCGCGTTGTTGCTCAGGAGCTGGTGGGCCGTGACCTGTGCCAGTTTCGGCGGGAGCCCCTTGGCGTACTTGCCGACGGGCTCGTCCAACTTGATGCGCCCCTTGTCGAAGAGCGTGACGAGGGCGGCCCCCGTGAACATCTTGGTCGTCGAGCCGAGGCGGAAGAGCGTGTCGGACGTGATCGCGCCGCCCGTCTCGACGCTCGCGACGCCGAAGCCTTTACTGAAGACGACGCGCCCGTCGCTGATGACGGCGACCGCAGCGCCCGGCGTCCCCGTCTCCTTCATCTCCGCCTCGATGACTTTTTCAAGTTCGCCGAAGTCAACCGCGCGCGAGCCCCGCGCGGGCCGCCCGCCCGGAGATTCTTCAGGAGGCCCGGCGGCCGAAACGACGGCCGCCGCGACGGCGAGCAGGATCAGCGAGCAGAGGATGCTGAACACATGAGCATGTTTCAATCGGTCCATTTTTATCTCCTGGCAATCCAGCCGTACTGCGTGTCGGGGGCTGCGGGTTTTCGGCGCGGCACTTCGTCTTCGGTTTCGAGCTGTTCAGAGTTGAGGCTTTAATCTTCTCGACCTTCGCGCCTCCAGCGTGAGGAAATTTCACGCCGGAGGCGCGAAGAAATCAGTTGCCCGGTTTCTCGTCGAGGGCGTGCTGGAAGAGGGGCGCGATTTCGTCGAGTCGCCGCTTCAATTCCTCTTCCGCGAACCAGCGGCCGCGCACCATGACGCCCGCGCGGCGCTCCGTGTTGGAGACATCTTCGAGCGGGTTCGCGTTAAGGAGCAGCAGGTCGGCGCGCTTGCCCTGCTCGACTGTGCCAATCTCTTTAATCGCCCTCAGGAATTCCGCCGGGTTGCGCGTCGCGGCGGCGAGCGCCTCGTAGGGACTGAGGCCCGCCGCGTTGAGGTTCTTGATCTCGCGGTGGAGCGACCAGCCGGAGAGCAGGAACAACTCGGGCGTGTCGGAGCCGGCCATGATTTTGCCGCCCGCGTCGTGAATCTCTTTGACGAGCAGGTCGCGCACGCGCACGTACTCGCGCCGCCTCGCCTCGCTCGCGAAGAACGACGCCAGCAGCCTTTTGTTCGCCGCGAACCACTCCTCCCGCGTCTTCAAGGGCACGAACTGAAAATCGGGCCGCGCGCGAATCTCGTCCTCGCTCATCCCGAGGCCGAAGGTCATCTTGAAGAAGGTCAGGGTCGGCGTGGAGTAAACGCCCGCGCGGGCCGTCGCGCGCGCGATCTCGCGGACCTTGTTGTCGTCTATGTAGTCCAGGCTCTCCCAGTTCTGTTTGCGGAACAGCCCGACGTCCGAGACGGAAGTCTTAATCGGCGACTCGTCTTTCAGGACGGATTCCAGGTAGGCGTCGAGGTGCTCTATCTGCTGGCCCACTTCGAGCGCGCGGCGCACGCCGACGCGCGTGTCCACGTGGCCGACGACGCGAATCTTCTCCTTCTTCGCCTCGGAGATGACGGCCTCGTAGACCTCGGGCGTGATGAAGTTGGTCAGCTTGATGAAGTCGTAGCCGGCGGCCTTGAAGTCGCGCACGGCCGCGCGCGCCTCTTCGGCTCGCGTGACGACGCGCCCGTTGAAGGTCTGGCCCTGTTTGCGTCCAGTAATCTGCGGACCCGCCACGTAAAGCGTCGGGGCGACGAGTTCGCCCCTCGCGACCTGCGCGCGGTACTTCAAGTGCTCAGGCGTGCCGTTCATCAGGCGGACGGTCGTCACGCCGTTGGCGAGCATGAGGAACAACTCTTCGTCGGCGAGAGCTTCGGGGAACTCGTCGTCGTCCGAGAAGAGGTGCGCGTGCATGTCCACGAGGCCGGGCATCAGGTACTTGCCGCGACCGTCCAGCACCTTCGCCCCCCTGGGCACTTTCAGCCGCGCCGCCGGGCCAATTTTGTGTATGCGCCCGGCGCGGATGACGACCGTCTGGTCCTGTAGGACGCGCTCACGGTCCATCGGGATGACGTTGACGTTCGTGATGGCGATCAGTTGTTTGTCGCCGTCGTCGGGCGAGGTCTTGGCGGCGGGAAAGCCAAAGAGTGCGAGCAGGAGCAGCGTGGCGTAGACTTTGAGCTTCAAGGGGCTTTTGGTCTCTCCTTCGTATGCGGGTCGGTCTTGACAGACTTCTTAAGCGGAGCGTATCCCCTTGTACGACGCGCCGGGGGCGGACGTTCGGAGAGATTTAAGAAAATTTCGGCGATGGGAAAGAAGACAACAAACGGATTGACTCAACCCTTTGCGATTCCCGTCTTTCTTTAACTTTGCGCCTCCAGCGAGGAAAAGCTTCTCACGCAACGGCGCAGGTAAAGAAAATCTAAAGCCGCGAAGGGTTGAGTGGGTTTGCTACTCGCCCAGCGCGGCGTAGGTGAAGAGGCGGTAGCGGTAGCCCTGCTGCTCGCGTATGTTCCTGGCAACGACGCCGTGGAGGTTCTCGTCCCAGGTCGTGTACTGCTCTATGAACTTGTCGGACGCGGCCTTGTCGCCCTCATACTGCACTTCGAGCACCTTCGCCAGCATCTTGCCGACCGTCGAGTGGTACTTGTCATAGTTAATCTTCAGCTTCCCTGTCCCGGCGTCGAACGAGAGCAGCCCGCTCTCCATGAAGAAATTCCACTGCATGAGCTGCATCGTGTTGTAGGGCTGGTCGCGGCGCGGGCGATTGCTTTGGAGCACGCGCAGGACGCCGCTCGCGTAAACGGCGCGGAGCTGTTCGGCCGTGTAGTAGCCCTGCTTCCGCAACGCCTCCGCCACGAAGAGCGAAACCAAGTCCGCCTTCATCTCCTCCATCGCGGAGGAATTTTCTTGCAACGCCGTGTCCAGGTCTTGACCCGTCTTCGTCAAGTCCACGCCGAGATAATGGCCCACCTCGTGCCAGAGCGTGCGGTAGAAGTTGCCTTCCGGGGTGAGTTCTGTGTGGTGCGCGGGTGCGACGGCCGCCACCCAGCGCCTGTTCGTGCCCTCGAAGATGTTCGGCTCGCGCATGATGTTGGCGCGGAGCAGGATGGTCCGGCCGTAGCGGCGCGCGAGGTAGCTCTCGTTCGGGAGGATGGTCGCGGTATTGCCGCCGCGCGCCTGCGCGAAGTCGGCCACCACGTCATAAACGCCGACGGGGATGTCCTCACGCACGCGCTTGTGGTGCTCGTAAGGCAGAGAGTCTTCGAGCGCCTGCAAGCCGCGCATGGCTTTGCGGAGCGCCTCCGTCTCCTCGTGGCGCGTCTTCAGGAGGCTGAAGGCGAAGAAGGTCTTCACGCCGTAGAGGTCGTCGTCGTAAACCTCGTAAGAGCCAATCAGCGCATTCAGGTTTTTGAAGTGGCCGGTGACCCAGGCCGCGTCGCCCGACTCGTAATCGTCCGAGAGCAGGTCGCGCCCGCGGTTCCTTAAGTAACGCGCGAACTCCTCATCCGCCTTCTGCACGGCGTCGGCCGCCTCGTTCAAAAGCTCGTGTGCGCGCAGAAGCTCGTCCGCGTAAGCGACGGAGTAGGGCACGGCGTAAAAGGCAGACTCGTCCGGGCTCGCGGACAGAGCTTGCAGCTCCTTCTTCAAGCCGGGGTGCAGCGTCGAGAGCGCGGGATACTGCGTGAGCTTTCTGAGGTCGCGGAGCAGTGACGGGCGGTCTGAGCGGCGCACGACCGAGCGCAGGTTCAGCAGCGAGTCGCGCTTCTCGGGGTGCGCGCTCAAGTATGCCTCAAGCTGCTCGCGCCTCACGCCGAGCGGGTACAGGTTTGAGCCTTCCTGGCGCGGCAGCACCGGCAGAAAAGCCGCGCGCTTGTTTTCGAGCGTGGAGGCAATCGGCCCCTGGTTGAGGCGGTAAAGCGTCAGCAGGTTCCGCGTCGCGGCCGGAGAATTCAGCTCCGCGTCCAGCTTCGTGAGCTTGTCGAACGCGGCGGCGGCCTGCGCGTGCAGTTGCTCCTCGTAAATCTGCTGGAAAATTTTGCCGACTTCGAGCAGCTTGGCGACCGCCGCGCGCTCGCCCGCGGTCAGGGACGAGAGGTCGGGCGCGAGGCGTATGGTCTGCGTCTTCTCGATGATGGGCTGGCTCTGTTCCAGCCGCCAGTAGCCGCGCGGGAGGTTCGACGCGGCGGGAGCCGAGCGGTTGGCGGTCTGCGCGTAAAGGAGCGCGCAGGAGACGAGAGTCAGAATCGCGTAGGCGAAGAAAATTTTGGTGGCGGTGATTTTCATAGTGTGCTCTAAAACTTCACGAACTCGAACTTGAGCCGGATGCTCCGGCCGACGCTGTTGGAGAAGGTGCCGAACGACGCGCTGTCCAGGTTGTGCTGTACGTTGCGCGGGTTCCAGTGGTTCGTCACGTTGAAGAACTTGATGCCGACGCGCCCGCCGTACTTCTTGCCGCGGAACTGTGCCGGGATCACTTTCCAGTCCGGGACCGGCACCCGCAAATACTTCGTCACCTGCAAGTCGAGCGAGAAGAACGGGGGGAAGCGGCCGCCCCGGTTGCGCCCCCCGACGAAGTTCTGCTCCTCGTCCACGAGCGAGAAGGGAAAGCCCGTGCGCCAGTCCACGACGGGCGTGGCGATGACTTGCTTGGGCAGTCCGATGTCGCCCCAGAAAAGCAGGCGGTGCGGCGCGTCGAACGGTTGGAGCGTGAACTCGTCGGGCCGAATGACGGGGTTGCGGACGTTGCCGAAGTAGGTGTTGAAGTCGTTGGTGTCGCCGACGGCGCGCGAGCGCACGTAGGCCGCGAACAACTGGTGCTTCTCCTGCAAGCGGTAGCGGCCCGCCACTTGAAACTCGCGGTAACGCGCGTCGCCGTCATTCTTGAGGAGCAAGAGGTCGTCTTCCGCTGTGCCAAAAACAGGCTCGACGACGAAATCGCGGCGCGTCCTGCGCTCCTCGTAACCGAGGCGCAGGAGCAGCCTGTCGGTGATCTCCTGGTCGAGTTGCAGGTTCCACGCGACGCTCTCAGGGCTCTTGAAGTCACCGCTCTCGACGATGTTTCGGAAGCGGCGCGGCCCGTCCGAGACGGTGACGCCGTCCGGCGCGAACGTGGTCACCAGAAAATCCTGGTACTGCTCGAAGACGCCCACGCCGAGAGGAATCTTGTCGTAGAAGAGGCCGAGGCCGCCGCGCAGGATGGTGCGCGCGCTCTGGAAGGGCGAGACAACGAAGCCGAGGCGCGGGGCAAAGTTGTTCTCGCGGCCGACCCCGTCGCGGTCGAAGCGCACGCCGAAGTCGAGCGTCATATGCCGGCTGATGGTCCACTTGTTCTGCGCGAAGGCGGAAACTTCCGTGTTGTCGCGCCCTAATTGGCCCGGTCCCGCGAACTCGATCAACTGGCTCCGCGTCCCGTCGGCGCGCAGGATGCTGACGGGCAGGCTCACGTCCCTTCCGTCGAAGGTCGTGTGGCTTAGGTTCAGGCCGAACTTGAGCGAGTGCTGCCCGTGCCACTCGCGCGCCGGCAGGTTCAAGACTTCGAGCCACTCGTAGCGCCGGCTGTCGCGGCGCTGGCGGTCGAAGAAGCCGCCGAACCTGCGCTCGGGCGCGATCTCGTAAGGGCCGGCGTCGTTGCCGTAGATGTCCACGTCGAACTGCTTGGCGCTCAGGCTCGACTGCAAGAGCGTGCCGCCGCCGAAGGCGGCCTGCTCGTTGACGGCGAAGAACCAGCCGCGCTGGTGAAAGTTCGCGGTCGTCTCGGCGGGGTTGAAGGTGTTCAGGTTGTAGCCGTCAATCTTCTCCGGGAAGATTGAGAGACTGACGGCCAGCCGGTTCGACGAGTTGACGTTGTAGTCCACGCGCGAGAACGAGTCGAAGCTCTCCAACCTGATGTCGCGCTCGGCCTCGGGCAGACTCTCGACCTCCGTGCGAATGAAGCGATACTCGAAGCTTTGAAAGAAGAAGAGCTTGTCTTTCTTGATTGGTCCGCCGACAGCTATGCGCGGCGTCGCCGCCCCGATGCCGTAGATGCTGCCTCCGCGCAGGCGCGGGCGCGGCAAAACGTTCGTCAGCAGATAGCGGAACTCATTACTGCCCGAGCGCGTCTCAATCGTCGTCACTGCCCCGACGAACTTGCCGTACTCGGACGAGTAAGGGTTCGAGTAGACCTGGACCAATTCGACCGCTTCGAGCGGCAGGTCAATGGCCGAGTTCCCCGTGACCGGGTCCGTCGCGTTGAGGCTTGAGACGAGGACGCCGCTTTGCCCCGCGCGCGCGCCCTTGATGCTCAGCATGCCGTCGGGGCCGCGCACGACGCCGGGCAGGAGCGGCAGCGCCTCCTGAAATTTTTCGCGGGCGAGCGGCGCGTTTCTCAAGATGTCGGTCGTGACGACCGCGGCCACGGTTGATTCCGTCTGGCGGCTCTCGCGGTCGTCCGCCTCCACGGTGACGGTCTCGCGCGGGGCCAGGGGGTTTAGGAAAATGTTCAAGTCAACGGAAGCCTCAATCGGCACCATGACCTTGTGCTCGTACTTCTCAAAACCTTGTAGCTCGACCGTGACGACGTAATCTCCCGCGACCAGCCCGTCGAAGACGTACTCGCCCTCCTCGTCGCTGGTGGTTTCAACGGCGCGGCCCTGAAGGAGGCCGCCCGTCAGAGAGACCGCGACGCCCGGCAGCGCCTCGCGCCTGTCGGCCGTGACGGCGACGACCTTCCCCTTAATCCTGCCCGCCTGCGCCGCGTATGCAGGAAGCGTGCAGATGATGACCAGCAGCGGAAGTAGAAGGATGAATCGTTTGAAGCGGGCGCGGGGTTGGTGAGATGTTATGCGGCCGAAGATTTTTACAGCCATGACCTTTTCGTTCGTCTATCGGGTCTGCGGACAATCAGGAGACGCGGGCAATCATACGACAGCGGAACGACCATAGGCCAGAGGGAAGAGGACGTAAAAGGCCGCCAGCGTTTTCTGGCCCGGAGGGGATAATACCTGCCTATTCGCCGACCGCCGCCTTGACGGCGGGCCACATCGTCTCGGCCCAGTAGGCGTAGCCTTCGGCGCTCGGGTGGAAGCCATCTTCGGAGAAGAATTCGGGGTGCTCGGGGATGACCCTGTGCGTCTCGGAGTACACGTCAACGACGCTCAGCTCGTAGCGGCGGGCGATTGATTCCAGTTTTTCGTTGAAGACCTCTATGCGGCGGCGCGTCGCCTCGCGCTCGCTCGCAGGAACGACGGGCGCGAACGAGATGTCTGGGACGTTGGTGACGACGACGCGGGCGCTCGTCTCCGTCTTGAGTTGGCGGACGATCTCCTCGTAGTTGCGCGCGAACTCTTCCGCCGTCAGCCCGTGGCCCAGGTCGTTGATGCCTATGCCGAGCGTGACGAGCGTGGGCCGCGCGCCGATGGCCGCGCGCAACTGCCCGCGCAGCACGTCCTCGGTCGTCGCGCCGCTCACGCACAGGTTAATCAGTCTGGAGTCCGGGCGCTCGGGCTTGATTCTCTCGAAGAGGCGCGCGACGTAGCCGCCGCCCTCGCGCGCGCCGACGCCGACGCCCGTCGAATCCCCCAGCGCGGCGTAGACGACAGGCCCGTTCGCCCGCCGCGATTCTTCAACGCCAAGACCGCCCACGTTCGTCCCCTTGTCCCCTTTTCGTCTCGAATCCGACTGCCCGCACGCGCAGACGGCCATCCCGCAGGCAAGAAAAAACAGGAGCGCGCGGAGGCACTCGCTGCCGGTTAATCTCCCGCTCCTCAACTTCACTTCCCCCCTTGCTCTACCTGACAGGCTCGCGCAGGACCATCTCGGCGGCCTGTGCGGCGATGCGCGCGGCCGCCGCCTGCGCCCGCTTCAACCCCGCGACCTGAAGGAGCGATTCGCCGGTGCGCGAGAGCATGCGGACCAAATCACCTTCTTCGGCGCGCGTCTCGCGCACGAGGTCGGCCCACTCCGTCCCGGCGGCCCAGTGCGCGGCGGTCGCGGCGGCCGAGAAGTTTATCTCGGGCGCGGGCTCCAACCCCTGCTGCCATTCTTCGGTGGCAACTTTATAGGCGACTTCCTCGAACCGCGCAAGCGCGCTCACCATCGAGTCGTCCAACTCAAGCTCGCCGTAGTCGCGCTCGGCGTCCGAGGCGAGCGCGGCCATCAAGCCGGCGGCGCGCACCGCGTCGAGCGAGGCGAAGAGGTGCTTGTCGAGCGCCTCGCCCACGAGGAGCGGGCGGTCAACGTGCAGGTCGGCGAGCCACTGCCCGCGCTCCGTGACGCGCTCGCGCGCGAAGTCCAGATAGCCGAAGGCGGCGAGCACGCGGGCGCGGCGCTCGAACGGCTCCCACACTTCCGCTCGCAAGCTCTCGATGCGCCGCTCGGCGCGCTCGACGCGCTCCGCGTCTTCAATGACCGACCAGAGAGCTTCGGCGCAAGCAGCCCGTTCATCCTCACTCAAGTGGCCGGGCGCGATCCTGTCAATCATGTCGTTGAGGACGGAGACGGCTTCGTCCTCGCCCGCGCGCGCGTCCGCCAGCTTGGGCTCAGGAAGCGCCAGCTCGCCGCCCTTACTTCGGACCTCGTCGAAAGCCCTTTCGATGGCGTCTTCCGTCAGCGGGTAGATTGTCGAGTAGATGCGCCCGACGCGTTCGAGCGCGAGGTTCGCGCCCCGGCCGTCCTCGCGCATGCCGACGAGGTTGCCGCCGCGCCGGCGCAGCACGATTAACAACCTGCGCCCGTTGCGCCCGATGCCGACGACTCGGCCCGGCACGACGACCTCCTCCAGCCAGCGGAACCACATCTCGGCGCGCGTCTGCGGCAGAGTTTCCAGCAGCCGCTGGCGCGCGCTCGCCAGACGTTCGAGCCCGCGTGCGACTTCCACCGACAGGTGGCAGCCGGCCGCGTCCAGCTTCTCGCGGATCAAACGTTCGGCCTCGTCTCGCTCGCGCTCAGACCGCGCGACGCGCCGCGCCGTCTCCCTGTGCGCGAAACTTCTCGCTGCAATCTCGCGGACCTGCGCGAAGCTCCCGTAGGCGTCGAGCAGGTTGAGCAGGCTGGAGTAGGTCGCGCGGAACTGGCTCGTGAGCGGGTCGGGCGGCGAGGTCAGTAGCTCCACGATGCGCGCAGGGTCTTGATGAAGCCCCGGCGCGGCGACGACGAAGCCCACGTTGTCGCGCCCGCGCCGGCCCGCGCGCCCCGTCATCTGCTGAAGCTCGGAGGCCGAGAGCGTGCGCCAGCCGCCGCCGGTGCGCGCGTCCACGTTCGAGATGACGACCGTGCGCGCCGGAAAGTCCACGCCCGCCGCGACGGTCGCCGTCGCAAAGATGGCGTCGAGGAGTCCGGCGCTCATCAGGCGCTCGATGACCAGTTTCCAGGCGGGGATGTGGCCGGCGTGGTGAGCGGCGACGCCGCCCTTGATGATGGCGTCCCAGTGGCGGTGGCCGCGCACCTCCGGGTGCTCGGTGACGAACTCGCGCATGATGCCGCGCCTTGATTCGCGCCGCTCCGTTCTCTGCTCGCGGCGCGCAAGCGCCGCCTCCTGCGCCGCCTCGTCGCAGCGCCGCCGCGTCGGCAGAAAGACTATGGCCGGCAGCAGGTCGTAAGCTTTGAGAGACGCCAGCAACTGCGAGGGCGGCATCTCCGGCATGTGCAGCTTCAAGGTAGTGCTCCGATGAATCGAAAAAACGTCTCACGCAAAGACGCAAAGGCGCAAAGAAAGCGCGTAAGATTAAGAAGCATTCAAAGCCTTCGCGGTCTTCTTTGCGCCTTTGCGTCTTTGCGTGAAACTTCGTCTTGACACTTCCGCTTCATAATCAACGCCGGCCTCCCCTTCTCGATCTCCAATCGCCGCGCCGGGTGCGCTCCTGGCGCTCGCGCTCCTGCTGCTCGCCGAGCCGCGCGACTTCCGCATTCAGCTTTCCGGCTTCGTTTAGCAGCGGAGTCAACTGCCCGTCCGGGTAAAGGAACGCCGCGCGCAAAGGCACAGGGCGCGCGCCCGGCCGCTCGACGACGCCGCAGCGCACGCCGCGCACTTCTGAAATCCACGAGGCGAACTCGTCCGCGTTACCGATGGTCGCGGACAACAGCAAGAGCCTGACGCGCGGCGGCGACAAGATGATTGCCTCCTCCCAGACGTGCCCGCGCTCTTCGTCCGCCAGGTAATGTGCCTCGTCCAGGACGACGAGGTCCGCGCGGATGTCGCCGCCCCCGCGCAGCGCGTCGAACAGCTGGTTACGATAAATTTCCGTCGTGCCGACGACGAGCGGGGCGTCCGCGTTCTCCTTCCTGTCGCCCGTCAGGATGCCCACGCGCTCGTCGCCGAACTCTTCACGGAACTCCTGGTACTTGGAGTTGGTCAGCGCCTTGAGCGGGCTCGTGTACCAGGCTTTTTTTCCCGCGGCGAGGAGACGCCGAATCTCCTCGCGCGCGATCCAGGTCTTGCCGCTCCCCGTCGGCGCGGTCACGAGCACGTCTTCGTCTTCGAGCGCGGAGAGCGCCCGCAACTGGAACGGGTCCGGCTTGAAGGGAGCGGGCGCGGGTGTGCCAATTCCTTCGAGCAGGCGGCGCAGGTCGCGCGAGGGCGGCCGGACGACGGCCGCGCCGCGAGGCTGCGGGCGAGTGGCGGGCGAATCCTCGCGCGCCCGGCCTGACTGTTCGTGCGGCCCGCCTCTCTGGCCCTCTCGCTCTTCACCCTTCCGGCCGCGCCCCCCGCGGCGGCGGCCGTCGTTAACACGTTGGCGTGGCATGGCGTCATTCTAACTCAGAACATGAGAAGAATCTCAAACTGTAGGGGCAGGACAAGTCCTCTGCCCGCGTTGGCTGAGCATCGAGCGGGCTGAGGACTTGCCCCCGCCCCTACAATTTTGGGCGGCCAAGTGGTAAGTTTGGGGCGGGCTCTCCGCAACGATTCGGGGGCGTGCGGCGTCTAAGGTTGGGCGCGCAGCGGGCTTTCAAGGGCGCAACGGGTGAGGCGAAATGGCAGAGCTTTTCGAAGATTTCGAGATCAACAAGACGCGGCGCTGGCCGAGAGTCGCGCGCCTGGCCGGCGTCTCGGCCGTGCTGCACGCGCTCCTTTTCGCGGCGATTCTTTATGTGCCAATCCTGCGCGAGGCTTTCCACATCGCCGGCAACTTCTCCGACGCCGAGTACGTTGACGAGGACTACAACAGGGTCAACATACGCGACGCGGTGATGCTCGGGCCGGGCGGGCGCTTCCAGTACCCGCCGGGATATTTCAACGACCAAATCCCCGCCCCCGAGGCCGTCGTGCAGCCGACGCCGGTTCCGACTCCCGTGCCGACGCCCGTCCCGACGCCGACGCCCACTCCGACGCCCACTCCGACCCCCAGCCCGACGCCTTCGCCCGCCGGAGGGGGCGACGCGACCACGCCCAACGCGAACGGGTCCGCGACTGAGGCCAAAGCGGAGAACGAACTGGACGAGGTCGCGGAGCAGAACAAGGTCAAGCGTCCGCGCACCGTCAACAAGCGCCCGTTCGTGGACCTCCTGGTCAAGTACAAGGAGATGAAAGACAAGGGCGAGTTGAATTTGGACAACCCCGTCGAGATGACCATCGAGGCCGACCGCAACCCGGACGGCACGCTCGGCAACGTCCAGATCACGCGCAAGTCCGGCGACCCGAAACTGCTCGAAGCCACCAAGGATTTCGTCACGGCGCTGAGCGCGTCGGGCGTGCTCGACTTTCTGGAAGGGACGGAGCACCTGGTCCTGACGATTCAGCTCGACGGCGCGCAGCTGGCCGTCACGGCCGATAGCGAAATGGCGTCCGCGGCCGAAGCCAGGCAGAAGGCGCTCGGCTACAACGCGCTTCTGTTCGGCGGGGCGTTGCTCAAGAAGGGGCGCGACGAGGCGACCATCATGAGCAACACCAGGGTCACGTCGAGCGGCAAGCAGATTACCGTCAGCTTCAACCTGCCGCGCGCGGCCATCACCGAGATGCTCAAGAAGCAGATACCCGCGACCTAGCTGTTAAAAAGCCGCGCTTTTGTGTAAGCTAAGACGGCGGGTTTGATGAGTAGTAACGTGAACGCACCTCGAAACAACAACGCCTCGATTTTCACCGCGCTGGTCTGCGCCTGCCTCGGCGTGCTGGTCGTCGGGACGCCCCTGCACGCGCACGCGCGGCTGGCGTCCACAGAGGTCTACCGTTTCGAGAACGCGTCCGCCATCCGCAACGCGTTCGCCCCGTCGGTCGTCGTCACCCTGCGTAAGTTAAAACAGGACGGCCGCTGGCTCCCGCGCCCCGCGCTGAGGGCCGGAGCCTCGCCGGAAGAGAATTCTTACCGCAACGACAAGCCTCTCGTCGAGCGCCATCAATCTCTCGTCGTCACGCATCTCGCCCGCGCGGGCCTCTCGGATACTTCGGCCGAATCGCCGAAGGCACTCTGAGCAGCAGAGCGAAGACGACGCGCACGCCCTTCAAACTGACTCGCTTGCCAGCGGTTTCGCCGCTCCCTTACAATCGCCGATTGCCAGCCCCTTCTCGAC
Organism: Pyrinomonadaceae bacterium; assembly: GCA_036403435.1. Lineage (GTDB taxonomy): Bacteria > Acidobacteriota > Blastocatellia > Pyrinomonadales > Pyrinomonadaceae > QHXM01. The sequence goes on from DASWQY010000107.1 coordinate 32,860, forward strand.
TGATGCGGCGGCGACCCCCTTCGGCCCGTGCGCCCCACTTTTTAACCTAATAGGATAAGAACGCCATGATAGATAAAGTTTTGACCAAGATTTTCGGGAGCAGCAACCAACGCTTCCTGAAAACGATCCAGCCGGTCATCGACCGCGTCAACGAATTAGAGCCCTCGGTCAAGCGCCTCTCGGACGAGGAGCTGCGTGCGCGCACGGTCGAGTTTAAGGAGCGCGTCGCCCGCGCCGTCGAGAATGTGACCGACAAGGAAGAGCGCAAGCGCCGCGAGCGCGCCGCGCTCGACGAACTCCTGCCCGAAGCCTTCGCCACGGTGCGCGAGGCGAGCGTGCGCTCGACCGGGATGCGCCACTTCGACGTGCAGCTCATCGGCGGCATCGTCCTCCACCAGGGCAAGATCGCGGAGATGCGGACGGGCGAAGGCAAGACGCTCGTCGCCACGCTCCCGTCTTACCTGAACGCGCTGACGGGGCGCGGCGTCCACGTCATCACGGTCAACGATTATTTGGCCTCGCGCGACGCCGAGTGGATGGGCCAGATTCACCGCTTCCTCGGACTCGAAGTCGGCTGCATCCAGAACGACATGGACGACTTCGAGCGGCAGGCCGCCTACGGCGCGGACATCACCTACGGGACTAACAACGAGTTCGGCTTCGACTACCTGCGCGACAACATGAAGTTCGACCTGGCGACCTGCGTGCAGCGCGGCCACTACTTCGCCGTCGTTGACGAGGTGGACTCCATCCTGATTGACGAGGCCCGAACGCCGCTCATCATCTCGGGCGCGTCGGACGAAGCCACGGACAAGTACTACAAGGCTGACGCCATCATCCCGCAATTGAAGCGCGGCGAGGAGAAGGACGAAGGGCCGGGCGGCAAGAAGATTAAGACGGGCGACTACGTCGTGGACGAGAAGCAGCACACGGCCGTCCTGACCGAAGAGGGCGTGGACAAGGCCGAGCGGCTCCTCGGCGTCGGCAACCTCTACGAACCGTCGAACATGGAGATGCTCCACTGCGTCGAGCAGGCCCTGAAGGCACACACGCTTTACAAGAATGACCACCAGTACGTCGTCCAGGACGGCGAGGTCATCATCGTTGACGACTTCACGGGCCGCCTGATGAAGGGCCGCCGCTGGTCCGATGGCCTGCACCAGGCGGTCGAGGCGAAAGAGGGCGTCAAGATCGAGAAGGAGAACCAGACGCTAGCCACCATCACCTTGCAAAACTACTTCCGCCTCTACGAAAAGCTCGCGGGCATGACGGGCACGGCCGAAACGGAAGCCGCGGAGTTCCACTCGACCTACAAGCTGGACGTGGTCATCATCCCGACCAACCAGCCAATGGTCCGCAAGGACAACTCCGACGTTATCTACCGCACGATTGGCGAGAAGTGGGACGCGGTGGTCGAGGAGATACAGGAGTGCCACGAGAAGGGGCAGCCCGTGCTCGTCGGCACGGTCTCGGTCGAGAACTCCGAATTGATTTCGCGCCGGCTGCAAAAGGTGGGCGTCCCGCACAACGTCTTAAACGCGAAGTACCACGAGCGCGAGGCCGAGATCGTCGCGCAGGCGGGCCGCAAGGGCTCGGTCACGATTGCGACCAACATGGCGGGGCGCGGCACGGACATCCTGCTCGGCGGCAACCCCGAATTCATGGCGCGCGAGTTCCTCAAAAAAGAGGAGATTGACCCGGACGAGGTGACGGACGAGCAGTGGGAGGAGGCCGTAGAAAAGGCCAAGAAGATTGTCGAAGAAGAGCACAAGGAAGTCGTCAAACTCGGCGGCCTGCACATCATCGGCACGGAGCGCCACGAGTCGCGCCGCATTGACAACCAGTTGCGCGGCCGCGCGGGCCGCCAGGGCGACCCAGGCTCGTCGCGCTTCTTCCTCTCGCTCGAAGACGACTTGATGCGCATCTTCGCGGGCGACCGCGTGAAGGCGTTGATGCAGCGTCTGGGCATGGAGAAGGGCGTTGCCATCGAGTCCAAGATGGTCTCGAAGCGCATCGAGGGCGCACAGAAGTCCGTCGAGGGGCGCAACTTTGAATCGCGCAAGCACCTGCTCGAATACGACGACGTGATGAACAAGCAGCGCGAGACGATCTACGGCCTGCGCCGCCAGTTGATGGAGCAGCCGGACCAGCGCGAGTACCTCCTGGGCGAGACGGGCGTGGCGCGCGACCTGCTCGCGGACCTGACCAAGCAGTACCTCAACCCGGAGGCGGACCCGGACGACTGGGACGTGGAGAACTATGCCATACAGCTCCACTCCATCTACGACTTCGACGTGGAGGCCGAGGGCATTGACTTCGAGAACGGCTCTTCGGAAGGCATCGGGGAAATCGTCTGGGAGAAGCTCAAGGCCAAGTACGCCGAGAAGGAGGCGCAGATCGGCGTCGAGGCAATGCGGACCTACGAGCGCATCATCATGCTCAACATCATCGACGCGCAGTGGAAAGACCACCTGCTCTCGATTGACCACCTCAAGCAGGGCATCGGGCTCGTCGGCTACGGGCAGAAGGACCCGCTCGTCGAGTACAAGAAGCAGTCGTTCGACATGTTCCAGGAGATGCTCGACCGCATTGACCAGACGACGATCCGCTCGCTCTTCAACCTGCAAATCGTCACGGAGCAGCCGCCCGAGGCCCTGAGGCAGAGGCGCGCGCCGCGCCGCACGTCTCTGAACTTTACCGGGCCAAATCAGGGCGCGGCCGCGGCCGGCGAGGAGGCGGGCAAGGTCAGGACCATCACGCGCGACCAGCCGAAGGTCGGGGCCAACAAGCCCTGCCCGTGCGGCTCGGGCAAGAAGTACAAGAAGTGTTGCGGCGCGTAACTCGTTTACAGCCGGAGGCGAATCTATATGCTCAACCCTCGCCTTTCCGTCGCGCGCCTGGCATTGGCTGTGCTGCTCTGCTGCGCGCCCACGTTCACACAGAGCGCGGGCGCGCAGCACGTCGCCAGGATTTACGCGTCGGCCGAGGAGCATCTGACGAAGGGTGCTTAGAGTCCGGCCGCCGTCCGCCGAAATTCGTTCCTGAGGGTCTGAAAGAACATTGAGCACGAACGCCACGTCAACCAACCCGGTCGTCCAGGCCATCGTCGCGGGCACGGCCCCGAAGGGCGCGAAGATGGCCGCCGCGCGCGGGATGCTGCCGCTGGACCAGGCGGACATGCTCGAAGCCCTGGTGGCCCTGCGCGCGAGCGACGACGAGGCGCTCGCCCAGGCGGCCGAAGAGACGCTCGCCGCGCAGGAGAAGGATTCGTTCCTCGTCATCGCGGCGGGCGCGGAGACTGCGCCCGCCGTCCTCGGCTACCTCGCCGCCCGTCCCGACCTCCCACGCGAGATACACGAGGCCGCCACGCTCAACGTGCGGACGCCCGACGAGGCAATCGCGCTGCTGGCCGGCGCGACCTCGGACGGCGCGCTCCTGGAGACGATCACCATCAACCAGCAGCGGCTGATCCGCGCCCCCGCCATCATCGAGGCCGTCATCCACAACCCGGCGCGCACGCCGGAGGCCGAGAGGCGCGCGCGCGAGACCCGGCGCGAGTTCTTCGAGAAGGAGCGCGGCGCGCAGCAGATCGTCGAAGAGTTGCGCGCGCGCGGGCAGGAGGCCGCGGCCGAGTTCATGTTGGCGGCCGAGTCGGTCGCGGAGGCGGGCGCTGGTGTACCGCAGGCTTTCACGCTCGACGACGCCTGGGCCATCGCCCAGCACATAGAAGTCTCGGACGTGGAGATTGACGACTCCTGGCTCGGGCTCGAACGGCTCGAAGAGCTTTTGGACGAGAGCTACGAGCAGCGGCTGGCGAACGCCGAGCGCGTCATCGCCGACGCGCGCAAGGAGTCGAAGGACGTTGAGCCCGAGCGCATCTCGCTCATCCGGCGCGTGATGATGATGACGGTCAAGGACCGCATCAAGCTCGGCATGAAGGGCGACCGCGAGGCCCGCTCCATCCTCATCCGTGACTCCAACAAGGTCGTGGCCCAGGCCGTCATCCACAACCCGCGCATCACGGACCAGGAGATCGAGAACATCGCCGCCATGCGGACGGTCTCCGACGAGGTCTTGCGCGTCATCGCGCTCAACCGCGCGTGGGCCCGCTCCTACCCCATCATCCTCAACCTCGCGCGCAACCCGCGCACGCCCATCCCGACCGCCATTAACATCCTGTCGCGCATACACACTAAGGACCTGCAACACATTTCGCAGAACCGCAACGTCTCGGAGGCCGTGCGCCGCCAGGCGTACCGGCTCGCGGCGACGCGCACCGGCCACTGAAATTCATTGACACGCGGCCGGGCTGTCCCTAAAATCCGCGCTACCGATTTAGGGAATTTCCGATTTTCTCAGAAGGCTCGCGCCGACCGCTCGTTCGGTCTCCAGAGCGACCTCGCGGCGCGGTCGTCCATCACAACAGTTGCGCGCCGAGAAAGAGATGCGCGCTCTCAGAAAAGAGAGGGAGTATGGGATTATTTGATGTTCTGTCCTGGATCATCGTCGGCCTGATTGCAGGCGTGATCGCCAAAGTCATCATGCCGGGCAAAGACCCTGGCGGCTGTGCCATCACCATGCTGCTGGGAATCGGCGGCGCGGTGCTGGCGGGATTCCTCGCGCACTTCCTGAAACTCTCCAGTAATTCGGAGGGGGTCGGGAGCAAAGGCTTCTTCACCAAGATAGGCTTCGGCGTCCTCGGCGCGCTCGTCATCCTGGCGATCTACCGCCTCATCGCCGGCCGGCGTGCCTGAAGCACTCCGGGGTCGGCGGACGGACCACGAAGTCACACGCGCACGGCACGAAAGGGATGGTTGACGTTCGTGCCGTGCGCGTGTGACTTCGTGGTTCGCTTTTCGCCCGTCCGCTTAGGGGATCAGAAAATCTCCGAACCCTTCCTGAGCACGGACCACGCCACGTCCGTCAGCGTGTGGCTCGCAGCCCCCCACCAGAGTCCCGCGAGCGCGGCCCACGCCGCGTGCTCGCCGACGTTCAGGCGCATGCCCGACTCTATCGCGCGCCACGCCCGCAAGACCTCCTCGAAAGTCGGCGTGGGTCCGCTCACAAGCGCGGCGCGCAGGTAGACGCCCGCCGAGACCAGCAGCGCCAGGACCAGCGCGAAGTAGACGACGCGAATCAGCGTGCCGAAGACCAGCCCGTGCGACCAGCGCGAGCGGTGGCGGAAGAGCCCGCGGTAAGGGAGCCAGAGGAAGCGGAAGACTCCCCAGCGCGTGTACTGCCGCGACTGTATGTCCAGGTCGGGGCCGAACATGAAACCGCCGAACAGCATCGCGCAGGTCGCCACCACGGCCAGCGCGAGACTGCCCGTCAGCCCCCACGCCGCCGCGAAAGTCGGCGCGGCCAGGATCAGCGTTATCGCGTCGTGAGTTCTCCCCGAAGGCATTCCCGAAACCTCTCACGTTTATTCTAACCCATCAGCCCGAACAACCGGCCGCTTTTTCCTCGGCCCCTCGGGTGGCTCACGACGGACGGATAACGAAGGGCGGCGCGGGATAGA
>DASWQY010000108.1:0-1571 GCA_036403435.1 Pyrinomonadaceae bacterium
CTTACCTGGAGTTATTGGGAATTCCATTCGCAAGCCCATTTGTTGGTAGTTATCAGATTGCCAAAATGTCACATGCCGAGCTGTAGACCAAGATTGCTTGCTCAACATCGATCTAAGTTATTACAAGTTCCCTGATGATCCTAAACTGTTGCTTAGCATCGAGACCTCACCACCTATCGGTTTCGGCCTGAGGTGGTTGACGGCGGGAGGTTGGGCATGGTGGAGGCCCGGTCCTGGACGGAGCGGGTGTTGGGATGGGTGGGATCGAGCATGCGGCCCGGGGCATCAGCGGGGTGCTGGGCGAGCGGCTGCCGTGGCAACGCAAGACGCAACGGGAGAACCTCGCACTTCTGGTTGCGACCATGTTGAGCGAGCGCAGCGCCAACCTGATGGCGCTGGCGGCAGCCCTGCCCCGCGAGCCCGGCCGGATCGACATGCGCTACCAGTGGATCGTGCGTGTGCTGGCGAACCCGCTGATCGCGTGCGATGCGGTGATGCTGCCCTTCGCGCGCGAGGTGCTGGCACAGGCGCAGGCCGAGGCGCGGCCAGGCGAACGGCCAGGCGAACGGCCAGGCGAACGGGTGGAGCTGATCCTGGATCAGAGCCGGGCCTCCGAACGGCCCCAGATCCTCATGCTGGCCCTGCGCTGGGGCGAGCGTGCGCTGCCCCTGGCCTGGCGGGTGGAGGAGACCCCAGGACCCATAGGCTTTGCGGTGCAGCAACAACTGCTCGACACCGTGGCGGCCTGGCTGCCCGAGGCGGCGCGCGTGCGGCTGTTGGGCGACCGGTTCTCCGGCACGCCCGCCCTGATCGCCCACTGCCAGGCGCTGGACTGGGACTACAGGCTGCGGCTTAAGGGCAACTTGCGCGCCTGGGTCGACGGTGCTGACGCAGGCTCGGTCGAGCAACTGGCCCGCTGCACGCCCTACCTGACGGGGGTGGAACTGACCGCCCGTCGGGTGCGCACCAATGTCGGCTTCATCCAGGACCCCGGCCACGAGGAGTCCTGGATCATCGCCATGTCCGAGACCCCTGGCTATCTCACCACGCTCGACTACGCCCGGCGTTGGGGCATCGAGCCGATGTTCTCTGACTTCAAAACCCGTGGCTTCGGCCTCGAGGACAGCCAGATCCGATACCCTGACCGGCTGGCCAGGCTGATCCTGGTCATGACACTCGCGCTCTACCTCGCCGTCTCCACCGGCCAGTGGGATGCCCTCCACCATGCCACGCCCGCTGAACGCAGACGCCCGGACCAACAGCCCAAGCGTGTCCTACGCAGCATGACATCCTGGTTCACCCGCGGCCTGCGGCGCATCGCCAACCTGCTCCAAACACTGCAGCCCTTCCCGCAGCTCTGGAGTGCCGCAGCAACTGATAGGTGGTGAGGCGGGCGGGCAAAAAGATTTGGGGAAGTGAGAGAGTTCCGCCTAGGTTCCTAGAGGGCCAGAACTGCAAGGATCCTCGGTATTGAGGAGTGATGCTGTAAGGAATGTAGTACTTATACCAAGTCCCGTTGATCAGAACCGGTGAGCCCAGTCGCGCAGTCCGATGGTCAGACCCGCCTCAAA
>DASWQY010000109.1:0-1563 GCA_036403435.1 Pyrinomonadaceae bacterium
GCGGCGAGCGGGCTCTTGGAGCGACCAAGGGACGGCGCGTAACGCCGTCCTCAGTTTTTCCGTTTTGCGTCGCAGCTTACCGCGGTCACCGGGGGCCCTACGCGAGCGAGGCCGCAAGGCTCGCCTGCTATGCAGCCTGGGCCTTGTTCTCTCGGCGAACTGCCCAAAGGCAGGCCCTTCTCGCCGTCCTCGATCAAGGCCATGATCGAGGCGTGAAGGGGGTGCAAGGGGCGGAAAATGGCAGCGCGACTGGAGTGCGCCCCTTCAGCCGGACAGGCTGATTGCTGACGATTGACCAGGAACTGGGCCTTGCAGGAGTAAGGCCCATGGCTCGTCATCGCATCCACAGTCTCGCGTTCAAGAAGCAGGTCGTGCAGGAGTACGCTGCGGGGGCGACCCTCAACGGCTTGGCACGTGAGCACGACCTTTCGCGCAACCTGATCCGCATCTGGATGGCCAAGTGCGAGAGCGGCGAGTTCGATCCTGACGTCGAGGCCGCGACCCTGCTCGGCGACTATGAGGCGAAGATCGCGACGCTCGAGCGGATGGTCGGCCGGCAGGCGCTCGAGATCGAGTTCTTAAAGGGGGCTCTGCAGCAAGGACGGTTCCCGAGAAGCGCGCCTATGTCCGTGATCGCCGGCCCCGCAGTCTCTCCGTCGCTCAAGGATGCCGGCTGATGGGCATCGCTCGGTCGACCTATTACGGCGCTCCGCCCCCAAATCGAGATGTCGAGAGCCTCTCCCTTATCGAGGCGATCTGCGAGGAGTTCGAGGCCTACGGCTATCGTCGCGTCACCGCTGAGTTGCGCCACCAAGGCCACCTCGTGAACAGCAAGAAGGTGCGACGGCTCATGCGGGAGCATGGCCTGTCACCGAAGCAGCGACGGCGCTACGTCGCTACGACGGACAGCGACCACGACGAGCCGATCTTCCCCAACCTCGCGGCCGCCATGGCTCCAGACGGGCCCAACCAGCTCTGGGTGGCAGACATCACCTACGTCGCCATTGCGACCGGCTTCGTCTACGTCGCCGTGATCCTGGATGCCTGGTCACGCCGGGTTGTCGGCTACGCGATCAGCCGCTCGATCGACGCCCGTCTCACCATCGCGGCCCTGGACGCCGCGGTTCGCTCACGCGCCCCTCCGGCGGGTTGCGTGCATCATAGCGACCGCGGTTCGCAATACGCCGCTCTCGCTTACCGGAAGCTGCTCGCCGAGCACGAGCTCGCAGGCTCTATGGGCCGGCGCGGTAATCCCTACGACAACGCCAAGGCGGAGAGCTTCATGAAAACCTTGAAGGTCGAGGCCGTGTACCCGATGGCCTACGAGACCTTCGAGGACGTCACAGCCGACCTGCCGCGCTTCATCGAACTCGTCTACAATGCTCGCCGACTGCACTCAGCTCTCGGCTACCGCAGTCCCGTCCACTTCGAGGATCAACACGCCCAGCGCCTGGTCAAAACCGCAGCATGATGCTGTCCACCGCTAGGGGCGCACTCCACGTATCCGTCAGAACGTGGCGCTTGCGGCCAAGCACCTTCTTGCCAGCGTCATAGCCGGATGCG
>DASWQY010000110.1:0-3879 GCA_036403435.1 Pyrinomonadaceae bacterium
CCGTTGCCGTTCTCGATGAGCAGATTTCCGCAGTAACTCAGCTTTGCTTCTTTGCCGCCGCCTTTGCGGGCCAGTTGCGCGTCAGGGTCGGTGTTGGATGCGTGAGTGTCATTGGATCGCTCTTCGCCATGAAAGTTCACAGTCGGATTGCTAGGATCGTCCGGATCCTCGTGCCGCGCTTCTCCCTTCCTCTGGAAGCTCTTCAGACTCGCTGCCGCCTCCAGCAGCGTACCGTCCACGGTGAAATGCTCGTCCGAAGTCAGATTCGCCTGCTCGGCCTGCTGCCACACCTGCGCGAAAAACACCTGCGCGACGTTGTGTTCCAATAGCCGGTCCCGGTTCTTGGTGAACACCGTCGCGTCCCAGACTGGCTCGTCCATGTTCATTCCCACGAACCAGCGGAACAGTACGCTGTAATCGATCTCTTCCATCAGCAAGCGCTCGCTGCGCACTGAATACAGCATCTGTAACAACTGCGCACGCAACAGTTTCTCGGGCGCAATCGAAGGGCGCCCCAGTTCCGAATACATGTCATCAAACAGCGGCGACATCTCGCCCAGCGCACTATCCACCATCGCCCGGATCGCCCGCAGCGGGTGCTCCTTTCGCACTCGCGTTTCCGGTGACAAATAGCTGAACATCGCACTCTGAATCCGGTCCCCACCACGCATGCTGTTTAGACGATTAGAACATTCCTTTCGTAACTTGTTTGATTACTTTTTCCGCACCTGCTAGTACTACTGGGTCAAAAAATAGGGACAACTGTTGAAGATGGCTCTGTGAGGTGGTTAAGTGTGAGTTGAGATGGGCGTTGTCCAAGCGCAGATCCAGACGGTGGAGGAGATTTACAGGGTGGTGTGGACTGCTGTGGCGAACAAGCAGCCGATCGAAGCGACTTAGCAAGGCCGGCTTAGATTGTTTCGTCCGCACCGACTGGGCCGCCATCGCGAAGGACGGCTTCGGGTGCTGTGTTACCAACGGCGGCGAAAGCCAGAGCGGACTCCACCCGATGGGTTCGCCTGCCAACTGGCGTTGTGTCGCGCTGGAGAAACTCAGCAGAGTGAAGTTAGTGCAAGGCGCCTGGCGCACAGCGCCGAATCATTTGCGCCCTGCCTCCTGCGTGGCGGAAGCCGATAGGGACGGGGAGGATCATCCCGAGCGCGATCCACAAAAGGGACATTGAGGAAGTTGCCCAAGCAGATGTCGGGCAAGGACGATTCTCAGTGTCGCAATCGAATTCGGATTATGCCGCTCGGGGCGAACGCGGCGACCCACGCGGGCGGAAGTCCGGCGCCGGGCCGGGGGCAACGAATCCAAGATGACCGGCGCGGGCCGAGGGGGAAAAACGGTTCCGCTCGGCCACCAGGAACCCATAGGCTGCGATGCACAGCGTGGCGTGGTGGTGGAACCCGCGCCAGTTGCGGCCTTCAAAGTGCCCCAACCCCAACTCCTGTTTCAACTCCTGGTAATCCCGTTCGATGATCCAGCGGTGTTTGGCCATCTTGATTAAAGCTTTAAGCTGGGTATTCGGAGGCAGCGTCGACATCCAGTACTTCGTGGGTTCCGGTTCGTTTCGCGGCCACTCGATCAGCAACCATTCCTCAGCGTGAGGTTCGGCTTTCTCGTAATCGCGATGCGCCGGGCGGACTCGAACGGCGGCAAAACGGGATCGCAACTTCCGTTCTGTACCTTCCCGCCAAGTGATTTCTTGGAAGGCGCTGCAGGGTAGGCTCATCGCCAACTGCTTCACCGAGATAGGCTGATGGTCGCTGGTCCGCTGCAACAATCTCGGAGGTCGTCCCGTTTTCCCTCGCGGCTTGGCCGGCAAAGGCTGTTTACCAGGTTCCCAAACCGTCATCGAGCCTTGCACGCCCACCACATAGGGCAGTTCGAGTTGGGTGAGTGCATCGCGAAACTCGGTGTTGATGCCATAAGCGGCGTCCGCCAGTACAACCCCGCGGCTTACCTGCGCCGCTACTGCTGCGCGAATCTGATCCAGGACGATCTCCGGTTTGGTCTGAAACTCAACCTCTTCGGGCACTTCTGTCTTTTCCCGCCGCGCGGCATCATCGGCCCAGTCCTTGGGCAAATAGAGACGATAGGCAATCGGCAGACTCGAATCCCACGTCGCCACCGACAGGCTGACGGCGATGCGGCAATTTTCCTGTTTGCCCACTTGTCCGCAGTATTGACGCGTGACTCCGACCGAATGTTGGCCCTTCTTGGGAAAGCCGGTGTCATCCACGATCCAGGCCACCACCGGTCCATGTTTCTGCATGGCTGGCAACACTTGCTGGCGCACGTGATCAAGCAACGCCTGGTCGCTCCAGGGGGCCTTGGCCACCAAGTGGTGCAAGGACTGGCGCGTCGCCTGAACATTGCTCGGGTTGAGTCGCGCCGCCATCGGTTCCATGCTCTTGCGTTCTCCGGGCAGCAGCAACCCCTTGCAGTAGTTCTTCAAAGGTCCCTGCCGGTCTTCGTGCCCCGCGGTGATCGCCAGGCCATCCATGAATACCGCGAAGCGTTTCTCTTGTGGGCCTGGCGCGCAGAGGCGTGATCCCACAAAACAATTTTACACGAGAGTGTTCTTTTTATGACCCAGTAGTACTAGCAAGCTTCTAGTTATCCGGTTGCTTCAGCAGACCCCAATGGGTAGTGTGGAGGGGTGCCCCGACCGCCGTTCCCCAAAACGCTGCGCCAGTTTCAATCCGATTTTGACACCGAAGAGGCCTGCCAGCAGTACTTAGCGGCTTGTCGATGGCCGGATGGGTTTATCTGCCCCCGATGCGGGCACGGGCGAGCCTATGAATTGGTGAACCAACGGCGGCGTCAGTGCGCCGGGTGTCGACACCAGGTTTCCTTGACTGCTGGCACCGTCCTTCACCGCACAAAGACTCCGCTCACGCACTGGTTCTGGGCGGCGTATCTGATGACAACGGACAAGCGTGGGGTGTCCGCTCTGTTCTTGCAACGTCAGCTCGGCCTCTCCCGTTATGAGACGGTATGGATGATGCTTCACAAACTCCGCCGCGCAATGGTGAACACGGCCCGGGAGCCGTTACGCGGCGAGGTGGAGGTTGATGATACGTGGGTTGGCGGCGAACAAGCGGGCCTCCGCGGTAGTCGGCAACTGAAGGATCGTCGAGCTGCCCTCGTCCTGGTGGCAGTGGAGAAGCGCGGTCGGGCTTCCGGTCGCGCTCGCATGAGCGTGATTCCCGATTTCAAGGCCAGCACGATAACACGTTTCCTTATTCAGAACGTCGCACCTGGTTCCACGATCTACACGGACGGTCTTAAAAGCTTCGCGGGTCTGGCGGAGGTCGGCTTCAAACACGTCGCTCGCAACCAGCCGCTCCGCTCAGAGTTGCGCAAGGGCGTGAAGTCAGTTGTCCCAGCTGCTGATCGGGCCATTGGCAATCTCCAGCAGTGGCTGATCGGTACCTACCACGGGGTGAGCAAGGCCCAACTCCAGGTTTACCTTGACGAGTTCGTCTTTAGGCACAACCGTCGCAAGACACCGCAGCGGCGTTTCAGACGCTCTTGGGTCTCGGAACCGCTCGCAAATCAATAGAGTACGAGCAGATTCGAGGAGCGAGAGACCTCAACCCCTACATGTAGGAGTCTGCTGAAGCAACCGGATAATTAGAAGCGAGCTAATCACATAAGTCTTGCGCCAGCCCCCCACAAGATGGAAACGATAGCGAGCGAGGATTGCTATCGCCAAAACAATCAGTGACAGAACGCCGACCGCATGGGAGGGCAAGAAGTGATGGAACGGAAACAGGAAGCCGGTGACACTGGTGGCCACAGTAGTGGTGAGAAAGATAGTATTCCAGCGGGCGAACAATTTTGAGGTAAGCAATCCGAACAGGACCACAA
>DASWQY010000111.1:0-1619 GCA_036403435.1 Pyrinomonadaceae bacterium
TTGCCGGGATCCGCCATGCACCGGGGGACTGCTCGGCCGTGCCGGTGACCAAGGAACGAGAGACGTAGTACCGATATTTGCGCCCTTTTTTCCGGGCATGGCTGGGCGTCAGTCGATGTCCGGCTTCATCGAAGAGTTTGCCGATCAGCGGGCTGATGCCCCCGGTTACCCGTCCGTTGCGGGCCAGCGCGGCGGTACGGAGCCGCCCCTGGACTTGGTCCCAGGTGACGCGATCGAGGATGGCCTCGTGCTGACCGGGATAGCGGGCGCCCTTGTGCGCGATCTCGCCGACATAGATCGGGTTCGACAACAACGCATAGAGGGCACCGCGTGAGAAGGGCTGCCCGCCGACCCGGGTCCCGTCCCGATACATGCGCTCTTTCGATCGTGCCCCTTGTCGATCGAGGTCTTCCTTGAGCAGCCGCACCGAGCCGAGTTCAAGGTAGCGGGCGAAGATCAGCCGCACCGTCTCGGCTTCTTCGTGCAGGATGACCAATTTGCGGTGCTCGATCGCGTAGCCGAGCGGCGCGATCCCGCCCATCCACATGCCCTTCTTCTTCGAAGCGGCGATCTTGTCGCGCACCCGTTCGCCGATGACTTCACGCTCGAACTGGGCAAAGGACAGCAGGATGTTGAGCGTCAGCCGTCCCATCGACGTCGTCGTGTTGAACTGCTGGGTGACCGCGACAAAGCTGACCGCATGCCGGTCGAACAACTCGACGATTTTGGCGAAGTCCATCAAGGATCGGGTCAGGCGATCGACCTTGTAGACGACCACCGTGTCAACCCGATGCTGGGCGATATCGGCAAACAGCTGCCGAAGCGCCGGGCGCTCCAGGGTCCCGCCGGAGAGCCCGCCGTCATCGTAGCCGGTCTCGACCAGGCGCCAGCCCTCACCGCGTTGACTGCGGATGAACGCCTCGCAAGCTTCGCGCTGTGCATGCAGGGAATTGAAGTCCTGCTCGAGCCCTTCCTCCGAGGATTTGCGGGTGTAGACCGCGCAGCGCCGTATCCCAACTTTGACCGTCACGCCTTGACCCCGAAGAAACGCGGGCCGGACCATCTGGCCCCGGTGATCAGGCGCGCCACTTCGGACAAGGAACCATAGCGTTCACCACGATAGAGCACGCCATCGGCGCCGATCGTGACCTGATGCCCAACCCCGTGCCATTCACGGATCAGCACGGTGCCCGGAGGCAGCGAGCGGTTGCGCCGGCCTGCAGCCGGCTCGTCGCCGCACAAGACTTGGCGGGTTGCCGGCGATAACCCGCCCAGGGCGCGTTCCTGCATCTTGTACGCGACAGCCCGAACCAGCAGCGATCGCGAGGTGCGGGGCGGCGGTGGTGCGCCGAAATACTCCTGCCAATGCTGGGCCAGCCGGCCACGGCTCGCCCGCTCCAGCCCGCCGAGCACCACCTCGAGCTCCGAGCCGGTGCTCACGGCAGGGTCGGCCGGCTCTCCGCAATCCGGTAAAGACGCCCCCGGTCGGTCGGCTCGGAGAGGATTTCCAGTCCGAGCTTTTTCTTCAGCGCGCCCGAGATCATTCCCCGCACGGTGTGCCGCTGCCAGCCCATGGCAATGGCCATCTCCTCGATCGTCGCACCTTCCGGTCGTTGCAA
>DASWQY010000112.1:0-2755 GCA_036403435.1 Pyrinomonadaceae bacterium
TATTTTGACGATTTGCCGGACCCGCGCCAGCGCGGCAAGGTGGTGTATCCGCTCGACGAGGTGCTTGTGTTGGCGCTGCTCGCGGTGCTGGCCGGGGCCGAGACCTTTGTCGATATCGCCCGGTTCGGGGCGAAGAAGCTCACGCTGTTGCGCCGCTTCCGGCCGTTTCGCGATGGGACGCCGTCGCACGATCACCTGGGCGACATCTTCGCCGCGGTTGACGCCGAGGCGTTCCAGCGGTGCTTCGTTGCCTGGGTCGCCGCGCTGGTCGGAACGCCGGCCGAGGTGATCGCCATCGACGGTAAGACCTCGCGCCGCTCCGGCCAGAAGACGAGCGGCAAGGCGCCCATCCACATGGTCTCCGCCTTCGCGGCGCGCCAACGCCTCGTGCTCGGGCAAGTCAAGGTGGCGGAGAAATCCAACGAGATTGTCGCCATTCCGAAGCTGCTCGACCTGATGGCCATCGAAGGTGCCGTCGTGACCATTGACGCGATCGGCTGTCAGCGCGATATCGCCCAGACAATCCTCGATAAGAAAGCCGATTACGTCCTCGCCCTGAAAGGCAACCAGGGCACGCTGCGCGAGGATGTCGAACTCTTCGTGGCCGAGCAGAAGAGCAACGGCTTCAAACACGCCGCCAGCAGCCAGGACGAAACCGTCGACGGCGATCACGGCCGCATCGAGACCCGGAACACCACCGTCATTCACGATGTCTCCTGGTTGCAGGAGCGCCACGATTGGCCCGGCTTGAACGGCGTCGTCATCGTCGACAGCATCCGCGAGATCGGTCGCATGATCGAACGGGAGACGCGGCTCTTCATCACTTCGCTCAGCCTGCCAGCCAAAAGCCTGGCGGCAATCGTGCGAAGCCATTGGGCGGTCGAGAACAGCCTGCACTGGGTCATGGACATGGTCTTCCGCGATGACGAATGCCGCATCCGAACCGACCACGCCCCCGCCAACTTCACCACCATCAAACACATGGCGCTGAACCTGACGCGCAGAGCGCCCGGCAAGGACCCCATACGCCTCAGGCGAAAGGTTGCCGCATGGGACGACGACTACCTCGCCAACCTCATCGCAGCATAATCTATTCGCCCGATCCCCCTGGACGAGGGCTCCACGGTTCGGAATCCGGATGAACGGCTATGAGGCGGGGGCGGGCAGCTGAAGGACCTGGAGGAGGAACTCCGGGTTCCAGCTGGCGGTTTTGCGCTGCGTCTTCACGCTGCCCTTGGCCCGATTGGCTCGGACCAGTCCGAGGGCAAAGCGGCGCACGATGGCCATGTTCTTGGCCCCGTGCCCGCCGCGGTAGCGCGACAGGTCATCCCCGAACGCCACATCCAACAGCCAGTGCATGCTCTCCACCCCCCAGTGACCGCGCACCGCCTGAGCCAGCCGCGCGATGTCGAGGGCGGCGGAGGAGATGTAGTAGTGCGTGTCGAAGGTGCAGCGGTCGGGATGCTCGGTGCGCCGGTGGACCTGGATCAGGGTCTTGATGCTTGTGAAGCGCGGCGCCCCCGGGTAGCTGCGCTCGGAGCGGATCCAGTCGACGCAGCTGGAAGCCGCATAGGTGCGGGTCTCGATGCGGCCGTGCCCCTTCTCGACCGTCGTGGTGGTGACGACCTCGTCGGCCGGGGCGGTTCGGAAGTATTCCTCGACCTCGGCTTCGAGGGTGGGCTGGTTGCCCTTCAGGGTGAGCACGTAGTCTGCCTTGTGGGCGACGATCTTGTCGGCGATCTCCACTTGGCAGCCCATGGCATCGATCGTGACCAGGGCGCCTTTGAGCTGCCCGGCTTCGGCCAGGAGATCGAGCAGGTCCGGGATGGCCGTGATCTCGTTGGTCTTCTCCGGCACGCTCAACTGCGCCAAGGTGAGCCGGGCGTTTGTCGCGTAGGCGCTCAGCGTGTGCAGGGCCTTGAGCCCGCGGCGACGGTCGTGCGTGCGCCGGGCGGTTTTGCCATCAAGGGCGATGAGGTCGTGGCGGTTTGGCCAGAGGGCGGCAATCCAGGTCGCAAAGCAGCGGCCGAACAGGATGGGATCGACGCGGTTGACGAGGGCGCGCAGCCAGCGCTGACATGGGATGCCGTGGTGGAACGGCGAGAAGCGGCGCAGAACGGCCAGGTGGTCTTTGCCCCAGGCAACAATGTCGTCGAAGTCGTCGCAGGAGGCGATGGTCGCGCAGGTGACGAGCAGCAGCACCTCATGAAGAGGGTAGAGCACGCGCCAAGGCTCGCGGGCGTCATCGAGCGCGGCGAACTCTTTCAGCAGCAGGCGCAGGCGGTCGCGTGGCACGTCTTCGCCGGGACTGACCTCGCCGCTGTCGGTGTCCGGGTTGAGGGCGGCGCCTGGAGGCATCATCGGGCTCCGTACCGAGTCGCATCCGGCACGGAATCACCCCGTCCGTCTCGCGGCAAGAAACATGCCGCCCTAGCCGTTCATCCAAATTCCAAGCCGTGGAGAAAGACACCAGCCTGATTGATAATGCCCGCCTGCTGGCTTTGCTCAACATGGCGGGGTCGGATGCAGGGGTTGCGACGTGGCACCAAAAGTTCAAGGTCGGATTCCTGCGTCCGGTCACGGCCATCCGCAACGCCAACAAGCTGGGCAACCCAGCCCTCACAGAAGACCCTGATTGGACGCCGCTTCTGGTGACACCTGCTCATCCTGACTATCCGTCCGGTCACTGCGCCATTGGTGGCTCATCCACCGGTCTCATGCGTTTGTTCTTCAAGACTGACGAGATCAATTCGAG
>DASWQY010000113.1:0-1956 GCA_036403435.1 Pyrinomonadaceae bacterium
TACAACAAGAATTGAAAAGCCTTGATTTTTTGTTATCTTCCACCTTGAATTGTACATACATAAACCGTATAATGTAAGAAACAATATGTTACAACTATGTAACAAGTTGTTACTAAGTTGACCAACGTCTTTTTATAGCAGTGAGGTGGTGGATATGGATAAAAATCAAAAGCGACCTTCTGGCTTGCGATCTAATGCTTTCGGAAAATTGGTAAGAGAATACCGTGAGCAGATGGGATTATCCCAGGAGGAGGTTGCTGAGAGGTGGGGCTATACTAGAGAATATGTGTCGTTGATTGAGAGGGGAAAACGCGGTGGTCTCCCTCTTGGCTGTGTATGGTAGCCTAGAAAGAAATGTCTGATGTAGGCCAGGAGGACGACATATCATGGAGAAGCAACAGTTAGCACCAATTGGCTCATTCTGTTTGAATGAAGCATGTGAAGATTATAAACAAGTAGGTCTCTCAAATATTGTGAAATGTGGAAAAACGGACAAAGGAGTGCAGCGTTATCGCTGTAAGACGTGCAAGAGAGGTTTCACTGCCACCAAAGGGACAATCTTTTACCGTTGTCGGCACTCAGAACAAGAGATAACAGAATGTATGGCGATGGTTGGAGATAGAAATAGTTTAGCTGCCATCCATAGAATTAAAGGAATTAAGGAAGAAACTGTTGGAAGATGGATACAATTGGTTCAATCTCATATCAAACAATTTGAAGAGTATCTTGTGAGAGAGCATACCTTCAGTCAAGCTCAGCTCGACGCCCTCTGGACCTATGTCGGTCATAAGGGAGAAAAAGGGGGCGGTTGGAAGAGGCTGCAAGAGGAACTTTTTGGAGTGGAACCGTGATAGACACGAAGACCCGTCTGCGGGTTGGACGTGCCATAGAGAAAACGGAAGAAGAAGTTGCGCAAAATCTGATGCAACAAGTAAAAAGCTATGCACCAGATGCCGGTCCACCAGCCCTCGTCACTGATGGAAAAGGAGCTTATCGGGAAGCAATGCTGCAAACCTGGGGAAAAGTACCAGAGTATAGTGGGCGGGGAGCGCCGCCAACACTTCCTCAGCCAGGAGAAGACTGGTATTATGCACAAATCATTAAGAAACGAAAAGGAGGTAAGCTGGAAAGTGTACGCATCAAAATTATCTATGGAGATACAGAAGAAGTAAAAAAGAAATTAGAGTGCCATACTGCTTATGTGGAACGAACACATTTGACATCACGACAGATGAATGGACGGCTCGTTCGCAAGACGCTTTCCTTTTCAAAAGAGCTTCGTTTGCTTCAAGCCGCTACTGCTCTTGAAGATGCTCTCTACAATTTTACTCGTCCTGTGAAAACTTTACGAGTAGAAGTAGCATATCCAACAGAACAGGTACGTTGGCAACAGCGCACCCCAGCCATGGCTGCTGGGCTCACCGATCACATTTGGACCCCCAGAGAACTCTTGACGACCATCTTGGTTCCACAGCCTATGAACACTTAAGGGGGAGACCACCCGGCAGTACGAGTTGGCCTATCAGTGGGAACCAAAGGGTGATGGCACTTTCCGCCAGACAAGTCGCTTGCAGAGCAAGGTTGCTCCAGAAATCTTATTTATCGAGCGTTGCCTCCACTGGCTTAAGCCCAGAGGAAGAATGGGGATTGTGCTCCCTAATGGTATCCTTGGCAACCCGGCAGCAGAGTATATCCGCTGGTGGATTCTCAAACAGGCCTGGGTTTTGGCTAGTATTGATTTACCCGTAGAGGTATTTATCGTCGAGGCCAACGTCAATATCCTCACAAGCCTCCTTTTCCTCAAGAAAAAAACATCTGAAGAGATCCGTGCAGAAAGCTTAGGTGGTACGGTACCATATTCTATTTTTATGGCAGTGGCAGAAAAGGTTGGCTTTGATCGACGAGGTAATAGAATCAACAAGCGCAGGCCCAATGGCGAGGATATCATTATTGAAG
>DASWQY010000114.1:0-2494 GCA_036403435.1 Pyrinomonadaceae bacterium
CCTGCACGACGGACGGGGGACGTGTTTCCGGTGGATATGGCCGGCCTTCGGACATCCTGGATCGGTTCCCTGTGCGGTGAACGACACCTGTTTCGTCACGTGACGTGTTATCGCAAACCTCTCGCACGCGGGATCACGACCGCGTGGCGCGCCATCATCAGAAGGGGAGCGTGACAATCTCGCCGCCATGGACATGAAACCGTTCTGTTCGCGGTGATGGTGCAACTGGATCGGATACCAAATGTTCTGGCGTCGTGTACTCGTTTCCGTGTAGGGGACGCAGCATGCGCCTGATGGTCTGTTTTCGGTAACTCCCAAGCACCTGCTCTCAACCGTTACGCCGAGAGCAGGGCCACGAGATCGCCGGTCGGCATGGTCAGTGCCCGGAGGATGTTGATCCCGTGCTTTCGGGCGGTGGAGATGACCGAGCGCATGGTTGCGAAGATCTCGGCACCGGCCATGGTTCGGAAGCCGCCGGAGATTTTCATCCTCAGTTTCATCATCCGGATGTCCTGCTCGGCCTGATTGTTGGCGAACGGCACCTCGAAATCCTTAGTGAAACGTAGCACATCGGCTTTGCGGTCGCGCAGGCGGAGCAGCAGATTGTGCCCCGTCCGCCGCGGCGGCCTGCCTCGCGCGCCGGGCGCTCGGACGAGCGGGACTTGGCTCTCGTGCAAGGCAAACCCCATGGCCAGGGCGGCATCGTAGGCCGCCGCGATGTGCTGCCTGTCGGTCTCCGCCAGCGCTACCACACCGCCTGCCTTGGCCTGGCGGACCTGCTTGTTGGCCGCGCGCAGCAGATCGTGCATCACGCCGGCCCAGGCCTCCTTCTCGATCTCGATGAGCGCCTGCAGTTCGCGCAGGTGGTGGGCGTTGCACAGGGCATGCAGCGGGCCGCGCAGGGTGTAGTACGGCTTGAAATGATCGTGGACGATGACGCCGTTGGCCATGGTTGTGGGCACGTCGCCACGCTTCTCGCCGATCCGGTAGAGCGTGTAGACGGCGGTCGAGGCGCTGTGCAGCCAGCGTGTCTTGCCGCCGATGCGAAAGCCGGTCTCGTCCAGATGGCGCACCTTCGCTGCCACGACCTGAGCGGCGATGTGCGCCACCACCGGCGCCTGCGCCTCGGCGGCTTTCGCCGTCCAGGCGACCACGCTGGCCGGGCAGAGGCTGGCGGCGGCGAACAGATCGGCCACAGCCTCGCAGACCCGGTCCTCGGGGATCAGTTGCTGGACGTTGAGATAGACCGCGCCCGCTCGCAGGCGCGGACCGTATTGCACGTGCGCCGTCACCGCGTCTGGGAACGCCGCCTTCGTCACGCCGCTGCAATGGTGGCAGCGGTAGACCGAGGCGCGGTGTTCGGTGACCTCCAGGCGTGGCTGTGGCAGGTCGAACACCTGACGCCGTTCCACGCCCATCACCATCGCCGCGGTCAGGCAAGCCTCGCAGTGCCGGCACGCGGTTGCGGCGTGGCACTCAATGCGGTCGGGCTTGTCCATCGGACGCAGGGTGTCCCCCTTGTGCCCGACCTGCCCACCGCTGGCCTTTCCCGACCGACCGCGCAGGCTTTTAAGCACCCGTGGCGGCTTTTTCAGGCCGTCGCTCGATGGTGGCTTGCTGCTGTTGGAGCTGTTCTTGTCCAGCCGGCGGCGCAGATCGGCGACCTGCTGCTTCAGCGCGGCATTTTCCTGGCGGATGGTGGCGTTTTCCTGACAGAGCGCGGCGTTGTCTGCGCGCAGGCTGTCGACATCACGTCGCAGCGCGTCAATCAGTTCCGCCAGGGTCGGGGTCGTGTCCATGCCAGTCTTGACTCACGGCCGGACCAAACACGCCAGCGGAATCAGCGCGCTCCGGAAAAGAACGCGCTACCTGTGGCTCTTCGGACTCACCGCAGACCATTATGGGGTGGTTGGGAGTTACCATTCACGACACTAAATGGCTCCAGCATCGTCATGACTGGCCTGGGTTGAAGGCCGTTGCCGTGGTCGACAGCAGTCGGGAAATCAATGGAAAAATCGAGCGGGAAACCCGGTTTTACCTCACGTCGTTGGTCATGACCGCGGCCTTGTTAGGACCGGTCGTGCGCAGTCACTGGTCGATCGAGAACAGCCTGCACTGGGTGCTGGACATGATCTTTCGCGACGATGAATGCCGCGTGCGAACCGATCACGCACCGGCCAACTTCACCACGATCAAGCATATGGCCCACAATCTATTGCGATCCGCACCGGGCAAGGACTCGCTGCGCCTGCGCCGCAAGGTCGCCGCCTGGGACGACAATTTCCTCGCCGGCCTCATCGCCCAGTAAATCGTTCACCCGATTCCCCTGCGGGAGGCCCGCAGCGCGAAGAGTGAGCAAGCAGAATAGGATAAGGTGTTGTTCGAGCTGGCGGTCACCAAGACATGGCTGCGCAGGTGATCGTCGGGCTGACGCTGATCTGCCGCGGTTCGTATCGTGGTGTCGTCGAGTCCCTGCGTGACCTGCTGGGCGTGC
>DASWQY010000115.1:0-370180 GCA_036403435.1 Pyrinomonadaceae bacterium
AGAAAACCATTTCACGCAAAGACGCAAAGGCGCGAAGATAAGAGTCAAGAAACTTACTGGGAGGAAAAGCCGATTACTTACGTCTCGCCGAAAGAGCTTTACCGCTGGTGCAGCATTCCGCTCGAAGAGCTTCAGGGACACCCGGAGCTGCGCGTGCCGTTCCGCCTCGTCCGGGATTCGGAGGAGCTGGGGCAGTTGATGGCGCGCGAACTCGTCGAGTTGATAGAGGCCCGCAACGCCGCAGGCCGCCCCGTGCGGGCCATCATTCCGTGCGGGCCGAAATGCTGGTACGAGCCGTTCACGGAGTTGGTCAACTCGAAGAACGTTTCGCTGGCCCAACTTTTCGTCTTTCACATGGACGAGTGCCTGGACTGGCAGGGCGGGGAGCTGCCGCGTAACCACCCCTACAATTTCCGCGCCTTCATGGAGAGACACTTTTACGGCGGCATCCGGGCGGACCTCGCCGTCCCCGAAGCGCAGCGGTTCTGGCTGCTGCCGTCAACTATCGCTCAGGTCAAAGCCGCCCTTGCCGAAAGTCCGATTGACATCACCGTCGGCGGGTGGGGGCAGGACGGGCACGTCGCCTACAACCAGGCGCGACGCCACCCCTTTCATCACGTCACGCTCGACGACGTTGCGAACTCCACCGTCCGCGTCCAGGAAAACAACCTCGACACGATCATCGCCCTGGCCCACAGAACGTTCGGCGCGGGGTATCAGTTCGTCCCGCCCATGTCCGTCACGCTCGGCATGCGCGAGTGTTTGTCCGCGAAGATGGTCCGCGTTTACAGCGACACGGGCGCGTGGAAGCAGACGGCGCTGCGCGTCGCGCTCTTCGCGGGGCCGACGCCCGAATACCCCATGACCCTTTTACAGCGGCACGCGGACGCCGTCGTGACTGCGACCGTCGAGACCGCGCGCCACCCCATTGCGGAAAATCCCGACTGGGAACTTTTCTAAGCCGCCAATGAATCGGTCCAGTCTTCATTCGCATGCTTCGTTCCGGCGGCTGGTCGGGGTGGGCGGCATCGGCTCTGGAATCCTCTTCGCCCTGGAGGGCGACCACGACCTCGGCCGCAACGAGAGCCGCCCGGCGCGGCTGCTCGACATTCGAGACTACTGCAAGCTACACATCATCACACACTACCTGGGCGCGCTCGTCGGCGCGGGCCAGTCCGAAAACTCTTTCCGCGTTCTCCCAATCGGCAAGGTCGGGGGCGACAGCGCCGGGCGGCGTTTATTAAAAGAGATGACGGCCGCCGGGCTGGACACGCGGTACGTGGACGAGGTCGAGGGGCAGCCGACGCTTTTTAGCGTTTGCTACCAGTACCCCGACCGAACCGGCGGGAACATTACGACCAGCGAGTCTGCCGCCTCGCTTCTCACGCCCGCGGATATTGATCGCGTCATCCCTCTGCTCGAAGCCGGCGACGGGCGCTCAATCGCCCTCGCCGTGCCGGAGGTCCCGCTTGAAGTTCGCGCTCACCTGCTGAAGCTGGCGACCATCCATCAATGCTTCCGCGTCGCGTCGTTCACTTCCGCGGAGATGAGCGAAGCGCAGGCGTCGAATCTCTTCAGCCTGGTTGACCTCCTGGCGCTCAACGAGGGCGAGGCCGGCTGCCTCGCAGGTCAACCTTTCGACGCCGCCGAGCCGCAATCCTTTCTGGACCAATGCGCCGACGCGCTCACCGCTTCGCAGCCGCACATACGGATCATCGTCAGCGCCGGCAAAGAAGGAGCCTTCGCCTTTCAGGACGGCCGGTGGGCCCACTCACCCGCCCTGCCCGTCGAGGTCGCGAGCACTGCGGGGGCCGGAGACGCTTTACTGGCTGGCGTCCTGGCGGCGTTAATCGCAGGGGCTCCTCTCGTCAGTCATGCGCCATCGGCACGCGATGATTCTCGCCGCGTCGTGGCCTCCGCTCTAGACTTCGGCGTCCTGCTGGCGAGCTACAGCGCCACTTCGCCGCACACCATTCACCCGCGGGCAGACCTCGACGCCGTGCTCGACTTCGCCGCCGGGCGGGGCGTGACCTTCGCCGGCGGCCTGGACCAAATCTTTATCAGGGGCGACGAGAAAGAGGGAGCGATCAATGTCTAGCGGCAGGCCGGGGGCGGGCCGGCGGAGTCAGCACCAGTTACGACCGGCGACGCCTCTCCCGGCGGAGGGGGCGCGCGACGCACGGCGCATGTTGCGCCCGCTCAGGGATGAGCTGGTTCAACTCCTGCAACGACTCGTCCAGACCGACAGCGTCGCCGTGCCGCCGGACGGCTCCGAAACCGTCGCGCAGAAAGTTCTCCAAAAGTTTCTCAAGGCTCACGGCCTGGACGCGGAGCTGTACGACCTGGCGTTCCTCAGTCGTTCCGATCACCCGTACGTCCGGCGCGAGCGCCGTTACGCGGGCAGGCACAATTTGATTGCCCGCTTGTCGGGAAGCGGCCGCGGCCGGAGCCTGCTTCTGAGCGGCCACGTGGACACGGTGCCTGCGGGGCGCGGCGCGTGGAAAGAGAGCCCCTGGTCCGGCGTGATTCGCGGCGGGCGACTTTACGGCCGGGGCAGTTACGACATGAAGGGCGGGCTGGTGGCGGCCTTCGCCGCGGCGGTCGCGCTCAAGCGGGCAGGCTGTAGATTGGGCGGCGATTTGCTGTGCGAGTCCGTGATTGACGAAGAGTGGGCCGGGGGCGGCGGGACTTTGGCGGGGAGACTGCGCGGCGACATCGCGGACGCCTGCGTGATACCGGAGCCCACGGACCTCTCAATTTTTCGGGCCAGCCGCGGCGGCTACTTCTTTGACCTTAACGTCCGGGCCGGCGACGAGCGGAGCTACTTCTCGAAGGACGAAGTGGTGAGCCCGGCGCTTCCCCTGGGGCGCTTGCTGGGGTGGATAGATTCGTGGTCTCGCAAGCGGCGGCAGGTGGAGAGGGGCGAAGCCTACGGCGGCTTCACCGACCCGGCCCCCGTTCAGGTTCTGGCCCTTGAGGCGAATCGCTTCGACGCCGACATCCCGTGGAGCGTGCCGCTCGCGGCGCGCGTCCGCGTTTACTTTCAGTTCCTGCCGCACGAAGACGTGTCGGGCGTGATCCGCGAGGTGCGTCAATCGCTGCGCCGCTTCTGCGAACAAGACCCGTTCTTCAGCGTTCACCGGCCGGAGTGGAGAGCGATTGTTGACCCGCCGCTGCTCGGCCACGAGTTGCCGGCTGAGCACGAGTGGACGCAGACGCTGCTGCGATGCAGTACGGCGGCGCTGGGCTCTGCCCCGCCGCTGACGGCCGCCGAGTATCCCTGCGACGCGTTCATCAACCAGCGCGAATTCGGGATGCCGACGCTCGTCTTCGGCCCGCGCGGCGCGGGGCCGCACAACGCCAACGAATACGTCGAGGTCCGCTCCGTCTTACAGACGGCGGAAACATTGCTGACCGCCGCCCTCGAATGGTGCAACGGGTAACGTTTGAGAAAGAGGACTTGTATGAAGAGACGCGCCGTCAGGCTGTCATTTACTTTCGCCGTCTTGTTAAGCCTCGCCGCAGCGGCCGCCGCTCACGGCCGGGGCATCGCGCCGCGCGCGGGCAGGAAAAGCCCTCCGCGCCTGGCGCAGCTCGTCGAGGCCAACGTCATCGCCGTGCACGCTTACCAGATTCTGCTCGCCAGGAAATCGGGCAAGGACTACACGGCCTGCTACGCGCCCGGAAAACTTTCCGACGCGGAGCTTGAAGCCCTCGCCGAACACCAGTCCCGGCTGTTGAAGTCGGACCCGGCGGCCGTCAAAGCCTGGGCGCGCGGCGCGCAGTCTTCTTTCGACCCGGCCCGAGACCTTGTGCCAATTCTCTCGTCAGGACTCACCGTGCCCGAGGGTGCGCCCGTCAATGTCTTCACCTCTTACCTGCGCCAAAACACGAAGGCCGACGCCGTCAGGATTCGTGCGGTCGCCAGCCTCTACCAGACCGTGATGGAGGTCGAGCGCGACGGCGACCGCTTGCAGGAGGAGTACGCTTTCTACATCAACTTAGGGTTGCCGGTTTACGTGGGCCAGTTTCATTTGCCGGGGAGCGACGAGGCGCTGCTCGCCGCGGGCCGGGAGCTTGCGCCCCGGACGTGCGCCTCGCCCTTCGAGACCGGCCCGGCCGAGTGGCAGATCGCCGGGCGCAAAATCTGGAACTGGGGTGAAAAGAACCTGCACGTCCGCGACGAGAAAGTGCTCGCGCGAGAATTGCTCGGCGAGCCGGACGTGAAGGCTTTGGTCCCGCGCCTGCGCGCGATGCCGGCGCAAAAGATAGCCGTCGTCGGCCACTCCTTCACGATGGGCTTGCACTGGTCTTCGCCGTCGAGCTTCGTCCCCGTCGTCGTAGATGTCTTCAGGCGCGAGAACCCGAAAGTCGAATTCAGGCAGTTCGCCGCGGGCGGCCTGACGGCCACGCGCGCGCGGGCGCGTTTCTACCAGGGCGTGCTCGATTGGAAGCCGGACAAAGTCCTGCTCGTCGTCATGACGCGCACGGACGAAGACTACGACGCGCTCAAGCAACTCGGCCGAGACTTCAACGCGGCGGGCATCAAGCCCTACATGTTCGACGAAGTGCACGACCCCGCGAGCGTCCAACCCGGCACAATCGAGCGCGCCCTTGAAGCAGCGCGGGCGGGAAACATCACGGTCATCGAGGTCGGCAACCGTTTGGCGTCCGCGCCGGACAGGGCCAATTTCGTCTGCCTCGACCGCATACACATGAAAGAGCCTTACCACCGGCTGATGGCGAAAGAGTGGCTCAAATTTCTCGCCGGCGAGGCGCGGTTAAGCGCGGCAGCGCGCCGGGCGCACGCGCAGTCCGCGCCTCCACTCGTCCGCCCGCGCATGTTGATTGGGGAACACGACCCGCTCACGGGCTTCAACACCTTGCGCGCCAGATACGCCGCGGGCGCGCGCCCCCCGGACGGCATTGACGGCTGGGCGCTCACGTACCTGCTGACCGGAGACGAGAGCTTCGCCCGCCGCGCCGTCGAGGAGATGCGGCGCACGCACCCGCCCGCTAAGGTCGGCTCGCGCACTTACCCCGAATACGTCCAGTGGTCGCTCGCCTTCGACTGGCTCTACAACTACAAGGGCTTCGACGCCGCGCTCAAAGACCGCGTCGCGCTCGAACTACTCCGTGCCGCCGAAGAGATGCTGCGCGACCAGTCGCTTAAAGAAGTCGAGCTGGCGATGTATCACAACTACCCCGTGCGCTATCTGACGCTCGCCGCCTTCGCGCTCACGGCTATCGAAGGCCACCCCTCCGTCGAAGCGCGCGCCGCCCCGCTCCGCGCTCACGCGCGCAAAGTCTTCGACCACATTCTGGACCTGACCGACTTCATCACGCCGGACGGCAGCTACCACGAGTCCATGGACTACCAGCGCATCACCTACGCGCCGATGGCGCTGATGGCCGAGATGCTGCGCACGACAGAGAACAGCGACCCGGCGCGGCGCTACACGGTCTTTCATCATTACACGGACACGTATCTCTACAAGGTCTTGCCCGACGGGACGACCGCGCGCGACGACGACAACGAGTTCCCCTACATGCAGTGGGAAGACAACATCGTGCTCGGATACGCCGTCAACCGTTTCAAAGACTCGTACGCCGCGTGGATGCTGCGGCGGAGCGGCTGGCCCTCGACGGACAAGTGGCGGATTCCGATCACGAAGTTTCTCTGGGACGACCCCGACGTGAAGCCGCGCGACCCGGCCGCGGCGACCGAGGCCGAGTTGACGCGTCACTACCTCTTCCGCGGCGTGGGCCACCTCATCATGCGTGACGGCTTCGGGCCGGACTCGACCTGGATCGAGTTCAACTCCGGCCCGTACCTCGCCAAGCACGACCACCTGGACCAGAATCACTTTGTCATCTACCACAAGGGCTATCTAGCCACAATGAGCGGGGCCGACTACACGGACACCGAGAGCCCGCATTATTTGAACTACTACCGGCGCACCATCTCCGTGAACTCGATGCTCGTTTACAAGCCGGGCGAAAAGTTTTTCTGGGCCGAAAACCTGTGGCCCGCCGCCAACGACGGCGGCCAGCGCATGGACTCGTCGCGCTACTGGAACACCGTGCGCAGCCGCGAGGACTTCGAGCGCACGCGCGACCTCTGGGACACCGGAAGGATGGAGGCGTCAGACTACGTGCCGGGCGTCTATCACTACGCGCGCGGCAACGCGACGCGCGCCTATCACCCGTCGAAGGTCGAGCACTTCACGCGCGAGCTGGCCTACACGCCCGGCGACAACGTCCTCGTCGTCTTCGACCGCGTGCGCAGCACGGACCCGAGTTACAAGAAGGTCTGGCTGCTGCACGGCGTCAATGAGCCGCAGGTCGTCGCCCGCGAGCGCGGGCGGGACGCGGGCCACGGCGGGACGGCTTACGGAGGCGCGTCGCAGTTCACGTACGAAGACGGCCAGGGGCGGCTGCGCGTCCACACCTTGCTCCCGAGCGAGCGGGAGGTCGTGAAGCGCGGCGGAAAGGGGTGGGAACACTGGACGCCGGGCGACGAGTTCGGCGGCGCGTGGGGCACGGGCAAGAACTGGCCGCTCGACCCGCCCGAAGGCGGCCCGCTCCCGGCGGACCCGTACCTGCGTAAGATGTGGAAGACATTCTGGGGCGAAGATTTTGAAAAACTCCTGCCGTCGAACACGCGCGCCGTCGTGCCGGCCGCGTGGCGCGTGGAGGTCTCTCCGTCGAAGCCCGCGAAGGAAGATTTCTTTCTGAACGTTTTGGAG
This sequence comes from Pyrinomonadaceae bacterium, assembly GCA_036403435.1. Taxonomy (GTDB): domain Bacteria; phylum Acidobacteriota; class Blastocatellia; order Pyrinomonadales; family Pyrinomonadaceae; genus QHXM01. The sequence continues at coordinate 6,750 of DASWQY010000115.1, forward strand.
ATCGGAGACCGTGGTGACGCACGCGCGCCGCGCGTAGAATTGGTGGACGGGTCGAACCTCACGGGCGCAATCGTCGAGGGCGGCGCGGTGACGCTCTTCTCAACTATTGACGGCCCAGTGAAAGAGGCGGAAGTAACCATCCCGGCCGTCGAGTCGAGCGTGTTGATTATCACGGGACTGAAGCCGCACGCGAAGTACGAGCTACAGATGACGGGCGGGCGTGCCAACTGGCGCGGCGGCCTCTTCAACGGCGTGCCGATGGGCTACTACACCGCGGACGTGAACGGCGCGGGCGTGATGCACGTCCCGTTCACAGGACAAAAGGATGGGCGACTGCGGCTGAGATTGCTCGCCGCCGAGTAGCAGTTTTTCTTTGCGTCTTTGCACCTCCAGCGTGAAATACCAAAACCACTCACGCAAAGACGCAAAGGCGCAAAGGGGTTGAGTTTTTAATTGGAGAGACAGTTTATGAGTGATGAAAAGCTTTCGCGTCGGGAGATGTTGCGCAACGCAGCTCTGGCGGGCGTCGGGCTGGGCCTCTTAGGCACGGGCGATGCGGCGGCGAACAGTGAGACCCGGTTGGAGGCCCTGACTGTGGGGCCGCCGCCGAAGGACAAGTCCATGATCGGTGTCCCGTTCGAGCGGCACGAGACCGTCAGGCTGGCGGTCGTCGGGACAGGCTTGCGCGGACGCGAGGTGTTGCGCGAGTTCTTGAGCGTGCAGGGCGTGCGCGTGACGGCGCTGTGCGACGTGGTGGAGGAGAAAGTGCTGATGGCTCAGGCGCTGGTCGAGAAGGCCGGTCAGCCCGCGCCCGCGCTCTACTTCAAAGGGGAGCGCGGCTTCGAGGAGTTGGTCCGGCGCGACGACGTTGATTTCGTTTACATCGCGACGCCCTGGGAATGGCACGTGCCGCAGGCCCTGGCAGCGATGCGCGCGGGCAAGCACGCCGGCACGGAAGTCCCCGCGGCTTACACGCTCGAAGATTGCTGGAACCTCGTCGAAACGTCGGAGCGCACGCGGCGGCACTGCTTGATTATGGAAAACTGCTGCTACGACTACGACGAGTTGATGGTCTTGAACATGGTGCGCGCGGGGCTCTTGGGCGAGCTGGTCCACGGCGAATGCGCCTACAACCACGACCTGCGCGGGATTCTGTTCGAGACGAAGGATGAGGGGCTCTGGCGTCGTCGTCATCACACCTTGCGCGACAGCAATCTGTATCCCACGCACGGCCTCGGGCCGGTCGCCAACTACATGAGCATCAATCGCGGCGACAGGTTCGACCACCTCGTCGCAATGAGTTCGGGGCACTGGGGGCTGGAAGCGTATCGCCAGGAAAAACTCGCGGCGGACGACCCGCGCCGTAGTGAAGTTTATCAGTGCGGCGACTACAACACGGCCGTCATCAAGACCGCCAGGGGGCGAACCATCATGCTGCAACACAACGTCAGCACGCCGCGCCCTTACGACCGCATCAACTTGATCCAGGGCACGAAGGGCATTTTCCGCGATTACCCGTCGCGCATCTTTATAGACGGGCAGGAGGGCCATCACGATTGGCAGAGCACGGACGCGTTTAAGGCCAGGTACGAACACGAACTCTGGCGCAACGTAGGCGAGACGGCGCGCAAGATGGGCGGGCACGGCGGCATGGACTACATCATGTGCTACCGCGTCGTCGAGTGTCTGCGAGGCGGCCTCGTCCCCGACGTGGACGTTTACGACGCGGCCGCGTGGAGCGTGCCCGGACCATTGAGCGAGATTTCAGTAGCCAAAGGCTCAAGCCCCGTCAAATTCCCTGACTTCACGCGCGGCCGCTGGACCGAGGCGCGCAAATCTGTGCCGTAGGTTGATGCTGATTTTATTACTGGTTTCAGCTAAGAGCGGATATTTCACGCAAAGACGCAAAGGCGCTAAGAAAACAAATATGCTTTTCTTAGCGCCTTTGCGCCTTTGCGTGAGAAGCTTTTTCTGGCAAAGCCGCAAAGGGTTGAGTGAAGTTGTAGGCTGATTATTGATTGACTCCGCTGGCGAGGAAGCCGCCGTCAACGACGAGCACTTCGCCCGTGACGAAGCTGGCGGCGTCGGAGGCGAGGAAGACGGCCGCGCCCGCCAGCTCTTCCACCCGTCCGAAGCGCCTCATCGGCGTGCGCAGTAAAAACTCCTTGCCGCGTTCCGTCTCGTCCAGCAGTTTATGGTTGAGCGCGGTGCGGAAGACGCCGGGGGCAATCGCGTTGACGTTGACGCCGCGCGACGCCCACTCGACAGCCAGCGACTTTGTCAGCGACGCGACCGCCGCCTTGCTCGCCGAATACGCCGCCACCTCGAACAGCGCCACGAACGACGAGAGGGAAGCGATGTTGATGATGCGCCCGTAGCCGCGCTCGATCATGTGGCGGCCGAAGATTTGACACGCCCGGAGCGTACCCGTCAGGTTCGTTTCGAGAATCGCGTCCCAATCTTCCTCCGCGAAAGCAAGCGTCGGCGCGCGCTTCGTGCGCCCGGCGGAATTAACGAGGATGTCCACCTTGCCGAACGTTTCGAGACAGAGGTCGAGCACGCTTTGAAGCGATGCGCGGTCGCCCACGTCCGACGCGACGCGCAGGGTGCGGCGGCCACGCTCCTCTATCTCGCCCGCGGCCGTCTCGACCTGCTCCATCCGGCGCGAAGTCGGCACCACGTCCGCGCCGGCCTCGGCCAGCCCGTGAGCGATGGCGCGGCCGATGCCGGAAGTCCCGCCGATGACGACCGCCACGCGGCCCGTCAGTTCTAAAGGTTTATAGCTCATCACAAAAAATCGCCTTCGTGTGAAATCTCAGAGCGTCACGCCCGTCTTGAAAATCGCGATCTCGCGAAAACCGTTCAGCTCGTTCTTCGCCTTCAACTCGCCGGACGCGATTTTCAGGACGAGTGATAGCAGGTCTTCCCCGACCTGCCCGAACCCGATTTCGCCCTCGGCCAGCACGCCCGCGTCGAAGTCTATCCAGTTCGGTTTTCTTTGGGCCAGTTCCGTGTTGGTGGAAATCTTGACGGTCGGGACGGGGACGCCAAGCGGGGTACCGCGCCCCGTCGTGAAGAGGAGCAGGTTGGCCCCGGCGACCACCTCGGCCGTCGAAGAGATGCCGTCGTTGCCCGGCCCTTCAATCAACACTAAGCCCTTGCGGGTCGCCGTCTCCGCATAATCAATCACTTCGGTCACGGTCGCGCGCCCGCCCTTCTGAATCGCGCCCAACGACTTCTCTTCGAGCGTGGTGATGCCGCCCTCACGGTTCCCCGGCGACGGGTTCTCGTAAACGGGCTGGCCGTGGCTGCGGAAGTAGTCCTTGAAGTTATTTATCATGCGGACGATCTGTTCGTAAGTCGTCTGGTCCGCGGCGCGGTTCATCAGCAACTGCTCGGCCCCGAACATCTCGGGCACTTCCGTCAGCAGCACCGTGCCGCCGTGGCGCGTGACGGTGTTGCTCAACTGGCCGACGAGCGGGTTGGCCGTGATTCCCGAAAGGCCGTCCGAGCCGCCGCACTTCATGCCCAGGACCAATTCCGACGCGGGGCGCGACTCGCGCTTGAAGCCTGCGACGTACGCGGCCAACTCGCCGACGGTCTGTAAGCCCTCTTCGATCTCGTCGCCCACGTCCTGGGCGTTCAAAAATTTGACCCGGCGCGGGTCGAAGCCGCCCAGCTCATTGACGAAATATTTGATGGCGTTGTTCTCGCACCCCAGGCCGAGGACGAGCACGCCGCCCGCGTTCGGGTGGTTGATGAGGCCCGCGAGAACTCTCTGCGTCGCCTTCAGGTCGTCGCCGAGCTGGCTGCAACCGTAAGGGTGCGGGAACGAGTAAACGCCTTCGACGCCCCGGCCGGCGTATTGCTCGTGGGCCGCCCGCGCGATCCTCTCCGAAGAGTTGTTCACGCAGGCGACCGTGTTGATGATCCAGATTTCGTTGCGCGTGCCGGTCTTGTTATCGGCCCGCCGGTAGCCCATGAACTCGGGCGCGTCGGAGGAGAGCGGAAGGTCTGCGGCCGGTGCGGGGCGGTAATGATATTCGACGTTCTGGCCGAGCGCGGTCTCAAGGTTGTGCGTGTGCACCCATTCGCCCGCGCAGATTTTTTGAGTGGCGCGGCCGATGGGGAAGCCGTACTTGACGACCGGCCCGCCAGGCTCTATGTCGCCGAGCGCGACCTTGTGGCCTCGCGGGATGTCTGAGCGAGTGAGAACCCTCGCGCCGCCCAGGTCAAGCTCCGCGCCCGCCGCGAGCGTTTGGAGCGCGACGGCCACACTGTCGTCATCATGAATTCGGATGGCTTGCCGCATAGTCGTCGGTCAGCGGTCGCTTTTCAACAGCGACGCCGAATCAGTGTCTAGAAAAATAGTCGCGGCCGCGTGCAAGCGCAAGGCGGAAGCCGGATGCCGGGGGCTAATCTCCGCTTCGAGAGTGTCCCTGACCGCCTGCGCCTTTCTCTTATCGGGAACGACGCAGAGGACTTGGCGCGACTTGAGAATCTGGCTGATGGACATCGAGATGGCCTTGAGCGGAACTTCTTCGAGACTCCCGAACCAGCCTTCGCCGACCTGCTGACGCCTGCAAGCCTCGTCCAGCTCGACGACCAGAAAGGGCTCCTGGGTTTCAAAGTCGGCCGGGGGATCGTTGAACGCCAGGTGGCCGTTCTCCCCTATGCCGACGAACGCGGCGTCAACCGTGTAGCGAGAGATGATTTCTCCGAGGCGGCGGCACTCGGCCAGCTGGTCCGGCCGCTCTCCTTCGACGAAATAAAATTTTCCGGGATGGACACGCTCGACGATTCGTTCTCGCAGATACTTTCGGAAACTCGCAGGGTGCGCGTCGCTCAGCCCGACGTACTCGTCCAGGTGAAAAAATATAGTCTTCGACCACTCGATGTCGGGCTTTCGCACGAGCGCGTCCAGAAACTCAAATTGCGAAGCGCCGGTGGCGGCAATCAAGCACGCCTCGCCCCGCTCGTCAATAGCCCGCGCGATGACCTCGGCCGCGAGGTCGGCCGCCGCCCGGCCCAATTCATTTTTGGAATCGAAAATCTGAACGTCCACTAGAAAAACTCCGCTGCCAGGAGTACCGAAGTCTTCAGACGGCTAGTAATCGAGGCCCGGCTTGCCCGCGTTGAGGGCGTGATAGGCCGCGCCGAGAGCGCCCGCAATATCGCCGAGGGCCGCCGGAGCGATGCGGACGCGATTGCCCTGCGGCCGCCATTCCAGCCGGTCCATGAAGCGTCCGAGCGGCTCGAACAATGCGCCCCCCGCCCGCGCGATTCCGCCGCCGAGGATGAAGACTTCCGGGTCGAGGATGTTGATGATGGAAGCCATCGCGCAGGCGAGTTTGTACACGGACCTCAGCCAGATGTCGCTCGCCGAGGCGTCTCCGGCCCGGTGCGCCTCGACCAGTTGGCGCGTCGTCGTAAAGCGCCCGCCGGAGCGTGCGGCGAGCGTGCAATTACCAATCGAGTCCTCCAGACTGCCGGGGACGCCGATGATGTCAGGCTCGCCGTCCGCGTCCAGGCAGATGTGGCCCAGGTGGCCCGCCCTGCCGAGGTGTCCTTTGACGAGGCGGCCGCCGGCGAGCATCGCGCCGCCGACGCCCGTGCCCAAAGTCAGGAGCACCACGTTGCGGCACCCCAGGCCCGCGCCTTTCCACACTTCCCCCAGCAGCGCGGCGTATGCGTCATTCAGCACGGGAACGGGACGCTCCGCTTTCAACAACTTGGTCCAGACGACGCCCTCCAAATCATGAAGCCGTCCGCCCACGGAAGCCATCGAGAGTCCGTCGGGCGCTTGCTGTCCCGGACACGCCACGCCTACGCGCGAGGCGGGCTCGCCCCTCCTGCTCTCGAACTGCGCGATTTGCCGCCGGACGGTTTCCGCCAGGGCCGCCGCCCGCTCGTCCCCGACTTCGCGGGAGGACTGCTCAAGCAGCTCGCCCCCCGCGCCGACGGCGACGGCTTTGACGTTCGTGCCGCCCAGGTCAATGCCAATCGCGTAACTCATAATTCACCCCGCGGCGCTGATTTCTATCGGTCAACTCGGGCATGATTGAGCCGTGGGAAAGACTGCTCAGATTCCTTTCCTCCAATCGGCATCGCCGTGGGGCTTCAGTTGAAGTGTCAGCGAGCCGTCCGGGTTGACCGGCTGCCGGCAGGCCCAGCGCACGGGGCGGCGCGCGCCGCCTTTGGTTTCCAGCTCCGCCCTGATCGTCACCTTCTGCCCGTCCATTCCTTTCGGCAACACGAACGATGCCTGCCGCAGTTTCCCGCCGTCAGGGTGCCCCGCGTCCAGGCCGCCGCCGACTTTAACTTTACCGTCGAGGCTCTCCACGTAAACTCTGAGGACGCCCGGCACGCCCGCGACCCCGTCGTTGGCGAAGGCCACGATCAGCTCGGCCGTGCCGTAACGCTTCCTCTGCCAGACCCACGACGGCCGGACGCGATAACCCATCCGGCGCTGAAGCGTGTCGAATCCGTTCGGGTAACGCTCGTGATAGTGGGCCAGGTTATCCGCCTCCGTCCACAGGGACCAGTAATTCGCGCCCATGTCCAGCACGTGCAGCATCGAGTTCTCCATGATGTTGACGCCGCCCGCGTCTATGGGCAGGCTCGCCGCGTCGGTCTTGTAGTGGCGGTAATATCCATCCTCCATGACGACGGCGAGCCAGGGCGGGCGGTTCGTAAGCTCCTCGATCTGCTGCGGCTCGTCCAGGACTATGCTGTCGGAGCGGAGCCAGCACCCGGCGCGCACGGCCGCGTCCAACACTTCGTTGTTCCCGACGCCGCCGATGTCGGGCTGTGTGTTGACGGCGAGCGGGGTCCGCTTCCAGGCTTCGAGTTGGAGCCGCGTCATCTCGACGAAAGTTTTCTCCGCGGTCAGGTAATCCTGGATGGGGTTGGGGAGATTGTTGGTGTGGCCTTCTCCCCAAAAGCCGTACATCATCAGGTCCACGAACTCCATCAAAGGGTGCTGGTCGAACTCTGCGGCCAAGAGTTCGTTCAACTCGCGGAAGGCTTTTTGAAAAACTGGATGATCGTAACGCGGCTCCATGAAATCGAACTCGTCTTTCGGCGAGAACCGCCCGATGTTGACCAGCGGGACCTGGCCGCGGAGGAAATCGGGCATCGAGAGGTGGGTCGGTTGAATGTTGGGGCTGGACAACTGGACGCGGAACCCGACGCGCAGGCCGTGACGCTTCGCCGCGTCGAAAGTCAACTTCCAGATCGGGTGAAGGTCGAGCCTGCCGGGCCTGCTTTGCACGTCGCGCCAGTCGCACCTGATGTAGAGCACGTCAACGAAGGGGAGGCTCGCCAGTTTCTCGACGTGCCGCTCTAAGGTCTCCTCGCCCTTGCGCGCCGCCAGGGAAGGGCCGCTCTCCTCCCACGTGTAGCCGACGAGGCCGAGGCCGAAATTTTTGACGGGCTTGTCGGAGGCCGTCGTGACCAGGATGGTGTACCAGCCTTCGTCCTGCTCGATCCCGAACGGACCTTGATTGAGCCGGTCGGTGACCTTCGGCCCCGGCCCGAAATCGTACCCGTCCCAGCGGTGCACGGGCACGTCCGCCGCCTGGCCCGCGCCCAGGCCGTAAAGCAAGGGGACGGCCGCCCCGGCCTTGATAAAGTTGCGTCTGTGCATGACGAATGACTCCCGGCCGCGTTCATTCGAGCCCGGATTTTCCGGCACGGTTAGTTGGAGCTATGGACTAACCTTGCGAGATCGCAAGCTGACTTCCGTTTGATTGTCGCCAAATTAAAATTACTTTCAGGGCGGCGGTTTTATAACACTATTGATTAAGTGGCCGCAAGAAAATTGCACGGCCGCGCCGGCCGGGAGTCCGCGGGCGCGAGTCACACGGAGATTGCCGAAGCCGCGTCAGGCGTGCGGCAGCCCCCTATACTTAGAGAATCTCGCCGGGATATGCGGGCTAAAAATATCTTGCAGTCCGCGGCGTTCTGGTGCTATAAACCCGTCCAATCAAGAGGAGCGGATCGCCGCGTACTGCCTGGCGGGCCAGACGCTATACAGTATAACCCGTCAACATTCCGAGGAATTTCTTCACCGAGATTGAAGCCGTTTGCCAAACGTGGCCCGGCTAAATCGCAAAGGTTAGTTAACAGCGCCGACTAACGCTGGCCTTGAGCCTGGCTAAGTCTTTACCGTTGCCCGCGCGGGGGAGAGTGGGCGCGGATCGTCGGCAGAATGATTCTGGACTCGGGAGATGGCTATGGAAAGATGCAGCCGTAGAGGGTGGCTGGCGAGCGTCGCGACCGCCGGCGTGGGCGCGCTCAGTGCGCGGGCCGCCGCTCAGTCGCACCAGGAGCACGGGATGATGAAGGGGACACCGGGCGGGAAGCCGCTGGCGCTCGTTGATTACGAACCCAGGAGTATGTTGCACGTGCCGGAGACGAAAGTCCCGCGCTCGCGCTTCCCCTTGATAGACTTCCACACACACCTGTCCTGGGTCGAGGACCGGACGAAGAACGCGAGGCTTGAACACACCGCGAAGCCGGACGAGATTCTTCCAGTCATGGACCGGAAGAACGTGCGCGTCATGGTCAACGTTACGGGGGGTTACGGCCCGCTGCTCGACGAGGCCGTAGGCTACTGGCAGACGCCGCACCCGGACCGCTTCGTCGTTTTCACAGAGCCCTGGTACAACAAGATCACCGAACCCGACTACGCCAACTTCCAGGCCGGGCAGATCGAAAAGGCACACGAGCGCGGGGCCAAAGGGTTGAAGGTTCTCAAGACCCTGGGCCTTTTCCTGCGCGAGCAGGTGACGAAGGGAAAGCTCGTGAAGGTGGACGACCCGCGGTTCGACCCGATGTGGGAGGCGGCCGGGGCGCTCAAGATGCCCGTCGCCATACACGTCTCCGACCCGGAAGCCTTCTTCCTGCCGACCGACCGCTTCAACGAGCGTTACGAGGAACTGAGCGCGCACCCGGACTGGTCGTTCCACGGCAAAGACTACCCCTCCAACATGGAGTTGCAGGAGGCGCGCAACCGCGTCGTCGAGCGCCACCCGCGCACGCAGTTCGTCGCGCTGCACGTGGGCAACTCGGAGAACCTGGGATACATGTCGGAACTCCTGGACCGCTACCCGAACCTAAACGTGGACATCGCCGCGCGCATCGGGGAGCTGGGTCGCCAGCCGCGCACGGCGCGAAAATTTTTCGACAAGTATCAGGACCGCATCCTCTTCGCCACAGACGCCACGCCGGGCGGGACGGACACCCCGCAGCAAATCTTCGGCGACGAGTTGTACGAAATCTATTACCGCTTCCTGGAGACCGAAGACGAGTATTTCGATTACGCCCCGGCGCGGATACCGCCACAGGGGCGGTGGCGGATTTATGGCATCGGGCTGCCGGAAACGATTCTAAGGAAGGTTTACTACGAGAACGCCGCGCGCCTGCTGGGACTGAGCATTTGACGCAGCCGTTTGAAGACCAACCTTCGTCCGCCCTTGAGCCCGTCAGGCAAGCTCGTCCAGACCGATGCGCGACTCCAACTTTTCCAGACGCTCCTTCCTGCTGACCGGGTCGGCGTTCCTCTTGATGGGACGTTCGGCCATGCTCAAGCGTCCGCCGCAAGAGTTGGAGATCAAGCTCGAAGGGCGTGCCGAAGACCTCGGCCGGGAAGTCGTCAGTTTCGGCCTGCCGCTTCCGCCGAACTTCCTTTCAGACCCGTGGCGGATCAGAATCACGGCCGCCGACGGACAGGAGATAGAAGCCTCCGTGCGCGCGCTTGAGCCGTGGAGACTTCGGGGCAGGGAAGGCTCGATTCGCTCTCTTCTCGTGCAATTCAGAAGCGACTTCAGCCGGGACAGGGAGCAGCGCGTCAAGGTCGTCTTTCATCAATCGCGCCGCCGGGGCGGGGAAGACTTCGTTCCCGTCTCGAAAACGTTGATTGACGAAGAAGGACTCAAAGGGCCGCGCGTGCTGGCGGTGCTCCCGGCACGTTGGCTGTGCCAATCGCTCGTTGCGGGGCCGCAGGTCACGGCCGCCGATGCGGGGCCGCTCGCCTCCTACGAGCAATTTGTCGAGCGCAGTTTCCAGGGGTCTTTGGCCTACATAGAGAGCGGGAAATACGTGGACTGGCTATACGACCGGACGACCTGCTGGTACAAGATGTACGTCCGCACCGGCGCGCGAAAATTCCTGGAAGCCGCTTACAGCGCGGCCAACTTCGTGCGGCTCCACACGCAACGGGACGGCGCGGACGCGGGGCTGTTCACGCTCAAAGGGGCGGACCTCAAATACGTCTACCCGCGCGCCATGCACTTGCATTACCTGCTGACGGGGGACGAGCGCGCGCTTGAGGCGGGGAAGATAATGGCCCAATTCTGTCTCAGCCACACGGACCCCGTGTACAGCCCCGCCAGGTACAAGCCCGTTTCGCCGGACGCGGACCCCGAGCGCGGCCGCAGCTTCTGGTCGCCCAGGCAGCAGGGCTACGGGCTGCTCGGCATCCTGCACGGCTGGGAGATGACAGGGGACCGCGCTTACTGGGCCAGGGCGCGCGAATGCGTTGACGCGTACTTCGAGCACCAGCGGCAGCCACCGGACGGGCTGCCGCCCGACGGCTCGCTCCGGCAGGACTGGGCGCTCTACGACCCGAGCGAGACGACTTATAAAGGCGCGACCTCGGCCTGGATGATGGCCCTGCTGCTCGACCCGCTCTTTCAGTATTGGACCATGACGGGCGACCGCCGCGTGCCGCAGATGGTCTTGAAGTGGTGCGACTTCCTGGACAGGCGGGGGATGGTCCCGGACGGCACGAAGGCGTATTACGTCATCAACTGCCTGACGCCGCCCAGCGCGCGGCAGCCCGCGGGCGAGCTGGAGAAGGACATGGAGATGCACGACACGGAACTGGCCTACACCTTCGCAATGGGCCAGTTCTTCGCGCGCAACGACGCGCGGCGTGCCGTTTACCGGAAGCGGTTCGACCAGCTCCTGGCAGTCGCCGTCAAGCTGGACGTAAATCACCCGTCGCGCGCTTACGGCTGGGCCTTTCAAGCCTCAAGCCAGCTCGTCTATTTCATGCGGCACGTCGGAGGAAGATGAGGCGCGAAACGCATCTCAGGGGGGCGAACTTCTAACCGTTGGCCGTGATGAGCGCGGACGCCATTAAATTCTTACGCGAGCTAATCGCCATCCCGAGCGTCAACCCGATGCGGGCGGGGGCTGGCGAACGGGTCGAGCGCGCGGCGGCGGATTACATCGAATCGGCCCTGCGCCGCGCGGGGGTGGATTGTGAGCGGCAAGAGGTCGCGGAGGGGCGCGAGAATTTAGTCGTCGTCGTCGCCCCGAGCGGACGCGGAAGTCAATCCGGCGATGGCGGGTTGATGCTCAACTCTCACATGGACACTGTGCCGGTCGCCAACATGGCGATTGACCCTTTCGACCCGGTCGTGCGCGACGGGTGCGTTTACGGCCGCGGCTCGTGTGACGCTAAGGCTTCAATCGCCGCGATGATGGCCGCCGTCATCAGTCACGCCGGGAGGCGCGAGCGCCCGCGCCCTCTCGTCTTCGCGGCGACCGCCGACGAGGAGTTCACCTTTCAGGGCGCGTGGAAGCTGATTGAGCGCGACTGGCCCGTCAAGGCGTGCGTGGTCGGGGAGCCGACGCAGCTCGCAAGCATCGTCGCACACAAGGGCGTGGCTCGCTGGCGCGCACGCGTCGCCGGCGTGAGCGCGCACGGGGCCATGCCGCATCTCGGCCGCAGCGCGATTTACGACGGCGCTCGCGTGGCGCTCGCGCTCGAAGCCTACGGCGCGGAGTTGTCCGTGCGCGCTCCACACCGGCTTCTCGGCTGGCCCACTATCAACGTCGGCCGCGTGCAGGGCGGGCAGGCCGTCAACGTCGTGCCGGACAGCTGCGAGTTCGAGATCGAGAGGCGATTGTTGCCGGGAGAGGACGGGCGCGCGGCGGTCCGTGAGTGCGAAGTCTGGGTGCGGCGGCGCGCGGGGGAAGATGTCGAGCTGATTTTTGAAGAGCCTTTTCTGTTGGACCCTGCGCTCGACACGTCGCCCGAAGCCGCGTTGGTGCGGGCGCTGGACGAGGCGCGCGTGTCGGTCACGGGTCGCTCCCTCCCGGTCGAGGGCGCGCACTACGGCACGGACGGCAGCAAGCTCGCGCTCACTGGTGCGGAGGTGGTCGTCTGCGGGCCGGGCGACATCGCGCAGGCGCACACGAAGGCGGAGTTCGTCCGTGTCGAGCAGGTGGAGACGGCCGTTCGGCTCTACGATCACCTGATTGCGAATTGGCCCACGAGGGCAGAATCATGAGAAAAATATTTGTCGTCATACTCTTCGGCCTGCTCGTCTGCGGGGGCGCGGCGGCGCAGCGGAGAGCGCGCGCGAGCGAGAAGCCGGAGCGCCTCAAGCCTCTGCGTGAGGTCAACGAAGTGACGCGCCCGCCGCGCCGCGTCGTAGCAATCACGGGCGCGACGCTGATTGACGGGCGCGGAGGCGAGCCTGTGCCCGACGCGGTCGTGTTGATACGCGGCGAGCGCATCATAGCCGCCGGGCGGCGCGCGTCCGTGCGTGTCCCGGCCGGGGCGGAAACCATCGAGGCCGGCGGCCTCACGCTCCTTCCCGGCCTGATAGACGCGCATTTTCACATTGACGGCGACGACCCTCTGCCGGCGCTTTACCTCACGCACGGCGTCACCTCGATTCGCGACCCCGGCCAGTGGATAGAGGCTTACACGGCGGCGCGCGCCGCGAGTGCGCCCGTCCCCAGGCTCTTCATGATGGGGCCGCATCTTGATTCGCCGCCGCCTGCTTACCCGACCGATTCACACATCGTGCGCGACGCGGAAGAGGCGCGCGTCGCCGTCAATCGTCTGGTCGATAGTGGGGCTTCCGGCATCAAGGTTTACTTCCGGCTGCCGCTCGGGCTCATCAAGGTCGTGGTCGAGACGGCGCACGCGCGCGGCGTTCCGGTCACTTCGCACCTGGAGATTGTTGACGCGGGCGACGCCATTCGCGCGGGCGTGGACGGCGTCGAGCACGTCACTTCGTTCGGCACGGCGCTGCTCCCTTTGCGCGAGGCAGAGAAGTACAGGCAGGCGGTGCTCGCGGACAACAACGCGCGGCGCGAGGGCCGCTATCAGGTCTGGGACAAGATCGAGCTGAACAGCACGCGCATGACGGCCCTGCTCGATTTGATAGTGCGGCGCGGGACGTTCGTCTCGCCGACACTCGCAGTCTTCGAGCGGCGCGCGGGCGACAAAGACACGACCGAGGTGCACGTCAACGCCTTCAAAAAAATGATGGCCTTCGTCAGGCTTGCAAACCGCGCGGGCGCTCACATCGTCGTCGGCTCCCACTCGGACGTGCCGCACGCCGAGCGCGGCTGGGCCTATCAACGCGAGCTTGAGCTGCTGGTCGAAAGCGGCTTGACGCCGATGCAGGCCATCGCCGCAGGCACGATGGAGAACGCCCGCTTCTTTCACGCCGCGGACCGCCTGGGCAGCATTGAAAGGGGCAAGCTCGCGGACCTCATTCTGGTGGAGGGCGATCCCTTAAAGGACATTAGCGCGATGCGGCGCATCAGGCGCGTGATGCTGAACGGGCGCTGGATTGTGCCAGGCCCGGAGGGAAGATGAAGCACAGGACCGCGCGTCTCCTGCTAACGCTCATCGCCTTGATGCTGCTCGGCGGCTGGGCCGAGGCCGCGGGCAAGGTCGTCTACGTGCATCTGCTCGACGGCGACGACGCGCGCGGCGACGGGAGCTACGTGCGACCGTATAAATCATGGCGCGAGGCGCTGCGCCACGCTGGGAGCGGAGATACCATCATCGCCAAGAACGGCGACTATCGAAAAGCGGGGAGGGCCGCGAAGTGGGGCGCGCTCGATTTTCTGCTCGCGATGGACGACAAGCTGGAGCCGGGAGACCCGCGCCCGCCGCAGAGCCTTGTGCGCGGCGCGCGGCCAGATGCGGTCGGCATCTACCGCTACGACCCGGCCAACCCCCTGACCGTCCGCGCCGAGACGCGTTACGGGGTGATTCTGGACCATGTGCAGTTCCATCTGGCGCGCGGCATCGTGATTGACGGCTTCGACATCAACCCGAACCCCTACTACACGGACGAGGCGGGCAAGAAGATTAACCGCCGCCGCGACGGGGTTCACGGCGACAGCATCTACGAGCCGGATGACCAATTCAACCGCGTCAGGACCAACGACCCGCCCGGCCGGCTAACGCCCGCCTGGTACGACCGCGACCTCTGGACGAGCTACATCACCGTCCGCAATTGCCGGGTCCATTACGAGTGCCCGCCCGGCGGGTGCACGCCCGAGTACGACCCCTTGCAGGACGACGACCGCCTCTACCTCATCAAGTTCAATCAGGCGCACCACGTCACGATAGAGGACTGCGAGCTGTTCGACGGCAAGAACTTTCAGCGGAAGCCCGCTATTGATTTGCCGTGCGTGGACGACGCGGTCGTGCGGCGCAACCTGATACGCAACTGCCACCGCGGCGTGGTCAGCAAGGGCGGCTCGCGCCGCGCGCTGATAGAGGCCAACGTCTTCGTGGACAATTCGGGCGCGGCCTTCTCCGGCGGCTCGATGGACCCGGACCTCTTCATCGACGGGCGCGTGGGCCACCCGTGCTCGTTCGCGCGTTTCGAGTCCTACGAGATGACGGCGCGCGACAACCTGATAGTTGCCACGCGTCCGGGCGAGCGGCCCGTCGAGCCCGTCGCCGTCTGGGCCGCAAGGCGTGCCACGGTCGTCAATAACACGTTCGTCGGCGCGGGCGAGCGCGGCGTGCTGCTCGTCCGGCCCGGCAACGAAGTTGACAGCCGGCCGCCGCGTTGCGCGCGCTCAATCCGCCTGATGCTCACCGAAGACCTCGTGGTCGAAAACAACATCTTCGTCCTCTCGGGCGTGGTTGACGAAACGATGCTTTATCAAATCGTGGGACTCGGGACGACGGTCAAGGGGTTCAGGCACGGCAACAACACCTTCTTTAACGGCGGGCTCGATGTCCCGACGGGGGGCCTGGCCGACCCGAATCGCGAGCCCGGCTTTCGTCAGGACGACCCGCGGCTGGCCGGCGGCGGCGGGACGGATTACAAGACCTGGATGGCGAGCGCGAGCTTGAAACCCGGCTCGCCGTCGGCGGGTAGAGGAGTGCGGGACAACTTCGCAAAATAGTTTTGGCCGGTTAACGGTTCGGCGTAGCGTTGAATATGTGGCGCACGCTACACACTCAACATCGAAATAAACCACGCCCTTTGCTGGCTCTTATTAACTATGGAAACTAAACCCGAGCATCACGGCGAAAAAGGGCCGCACCTGCAACGGCGCTTCGGGCTGTTGGAGGCGACCGCGCTGAACATGTCGAACATGATCGGCATCGGCCCCTTCATCACCATCCCGCTGCTGATGTCCGCCCTCGGCGGGCCGCAGGCGATGGTCGGGTGGCTGATCGCCATCCTGATAGCCATCCCGGACGGCATGGTCTGGAGCGAGCTGGGCGCGGCCATGCCCGGCTCGGGCGGGACTTATCGTTACCTGCGCGAAGGGTACGGGCGCGAGACCTACGGGCGGCTGATGGCCTTCCTCTTCATCTGGCAATTCATCTTGAGCGGCCCGCTCGAAATCGCCTCCGGCTACATCGGCTTCTCTCAATACGTCGGCTACGTCTGGCGCGGCATCACGCCGTCTCAGACGCTGCTCGTCGCCTCGGCGGTCGGCGTCCTCAACATCGGCTTGCTTTACCGTCGCATCGGCTTCATCGGAAAAATCACGGTCAGCCTGTGGGTCGGCACGCTCCTGACGAGCGCGGTCGTGATCGTCACAGGTCTAATTCACTTCAACCCGCGCGTGGCTTTCGATTTCCCGCCGGGCGCGTTCAATTTTTCCATCGGCTTCCTCTTCGGCCTCGGCGCGGCCGCGCGCATCGGCGTTTACGATTACCTCGGCTACTACGACATCTGTTACATCGGCGAGGAGGTCAAGAATCCGGGCCGCGTCATCCCGCGCTCGATCATCATCAGCATCGTGGCGGTCGCCCTCATCTACTTCGCCATCAATCTCTCGATCATCGGCGTCGTCTCCTGGCGCGACTTTGTCCCGGCCGGCGCTAAGCCCGACTCCAACTTCGTAGTCTCGATCTTCATGGAGAAGATTTACGGCAGCCGCGTCGCCACGATTTTCACGGCGATGGTGTTGTGGACTGCGTTCGGCTCGGTCTTCGCGCTGCTCCTGGGTTACTCCCGGATTCCTTACGCGGCCGCCGCGGACGGCTACTTCTTCAAAATCTTCGGGCGGCTGCACCGGAAGGGAAATTTCCCACACGTCTCGCTTGTCGTCATCGGCGTCATCTCGATCATCTGCTGCCTCTTCTCGCTCGGGGTCGTGATAGACGCCCTCATCACGACCAGAATCCTGATTCAATTCATCGGCCAGATTTTCGCCGTCGCGCTGCTCAGGCGGCGCGCGCCGGAGATGCCGCGCCCCTTCCGCATCTGGCTCTACCCGGTCCCGGCCCTCGTCGCCCTCGTCGGGTGGATTTTTATCTTCGCCACGACCGACTGGCCTATCATCCTCTTCGGCCTGGGCACGCTCTCGCTCGGCCTCGTCGCGTTCTTCATCTGGTCGTGGCATTCGGGGCGCTGGCCTTTTGCTCAGCCCGTTGCGGCAGTCGCAGATTGAGTTTGGAAAAGGTGATCGGGTTGAAGTTTATAGCCACTGACAATCGAGTGCGACCCGTAGGAAATTTCACGCTGGAGGCGCAAAGTCGCTAAGAAAAGAGTTCCGTTTTCTTAGCGCCTTTGCGTCTTTGCGTGAGACGTTTTCTTTAAGCTACACTCAATTGCATCCCGACATGATGAAGCGATGGCGGCTAATCACGAGATAAACATTAAACCGAAGAGCGAGTGTCGCTGGGACCTGGTCGCTCTGGGCGAGGTGATGTTGCGGCTCGACCCTGGCGACGGGCGCGTCTCGACCGCGCGCTCCTTCCGCGTGTGGGAGGGAGGCGGGGAGTATAACGTCGCGCGTGGGCTGAAACGTTGCTTCGGGATGGAGACGGCGGTCGTCACCGCGCTGGCCGACAACCCGGTCGGGCGACTGGTCCAGGACTTAATCTATCAGGGCGGCGTTGACCAGTCGCACGTCCGCTGGGTCGCTTACGACGGCGTCGGCCGCGCGGTCCGCAACGGGTTGAACTTCACGGAGCGGGGTTTCGGCCTGCGCGGCGCGCTCGGCTGCTCTGACCGCGGCCAAACGGCCGTCTCGCAACTCCGGCCGGGCGAGATTGACTGGGAGCACATCTTCGGCCGCGAAGGCGCGCGGTGGTTTCACACGGGCGGCATCTTCTGCGCGCTCTCGGAGACGACGCCCGAGGTGGCGCGCGAAGCGATGGCGGCGGCCAGGCGATTTGGCACAGTCGTCTCCTACGACCTCAACTACCGCGAGTCGCTCTGGAAGTCAATCGGGGGACAGCAGCGCGCCGGCGAGGTCAACCGCGAGCTGTCCCCGCTCGTGGACGTGATGCTCGGCAACGAAGAAGATTTCACGGCCGCGCTCGGCTTCGGCGTCGAAGGGCTGGACGAGGGCCATTCCAAATTAGAGGTCGAGAATTTTCGCAGGATGATGGGACAAGTGGTCGCAGAGTTTCCCAACTTCAAAGTCGTGGCGACTACTTTACGGAACGCGCGCACCGCGACGGTCAACGACTGGGGCGCGGTCTGCTACTGCGGGGGCGAATTGTACAGGGCGCGGACGCGCGAGGGCCTTGAGATTTATGACCGCGTCGGCGGCGGAGACTCTTTCGCCTCCGGGTTGATTTACGGGTTGATGACGGGGCGCGGGCCGCAGTGGGCGGTCGAGTGCGGCGCGGCGCACGGCGCGCTGGCGATGACGACTCCGGGCGACACGAGCATGGCGACGCTCGCGGAAGTCGAGCGTGTGATGAAGGGCGGCGGGGCGCGCGTCGCGCGTTAGGTGAAGCCGATGGATAAACGTGAGGTCTTGCGGCGCATCGGCGAGGTCGGCCTCGTGCCGGTCGTGCGCGCGGCTTCGGCCGACGAGGCGCTGGCCGTGGCCGAAGCGGTCAGGGCGGGCGGCGTGCCCGTCATAGAGATTACCCTGACGGTGCCCGGTGCCGTCGGCGTCATCTCTGAAGTCGTGAAGCGTTACGGCGACGAGGTGCTCGTCGGTGCTGGCACAGTTTTAGACCCGGAGACGGCGCGGGCCTGCCTCCTCGCCGGCGCGCAATTCATCGTCAGTCCTTCATTCAACCCCGGCACGATAGAGATGTGCAGGCGCTACGGCGTCGCCGTTTGCCCCGGCGCGTTGACGCCCACCGAAATCGTCGCGGCGTGGGCTGCGGGCGCGGACGTGGTGAAAGTCTTCCCCTGCGGCGCGGTCGGCGGCGCAAAATATCTGCGCGCGCTGAAGGGGCCGCTGCCGCAGATTGACCTGATTCCGACGGGCGGCGTCTCGCTGGCGACGGCCGCGGACTTCATCGAGGCGGGGGCCTTCGCCCTCGGCGTCGGCACAGACCTCGTTGATACGCAGGCCGTCAGGGCAGGGCAGGCCCACAAGGTGACTGAAGCGGCGCGCTCCTATTTAGAGTTGGTGCGCGGGGCGCGTTCCGCCAGGGACGCGGGCGAAGTTAAGGCGTAAATTGTCGCGCGGCCGAGATGAATGACTGCCCGGTTCGGTTTCCAATCTGTTTTTTTGAAGTGTTATAAAACCCTCGAACCGCCAGTTGCTGTGGGGGCAATTAAACGGGACAAGACTTAAAATCAAGGGGTATTTCTAAAGATGATGAGTAAGAGGAAAAAATCTCGGGTCGTGATCGTCATGACCGTTTTACTGGCGGTCGCCAGCGTGGCCTGCGCGCAGAACACGCGCGAGGCGGCCAAGCCGTCCGCGCCTTCAGCTTCGACTGCCGCGCCGGCGGGTTCGACTTCGCCGTGCGCGCCGCTCGAAACCAGAACGGCGAACGCGCCGGACCAAAAGCCGGCCTTCCCCGGACAGACTCGCGGCTGCGGGGTGAAGTCGGACGTGGCCTTCGACGTGACGGTGCTGGCGAAGGGTCTGGACAGGCCGTGGGCGGTGGAGCCGCTGCCGGGCGGCGATTTGTTGATTACCGAAAAAGCGGGGCGGCTCCGCATCGTTTCGGCCAGGGGTGACATCGGGCAGCCGATTGGTGGTCTGCTCCCCGTAGGCGCGGGCGGCGTGTCGGACGCCAGCGGGAAGGGCGGTCTGCCGCCGATCACCGCGCGCGGGCAAGGCGGGCTACTCGACGTTGCCCTGAGCCCGAACTTCGCACAGGACCGCACCATCTTCTGGAGCTTCTCGGAACAGCGCGAAGGCGGGAGCGGGACGAGTGTGGCGCGCGGAGTCTTCACGGAAGACCGCCGAAATCTGGAACAGGTCCGCGTCATTTTCCGGGCCATGCCGACTTACGACAACGGCCTGCACTTCGGCTCAAGGCTCGCCTTCGGCCCGGACGGAAAACTCTACATCACGCTCGGCGAGCGGTTCGACAGGGAGACGACCCGCCCGCAGGCGCAACACTTAAACAGCCATCTCGGCAAAATCATTCGGATCAACCCTGACGGGTCCGTGCCGGCCGACAACCCTTTCGCCAGGCAGCCGGGCGCGCTGCCCGAAATTTGGACCATCGGGCATCGCAACGTTCAGGCGTCGGCTTTCGACGAGAGCGGGCGGCTGTGGACCGTGGAGCACGGGGCGCAGGGCGGCGACGAGGTGAACCTGATTGAGAAGGGTAAGAACTACGGCTGGCCGCTCATCACCTACGGCGAAGAATATTCGGGCGAGCCGGTCCCCGGCGCGACGACCGCGCGCGAAGGTTTGGAGCAGCCGGTCTATTATTGGGACCCCGTGATAGCCCCGTCGGGCGCGCAGTTCTACACGGGCGACGCTTTCCCGGCCTGGCGCGGGAGCCTGTTCGTCGGCGCTTTGAGGGAACAAAGACTCGTGCGGCTGGTCATCAAAGGCAATCGGGTGGTCGGCGAGGAGCACCTGCTGGTGGACCGCGGGCAGCGAATCCGCGACGTGCGCCAGGGCCCCGACGGCGCGCTCTACGTGGTCACGGACCAACCCAACGGGGAGCTTTGGAAGATCACCCCCAAACGCTAAATGAGGAGCGCCCTCTGGCCGGCGCGGCGTCATCGTCAACGCGCCGGGTCTGATGCGGCATAGCGGCGCGGCGAAGTTTGAAAGCGCCGGGTGTTATTTCTTCCTCCTGAAATTCACCCCGGCGCGAATTTCCAGATTGCAGACTCTAGCTCACTCAGCGTCAGGCTCACCGCCTCAGGCGCGAGCCGCAGCGCGTACTTGCGCAAATCGCTGCACTCGTAGAGGACGGTCAGCAGCATCAGGCGTGCGCGCAGGCTCTGGTCCAACTGCGATTCCTCGTAGCCGTAGGCGAGCAGCATCGCCCTCTGCAACCCGGCGTCACCCTGCGCCATGAGGACGCCGGGCGCGACGAACTCGTATTCGTGGAAACCGCAGAGCGAGTCGCCGAAGTCTATCAGGCCCTTGATCTGCCACCGCCCGCGCACTTGCGCCAGCAGCACGTTGCCGGCGTGAATGTCCCCGTGAAGGAACACCTGCCCTTGATTCGAGGGCAACAGTTCCAGCCGTTCGGCGACGTACGCGGGCAGGCTCTCCAGCCATTCCGGGTTGGCACCGCAGGCCCTCTGTCTCTCCACCGCGTCGCGCGCCTGCCGCCCGACGAATCCGTGCCAGTCGCGGTCCAGCACGGTCCCTAGCGGCGCGGCGTGCGCGTGCAGCTCGCGCATCGCGGCCCCGAGGCGCGAGACGATTTCGAGGCGGTCGCGGGAGGGGACGCCCGCCCAGACCTCGCGCGAGGCGCGACCCGGCAACTGCGTCATGACGAGGTACGGCCAGCCGTCGAGTTCTCCGGCGCGCACGAGTTCCGGCGTCTCAAGACCGAGCTTGCCCCGCACGTATTCGAGCGCCGCGGCCTCGCGCGAGTAGTTGTCCCGAAACGGCGCGAAGATTTTGATGACGAGGCGGCGGTCAACGAGGAAGATAATGTTCTCGCCACGCGGCGAGCGGCGTAGGCTCTCGTAAGAAAGATTGTGCCGCGCGCAGATGGCGGCGGCGGCCCGATGCCAAACCCCGTCATTGAAATGAAGACTGTAGCCGGCGGCGTCTATGATGGCTGGGAGTTTCAAGATGTCGTCCTCAACCGGCACGCGGCAATTCTCTTCTCACGAAAGAACTGTGAAGGGCGTCTCTTTTACGGATACAATATTAACGGCGGCAGCTCTGTTTCTAAAATTCCGGCGCTACGGAGGTTCGTCCCCGAACGTTTGGGTGACGGGCGGGCCACGGTGGATGAACGATGTCAACAATCGTAGTCGTAAAAAAGAATAACCGGGTCGCAATCGCGGCCGACACTTTAACAACCGCGGGCAGCACTAAACTCGGCGTCAAGTATATCGCCAACAGCGAAAAAATCCTGCGCTTCGGCGACTCTTACATTGGCATCATTGGTCCCACTGCCCACTCCCAGGTCCTGGAGAGCTTGATGCGAAGGCATCCGAAAAAGATTTCGTTCAACGGCCTCTCTGACATTTTCGAGACTTACCTGAGGATACACCCGATCCTCAAGGAGGAGTTCTACCTGAAAACCGAAGAAGAGGACGACGATCAGTATGAGTCCAGCCAGATTGAGGGACTGATAGCAAACCCGCACGGAATCTTCGGGATGTTCTCCTGGCGGGACGTTGACGAATACAACCGCTTCTGGGCCATCGGCTCCGGCGGGGGCTACGCTATCGGCGCGATGTTCGCCGCCTACGACCAGCTTGATGACCCGGAGGAGATTGCCAGGCTAGGAGTTTCGGCCGGCTGCGAATTCGATGACGGCTCCGGCATGCCGAGCACGTCTTATTCGATTGCGTTGGGCAAGGCCAAGCCCGGAGGTCGCAAGACTTCAAAACGCCCCGCCTGACAACCCATCAGCCGGACCCGGTAGCGGGGTTAAAGGCGGCCCTGACCTTTAACTACTCGCCCACCCTTCATCACGAAGACGACCGCTTGAAGGCGCGTGATGTCTTTGACGGGGTCGCCCTCGACGGCAATGATGTCCGCGAAGCGGCCGGGCTCAATCTGGCCCACCTGGCGTTCCAGCCCGAGGAGTTGTGCGGCGTCGAGTGTCGCGGCGCGGATGGCTTCGAGCGGGGTGAGGCCGGCTTTGACCAGCCACTCGGGTTCGCGTGCGTTCGACCCGTGGAGCCCGGCCACGGCGTCCGAGCCGTTGACAATCACGACGCCCGCTTTTCTGGCCCGGCGCGCGCTCTCTGGATTTCGCGAGCGGAGCCGCTCGAAGAATTCCCAGGCGGAGTCGTCGAAATCAAACTGCGCCTTGTGGCTGAGGTAGTGAGTCGGCAGGTAAAGCGTCGGCACCAGGGCGGTGTGTCGGCCCGCCATCAGGCGGAGAGCTTCGTCGTCAATGAACGTGCCGTGCTCGACGGACGCGCAGCCGCCCCTGACCGCGGCCTTGATCGCCGCCGCCTCGTGCGCGTGAACGGCGACCCTGCGGCCGAGCGCCGCGGCCTCTTCGACGGCCGCGCGTATCTCGCCTTCACTGAAGTACGGGTTGCCCCACCCGTCAACGCCCTCGAATATCTTGATCACGTCCGCGCCTTCTCTCACGCGGGCGCGCACGAAGTCGCGAATCGTCTTCAGCCGGGCGGCCTCGCTGCTTATCGGGTAAACCTCGTCGGGCATGAGCGGCTCGCCGGAAGCCTGAATCCTCGGCCCGACGATTTCGCCGCGGGCGATTGCGTCGCGCAGGTTAATGTCAACGAGGTCGCCGGCCCCGAGGTTTCGGATGGTGGTGAAGCCGGCCTCAAGCGTCAGCCGCGCGTTCTCGGCCGCGTAACGAAACGTCACGGCAAGACTGGGGTCGCCGCGCCTTCCGAAATGGCCCGTCTCGTCGAAGTGGTAAGTGATGTGAGTGTGCGCGTCAATCAGGCCGGGCAAGACGGTCACGTCGCCGAGGTCAATCACTTCGGCCCCACTCGGGGTCGAGAGGTTCGGGCCGGCGCGCGTGATCTTGTCGCCATCAATAATGATGACGGCGTCCTCGACCAGCCTCCCGCGGCGCACGTCGAGCATCCTCGCCGCGCGGAGTGCGAGCGTGTGCGCCGAAGAGCGCCCGCGCGTCTGCGGGACCGCGCCGGGGAGCCCGCAGGAAACAAAGACTATGAGAAACAGCAGTGAAGCTCCGAAGCGCCTGCCCCCCATTGCTCAAACCCCCATCGTCAGACCAGTCGTCGAGTATCTTATTTCAATCAGCGGCCCGGCCCAGGACTCTTCGCCAGCGATTGGCCGGCCGCCCTGATGACTTCCCAGGTGCTCCTGTCCACGTCGAAAACGGAATTGAGCCCCTGCTCTTCCATAGGCGGATCGCCCATGTAGTCGTCGCCCGCCTTCCAGAACGTCTGACCTTTGACGGGGCGGGACACCCCGCCGAAGGCCCAGAAGTTGGCCCCGGCGATGTAGCCGTCCGTTGCGGGCTGCTTCTCGACGATTGAGAATATCTGGCGGTAGAAGGCGTCGCGCTGCGAGGTCAGCGCGCGCGCCTCGAACGAGTGCTTGTCCCTGGGGAGGCCGAACTCTTCGATGACTAAAGGCTTGTTCAATTTCCTGGCAATCTCCACGTGGCGGTCAATGTAGCTCAGGGTTTTCTCGACGACGCCTGCGAAGCCCTCCTCTACTTGGAGTCCCGTAAACCAGCCCCAGTTTTTGGGCCAGATGTGAATCGTCAGGTAGTCCACGTTCGGGTCCGCGTGAATCTCCTCGTACAGCTTAAGGTCCTCGGTCCCCATCTCGCCCTCGTGGCCCAAAGTCACCAGGTGATTTTTGTCCTTCGCCTTGATCATGGCCGCCACGTCCGCTATCCAGTGCTTGTAGGCGTCGGCCGCGGCGGGCCTCATGGGGCGGGGCTCGTTAGCCAGCTCCCAAGCCATGATCGTAGGGTCTTCCGCGTACTTACGCTGGTTGTACTTATTGGTCCGGCCCAGGAGCAGACTCGCCTGCCTGTTGTAACTCTCCTTGCACGGCGCGCAGCCGTAAAACTTCGACACGATGTCGCGCTGCTCGTCCCAGGTCAGCTTTCTGGTCCTGAGCGCCTCGGGCACCTGGTTGTGCCAAATCAGGTATTGCTGGAAGCCCCCGCTCCACTCCCAGTTGTTGCTTAAAAAGATGACCGCCTTCAAGTCACGTTTGCCCATCTCCGAGAGGACGAGGTCGAGCCCTTTCAGCACGTCTTCGTCGAACTCGCCGGGCCGCGGCTGGAGCGGCGGCCCCACCCTCATCACGCCGTTAATCATCCCGGAGCCTTCCGCGCCGGCCATCAGCCTCAGGTTGGTGACGCCGTTCGCTTTCAAAAAATCCAGCTCCCTGCGCAGGCGGTCGATGCCCCTCTTCTTATCTTTTTCGAGTCCCAGGAGGGTGCCGTACCAGTAGTTCGTGCCCACGTAGTAGTAGGGCTTGTCGCCGACGTAGAACTTATGATTTCTCACCGCCACGAACGAGGGCGGGGCCGGCGACGGCGCGTGAAGTGCGGGAGTGGCGAGGGCCGACGCCAGCAGTGGCAGCAGTAGCAAAGCGATTCGTTTCATAGTTGACTCCCTTAAAGGTTGCGGCCACGGGCCGGGGCCATCATGCCCGCGCGTGGACAAAGAATATAACCCTCTCCCGTCTGAAGCGCCACGCCTCTGAGGCCCGGCTCAGGCGCGGCAGCCTTGCCGAAAATTTTCGGTAGTGGTTCGGGTTGAAGTTGGGCCGTCTTTATCAGGGAGGAGTCTCACGCAAAGGCGCAAAGACGCAAAGGAGAACGCGAAGAAGTTGAGTGCCTCATTACCTTGCGTGCTTTCTTGGCGTCTTTGCGCCTTTGCGTGAGACCGCCTTTCCTTCGCCCCGTCTGCAACTGGACCACTACCAAATTTTCAGACCGCTCAAGGCGTAAACAAGCGACTTGACAGGGTTGCGTTTGTAACGGAACGTATTACAAATGCTGAGGACGCGGTTGGAGGTGCGGAGATGAGAGTTGAGGTTTAGCCGCTGTCGGACGAATTTCTTGCGGCTGAAGAGGGCCGGACATAAGCGATGAGAATTTTTTCCGCCGTCATGACTCTGTTGCTCATCATGGACCCGCTGGGCAACATCCCGCTCTTCCTCTCTGCCCTCAAGGACGTGCGCCCCGAGCGGCAGCGCAGGGTCTTGCTCCGCGAGATACTCTTTGCCTTCCTCATCCTCCTGGCCTTCTTCTTTCTCGGCAAATACCTGCTGCGATTTCTGAGTCTGCAACAGGAGACGATCAGCATCGCCGGCGGCATCGTCCTCTTCTTAATCGCCGTGCGCATGATCTTCCCGCCCGAGAGGGACGCGCTCGCGGACTCGCCCGAAGGCGAGCCTTTCCTGGTGCCCCTCGCGGTCCCCTTAATCGCCGGCCCCTCCACCCTGGCCGCGCTCTTGCTGCTCAGGTCCGGCCCGCTCGGCACGCCGGAGCTGCTCCTGGCCCTCACCATCGCGTGGGGTTTGAGCGCCGTCATCCTGCTCTCTTCGACCCTCCTTTATCGCCTCTTAAGACAGCGCGGCCTGATTGCGATGGAGCGGCTGATGGGGATGCTGCTGGTGATGCTCGCGGTGCAGATGTTCATGAACGGCGTCGCGAAATTCCTCAAGGCGTAGGACGGCGGCCGCGCAAAAAAAGTCAAGATTAGAAAATAGGCGGTACAATCTACAAGAACACGCCCGGTGCGCGTGAGCAGCATGTAACAGAATCTTTCTAACTCAGGAGGACAAACGAATGTCAGTGCATTGGAACAAGGACGCGGACGCGGCACTCGCCGAGGCCCAGGCGGCGAAGAAACCGCTGCTGGTTGATTTCAGCGCCGCCCCGGCTTGAGGCGCGTGCGCTCGGCTGGAGGCCGAGTCCTACGCGGACGACGAAGTCTCTTCTTTCATCAACGAGAACTTCGTCGCGCTTGGAGCGCACCTCAAGGAACACCCCGCCTACTTTCATCGCTTCGACGCGGTGTGGACGCCGACCGTTCTGGTCCTGGATTCAGACGGCGTCGAGAGGCAGCGCCTTGAGGGCTACCTGACGAAGGAGGAGTTCCGCGCCTGGCTGGAGCAGGGGCCGGCGCGCGTCGCCTTCATGAACAAACAATGGGCCGAGGCCGAGCGCAGGTACGCACAAGTGGCGGAGCGTTACCCGCAGTCGCAGGCCGCGCCGGAGGCGGTCTACTGGAAAGGCGTCAGCCACTACAAGGCGACCAACGATCACACGGCGCTCGGCGCAACGGCCGACGAGCTTAAACAGAAGTACCAGGGGAGCGTCTGGGCCGAGAAGGCTTCGGTCTGGGCTCACTAAGGCAAATGAGGCGTTGCCGGCCTCCTCCTTGACGCTGTCGCTCGCCGCCGCGAATTGCAGCGCCGTGCGGGTCGCCGTGAAGTGAACGGCCTGCCCCGTGCCGGGGAGACTCCCGATGTTGTACGTCGGCCACCTTGCCGCTGATGGCCGCGTATTTGGGAGACGGCCGTCATGTTTTCTCACCTCGTCCGTCACCGCTCGCTTCCCGGCAGAGGAACGGATACGAGAGGGCCAATCCCAGCAAGTAAAGGGAGAGCCCGCCGAACGCCGGGAGCAAATGCTTGAGGCCCATATAGCCGACGGCGTAGTGCACGCCGAGCGCCGCCGCGTAGGCGGACAGCCCGGCGACCAGCAGCGTCCACCACAGCCACGCAGAGCCCCTGCGATAACCCCACAGGGCCGGCA
The DNA here is from genome assembly GCA_036403435.1 of Pyrinomonadaceae bacterium. Classification (GTDB taxonomy): domain Bacteria; phylum Acidobacteriota; class Blastocatellia; order Pyrinomonadales; family Pyrinomonadaceae; genus QHXM01. Next base: position 33,586 of record DASWQY010000115.1, read on the forward strand.
GCAGAAAGACCCAGCCGCCGGCCAGCAGCATCCCGCCGAACGTCGCGCGGTCGTGGGCCACTAACGGCACGAGCCGCGGGTTGGCCGAGAGCAACGCGCCGACGGTCGTTCGCATGAATTCCAGGTCTTCGTGGACGAACACCTGTGTGATGCCGATGACCGAGATGACCGCGCCCGCCGCGAGCAGGGCGAAGCCGTGCACGACCAGCAGGAGTTGCCCCCACAGGCTCAGTCGCCACGCCCGATCACCCCGCGCGTCCGGCCGCGCCGACGGGGTGTAGGTTCCCAGACGCGAGTGGACGCCGAGCAGGAGCAGTTGAAGCAGCACGGCCGTGACGAAGGCGTGGAAGATGTCCAGGTACCCGAAGCCCAGGAAGAGGAAGAAACTGGCGAACCCCGTGAAGGCCGAGAGGAAGACTGACTGCCGCGCCCAGTGAAGGCCGCGGCGGACGCCGAACACGGACAGCCCGACGTACATCACGCCGATGGCGACCATCGTCCCGGCCAGCGTCACGCGGTCGTGCGCCATGAAGGCCAGCAGCCGCGGGTTGACGGCCGCCAACTCCGCCCGCCCCATTCCCAGGAACGCCTCGTCATAAGGGAGGACGACCTGTGTGGCGGCAATAACCAGCGCCAGGAGACTCCCGAAAAGCATCCCGCCGCCCATCAGGGTGGTCCAGAACCAGGTCAGCTCCGGCGCGCGTTCCGGCTTCTCGGGCGGCGCGGCGCGCGTGGCTTCAAAGAGCAGGGCATCGTTAATCCGCTTCGGCAGTCCCGGCCCCGTGTAAACGAGACCGCTGTCAACCTGCACCAGGTCTGCCCCGGCCGAGCGCAACTCCAGCGCGTCGCCCGGCTCGTGAACTCCACCCGAAGCGATGATGAACAACTCGCCGCCCCACCGCTCGCGCAGGCGGCTGACCTGGTCCAGTGCCTGCTCGCGGGCGGGGAGCCCGACCGCCCTGCCGCCGGCCTCCGCCGCAAGGCTGCCGTCAACGACCAGCCCGCTTATCCCTTCAGCCAGCCCGGCCTCAATCAAAGGGATGACCGGGTCGAGGCCCAGGTCAGCCGTCACGCACAGGAGCATCGGCCTGGGCGGCGAGGCCGCCCGCGCCGCTTCGAGCACCGCCCGCAGGTGCGCCCCCCATTGCCGTCCCGTCCAATTCTCCGCCTGGGCCAGTTCGAGAGTGGACAGCGAGAAAAGCTGAGCGCCGGGGGCGAGGTCTTTAATCAGTCGCCGGCATTCCTCGTTGACTCGCTCCGGGGCCGCGCCTTGCTGATACCCCAGCCGCACCATCACGGGCAGGCCGAGGCGGGACGCCTCCGTCAACCGCGGGGCGACTTGCGCGAGCGCGAGAGTGTCTGGAGTAGCGCCGAGACGAAGGGCTTGACGGTCCTCTAAGCGTTCGACCGGACTGCCGCCCGCGTTGCCCTCGACCGTCACCGGGCCGACTTCAAAAAAGCCGAAGCCGAACCGGGCCAGCGCCGGCAGGGCCGCGGCGCGCGTGTCTAACCAGGGACCGAGTCCCACCGCCGTCGGAAACTCGATTCCGAGGAACGATTGTCGGAGCCGCGCGTCGGCCCGCATGTGCCCCAGGAAATCAATGAGCGCCGGGCCGAGCGGCAGCCGGGCCAATCCTCCGATCAAGCCCAGGGCGAAATTACGCGCCCGCCACGCGGGCATGCGGAACAGTACAGGCCGTGTCACCGTTCGGTAAAACCAATCGGGCATGTCCCTCTTCAGTGACCTCCTTCCAAGTGGCCGATGATTTCAATTACCCGGCGAGAAGTTTGAATGAGTCGGCGGCGGGACTAAGAAAGGCACACGGTTTTTTGGCCCACCGTGTTGCGAACTCTACCACTCGCGGGCGAACTGCATCCAGCAACCTTTGAACGTCAACGCGAGGGAGGGCCGAGCGGCCCGGCAGCGTCCGCCGTAACGTCTTGCCGCCCGCCGTCATAGAATTATTGTAGGGCTCTAAATTCGGAGTCCGCCTTCGCCGCGGCCGCCGTGCGGCAATTCAAAGGCGCGAAGGGCTAGAAACTCGAAATGCGACCGATTGAGCAAGACCCGTGGGCCAGCCCGGCGGAAGAAGCGGAGCGGGAGGCCGAAGCCGTCGCGGACATGGAGGCCGGCGAGGCCGACGAAGCCGCGCCGCCCGAGGCCGAAGCGCGGCCCGTCGTCTTCGTCAGCCACAGGTGCATCATCGAGCCTGACCGGAGCATCGCCCTCCGGCTCCGCGAAGACCTGAGCGCGGACTGCGACGTGTACGTCAACACGGCGGAGCCGGCGGGTGCGGATTTTGATAAAAGGATCGAGGACTCGCTCGAAACGGCCGACTTCGTCATCGCCTTAATAAGTGAGAGCGCGAACGAGAGCCCCTGGGTGAAGTACGAACTCTCTTACGCCGCCGAACGCTACCAGCGAGAGCGACGCCCGACCATCATCCCTGTGCGTCTGGGCTTCACCGCGCAGTATTCGCCGACCGTCGGTGCGAGCATTCGCGGGTTCAACCCGATAGAAGTTGAACCCGGCGATTACGACGAGCTTCTCAAACGGGTTAAAGCGACTATTGACGGCAGGCCGCCGGAGATTGATGCGAGTATCTTCGGCATCGAGGCGTTTCTGGTCGGGGAGTTTCGGAAGAACCTGACGCGCGCCGCCTCGCTCGACTCGCCCGAACTGCGCCGCGCGGTCGAGGAGCTGCGGAGCGAGAGACTGTTCTGGGTCGTGGGCGATGCCGGCGTCAGAAATCACTTCGCGCGCTCTCTCGCCGTACAGGAGCATGACCGCGAGGTCCGGGGCGGGAAGGGGCAGGGCCGTGGCATCTACGAAGTGACCAGGTCGCTCGGCTGGTCGAGGGTCAACGACACGCTCGTCCGCGACTCCGTCATCATCTTCCCGGACGTGAAGCCGTCCGTGCTCTTCGACGAGGAATCGCGCCGGGATGAGTTGCAGAGCTTGAAGAGCCTGGCCGCGCGCAACCTCGTCATCGTCACCGTCTCCGAAGACTCCTACGACGAGATCAATCAGGAGATGCGCGACCGCGACTTTGCGGGCGGGGCGCGCGTCACTGTCGGCCACGGCTTCTACGGCGAGCGGGCGAAATCAGAAATCTTCGGGAGGCTGCTGGACTTCTCACACCAGTCCCGCGACATCAGCGAGAGGCAGCACCAGTGGGCGCGCAAGGTTCTCGAAGGGCCGGAGGGGCGCGAGCTGTTCAGGACGACTGTCAACAAGTGGACGCCCACCGATATCGAACGCTTCGTGACGCGCCATCTGGGGCAGGCCAGGCGGCAGGGCGACATCCTCAAGCTGCTCCAACGCAGCGCCGACCTCGACAACGAAATTCATACGTGGTTCATCGCGCTCGACGACTCCACGCGGTGTTTCGTGCTGGCGCTCTCCATGCTCTCGGGCCTGCGCAAGGAGCAGTTGTGGGAGAAGTACAAGCTGATCGTCGAGCGGCTGAAGAGGTTGGACTCGAACCTGTCACTCTGGCCGCTCGGCATTTGCCGCCAGCGTGCCGCGCTGTACGTCACGACCGAAGGCCAACTCGATTTTGTTGACGAGCGCATCGCCGAGGCCGTCTCCCGCGAGGTCACGATCAACTTCCGCGAATACCTGATCGAGCTGGTGCCGCTGATCAAGGAGATGACGGTCCCGCCGGGCCGCGACCAGCGTCTGACCGAAGAGGCTTTCGCGGCGCGGAAGCTCAAAGCGGCGGAGGACAAGGAACTGAGGGTCGCGCTGGCGCGCGTCGTCGGGAAGGCGGGCCGGCAGGGCCTCGAAGACCTCACGGGACTGCTCAACTTCTGGGGGGCGGACCCGATGCTCCAAGTGCGCGAAGCGGTCGCGCTCTCTCTGGAGCAGACGGTGACGGAAAGCACCGGCGCGAAGCATGCGCTCGGCCTGTTGGAGAAGTGGTGTGGCGACGCCCCTCACCGCAGGGACGCGTTGTGCCGGACGTGGGCCGCGGCCTCGGCCCTGGGGAGTATCGCCGCGGCCAGGCCGGGGACGGACACTTGCCTGCGCTCTCTCTCCCTCCTTGAGCGCCTGGCCGGCAGGACGGGGGCGAGCGTCAGGCTCTACGTCTCCATCGCGCTGAAGAAGCCCGTGCGGAAGTTGCCGCTGGCCGGAGGTGAGGAGCCGAGTCTGGCGACGTTGTTAAGTCTGGTCGCGCGGGACGAGAAGGTCACGACGAAAGTCAACGTCGCCGAAGCGTTGATCGAGGCGCGCATGGCTGACGAGGCGGCGGCGGTCGGCTTAATACGCGAGTGGGCCTCCGGGGCAGACGCCGATTGCCGCTGGGCCGCGATTTGCAGCCTCTTGCTTTGGCGCAAGCAGAAGGATTGGGAGCGGAGTCGGGAGATCGCCGGGTTCCTGGCCGAAGACGCTCAGACGACGGCGCAAGTCCTGGTCGAAATCCTCAACCACAAGCACCAGAAGATGGCCGCCGTCTGGCAATCTTTCAAGCGACTCGTGTCGGAAGCCGAGGGCGTGACGCGTCGCGCGCTGGTGGCCGGGCTGGCCGGGCTCTCGCAGGCGAGCCTCGAAAAGGAGCTGCTGCCGCGGCTGCGCGCCTCCAACGACCCGCAGTTGAGCGGCCTCCTGGCAGAGGTGCGCTCCGAGAGATGGCGGCAGATGTTTTCCAACCCGCCCGAGTTCGTCGCCGACCTGCGTAAGGAAATCCAGCGGGGGCGCACGACGGGCGAGGTGTACACGGCGCTGCTGCTGATGCTCAAGCCCGAGCCGGAAGGGTGTCGGAGAGAGTTGGTGCAGACTTTGGTCAGCTGCTTCGCCGAATGCAGGGACGGCCTCTACGACCTTCTGGCGAGGCTGACCAGCATTTCCCCGCAGGTCTTCGAGCCGCTCGCCGTCGAGGTTCGCTGCGAGGGACTCAGAGGGTTGTTCCCCGACCCGCTGTCTTTCGTCGCCGTCGTCGCGGAGGGTCTGGGCCGTGCCGACCTGGCCGGCGAGACCTGCGTGGCGCTGGAGCTTCTGGCCCAACCGGGGCCGCGCGGCCGGCGCGAAGAGGTGCTTCACGTCCTCACCCACGCGCAGTCACTCAATGCCGCGGCAGTGCGCGCACTGCTGCGGCAACTGCGCGGGACGTTCAGCCGCACGCTCGGCCGTCTCGCCTCAGATTTCAACCTGCGACTGCTGGATGCAGACCTTTCGTCGCCCGAACGGTTCCTCTCGGCCGTCGCGGAGGCGATGCGCGACGCCGATGAGCGCGCGGAGGTCGTGCCACTCTTACGGCAACTCTCCGCGCCCGAGCCGGAGGGGCGGCGCAGGGCTCTCGTGCAGACGCTCGGCGCGGCCAGAGCTGCGCGCCCGCAGGCGGTGGACCAGCTTTTACGAGACCAGTCGTGGCAAGCGCCCGCCGGCCTATTCAGCTTCGGCACACAGGTCAAACTATTTTCTTTCCTCCATAAAACTTTCTCGCCGCGCCTCGCCTACATGATATTCGCCCCGAAGCCTTAGCCCGATAGGAAGCTGCCGAGATGATTGATGTCGTATTCGATTGGCTCAGAAGCGGGAGTAAATGCAAGCTCCCCCGTTTGTCGGACTGCCGGTCAAACCCACACCCGCACCGCCGCACTCCTTCCACGCGCGCTCAGGCGGTCGCGCCGTAACGTTTGACGTTAGCGAGCCATAGTCTATGGATGATTGTCGGAGCGGGGAAGAGAGAGCAGCCCGCGAGGCAAGCTCGTCCGGCGAGGTCTGCGGACAGGCCGCTTGTGCGCTTGAGTCCGTGGCCCGGCGGCCGCGACTCCGGCCGCGGCAAATCTTATTAACCGTGCGAGGAGAAAACAAGATGGCGTACGAAAAAGTAGTCAGGCGCGCAGAGCCGGCGTTAATCGTCATGATCCTGGATGATTCGGGCAGCATGTCAACGAACATGACCGGCACCAGCGACACGCGCCACCAGTGGGTCGAGCGTTACTCGGAGATAATCTTGAAGGAGCTGCTGGCGCGCAGCATGGAGATGGCCGGCGACACCCCGACGGTGAGGCCCAGATACTACCTGGACATTATTAAATACGGCAGCAGCGTGCAGCCGTGGCAGACAGGCCCGGAGGGCGACGAGGAGATGGACATCGGGGCAGTCGCCAAAAAACTTTCCGACAGCGGCTCGCTGGGCCTGAGCGGCGGCCTCGGCGGGACCGACACGGCCGCCGCCTTTCAATTCGCGCTGACGCGCATCGAAAAAGCTCTACAGAAGGAGCGGTTCAGGAATTCTTTCCCCCCGATTGTCTTTCACCTGACGGACGGCGAGAGCCACACGGACGCCGAGCCCATCGCGCAACAGATGATGAGCCTGTCCTCGAACGACGGCAACGTGCTCGTCGTCAACGGCTACATCGGCACCAGCACGCAACTGACCTACAAGGACGAGAAGGACTTCCCAGGCTACCTGACGGAGCAGGAGGTCGGCCACGAAGCGGACAACCTGCGCCTCTTCCGCATGAGCAGCCTCGTGCCTGCCACCATGCGCGAAAATTTAGTGGGCGACGGAATCTTCCCCGCCATCCGCGAGAACGTCAGGCTGTTCTTCGACGTGCGCACGAAAGACATGCTCAAGCACGTCATTCAGGTGGTCGGTTCGGGCGGGAGCCGCCTCGCGCGCTAACCCGACGCCGCGGCGCGGGCGTCGAGCGTCTTCTCCGCGCCCGTCGTCCTGACGCTTTCGCCTATGAGCTTTGAAACTGCACAGAGGAGCGGGGTCTCATCCATCATGCCTTCAGCAAGCCCGGAGCAATCCGCGCGTGTCGAAAAAATAGGCGTCACGCATGCGGCCGTCTCAATCGCCTCGCCGGGTAAAGACGAGGACGAGGAGAAGAATCAGGACAGCCTCATGCTGCTGGAGACGACCGACGGCGAGAATGCGGAGTGCCAGTTCGCCATCGTCTGCGACGGCGCGACCTCGTCCCCATACTCCGCCGCGGCCGCACAGTACGTCTCGGGCCAGGTGCACGCGCTGTTTGAGGAGGGCGGACTGCGCGAAGCGGCCGCGGCCCTCAAAGGAATGCGGCTGGCCCTGCTGGAAAAGCCCGTGAAGATGGACGAGGGGTACTCCGCATTGCTCAAGAGCATGTTCGAAGAGATTGTGCGCGAGAAGTACCAGAGTTCATACCAGACTACTTTCGTGGCCGTCTGCCTGAAGCGCGGAGAAACAAATTCCGAGGGCATGATCTCCATCAAGGCCATCGGGTGCGGCGACAGCGCCGTCTTCATCTTCGGGGAAGACGGCGAGCTGCACTACAACAACATGAACCTGGGCGGCGAGCTGGAACGACTCGAACACCGCTCGTCGTTTACGGCCGTGCTGCCGGACTCCTACGACCCCGAGACGAATCACGTTCTCGTTGACTTTAAGGAATACCCGGAGGACGTGAACCTCCTGCTCTGTAGCGACGGCTTCTACGACGGCTTCACCAGCTTCAAGGAGATTCGCGAATGGCTGCAAGAGCACCGCGCGGAGTTGACCGACTCGGGGCTGCGTGACAAGTGCCTCTCCGAGCTTCACGCCAGGCTCAACCGGAAGAAAGGGGACGACGACATCTCTTTCATCTGGCTGCACCCGGTCAAGGCTCGGGGCGAGGCGGAAGCGGAGTCGTCCGGGGACGGGGAGGAACACGCGGACGCGGAGACCTCGGAAAGGCGCAGGCCCGGCTTCCTCGCCGGATTGTTTGAAGCCATCCTTCGCCTGTTCGGACTGAGAGCCAGGTAGCGGGTCCGCACACCGCCGGGCCGACGCAACGCGGACTGAAACACTCCGCTCCGACTAAGGGCCGCGACGCTCAAAACAGATTGTTCGGTATTTGCATCTCCCACACTCTGAGGGTTCAGCCGAGGGCGCGACTTATGACAAGGAACAGGCAGGCGCAGCAATCTCTCTCCGACGTGGCGCAAGCGTGGCTCAGAAGTAAGACGCGCGCTTCGATTGAGGGCATTAACCTGTTGCCACAGGAGAACACGTATCTGGCGGGTAATCCTCTGGTCATCGCCCGCGGCCAGGCGCAAGCCTTTTACCTCCACGACGAAACCAGGCGGGTGTGGATTTTGAAGAAGTTCCTGCCGGGGCGGAACCCGAACGCGCAATATATCAAAGCCATTCAATCATTGATCCCGATGCATCCGGGCTTCGAGTCCGGCTATCAGCGCAAAGTACTGTCGCGGGCGAGCGCCGCCGGGGCGAGCCTCCCGGCGGCCGAGTTCCCGGCCTGGATCGAGAACACGATTCTGATGCCGCTGGTGCCGGGAAGTCACTGGGCCTACATCGCCGACAGGGTGAGGGACGGGACGATCCGCCTGACCCCGGAGCAGCGTTTGTCAATGTGCCGAAGCCTGAGCGAGAAGATCGCGGTCCTCGAAAGCCACGGCCTCTCGCACAGGGATTTGTCGAGCACGAATATCTTTATCGACACGGACACGTGGGCCGTCCACTTAATTGACTGGGACAGTATTTATCACGACAGCCTCACCATGCCGCCCAACACGACGTTCGGCACGAGCGGCTACGTCGCGCCGTTCGTCAGGGTCAGCGGGGTGGAAGACGCGCAGGCCACCTGGGCTCGCGGCACCGACCGCTTCAGCATGGGTGTGCTGAATGTCGAGTTCCTGAGCGTCGAGCGAGATTCCCCGGTCACAGGCGACGGGGGGATTTTCGACCAGGACGAAATTTACAATTCAGGCGGGAGCGGGATAGACAAAATCACCGGCCGCCTGCGGCGGGACTTCCCGAGCGCGCTCGCGCTGTTCGGCAGAATTCTGCACGCCGCCGCCTTCGACAAGTGTCCCTCCCCGGACGAGTGGCGGGCGCTCGGCGCGGGAGTCACGGCACCGAGCCTCAAGGACGTTTACGACCCTCAGCCCGACTTCATGAGGTTTATTCAGAGGATGCAGATCGTGCCGCCCAAAATCGAAAGGCCCGCGCCGGACCTTCGTGACATGGCAGCCCCGGACTTCCATGCGCCGCACGTCCCTGCGACTAAAGACGGCGGGCCGCCGGCCCCGAGCCTGACTGAGCTGGGGCGGCCTGACTGGGGCCAGCTCTCTCTGCGCCCCGCGCCCGAGAGCGCCCGCCCCGCACCGCGCCTGGACGAGCTTGAAGACCCGTTCGCCGACGCGAATCAGGAGCGGCGGGAATGAGGCGGACGCGAGCTTGCGCCTGAGACGGAAACGATTCCGGGATGCCCGCGGGAGGTAAAGAGACTCAGATGATAGATGTCGCAGAGGATTGGCTCAAAAGCGGAAAGTACGCGGAGATTGACGGCCACCAACTCCGCCCGATTGAGAATCCGTTGCTGAGGGGCACGCCCCTGGCTCCGGTGCGCGGGCAGGCCCAAGCCTTCTACCTGAGGGACGAGCAAAACTGCGACTGGATTTTGAAGAAGTTTTCGCCCGCCAGGATTCCCGACAGCGCCTACATCAAGGCCATTCAAGCGTTGGTCCCGCGCCGCCCCGGTTTCATGTCGGGCTATCTCCGCACAGTGCTTTCAAAGAAGGACGTTTCAAAATCCGGTTTCTTCACCGCGGACTTCGCCGCCTGGGTTGAAAATACGGTGCTGATGCCCCGCATCAAGTGTGACGACTGGGCCGCGCTGGCCGAGAAGGTTCGGAAGGGGGCGGCCACGTTGTCTCGCGACGAGCGCGCGCTGCTGTGCGAGAAATTGAGCGAGCAGATCGGCCTGCTCGAAAGCCACGACCTTTCACACAGAGACCTCTCGGTCACCAACGTGTTCGTTGACGTGCAGGCTCAAATCGTCCACCTCATCGACTGGGATTGTCTTTTCCACCCGTCGCTTTCGATGCCGCCTAACACGACGTTCGGCACCGACGGCTACGTCGCGCCGTTCGTCAAAAATTCCGGCTTCACGGACGCCCGCCTCACCTGGAGGCCGCGCGCTGATCGGTTCAGCATGGCGATCCTGAACGCGGAGTTCCTCTGCATGGACGCGGGGACCCCGCTCAGGAACGACGGCGGCATGTTCGAGCAGGACGAACTCTACAACCGCGGCGGCCCGGAGATCGGCGGGGTCGTCAACAATCTGCGACAGAATTTTCCGGGCGCGGCCGCGCTCCTGGAAAAGGCGCTCCGGGCGCAAGGCTTCGACGATTGTCCGAGCCCGGCCGAGTGGCTGGCGATGGGCACTCCGGTCCCGGCGGCTTCGCCCAATCTCGCTCCGGCGGCCCACGCGGCCGGCGCGGCCTCACAGCCGGGGGCCGCCCCGCCGGCCAATCCCGGCGGCTTCGTCCTGCTCGACGAAGCCGCGTTCGTGCGGTTAGACGAGGGCGCGTTCGCCTCACTGGCTTGACGCGCCCCGAAACAGAGGTGACGACGTGATGACCAACCCGGTCAAGAAATTTTTCCTGTTCTGCTCGGGCGCGAGCGGCACGATTCTCCGCATGAAGGAGTGCGAGGTCGAGCACAACAAATACGCCGGCATCGGGGCCACCATCTTCTTTACCGCCGCGCTGGCCGCGCTCTCGGGAGGCTACGCATTGTTCACGGTCTTCCGTGACGCTAAACTGGCGGTGGCCTTCGGGCTGTTCTGGGGCCTGATTATCTTCAACCTCGACAGGTTCATCGTCTCGTCCATCAGGAAGACTCGAGGCGCGAAGAAGTGGAGTGAAATTTGGAAAGCATCGCCGCGGTTTCTCCTGGCCGTACTTATCTCGGTCGTCATCACAAGGCCGCTGGAACTGAAACTCTTCGAGTCCGAGATTCGAGGACAGTTAACCAAAGGGCTGACGCAGGAGCGGACCAGGGTAGATGAGGACATCAAGACGGAATACTCGGACATCACCAATCTTGAGCAGGAAACCGGGGCGCTGAGGAACCGCCTGGTGGGACTTGAAGACGAGTTGACGAGACGAATCATGGTCGCGTCCGGCGAAATGAAGGGGTGGGGCGGCACGACACATCCTGGGCCGGGGCCTGAATGGGCGAAGAGACAAGACGAAGTGAAAAAAGCCGAGTCGGACCTCAACGCCTTTAAGGCGCAATACGTACCCATCATCCAGGCCAATGAACAGACGATTAGGGAACGGAAGGTTGAGAGGGACAATAAATCGAAGGAGGCGAAAAAGGCGATAGACGATTCCCCCGGCCTGTTGAAGGGACTCGACGCCTTAAGCACTTTAACCGCGGAGCACGCGTCCATACTTTGGGCGAGCCGGTTCATTATCCTATTGTTCATCTCGCTGGAGACGGCCCCGATTCTCGTCAAGCTCTTCTCCAGCCGCGGGCCTTATGACGACCATCTCGACGCCATCGAGCATCAGGTCTATGCGTCCCAACGAAAGAAGGTCTCCGACATCAACGACGAGATCAACACCGACGTTGCCTTAAGCAGACAGCGCAACGCCGACCGCCTGCGCGCCGAGACGCAGTTGAGCCAGCAGCTTTACGCGGCGCGCATCCAGGCCGAGTTACAGTTGAGCCAGAACACGATGGCGTCTTTGCAGACCCTGGCCGGGCAGGACTTACACGACGCCGAGATCGAAATAGCGAGGGTGGCCGTGGCGCGTTGGAGGGAAGGCCAGTTGGACCTCCTGACCCGTATGACGCCGGCGGCGAGTTACTACGGTCAGCACGCGCCGCCTTTCACCCACAGCCCGGCGCACCCGAGCGCGCCCGCGGCCGCCCAAAACATTCCATCGCCGCCCGGCCCGACCGCGACGGCCGGCACGCCGCCGCCTACAGCCGCGCCGTCGAATAACGGCGGCAGTCAGACAAGCGCCGGGGCCGGGCAGCAAAGTAGCGCGGCCGCGACTCAGCCGTCCGCTGGCGGTTCGCCGCCTTAACTCAGGCCCGGAAGGAGGGGCCGACCTTAAACCCCCGGTCTTATTCGCGGGGCGGACTCTAGTATGCTCACCACCGGCTGGTCAGTCCTGCGTTACTTCGTGTGGGGTCTCGCCGCGCTACACCTGATCATGGCGGTCAGTATCTGGGGCGTTACGCTCCGCACGCTCGGCCCGTCTTCCTTACGCTACTGCCCACGCGTGTTGCGTCTCTCTTTCCGCGCCTCGCCCATACGCGAAGTGTTGTCCGTCATTCTCCTGCCAATCGTGGCGATACTCCTGCTCAGGACGCAGGGAATCGGGGACCAGTTTTTCGCGGCGCTGCCCCTCAACGCGCTGCTGCTGGTCGGGCTGCTCTACTTCACGCTCCTCCTCGTCCCCCCCACGGTGCTCGTCTTTTCCAGTTCGACCGACGAGCAACTCCGCTGGGCGTTGTCGCTCAAGAAATTCGCGGGCGGCCGCCGCGTCATTTCACTACTGGACACAGGATACATGAAGGTCAAGCCCAACGCCGGTGACGTGTTGGCTACCGTGAGCAGGCGTTCGATTTCGCTGGCGGACGTTCTTCGCACGTCCGACGCGGACGACTGGCAGTCCGGCGTCAAAGAGTTGATCGAGATGTCGCCGATAGTCGTCGTTGACACCAGAGTCTGCACCCAGGCAGTGCTGTTCGAGGCATCCACAATGCTGACGCCCGAGCACGCCTATAAGGCCATCTTCGTGAGCGACGAAGACGGCGCGTGCCCCGTCCTTGAGCGGCTGCTCGACGAAGGAGGCGTGGCCCCGAGTTGTCCGGTGAGCGTGGTCACGGAGAATGAACTCGGGGAGGTGCTGCGGAGTTTGGTGACATCCGGGAACACCTTGCCGAAGCCCGGTCGTTTCGCCCGCACCCCGTCCAGGATCGGAGAGCGCCCCGGCCTGCGTCGCGCCCCCGAGCGACAGGCAACGCGCGACTCGACGACCGCGCCGCCCCGTAGCAGTCACGCCGCCGCACTCCCCGCGCCGGAACCCAGGAAAACTTTGTCCTCGCCGTTGACCGCCTTCTGGCGGTTGTTGGCAAAATGGAGCGTAGTGCAGGTTTTACTATTAGTCGCCTGGGGACTCTGGATAATGTGGACCCAGCCTCAACTTATACCCACCAGGTTCGCAGTGTTCGTCCTGTGGTCAGTGCTCGCCTGCTTATGTGGATCGTGTGCCCTCTATTTTTACCTGGCGCGTTCTCTGAAAACAGTATGCGTCGAAGGCGACAGCTTGTTCGTTTCGGAGAACTCGAAGGAGTGCGAGATACATCTCTCGCAGGTGAGTCGCGTCACCGGACCTGATCTGACGGGCCTGCGGCGCATCACGATACATCTTCACCGGCCTTCCGCCTGCGGTGAAAAAATTGTCTTCGCGGGAAAATTTTTGAGCGCCGGGACGATTGCGCGCGACCTGCGGCGCAGGCTCTATGCGTACGCCGAAGAGAAGGGCAGGGCGAAGGCGTCGCGGGGATAGGCCCGTTGCGCGGGGCGAGTCGGGGCTGCCCGCCGATACTTATTTCCTAACTCTGAAGAAGTATCGCGCCGCGCTCTCTTCGTGTCCGTCGGCGGCAACGCCCTTGAGTTCAATTTGATAGTCGCCCGCGGGAAGAAATTCCGAAGGTATTCTGAGAAGAACTTCCGCCGCGCCTGACGCCGGCTCCAGTCCCCCGACGGCGAAGAGTTCTGTGCCTTCCACCGTCTGCGCCAGGGCGCGGTATCTCCCGTAGCGCACTTGCGGGAGTGCGAGCTTCAGGCCCAGGTTCTTGATTTGTCCGGCGAGGACTGCCTCTTTCAGTTCGCCGCCTCCGCGCAGGAGGACCGGCTGAAGGGTCAAGTCGAATGTGGGCTGCGTTTGCTCAAGGGGTCGTCTGTTGAGTTCGGCGAGTTGACGCTCGATGTCCGCGCGGTACTGCGACGCCGCGGCATGGTCGTCCGGTTTCAGCCAGCTCGTGATCTTCGGCGCAAGAAAAATTAAGAGGACGAGGGTCGCGAAGGCGGCCGCCGACCAAGCCTTGTGCTCGCCGAGCAGCAGCAACAGGTTTTTCCACCACCGGGACGGGGGCCGAACGTCCTCGCGCGGACGCGCGTCGTCTGCGCTCACGTAGCTTTCCAGCGCCTGTGCGAAGAGGAGCTTCTCGCGCCTCTCGCCGTCGAGGGTAAAGTTCTGTTCAAACTTTTCGCGCTCGCCCTCGGGCAACAGGTTGAAGGCGTAGTCGTCGAGCAGGTGGTCCTGCGCAGCGTCCAGCCTGTCCGCAAAGCCGTCATCGCAGAGCAGTCGCTCCTCGACCTGCTCCTGCTGCTTTTCGTCGAGGTCGCCGAGGAGGTATTTCCTCATCAGCACTTCTTCGTCACTCTGCCGGCTCATCTGGTCTCGTCCTTACTGAATGGCACCTTCACTCTTATATGGCGTCAAGTTAAATATCATTACCCTCCGGCGAGTCCCGGAGACATTCCTTCAAGCATTCTTCGAGCTTGGCCCGAATGCGAAAGATGCGCGCGCGCAGAGCGCCGGCCTTGAGTCGCAGTTGCTCGCCCAGCTCCTTGTGCGCCGCGATTTTCGCTTTTTTCTGCTCCTGGTAGTAGTGCAAAATCAATTCCTTGTTTTCGGGCGGGAGCTGCGCCAAACACTTGTCGAGGCATGCCAGAGGCTGCTCCAACTCTTCGTGCGTGACCGGGGGCGGCGGGGACGGGATGGGCCTGCCGTGTTGCCGATGGTATTCCAGCAGGAGCTTCTTCGCCACACCGTAAAAGTAGCGGGCCGGGTCGCCGACGTAACTGTCCTTCAGCTCCCCGACCTTTTTCGCGACCCGGTTGATGGTCTTGTCGGCCAGGTCCTCGGCCTCCTGGCATCGGCGGTTGAGAAAAATGGCGATGAGCCGGCGGCGGATCTTCTCGTACCTCTCGCCGGCGCGCACGGGGTCAGGGTCGAGCCAGGCGAGCAGCAGCTCGAACTGCTCTTGAGTTAAGCCCTCATCATTTTTCATCTTCAGCCGGCAATCCGTTGCGATAGTCGTGTGAACGTGGAGAATATTCGTGATCGCCTTTATGCCGCCCGAGCCCTGCGCCTGGGACGCACGACCAGCGCGTAGTAGCAGGAGATGGCGAGCGCCAGCGCGCCGCCGATTACCAGCGCCGGCGTCAGGCTCGTGCGGCGCGGGAGACGGATGACCTCCGCGTACTCGCCGTGAAGGACGAACGCCGCCCAGTAGAACGGCGCGTGCCAACGCTCCTGCCGGCGCATCTCCAGCTTGGCTTTCTTGAGCGCCTCGGCGGGCGACAACCCGTCCTTCAGCAGTGCCGCGTAGAAGCGACTCATCAACTCCGCCGTGGCGTCGTCGTCAACCTTCCACAGGCTGGCGACGACGCTCTTCGCGCCCGTGTACATAAAGCCGCTCGTGAGCCCGACGACCCCTTCGCCCTGAACGTTCTTGCCCAGGCCCGTGCGGCAGGCGCTCAGCACTACCAGGTCGGTTGACAGGTCCAGGTTATAGATGTCGTTCAGGCTGAGGAAGCCGTTGCGGCGATTCCCGCGCTCGTCAACCAGGGAGAGGACGACCCCAGACAACTCCGGCTGCTCGTTGTTCAGCAGGCCGTGGGTCGCGAAGTGTATGATGCGGTAATCCCTCAACCCGTCCCGCACGATCAAGTCCTTAGAGGCGGCGAAGCCGGAGGCGACCGTACCCTCGTCCGGAGGCACGAGAGACATGATGGCGTTAGCCTCGCGCAGCGTGGAGGGGAGTCGCGAAATAATGGGCCGGCCGTTTTGCTCTCCGAAGTCTCTCAGGGCGCGGGTGAGGTTTATTCCGTCATCGTCTTCCTTCGCGGGGGCGCTCGCGGCGAGCGCGGCGGCCGAGACCCTCGGGTCTTCCTTCTCGAACACGGGGTCGGCTATGACCGCGATTGTCTTCGTCGCGACGACCGCCGGATTTTTCTCGCTCCTGAGTGAAGCGAGGGTCAGGGCCGACGGCAGGCAGACGATCTCGTGGTCGGAAACGAGCAGCTCGGCTTCCGACGAGGCCGCCGGGGCGGGGGCCGGCAGCGCGTCGAAGGGTATTGATTGAAGGAAGCCGTCGCGGACTATTAAGAGACGTTTGGAGCCGAGGCGGTCGCTCACGGGGCCGAGCAGCATCCGGCTCAGCTCGGCGGACTGTTCCACGCACTCCGCGTCCGCCTTCCTGAGCACTGCCGCGTCGTCGGGCGACGGCCGCTCGGCGAGCACCTGTCGCACCGTCAGCAAATCATAGACCCTCCGGGCCAGCGCCTCGATTGTCGCGCGGCCGGGCAATTCGTAGCTCACGATTTCCGCGCCGCTGACGGCCCAGAGGTAGCTGCGCTCGTCGCCGAGCGCGAACTCAAGGAGGAGCGTGTCGTCGCCCCCGACGATGCGCTGAAAGTCTTCGGCGCGCAGTTGGCCCGGCTGCGTCAAAGTCGCGGAGCGCGGGCTCTGCTCCCTGAGCCTGGAGCGCACGTCCTGGTACTCCAGGGTGAGCGCGCGAATCTCCCGCGCCGCCTGCTCGGCCTCCTCGGCGGTGTGCTTGCCTGCCAGCAGGCGCGTCTGGTACTCCGCCTTCTCTTCGAGCGCCTGGAGTAGTTCCTGCGTGCGCGAAAGGAGGTCGGCGGACGGGCCTTTCCCGGACTCTAATTTTTCCTTCAGCAGCGAGTCGAGCAGAGAGCGGGCGCGGGCTCTCTCGCTCGCCGCGAGCGCCGCCACCGCGTAACCCTTCTCCGGGAACCGGGCGTGCAGTCGCATCAGCAAGTCGATGTAGAACTCGTAGCGTTGATGCACGGAGGAAAAGTACGAGGTCCGCAGTTGCGAATTTCGAATCGTCGTCCGCATGGATTCGCTCAGCGCAATCGAGTCTTCGACCAAAGGCAGGGCGGCCGTCGGGTTGTCGCGCGCGCTCTCGGCCCTCGCGGAGTTAAAGAGGGTCAGGGCTTCGCCGTGCCGGTCGCCGGTTTCGCGCATGAGCGGCAGGGCCTCCTGAAAGCTGGCGAGAGCGCCGGGCGCGTCGCCGGAGGAGAGATGGATGTGGCCGATGTCGTTGAGGACGTAGGCTTGACTCCGGCGGTTCCCGAGTTGGCGGTAGATTTCCAAAGCCGCGCGGAACTGCGCGAGCGCATTCCCCACGTCGCCTCTGGAAAAATAGACCGTGGCGAACCCTTTCAAGGCGTGGGCCTCGACCACGCGATCACCGACGGCGCGGCTCAGGTCGGAACTTTCGCGGTAGTAAGCGAGCGCCCGATCAAATTCTCCTTGCTTGAATAGAACTTTGCCGATTAAGAATTTGTTGAGCGCGACGAGGTCACGATTGCCAATCCCCTCGTAGAGCCGCAGGGCCTCGGAATAATTGTCGAGCGCGGCCTGGTATTCGTTCAAATCCAGATAGACGCTGGCGATGCCGTTCAGCGCGACGGCTTCGTCCTGCTTATCGCCCAGGGCGCGGAAGTGCTCCGCCGCCTGGTTATGTAAATTGAGTGCCGGCTGCTCCTCGCCGCGGACGGAGTGGACTCCGCCGAGGGCCGTTTGGGCCAGCGCCGTGCCGCGCTCGTCGCTGACGGATTGCCAGAGCGCGAGCGACCGCTGGAAGTGATCGGAAGCCTTCCCGAGGTCGCCCAAATCGCTGTGCGAGTAGCCTAGATTGAGGAGGGCGAGCGCCTCGCCGCTTCTCTCCCCGACCTCGGTCCAGATGGCGAGCGCGCGCTCGAACGTCTCGACGGACTTACGCAACTCCCCGAGCGAGTAGTAAGCCTCGCCCATGATGTTCAGCGCCTGCGCCTCGGCGCGGCGGAAGTCGGCGGAGGCGCGCAGGCCCGCGTCGCCGCGCTCGATGAGGTCGAGCATCTCCTTCGCGTAGGAGAGCGCCTTCTGGTTCTCGCCCAGATAGACGTTGACGTAGCCGACTCCGTGGAGCGCCGCGAGTCGGGCCAAGCGGTCCTCGCCGCGCCCGCCGAGCGAGAGCGCCTGCACGTAGTCTTGTAAAGCCTGTGGGTACTGGCTCACGGCGAAGTACACGTCCCCCCTGGCGCAGAGCGCCTGCGCCGCGCGGCCAAACTCTCCGGCGGATTCCCACAACCGCCGGGCCTCACCGTACTTCGGCACGGAGGCGAGCGGCGATGACCCGTCGCGACGCTCGCGCAGCGCGTCGGCCTCGGCGGCGGCGCGCGCGGCGGCGGACAAGAGCCGCTGGCGCGTCGCCGAGGCGGCCACCTCGACGACGCGCAGTTCGTAGGTCCTTTCCGCCGGGTCGCTCTCAAGAGAACTGACTTCTAACCGAGGTGTCGCCGAAACGTCGGCGGAGAAAAACAGTTCTAATCTTCCGTAACGCGTGCCGAAGAATTCAGAGCAGGCTTGCTCGGGCCGCGCGCAGACCGAGACTTTCAGCCGCAAGTCGCCTTTCAAAATCTCCGCGCGCACGTACTGCCCGGCCCGCAAGTTAAGCTCATACCTGCGCGGCCGACCGGGTGACAACACGTCGGAGACCGTCTCGCCCGCGGTCAGCGTGCGCGGCCCCGTGGAGACTTCCGTGTCCGACTTCGCGGGCGTCAGGGGCAATTCGGCGCGGCTAATCTCGGCGAGGGGCGGGCACGAGGCCAGCAGGCAGAGACAGAGCAGCCGCCTGATGAGGGCCGGCCGCCGCAGGGCACCCTTCAGGATGAGCGAAGAGACGTTCCCGCTTCTTGCCATCTGTCGAAGCCTCGTTTAATAGAGCTAGCCGTCTTAGAGATCAAGCGGAAAGTCACAGCGCGGATAATAAGGTCATGACCGAGCGCAGCGATCCATTTATGGCACAGAATCTTCTATTCCATCATCTTATTTAACATGGACTATTGGGAGACACAACGCCGGTGAAGAGACGGGAAGGAGTCGCGGCCGTCCCGGACACGCAGGCGTCACCGGGACGGCCGCACACAGGAGTTGAGGGGGGCGGTGCGGATTGAGGTCTTTGAATAAAGAAATGCAGCGGGCCGGCAGGCAGGCCGACACCGCTGCATCTGATGAGAGCGTGTTTGAAAACCCAGGCTCAAGCCTTTGCGGCTTTGGTTTTTCTTTTCCTGCGCCTTTGCGAGAAACAGCCGTTCCCGCAAAGGCGCAAAGAGAAGACGTAAGACGCAAAGGGTTGAATCAATGCCTGGCTTAAGTTTTCAAACGGCCATCTGACAAGTCGAAATCGTCGCGGCTGTTCCCGTGGGCGAGTAGGACCACGGGTTCAGTTCAGCGTGAGGCTTACCGCTTCCGCTCCCCTGACGCGTTTTTCTCTCCCCCGGCCTTGCCTTCCTTCTCGTTCCCGAAGGGTCCGTCGTCCTGGCCGGCAGTCATGTCCTTTGACCTGTCCTCCCCCGCAGCTCCTCCGCGGGGTTTGGTCGCCTGGCTTCCCCCTTCCGGGTCCGGTACGTCGTTCTTAGCTTTGGTCATCGCTTGCTCCTTTGTAGTCGGCTCCGGCCTGCCGGCCGGATGCAGTTGCTTGGCGTAGCGCACGAATTTGATTCTCGCCACTCATCTTCTTATGGTCGTAACCACGGAAATGTTATGCTCGGTGCCTGCCATTGACAACCTGTCAGGCGCGGGCCGTAACATTTTGCCGAGACGGGCATACACGTATAGAGGGTCGCCGCCCAGACACAAATAATTATCCGGCCGTCGCTCTGCGCGGAGGCATGGCGACACTCATCAACGGACTCTGAGTCGAGCGTCAAAATTATGGACACATCGAAACGCGCACTGATTGTCGGGATTAACACCTACGAGACCTCCACCCTCTCGGGCTGCGTCGCGGACGCGGAGGCCATGGGCAAGCTGCTTGAGCAGAACGCGGACGGGAGATTCAACTACGATTGCCGCGTGCTGCTCGATAAGTTGGAGAACGGCACGCCGATCACTCGCGCCGCCCTGCGCAAGGAATGCACAAACCTCTTCAAAGATTTTAAGGGCGACGTGGTCTTCTACTTCTCGGGGCACGGCGCGCTGACGCCGTTCGGGGGACACCTCTGCGCCTACGACTCGAAGAAAGATGACTGGGGCATCCCGATGCAAGAGGTGGTGGAGATGGCTAGCGATTCCAAAGCGCGGCACGTTCTGATGATCCTGGACTGTTGCTACAGCGGAGACATCGCAAATCCGTCACTCCTCAATTCGGGGCGGGGCGGGGACCCCCTGGCCGTCATCCGAGAGAACATGACCGTGATCGCCGCGTCACTCGCCCCACAGGCTGCGCTTGAGGTGGGCGGGCACGGCCTGTTCACCGCGGCAATTCTCGACGCTTTGGAGGGCGGCGCGGCGGACCACGTCGGCTGGGTCACAGCGCCCTCGATTTACGCCTACATCGAGCGCCGGTTCGGCGCGTTCGACCAGCGGCCGGTTTACAAATCTTACGCAACCGGCGTGGCGGTCATTCGTGAGTGCGCCCCGCTGATTGACAGGCTCAAGCTCAAGAAGCTCGTCGAACTCTTCGAGGAACAAGATTACAAATACCGGCTCGACCCGGAGCATGAGCCGGAAGACGAGCACGGAAAAGTGCATCAGCCTGTGAACAAACAGAAGGTCGCCGTCGCACAACTATTCAAAGAATACAGGGACGCCGGGCTGCTCAAACCTTCCCGCTCCGGGGAGCAACTGTACTGGACCGCGCGGCGCAAGCACACGGTGGAACTCACGCTCCGCGGCCGCGAATATTGGTGGCTCGTTAAGAATAAGAAGATATGAGGACCGGCGTCACGGGACATCAAAGGCTCCACGAGCCCGCCGGCTGGGAATGGGTCGAGCGGGAAGTGGACCGTTTCCTTTCCTCCTTATCGCCGCCCTTGATCTGCGTCACGTCGTTGGCCGTCGGCGCAGACCAGTTGTTCGCAAACGCAGTCCTGCGCCGCGGCGGCGCACTCGAAGTCATCCTGCCCTTCCCCGAATACGAGACCACCTTCACCGAGACCCGCGACAGGCGAGAGTATGCTCGTCTCCTGAGCCGTGCCTCGGAGGTCGAGGTGTTGGAGAGGCACGGCTCGGACGAGGACGCATACTTAGCGTCAGGGAAGAGGATGGTTGATACGTCCGAGCTGATTCTTGCCGTGTGGGACGGGAGGCCGGCGGCCGGGCGGGGCGGCACGGGAGACATCGTGAGCTATGCCGTGCGGCAAAGGAAAAGGACCGTACACCTCAACCCGGTCGCACGAGAGGTAACAGAGCTGTAAGCCGAGTAGCACGGGCACCTCCCCGCGCCCGGCCGCGGGCCGCGGCGGCGAAAGATGCGCGGGTGCGTTCGAGTCACTTGAAAGCCTGAGCACGCCAGAGCGTCTCTTCGGTCGGGGATATTTTTCGCCCGGCCATCAAAATCAATTGTCCCTGCTGTGACGACCATCCTGATGCTTCCGGTCGCTACACGTCCGGCTCATAGATGAAGACCTTCTTGCCCGCCCTTTGCAGTATTTCCAACTCCAGCGCCGTGGCCGGATTCGGGAGTGAGCCGCGCCGCCGTGCATAGACGGCTACCTCGCATTGCTCAAGCACCGGCTTGAACTTTTTGACCCAGTTGGGGTCGAGCCGCCCGCTCCACCTGTGGCGGGGTTCCTGGATAGAGACTGACACTTGTAGCCCTCGCGCCATCAATTCGTTCGTCACGTCACTCTTGAGGTCTGCGTCTTCGGTATTAGCTATGACGGGTATCGAGGAACTGCTGGATACCTGGGCGAGCGCCTGTTTCCAGCGCGATATCTCTTCGGGGTCATTCCTGCGCGGCGGCGGCTTCCGAGATTTGTCCTCGAAAGGAGCATCCGGCTCCACCCGGCGAGGGTCCGCGGGGTCGTCCACCATGGGCTCTCCGTGCACGGGGCACGAAGGGACGCGATTCGGCAATGAATCCGTGAACCGATTACACTTTGTGCACCAGTAAGTTTTAAGTCTTACCGGCGGCATTCCCGAAACCAGTCTCATCTTTCATTCCTCCAAAAAATAATTGCGCCGACTGACCGTCTCGGCCGCCCGGCGACTCAACCGGGCGACGCGCGGCACATGCCTTTCAACCCGCCTGTCAAGAAAACCAGCGAGCTTCAACTCGACCGCAGAAACCCACGTGTCGGGGCAGCCCCAGGACACGTCCCTAACTACGATGCGGACAGGAGGCAAACTGTTATCAGGGTGACGAGCGTCAGCCGGCGCGCGCCGGCTCCTTGCAACTGTGGTTATAAGTAGGGCATCATAGTCACCAGCTTACCCTTCTCTCCTGCATCAGCGGTGGTGCGCCCCATTGAAGTCGGCGGCGTTCGGATGGTTCGAGGGCGGGTTGATATCAACTTGCAGAAGTCGCTCCTGTCAGAGTGAGCACCCGAACCTGAGCCTTAATCGTACCGGCCGTTGATAAGAGCCCTTAAAATAACCAGCGACCCTTTACGGAAAGCGCCCCTGGCAACGACACGAGTGAGGCCGGGGCGCTTACAGTTTTTGAGCACGGGGCTGGTTCGCGGCGTCAGATTCGGCGGTGTAGTATTAAGAAAGAAGTGTTCATAGCTTGCCCCGTCTGCTTTTCGGGGAGCAGCTTTCAACTTGAGCGGCCAGGGCGAGAGTTCGCCTGCGACGATTGCGGGTTCGTCTTCGCCGAGAGTCGGGAGTCGAATATTCCCGAAGCCGATGAGTGTATTTTCTGTGCGGGCGGCCACTTCTATTTCGAGTCGCCGCTCGATCTCTCATTCCTCGGCCGCGCCTCGATCTGTTACGTCTGCGAAGCCAGGTATAAAGGTGTCGGCATCAATAACCCGGACGAGTCATACAAGCAGGAAGGCGCACGGGGAGCGCGCGGGTCGAAAGCCGCCTCGCATTGGAGGGAAAGGGTCGAACAGTGTGGCAGGCGAACCGGGACGTGAGCGGGCGCGCGAAGCAAAAACAGTTCGTTTCTCATTGGAAAAGACACAGATGCCTTTTACAAATGGACGTGTGGTGAGCATCTTAGGCGGTTCTTGCCGCGAAACCCCTCAGGCTATGGGCCAGGTCGGATTTTAATTTCAGGAGCTTCATGAGCAAATCAACTATCGGAGATAAGGCGGCGGGCATCAACTGGGTGACGACGAGTTGGATGGTGGTCTTTCACCTGGGTGCGGTGGTCGCGCTCTTCATGTTTAGCTGGCAGGCTTTAATAGCCTCCTTCGCCCTCTGGTGGGTGGCCGGGAGTCCGGGCATCGGCATGGGCTTCCACCGGCTGCTCACGCACCGCGGGTACAAGACGCCGAAGGCGGTCGAGTATTTCCTGACCGTCTTCGGGACGCTCGCGCTCGAAGGCGGGGCCATCAACTGGGTCGTCACGCACCGGATACACCACGCGCACACGGACGCGCCCGGCGACCCGCACACGCCGCGCGACGGGGGCTGGTGGGCGCACATGGGCTGGATACTCACCGGCACGGCGCAGGTGCACGAGGCCCCGATCCTGTGGCGCTACGCCCCGGACCTGATGAAAGACGGCTTCCACCGCTGGCTCAACCGCTTCTACTACGTGCCGCTGGTCGTCTGCGGCGCGCTGCTCTTCGCGCTCGGCGGCTGGTCCAGTTTGATGTGGGGCATCTTCTTCCGCGTGACGTTCAACCTGCACGCGACCTGGCTCGTCAACTCCGCGACGCACATGTGGGGCAGGCGGCGCTTCGCCACCAACGACGATTCGACCAACTGCTGGTGGGTGGCGCTTCTGACCTTCGGCGAGGGCTGGCACAACAACCACCACGCGCACCCGACTTCGGCGCAGCACGGCCTCGCCTGGTACGAGATTGATTTCAACTGGTGGGGCATCCGGACCCTCCAGTTCCTCGGGCTGGCGAAGGGGATCAAGCGCGTGCGCCTGCACGCCTCGTCCGCCACCTGGCGGCTCTACTCGGGCCGCGCGCGCGTCAAAGGAGACCTATGACAGAGTTGAGAGAGCAGGGCATCTACGCCCTGCCCGACGGCAGAGAGTTCATCGCGCATGCGGTCTTCCGCGGTGGGTACGTTCTGTTCACGCCCGTGGACTGGGAATTTTCCGGCCTGCACCTCTACGAGACCAACGCCGCCGGGCAGATTCGCTCCAAGGGGCGGCCCACCTCATGGCGCGTCGAAGACCTGGCCGACACCAGAAGGACCGCGCGCTCCCGCTCCAAGAGTGGGGCGGCGCAGCGACCGTTCGTCGGCTAGGCGTGCGCGCGGTGACGTTCTCAAGGCGGCCGCCTCACGCGCCGCCCGGCGGGTGTTCTCACTCCTTCATGTGCTATACTGCGTCCGTCAAGATTTGACCGCATCCGTTCTTTAGAAAATTCACCTCTCGACATCGGGATTGGGCCACAGGCGGCTCGCTTCTTGTGCCGTCTGTTGCTTTTTCAAACGCGACTGTAACAAGGAGAGTCTAGATGTCTGACTCCACCGTCCTCCCCAATTCAATCGAGAACAATCTTCCAAACCAACTGCCACGCCGGGCGTCGGCGCGTCTCGGCGGGCGGGGCATCACTCTGTCCGCGCCGGCCCGCGTCTCGGGGGAAGGCGAGGTATGAAGCCAAAGCATAGTTACTCATCGCAGACGTGTGCGTGGTGCGCGGGGACGGGGAGCCGGCCGGTCTCCGTGGGCTACATCGTCTCCTGCCTGGTCTGCGGCGGGAAGGGGGCGGTCTTAGTGGCCCAGCCTTCCGGCCCGTGCCGCCAGTGTGAGGGGCGCGGCAGGCGCAACCCGACTTCACCCTGCCTGGCCTGCGCGGGGACGGGTTGGGCGGGCATGGCCCGGCAAGGATAGTTCGATGAAAATGCACTGCCACCGTTGCGGGAGGATGCTGCGACTCTGGGAGATGAAGTGCCCTTACTGCTACCGCTCAGCCCTCAGCTGGCCGCACCTCATCGCCGCGGTGGCTTTCGTCGGGGCGGCCATTTACTGGCTCAAGTTTTCTTAACGCCTGCCGTGGTCTGACCTTGCCCTTCGGCTGAACACTGACTTTCCGGGACGAGCGGGACGCGGGGACTGAAACATCCTTATGAACGGAACAAAAAAGACGGAAGACAAGGGTCTGGACGGCGCGGCGAACGACGAGCAATGGCCGGGGATTGATTCGAGGTACAGGCTTATCGTCGTGGCGGCTCTCAGAAGCAAGCAGCTCCAGCGCGGCGCGCCGCCGCGGGTCGCGGCCGACCCGATGAAGCGCAGGAACACGAGCATTGCGCTCGAAGAGGTCAAGCAGGGGCTCATACATTTCAGAAACATCGACAAAGACGAAGAGAAAGACGACGACGGCGGACAGTAGGCGGGCGGGCCTCAATAACGACATGTGAGATGAACGGGCTTCGGGTCTATATCAATCCTTCCGGCGCAGGCGGCCCCGACGGGCGCGCAACGTTCTACAGCAGGCGCGGCGACGGCCCCCTTTACTGCTGGTCCTACGAGGAGCAGGGCAGACACTGGCAGGTCGGCCGGGTGCACCTGACTGACCCGGCGCTGAGGGTGTTGCGCGTTACGAGTTGGAGGTCAGTCCCGCCGGAGTTGCAGGTGAAGATGAGCGAGCACTACCTTGAATAGCCGCCGGCGACTCAGGCGCGACGAACGCGCGCACGCCGCGGAAATAATTTGATGCCCCCGAAAAATCTCCTGATAAAGAACCTGATTCTGGCCGGCCTCCCGCACACGGAGTACGACCGCCTGCTCGCCGACCTGGAGCCGGTCGCGCTGCCATCAGGCGAGAAACTTTACAAGTCGGGCGACGCCATCGAGCACGTCTATTTCCCCGGCGACGGCCTGGTCTCGCTCGTCACGCACATGAACGACGGGACGACCGTCGAGGTGGGTATCATAGGCCGCGACGGGATGGTGGGCATTCCCGTCCTGCTGGGCGACGACATAGCGTTCGAGGAGGCGGTCGTGCAGATCGAGGGCTCCGCGATGCGCATGAGGTCCGAGGTCTTCAAGGAGTCGTTAAGGGGGAACCACAGCCCGCTCCTCACGCAGCTGCTGCTGTACACGCGCGCGTTGATGAAGCAGGTCGGGCGAACGGCCGCCTGCAACCGGATACACACTGTGGAGGAACGGCTCTCGCGCTGGCTCTTGATGTGCCACGACCGCATCGAGTCGGACGAATTGCCGCTCACGCAGGAGTTCATCGCCCACATGCTGGGGACGCGCCGGGCGAGCGTCGGCACCGCCGCGACGGGGCTGCAAACCGAAGGGCTGATCCGCTACTCGCGGGGCCACATCAGTATCTTGGACAGGCCGGGGCTGGAAGAAGCCGCGTGCGAGTGCTACCTGGCGGCCAAAGAGTAGGGTGACGCGCGCGGACATTTCTTCGGCCGAGCCGGCCCGAGAGTCGCCGATTCCTATGCGCGATGGTGTGCACAAAGTGATATACTGCTCCCGAACAACGCTCCACTCGGCATCGGGATTGAGAGCCCGAACTCACTCCTTGTGCCAGTTGTTTTGTTGTTTACCCCCCTTCGACCAATAGGGCGTAGAATCGTTAGAGCTTTCCTTAATAACTGAACCGGCAGAAGAAGATTTATGAAAATATTACTGTACAACCCTGACAACGGGGTGACGCGCAATTTCATGCCGCACCTCTGGATGTTCCTGCTCCAGGCGCTCACCCCCGCCGGCCACGAGGTGGTTCTGATTGACGGCAACGCGCGCGCGATGACCGAGGAAGAGCTGGTCGCTTTCGCGCGGCGCGAGGGCGTCGGGTTGGTCGGCATCGGCGCGATGACGAGGATGGTGGCCCGCGCCTACCGCTTCGCGGACGCGCTGCGCGCGGCCGGCTTCGCGGTCGTCATGGGCGGCCCGCACGTAACGGAAGTGCCGGACGAGGCGCTGGGCCGCGACGGCGGAAAGCGCCACGCCGACGCCGTCGCCCTGGGCGAGGCCGACGAGACCTGGCCGCTGATCGTCGAGGACGCCGCGCGCGGCCAGCTCAAGGAAGTTTACCAGCCCGAGCGCGACGCCAAAGGGTTGGACCGCAAGCCGAGCCTGCAACCCTACCCCATCATCCCCTGGGAGACGCTGGCGCTCGAACAGTTCAGCCTGATTCCGAAATTCTTGCGGCCCTTCATGAACCGGATGGGCGGCGGCTGGGGCTCGTTTCACGTCGTACCGATTGAGACGGGGCGCGGCTGCCCCTACGGCTGCGAGTTCTGCACGGTGACGGGCTTCTTCGGCGACTCCATTCGCTTCCGCACGAACGAGTCTGTGGTCGATGAGCTGCTGCGCCTGAAGGCGCGGGCGCAGCGCGAGCGCGGGCAGGTCGCCGTCTTCTTCATAGACGACAACCTCGCCATTAACATCAAGCGCACGAAGTCGCTCCTGAGGGACATCATCGCCGCCGGGGCGCAGCTCCCCTGGGTCGCGCAGATCAGCGCCAACCTGCTGAGGGATGAAGAACTCGTTGACCTCATCGCGGAATCGGGCGGCAAGTGGGTCTTCATCGGGATGGAGTCCATCGACCCCGCGAACATGGCGGACGTGAACAAGAACTTCAGCAAGCCGGGCGAGTACGGCGCGGTGCTCGAACGCCTTGCCGAGCGGAACGTTTACGCCATCACCTCGTTCATCTTCGGGATGGACAACGACACGGTGGGCGTGTCCGGGCGCACGCTCAGCGAGATCGAGTCGTGGCCGCCGGGGCTTCCCGTCTTCGGCCAGCTCACACCGTTCCCCGCGACCCCGCTCTATGCGCGGCTGGAGAAGGCCGGGCGGCTGGAGCGCCCCAAACACTGGCTGGACTTCGCGCCGTTCGTGATGGCGCACGCACCGCTGAAGATGACGATTGAGGAGGCGCGCGCCGAAACCAACAGCGCCTGGGCGGACTCCTACAGCCCCGAGAGGAACGCTGCCGCCGTCGAATCCATCAAGGACCAGCACGTCAAGTACAAGATCATTCACCTCGTCTCGCGCCTCTTCTTCCGCGGCATCTACTTCCCGCAGATGGGCCGCCGCGCCTGGCTCAAGCTGATCGCGCAGAACCGGCGCACTATTTTCAGGCTGCTGAAAGAGTCTGCCAGCGCCTACCGCGGCGCGAGGAAGCGTGCATCAAGGTCGGCCGCGCGGTCATTACCAGCGAACAGTGAGGAAGCCTGAGAAGGGGTTCAAGCCGCGAGAAATTCAACGCCCGGCAAGCGGTCGGCCTCAGTCCTGGCTACCTTGTAGCACTCGCAGGAGGACCTTTCTAATCCGGCCCGGTCGAGGATATGAATGTGGGCGCGGGTTTTCGTTATTAGCCCCTGCTCTTCCAGTTCGGACGTCGCCACGCTGACGCCCGCCCTTCTCACCCTTAACATGATGGAACAGAGACGTAACACTACGCCGCGCCCCGGAGCCTCCCTGGGCACAAGCGTGATAGACATCAACGACGAGGAGGGCTAACATCCTGCCCGAACATTAACAACCTCAGAGTGAGCCAGGGAGGAAGCGCATGGGCGACGGTGATGACGGGCGGGCGACGATCTTTCTCATCGAAGAGGACGACGACACGCGCCGAATATTAGTGACGAACCTACGCGGCCGCGGCTACCGCGTGATAGTGGCGATGGATGAAGAGGACGCGCTGGAAAGGGTCGGAGGCGGTCACGTACACGCCGACTTAGTGCTGGTCAATCTGGTCGGCAAGTCCGTGGATGAGGTGCTGAGAGTCGGGCGGAGGGTCCGCGAGCACGTGAAGCTGGACGGCCGCGCGCCGCTCGTCGTCATGCCTGAGAAGTACGGCAAGGACGTGGAAGGCACGGACGTTAACATTGAAGGGAACGACTGGATACATTATCTCGGCGAGGAGCCGCGCCAGTTGGAGAACCTTCTCTCCCGCCTCACGGCGAAGACGGCGTAGGAACAAACGGGGAATGTGATTCACTCTCCCGGCCCGGCTAAGTCACCTCCGCGCCGAAAAAGATGCTCAGCCCGACCAGCCCTTTGTCAGCGGATTCTTAAGGACCAGCCGCGGCCGGGCTACTGCCTTCCGCGTCGGATGTACCCGGCCTGCCGCAAGGGTGAGACGGCGTCCGCCCTTGCAACTGTGGCCGTAAGTAGTGCATCATAGTCACTGGCTAATCCTTCTCTCTTGCATCAGCGGTGATGCGCCCCTGACCTAACGATTGGCGGCGGCGTTCGGATAGTTCGAGAGCGGGTTGATATCAACCACAGAAGTCGCTCCCCCCCGCGGGGAGTATCCGAACTTGAGCCTTCGCAGCGACCGTTACTCCGAAGCACACCTCGATTCGAAGCTTCTCTTAACACCCCGAAAGGGAGAGGTACATTCACATGGCAATGAAACTATACGTCGGCAATCTCTCGTTCCAGACTTCGAGTGACGACTTAGAGCAGTTATTCGCGCAGGCCGGCACCGTCGAGTCGGCGTCGGTCGTCGAAGACCGCGACACGGGGCGCTCCAGGGGCTTCGGCTTCGTCGAGATGTCCACGAAGGAAGAGGGCGAGGCGGCCATCGCGCAGTTCAACGGGACGGAAGTCAACGGGCGCGCGCTGAACGTCAACGAGGCCAAGCCGCGCGAGAACCGCAACGGCGGCGGGGGCGGCGGCCGCGGCTTCGGCGGCGGCGGCAACCGCGGCGGCGGCGGCGGAGGGTATCGTGGCGGCAATTCCCGCTACTAGCCGGCTGCCCGCAACACCCGGTGACTCTTAGAAAAAGCCTCCGGCACAAAATTTCGCCGGGGGCTTTTTCTGTCGCCCACATGACACGACCGATAATTCGGAGCTAACATTGGAGGACCCTGCTTGTCTAAGGAAGATTTGATCCCGGCCGAGGGAGTGGTAGTGGATAAACAGCCGAACGCCTTCTTCAAGGTCCGCCTGGACGGCAGCGAGCACGTCGTGCTGGCCCAGATTTCCGGCAAGATGCGTAAGAACCGAATCCGCATCCTGATGGGGGACCGCGTCAGCGTCGAGATGTCGCCTTACGACCTGTCCAGGGGGCGTATCACCTATAGGTATAAATAAACGGGAGGACTTTATGGAGAAGCAGCTCTACACAGTCGGCGAGAGGGTTGATAAATTGTGCGCCGTGTGCGACCGCGAGTGCGGCCACGTCGTGGTGTCCGTCACCAAGGCCGGGAACATCTCGCGCGTGAGTTGCCCGAAGTGCGGCACCAAAAGCACCTTCAAAAGTAGCGGGCGCACCGAGCGCCGCACGTCGGACCAGTCCGGCCTGCCTTACGACAGGACGCGCACGTACCGCGTCGGGCAGGTCATGACGCACCCGACCTACGGGCAGGGCGAAGTTACTTCGGTGATCGAGCCGCAGAAGATTGACGTGCTCTTTGCCGACCGCATGCGCAGGCTGATACACGCGCGTGTTTAAAATTCACAAGGGGGCGGCCCGGTCCCAAAGAAAAAGGCGTGGCGAAGCGCAGAGCTGGGCGGAGACCGGCATGAGCCTGACTTTCCGCGCGGAGCTGATGCCGGGGCGGGAGCCGCACGAGCGCACCTTCACCGTGGCGAGCGTGCTGGCGAACGGGCGCGTCGAGTTGGTCGGCCTGACCGGGCAGCACGCCGAAAGAGAATTCGAGGCCGCGCGCCGGGGGGGCGCAGGCACACACTTCGGTTAGTCGCGTTACCGCACCTGCGACTTGATCAGCGCCCCGTAAGATTATGCTCGAAGCCCGGACCGGCGGCCCCGCGGGCCTCATGCTTGTCGCGTTCCCTTGAGAACGCTTCGACCTCTTCGAGGTAGACCAGATCGCGCCCCTCAACCTCTAACGACCGTAAGCGCCCGCCGCGCACGAGGTCGCTAATCGCCGCCCGCGTCACCCCGCACAACTCAGCCGCCTTGGCCTGGCTAATTAACGACTCTCCCGCCGCGCCTGGTTGCTTCTCCGATTTGTTTCTCATAGGACGCCTTTCGCTCGGTGGCTTTCCTCCGGCCCGAATTCCTGTGGCCCCATTATCGGCCAGACTGAACCGGGAAGCCTACCTGCTTTCACGTTTGCCCCTCGCCGCGCCCCTCCGAGCCGACTTCCTCTCGTTCGCCAGCGCCAACACGTCGCCCGGTTGACAGTTGAGCGCCAGGCAAATCTTCTCCAAAGTGACGAAGTTGATGCCGAGCGCCTTGCCCTTCTTCAGTCGCCAAAGGGTCGTGTGGCTGATGCCCGTCTCTTTTGCCAGCCAGTAGAAGGAGCGCCCCTGCTTTTCCAGTAGCCCGTCAACCCGAACCTCAAGCACAACACGTAACCTCCTTACGCCAACGGCCGTCCAGCAAGTCTCACCTGTTTACCATATATGCAGCATATTGTCTACGAAACATAAGCCGGGTTTGACATATATTTTATATCTGGAATACAATCGTCTGGATCGAGTCCAGACCAAACTCCCTTCTCGGCTCCTCACCCGCAGCGGAGCCCGGCAGACGCGCCTTTTCAACGGACAGGACACGGAAGGCTAAGCAGTTTATGACCAGAACGGATCAAGACACGCACGACGGTTTTAGCCACATCTCGAATGAGGAGATTTGGCCGGGAATAGATTCCAGGTACCGGCTGATCGTCGTCGCCGCCTTGAGAAGCAAGCAACTCCTGCGCGGCTCACCGCCCCGCATCGAGGTTGACATGCAGAGGCGTAAGGATACGAGTATCGCCCTCGAAGAGGTCAAACGAGGGCTTGTCCCCTTCACGATTATCGACGTAGGCCGGGAAGGTGGCGGCGATGATGTTCAGCCGCCACTGGGGGAGGACTGACGGGCACGGCGAAATGTCCGAGCCGTCAGCGCCGGTGTAATCACCCGGATGGCGTGGTAAGAAGATTATGAGCATCTTGGGCAAGACAGAGGAGACCTTCACCGTCGGATTCAGGGATGAAGGGTCAGGGGTCCGTCTGGAACTCACGAACGAGACGGACCAAACGCTCAGGAGTGTTGACATTCTGACCGTCTTCCTGAAAGACGAGGAGACTCCGGGCGGTGGCCCTTCGCGCGTCCACATCAGCTTTGAGTCTCTGAATTCCATCCGGGCGAAAGAGACGACCGTCGTGTCTCACAAAACCTGGATTGACGGCAAGCCGGCTGCTCCCTCAGAAGATCAGTTGGAACGTCTGAAGGTGGCTGCGGGTGAAAACAAACCTTACGTGCTGGATATTTCGTGGGAAGACGCTCAAGGGAAAACGCGCTTTCAACGGATAGCGGTGGGCCACTGAGTTCACGACGTGTCCGGCGTCGGAAGAGGATTTGCGCGAAGCCGGGGGCGCGGGGAACATAATCGCCGGACAGGCGCTAAGTATTCCCGGCAATCCTTAACGAAGTGGATGCCCCGAAAGGAGCGCGTGATGATAGTTTGCGATTTCTGTACTCACTACCAGCAAGACGGTAAATGCGCGCTCGGCCTGAGCATCCCGAAGGGGATGGGCTGTCGCGCGTTTGGTCCGGGCATGGCGAAGTTCTGCGCCGACCCGAAAGATTTCGTGAGCCCCGACCAGATTGTCCAGATGGCTACGTTCTTCGGAATCAAGGGAGCGGAGCTGAAGAAGGTGAAGCAGATGGCGGCGAGGGAAGAAAGCGCCCGCCTGTAGTTTCGAGCGGAGTCAAGGTCGCTGGCGGCCGTCACCGGCTGACCGGGGCGCACCGTTAAAATTCGTGGGCCGGGCGGGCGTCAAGAATAAAAGAAGGTGATGCGCGCGGGCCGGCGGACATGCGACAATCCTCAAATGAGTCTGCGCTCCCGCGCTCTTGTCGCCTTACTACTGACCGCCGCACTCGTTGGCCTGAGTAATCCTGGCACACTCCGTCTCGCCCTGGCTTCCGGGTCCAACGGGGCAATCAACATCACGAATTTGGAGACGAACGCGGCCGCGCAGCCTCTGGGCATTGACGACCGTGCCCCGAGGTTAAGCTGGGCGATTGCGAGCGGCCGGCGCGGCGTGATGCAGAAGGCCCTGCGCGTCCTCGTCGCGTCGAAGCCCGAACTCGCCCGAGCGGGCAAGGCGGATGTCTGGGACTCCGGGCAGGTCGCGTCGGCCGACCCCTGGGTCGTGTACGCAGGTCCGGCCTTGAAGTCTCGCACGCGTTACTACTGGACGGCGCGCGTGTGGGCGACGAACGGCCTCGCGAGTGGTTGGGCGCGGCCGACGTGGTTCGAGACGGCGCTCTTCGGCGTGGACGAATGGCGAGGCCGCTGGATCGCGGGGCCGGAACGCAAGGGCGTCTTATCTGAAGCCGAAGGCAAGGCCGATGACGACGCGATTCGCGGTGCGGGGGAGTTCTGCCGCCCCGTCGGTTGGCTCACTGGCACGTGGTCCGCTCCGCTCGTCAAGAACAACCAGGGCGAGTGCCGCGAGCTTCGTCCCGCGCCGATGCTGCGCAAGTCATTCCAAATCTCAAAGCCCATCGCCCGCGCACGCGCCTACTCGTCGGGGCTGGCCTACAACCGCCTGACGGTCAACGGCGAGCCGGCCTCCGACAGCGTGCTCGACCCCGGATTCACGGACTACAGCAAGACGGTGCTTTACACCACGCAGGACGTGACGACTCTGCTGCGGCAGGGCCAAAACGTCATCGCTTCGGAACTCGGCTCGGGCCATTACGACGACGCGACGCGGACGTGGGACTGGGGCTGGGAGCAGGCCGAGTGGCGCGCGCGGCCGCGCCTGCGTCTCGACTTATACATCACCTACGCGGACGGCACCGAGCAGGTGGTCAGTTCCGACGGCTCGTGGAAGGTCAGCACCGGCGGGCCGACGCGCTACGACAGTTACTACCTCGGCGAGACTTACGACGCGCGGCGTGAGCGCGCGGGATGGGACCGGCCGGGCTTCGACGACGCGTCGTGGGACGCGGCGCGAGAAGTGAACGCGCCCGAAGGGGTCTTGCGCGCCGAGACAAACGAACCCGTCCGCGTCGTGGACGTGCGGCCGCCGGGCAGGCGAACGGAGCCCGCGCCGGGCGTGATCGTTTATGACATCGGACAGAACCTGACCGGCTGGGCGGAGATTAAAATCAACGCGCCGGCGGGCACGGCGATTGAGCTTTTCTACTCCGAAAAGCTGGGCGCGGACGGCCGCGCCAGCGCCGCCGGAAATGAACTCGTCTTCGGCCAGTTGCAGACCGATTACTACGTAGCCCGCGGCGCGGGCGGCGAGGTCTGGACGCCGCGTTTCAGCTACAAAGGTTTTCAATACGTGCAGCTCAGCGGCCCAAAGGGCGAGCCGCTGCCGAAGGACGTTTCGGCGACAGTCGAACGCGTCGAGCAAGTCAGAAGCGGGCTCGCACGCACGTCCGACTTTGAAGCGAGCAGCGGCACGCTCAACCGCATTCACGCCAACACGGCCTGGGCCATTCAGAGCAACATGCACGGCATCATCACGGACACGCCCGTTTACGAGAAGAACGCCTGGACGGGCGACGCGAGTCTGACGGCGGGCGCGGCGTCGCTCCTCTTCGACACCGAACGGCTCTACCGGAAGATGTTTCAGGACATGCTCGACGCCCAGACCGACGCGGGCGAAGTCCCTTTGCTCGCGCCGGGCAACGAGAACTACGGCTACGCCGGCAAGCCCGCCTTCAAGCCGGCCGAGTGCTGCGGCGCGACGCCCGCGTGGGACGCGTTCTGGTTCGTCATCCCCTGGGAGAGCTGGGTGCGCTACGGCGACCGGCGGGCGCTGGAAAAGACCTACCCGGCGATGCAGAAGTATCTGGACCAATGGGTCCCGCGCTGGACGGATAAGGACGGCGACCAGTTCGCACACACGCTGACCTCGGGCCTCGGCGACTGGGTCGCGCCGGAGGGCGTGCCGACGATCAACGCGCTCACGTCCAGCGCCTACTACGCGTACCTCACGCGAATCGCGGCCGACACGGCCCGCGCGCTCGACAGGCCGCAGGACGCGGCGCGCTACGACGAGCTGTTCAAAAAAATTCGCGCCGACTTCAACGCGCGCTTCCTCGGCCCCGGCGGCTTCTACCGCGAGAAAGAAACAGACCCGTTCGTGCAGTCGGCGCAGATTTTCCCGCTCGCGTTCGGCCTCGTGCCGGAGAACCGGAAGGAGGAGATATCAAAGCGGCTCGCGGACGACATCATGAAGAACCGCGGCGGCCACGCGTACGTCGGCGTGCTCGGGGCGCGCTACGTTCTGCCCGTGCTCACCGACGCCGGCTACAACGACGTGGCCTACACGGTGGCGACTCAAACCACGGAGCCGAGCTGGGGCTACTGGACGGACGCATTGAAATTCACGGCCCTCGGCGAACAGTGGCCCGCCGACACGCGCTCGTGCAACCATCATTTCTTCGGCGCAATCGTGCAGTGGTTTTACGAAGACCTTGCCGGGATACGGCCGCTCGAACCGGGCTTCCGTGTCGTCGAGTTCAGGCCCGAGATTCCGGCGGCGGGGCTGGACGGAGTCTCGGCCTCCTACGAAAGCGTCCGCGGCCGCGTCGCTTCGCGTTGGAAGCGCACGGCGGCGGGCCTGGAGCTTGACGTGACCGTCCCGCCGAACGCGACCGGGCGCGTCTACGTGCCCGCGCCGAACCCGCAGGCCGTGACCGAAACTGGCACAGGCAGGGCCGTGGCCGCGGACAAAGCGCCGTCCCTTAAACTCGTCGGCGCAGAGGGCGGCCGCGTCGTTTACGAAGCCGGCTCCGGCCGGTATCAATTTCGCGTCCGCAACAAACTTTGAGTGCTGTTCAGACTCATTGACGGAGATTGATCTTCGCACGCCGCGGCCGGCCGCCCATCTGCCCGTGCCTGTTGTTAGGTTTCCAACAACTCCTGCCTTCAGCCACCTGGGCCAATCTTGGCCGCCGCAGCGTCGCAGCCCCCGACATCTTTCCACGCCCTCATAATTCTTAACAAAAGAATTAGCAGCCCTGACGGATTTCCGCCCGTTGCCTAACGTGCCCGCAAATAAATATGGCAGCGGTACAAATATATCCAGAAACTTTACGTCTAGTTGTGGTGAGAAAGCGGCAAACAGTAGCAGGTCCGTAGGGCTTTTTTTTTAATTTAACCCTGAACAGTCAATCAGGGGGCGGCGTCTCGAAAGGAGTAGGGGCCGTGGAATCCGTGACCGGCGTCAAGGCCGTGGAAGACTCGGCGCTCACTCCGGCCCTCGAAGCGCCCCTCGATTCTGGCCCAGAAGGGCCGCCAGCAAATTCACTTCGCGCGTCCGAACCGTTTCGGAGCGGTCAGTCTTCGCTCTCCGATTAGCTCCCCGCCTCGTCACGGGGAGTCAACCCTTGCATGGCAGACAAGCGTTAAGGCCGCCCGCAAGCGACAAGCATCGTCGCGGGCGGCCCGCCGCTTAGACCCCAGACATCCTCGCCAAAATACCCGTGGAAAGGAGGAGCCTCCATGAAAGTCAAGTCCGATATCAAAGCCGGCGTGGACCCGAGCGAGCGGCCGGTTGACCCGAGTGAAAGGCCGGTTGACCCCAGCGAGGGACACTAAGACCCCCGTCACCAAACAAGCCCTCACGCCTGCGGCCGGTTCGGTCAGGTCTTACCCGGCCGCAAGCCTGAGGCCGTCAGACCCAACTCTGAGAAAGGAGAACGAGCATGAAATTCAGTAACCAACAAGACCCGCCCATCATCGTCACCGGCGGCTAAACCCCTCTGACCTCGAAAGGAGAACGGACATGAAATTTGCTACCCCTCCAGACCCGCCCATCGTCGTGAGTGGCGGCTAATAAAGGAGAGAGCCATGAACAGCAGAAGCGTCGGCGAAATTAACGACCCGCCGATTGTCGTCACCGGCGGCTGACCCCAGCCAAACCCCCGAAGGGAGAATGATCATGAAACAATCGAGCCAACCGGCCGACCCGCCGATCATCGTTAGCGGCGGCTGACCCATCAACGGAATCGAGCCGACACGCGGCACTGAAGCGCCGCGGGGCGCGGGGTGTATTGCTCGCCCGCGCCTCGCGGTCTTCAACCAGTCCGGGGCCGCACTTGTAATTCTCATCCAGCTCACCGCAACCGCGCGCCCGGCGGGCGGCCGCGCCTCCCCGCCGAGGACGCATAAATTTTTTACCGGCAGAGGTCAACGAAATGTCCACCCCCTTCTCTCGCACCCTGCGCTCGCTCTCCGCGGACAACTTCAGGAGCCGGCTGATGGGACTCCTGCTCGCCGCGCTGGTCATAGGGTGTTGGGCGGCCTGGGCGGTCCTCGCGCGCGTCCCCGTTTACGCCGTGACGGAAGAGGCGCGGCTTGAGGCCGGCCCGGACGTTTACTACATCGAGTCGCCCGTCAACGGGCGCGTCGTGGCGCTGCACGTCAAGGTCGGCCAGGAGGTCAAGGCGGGCGACCTGCTCTTCGAGCTGGACGCGGAAGACGAGCGGCTGGACCTGCGCGAAGAGGAGACCAGGCAGAGCACAGTCGCGCCGCAGATTTCCGTCATCGGGCGGCAGATTCTTGATGAAGGGGAAGCTCTCGAAAGCGAGAAGCAGGCCGCCGACGCAGCCCTGAGCGAAGCGCGCGCGCGCCTCAACGAGGTGGAGGAGGCCGCGCACTTCGCGGAGGAAGAGGTCAACAGGATGTCCAGCCTCCACCGCGAGGGCTTCATCTCCGAGGTCGAGTTCCTGCGGCTACAATCCGAGGCCAGGAAGAAGCAGGCCGTCGCCGAGTCCTCCCGCCTCGCGCTCGACCGTCTCGCCTGGGAGGGCCGCACGAAGGAGAACAACCGGCGGGCGCACATCGAAAGCCTCAAGCGCGAGGTGGCGGCGCTCGAAGGCAACGTCGCCACCTCGGCGGCGACCGGCAAGCGCCTGGAGCACGAAGTCGGCAAGCACCTGATCCGCGCCGCCGTCTCCGGCCGCGTCGGCGAGCTTTCCAATTTGCGCGTCGGCGCGGTGGTCCAGTCCGGCGGCCGCCTCGGCGCGATCATCCCGCAGGGCGAGCTGAAGGCCGTCGGCTACTTCCCGCCCGACGCGGCGCTCGGCCGGATACGCGCCGGCCAGGCGGCCGAGATGCGCCTCCAGGGGTTCCCGTGGACCGAGTACGGAAGCCTGAAGATGTCGGTCGCGAGCGTCAGCAACGAGGCGCGCGACGGGCGCATCCGCGTCGAGTTCAAACTGAGCGAGCCCTTCAACCAGACGATTCCCCTGGAGCACGGCCTGCCGGGCGCAATCGAGGTGGACGTTGACCGCGTCTCGCCGGCCGTGCTCGTCCTGCGCGCGGTCGGCAAGGGGCCGGAGAAACAACCCGAGCCTTCCCGCGCGGTGGGCCAAAAAGCCGCCGGCCAATAACAGAGAATTTCAAAGCGGTCATGCTCAAGCGACAAATTTCACGCAGGCGCATTTTCTCCCCCGAGGTCATGCAGACCTCCGCGATGGACTGCGGCCCGGCCGCGCTCAAGTGCCTGCTCGAAGGCCACGGCATCCGCGCCAGCTACGGGCGGCTGCGCGAGGCGTGCCAGATAGACCTCGACGGAACTTCGATTGACACGCTCGAAGAGGTCGCCATCCAGCTCGGGCTCGAAGCGGACCAGATCATGATCCCCGTCGAGCATGTCCTGCTCGCGGAGGCTGGGGCGCTCCCGGCCCTCGCCGTGATTCGCCTCCCGAACAACAACACGCACTTCGTCGTCGTCTGGCGGCGCGTGGGCTCCTTGCTACAGGTGATGGACCCCGGCACGGGGCGCGTCTGGACCACGGGCAGGCAATTCCTGCGCGGGCTCTACGTGCACCGCATGCGCGTGCCGGCGGCCGACTGGCGCGGGTGGTGCGGCACCGATGAATTCCTGCGCCCGCTCGAAAGGCGGCTCGCGGACCTCGGCCTCCCGCCGGGCGTGAAAAGGCGGCTGGTCTCTGCGGCCCTCGCGGACGAAGGCTGGCGGACGATGGCTGCGCTCGACGCGGCGACCCGGATGGTCACTTCGATGGCCGAAGCGCACGGAATCCGCCGCGGGCG
The DNA here is from genome assembly GCA_036403435.1 of Pyrinomonadaceae bacterium. Classification (GTDB taxonomy): domain Bacteria; phylum Acidobacteriota; class Blastocatellia; order Pyrinomonadales; family Pyrinomonadaceae; genus QHXM01. The sequence goes on from DASWQY010000115.1 coordinate 72,221, forward strand.
TCAGGCGGCCCGTGTGCTCGAATCTTTCTTCGAGCGCGCGGCGAAGCAGGACTGCGGCACGGTCATCCCGGACTCTTACTGGTCGGTCAGGCCGGCGGCGACCGCCTTGTCGAAACAAGAGCACCTGACGTTGAGCGGGGCCGTGCTGCTGCGCGTCCGCGGCCGCAGGAAGCGGACGCGCGTTGTGCCAGAATCTTCAGGAAGCGGCGCGGCCGAAGGCGAGACAAGCGGCACGCCGTCCCTCTCGCCTGAACTCGTGGCCGCGCTCAATGAACGGCCCACGCGGCCGAGCGTCGAGCTGCTCCGGCTGTTGCGCGCCGACCGATTGCTGGTCCCCGCGTCTCTCCTCCTCGCGCTCGGGCTCGCGGCCTGCGGCACGATCATCGAAATCATTCTCTTCCGCGTGCTCTTTGAACTCGGGTCCAGGCTCGGGCTCGCCGAGCAGCGCGCCGGGGCCATGACCGCGCTTCTGTGTTTCGTCGCCGCGCTGCTCCTGCTCGAATGGCCGCTGCTCTCCGGGCTGCTGCGCACCGGGCGTCACCTGGAGGCCCGGCTGCGCGTGGCCTTCCTGCGCAAGATTCCGCGGCTCGGCGACCAGTACTTTCGCAGCCGTCTGACTTCGGACATGGCCGAGCGGAGTCACGCCGTGCACACCTTGCGCATCCTGCCGGACATAGGCGGACGCTTCCTGCGCGTGGTCTTCGAGATCGGGATGACGGCCGCCGGCATCATCTGGCTCGACCGGGCAAGCGCGCCGCTCGTCTGCCTGATGACCCTGACGGGCATCGGGTTCCCGCTCGTCTCACAAAAATTCATGTCGCACCTCGACATGCGCGTCCGCACGCACGGCGGGGCGCTCAGCCGCTTCTACCTGGACTCTCTGCTGGGGCTCGTGGCCGTGCGCGCGCATGGCGCGGAGCGCGCGATTCGCAGGGAACACGAGAGCCTGCTGGTCGAATGGTCCCGCGCCGGGACGAGGCTGCTCAGGATGGTCGTGGCCTTCGACGGGGTGCAGTCTCTGATCGGCTTCACGCTGGTCGCCTCCCTACTCTACTCGCACCTCACGCGCGCGGGCGGCGCGGGCGCGGTGCTGCTCCTGATCTACTGGGCCTTGAACATTCCCGTTCTGGGCCAGGAAATCGCGCAGCTCGCTCGACAGTACCCGGCGCTGCGCAACGTCACCCTGCGCCTCCTCGAACCTCTGGGCGCGCTCGAAGAGGTGGAAGTCAAAGAGAGCGCCGACGCCGCGCCCGCCGCGCCCGAGCGTCTCGCTGAGGACGCGGCCGGGGGCGTGAGCATCCGGCTCGAAAACGTCAGCGTGCACGCGGGCGGGCATCTCATCCTCGAAGAGGTCAACCTGGAAATAGAAGCCGGGAGTCAGGTCGCCATCGTCGGCGCTTCGGGCGCGGGCAAGACGAGCCTGGTCGGCCTGCTGCTCGGCTGGCACAGGCCCGCGACCGGGAGCGTGCGGCTGGACGGCCGCGTGCTCAACCAACAACTGCTCGAAGACGTGCGGCGCGAGACCGCCTGGGTGGACCCGGCCGTGCAGCTGTGGAACGACTCGCTCATCGGCAACCTCAGTTACGGCGTGCACGAGGCGAGCACGCCGCTCAGCCGCGTGATCGAGGAGGCGGACCTGCGCGGCGTCCTGGAGCAGTTGCCGGAGGGTTTGCAGACCTCACTCGGCGAGGGCGGCGCGCTGCTCTCCGGCGGCGAGGGCCAGCGCGTGCGCCTGGGCCGCGCCGTCCACCGCCCCGGAGTCCGCCTCGTCATCCTCGACGAGCCGTTCCGCGGGCTCGACCGCGAAAAGCGTCAGAGCCTGCTGGCGCGCGCCAGGCGTTACTGGCGCGGGGCGACTCTGCTGTGCGTGACGCACGACGTGGGCGAGACGATGGCGTTCGGGCGCGTGCTGGTCGTCGAGGCCGGCCGCATCGTCGAAGACGGCGAGCCGCACGTCCTCGCCACCCGCGAGGGCTCGCGCTACGGCGCGCTGCTCAAGGCGGAGGGCGGCGTGCGCGCCGGCATGTGGTCCAGTTCCGAGTGGAGGCGGCTGCGCATGGAGGACGGCGCGGTCGCGGAAGACGATTGGAGGGGGCGGCGGCTTGAGCGCAGAGCTTGAAAATGTTTCGTGGCCTCTTGAGAGGGCGGGCGAGGCGCTGGAGACGCTCGCGCGCGCGGCGTGTCTGCCCGTCAGGCGCGCGGAGTTTCCGGCCCCGGCCGACGGCGCGGACTCCGAGGAGCGTTGGATCGAGGCCGCGGGCGGTTGGCTCGGCCTTGAGATTGAAGCGACGGAGACGCGCTACGGCGAGGTCGAATCGCTCCTGCGCCGCGCGGGGCCGGCGCTCATCAAACTGGAGTTCGGGGACGGGCGGCGGCGGCTCCTGGCCCTGGTGCGCGGGCACAGGCGGAGCGTGACGGTCGTCGGCCCGCAGCGCGGCACGCACAGGCTGTCGCTCCAGAAGGTCCGCGCGGCCCTGTGCCAAAAATTCGAGGAGCCGCTGCTGGGCGAGGTCGGCAAACTCCTCGCGGAGGCGAAAATCCCTAAGCGTCGGCGTCGCAGGGCGCGCGCGGCCGTTCTGAATGAGCAGCTCGCTGGCACAAAATTCGGAGACTGCTGGCTCCTGCGACTGCCGCCGGAGACGAGCTTCGTGCAAATGCTGAGGCATGCGGGGCTCGTGCGCCGCCTGCTCACGATGGCCTGCGCTTACGCGCTCCTTTACCTGCTCTGGATCGTCTTCTGGGCGGTCGTGGGGCGCGGCGCGATGCAGGGCCACTCGGACGAAGGCTGGCTCATGGCCTGGTCGCTGGTCCTCTTGAGCATCGTCGCCATCCGCCTCTACGCGAACTGGTCGCAAGGCTTCGTCGCCATCCGTACGGCCGGGCTTCTCAAGCAGCGCCTCCTGTCCGGGGCCTTAAGGTCCGACGTAGACAAGGTGCGGCAGCACGGCACGGGGCACCTTCTCGCGCGCGTCGTGGAGTCCGACGCGGTGGAAGCGATGGCGCGCAGCGGCGGCTTCCTGGGGCTCTTCGCCTGCCTCGAACTGGGTTTTGGAATCTACGTGCTCAAAATCGGCGCGGCCGGCCTCGTCCACGTGCTGCTGCTCTTGTGCCTCGTTGCTTTCGCCATCTTCGCGGGGCGACGCTATTACGTCCGCCGGCTGCTCTGGACGGACTCGCGCTTCGCGCTGACGCAGGGGCTCGTCGAGCGCATGGTGGGCTACAGGACGCGCGCCGCGCAGGAGGCGCGCGAGCACTGGCACCGCGGGGAGGACGAGTCGCTCAACGGTTATCTTGCCAGCTCGCGCGAGATGGACGAAAAGCTCTCGCTGCTCGCGGCCGTGGTCCCGCGCGCGTGGCTCATCCTGGGCGTCGCGGGCTTGTTCCCGGCTTTCGTCGCGGGGCGGACGGCGTCCGCGCTCGCGGTCAGCCTGGGCGGCATCCTCTTCACACACAGGGCGCTCTCGAAGGCGACGGCCGGCATGACGCAACTGGCGGCCGCAGCCATCGCCTGGAGAAAGGTCGCGCCGCTTTTCCACCAGGCCGCGGCGAGCCGCGACGCGGACGCCGCGCGCCCGCTGGCGCTGGCCCATTCTCGTCACAACCACGGCAGGCGCGGCGGCGTCTTGCTTGAGGCCAACAACATCTCCTTCCGCTACGCGGCCCGCGCCGAGCGCGCGCTCAGCGGCTGTAGCGTCGAAATCCGCGAGGGCGACCGCCTCCTGCTCGAAGGCTCTTCGGGCAGCGGCAAGTCAACGCTGGCCTCGCTCCTGACGGGGCTCAGGCAACCGGAGTCCGGGCTCATGCTCCTCGGCGGGCTGGACCAGCACACGCTCGGCGGCGACGGCTGGCGGCGCAGGGTCGTGGCCGCGCCGCAGTTTCACGAGAACCACGTGCTCACCGAGACCTTCGCCTTCAACCTGCTGATGGGGCGGCGCTGGCCGCCGCGCGCCGAAGACCTGCGCGAAGCGAAAAGCGTCTGCCTCGAACTCGGGCTCGGCGACCTGCTCCGGCGTATGCCGGCCGGGATGTTTCAGATGGTGGGCGACTCGGGCTGGCAACTCTCGCACGGCGAGAAGAGCCGGCTCTACATCGCCCGCGCGCTCTTACAGGGCGCGGACCTGATCATCCTCGACGAGAGCTTCGCCGCGCTCGACCCCGAGACGCTGCGTCTCGCGATGGACTGCGTTCTGAAAAGGGCACCGACCCTGCTCGTCGTCGCGCACCCGTAGCGCGACGGACCTTTGGGCCGGGCGGCCGCTCGGGCATCGCCCGTCTCTCGTCTTCAACAAACATTTTCTGAGGATGACTGCCATGATCAAACTAGAGACGGAAAGACTCATTCTTCGCATGTGGCGCGGCGACGACTTCGAGATGGTCGCCCGCCTCTTCAGTGACCCGGAAGTGATGCGCTACCAGAGCCCGCGCAGGGCGATGACGCGCGCCGAGTCCTGGGGGAGCTTCGCCTACACCATCGGCCACTGGCACCTGCGCGGCTTCGGCTTCTGGGCCATCGAGGAGAAGGCGAGCGGGAACGTCGTCGGGCGCGTCGGCTTCGGCTACCCCGAAGAGTGGCACGGCGTCGAGTTCGGCTGGTCGCTCGCGCGCGAGTCCTGGGGCCGCGGGTACGCGACCGAGGCCGCGCGCCGCGCGCTGCACTACGGCTTCACGGAGACGGACCTGGACCACGTCGTCAGCTCCATCCAGCCCGAGAACGTGGCCTCGATCCGCGTGGCCGAACGACTCGGGGAGGAGTTGGAAGGCAAGAATAATATCGCCGGGTTCGACCACCTGATCTACGGCATCGACCGCGAGAAGTGGCGTCAGGCGGAGGCCGCGCGCCCAGCGCACGTTCTGGTGAGCGTGCAGGAGTCCGGCGTGCCCGGCCGTCCGTACGTGAGCGAACAGACTGTTTCTTGACACGGCTGTTATCCTTTCTTCATTCCCCCCTGTCAATCTACCCCCCGTCGCCGCCGGCGCGTCGAAGTGTGTGAGACTCGCGCGCGGGGGCGGCCTGGGAAATGAGATCAAGGGGGAAGCGGTCAGATGGGGCTGCGGTACGAGCGGGCGATATTCACGCCTGATGAATTTTACGAGTGCTTGATAAATTTACGCCGGACCAACCCGGCGGCCTTCGCGCGCTTCGCCAGCCGAACCGACGAGAGACTGCGCGCCTACGAGGAGGCGAAGAGCGAGGCGGCGGGCCGCCGCGCGGACGGCAACGATTCGAAGGGAGAGAAACCATGTCCAGTAACGTGAGTGACAACAGCCAGGGTGAGACGGGGACCAGAGACATAACTTACGACCTGATCAGCACGGCCTACCACCTGCTACAGGGGGCCGAGACCGTGGAGTTTTATCTGGAGGATGCCGAGCAGGAGGGCGACGAAGAACTGGTACAGTTCTTCCGCGAGACCAAAGAGGAGTACGAGAGGCGGGCCGACCGCGCGAAAGAACTTCTCACTAAGCACCTGGGCCGAAGCGGCGGCGCGCAAGGTGGCGGCCAGGCGGCGGCCGGCGGCGGCTCCTAGAGCGCGCGGCAAGGCGGGTTAACGTGGTGAGGCTCTGCGGGCGCGGGGCCTCACCATTTCCTTTACCGATTCAGGCGAGAAACCGAAGGAGGAGATGGTGAACAAGCACCGCGCGCCGGTCCCTCTGTTAATGGCGGCCGTGACCCTGTGCGCGCTCGCGGCCGGGTGCGCGAGTCTGCCACGCGACCCGGAGGGGACGCTCCGGCGCGTGCAGGGGGGACGCCTGCGCGTCGGCCTCGTCGAGCACCCGCCGTGGGTCGTGCGCACGAGTAATGAACCCGAAGGCGCGGAGGTCGAGCTGGCGCGGCGGTTCGCGGCCGAGCTGAACGCGACGCCCGAGTGGCACTGGGGCAATGAGGGGCAGCACATGGAGGCGCTCGAACACTTCGAGCTGGACCTGGTCGTCGGCGGCATCACGGACAAGACGGCCTGGGCCAAATACGTCGGCCTGACCGCCCCGTACTTCGAGGAGGCGATCATGGTGGGCGTGCCCCAGGGCACGCCGCCGCCGAAGGATGTCGAGGGCGTGCAGGTCTCGGCCCGCGGCGGCGAGGCCGTGATGGCTTACCTGAAGAAGAAGGGGGCCGTGCCGCTCGCGGTCGAAGATTTGTCACAGGCGCGGGGGGCGGTCGCCGCCCCGCAGTGGCAGCTTGAGCAACTGGGGCTCGCGGGCACGGACGTGGTGCTCGCCAAAGAGAGGCACGTGATGGCAATCGCGCCCGGCGAGAATGGCTTCCTCAGGCGGCTCGAAGAATTCCTACACGCGCAAGGCGGCTCGCAGGTTAAGAGTCTGCTCGCGGGGGCGGAGGCGCGATGATGAGCGCAAACTTCGCGGACTTCGAGCTGCCGCCCGACAAGGAGGACGCGCTCAAACGCGCCGAGCGCCTGGAGTGGTGGTCGCTCATCCTCCTCCTGACGGTCATCGTCGCCGTCGGATTCACGATGGGCATGTCGCAGGCGATGAAGGCCATGTGGGTCGAAGACCTCGTCAGCCTCATCCCCTCCGCCGCGTTCCTCGTCGGGGCGCACTACCGCAGCAAGCCGTCCGACGAGCAGTTCCCCTACGGCTACCGCCGCGCCATTCTCATAGCCTTCCTCGCGGGCTCCGTCGCGCTCTTCGGCTTCGGCCTCTACATCCTCGGCGACTCCGTCTACAAACTCGTCGTGGCCGAGCACCCGACGATTCAGACGACGGAGCTTTTCGGCCGCCGCGTCTGGCTCGGCTGGCTGATGGTCGCCGCGCTGGCCTACAGCGTCGTCCCGCCGTTCGTGCTCGGGCGGATGAAGCTGCCGCTGGCGCGCGAGCTTCACGACAAGGCGCTACAGACCTCGGCCACCATCAACAAAGGCGACTGGCTCGCCGGGCTCGCGGGCATCGCGGGCATCGTCGGCATCGCCTACGGCTACTGGTGGGCCGACTCCGTGGCGGCCGGCTTCATCTCGTTCGAGATCGTCAAGGACGGCTTCTCCTCGCTCGGCAACAGCGTCGCGCAGTTGATGAACAAGCGCCCGTCCGACGTGGAGAGCAAGGAGAAAGACCCGACCGTTGACAAGGTGCGGCAGGAACTCGAACGACTCGACTGGGTGTCGGAGGCGCGCGTCCGGCTGCGCGAGGACGGCGACGTGCTGACGGGCGAAGCCTTCATCGTCCCCTCCGACGAGCGCGACCTGCTCAAGAGACTGGAGCAGGCGACCGAGGTCATACACGCGGTGGACTGGCGACTGCACGACGTGAACGTCGTCCCCGTCGGGTCAACCGGCGAGCAGGAAAGGGAGAAGGCCGGGGCCGCAGGAGCCTGACGCGATGTGCGCGCTTCAAAACCAAAACTCAACTCCTTTGCGCCCTTGCGAGAAATTAACCTCACGCCAGGGCGCAAAGTCGCAAAGGGTCGAGTCAATGCGCGGCTTGAGTTTTGAAATGGGGGTTAAGTGTCAGGTGCCGTCTTCAAATCTTCGTAGAGCAGCCTGTGAAAAAGGTGCTCCCCGGCCTCGCGCCTGACGGAGAGGCGGCCGGCCTCGTAGGCGCGCGACGTGAGGCCGCGCTGGACGGACTTGCAGATGCTCACGTCCTCGTCCTGAATCCGCTGGCCGACGGCGATGCTGGCGAGGTTGCGGCTGCGCGCGGCGTCGGATACGTCCGGGAAGTAGAAGTCGAAGATGACTTCGGTGCGGTCCACGCCGAGCGGGCGCACCGTGTTCGTGTCCATCACGCCCTCGTACCAGTTGACCATGAAGTTCGGGTAAATCCAGTAGTAGAGCGCGCGCTCGCCGCGCCTGACCGCGCCGGTCGCGGCCTCCGCGCCTTCATTCACGACGGGGCTCCATTGCAGGCAGGAGCGTTCGCCGTTCTCGATCATGTAGCGGCTGTAGTCGAGCACGCTGTCGAGCCCGCGGTGCAGGTAAGGAATGTGGTAGCCGCCGTCCAGGTAGTTATCGACGAAAACTTTCCAGTTGCAGTCGAACTCGTAACGCCTGCGCTCCATCCAGTGCAGGCTCTCCAGCCGAAGCGGCCGCACCTGTTCGACGAGGTCGTTCGTTAGAAACTCTTCGAGGGCAGGCCCGCCCCGTTCGAGCTTGACGAAGACCCAGTTCTCCCAGACGGCCGTCTCGATTGGCACGAGGCCGCTTCGCGCGCGGTCGAAGTTGCACACGCCAGCGAAGTCCGGCGTGCCCTTGAGCTGGCCTTCGAGCGTGTAGGTCCAGCCGTGATAGGGGCAGCGCAGGCTCTGCGCCGTCCCTGCGTCCTCGGTCATCACGGCCGCCGCGTGGTGGCGGCAGACGTTGAAGAACCCGCGCAAGACTTTATCGCTCCCGCGCACGACGACGACCGGCTCGCCCGCGATCTCCGCCGTCGCGTACTGCCCCGGCGCTCTCACCTGATCGGCGCGCGCCGCCAACTGCCACGACCGCGCGAAGACCGTCCGCCGCTCCAACTCCATCACGCGCGGGTCAACGTACCACGGGGCCGGAATCGTCCACGCTTCGTGGAGCGGCGCGTCCGCGTCGTAGCTCTCGATGATCTCTCGTAAGGGAGGGCGCATCTTCTACGCGACGGGCGTCGCCGTCTTCCGCTTCGGGTTGAAGAAGGGCGTCTTGACGACGCTCGCGCGGACGCGGTGGCGGACGGCCTCGACCGTGATCTCGAATTCGACCTGCGCGCCGGGCTTCGCGTGCGCGCGCGTGACGGTCGCGAGCGCGATGAATTTTTTCAGCGTGGGCGACCAAGTCGTCGAAGTGGCACGACCGACCTGCTCGCCGTTCTTATAAACTGGCACAGCGACGCGCGAGGCGATTGCCGAAACCGCGGGCGGCAGGCCGGCCTTTTCGTACAGGCGCTCGACGCCCGTCCAGTCAATCTCCAGCCCCACGATCTCGCGCGCGTGGCCGCGCTCCCTCTCTTCGAGAAGCGCCGCCTGGCCGACGAAGCGCCCCTTGTCCGGGCTGACCAGCCGGCCGAGTCCCATCTCGAAGGGCGAGTACCTTTGCGCCTCCGTGAGCGCCTTCTTGCTGCCGTGGAAGTCAACGTCGATGAGCAGGAGGCCCGCCTCGATGCGCGCCACGTCGAGCGCGAGCATCCCCGCGGGGTGTATGTCGAACGCCCGGCCCGCGTCCATCAAGGCGTCCCAGACCTTGACCGCGTGTTCGGTCGGAATCCAGATTTCGTAACCGAGGTCGCCCGTGTAGCCCGTGCGCGAGATGTCCACCGCGACGCCGGCCATCTTGCCTGAAGTGACGCGGAAATATTTCAGGTTCTCAACGTCGGCCTCGGCCACTTGTCTGAGCAGGCGGCCCGAGGTCGGCCCTTGCAGCGAGAGGGCGGAGACCGATTCGGAGATGTCTTCAATCGACACGTCCATCCCCGCCGCGTTCTGGCTCAGCCAGCGCAAGCTCGGGTCCGCGGCCGTCCAGCGATAGACGTTCTCTTCGAGGCGCGAGACCGTGCCGTCGTCAATGGTCTTCCCCTTCTCGTCGCACCAGGGCGTGTAGATGACTTGGCCGACCGAAACTTTTTTCAGGTCGCGCGTGACGATGCGGTCAACGAGGCGCGTCGCGTCTTTGCCCGTGACGCGGTACTTGAAGAGCGGCGACACGTCAATCAGCGCCGCGGCGTTGCGGATCGCGTTGTACTCGTGCTCGTGGTGCGGCTCGTAGGAGCTGACGGCGTAGTAGCCGGACCACTCGCGGTAACTCAAGCTCTCGCACAGGGCGAAGGTTCTTTCGTGAAAGGCCGTTCCGATTGGCATGCGCTGTCCAGAAGGAGGTGGTTGTCAGACCGCGCGATTATAAGTATGCTAGCGAGACTTCAGCAAGCAAGACCCGTTAATTCATGGCTCAAAAATACAACGCAATCGTCATCGGCGGGGGCCATAACGGCCTGGTCAACGCCGCTTACTTAGCGCGCGCGGGCAAGAAGGTTTTAGTTCTTGAGCGACGGCACGTCCTCGGCGGCGCGGCCGTGACGGAGGAAGTTTTTCCGGGCTTCAAGTTCTCGGTGTGCTCTTACGTGGTCTCGCTCCTGAGGCCGGAGATCATCCGCGAGCTGGACTTGCCGCGGCACGGGCTGGAAATTCTTCCGCTCGACGGCACGTTCACGCCGATGCTCGACGGCGACTACCTCTGGCGCGTCAACGACCACGCGAAGACGCGGCGCGAGATCGCGCGCCACTCACGGCTCGACGCAGAGGCTTATGACGAGTACGGCAAGGCGATGATCGAGATGGGCCGGTTCGTCAAACCCATCCTCGGCATGACGCCGCCGGACCCGAAGTCGCTCAACGTCAAGGGGCTCATGGACCTCGTTTTTCTCGGCCGGCGCTTCCAGCAGTTGCCGCTCGAAGACAAGTACAATCAGGTCCAGTTGATGACGATGAGCGCGGTTGACTTCCTGGACCGCTGGTTCGAGACGGACGTGCTCAAGGCGACGATGTCTGCCTCCGGCATTATTGGCACATTCTTAGGGATACGCTCGCCCGGCACGGCCTACGTCCTGCTGCACCACTACATGGGCGAGATTGACGGCGCGTTCCGCTCGTGGGGCTTTGCGCGCGGCGGGACGGGCGCGATCTCAAACTCTATCGCGGACGCGGCGCGCGAGGCCGGGGCGGAGATTCGCACCCGCTGCCCGATTGCGAAAATCATCGTCCAAAAAGGGCGGGCCGTCGGCGTCGTGCTTGAGAACGGCGACGAGATTCATGCGGACGTGGTCTCGTCGAGCGTTGACCCGCGGCTCACCTTCATGAAGATGATCGGCGAAGAGCACCTGCCGAATGAATTCGTCGAAGACATCCGCCGCTACAAGTTTCGCGGCTCCTCGGGCAAGGTGAATCTCGCTTTGGACGGGCTGCCGAATTTTACGTGTCTTCCGGGCGCGGGGCCGCACCTGCGCGGCGCGGTCTCCATCTCGCCGAGCATAGAGTACATGGAGCGCGCCTACGACGACGCGAAGTACGGACGGTTTTCGCGGCATCCGTACATCGACATGGTCATCCCTTCCTTGACGGACCCGTCGGTCGCGCCGCCGGGCAAGCACGTCATGTCGTGCTTCGTGCAGTACGCGCCCTACAACTTGAAGGAGGGCACCTGGGACGAGCGGCGCGAGGAGTTCGGCGACACGGTCATCAACACGATAGCGGAGTTCGCGCCGAACATCTCCGAGTTGATTCTGCACCGCCAGGTCCTGACGCCGCTCGACATAGAGCGCGAGTTCGGACTCTCGGAGGGCAACATCTTCCAGGGCGAGTTGACGCTCGAACAACTCTTCTTCCTGCGGCCCGCGCCCGGCTGGGCGCAGTACCGCACGCCGATTCGCAGCCTCTACATGTGCGGCTCGGCCACCCACCCCGGCGGCGGCATCATGGGCGCTCCGGGTCGCAACGCCGCCCTCAGGCTCTTGCAGGATTGGAAGCGAGGTAAAGTCTAGTGGCGGACGCGCGGGCGGACGTGGTCATCATCGGCGGCGGGCATAACGGCCTCGTCGCCGCCTGCTATTTAGCCAGGGCCGGCCTCAAGCCGCTTGTCCTCGAACGGCGCGAGACGGTCGGCGGCTGTGCCATTACCGAAGAGTTTTACGAAGGCTTTCGCGCTTCCGTTTTGGCCCACGCGACCGCGCCTCTGCTCCCGCACATTTACGAAGACCTGGAACTCGCGCGCCACGGCCTGGAGTTTGTTAAGCCGCCGGTGCGCGTGCTCGCTCTCAACGCGGACGGGCCGGCGCTCGCCGTTTACGACGACACGGCGCGCACCGTCCGGGAACTCGAAAAAATCTCCGCGCACGACGCGCGCGCATACGCGGAGTTCCGCGAGAGCTTCAAGACGATAGGGCGCGTGCTCGCGCCGCTGCTGACGATGACGCCGCCGTCGGTTGACAAGCCTACGAAGCGTGAGCTTTGGAATCTCAGCAGGCTCGGCCTGAAGTTTCGCGGGCTGAATAAAAGGGACGCGTACCGGCTGCTGCGCTACGGGCCGATGGCCGTCGCGGACCTCGCGGCAGAGTGGTTCGAGACGGAAACTTTGCGCGCGGTCGTCGCGGCGCGCGGCATCTACGGCGCGCTCGCGGGCCCCTGGTCCGCCGGCACGAGCGCGCCGCTCCTCTTGCAGGCGGCGATTGACGGCCACACGCTTGCGCCCTCCTCGTTCGTCAAAGGCGGCGCGGGCGCGCTCTCGAAAGCACTGGCACAGGCGGCCGTCTCGTTCGGCGCGAAGGTTCGCACGGGCGTTGACGTGATGAGCGTCCGCGTGGTGAACGGCAAGGCGACCGCAGTCGTGCTCACTGGCGGCGAGGAGATTGGCGCGCGCGCCGTCGTCTCGAACGCGGACCCGCGCCGCACTTTCCTGAAGCTCGTTGACCCGACCGACCTTGACCCGAACTTTTTGATGAAGGTGCGCGGCTATCGGTCGCTCGGCGCGGCGGCGAAAGTGAATCTGGCGCTCGACCGCCTGCCTTCCTTCGGCGGCGTGGAAGCGCCCGATGCAAACGCCAGGCTGGCCGGGCGCATACACGTCGGCCCGAGCATTGATTACCTGGAGCGCGCCTTCGACGACGCGAAGTACGGCGACTATTCCAAGCAGCCTTACATGGACATCACCATCCCGACGCTCACGGACCCCGCGCTCGCGCCCGAGGGCAGGCACGTGATGTCGATCTACGTCCAGTTCGCGCCGTACAACTTGAAGGAAGGGACTTGGGACGAGCGGCGCGAGGAGTTCGGCGACGCGGTCGTGGGCGCGCTGGCGGACTACGCGCCGGGCCTGCGAGAAACCATCATCCACCGGCAGGTCATCACGCCGCTCGACCTCGAACGAGACTACAACCTGACGGGCGGGCACGTCCTGCACGGCGAGCCGTCGCTCGACCAATTCTTCACCTTCCGCCCCGTCATCGGCTACGCGCAGTACCGCACGCCCATCAAGGGACTCTACCTCTGCGGCGCGGGCACGCACCCCGGCGGCGGGCTGACGGGCGCGCCCGGCGCGAACGCGAGCCGCGAGATATTGAAAGACCTCAAAGCGGGGCGACGCTCCTGACTCGAACTGACCGTCGTGGGCCAGTTTGAATTCTGTGAGTATTCTTCCGCAGGGCCGCGTCAGCGGCCGCGTGAGTTTAGCCCGGCCTTTCAAGGCCGGGTCGGAGATGTCAACAACGCCGCGTCGCGTCAGCGACGCCTGAGCCAATCACTCAGCCGTCGCTGACGCGACGCGCCTTCACTTGCCGCCCTCACCCGGCCTTGAAAGGCCGGGCTAAATTCAACTGCCGCTGACGCGGCCCCGCCGACGGATTCTTACAGAATTCAAACTGACCCCACTGCTGAAATGACGGTAGTGTCCGTTTTTCAAGTTTAATCAAAAGCGGGGTTCTAATTTGGATTTTATGCATCGGAGTGTTCTTGAGCGCCCTGCTCATTTCGTCGCCTTATGTTAAATCAGGTGAAGTTGTTGTGAGTAGAACTCAGTCTAAAAACAACCGCCTGCTTATTGTCGGGCGCGGTAATCAAAATGGTTTGGTAGCAAAAGTCGGTTTTGTGAGTGCCAAACATATCTCTGTATTCTATCGTCCCGTAAATATAGTAAGCGTGAGTTCGGGTCTTAGGGTTCGGAACAACGGGCGGGCCTGGAAACACGGCAACGCTCTGCTTCAGCTCAACGCCAGGGAACAGAGTCAACCGACTTGGGGCGTCGGGAAGGCCGCCGTAGCTAATATCATCGGGTGGGGGCAGTTCCCGCTCTTCTCCTTTGAATTCGATGCTGCATATCGCCGGACTCTTGCCGCCGTTCATAATCTCGTAAACAACCTCAACGCCTTGAGCGATTTTATTAAACGACATGGACTTAACCCCCACCCATGCGCGGTTCTCAAATTCGCGGGTGAATTTCATTGCGCTCAAAGTGTCATGCGTGGCCTTCAACTGCCCTTGCATGATAGTCGCTTGTTTTTGGTAAACGCGAATCTGAGCAATGATTGCAAACGCAATTACCAGATTCCACAAATTGCCCGTGAAGAATTTTGTGCGCTCGGTCAGATTCGGCCAGAACAGAGAGACAAGCAGCAGCCCGATAAAAGCCCAAGCTCCAGCAATAAGAGTTCCCCTCAAGTTTCCAAAGTCTCTATTATTTTGGTCGCTATCGGCCTGTTGAGTATTTTCGGTGGACTGATTCTCTTCTACCATTCTTTTGGCCTCTATTTAGAGCGGAATAAATGTAACACAAAAACACTTGACGGGGAGTAATTTCTGTAATACAATAACTATCATAGGGAAGGAGATATTCACTATGGCAAACGTCCTAAAAACCGAGAAAAAGATTGCTGCTATCAGCGCATTGGCAGAGGGTATGGCTATCCGGCAAGTTGAGCGCATGACAGGTGTTTTTCGTGACACGATTATGAATCTCGGCGTTAAGGTCGGTCAAGGCTGCGCTCGCATCATGGATGAGAAGATGCGTAACCTTGATTGTCGCAACATCCAAGTGGATGAGATTTGGGGATTCGTCCAGAAGAAGAAAAAGAACATCAAAGAGACGGACGATGCGCGCCAAGTCGGAGATGCATGGACGTTCTGTGCCGTTAATGCCGACACCAAGCTAGTGCCTTCTTACAGGGTCGGCAAAAGCGATTCACTTACCGCCAATGCGTTTATGAGTAACCTTGCGTCACGGCTCAAGAATCGCGTTCAGCTTTCGAGTGATGCGCTTCCCGCATACATCGAAGCGGTTGAACAGGCGTTCGGCTCAGACGTTGATTATGGATAGATTATAAAAGTTTATGAAAAGGACGAGTCAAACACGCATGAGCAGAGATACAGCCCGCACAAACTCGTTAAGGTTCACACACAGGTTATTACTGGCGACCCGCTCCCGCCGTTCATCTCAACATCTTATATTGAGCGTTTCAATGGTACGACGCGGCACCATGTGAAGCAGCTTGCGCGGCTTACGCTGGCGTTTTCAAAGAAGCTAGAGAACTTTGAAGCGGCAGTTAGTTTGAACTTCGCTTATTATAACTTTGTCAGGACTCACGGCTCGCTCAAGTGTACGCCAGCAATGGCCGCAGGCATTGAGCGCAGTTTTTGGACGGTTGCTGACCTTGTGGAGATGACGGCATGAGTTACATAGAGGAACTAAGGAGTGTCATACGTCGCTTGCACGGAGTTGAGGCAAGCCACGTCAAGACCGTGCCTGTTAAAGAGTCGTTTCAAGGTCAAATCGTTTGAGAAGGTGAAGTTGAAGTCTTTGACCTGCACGACCATCCAGACGCGCCTAGAGTCTATGCGTGGGCGCATGAGACGGAAGATGCCGACAAGCGAAGGCATGTAACAGTCTTGCATATCCCGCCCGCCGTCTCGCCAGAAACGGTTGTCAGAGCCGCAATTATTCAGGAGTATAAGAATCGTGAGCGCAACCAAGAAAGCTAAGAAGGTCGGACGGCCAAAGCTGCCAAAGGGACACGCCAAAGGAAAGATAGTTCCCGTGCGTCTGAATGATGCCGAACTGAAACTATTTACTAAGGCGGCAGAGGCAAGCCCGCACAAGACACTTTCAAGCTGGATACGTCACACGCTCAGAGAAGCGGCGAGTAAATAGCGTGCCGCAAGTCTTGAGTTCAAAAGTGAAAAACGGACACTACCGCCCTGGATGCTCTCTTCGAGGGCGTCGGACGAATATTCAGTATTGCCCGCGCCGCCCCCACCTCTTGCGAGACTTCGCCACAGACTGCGACCGAAGAGAAGCTCAGGCTCCTGCGCGGCAGGGGCGTGGACCGCGTCAGCATCGGCGTCCAAAGTTTCGTCGAACGAGAGGTCAACGCGGTCGGCCGTTCGCAGAAGACCGCCGCGGTCGAGCGCGCGCTCGCGTGCGTCCGTGAAGTCGGCTTCCCGGTGCTCAACATAGACCTGATGTACGGGCTGCCGCATCAGACCGTCGAGAGTTGGCTCAGCTCACTCGAAGCGGCGCTCGGCTACGAGCCGGAAGAACTCTACCTCTATCCGCTGTACGTGCGGCCTCTGACGGGGATGGGGCGGCGGCCGAAGGCTTGGGACGATGTCCGGTTGGATTGTTACCGCGCGGGCCGCGGGCGGCTGCTCGCCGCGGGCTACGAGCAAGCCTCGATGCGCATGTTCCGTTCGGCGAAGGCCCCGGCACGCGCCGAGCCCGTCTATTGCTGCCAGGAAGACGGGATGGTCGGCCTCGGCTGCGGGGCACGCTCTTACACGCGCGAGTTACATTACTCCAACGAGTACGCGGTCGGCGCGGGCGGCGTGCGCGAGCTCATAGAGCGTTACAGTGCCGCGACTGACGCGGACTTCGGCGCAGCCTGCTACGGCTTCGAGTTGAGCGAGGACGAGCAGCGCCGCCGCTTCGTCATCAAGTCCCTGCTGCGGGCGGAAGGGCTCAGCCTCGGCGCGTACCGCGAGCGGTTCGGCTCTGACCCCTCGGAAGATTTTCCTGAGCTTCAAGATTTATTGGACGACGGCCTGGCGATTGGCGATGAAGAGAGGTTGCTGCTTTCGGAGCGCGGCCTCGAACTGTCCGACGCCGTCGGCCCGTGGCTCTATTCGACGTACGTTCACGAGTTGAGCGGGGCTTACGAATTACGTTGAGCGCCTGAGGTTGAGAGGAGGGCGGCAAAGGTTTTGAAGCTATCCATCCTTTATCGCGGCCCGCTGTCGAGTTGTAATTACGGCTGCGCCTACTGCCCCTTCGCCAAACGCCGCGAGACAATCGAAGAACATCGGCAGGACGACGAGGCGTTGACGCGCTTCGTCGAGTGGGTCCGGTCGCGGCAAGGCGACAGCCTCTCCGTGCTCTTCACGCCGTGGGGCGAGGCGCTGACACGCAGGCGCTACCAGCGGGCGCTCGCCCTGCTCACGCGGACGCCGCAGGTCACGAAGGCGGCCATCCAGACCAATCTCTCCTGCCGCCTGGATTGGGTCGAAGAATGCAACAAGACGCGACTCGCGCTCTGGGCCACTTTTCATCCTTCCGAAGTGCCGCGAAGTCTTTTCCTGAAAAAATGTCTGGGGCTGCACGAGCGCGGCGTCAGGTTCAGCGTCGGCGTCGTCGGCCTCAAAGAGCACGCACGCGAGATAGAGGCGCTGCGGCGCGAGCTTCCGCCCGGCGTGTATTTATGGGTCAACGCTTACAAGCGGACGCCCCGCTACTACACGCGCGCGGAGGAGGAGCGGTTCGAGGCCGTTGACCCTCTTTTTCACGTCAACAACCGGAACCACGAGAGCCTGGGTCGCGCCTGCCGCTGCGGGTCTTCCGTCATCTCCGTCGCCGGGGACGGGACCGCCAGGCGCTGCCACTTCATACGCGAGCCCGTGGGTAACATTTACAGCCCGGACTTCGAGAGCGCCCTGCGCGAGACGCCTTGCACCAACTCCGTCTGCGGCTGCCACATCGGCTACGTCCACATGAACGACTTGAAGCTCTACGACATCTTCGGGGCCGGAGTCCTGGAGCGCATTCCGGAGCAATGGTAAGAGCGTGTTTGAAAACTCAAGCGATGCACTAACTCACCCCTCCAGCGCCTTACGTCTTAACTTTGCGCCTTTGCGAGAAAAAGCTTCGCGCAAAGGCGCAGGAAAAGAAAAACCAAAGCCGCAAAGGGTTGAGCTTGGGTTTTCAAGATGGGTGAGGCGGGAAGGAACGTCGCGCAATAAAACTTCGTAACCATTTTACTGTGAGTCGAAGGGCTGCATTTTAAGGGAGGCGCGTATGGCCGGACACGTAGGGATAGTCGCCTGTAGCGCGGAGGGCGCGGCCCTCTGCTACCGCACGATCTGCCAGGAGGCTCTGCCTTTGATGGGCGAGCACAATCACCCGCGCATCACGCTCGACTCGATCCCGATGGCGCGGCACATGGAGTTCATCACGAGGGACGACTGGCGAGGGGTCGCGCAATTGATGCTCGCCTCGGCGCGCACCCTGGCCCAGGCGGGAGCGGACTTCGCCATCTGCCCGGACAACACCTGTCACCAGGCTTTCGAGTACCTTCTGCCCGCATCGCCCATCCCCTGGCTGCACATCGCGGAGGTCGTGGCCCGTGAAGCCGAAGGGCACAATTTTAAGCGGCTGGGAATCCTGGGCACGCGCTACCTGATGGAGGGGCCCGTTTACGGCGAGGCCCTAAAGAGGTATTCCATCTCGCGCGAGATACCGGACGCCCCGGATCGCGAGAGAATCAACACCATCATCTTCAAGCAGCTCGTCAACGGCCTCTTCCCGGAAGAGTCGCGGCTCTACTTCAACGACGTGATGGACAAGCTCAAGGCGCGCGGCTGCGACGCGGCCGTCCTGGGCTGCACGGAAATCCCCCTCATCGTCCGCCCCGACGACGCGCCGCTGCCGACCCTCGACTCCACGCGGCTGCTCGCACAGGCCGCCTTGCGTCAAGCACTCGAAGTTTAATGGCTGTTAAGTCCGCAGGCCCGCGACGACGCCGCGTCAACACGTGGGCCATGCGCGACCCGCTTTCTCCCGCCCACGGATTCCGGTACGCGCGTCGCCGTTTGAACTCACGGCGCGGGATGAGGCATCCTGTCCGTGGAAAGGGAATCAGCCACGATGAAAACGCATCTGACAATCGGCTCTCGCGGCTCGAAGCTGGCGCTCTGGCAGGCCGGGTGGATGAAGGCGCAACTGAACAGGCTTTACCCTGAGACGGAAGTCTCCATAGAGATCATTAAGACTACCGGCGACGTGCTCAAGGACGCTTCGCTCACGGCCATCGGCGGCAAGGGAGTCTTCACCAAAGAACTCGAAGAGGCTCTGCTCGATGGTCGGATTGACGTGGCCGTGCATTCGCTCAAAGACCTGCCGACCGTCCTGCCCGAAGGGCTGAAGATTGCTGCCATCACAGAGCGCGAGGACGCGCGCGACGCCCTCATCCTGCGCGCAGGGTTCGAGGTCGAGCGGCCCTCAATCGGGAGCCTGCCGGCCGGCGCGGCCGTGGGGACTTCGAGCCCGCGCCGCATCTCGCAGTTAAAACATCTGCGGCCGGACCTCACCGTCAAGGAGCTGCGCGGGAACGTGGACACGCGGCTCAGGAAGCTGGACGCGGGCGACTACGACGCAATCATTCTGGCCTCCGCGGGACTCAGGAGGCTCGGGCTCGCGGAACGCATCAGCGCCCCCGTCGAAACGGAAGAGATGCTGCCGGCCGTGGGCCAGGGTGCGTTGGGCATCGAGACGCGCGCGGCCGACGAAGAGACCGTGCGCATGGTCGCGGCCGTCAACGACGAGGGGACGTGCGCCGCCTGCACGGCCGAGCGCGCGCTGCTGCGCGAATTGGGCGGCGGCTGCCAGTTGCCCATCGCCGCGCACGCCGTCGTCAAAGACCGGCGCTTAACCTTGAGCGGGCTGGTCGCCGCGCCCTCGGGCAAGACCGTCATACGTGATTCGGTTGAAGGCGCGTCATCGAGCGCCGAGCAGTTAGGCATTGACCTCGCGCGTCGCCTGCTCCGAAGCGGCGCGCAAACCTTGCTGGCCGAACTGCCCACAGGGGCGCGCGCCTCGTCTTAGCCCTTCACCTATTCCACGCGCAGGCGGTCGGTCTGGCCGCGGCCGAACTGTGCGTGACCACGAGTCGGAACTGTAGCTCCCCACGTACTCCGCGCATCTCCAGAGATGAGATGCTGGCCCATGACCATCTCGGATAAGTTGAAGCCGCTGGCCGTCTCCGTCGCCGCCGCCCTGGTCCTTTACCTCGGCTACCAGTTCGTCAGCCTGCGCTCGCAGAATTACGTGACGAATGTCCCGCGCTCCGACTGCCTGGTGATCCTCGGCGCGGCGGTCTGGCCCGGCGGCCAGCCCTCTTACGTTTTGAGAGACAGACTGGCGCGCGCCGCAGAGCTTTACCACGAAGGCGTGGCCGGTAAAATCATCTGCTCGGGCGGCGTCGGCCGCTACCCGCCCGCCGAGGCGCTGGTAGAAAAACAGTTCCTGATGAGGGCGGGCGTCTCCGAGGAGGACATCGTCATGGAGGCGTCCAGCGCCTCGACGGCCGAGCAGGCCGAGTTGATTAAGGAGATTTCCGACCGCGAAGGGTTTCAAACAATTGCGCTCGTCACGAGCTTCTACCACGAGAGAAGGGCCACGCAACTATTCAGGCGCGCGGGCTTCGCCAACATCGCCGACGCGCGCTGCACGCACGAAAGGTTCGTTGACCTCAATTACTGGGTCGCGCGCGAGTCGGCCGCGCTGGCCGTCATGAACTGGTGGCGCTGGGCCGCGCCCGGCCTCGCCATCGGCCTCCTGTTCTTAGCCCACCGCAGAACCCGGCGTCCCGCGAACTGATAAAACTTCAAAATTTCACTCAACCTTCCAGCGCCTTACGTTTTCTCTTTGCGCCTTTGCGAGAAACAGCCTTTCTCGCAAAGGCGCAGGTAAAGAAAATCCAAAGCCGCAAAGGGTTGAGTTTGAGTTTTGCCAGCTCGTTTTATTCGCCCATTTTTGTGCCAGGAAAATAGTGTTCGAGGATTCGGCGGTAGGATAGGCCGCGGCGGGCCATTTCGTGCGCGCCCTCCTGGCAGAGGCCGAGGCCGTGGCCGAAGCCGCTGCCCCGGAAGACGAAGTCGGACCCCTCGCGCGTCACCTCGAAGCGCGAACTCTTCAAGACGTTCCACCCGAGCGCGCGGCCCACGATCATCTTGAAATCCCACCCGCGCAGCTCCCGCCTGCCCTCGCCTTCGAGGCTGATATACTCAACGCGCCCCGTCCGGTCGCGGCCCTTGACGGTGACGCTATAGAGCCTCTCCCCGACATCGCTCATCGAATCACCCCGCAAAGCCTTCGCCAGTTTCGCCGCCGGAATCACGTTGACCCACAGGTGCGGCGTGGCCGCGCAGTATTCATCGCTCACGCCGCGCAGATGGCCGGGCGCGTCCGTCACGCCCCACAACGTTTCCACGTCGGCCGTCATGCCGCCGCAGGCCGCGTGGAAATAGGCGTCCGCCACGCGGCCCTCTCCGTCGCGCAAAGTCTCGCCCGCGGTCTCCGTGACGGCACGCCTGAAGAGGTTCTTGAAGCGGGCGTGGCTCCGCTCGTCCGCGACCGCCAGCAGGTAACGCTGGCAGTGCGTCGTGTCGCAAAAGTCGTAGCCCTCGTCAGCGTGCCGCCGCAGATTCTTGAGCGCGTAAGTGCGCGCGGCGACCGCCAGCGCCTTGAGCCCTTCCAGCTCGTCCTCGACGCTGCCCTCGGCCGCGACGACGCCCAGCACATACTCTTCGAGGGCCAACTCGCGGGTGATACTTTTGCCCGTCAGGTGAACGCGAACTGGCACAGCGGAAAGTGGGCCAGAGGCGCGCGCGCCTTCTTCGCCGGCAGGTTCCTCACCTTTTACAAAGTCACCACCGCTCAGCTTCGCGTACTCTTCAAAAACGGAGCGCGCCACGCGCGCCGAGTCCGCCCCGTGCGAGTGCTTGAGGAAGACCAGGACGCCGAGGCGGACGCTCTCGGGCGGCACGTCGCGGCCCGCGCCGCGCTCGGCGGCGAAGCCCACGAACCAGCCCTGGGAGCGGTAGTCGTTCGCCATCGTGGAAGTGCCGGTCTTGCCGAAGACCTCGAAGGGGAGCGAATTGAGCCCCGCGCCCGACGCTGTGCCAAATCTGACCGCGCCGCGCATTCCTTCGAGAATGGCCGCGCGGTGCTCGGGCGCGACCGTGAGGCGCGCACGCTCAATCGTCTGAAAGTTGCCCGGCGCGGCCTGTCGCGGGACGAAGAGGCGGCCGCCGTTCACGAGCGCGGAGTAGGCGGTGATTAACTGGACGGGCGTGACCGTGAGCCCCGCGCTTTCGCCGATCGCGTAACTCACGCGCCACTCGCCCTGCGGCAGACTGCCCGCCTCTTCGTCCTCCTTCCCAGCGCCCGTCCGCGCGCCGAAGCCGAACTCGCGCAGCGTCTCGTCGAACGCGTCCGTGTCGAGCCGCTCGCCGACCTTGCCGAAAAAGTAGTTGCACGAATAGGCCAGCGCCTGCGCGAGGTTGAAAGAGACCTCCGTCCTCTGGTGAGCGCACGAGATCGCCAGCTCCTTGTAAGCGTAGCGCGTGCGGCAGAGCCTTCGCGTGCGCTCGTCAATCAACCGTCGCCGCAAGGCGGCGAGCGCCGTGAACGGCTTGACGGCCGAGCCGGGCGCGGACGCCTCGTCGAAGGCCGCGCGCGGGTTGACGACCGCGCGCAGTCGCCCGGTCTGCGGGTCCATCACGACGACCGTCCCCTCCGCCTCGCCCAGCGCCCCGCGCGCCGCGCGCTCCAACGCGGCGTCTATCTCCGCATCGGCGCTCAGGCCCCCGCCTCCGAGCAGGGGCACCTCGTTAAACGCCTCGCGGCCCGAGAAGGAAGCAAAGGTGACGACCGCGACGCTGGCACAGATTGCCAGGAGGAGTAAGAGCGAGCGCGGCCGGAGTAAGCGTGTGTCTCGTCTGATTAACATGGCGAGATTATGGCCCGACCCGTTGCGGCGCGGATACGCGCGCCCTACCTGCGCCCGGACAAGCCTGCCGCAGCGCCAGACTGTGGCGTCCCACGTCCGTCGCCTCGGTCTAGCACATCCGGGGCGGCAGCAGTAACAGCACCCACACGCCGTCTGTCGTCACGTACCGCCCCGCTCACGCGCGCCGCATAATCCGCGCCGAGTTAGAACAAGGAGCAAAAATAAAGCTCAACCCTCCAGCGCCTTAAGTTTTAACTTTGCGCCTTTGCGAGAAACAGCGGTTCACGCAAAGGCGCAAAGACAAGACGTAAGGCGCAAAGGGTTGAGTTAGTGAGTAGCTTGAGTCTCTCAATGTTCATCAAGCGCATCTTCAGTAGTGACACGCGGCGGGCGATGCCGCAAAGCGTCGTGAGGCTGTTCCGCGCCCGCCCGAAACTCGTGCTGTGTGCGGCGGGCCTGTGTTTGCTCTCGGCCCTGGCGGTCGCGCTCTGGGTCAGGGAGCAGGCGCGGCGCGGCCTCGCGGAGGAGAGGGCGCGCGTCCTGGGCCAGGAGTTCATCCCCTTTGAAAAAGGGACGCGCGCGCCGCTGCACAGAAATGAGATCAAGTTCTGGCAGAACACGGAGGCGACGCGCGCCGTCGTCCGCTTCCGGGATTCTTACTTCGCGGCGACAGACGGCGGGCTCGTTCAATTCACGCCCGAAGGGAACAGCCCGCGCCACTACACTGTGCTCGACGGCCTGACGGAGAGCGACCTGACCGCGCTCGCCGTCTTCGACTCGAAGCTTTTTATTGGCACACGCTCCGAGGGCCTGCTCGCGTTCGACGGCGAGCGGTTCGAGAGCTACCGCTGGCTGGACCGCAAGGCGCAGGCGGTCACGGCGCTCTTGGCCGACGGCGGCCGCCTTCTCGTCGGCACGTTCGCGGGCGGGCTGATCGAATTCGACGGACGAAACTT
Organism: Pyrinomonadaceae bacterium; assembly: GCA_036403435.1. GTDB lineage: Bacteria > Acidobacteriota > Blastocatellia > Pyrinomonadales > Pyrinomonadaceae > QHXM01. The sequence goes on from DASWQY010000115.1 coordinate 95,629, forward strand.
CACGGAGCTGCGAGCGGGCGCTGGGCGCGAACGCGTGCGCGCCGTCAACTGTTTGAGCAAGCAGGACCAGCGCCTCTACGTCGGGACGTTCGACGACGGCCTCTGGCTCCTGGAGGCCGGGCGCTGGCTGCACTTTCAGACGAGCGACGGCCTCGTCTCGAACCGCGTGGTGGGAATCGTCGCCAGCGGCAGTCAGCTTTTCGTCGCCTCCGATTTCGGCCTCGCGGCCGCCGCGTCCGACGCACTTCGAGAAGCAGGCGCGTCCGGGGCGCAGAGCTTTCACACCCTCGCCACGCTGCCCGCGCTCACGAGCTTAATCGCTGACGGCGACCTGCTGCTGCTCAGCAAAGACGACGGCGAGCTGCTGGCGCTCGACCGCGCGGCGATCACGCGTCAGCCCGCGCCCGTGAAGAGTTTGAACTGGCCCAGGCCCGCAGACCTTTCGGGCAGCCGCCTGGCGTCGGTTGACGACCATGCCTGGCTGCTCGGCAGCCGCGGCATCTGGCGCGCGCGCGGAGAAGAAGCACTCGCGCGCGGGCGCGCGCAATTCTCGTGGGAGCCCTTCGGGCGCGCAGGCGATGGTCAGCCTCTGACGACCAACGTCATCAACGCGCTCGCGCTCGACGGCGGCGGAAATTTCTGGGCCGGAAATTTCCGGCGCGGGATAGACGTGCTCTCCGCCGACGGGAGAAAGCTCACGCACCTCGAATCCGAGGCCGTGCGCGAAATCAACTTCCTGCTGACGGACTCGGGCGCGAAGAACCCTGCCGTGCTGGCGGCGACCTCCCAGGGCTTAGTCCGCTTCGACGAGCAGTTCCGCGCCACCGCCCTGACGAAGGCCGACGGGCTCCCGAGTAATTCCGTCATGCACCTGGCCCTGTCAGAAGGCTCAGACGGCTCGGAGGGCGCGCAGGGCGCGGACTCTTCCGCGGCGAGCTTTCGGCTCGTGCTGGCGACGGCGCGCGGGCTCTCCGTGGGCCGGCCGGGCGGACGACTGCGCGCGCTGACGACCGTGCAGGGGTTGCCGAGCGACCAGGTTTACACGGCGCTCTTCTTCCGCGGCGCGCTCTTCGCGGGGACGCTCGGCGGGCTGGCCCAAATTGACGCCGGCCGAATCGTCCGCGTCTTCAAAGACTCGAACTCGAAGCTCACGCACAACTGGGTGACGGGCCTCCGGGCCGCACAGGGCCGCCTCTTCGTCGGCACTTACGGCGGCGGCGTCTTCGAGCTGACAGCCTCGAACGAGCTGCACAGCTTCTCTCAAGAAATTGGCAAAGCAACGGTCAACCCGAACGCGATGTGGAGCGACGACCGTCTGCTCTTCGTCGGCACGCTCGACGGCGCGTGGGTCTTCGACCTGCACTCACAGAAATGGACGCACCTCAAGGACGAGCTGCCCGCGCGGACGGTGCTGTCTGTGGCAGGCGACGACCGCTACGTCTACTTCGGCACGACGAGCGGCGTCGCGCGCGTCGAGAAAAGTTACCTGACGGCGGTGTGAGCCGGTGGCGAAAATGCGAAGAGCTGAACAGAGACTGAAGAGAATTAGAACGCGCACGGCCGCGGGCGCGCTGCTCCTGATTTTGCTCGCGCTCGCGCTCGCTTCCCCTTTGCGTCCGGGCCGCGCGCAGTCGGGCGCGCTCATCCCTTCCTCGAAAGAGAAGCCCGACCCGAGCGTCCTCTCCTTGCAGGTGATGAACGTGGACGTGCTCGTTGACAACCAGCACGCGAGGGTGCGCGTCCTGCAAATCTACGACAACCACACCGCGGCCACGCTCGAAGGCAAGTACCTCTTCGCCCTGCCGCCCGCGGCCTCCGTCTCCGACTTCGCCGTCTGGGACAACGACACGCGCATCCCCGGCGTGATGATGGAGAAGCGCCGGGCCAACGCCGTCTACGCCGGGATCAAGCAGCCGGCCGTTGACCCTGGGCTGCTCCAGCAGGACGACGAGCACGAGGGGCGCTCGGCCTTCTCGGCCAAAGTCTTCCCGATCACGCCTTACGGCTCGAAGCGCGTCGAGATGGAATACACCGAGACGCTCGCCGTCGAGGGCCTGACTTCGCATTTCACCTTCCCGCTCAAGCCGTCCTCCGGCGAAGAGCAGCGCGCGGCCGAGTTCAATCTGCACGTCCGCGTCATCGGCGATTACCCCTTCGACGTTTCGGATTCGGGCCGGACGATTTACCCGCTCAACGTCTTGAAGTCCGGGCCGAACGAGTACGAGGCGGAGTTCAGCGCGCGCGACATCAACCTGGCGGAAGACTTCTCGCTCGACTACAAGCTCGACGCGCCGCAGAGCGCCCTCTCCTTCATCGCCTACCGCGCGCCCGAGCGCGTCTCCGCTTACGACCTGCGCGACCCCGCATCGTCAGCGCGCAACCCCGACGGCTATTTCGAAGCGCGCGCCATCTTCAACGAAGACGGGGAAGTTGAAAAGCCCGCCCGGCCGCGCAACGTCCTGCTGCTTCTCGACACTTCGCTCTCCATGTACGGCGAAAAGCTCGCGCGCGCCGTCGAGGCCGTGGACTACTTCCTGCACAGCCTGACGCCGCAGGACCGCTTCAACCTGATGCTCTTCAGCGAGGAGACGTATCTCTTCTCGCCCGCGCCCGTCGAGGCGACCCCCGAGCAGGTGGAGCGCGCGCTCGAATTCGTGCGGGGCTCGTCGCTCGGCGGCGCGACCGACCTCAGAAACGTTTTCGTGAAGGCGCTCGACGCGGCCCGTGCCTTCCCCGAAGGCGAGCGCAACCTCGTCCTCGTCTCCGACGCCAACCCGACGGCGGGGACGACCAGCGCGAAGCAGCTAGCGCGCCTTTTCGACGGCGGCAATAAGAGTGAGGACGAAGACGGCCCGCGCACGCGCCTCTTCGCCTTCGCCCTGGGCAGCGACGCGAACGACGCGCTCCTCTCGGAGCTGACAAAGAAGACCCACGGCTACTTCGCGCGCGCGCGTGAGACCGAAGACGTGTCGGCGCTGCTCAGGGTCTTCTTCGACAAGGTGAGCCTCCCCGGCATAGAGAACCTGCGGCTCACCTCTTCCGACCAATCCAACTTTTACCAGGTCTATGCGACGGGCGAGAACAGCTTCGACGGCTCAAGCTTCGCCTTCGTCGGGCGCTACAAAAAGCCCTCCGCGCGGACGACCGTGAAGCTCGACGGGCAGTACGGAACTGGCACAATCAACCTGACGCGCGAAGTCCAGCTCCCGGAGTTTGAGGACACACACGCGCACCTGCCGCGCCTCTGGGCCAGGGCGCGCGTCGCACGTCTCCTCGAAGAGATGAATTTGAGCGGCGAGCGAGAGGACTACATTGCGGAGATCATACGCCTCTCGCAGAAGTACAGGTTCGTCACGCCGTACACGGCCTTTCTCGCCGCGCCGCGCGCCCTCCTCCGCCCGCGCCTGATTCAGCCGGGCGACCCCGTGATTCGCGTCCGCACGGACCCCGCGATCACGTCCGTCTTCGCCGTGCTGCCTTACGGCGAAACGCTGCCGCTCCAATTCCTGAAATCCGAAGGCGTCTGGGAGGCGCGCTTCTTCGCGCCCGCGTGGATGCCGGACGGGACGTACCGCTGCCGCCTGCTAATGACCGACGGCGCGGGCTTCGGCTACCAGGAGGAGAAGAGCTTCGTCGTGGACAGCCACGCGCCGCGGCTGAAAGTGCGGCTGAAGTCGGAGACCGTGCGCGCTGGCGACGAGCTTGAGCTGCGCGTGGACGCCGATAGCGACACGTCGCGCCTGGTCGCGAAATTCTACGGCGCACGCCCCGCGCAGCTCTTCTGGTCGGCGCGCGAGAAGACGAACACAGGGAAACTCGTCGTGCCCGCGAGTCTCGCGGCGGGCCAGTACGTCCTGACCGTCACGGCCGAAGACTTCGCGCACAATCAATCCACGACGGAGGTCCGCGTCGAAGTCATCGGGCGGTGACGCTGAAATCAGAGCGCGCGAGGTTAATACGTAAGCCATGAGCGAACCACGAAGTCACACGAACGAACACGAAGAAAACAAAAACTGTTTCGCGTGGTTTCGTGTGGCTTCGTGGTCCCTTGCTTTCCGCCCGTCGCGGGACGACAAGCCCCGATTGAAAGGCAATATGCGTCAAGTCAGAGTGACGAGGCGGCGCGTGCTGGCGCTCGTCCTCATCTCTCTTTCCTGCGCCGCCGCCGCGCACAGGCTCGTGACGACCGCGTCGGCGGGAGATGACAGGGAAGAAAGCGCGAGCGCGGGCGGCGAAGGGGAGACGGCCATCGAGGCCGCGTCGTTCGCGCGCGCGGAATTTTTCGGCGCGCGGGCGCTCGTGCCCTATCCGACGGCCGAGGCGCGCAACCGCCTCGCGGACGTTCGCGAGAAATACCCGGACGAGCCGCAAGTCGCTCTGCGTCTCTCGCAGTTGGACGAAAAATTGGGCCAGTTCGACGAGGCCGAGCGCGAGCTGTCGGCTTTCATAGAGCTTGCGCCCGACAAGCAGGAAGCCCTGACGACGCTCGCGTCCTTCTACGACAGGCGCGCGCAGTTCGAGAAAGAGGCCGCGACCTTCGAGCGGTTGTTAGCGGCCGCGCCCGCCGAGCAGCGCGCGGAAATCTTCTCGCGGCTGATCGAGCTTGCCAGGGTCCACGGCCTGGAGAATTACCTCAAGCCCGAGTTTTATCAAAAGTTCATCGAGCAGGGCGCGGGCGTCTTCGAAATCATAGAGCAGTTGCTGGACAAGCTCGCGGAGGAAGAGAACTACCCGGAGGCGCTCAAGGTCCTGCGGCAGTACGGGGACCGCTACCCCGAGCGGCAAAGTTACCTGCTCAAAAAAGAGGTCTCGATTCTCGCCGCGATGAAGAACTGGAAGGAGGCCGAGGGCGTTTACCAGAAGGCTTTCGACCCCTTCTGGCCGCGCGAGGCGGCCGAAGAGTTTTACCAGTTCCTCAGCGACCACGACCGCTTCCGCGCCTACGGCCACGAACTGGCCCAGGCTTTCGCGCGCGACCCCGCTGACTTCGACACGGCCCTGCGCCTCATACATTACCGCGGCTACACGGGCGAGCGGTCACCTCGCGTCATCGCGGAGCTTGAGCGGGCCAGAGGCGCGCGGCGAATCCAGTGGAAGCCCGAAGAGTTGGCGACGCTCGCGCGCCTGCTGATTGCGGCCGGCGACGGCGACACCGCGTCGCGCTTCATCTACACGCTCTACGCGCAGAACGAACTGAAGCCGGGGAGTCCCCTGCGCGAGCAGGTGCTCTACCAGTTGTTCGAGCTGCTGTCGGACGCGCGCGACCAGAGGCTGGCGCTGACGCGCGGCGACTTGAAATTTTACGAGGACATAGCGGCCTCGGACCCGCACCCTGGGATGCTTGGCGGCGTCCTCTCGCTCGTCCTCTCGGACACGGAGCCCGCGCGCGAGCTTGCCGAGCAGGAGCGCAGGGCCGTGCGCTATTTCAACCGCGCGGCGGCCTTCCGCATCTTCACGGCCTACAAGCAGGAATACCCGACCTCGCCGGAATTGGCACAGATGTATCTGGACATCGTGCGACTCTACAGTGCGACCGGGGAGCCGCAAGTCGCCGCCGCGACGCTCGCGGAGTTTGAAAGTAGATACGCGGACGCGCCCGCCTACGCCGAGGTCGCGCTGAAGCTCGCCGACTGCTACGTCGCGCTCGGGAAGACGGACGAGGAGCACGCCCTTTACCAGCGCGTCCTCGACTACCTCGGCAAGAAGCGCGAGGCCGGCGAACGGCTCGTGCCCGCCGCGGGCCGGGCGCGGGCGGACGGCTCGGGCGCGACCGTGCTCGACGTTTATTCGGAGCCGACGGAAGTCAAGCCTCCGGTCAACTACGACACGGCCGCGTTGAATCGCGGCATCTACGTCCCCACTGATTACGAAGAGAGCAAGGACGCCGCCGCCGCCGCTTACGACGACAGCCGCTACACGGATTACCTCGTGACCTCGAAGCCGCCGGCCGGGGGCGCTGGGGGAGTGACTTACGCCGGAGTGCTCGAACGCTACGTCTCGTCGCTCGCGCGGACTAAGCCGGGCGACGCCGTCCTGGTGCTCTACGCGAACGAACTGAAGAAGTACCCGGACGAGCAGGGGCTTTACGAGCAGATGCTGCAATGGCTCGGGCAGACGAACCTCTTCGACGAGCAGTTGAGAGTTTACAAGGCGGCGCTCGCCAGGTTCCCGACGACCGTTTGGCGCGACCGCCTCGCCCGCTGGTTCCTGCGGCGCGAGCGAAGGCAGGAGTTCGAAGCCTACTCGCGCGAGCTTTTGGCACAGTTGAATGATGGCGAGGTTCAGTCTTACCTGGACCGATTTATCAGCCTGACCGCGGACCCGCAGGCCACGAACGGCGGCGCTCAGCTCTACCTGGGCCTCTACACTCTGGCGCACGAGCGGTTCCCCCACAACCTGAGCTTCGTGCGCGGCCTGCTGAAGTTCTACGCGGCGCGCGAGCGTTGGGACGAGTGGCGCAGGCTGATGGCCGAATACTATTTCACGTCGCGCGAGATCAGAGACGAGTTTCTGGCACACCTCGCGGGCCGCAACGAGCTGCGCCCGAACCTTGAGCGCGCGCGCGAGCGGAGTCTTAATGCGAGCGGCGACGCGCGCGCTCTCGACGCGCTGCCTTACAAACTCTTCCGCGCGGACGCGGCGGCCCACCTCGCCAACTACGAGGAGGCAATTGATGCTTACAGGGAGTTGAACCGGCTCTACCCTAATACGCCCGAGTTCGCGGAGCGCCTGATCTCGTTCACGCGCTCTTTGGGCCAGCACAATCCGAAGTTCCTGGAAGAAGCCGCCGAAGTTTCGCGCCAACTGGCCGACGCCTTTCCCGCCTCGGCGGCGTACCGCACGCGCGCCGGCGAGGTGCGGGCCGAGTTGGGCGACTACGACCGCGCGCGCGGCGAGTGGGAGCAGTTGATAGCGACCGGCCTGGGCACGCCGGACACTTACCTGGAGACGGCTACGGTTTACTGGGATTACTTCCAGTACGAAGACGCGCTGCGCGTCATCACGCAACTGCGCGAGCGCGTGCACGACCCGGACCTTTACGCTTTCGAGGCGGGCGCGATTCTCGAAGCGACGCACAGGACCGAAGAGGCGCTCGCGGAGTACGTCAAGACGCTCGGCTCTGCTGACGGCGGAGCAAGTGAGGCGATAGCGAGGGGCGGCCGGGGCAAGCTGCGACTGACCAGGCTCTACAAGCGCGACCGGATTCCCGCACAGTTGGCGCGCGCCGTCGAGCGCGAGCGCGCGCGGCGCGCGGACGGCTCTGCTCTCGCCCTCGACTACGCGGACCTCTTGAGCGACGCGGGCGCGCGCTCGGAGGCCGCGGCTGTGCTCAAACGCGAGATCGCGCGGAGCAACTCGCGCGAGTTTCTTGACTACTCCCGCAACATCCTCCCACGGGACAAGGACGAGGGCGTCAGCCGGCTCGCGCTCGAACGCCTGGCCGCGCTCCCCTTGAGCCCGCGCTTCAGCATCTCCTACCGGCTGCAACTCGCCGAAGACTCGCTGGAGCGCGGGCATCGTGAGGAGACGCGGGGCGCGCTCGGCGAGCTGGTGGAAAAATTCCCGACCAACTACGGCGTGCTGGACGAGGCGGAGAATCTTTACTGGCGCATGGGGCTGCGCGAGGACTCTCTGCGCGTCCTCGAAAGCGCGGCGCGGCGCGGCCTCGGGAGGTTTCATTACGTCTTCGGCCGCAAGCTGGCCGCGCGGCTCACGCTCCTGGACCGTCTGCCGCAGGCCGAGCGCGTGCTCGTCGGCCTGCACTCGGAAGACAAGCTCAACACGGAAGTCTTTCACGAGCTGGCGCGCATTTACCTGCGCACTTCAAACACGGCGGGCCTCAAGCGGGCTTTCGGGGAGACGCTCGCCGCCATTAAAGAACAAGACCTGGACCGCGTTGAGCTGCACGCGCAGGTGGCCGCGCTCCGCGGGCAGATGATTGACGCCTTCACGCGGCTCAAGGACTACGCGGCGGCCGTCGAGCAGCACATCGAAATCATCAACCGCGAGCCGGAAGACGAGGCGAACGTCGAGGCCGCGATTGATTACGCCAAACGCTACGGCGGCGCGGACACGCTGCTCGCTTACTACCGGCGCACGGCTGGCGAGGCTTACAAGAACTACCGCTGGAACGTCGTTCTGGCGCGCATCTACGAAGCCAAGAACGACCTCCAGAGCGCCGCCGAAAACTACAAGGCGGCAATCGCCAACCAGCCCGAGATGGTCGAGCTTTACGACGCGCTGGCCCAAATTTACGCGCGGCTGAACAACACGGAGGGCGCGCTCGAAGCCCTCAACCACGCGGCCGAATTGACGAACGACGACCCCTCGTACATCCGACGCATCGCCGAACTGCTGGAAAAGTCTGGCCGCCGCCGCGAGGCCGAAGAGGCACGCCAGAAGCTGCCCGTCGCGGCCCAACCGCCGCAGCAGGAGACTGCGGGGTCGAAGTTCAAGGAGGCCGAGCGGCTGCGGGGCGTCGAAAGGTCCAGGGCCGTCGCGGCTTACCGTCAGGCGTTCGACACTCTGCTCGCGGACCCCTTCGCGCACGAGCTGAAGGGCGCGGAGATTACGGGCTACGTGCAGACCGTGCGCGACGAGGAGAAATTGGACGCGGTGGCGGCACGCCTCTGGCAGTTGCGCGACAAGTTGGCCGCGGAAGCCGCGCGCCAAGATTCCAAAGTGGCGGGCGCGGCGCGCGCGTCTTTGACGGTGCTCGACGGCGCGCTCCCGGAGGCGGTCGGCGGCGTGGCCGCGGAGCGTGGAACGGGCGACGAGCTGTCCGCGTTATTCACGGACCTCAACCGCCGCGTCGAGGACGCGCTGGGCCGCCCGGACGCATCCGAGACGCTCGCGCTCTTGCAGAACCTTTGCCACCGCGCGGGCTTCGGCGCGCTGGAAGAGAAGGTCCTCGTCGCGCAAACGTCGAGCGCCTACGGGACGGGGAACCGCGACCTTTACCGCCAGCGGCTGCAAGGGCTGGTCGATTTCTACGCGGCGCGCGGCGACTACCGCCGCGTCATAGAGTTGATGGAGGCTGAGCGCGGGCGCACCCGTGACGATAAGGCTTTCGATTACCTGCGCGTGATCGCGTCGAACGCGCGCGCCGTCGGGGACCGGGAGAAGGAGCTGCAAGCTCTCAGGGAGAACTACCGCAGGCTCTCGCTCAGCAGTTCGTCGGGCCAGGCGAGCGCGACGGATGAGACGGTGGCGCGTTACCTCGAAGCACTCTACGAGCAGGGGGCGGAGGGGAGGCGAGAGCTGCAAGAACTGGCACAGCAGGCTTCGCCCTTCCAGCTCCAGCTCATCAACTTCATGCTCGGCCGCGGCGACGGGGAACTGGCCCACGAAGCCATCGAGCGCGCGCCCTTCTCCGAAGCCTGGAAGCTCTCGCGCCACGCGGGCGCGAGCCTCGCGCTCGCCGACTACGGGCCGCAAAGCGGGGGCTACTTCGCGGACGCACTGCAACTGAAGTCCGTCGGCGAACTGGTCGCGCAGAAGCCCGCCGGCTCAAGGCAGCCCGCCGGCGACGACTGGTTCCGGCTCGCCCAGACCTACGGCGAGTGGCTTTACCAGTCGCGCAAAGAAACGGGGGCCGGGAGGCCGCGCGCGTTACTCGCGGCGATGATCGAGAACAGACCTCACGACCGGGACGAGCAGGCGAAGCTCGGGCGCTGGTACCTGGAGCAGAAGGATTACGAACACGCGCTCGCGCACCTCGGTCTCGCGGGCGAACTGAGCGCGGGTGACGTGAACACGCTCGCCGACTCAGGCTCTGCCGCTTTCCTTGCGGGCGACGAAAGCAAGGCGAGGGAGATTTGGTCGGAGATGATTGCGGGCAAGCGCCCCGAGCTACAGAGCTGCGAGCTTTACCTGCGCACGCTCGGCGCGCACGGGCTGGCGGCGGAGGCCAGGGAGAAGGTGTTCAAGACAGTGGCCGAAGGGCTGTCCGATTTCGGCGACTATGAAGGCTACGAGGATGCTAACGCCGTCGGGGCCGAGCGGCAGAAGCAGCTCGACAGTCTGAGGGCGATGATCCGCGCGCTCTCCGAGTCGTTCGGGAAGGGCGTTGACGAAGCTGGCGGTGACGGGGCTCGCGCGACGCAGGCCGAAAGCGCGCGGGCGGAGTTCTTCTACAGGCTGAGCGAGGCGGCCGAAGGCAGTGATTTTCTGCCGAAGACCTTGCTCGAAGAATCGCTCGTCGCGCGCGACCGGCTCGGGCCGTTCTACGAATTGTTGATTCGGCGGAGCGCCGCCCTGAGCAGTTACGAGCGCGACTACGATTACACGGCGCGTCTGCAAAGCGCGTGGGGCGCGGAGGAGGCCGAAGGGGCGCTGGACCAGGAGACCGATTACCAACCGTCGGAGCCGTCGAGCAAGCGCCTGGTCTGGGAGCGCGCCTATCTCGATTATTTAATCGCCCGCCGCGAGTGGACGCCCGCCCGCCGCGTCGTCAAGGCAATCGAGACGGAGATCAGCCGGCGCTACGCGCGGCCCGCGTGGCTGCGCCTGGCTACCTTGCGCCTGGACCTGGCGGACGGGCGCGAGGCCGAGGCCGTGGCGGGCTTGCGCCGCTTCGCGGGCGTGGAGGGCGTGAAGGATTCCGCGGTCGTCAGCGCGCCCGCCGTGGAGCGCCTTAACATGGCCGCCGCGATGCTCAGGGAGGAGGGGCGGGGGGCGGCGGCCGACCAACTGCTCGAAGCCGCTTACACGCGCGAGCTGGCGCTCGAAAATTACAGCGCGCACGCCTTCGTCGGCCTCGCGCGGCTGGCCTTTGCGAGAGGTGACGCGGGCCTCGGGCTCAAACTCCTGCGCACGATGGTCGCGCTGTCGGACGAAGAGACGCGCGAAGAGGCGGCCGCCGAGGTGGCCTCGTGGCCCGCGGTCAAGGCGAGCGCGGCTGACCGCGCGAAGCAGGAGGGGGCCGAGACGGAGAACACGCTCGACCGCGCCGCAGGCTTGCGGCTCGCGGCGGAAACGGCCTCGGTCTTCGCGCAGTTTAACGCGGCGGCCGATTACCGCCGGCGGTTGTCGGAGCTTTCGCCTGAAGACGAAACGAATCGTCTTGAGCTGGCGCGCGTGCTGTCGGCGAAGAAGGATGATGAAGAGGCAGTGCGCGTGCTGGCGGAGGTTATCGGGGACCGCAGGGCGACGAGGCGCGCGCGCTGGCAGGCCGTCCGGCTCGCGCCCGAGATCGCCGGGGCGAGGAGTGAGCTGTGGGGCGCGCTGAAAGAGCGCGTGCGCGCAATCAACGCGGGCGACGACGAGATGCTGGCCGCGCTCACGGCGGCGAGCGCCGCAGGAAATGGCACAGACGAGGCCGGAAAACTGATCAGGACGGTGGAAGCCTCGAACCCGAATCCTTACCTGACTTTCTTCGGCGCGCTGCTCGAAAGCAAAGAGAAGTCTGACATCGAGTTGACGGGCTTCCTGCGCGCGCTCGTCGCGGGGAAGGACGCGCGGGTCGAAGACGCTTTCGGGTTCGCGGAGGAGGGACCGCTGCGGCAGATCATTCGCTTCTACGCGGCGCAGGGGCAACCGCGCGCGGCGCTCCTGGCCTACACGCTCGACCCGACCTTGAAAGAGGGCGGTGGCACGGAAAGCGATGAGGACGAGGCTTCGGGCGACGGGCAGGAGATTCAGGTTGACGCGCGGGCGAAGGAAGAACCGCGTTACATGACGTTGCGCGAGCGCGCGGCCGCGCGCGAGCTTCAGTCGCGCCGCGAGCTTCTGCGCCTGCTGTCCGAGGCGGCGGAGCGGACTGAAGACCTCGGCCTCGCCGTCGAATTCGAGAGGGCAAGGCTGAAACTGCTTCCGGCGGCGAGCGAGCGGCAGGCGGCCGAGGCGCGCATCGCCGAACTGCTCTCGCGGCAGAAAGAGGACTCGCGCCGCCCGGTCGTCGCCTACAGCGTGGACCAGAATCTCATCGCGCGGCGTTAGAGGAGTTTTAAGATGCGCAACTGGAAACTGAAATCGGCGGCGCTCGTGGCTGGCTTCGGGCTGGGACTCGCGCTCTTCCTGGTCGTGAGTTTCATCGTCGGCCTCCTCGCGCGGGGTCGCCGGGTGCCGCCCAGCGTTCAGCCGCCGGGCCAAAAAACTTGCGGCGAAGCAGACGGCTTCGCGTCGCTCGAAGAGGTGCTCGCCGCGCTCAGGCACGAGGACGTGCAGGTCAGGCGCGAAGCCTTCGAGAGCTTGTTCCTGCGCCCCGGCGTCTCGACCGCTTATTACGACTACGAGCGGGACCGCGACTATCCCGAAAGGGCGTCGCGCGCCGGCGTGAAGTATCTGGACCTGGACGGGCGCGAGGGCGACGAGGCGGTCCTGACGTTCGTCCGGTACGAAAACCCCGCCGCGCTGATTCTCAAAAGGGGCGATTGCGGGTGGAGTCTCGCGGGCGCGCTCAGCTCCTGGCTGCGCTTCGAGGACTACCCTTATCAGGACTGGCTCGAAACGCCGGAGCGGGGCGCGTTCGGCGCGCACGACATCCTCGTGCGCGAGAGCACGGGCGACGCCACGCGCTACAGTCGCAACGCGCGCGTCCTGAGACTGATTGACGGCGCGCTCGCGGAGGTCGCCTCGTTCACGGAAGAGGGCATCAGGCCCGTCGAGGGATACGCCGGGGCAGACTGGGGCAACGTTAAGCTGCGCGAGGCGACCGCCTACGCCTTCCTCCCGGAGTCGGGCGGGCGGCCCGAGCGCATCAGGCTGGAGACGCGTGAAGAGGTGGTCAAGTATTCCGGCGAGCCGCCGTCTTACACCTACTGGCTGGAAACGGACGGCGCGTGGCACACGGCGAGAAGGCAGTGGAGGAAAAGGGCGTCCGCGCGCCGGCGGCTTTTGGCCCAGCGGACGCGCGAACTCGTCTGGGACGACAGGCAAAGTCGCTTCGTCGAAGAGAAGTGAGGGCAGGCGATAGCTCAACTCCTTTGCGCCTTTGCGTCTTTGCGTGAGGAAACCAAAACCACTCACTCACGCAAAGACGCAAAGGCGCAAAGAAGTCAGTGCCGATTTTGAAATGCATTCTTAGTGAAAGGTTGAAGACGATGATTGCGGGGAAGAGTGATCGCGGAGTTTGGCGGCGGCGTCTTTTCATTCTCGGGGCCTCGGCGCTGCTCGGGTGCGTGGTGCTGATCGCTTACGCGCGCGTGTCGAAGAGGCAGGCGGGCGCGTTCCCGCTCTCCGCGGACGTGCCGCGCGGCGCGCTCCTCTACGTGCAGTTCGGCGACCTGCCCGCGCTCGTCAAGCGTTGGGACGAATCCCGGCTCAAAGAGCGTTACCTCGCGAGCACGAACTTCCAGCAGTTCCAGGGCCGCCACCTCGCGCTGAAATTGATCGAGCGTTGGGAGGAGTTCAACAGCGCCGTGGGCTTCCCGCTCGACGCCTTGACCTTCAGCGAGGCGGCGGAGAAGGGCGCGGCGCTCGCCGTCTACGACGTGGGGCGCTTGGAGATGGTCTTCGTCGCGCCCGTCGGAGAGGAGAAGCTGGCGGCGACAAAATTTTTCGCGAGCGCGGACCAGTTCGAGGAGACCGAGTTGCCGGACGGGACGACCTACTACAGCCGCGCGGTCGAAGCGGACGGCGGCCGGCGCGAGCAAAAATTCTGTTTCGCCTCCGCGCGCGGCCGCCTCATCCTCGCGACGAGCGAGCCGCTGCTCCTGCGCACGCTGGCGAACGTCAACGGCAAATCAGGACGCGACCGCCTGAGCGACGACCCGTCGTTTAAGAACCTGACCGCCGGGGCCGCGCCGCACTTCCTGACCGTCTGGATGGACCAGGCGAAACTGAACGACGACTGGTACTTCAAAAACTACTGGGTCATGCGAAACGTCGCGGAGCTGAAAAACATACGCGCCTGCCTTCTGGACCTTGAGCTGCAAGAGGGCCGCTGGGTCGAGCACAGGGAGTTCCTGCTCGCGGGCCGGGCGGAAGCTAAGGTCTCGGCCGTGCCCGCGGAAGTCGCGCGCAGGGTCTTGAAATTCGTTCCCGCGGACGCGCCCTATTTCAAGCTGCGCGCCCTGGACGAGGCGGGGCCGGCCGCCGCCTCTCTCGTGCGCGACACGTTCACGGATCGCCTGCCGAAGGAGGCGAAGGGCGCGCGCTCGCCGGGCTGGCGCTGGCAGTACTACGACGACTCAGACTTTTACCCCGGCGGCGACGAAGACAGCGAATGGGGCGGCGGCTATTACAGTCTCGGCCCGGAGTTCGACTCGCTGATTGACGACCCCGAAGACGCGCAGGTCCTGGACGAAGACGAATTGGCACACGGGCGTCTGCGGCGCGACGTGGAGCGAGAGTCGGACCAAAGTTTGCGCGACTCTCTGGCGGCGGCTCGCCCGCTTTACACCGCGACCGTCCAGAGCCCGCGCGTCTTCGACGGCCTGCTCTTCGCGGAGTTCAGAAAAGGCGCGGTGATAACTTTGCAGTCGCCTGGCAACTTCCGCCCGCCTGCCTTCGAGCACTCAATCGCGCGCTTGGCCGAAAGCCGCTTGATGATCGCGGGGTCGAGCGCCGGTCTGAATTGGGCCGACGCCTCTTGCGGCGCTCAGCCGTGCAGGGAACTGCGGCTGCCCGCGCTCGGCTGGGGCATGTACTACGCGCTCAGGGGGCCGGACCTGGTCCTGGCGAACAGCCCGGAGATGATGAAGGCGATGCTCGACGGCGGTGATTCTTCCGGCTCGCCCGAGCAGAAATCTGACGCGGCGCTTCACGACCTGACGGTGATTCGGCTGGGCCAGAGGGAACAGGCTTTCGGTTCGCTGATGAGCAAGCTGGACGCGCCGCGCGTCCGCGCCTACTGGAGCGAGCGTAAGAAGGAGCGGAACGAAGAGGACGGCCCGTCGCAGGAGTTCTTTTCAGGCAACGTCGCGAGCCTCCTCGACGTGGCGTCGCCCGTGACGGAAATCAGGATTAAGAGGAGCTTTCAAAATAATCGTCTGCGCGAGGAGGTCGAGTTCGTCTTAAAGTAAATCCTGGCTCAGGCGAGTCTCGCGAATCTTCTGTTGGAGTTCGGGAAATCAACGCCGAGGGCGAAGCACGCGAAGAGTGCGAAGCCGAAAGCTGTGAGCAGCGCATTCCAGTTGAACTGAAGCTCGGGCGCGCGCGGGCTCTCCGTGAGCATCGTGACGAACACGCAGGCGAGGACGCTCCCCGCGGTCATCCATTGATCAAGTTTGAGGCCCGCCCGTGGAGGACACCCAATCGTGCCAGACACCGCGAATTCCTTCAAGGTTAACGTCCCGCATTCAACCCTTTGCGCCTTCTGTTTTTCTTTCCCTTTGCGCCTTTGCGAGAACGGCTGTTTCACGCTGGAGGCGCAAAGGGAAAACTTAAGGCGCTGGAGGGTTGAGCTTAGGTTTTGAGACGTGGTTCGGCGGGCGCGGCTTCGCGTAAGGCGGTCTCTCCCCGCGTGAAGCACTTCGAGAATTCGAGCCAGCACGATTTCCAGAAGCGAAGCGGGCCGTAGCCGCCTCGGCCGAGAACCTTGCGGTGGCCGAGGTACACGACCGCGACGGTCCCCGCGTACAGGAAGCGGTGGAAGAGGCTGACGGCCTGCCCGCGCGGGGCGGACTTCATGCCGCGCAGGTAGAGGAGCAGCTCCGACTCGAATTTCACGTGCGCCCTCTCGTCCGACAGAATTTTGTCGCAGACGGCTCGGAGAACTTTCGAGCCCGTGCAGTTCTTCAGCGCCCGGTAGTAGACGAGCGCGATGATCTCGGCCGTGATGAGGACAGTGACGGACAGCTCGTAGCCGAAAAATTTTCTCAACCTCCTGAAGACGGTGTCGGTCCACTGCTTTTTCAGGAGCGTCATGCCGTGGGAGAGCATGAACCTTTTGAGGAGGAGCGCGTGCTGCTGCTCCTCCTTGATGAAAAGCTGCGTGATCTCGGACAGCACGCGGTCGCCGAAGTGCGCGGAGAAGTCGTCGGCCGACTTCAGCAAGCCGCGCCCCTCGGAGTACTCGCCGAGCTGAAAGGCCGCGACCGATTTCCCTATCAGCCGTATCTCTTCGGGCGGGACGCGGTCTTCCGCGCCCCACGGAATCCCGCCGGGAGCAAGTGCGTTCCCCTCAAAGTAAGCGAGCCACGCCCGCAGCGACCGCCGCATAGTATCGCGCATGAACATCTCTTTCTCGGTGTGGAAAAGCTCTTTGCGACATAAAGTACATTAGCACAGCCGGGGTTTTTGTCAAGCGTTTGTTCTTTCGGTCGCGGGTCCGGGGCGCGTCCCCGCGCCGCCTCCCGTCGAAAGCCGGTCACGCCTGACCGCCCGCCATTGCCGTTGACGGCAAGCTAAGCGCACTTCACTGCAAACCGGCATCTGCCGCGCGCGCGTCCGGCGTATCCTGCCCTGCGACGAAGCGTCACACGACGCGCGAAAGGAGTCCGCCATGAAACTGACAAACGTCTCGAAGGGCACGACGAGGGTGCTCTTGATAGCTGCGCTCGCGCTGCTCTTCTGCTCGACCTTGCTCGACATCACGCAGAGCGCCGCCACCCCGCCCGCCGAGCTTGAATGCCCTGCGGACGAAACGCCGACGGCCACGAGCCAGCCCGCGCTCGTGCAGCGTTACCAGCAGACCATCACGCCCGAGGCGCTGGCCGCGCGTCTCTACTTCCTGGCCTCCGATTTCTTCGAGGGCCGCGAGGCCACTACGCGCGGGCAGAAACTCGCCGCGCAATATCTGGCCTCGCAGTATCGCCTGCTCGGCCTCGCGCCTAAGGGCAACGCCAAGACAACAGACCCGCTCTCCCCGGACGCTTACTTCCAGCCGTTCACCGTCTACAAGAGGACGCCCAAAGAGACGCGCCTCGAAGTTTTAAGTAACGGAAGCGCGGCGGCGTCGAGCACCTTCTCGGCTGAGACGCACGACGACTTGTCTTACTTCCTGACGGGGAGCACGGCGGAGGCTGCCGGCGGCGTGGTCTTCGCGGGCTACGGCATCGCCGACGACCAGCTAGGCTATAACGACTACGCGGCGCTCGCGGCGAAAGGGATTTCGATTGACGGGAAGTGGGTGATGATTCTCGCGGACGAACCGCTCGCGGCCGACGGGACCAGTTTATTACCGACGGCGGACCACAAGCCCAGCCAGTGGTCGGCTCCGGGCCTCGCGCCGAAGAGGAAGGCGCTGATAGAGGCGGGCAAGCCCGCGGGCGTCCTCCTCGTCAGGTACGCGGGGCCGCGCATGCAGGGAACCTTCGAGGAGAACGCCGCGCAAGCTTCGCTCGCCGCGCGGCGCGTCGGCCCCTTGTCGCTCGGCCAGTCAACTTTCCCGCCGACCTACGCCGTGTCCGCCAAGCTGGCGGACCAGATTCTGGCACACGGCGGCCGTAGCGTCGAAGACCTCAGGCGGCAAATGGACCAGGGCCTCAAGCCGCAGGTCTTCGAGGCGGGCGGTGTCGCGGTCAGGACGACCGTGGAGCAGTTCGGTGGGCTGGAGACGGAGAACGTGTTGGCCTTCATAGAGGGCTCCGACCCGCGGCTCAAGGACGATGTCGTCGTCATCACGGCGCACTACGACCACCTCGGTCTCAACCCGACGCTCAAGGGCGATCAGATTTTCAACGGCGCGGCCGACGACGGCTCCGGCACGGTCGCAACGCTGGAATTGGCACAGGCGTTCATGCGCGCCAAGCGCGACGGCCACGGGCCGCGCCGCTCCGTGCTCTTCATCAACTTCTCCGCCGAAGAGAAGGGGACGCTCGGCTCCGCGCACTACGCCCTGCGCGAGCCGCTCGTCCCGCTCGAAAGAACGGTCGCCGAAATCAACATGGACGGCGTCGGGGGCATCGACCCGAAGCACCCCGCCAGGAGCCGCAACTACGTTTACATCGTCGGCTCGGGCGACCTCTCCCGTGAAATGATCGAGACGAACCGCCGCGTCAGAGAGTTGACGAACGTCAACCTTGAGCTGACCGAAGGCCAGAACTTCCCTTCGGACCAGCTCTCCTTCCAGGCGCAGCTCATCCCCTTCATCTACTACTCGACCGGCTTGATCGAACACTACCACCAGCCGAGCGACGAGCCGGCGACGATTGACTATGAGCACCTGGCGCGCGTCACGCGGCTCGTCTTCGCGACCGCCTGGCAGGTGGCGAATCAGGACGCCAGGCCGCGCGCGCCCGACCGCAGCCAGTTGAAGCTGGACGGCTACGTCTGCCCCCCGTGCGGGGCCGGGTGTGATGCCGCTGTTTACGCCCACGCGGGCGAGTGCCCCGTCTGCGCGATGACCCTCGTGCCGAAATACTCCGGGCCTGGGGCCGTGGGTCGGCGTTGACACGACATCACGGCGAGACCGCGTGACAGGCCGCGCCGTGATAGGCTATGCTCTGTCGGCAGCCGGCTGTTTGAAATTTTGGCAAGACAAAATCAGGGATGAGGGGTGAAGTAAAGGCTTTTGTCTTTCCTTCACCCCTCATCCCTCGTCCCTCATCCCTTTTCCCGGAGAGGTGCAGGAGTGGTTGAACTGGCAGCACTGGAAATGCTGTGTACGGGGAACCGTACCGTGGGTTCGAATCCCACCCTCTCCGCCAGAACTCAATGCAAAATTAAAAATTAAAAATGCAAAAAGGAGGCAGAGAGCCGCTGTTAATTTAATGTGGTTTCTGCCTCACTAATTTTGCATTTCTTGAGGTGTGTCGATGAGGAAGAGATTTCTTAGTTTGCTTTTGCTCGGCGCGGTGGCGCTCCTTGCGCTCGGGTTTCCTCAGAGCGGCGAGGCACAGAGGCGGCGTGTGAGGCGCGGGCAGGTCTGCGGCGACCCGGCGATGAGCTGCGGCGAGGCCAACACGTTCCAGCCTTACGACCTGCAATTCCGCATCCCGCGAAACGCCGTCATCTGGGAGTCGGAGCAGTTCTACGCCGTCATGCTGAAGAGCTACAGGGCCGGGGGCAACTGCGAGACTCACGTCCCCGAGAGCGAGCGCGAGGCGGCGCAGGCGCTCTTCCCGCGCCACAAGGTCTTCGCCGACAGGTGCCCGGAGCCCGGCACGCTCTACTACACCGGCGCGAACGCCGCCTCCCGCTTCATGGCCGTTTACGCGGGCCGGACGCGCGCCGAGGCCAGCCGCGTGCTCGCGCTGGTGCGCGCCACGGGGAAATTCCCGACCGCCAACCTGCGCCGCCTGCGCATGGGCTTCAACGGCACGTAAAAGCCCTTCGGCGGCGCGGCCCTGCGGCTCGTTGCGCGCGGCGCGCGGGATGCTGTAGAGTAAGAGTTCGCCAGCGGGCTTCTTAATCGAGTTTTTGACAATTTATCAGACTTCGGGCTCCGCACAACGCTTGCCTTGTGAACTCCGCCAGGCCGGGAACGGAGCAACGGTAGCAACGGCGGCGTGTGCTGCGGGTCAGTCCGGAGTCTGGCCCATACAACAGAGGTCAGGGGCCAGAGGTTAGAGGTCAGTGAAAAACTAGCCTCTGGCCTCTAGTCTCTGACCTCTGTCTTTCTATGTCTTATCAAGTCATCGCGCGCAAGTGGCGGCCGCAAGCCTTCGAGGAGGTGACGGGGCAGGAGCCGATCACGCGCACCCTCCGCAACGCCATCGAGCACGAGCGGCTGCACCACGCCTACCTCTTCTCGGGCGCGCGCGGCGTCGGCAAGACGACGACCGCCCGCCTCTTAGCCAAAGCACTCAACTGCCACAAGGCGACGCGCCCGACGCCCAAGCCGTGCGCCATTGACGACCCCGAGGCGTGCGCTTCGTGCCGCGAGGTCGCCGAGGGGCGCTCGATTGACGTGCTGGAGATCGACGCCGCGTCGAACACGGGCGTGGACAACGTGCGCGACGCCATCATCGGCAACGTCGCCATTGCCCCGGCGCGCGACCGCTACAAGGTCTTCATCATTGACGAAGTCCACATGCTCTCGGGCGCGGCCTTCAACGCGCTCCTGAAGACGCTCGAAGAGCCGCCGCCGCGCGTGGTCTTCATCATGGCGACGACCGAGAAGCACAAGCTGCCGGAGACGATCCTTTCGCGCGTCCAGCAGTTCGAGTTCCGCACCATCCCGACCGCCAAGATCGCTGAGCGCCTGCGGCACATCGCCGACGCCGAGAAAGTAAAAATCCAGGACGACGCGTTGCGCGAGATAGCCCGCGCGGGCGAGGGCTCCATGCGCGACGCGCAAAGTGCCTTCGATCAGGTCATCAGCTTCACCGGCACGGAAATCAAGGCCGAGGACGTGGAGACGGCGCTGGGCCTGGCGAGCGCGGAGATGCTCGCGCGCGTGGTTGACGCCGTCGCCGGGCACAAGACCGCCGAGGCGCTCGCGGTGGTGGACGACCTCGTGATGCGCGGCCACGACCTGCGTAACTTCTGCCGCGATTTATTGGCACACCTGCGAGACCTGCTGGTCGCGAAAGTGGCGGGCGAAGACGGGCTCCCCGACGCGGCCGTCTCAGACCGCCGCGCGCTTCTCAGTCAGGCCGACAACTTTTCC
Organism: Pyrinomonadaceae bacterium; assembly: GCA_036403435.1. Taxonomy (GTDB): domain Bacteria; phylum Acidobacteriota; class Blastocatellia; order Pyrinomonadales; family Pyrinomonadaceae; genus QHXM01. The sequence continues at coordinate 116,066 of DASWQY010000115.1, forward strand.
GAGTCGGACCTGGTCCGCTTTTTCCACTCGCTGACCGAGACGGAAAACAACCTGCGCACGGCCGCGCACCCGCGCTACCAGCTCGAAGTCGGCCTCGTCAAGCTGATGGAGATGCGGCGCGTCGTCTCGCTCAACAAGCTGGTCGAGCGCCTCTCGGCCCTCGAAGAGTCTCTGCGGACTGGCGTCGTGCCGGCGGCTGGCACAGTGCCGCCCCCCGCGGCGGGAGGAGGCGCGCAGAGCAGCAGCGGCGGAAGATCGGGCACGCCGCCCGCGACTTCGACGCCGCGCGCCGGCGGCGCTATGAAAGCGGCGGAGCCGGAAGTCGCGGCGTACACTCAGCCCTACGTTGACGAAGCGCCGTTCGGCGGAGTCGGCGGGACGATTGAGACGCCCGCGGTGCCGCCCGTCCTGACGCTCGTGCCGCCGCCCGGCCCGCTGTCGTCAGCCGCGCCCGCGGCGACCGCCGCACAGCCCGCGTTCAAAAAACCGCAGGACCAGAGTGCTCCGGCCCGCGCCTCGCAGGGCTCGACCGTAGAGAGCATCAAGGAGGGGCTCGAACGCCGCAGCCGCATGTTTCTCGTCATCGCGCTCGAAGGCGCGCGCAAGGCCGTGGTCGAGGGCGACGAGTTATACGTCGAGTTTGCGCCGGAGGCCAAGCACCTGCGTGACAACTTGGCGAAGCCGGAGAGCGTCAAATTGCTGCGCGAGGTGGCGCGCGACGTGACCGGGCGCGACTTGGGCGTGCGCATCGTCGTCAAAGAGAGAGAGGTCGGAGGCGCGCAGGACGAGCCGCCCTCGAAAGAGGAGGAAGCGCGGCTGGAGAAACAGCGCCTGCGCCAGATCGCCGAGCAAGACCCTATGGTGCAGCAGGCCCTGCGCACCTTCCGCGCCGAGATCGTTGACGTGCGGAGAATCGAGGAGCCGTAATCAGTGGTCAGTTAAGAACGAAAGCCTTTGTCTTTTAACTGACCACCGACCAGCGACCACTGCCAGTTGCCTGCTGCGAACTTTTCGCCGCCGCTCTCGTATAGTAGGCACGGAGGTGAGTGTAGAGATGCGTGACCCAGCTTTGGCAGGAGTTTTGAGTTTTCTGATTCCGGGTATCGGCCAGCTTTACAACGGCAGGATTCTGGCGGGGCTCTGCTGGCTGATTATCACGCCCGGCTTCTGGATCGGAACGGGCGGCACGCTCGGCTGGGTTTGCCACCTCATCTCGGCCTACACGGCCTACAGCTACGCCAAGAAGCATCCGGTCCGCTCCTAACGTGCTGTGATTAACAAAAACTATTCTTTGCCTTTCGCGCCGCCTTCCAGGGCGGCGCACCTGCGTCTGCATACCGCCTGGACATAACTTTCATTCACTCACCCCTCACCGGCTTCCGGCGCGACGATGATACGGCGCGCGCGAGGCGCAGGAAGTTGGCCGCACGCGGGGTAGTCCGGCCGGAGGGCGGTGAAAGGAGTCTGACACGCGCGGCCCCTGGTGGTGGCAGACGCCGGGGGCGCGGAGTATAAGGCTTCAACTTTGACTCAGGTCTAGGCCCTGCGCTCCGCGCCCCCGGCGTCCGTGGGGTGAGTAGGCCGGCTGCCGCCGGCCCGGACATTCGTCGGGGCGGGGTGTCGTGTGAGGAGTGACACTTCCTAATTGTGTATGCGGATTTGAAGAAAAACATTTCGCGGGGCGGGCGGGGACAGGGTTTCGGCTGGGCCGGACTTCCCAGACCCATAGCTCCCGAAGCTCCCGAAGATAAGATTTCTTTCCATACTAACTGGCCGCCGAGCAACGGCGACGACGACGAAGCGGACGAGGGCAACGACAATAACTCTAAATTGAATTACAGGTCGCGACTCATCGACCGAGCCTGAATCCAGCCCCATAGTTATACCTAATCAGTTAGCCTCCAAGACTAACCGCCGTATGTGCGGAATCAATCGTCTTGATACCCCTCGCCTGCTGACAGCGTATAGACCCGTTCGGGGAAGCAGGCTTTTGATCGTCTGCCTCCTGCGACTTTTCCGGGCGTTCAGTTATAATCTTCTTTCCCGAATCAAGTCCGATTTTAATCGCAATAAATTCAGAGGAGCAGTTGATGACCGCAGAGAAGATAGAGAAGCGCCCGGACCGCATCAAGTTTGAGGGGCGCGTCCTTTTCCTGACCGAGGACACAGGGCTGGTGCGCCGCCAGTTGGAGGGGGGTGAGGACTTGGAGTACGACCCCGAGCGGCCGCTGATGAACAACATCTCGACGGACGAGATCACGCCAGGCTGGGTCTGCTTCTACTACGACGAGACGCTCGGCCAGTACGTTTACGTCGGGATGCGCGAGCAGGCCGTCAAGAAAGACGAGGTGAAGAGCGGCGGCTTCGCTGTCGTCGTCTCCGGCCTCTCGAAGGGCTGCGGCTCGTCACGCGAGACAGCGCCCTACGCGGAGAAGGCCGCGGGCGTCCAACTCGTCATCGCCAAAACGATAGAGAAGATTTACGGGCAGAACGCGCAGAACATAGGCTTGCTCACGTCAACGGACTTCGGACTGATTGAGCGCATCCGCAGGGGCGAAGAAATCCCGCTCGCGGAGTTCACGCGCGGCCTGGACCCCATCTCGCAATCAATCGTCGAGTACGGCGGGCTGTTCAACTACAACAAGGCGAGACTCGCGGGGCGCGTGCGGCCGCCGCGCCTCGGGACGCAGAGGCGGCCGATGAACATTGTCGAGAAGATCATCGCGCGCCACGCCTTCGTCGGCGCGGGCGAGATCGGCGTCGAGGCCGTCAGGCCCGGAGACGCGCTCTTCGCCCTGGCCGACGTGCGCTTCTCGCACGAGTACGTCACGCCCATGGCCGAGAGCCTCTTCAAGCAGGCGCTCGGCGCGGACGCGCGCGTCACCGAGCCCGAATCGGTCTACGCCTTCCGCGACCACCTGACCTTCCTCGGCCGCGTGATGTCTGACGAGAAGCGCAAGCTGGGACTCCTTGAGCGCGCCGACGGCCTCGCCGTCACGCAACAGAATTTCACCGAGGAGCAGGGCATACGCCTCTACGGCGGGACCGAGGAGCGCGGCTCGGAGGCCATCTGTCACAACGCGGTCGTCGAAGACATAGCACTGCCGGGCCAGTTGGTTATTGGCACAGACTCGCACACGTGCATGGCGGGCGTGCTCGGCTGCTTCGCCTTCGGCGTCGGCTCGACCGACATGGCGAACGCCTGGTTTACGCGCGACATCAGAGTCCGCGTCCCCGAGACCGTGCGCTTCGTCCTCCGCGGCAGGAAGCGCGCGGACGTGACCGCCAAGGACGTGATGCTCTACATCCTGGCGACCGACTACATGAAAGAGGGGAAGGGCATCGGCCAGGTCCTGGAGTTCGCGGGCGAGGGCTTGAAGGACATGCCGATGGACGAGCGCGCGACGCTGACGAACATGGCGGTGGAGGCCGGCGGCACGACCGGCATCATCGAGCCCGACGAGGTGACGCTTCGTTATCTGGTCAGCACGCGCGGCCTCGACGCCGAAGAGGTGCGCGAAGGCTTCCTGAGAAGCGACGAAGACGCGGAGTACGCCGCGACGTTCGAGATTGATTTGGGCCAGATTCGCCCGATGGTGGCGACGCCCGGCGACCCGCGCAACGGCGTCAACATCGAAGACCTCCCGGCGGAAGTGAAGATTGACGCGGCCTACGGCGGCTCCTGCACGGGCGGCAAGATGGCCGACATGGACATGTATGCGGCCGTGCTCCGTCGCGCCGTCGAGCAAGGTCAGCGCGTCGCGCCCGGAGTCCGCCTCTACCTGCAATTCGGCTCGCAGAAGATTAAGGAGTATGCGCGCGGGCGCGGCTACCTCGAAATCTTCGAGCGCGCGGGGGCCGAGTTGATTGACCCGAGCTGCGGGGCGTGCATCAACGCGGGGCCGGGCGCATCGCCCTCGGCCGAGACCGTCACCGTCAGCGCGCAGAACCGCAACTTCCCCGGCCGCAGCGGCCCAGGCAAGCTCTACCTCGCCAGCCCCTACGTCGTCGCCGCCTCGGCCATCGCCGGCCACATCGTCGAGCCGCACGAATTTCTACACGAAGCCGAAGAAGAGTTGGTCGAAGCGTAAAAAACCGTGATGAGCGATGAGTGATGAGAAAAAACTTCTTTCTTATCACTCATCGCTCATCGCTCATCACTCATCACTATGAATGATAGTAAATACGCGCGCACGGAGCGCGAGCGCAGGTTTCTGCTACGCGAGTTGCCGGAGCCTTTGACGCGCGCGAGCGAGCACGTGCAAATCTGGGACAACTACATCACGAACACGCGGCTCAGGCTGCGGAAGGTCCGCGTGCCGAAGACGAAAGAGTACGTCCTGAAGCTGACGCAGAAGTTCGCGCCCGCGGCCGGAGACTTCTCGCGCACCACGATCACGAACCTCTATCTCTCGCCGGCCGAGTACGAAGTCCTCTCCGTCTTCGAGGGCAACGAGATTCGCAAGAACCGTTACCCCTTCGAGCACGACGGGCGCAAATACTCGATTGACGTTTTCCTCGGCGCGCTCTGGGGCTTGATTCTCGCCGAAACGGATTTCGACACCGACGCAGAGCTGGACGCCTTCCCCCTCCCCTCGTTCGCCTTCAAAGACGTGACCGACGACGAGCTGTTCACAGGGGGAAGCCTCGTCGGACTCGCGTTCGACGAAATACGAGCTAAACTACAGAATTCAGAATCCAGGAGTCAGAATAACAGAAAGAGGGTTTCAGCCTTTCATTCTTGATGCTGACTCCTGGATTCTGAATTCTGGATTCTGCTTTACCCTATGCCTGTCGTCTACACCATCGGCCACGGACGCCACCCGTTCGATTACTTCCTTGAGCTGCTGCGGCGGCACGAGATCACTCTGGTGTGCGACGTGCGCAGCCTCGCGCGCTCCCGCTGGCCGCAGTACAACGGGCGCGTCCTGGAAGAGTTGCTGCGCGAGCAGGGCATAGGCTACGAGCACCTGCCGGAGTGCGGCGGCAAGGTCGTCGCGCCGACCCCGGACCTGGAGCGCGGCCTCGACCGCGTCATGGAACTGGCCTCGGACGCGCGCGTCGCCATCATGTGCTCCGAGTCGCAGCCCTTGACCAACCACGCGCGGCCGCGCGCCAACTGCCACCGCGTCGGCCTGCTCTCCATCCCCTTGCGCGAGCGCGGCGCGACCGTCAGGCACGTCCTGCCCGACGGCGAGCTGCTGGAGGTGGACGAGGCCGCGCTCCCGTCCATCTGGTGAAAATAAGACTTGACTCGCGGCCGTCCCTATTGGTTAAGATATGGGCTCGCGGCATTCCCGGACCCAGAAACCCCTTTGCTGTAAAACTCCGAAACCCCCCTTCTCGGCGGAAGGTTGAAGAGAGTTGCGCTCAAGACGCTTATTCAGCTTGGTGCTCGTCCTCGCGCTCGCGGGCTGCACGCGCTCACCCGAAGACCAATTAAAAGCAGAGCTACAGACGGTGACATCCTGGGCGGCGACCGCGCGCATGGTCGGTGAGGCGTGGCTCAAAGGGGCGGTGCCGCGCGCCTACACGGCGCAGACGCTGCTCGCGGCCGAGGAGACGCTCCAGGAAGAGGCGCAGACGATTCAGAAAGTGAAGGCTGAAGGGGCCGCGATAGGGCTTCAAACCTCGCTCCTCGACCGGACGCAGAGCCTCGGCCGGGCCGTCGGGCAGGTGCGCGCGGCGGTCGAAAGCAAGGACGACCAGGCACTGGGCCAACTGCTCGAACAGCTCAAAGGCGAGGAGCAGGCGGTCAAGTCTCTGGCCGGGGGCGCGCGGCCTTGAAGAAGGCGCTGGAAATTACGCTCGGGATTCTGACGAGCGTCGGCGGCTTCCTCGACGTGGGGGCCATCGCAACGGCCGTCGAGGCCGGGGCTTCCTTCAAGTTCCAACTCATCTGGGTCGTCGCGCTCGGCACCATCTGCGTCATCTTCCTCGTTGAAATGTCCGGCCGGCTCGCGGCCGTCAGCCGCCACACGCTCGTGGACGCGCTGCGCGAGCGTTTCGGCGCGAACTTCTACCTCGTCCCCTTCGTGGCCGAACTGATAGTTGACTTCCTGGTGCTCGCCGCGGAGATCGGCGGCGTCTGCATCGCGCTCCAACTCGTCACGGGCATCAGCTTCCGCTGGTGGGCGCTGCCCGTAGCCTTCGCGCTCTGGCTCTTGCTCTGGAAGGGCACGTTCAGCATCATCGAAAAGGGGACTTCGTTTTTCGGCCTTGTCACGCTCGCGTTCGTCGTCGCCGTCTTCGTCATGCACCCGCCCTGGCGCGAGGTCGCGGCGGGTTTTGTGCCAACTCTTCCAGGCCACGGCCGCACGCACTACTGGTTCGTCGCCGTCGCCATCCTCGGCGCGCTCATCAGCCCTTACCTTTTTTACTTCTACTCGTCGGGCGCGATTGAGGACAAATGGACGGAGAAGGACCTGGGCGTGAACCGCGGCGTGGCGGCCGTCGGGATGGGCTTCGGCAGCTTCGTCTCGCTCGGCGTGCTGGTGGTCTCGGCGCTCGTCCTCTTCCCGCGCGGGATTACGATTGACCGCTACGAGCAGGCGGCGCTCGTGCTGACGGAGCCGTTCGGCTACTGGGGCTTCATCCTCTTCGCCGCCTCGCTCGGCATCGCCTGCTTCGGCGCGGCGCTCGAAGTCGGGCTCGACCAGGCTTACGTCGTGGCGCAGGCTTTGGGGTGGAACTGGGGCGAGAACCAGCACCCTTCGGAAGACGCGCGCTTCAGCATCACCTACACCATTTTCATCTTCGCGGCCTCGCTCCTGATGGTCGCGGGGCTCGACCCTCTGACGCTGACGATCTTCTCGATGGCGCTGACGGCCGTCGTGCTACCGCTCGTCATCCTGCCCTTCCTCGTGCTGATGAACGACGAGAAATATTTGGGCCGGCACCGCAACGGCGTCGTCAGCAACACGGTCGTCATCGTCATCATCGTCATGACGTTCGTGATGGCCGTCGTCGCCATCCCGCTCCAAATCCTGGGAGGCTAGCCTGTGGACGAAGTGCACTTGATACGCGACGTGCTGGACAACCAGTTGATGGACCGCGAGAAGTGTCCGATGGGGAAGGTGGACGGGATAGTCCTGGTCCTGCGCAAGGGCAAGCCGCCGCGCCTGGCCTACATCGAAGTGGGCACGAGCACGCTGGCGCACCGTCTTTCGACGCGGCTGGGCAAATTAGCCGAGCGCGTCGGGCGCAGGTGGGGCGTCAGGGGGGGCGAGCCCTTCCGCATCCCGTGGACTAAGGTGCGCGATGTCGGGATAGACGTGGAGGTTGATTTGGACGCATCCGAGACGCCGGTGCTGGATTGGGAGAAGTGGCTGAACGAGCGCGTCGTCGGCCACATCCCCGGAGGCGGATGATGGCGAGCCGCGAAGTGCATCTCGAATTGCTGCTGGGCCACAAAGTGTTCGACTCGGAAGGCGAATACGTCGGGCGCATCGAAGAGGTCGTCGCCCACCGGCAGGGCGACGAGTGGGTCGTCGAGGAATACTGGGTCGGAAGCAGCGCCCTGTTCCACCGCCTCTCGGTCAGGGGCGCGGCCCATGCTCTCTTGAGCCTCTTCGTCTCGAAGGAGCAAGCGCCCGGCTACCGCGTGCCCTGGAACAAGCTGGACCTCTCGCACTCCGGGAAGCGCCTGCGCCTCGACTGCGCGTGCGGCGAGTTGGAAGAGTTATTGGGGCCGGCCCCCGGCGGGCGCGAGCACCGGACGAAAATTAAAAGGGATCAGAAGTGATACCGTCTCAGCTCTTGGCGGGCTCGGAGACGTGGCCGCCGAGGTCGTAGTTCTCCGCGGCGTGGGCGCGGGCGAAGTAGATGGCGAGGAGGAAGGCCGCGAACATGATGACGGAGGCGGCCCAGAAAGTGACGCGCAGGGAGTGGTCGCTCATCTTGTGCGGCTTCTGGTCGTGGCCCACGGTGGCGACCGCGCTGTAGATCAGAGACGCGGCGATGAGCGGCCCGACGGTGCGCGACAGGCTCGCGACGGACTGCGTGACGCCGAGCACGCCGCCCTGCTCGCCGCGCCCCGCGCTCTTCGAGGCGAGGCCGGTCAGCGCGGGCGTCGCGAGCCCGTTGCCGACGGCGAAGGTCGCGCCGACCAGGAGCAAGGTCGCGAGCCCCGTCTGCGGCCCCACGAGCGGGATGAAGAAGAGGCTCGCGCTGAAGATGAGCGCGCCCGCGACCACGAGCGGCACCTCGCCAAATCGCTTGACCAATCGCCCGATGAGCCCGCCCTGAAGCCCCGCGCCGATGACGCCGACGAAGACGAAGAGCCAGCCCGTGTCGTGCGCGTCATAGCCGAAGCGGTACATCGTGAAGAGCCCGAAAGTCGTCGTCATGATCGAGAAGGCCGTGACGAAGAGAAAGTAGATGACGAGGATGAGCGCGAGCCTCGACTGTTTGAGAGCGCGCCCCAGTTGCGCCCACCGATTCGCGCCCGCGGCCGACTCGCGCGCGGGGTGGTCGGGCGTGACCGTCTCGGGCAGCGTGAAGTAGAGCAGGACGGCGTTGGCGAAGGCCAGCCCGGCGGCGAAGAGGAAGGGGACGCCCGTACCCCAGCGGCTTAAGATGCCGCCGATGGCCGGGCCGAAAATGAAGCCGAGCCCGAAGGCCGCGCCGATGAGTCCCATGCCCCTCGCGCGCTCCGCGGGGGTCGTCACGTCCGCGATGTAGGCTTGCGCCGTCGAGATGTTGCCGCCCGAGATGCCGTCAATGATTCTCCCGGCGAAGAGCATCCAGAGCGTCGTCGCGAAGCCCAGGATGAGGAAGCCGACGCCTGTGCCAATTAAACTGATGAGCAGGATGGGCCGGCGGCCGTACCTGTCGGACATTCGTCCCAGGACGGGCGTGAACAGGAGCTGCATGACGGAGTAGGACGCGAACAGCAGCCCGACCGTGCTCGGGCTGGCGTTGAACTTCGTCCCCTCCACGTAGAACGGCAGCACCGGGATGACGATCCCGAAGCCTATCAGGTCAATGAAGACCGTGACGAAGATGACGAGGAGCGGAGAACGTTTCATAATAAAAACAGTGCTGAGTGCTGAGGACTGAGTTAAAAACTCTTTCTGTTACTCAGCACTCAGTACGCAGCACTTTCTTTATCTCAGTCGCGCCGCGATGGCCTGTTTGGGCTGCGCGCCGACGATGCGGTCAACGACCGTGCCGTCGCGGAAGACGAGCATGGTCGGGATGCTGCGGATGTTGTATTGGGCCGCCGTCAGCGGGTTCTCGTCGATGTTCAGTTTGGCGATGCGGTAGCGGCCCTGCGATTCGGTCGCCAATTCGTCGAGCACGGGCGCGACCATGCGGCACGGGCCGCACCACTCGGCCCAGTAGTCCACGAGGACGGGGACGCCGCGCGCGCCCAGGACCTCGCGCGCAAACGTCGCGTCCGTCACCGTGACCGGCTTGGTGTCGGCGGCGGCCCCCGTCACGTCGAGCGCCGCGCCGCACTTCCCGCAGACGGGCTGCATCTGACGCGCCGCCCCCTCGTCCACTCTGTTCTTCGTCCCGCAATTCGGGCAACTGATGATTGCCATCTTCCTTCTCCTCCGAGCAGCAGTCAGGAGTCAGGAGAAAAGAAAAACAGAAAGACTCGGTTTCGACCATTCATTCTGGATTCTGAATTCTGAATTCTTTCTCCTGACTTCTGACTCCTGTATTCTGTCTCCTGCTTTTAGTAAGATTCTCGCCGGAAGCTCTCCCGAAATCAAATTGCAAAGGTACATTCAGGATGCGCCCCTTTAACTCACGCGCCGCCCGCCTGGCACTATTCGCGCTGCTCCTCACCGTCTCGACCGCCGCCCCGGCGCACGACCGCCGCCCCAGCGCGCAGCCCGACATCCGCTTCACGGTCTCCATGCCGAGGCCGCACACGCACCTGCTCGAAGTCGAGATGCGCGTCGCCGCGCCGCGCCTCCCCGCGCAGGTCAACCTGGTGATGCCGGTCTGGGCTCCCGGCTCCTACCTGATTCGCGAGTTCGAGCGCCACGTGCAGGACTTCGAGGCCGCCGACCCAGCGACCTCGCGCCCGCTCGTCTGGGAGAAGACGAACAAGAACACCTGGCGCGTCGAGACGCGCGGCGCGCGGGAGCTGCGCGTCACTTACAAGGTCTACGCCAACGAGCTTTCGGTGCGGACCAACGATTTGAACGACCGCCACGCCAACTGGACCAACGTCGGGCTTCTGATGTACCCCGAAGGCCACCTGGACGCGCCCTCTACCCTGCGCGTCGTCCCCTTCGGCGACTGGAAGGTGGCGACGCAACTGCCGGCCGTGCCTGATGAGCCGAACACTTTCCGCGCGGAGAACTTCGACGTGCTCTTCGACTCGCCCGTCGAGGTCGGCAACTTCAAGACCGTTCCTTTCGAGGTGCGCGGCGTGCCCTACCGCTTCGTGATTGACGGTGAGGGCAACTACGACGTGGAGCGCATGCGCCGCGACACGCAAAAAATCGTCGAGGCGCAGGCGGCGATGATGGGCGAGCTGCCCGTCAGGGACTACACCTTCTTCATGCACATGCACACGCGGGACGACGGCGGGCTCGAACACCTGAACTCGTGCTCGCTCATCATGGAGCGCAACAGCTTTCGCAATCCCGGTTACTACCAGTATTTTCAGGCGCTCATCTCGCACGAGCATTTCCACCTGTGGAACGTCAAGCGGATTCGCCCGGACGCGCTCGGCCCCTTCGACTACTCGCGCGAGAACCACACGAAGCTGCTCTGGGTCGCCGAGGGCATCACAGAGTATTACGGCTGGAACATCACGCGGCGGGCCGGCCTGCTCTCCGAAGAGGACTACCTCGCCAAGCTCTCCTCGGTCATTGGCGACGTGCAGGAGACACCGGGCCGCCTCAAGCAGAGCGCCGAGGAGGCCAGCTTCGATGCCTGGATCAAGTACTACCGGCGCGACGAAAACTCCGCCAACACGCAAATCTCCTACTACGACAAGGGGCAGCTCGTCGGCCTGCTCCTGGACCTGGAAATACGCAGGCTGTCGAACGGCGCGAAGTCTTTGGACGACGTGATGCGTCACCTCTACACGGAGTTTTACAAGAAGAACCGCAACTACGCGCCGGCGGATTTCCAGCGGGCGGCCGAGACGATGGCCGGGGCGAGTCTGGAGAACTTCTTCACGCGCTACGTGCGCGGGCGCGAGGAGCTGGACTACAACGCGGGCCTCTCCGTGGTCGGCTTGCAGCTCGGCGACCCGTCGCACCCCGCGGCCGAGCGCGCGTTCCTCGGCGCGGATTTGGGCCAGGATGGTGACCACCTCGTCGTGAGAAGGGTCTACAGCGGCTCGGCCGCCTACGAGCAGGGCTTGAACGCTGGTGACCAGGTAGTTGCCCTGGACGGCGCGCGCGTCAACCAGCAGTCGTTCCTCGCGCGGCTCTCCGAGAAGCGCCCCGGCGACACGCTGAACCTGACCCTCTTCCGCGACGACGACCTGCGCACCCTCGCCGTCAAGCTCGACGCGCGCCCCGTCAAAGACTACCGCATCCTGCCCGTCAAACAGCCGACGCCCGAGCAAGTAAGACAGTACAAGGCGTGGATAGGAGCGAGTCAATAAGTTTCAGGTTTCAGGCTTCAAGTTAAATCCGCGAACCTGAAACCTGAAACTTGAAACCTGGAACCTATGAATTACCAAAGCATCAAATTCGATATCGAGGACCGCGTCGGGCGGGTGACGTTCGCGCGGCCGCCGCTCAACATTTTCAACATCGCAATGATGGCGGAGATGGCGGACGCTGTGAACGAGTGCGCGGGGCGGCGCGAGGTGCTGGCGATTGTGTTCGAGGCGGGGCGGGACGCGCGGGCCTTCAGCGCGGGCGTCGCGGTCGAGGAGCACGTCGAGGAGACCATCTACCGCATGCTCGATTCGTTCCACTCCGTCTTCCGCGCGCTCGTGCAGGCCGCGAAGCCGGCGGTCGCGGTGGTGGACGGGGCGGCGCTCGGCGGCGGGTGCGAACTCGTCGCGGGCTGTGACATAGTCATTGCGAGCGAGCGCGCGCGCTTCGGCCAGCCGGAGGTCAAGCTCGGCGTCTTCCCGCCCATCGCGGCGGTGCTCCTGCCGCGCGTCATCGGCGACAAGCGCGCGCGCGAGCTGATCCTGACGGGCGATTTGATTGACGCCGCGGAAGCGCACAGGCTCGGCCTCGTCAACGCGGTCGTGCCTGCCGCGCAGTTGGAGCAGAAGCTGCAAGAGGTGCTCACGAAACTCCGCGAGCTTTCCGCGCCCGCGCTCGAAGCGACCAAGAGGGCTCTGGACCTGGCCCGCGGCGTCCCCTTTGAAGATGCCCTGCGGCGGGTCGAAGACTTGTACCTCAACGAATTGATGAAGACCGAGGACGCGCGCGAGGGCGTCCGCGCCTTCATGGAGAAGCGCAAGCCGGCCTGGAAGAACAAGTGAGAAGCAGAATCCAGAAGCAAGAATCCAGAAACAAGAAGCAAGAAGGAAAGGCTGAAACCGTTCTTTTTCTGGTTCTGTTTTCTTCTGGATTCTGGATTCTGGATTCTGTATTCTGCTTTTCGTGAAGTACCGCCCCGCCCACTCCTGCCCCTTCCTTTTGAGAGCGACGCTCGTCGGTCTCGCCTGCCTTCTCTTCGCCTTCAGTTCGTCGCGCGCATTCGCGCAGCAGGACGAGAGCCCGTGGAAGGGCGGGCAGCCGCCGCCGAGCCAGCCGCGCGAGGCCGCGCCCGCCGAGGAGACAGACATCGTCGAGCGCGCGATGGGCGCGGTCTGCATGGAGCGCCAGCGCGACCCCCTGGGGAGCGTGCCGATTGACGTGATGCAGGGCCGCCCCTCGCTGCCGCTCACGCACCCGGACGCCGTCGCGGGCCTGCGCCGCGCCGAGCGCCTGCTGCCCGCGGCGCGCGAGCTGGTCGTGGCCTCCCTGCGCGACCTCTCGAACGAATACTACATAGAGGATTTCAGAATCCGCGCGGCCGCGCAGCGCGTCCAGGCCGTCAACAAGATAGAGCCGGACGTGGAGCTGCGCGACAACGCCTCCGTCATCCTGAGCACGCCGCGCACCATCTACTTTGGCACAATTTTCCTCGCGGGCCTGCAATCCGACGAAGGCATGGTGAGCGTGCTCGCGCACGAGTTGACGCACATCGCGGACGGGCGTGAGGACTCTTTGCAGCCGCTCTTCCGCCTGGTCGGGCGGCGCGCGGCGACGCTCTCGGGGATGCGCATCGCGGGCCGGCGGCCCGAAGAGTTGACCTGCGACCTGGTGGGCGCGATGGCCGCGCGCACCTACATCGAGCGCACGCCGGGCAAGGAGGCGCTCTCGCGCAGGCTGTCGCGCGCCATAGAGCACAACTGCGTCGAGGAGGACGGCACGGACGAGGCGCACCTCAGCCCGCGCAACACCATGCGCGCCCTGCTCCTGCTCGACCCGACTTTCAGCAACGACATCATGGGAGACCCGCTCGTCACCATCCGGCTCGCCGAGCCGCCCAGCCGCCCGCCCGCCGCGACCAGGCCGCGGACGACGCCGCGCCGCCGCCCTTCCTCCCGCCGCCCAGGCGTCCGCTACGCCCTCGGGAATTAGCCGGAAACTGTCGGACGTAAATCACGCTTCGTTGACAAGCGCGCTCGCGCCTTCCTATCATCTGCCCTTCTAATGAGAGGGCCATCAACTCACAAAGCTGGATGCGCCGGGGGCAGAGAGCGGCCGCGCCGCGCTCGCCGCCTTCCGCTCTTCGTCGTCTCCCTGCTGCTGCTGCTCGCGGCGGCGGGCTGTCGCAGCGAAGGCGAGAAAAAGACTGTCACTCCGAACTCGCTGGCCGCGACCCCGGCCGCTCATCTGGCTTACGGCTTCGCGGCCGACGTGGAGGCCCCGCCCGGCGCTGTCCCGCCGGAGGAGACTAAGCTCAAACCCGTCCAGGACGACTTCGACACGCGGCGCACGGACGACAGGCTCCTGCGCACGGTCGTCTCGCCCGACGGCCAGCGCGCCCTGGCCCTCTACGACACGGGCGAGACGCAGGAGGGCGAGTTCCGCATAGACATGTACAGCGCAGACGGCAGGTTCCTACGCAACCTGACGCCGCCCGAACTCTCGGGCGCTTTCGCGCCGATGGTCGCCTGGTCTCTCGACGGAACCCAGATAGCTTTCATAGGCCGCAAGTCGCTGGCCCAGGAGACGCCGCCCGACATGCTGCCCGACACCGCGCCCGCGCCTCTGCCCTCGCCGCCCTCCCCCCTCGGCGGCGTGCAGGTCTTCGACACGGAGCAGGTTTACGTCTGCGACCGCGACGGCTTCGGGTTGAGGCCCCTGACGACGCGCAGCGGCCTCATCTATTTTTACCTCGCCTGGGCTCCCGACGGCCACGCGCTTGCCGCGCTCGCCTGCCGCGAGGACGAGTGGGACGCGCGCGCGCGTGAGAGCAAGCGGCCCGCGGGCCGCCCGCGCCTGATTGCCACGGACGGGGGCGAGCGCCTGTTGGACGACCGATTGATGGACGCCGGGCCTGTCTGGTCGCCGGACTCTTCCAAGTTGGCCTCGGGCTTCGAGACTGAAGTGAGAATCTACGACGCGTCCGCGGCGGAGACGCCGACTCAGGCCGTCGTGCCCCTGCGTGACGCGCTGCTCAAGGCGTCGGCCGAGTACGACGAAAAGAACCTGAAGGGGCAGCCGGGCGGCGGCGCTCAGCCGGGCGGCGCACCCGTCTCCTTCAACCCCATCGTCCGCCTCTACTGGCCCGAGGACAAAAGCCTCTTCGCCCAGACGGCCTACGTGCGCATCTACGCGAGTGAGCCCGTCGTCACCTTCCAGCGTTGGCACAGATTGACCCTCAGCATACAGGCCACGCCGCTCAGCCGCCTCGGCAGCGATTGGCCCATTCCGGGCGAAGCCTGGCGGCGCGCGTGTGCTATAGTCTGGCCGCGCGCGAACTCTTAGCGACAGGAGCGAGAACCCCCTTGACGACTTACACGAGCGTCGCAGAGATTTACGAAGCGATAGACAAAACGCGCGAGCAGTTCTACCAGCGCGTCGAGGAATTGAGCGACGAGCAGGCGACGGCGCGGCCCGCGCCCGAAGCCTGGTCCGTGGCGGAGATCGCGGAGCACCTGGCGCTGATAGAGAGAAGCTTGCTGCGCATGATGAAAGGTCTGCTGGCACAAATCGAGGCCGAGGGGGGGCAGGGCGACGGCACTCCTTCGTCGATGAAGCCTTTCTCGCTGGAGCGTCACGTCGAGCGGTCGCGCCGTGAGAAATACACCGCGCCGGAGATGGCGCGGCCGAAGGGCGAGGCCCGTCTGGCGGATTCGCTCGCGCACCTGCGCCGCTCGCGCGAGGAGGTGCGGGCGTTGCGCCCGCGCATAGAGGCCGCGGACCTGAACGCGGTCAGCTACCCGCACCCGGCCTTCGGCCCGCTCAACGTTTACGAGTGGCTGGCCTTCATCGGCATCCACGAGGCCAGGCATCTCAGGCAGGCCGAGGCCGTGCTCGGCGCATGAAGAACGGGCTGATAATTCTGGCAATCATCCTTTTCCTGTGCGGGCTCGTGGCCGGCGGCCTCGCCCTCTGGCTCTACACGCGCGCCCGCGAGCGTGCGGACGAGGGGATGAACCTTAAGCGGGAGGCTCTCCGGCTCTACGACCAGTCGGACGCCTTCAAAGGCACGCCCGAGGAGGACAAACTCATCGAGCAGGGCCAGCGAGTCGAGCAGGTCGGCGACGCGACACTCGTCGCAGCGCGGGCGAGCCGCCTCTGGGCCATGACCAACGGCATCGGCAGCATCCTCCTCGTCCTCGCCTCAATCGCCGCCATCCTGACGCACCTCAAACGAAAAGAGGCCGCCTCGCCCTCCTGAGCCGCCCTGATTTTCAACTCTCAAGCAGTGAATCTGTCCCCGCTTGCGACCCTGCGCGCCGCCCCCTATAATCTCCCGGCGCTGATTAGTTCTTGTGCCCCTGTAGCTCAATGGTTAGAGCAGCGGACTCGGTTCTTTGAGAAGCCTAAGTGGGAAGTTCAAACTTTCCCATAAGGCTTTCAAAATTGGGTTGCAGGCGCGTCACACTGCGGGTCGGTTGTCACACTCGCTTTCAGGCGCGCTTGTAGAATCTGTCAAATTCGGGGAAGCCTAAGTCGCGAAAGCGAGACGGTAATCCCGAGCCAAGCCTCGCGTGTCGTGCGGGGAAGGTGTAGAGACTTGACGGCAGACGCCTAAGGCGAAGAGAAAGTCCAGACCACGAACTCCATTCACGAAGCGCGGCGAAAGCCGTAGTGGTAGGCATAATCCGTTGGTTGTTGGTTCGAGTCCAGCCAGGGGCACCATTAAATCGAAAGGGCGGTCAATTGACCGCCCTTTTACTATTTGCCTTCCGCCTTCTTACTTCTTCTCCGGCGCGCGGAAGGCTGTATCCGGGATGTCCACGTCAACCTTGACGGTTTTGACGGTGGTGACGATGTCGCCGATGGTGGGGATGTTGGTGGTCGTCTTGTAGGGGATCATCAGGCCGTCGGTCAGGCGGTAGTCGCCGTAATACTCCGTGACGGGCAGGGTGATCTGGGTCGTGTTGCTGGTCTGAAGCGTGTCGCGGCGCAGGAGCAGGAAGCTCTTGGTCGAGATGTAGTCGGTGACGGGGTTGCTTTTCTCCGGCGTCTTGACGACGACGTAGGCGTCTTCGTCGCCGACCTGGGCGGTGCGCTTGATCTCGATGGTCTTGAAGAGCGTCTTCCAGTCGAGCACGCCGTAGAAGTCCGCGACGACGCGCGCGTCTTCGAGCGACTTGCCGGCCTTCTGCTCGGACGGGCCGAAGCTGCTCACCTCGCCGCCTTGCGCGCCGTCGAAGTACTCGTCGAACCACCCTATCTTCTTGCCCAGGGCCATCAGGTCAACGTGCGTCGCCTGCGAGTTGGGCGCGCGCTCGCTGATGGTCGCCATCCCGGTCACACCCTGATGCTCGAAGACCATCTCGGCCGTGACCAGTCTCGACTTGTGCTTGCGTATGGTCTCCTCCCCGCCGTAGGCCGCGACCATCTTCGCGATCAATTCGTCAACCGTGATGCCCGCGCCCGCTTCCGCCATGCGCTCGAACTCGAACTCGCCCTCGGGCTGCTTGATGACGAGGGCTGTGACTTTGCCCGCCGCGTCGCGCTTGACTGAAGCAGTGTAGGTGTCGGGCAAGCTCGGACTCACGAGCCGGTCCTTCTCCTTCTCGACGAGCGGGTATGCGGGCTGGCCCGGCACGACGAGCGCGGGCTTGCCTTCGACCAGCTTAACCTCGACGACGGGGCCGCCCTTCATCGCGTAAGAGCCGAGCAGGTCTTTGAGCGGGCCGGCGTAGTCGGAGGCGGCAGCCGCCTTGCCGTTCGGCTGGGCGTCCGTCTTGACGCGGCCGAGGACGTAGTTGCCCTGCGGCTGTTCGAGGTACATCTCCGTTTCGGCGTCGTTGCCTTTCGCGGGCCGGAAGGTGACGAAGAAGCCGGCGGCCGCCGGGTCGTCAATCTTGTAGCGGCGGCCGCCGAGGTTGACGAGCGCATAGACGGGCTGGCCCGGCACCGCCATCATCAGCTTGCCGCCCTTGAGGTCAACGTCGAAAGTTATCCCGGCTTCCGCGAGCAGGTATTTCCCGACTTCGCGCGCGGGGTCGCCCGCCGGTTCCGTCCCGGCGGCGTTGCCGCCCGCTTCCGGGTCGCCCACGAGGTTCGACCAGACGGCCTCCATCGCGAAGGGGGCGAGCGGCGAGGCGGAGACGTTGGTCAGGAGCGCGAAGCCTAGTTTCTGGTCCGGCATCAGCGCGACCTCTGCGTTGAAGCCGTCAATGTTGCCGCCGTGCTCGACGACCTTGTGCCCTTTCCAGTCGCGCAGGAACCAGCCCAGGCCGTAAGAGATTTTGTCCGTAATCTTGTTATGGGGCTCGACCAGTTCTTTGAAGTTCTGCTCAGAGACGAGGCGCTTGCCCGCGAAGACGCCGCCGTTCAACATGAGCCGGAGCCACCGGGCCATGTCGCGCGCGTTCGAGTTGATCGCGCCCGCCGGGGCGGCCGCGCCGATCTCGCGCATCGGCACGTTTTTCGTCTCCCCGGTCTCGCTGTTGTAGGTGTAGCCGAGCGCGTAGTCTTTCGACTTCAAGGTCTCGGCGACGGTCGTATTCGAGTCCTTCATGCCGAGCGGATTGAAGATGCGCTTCTTGACGAAGTCGTCCCAGGTCGTGCCCTGCGCGCGGGCCACGATCTCGCCGGCAGCGGCGAACATGACATTCTGGTAGAGGAACTTTTCGCCGAGCTTGGCCGAAGGCTTCGCGAGCCCCGCCACCTTGATCAACTCTTCGCGCGTGAGTTGGCCCGAGACCATCGAGAGGTCCGTGCGGTCCAGCCCCGAGCGGTGCGAGAGCAGGTCAATGATGGTGATTCTGGCGTCGGCGTCGGGGTCGCGCAGCTTGAAGTAGGGGAGAACTTTCTTCGGCGAGTCCGTGAGCGAGAGCTTGCCGTCGTCGGCCGACATCGCCGCGGCCATCGCCGTGAAGGCTTTGGTGGACGAGCCGATGGCGAACAAGGTGTCGGGCGTCACGGATAGGTTGCGCTCCACGTCCTTGAGGCCGAGCCCTTTCGCGTAAACTATCTGGTCGTCCTTGACGATGACGAGCGAGACGCCGGGAATGTGCAGTTCCTTGCGCTTCTCTTCGATGGCCTTCTCGATAGCCGCGAGCCGCGTCTGTAAATCGGGCGCGGTCTGTCTGGCGGCTTGAGTCGCCTGCGCGAAGGCGGCCCTTTGGAAAGGCGCGGAGGCGGTCGAGAAGATGAGGGCGAGCGCAAGCAGAAAGTGCGAAAAGCGTTTGAGTGTCATATCATCGAATCTCCGAAAGAGGGTTCACGGCTTTGCAGATAATTGCCGGGCGCGAACGGGCTTCGGTTTATACGTCCCGGACGCGCGCAAAGTTTTGTCGAGTACGGTCGGAAAATAGGCGGCAATCCCTTTCTTTGCGCCTCCAGCGTGAAAAACCGTCTCACGCAAAGTCGCAAAGGCGCGAAGGTATACACTAATCCCGGATGAAGCCAAACGGAAAGAGGGCGCGGCGCGTGCGCGTCGGCGTGGACACAGGGGGCACGTTCACGGATTTCGTGTTCGAGACGGAGGGAGGCTTGCGCCTCTTCAAAATCGCCTCCACGCCCGCGGACCCATCGCGCGCGATCACGGAAGGGCTGCGGCGCGTGGAAGCGGCGGCCGGCGTCACCTTGCGCGAGATAGAGGTCGTTCACGGGACGACCGTCGGGACGAACGCGCTGCTGGAAAGGCGAGGGGCGCGCACGGCGCTCGTCACGACCGAGGGCTTCGAGGACGTGCTCGCCATCGGGCGGCAGGCGCGGCCCGCGCTCTACGACCTGGACGCCGTGCGCCCGCTCCCGCTCGTCCCCGGAGAGCTGCGCTTCGGCGTGCGCGAGCGCGTCGCGGCCTCGGGCGAAGTGCTGGAGGAGTTGACCGAAGGCGCGCTCCGCCGGCTCGTCAACCAACTGAAGCACGCGCGCGTCGAGTCCATCGCCGTCTCGCTCATCTTCTCGTTCGTCAGGCCGGAGCACGAGCGCCGCATCAGTCGCGCGCTTGCCGTCCTCGAAGTCCCGCTCTCCGTCTCTCACAAGATTTTGCCGGAGTACCGCGAGTACGAGCGCACCTCGACCGTCACGATTAACGCTTACCTGCAACCCTTGATGGGGAGTTACCTGACGCGCCTGAGGGCGCGCGCGCGGCGGCTGCGCGTCATGCAGTCTTCGGGCGGGAGCATCTCCGCGAAGGTGGCCGCCGCCGAGCCCGTGCGGACGATTCTTTCCGGGCCGGCGGGCGGGGTCGTCGGCGCGCTCGACGTGGCGCGGCGCGCAGGCGTTGCGAACCTCATCACCTTCGACATGGGCGGGACTTCGACAGACGTGGCGCTCTGCGACGCGGCGGGGCTGCGCATGACGAACGAGGCGAGCGTGGCGGGTTTGCCCGTCGCCGTTCAGATGATGGACATCCACACGGTCGGGGCGGGCGGCGGCTCAATCGCGCGCGTGGACGAAGGCGGCTCTCTTCGCGTCGGGCCGGAATCGGCGGGCGCTGACCCTGGCCCGGCCTGCTACGGGCGAGGGCACTTGCCCACTGTCACCGACGCCAACCTCGTGCTCGGCCGCTTCGGCGGCGCGGGTTTGCTGGGCGGGGAGTTTGAGCTTGACGAAGCGAGGGCGCACGAGGCTTTGACGAAGCTCGCGCGCGAGATGAGCGCGCAAGCGGGACGGCGCGTCTCGGCGGCGGAAGCCGCGCTCGGGGTCGTCCGCGTCGTCAACACGAACATGGAGCGTGCGCTCCGGGTCATCTCGGTCGAGCGCGGCCACGACCCGCGCGAGTTCAGCCTGCTGCCTTTCGGCGGCGCGGGCGGCTTGCATGCGGTCGCGCTGGCGCGCGGCCTGCGCATCCCGCGCGTCATCGCGCCCCGCTCAGCCGGCGCGCTCTCCGCCCTGGGCGCTCTCTCTTCGGACGTGGTCAAGGATTGGAGCCGCACGGTGATGCTCGAAGCCGTCAAGAGTAACCGCGAGAAGATCGAGCGCGCCTTCCGCGAGATGGAGCGTGAGGCGCGCGAGGCTCTCAAACGTGAAGGCTTCGGACCCGAAAGGCAGCGGCACGAGCGCACGCTCGCCGTGCGTTACCTGGGCCAATCGTTCGAGCTGGAAGTCGGTTGGGCGCGCGGCAGGGACATCGCGGCCGCTTTTCACCGCGCGCACCTCGCGCGCTACGGTTACGCGCAAGGTAAGAACAAGGTCGAGGTAGTCAGCCTGCGCGTGCGCTCCGCCGGCGCGGTGGAGAAGTTGAGGACGAAACGCTCGGGCCGCGTCGCCGGCAAGGGAAGCGTCGCCGCGCCGCGAGGGGGCGCGCGCGTGCACTTCGCGTCGGGCGCGTCGCGCGCCGCGGTTTACGCGCGCGACGAGCTGCGTCCGGGCGCGCGGCTCCGCACGCCTTGCGTCGTGACGGAGTATTCCGCGACGACGCTGATCCCTCCGGGCGCGCGCGCCTTCGCGGACGAGCACGGCAATCTTATTATTGAGCCATGAAAGAGAAACAACGTAAACAGAGGTTCGACCCGACGACTCTGGAAATTTACCGCGCGCTCTATACTTCGGTGGCCGAGGAGATGGGGCTCGTGCTCAGGCGCACGGCCTTCTCGCCGAACATCAAGGAGCGGCGCGACTACTCATGCGCCGTCTTCGACGCGCGGGGCCGCGTCGTCGCGCAGGGCGACCACATGCCCGTCCACCTCGGCTCGATGCCGATGGCCGTCGCCGCCGCGCTCGGCCAAACAGAACTCGCGCCCGGCGACATCGTCGCCCTCAACGACCCCTTCGCCGGCGGCACGCACCTGCCGGACGTGACTCTCGTTACGTCGGTCGTCGGTGGTCGGTGGTCGGTGGTCGGTGAAAGACAGAAGGCGGAAGGCAAGAGGCGACTGAGTCAATCCAAACTGACCACTGACCACCGACCACTGACCACTCTCTTCTACGTCGCCAACCGGGCGCACCACGCGGACATTGGGGGGGCGAGTCCGGGCTCGATGGGGCTGGCGACGGACGTGTATGGCGAGGGGTTGAGGATTCCGCCGGTCAGGCTCGTGAGAGGGGGAGTCGTTGACGAAGAGATGATGCGGCTCGTGCTGGCGAACATGCGCGGGGCGATGGAGAGGCGCGCGGACTTCGAGGCGCAGATCGGCTCTTTGCGGACGGGGGCGCTGCGGCTGCTTGAGATCGTCGAGCGGCGCGGCGCGCGCGAGGCCGCGGAGTATGCGGCCCACTTGATAGCCTACTCAGCGCGGCTGATGCGGCGCACGATTGCGGCCATCCCGGACGGCGAGTACGAGGCGGAGGACGCTTTGGACGACGACGGCGTGAGCGACGAGAGTGTCTGGATTCGCGTGCGAGTGCGCGTCAAAGGTGAAAGGGCGGTCGTGGATTTCGCGGGGAGCGCGCCGCAGGTTACGGGCGCGATTAACGCCGTCGAAGCCATTACCGTTTCAGCCGTCGCCTACGTCTTCCGCTGCCTGGTCGGCGGCGATGTGCCCGCGAGCGCGGGGCTGATGGAGCCGATTGAAGTCGTCGCGCCAATTGGCACAGTCGTCAACGCAGTGCACCCGGCTTCCGTCGCGGGCGGGAACGTCGAAACGTCGCAGCGCATCGTGGACGTGCTCTTCAAGGCGCTGCACCACGCGCTCCCCGAAAGAATCCCCGCGGCGAGCCAGGGGACCATGAACAACCTGACCATCGGCGGCCATGACCCGCGCACCGGGAGGGAATTCGCTTACTACGAAACCGTCGCGGGCGGCATGGGCGCGCGCCCCACTCTCGACGGGATGAGCGCCGTCCACACGCACATGACCAACAGCCTCAACACGCCCGCCGAGGCGCTCGAATACGCCTACCCCTTGCGCGTGCGCGCCTACCGCATACGCAAGAATTCCGGCGGGAAGGGAAGACACAGGGGCGGCGACGGCGTCGTCCGCGAAATCGAAACGCTCGTGCCGGCGCGCATGTCGCTCCTCGCCGACAGACGCCGCCGCGCGCCCTACGGACTCGACGGCGGGGAAGACGGGAAGCGGGGGCGCGATCAAGTTATTCGCGGCGGCCGCGCGCGGCCGGTAGCCTCAAAGGGAAGCAGGCAACTTGAAGCCAATGATCGCGTGCGCATCGAGACGCCCGGCGGCGGCGGGTACGGGAGAAAGTAGAAAAGAATCAGAGTGCTGCTCCTGAAGTATCAGGATGTCAGGTCAGAGTAATTCCCGTTTAGTTGCCGGCCTGTTTGCGATTTTCGGCCGGAAGGGGCGATAATTAAACCGCGAATCAAAAATCAAAAATTCAAATCATGCGCGTCACCATCGGACAGATCAACACGACGAACGGCGATTATGCGGGCAACACGGCGAGCGTCCTGCGGGCCATCGAGCGGGCGAAGAGGGACGCGTCCGACCTGGTCGTGCTGCCGGAGACCTGTATGCAGGGCTACATGTCCTTCGACTGGTTTTTGGACCGCGACATGGCGCGCTCTGCCCTTAAGCCGCTCGAAAAGATTATCGAGGCGACGGAAGGCTTGACGGCGGTCGTCGGCACGGTCAGGCCGACCGAGGCCGGGGCGGGCCGCAGGCTCTACAACTCCGCGGCCGTGATCCGCAACCGCAAGCTCCTGGGCTTCGCGGACAAGACCCTGCTGCCCGAGTACGACGTGTTCGACGACCCGCGCTACTTCGAGCCGTCGCGCGTGCGCCAGCTCTTCGCGGCCGGCGACTCGCGCCTCGGCGTCGCCATCTGCGAGGACTTCTGGAACGACAAGACGTTCTGGAAGGAGCGCCTCTACGCGCACGACCCGGCGGACGAGTTGATTGAACTGGGCGCGAGCGTGCTGGTCTCCATCAACGCCTCGCCCTTCAACAAGGGGAAAATGGGCCAGCGGTGCGCGATGGTCTCGCACCGCGCGAAGGCCGCCGGCCTTCCCATCGTCTTCGTCAACCTCGTCGGCGGCAACGACGGCATCATCTTCGACGGCGCGAGCATCGTGGCCGACTGCAAGGGTGAGATCATCTTGCAGGCCCCGCCCTTCGAGGAGTTTTTCGCGACCGTGGATTTGGACTGCGGCGTGGCGCACGACTACTGCCTGCCCGGCGACGACATCGAGACCGTGCACAGCGCGCTCGTCCTCGGCATCCACGACTACGCGCGCAAGAATCGCTTCACGACGGCGGTGCTGGGCCTCTCGGGCGGGATTGATTCGGCCGTGGTCGCGGCGCTGGCCTGCGAGGCGCTCGGCTCCGAGAACGTCCTCGCCGTAATGATGCCCTCGCCCTTCTCGTCGCGCGGGAGCATTGACGACTCCGTCGAGCTGGGCCGCCGCCTCGGCATGAAGACCATCGAGCACCCGATCACGTCCGCCTTCGAGGCGCTGTCGAAGGAGCTGCATCTGCTACGGCCTTCGCACGGCGGCGAGGAGCTGGCGGCCGAGAACTTGCAGTCGCGCCTGCGCGGCAACATCCTGATGACCATCTCGAACAAGGAAGGGAGGCTCTTGCTCTCGACCGGCAACAAGAGTGAGCTTGCGCTCGGCTACTGCACGCTCTACGGCGACACGAACGGCGGCCTGGCCGTGCTCGGCGACCTGCTCAAGACGGAAGTCTACGCGCTCGCGCGCCACTACAACCGCGCGAGCGAAGTCATCCCGCGCGAGATTATAGATAAGCGCCCCTCGGCCGAACTCGCCCCCGGCCAGTTCGACGACCAGTCCCTGCCGCCCTACGACAGGATTGACCCCATCCTCCAACTCTACTTCGAGCAGAAGGCGACGCCCGAGGAGATCATCGCGGCGGGGCACGACGCCGAGATGGTTTACGACCTCTTGAACCGCGTCGAATCTCCCGCCAACGAGTTCAAGCGGCGGCAGCTCCCGCCGACGCTCATCATCTCTAAAAACGCCATCGGCATCGGCCGCCGCCGCCCCATCACGCACCGCTTCCGCCGCCGCCCGCCCAACGCCGAAGAGCGCGCCAACATGACGAGCGCCTGACGCCGCGCGCGGGGCGGGAAATAATTCTTGTTGAAATGCGGCCCGCGCCGGGACGATAATGGCGCCCGTACCCAGATGGCTTCACGGGAGCCGCTTCCGCTCGCGTCTCCCTCAGATGACGCCTCATCTTTTCCAACCCGACCGCAGCAAGGAGACTCACCCGATGCCTGAAGGAACAGCCCCCGAAAAGAAAAAAACATGCTTCGTTGTCATGGGCTTCGGCGAGAAGGTAGACTTCCAGACCGGGCGCAAGCTCAACCTCGACGCCTCCTACCGTAATATGATCAAGCCGGCCGCCGAGGACGCCGGGCTCGAATGCATCCGCGCCGACGAGATCGTCCACTCGGGCATCATAGACGTGCCGATGTACGAGCAACTGCTCAAGGCCGACGTCGTCGTCGCCGACCTCTCGACCTACAACCCGAACGCCTTTTACGAGCTGGGCGTGCGCCACGCGCTCAGGCCCTTCTCGACCATTATCATCGCCGAGGACCAGCTCAACTACCCGTTCGACATGAACCATATCGTCATCCGTCGCTACCGCCACCTCGGAGAGGACATCGGCTCCGGCGAGGCGCGCAGATTCATCGGTGAACTGAAGAAGGCCCTGGCGGCCATCCTCGCGCAGCAGCAGAACGATAGCCCCGTCTACGAGTTCCTCAACGGCCTGACGCCCCCCGAGATCAAGCAGCTCGCGGCCGATGTCGCCGCGCAGGCCGCGCAGACGCGGCAATCCGCGCCGCCGTCGCAGGCGAGCGACCCCACCCTGCACGTGCTCATGCAGCAGGCGAGCCAGGCGATGGCGGCAAACGATTTCACGAAAGCCATCATCATGCTCGGCTCCGCGCGCGAGATCAAGCACGACGACCCCTACATCATCCAGCAGCTCGCCCTCGCCACCTACAAGAGCAAACAGCCGACGCCGCAGGCGGCGCTCGAAAAGGCGTGCGAGGTGCTCTGGGACCTCAATCCGGCCACCTCGAACGACACGGAGACGCTCGGCCTCTGGGGCGCGATCCACAAGCGACTCTGGGAGTTGACGGGCGACCAGGCGAGACTCGACGAGGCGGTGCGCGCTTACGAGCGCGGCTTCTTCCTGCGCGACGACTACTACAACGGCATCAACCTCGCCTACTTGTTCAACGTCCGCGCGCACAACGCGTGCCTCCGCGCGGAAGCCGCCACGTCCGCCGACGAGGGCAAGCAGGCGCGCGCCGACGCCGTCGCCTGCTTCGTCCACGCCGAGCGCGTCCGCCGCGATGTGCTCTCAATCTGCGAGGCGGAACTCAAGGCGGACCAGTTGACGGGCGATAAGCGGTACTGGGTGCTGGCGACGATGGCCGAAGCGTATCTCGGCATCGGCGACGAGAGCGCCGCGCAGCAGAAACTACAAGAGGCGTTTGCCCTCGCGTCCGCGGACTGGATGAAAGAATCCACGCAACAGCAGATGGACAAGCTGAGCGCGCTGCTCGCGGACGCGCCGCTGAAGTACATCAAGACCGACGGGCCCTGAGCCCGCGCCCGTCTCCATCAGGCGCTCCTCTTCAGCCACTCGTCGCGCAGGATGGCGTAAAGATACTCGCTGCCCCAGCGGCCCTTGAACCAGATGTTCTGAATGAGGTGCCCCTCGCGGCGCATCCCCAGGCGTTCGAGCAGCGCCGCCGACTTCACGTTCTCGCAGTCCGTGACGGCGGTGACGCGGTGCAGCTTCAGTTCCGTGAAGGCATAGTCGAGGACGCGCGCCGCCGCCTCCGACGCCAGCCCCCGGCCGTGAAAGGCGCGCGCCATCGTGAAGCCTATCTCGGCCTGCCTGTCGCCCGTCATCCTCAGCGCGACGTGCCCGACGAGTGTGCCAGTTTCTTTCAGCTCCAGCGCGAAGGTGAACCACTGGCCGGGCTGGCCGGGCGAGCGCGTCTTTTGCTCCCCGATGACGGCGCGCGCCTGCTCCTCCGTGTAAGACTCCCAGGATTGGTAGCGCGCGACCAAAGGGTCGTTGAGGTACGCCATGAACGGCCCGAGGTCCGCGTCCGCGAAGCGGCGCAAGGTTAGGCGCGGGGATTCGATGGAGGTGAAAGCCGTCACGCCCGAAGCATATCAGACTTCAAGATAAGACTTGAGGGGCCGGGCGTGATATGCTTGGGCCAAAGAGCGCGGGCTAGAAAAACTCGGAGGACTTTTGAGCGATGGCTGAAGCTGACATCGGGATGGCGGGACTGGGCGTGATGGGCTTGAACCTGGCGCGCAACATGGAGCGCAACGGCTACGCGGTCGCGGTCTGGAACCGCGAGGCCGACGCCGTGGACGAGTTCCTGGCACAGGAAGGCGGGGGCAAGCACTTCACGGGGACGAAGACGCCGGAGGAGTTCGTCAAGTCCCTGAAGCGCCCGCGCCGCATCATGATGATGATCAAGGCCGGCCCGCCCGTTGACTGGACCATTGACCAGTTCAAGCCGTACCTGGAAGCCGGCGACATCCTGATTGACGGCGGCAACTCGTGGTTTGAGGACACGCGGCGGCGCGAGGCCGCCCTGCGCGCCGAGAGCCTGCGCTTCATAGGCTCGGGCGTCTCCGGCGGCGAGGAGGGCGCGCTCTGGGGGCCGTCCTTGATGCCGGGCGGGGCGCGCGAGGCTTACGAAGAGGTCAGGCCCGTCTGGGAAGCCATCGCGGCCAAGACCGAGGACGGGGCGTGCACGACCTACGTCGGGCCGGACGGCGCGGGCCACTACGTCAAAATGGTCCACAACGGCATAGAGTACGGCGACATGCAGTTGATCGCCGAAGCCTACGACATCCTGCGCCGCGTGCTCGGCATGGGGGCGGAGGAGCTGGCCGACACCTTCGCCGAGTGGAACCGGGGCGCGCTCGACTCCTACCTGATACAGATCACGTCGGAAATCTTCCGCGTCAAGGACGAGGAGACCGGCAGGCCGCTCGTCGATTTGATACTGGACAAGGCGGGGCAGAAGGGGACGGGGAAATGGACGGCCCAGGTCGCGCTCGACTTCGGCGTGATGATCCCGACCATCAACGCCGCCATCGAGGCGCGCTTCATCTCCGCCGCCAAGCAGGAGCGCGTCGCGGCGAGCGACGCGCTCAAGGGGCCGGGGGCCGCGGGCTGGTCCGGGGACAAGCGGCAGTTGATTGACGCCGTGCGCGACGCGCTCTACGCGTCGAAGATTTGCTCCTACGCGCAGGGCTTCAATCTGATTCGCGCGGGCTCGGAGGAGTACAAGTGGGACATCAACCCCGGCGAGATGGCGCGCATCTGGAAGGGCGGCTGCATTATCCGCGCGCGTTTCCTGGATTCGATTAAGACGGCCTACCAGCGTGAGCCGGGGCTCAGGAATTTACTCCTCGACGAAGACTTCCGCGCGTGGATGGAGACGGCGCAGGGCAACTGGCGCGCAGCCGTCGGCGTCGCGCAGGCGCACGGCGTCCCCGTCCTGGCGATGGGCGCAAGCCTCGCCTACTTCGACTCGTACCGCACGGCAGACCTGCCGCAGAACCTGACGCAGGCCCAGCGCGACTACTTCGGCGCACACACCTACGAGCGCGCCGACAAGCCCGAGCTGGGCGCGATTCACACCGACTGGGAAGCGGATAAGCCAAGCGCCTAGCAAATAATTCAACCCTTTGCGCCTTACGTCTTAACTTTGCGCCTTTGCGAGAACGGCTGTTTCACGCAAAGGCGCAAAGGGAAAACTTAAGGCGCAAAGGGTTGAGCTTAAGCTTTGGAAAATGCTTTTTAGATAATCACGGCACTGGTGTAATAAAACCTCCGGCCGCCCGTTTTAATGCAGGCGGCGAGATCTATCGGCCGCCTTTTCATCGCCATAATTTTCCCGCGCGGAACATTAAACGGCCACAGCACTAATTCAATAATTGGAGGTTTCATCATGAAAAAACATTTGCGCCTGGCGGCGGGCGTGGCTTTCCTGCTCCTCTTCGCAACGCAGGCGTTCGCCGAGCTGCCCGCCCTCATCCCACGCGAGGTCCTCTTCGGCAATCCCGAAAAGGCCGGCCCGCAGATTTCACCCGACGGAAAGATGATCGCTTACCTCGCACCCGATGACGGCGTGCTCAACGTCTGGGTCCGCACCATAGGTCAGCAGGACGACCACGTCATCACCTCGGACAAGAAGCGCGGCGTGCGTATCTACTTCTGGCAGCAGGACGGCCGCCACATCCTCTACTTGCAGGACGAGGGCGGCAACGAAAACTGGCACGTTTACCAGACGGACCTCGCGACGAAGGAGACGCGCGACCTGACGCCCTTCGAGAAGGTGCAGGCGCGCATCGTCGCCGTTGACCCCAAGTTCCCCGACGTGATTCTGGTCGGCCTCAACAACCGCGACCCGCGAAACCACGACGTGCACCGCGTTGACCTGAAGACCGGCAAGACCGAGATGATCGTCGAGAACAAGGACGGCGTCGCGAGTTACAGTGTGGACAATAACCTGCAAGTGCGCGCCGCGAAGAAAGTCCTGCCCGACGGCAGCACGGAGATTCTCGTGCGCGACGACGACCGCTCGCCCTGGCGCACGTTTCAGAAATGGGGGCCGGACGAAGTCGATGGCGGCATCGCCGGCTTCTCGCCCGACAACAAGAAGCTCTGGCTCATCTCCAGCGTGGACGCCAACGCGGGCCGCCTGGTCGAAGTTGACATCGCGACGGGCAAGCAGACAGTCGTCGCCGAAGACAGGCAGTACGACGTGGGCGGC
Source organism: Pyrinomonadaceae bacterium (assembly GCA_036403435.1). GTDB lineage: Bacteria > Acidobacteriota > Blastocatellia > Pyrinomonadales > Pyrinomonadaceae > QHXM01. The sequence continues at coordinate 145,324 of DASWQY010000115.1, forward strand.
GCGCTGGCGCACCCGACGAAGCGCAACCTCGAAGCCGTGCGCTTCGTACGCGCGCGCAGCGAATGGGTCGTGATCGACAGGGCCATCAAGGCTGACTTCGATGCGCTCGGGAAAGTGCGCGACGGAGACTTCAACGTCGTGAGCCGCGACGACGCGGACAAGACCTGGCTCGTCTCTTACGTGATGGATAATGGCCCAGTTTATTATTACTCGTACGACCGCCCGAGCAGGAAGGCCGCGCTGCTCTTCAGCAACCGGCCGGCGCTCGAAAAGTACACGCTCGCGCGCATGCGCCCCGTCTCCTTCCAGGCGCGCGACGGGATGACTATCTATGGCTATCTGACGCTGCCCGTGGGCCTCCCCGAGAAGAACCTGCCGCTGGTCCTGAACGTCCACGGCGGGCCGTGGGGGCGCGACACCTGGGGCCTGAACGGCGAGGCGCAGTGGCTGGCTAATCGAGGCTACGCGGTCTTTCAGGTCAACTTCCGCGCCTCGACCGGGTACGGCAAAGCGTACTTGAATGCGGGCGACCGCCAGTGGGGCGCGAAGATGCACGACGACCTGATTGACGCGAAGAACTGGGCCGTCAGGCAGGGCTACGCCGACCCGAAGAGGGTCGCCATCTACGGCGGCTCTTACGGCGGCTACGCGACACTGGTCGGCCTGGCCTTCACGCCAGAGGAGTTCGCCGCCGGCGTGGACATCGTCGGCCCCAGCAACCTGAACACCTTGCTCAAATCCATCCCGCCGTACTGGGGTCCGATCAAGGCGCTCTTCACTAAGCGCATGGGCGACACGGAAGAGTTTCTTAACTCCCGCTCGCCGCTCTTTAAGGCGGGGCAGATAACGAAGCCGCTCCTGATAGCGCAGGGCGCGAACGACCCGCGCGTCAACGTCAAGGAGTCGGACCAGATCGTCGAGGCGATGCGCAAGGCCAACAAGCCCGTCGAATACGTCGTCTTCGCGGACGAGGGCCACGGCTTCGCGCGCCCCGCCAACCGCCTCTTCTTCTACGCCAGGGCCGAAGAGTTCCTCGCCAAGTATCTCGGCGGACGCTTCGAGCCCGCCGGCGAGATTAAAGGCCACTCGGGAGAAGTCAGGTAGCAGTGGTCAGTGGCCGGTGGTCAGTGGTCAGTTAAAAACAGAAGAAGGCAGTCGAGTTTCACACTCGGCTGCCTTCTTGTTTTTGGTCCTTAACTGACCACTGACCACTGACCACTGACTACTGCCTCTTGGGCGGGATGGCTAGGGGGATGTCGCCGTCGTCGAGGACTACGGTTGGGGGGGCCTTCGGCTTGATTTTCAGCGTGGGCGGGGTGGTGGTCTTGGTGCGCGGAATCTTGACGGTCATCACGTCCGATGCGCGGCGCAGGATCGCGCCGCCGCGCCCCGCGACCCACGCGTCGGAGCCGCCGAGATAGGCCACGCCGAAGAGCGCGGCGCTCGTCACCGTCGGCTGAAGCTCCCACGTCAGGCCGCCGTCCTTCGTGCGCAGGACGCGGCCCTGGTCGCCCGCGACGAGCACGTCGTCGCGGGCGGCCGCGCCGACGCCGAAGAGGTTGCCGCCCACGCCGCTCTCCTGGTCCTTCCACGTCAGGCCGCCGTCGTCCGTCCTCAGAATCAATCCGTCGCCGCCGACCGCGTAGCCGCGCTGCGCGTCGGCGAACGTCACGTCGTAGAGCCACTCCTTCGCGTTCAGCCTGACTTGCGTCCACGTCTCGCCGCCGTCCTCGGTCCTCAAGATGGTGCCCTGCGAGCCGACGGCGACGCCGCGCTTCTCGTCCGTGAAGCTCACGTCTTCGAGCCACGCGTAACTGTTCGTCGGGCGGTAGCGCCAACTGTCGCCGCCGTCCTCCGTGTAGAGCACCGTGCCGCGCGCGCCCGAGGCCCAGCCACGCTCGGGCGTGATGAAGTAGACGCCGAACAAGTCTTCCTTGCCGGGCACGACGGTCGCCGGCTCCCAGAGCGCGCCGCCCGAAGTGGTGCGGAGGATGGTCCCACGGTCGCCGACGGCCCAGCCCTGCGCCTCGTTGATGAAGAAGACGGAGTTGAGGCGCGCGTTCGTGCCTGAGGGCTGCGGCGTCCAGTCCTTGCCGCCCGAGTCCGTGTCGAGAATCCTGCCGCGCGAGCCGACGGCCCAGCCCCGCTCGTCGTCCAGGAAGAAAATGTCCGCCAGGTCGTCGCGCCCGCCTTCGGTCAGCCGACGCCAGCTCAAGCCCCCGTCGTCCGTGCGCAGCACGAGCCCTTCGCTCCCGGCGGCCCAACCCGTCTGCACGTCCGCGAAGTAAACCGTCACCAGCTTCGGGTTGGTGCGCACGCTGACGGGTATCCAGGTCGCGCCGCCGTCGCCCGTCGTGAGCACGACGCCGCGGTCGCCCGTGGTCCAGCCGCGCTTCTCGTCGGCGAAATGGACCGAAAGCAGATCGGCGTTCGACAGCGTTTCGACCGGAGTCCACTTCTCGCCGCCGTCGTCCGTCCTCAGAATCAGCCCGCCGTAGCCGACGACGAAAGCGCGCTTCTCGTTGACGAAGGCGACGCCGGTCAAAGGCTGCTCGGTGGAAATCGGAATCTGCTTCCAGGCCGCGCCGCCGTCGTAGGTCAGGAGCAGCGTGCCGCGCTCGCCGACGGCCACGCCGTTCGTCTTGTTGGCGAAGGCGACGCCGTAAAGGTGCGTGCGCGCGGGCGTGCGCATCACGTTCCAGGTCGTGCCGCCGTCGGAGGTCATGACGCCGCTGCCGTAAGTGCCGACGGCCCAGCCGCGCTCCGGGTCGGCGGCCGAGAAGGTGACGGCGTAGAGGTGGTCTTTGGTGCCGGAGGGTCTTAGCTTCCAGTCGCCGCCGCCGTCGGCCGTCGTCAGGATGACGCCGCGCGCGCCGACGGCCACGGCACGCTTACGGTCTTTGACGTAGAGGCCGTAGAGCGTCGTCACGACGGGCGAGCGCAGCACCTCCCAGTCGTAGCCGCCGTCGTCCGTGCGCAGGATGGAGCCGTCCGCGCCGACGGCGAGGCCGTGCTTTTTGTCCGCGGCGAAGCGGATCGCGTTAATCGGGTTGCCCTGTGGCTTAGGGTTCTGCCACTGCCAGCCGCGCGTCTGGGCCGCGGCCGTTGTGAAGGAGAGGGCGGCCGAGACCACGACCCACGCGCAGCGCGAAAACGTGCGCCGGGAAGCGCGCGCCGGGCGCGGGCCTGTTTTTGAGGAAGAAGCTGTCACCTGTGTTCCGAGAAGCAGACGGCTGAAAGATGAGGACGCAAACCCTGAACGCCTCGCATTATCGGGAACGAGGATTATAGCAGTAACGAGTAAAAGTTTCAGGTTTCAGGTTTCAAGTTTCAGGTTCTTCGTCTTTAACTTGAAACCTCAAACTTGAAACTTGAAACTTATCCCTACTGTTTTCCAGGAAACTGTGGGTGCGCGCGAACCTGTCGCGCCTGCCAGAGGTGGCGCTGCTCGTGGGCGATGAGAAGGGCGAACTCCTGGCCGAGGCTGAGTCTGAGGAGTTTGGTCACGGGCGAGGTGACTTTGGCGCGCTTGAGGTTGATGCCGTTGGACTCGCGTATGCAGCCGAGCAGCTCGTCCTGGAGGGCGAAGAAGTCGCGCTCGACCTCGCGGCGCGAGAGGCCCGGCCTGGGTTTGAAGACCGCGGGCGCTTTGAACTTCATGCGCGGCTGCGGCCCCATCGAGCGGACGATCATCTGGCCGAGCATCCCGTAACGGAACGGCCCGCGGCTGTAGAGCTTCCTGCGGCGCGCGTCCTCAAGCGTCTCGCGGACGTGCCCGACGGCGACGCGGCCCGTCCGCGTGAGGTGGTCCAAACACTCCGCGATTGACCACTGTTCGGGCGCGGGCCGCCAGTTGAACTGCGCGTCCGTCAGTTCACTCGTCAAATCCCTCGCGTCCACGCCCACGGCTTCGAGCAGCCGCCGGAAGTCTTCGAGGTCCGAGACCAGGGGCTCGTTAGAAATCGTTTCCATCTTCTTTAATCTCAAGCCCGGCATTAGAGGCCGACACGGCGCACGAGGTCCGCGAAGCGCGGGTCCGGGCGCAGGTTGTCCAGGAGCGGGTCAACTTTGAAGTAGGCTATCTCCGAGGAGCGGTCGCGGTAGCTCTTCTCCAGCCACTCGAAAGCCCGGTCGTGGTCGTTCAGGCCGGCGTAGACGAGCGCGAAGGTGTAGGACGAGACGTAACGCTCCTGTGCCAGTTTGTTCAACTCGTCGAGCATCCTCTGCGCCTCCTCGCGCCGGCCCGCGACGGCGTAGGCGTGGCCGAGCAGCCCGAGCACGAGCGGGTCGTCGTTCAGCTCCCGCGCCTTCTGATACTCGGCTATCGCCTCGGCGTAAGCGCCCTTCATCACGTAAGCCTCGCCCAGCCAGTAGTGCGCGGGGTAGAAGCCGCGGTCCATGTCTATCGTCTTGCGCAACTGCTCGATGGCGCGGTCGTACTGCCGCGCGTCGAGGTAGATGCTGCCGAGGTCCGAGTTGATGATGAGCGACAAGGGGTCTAGTTCGACGGCGCGCTTCATCTCCGCGACGGCCTCGTCGTAGCGTTCGGTGACTAAGAGCGGGCCGTTCGCGTACCAGTGGCGTGCCGTCGCGTAGTTCGGGTTCAGCTCGATGGCGCGGCGGTACTCCTTGTCCGACTCGGCCAGGTTCCAGTCGTAGTCCAGGAGCACGCCGGCGAGCGAGTTGTGCGCCTCGGCGAGCGACTCGTCTATGGCGAGGGCGCGCTGGGCCGCGGCCTTCGCCTTCGGGTAACTCTCCTCGGGCGTCCCCGCCGAGTAGCGTGAGAGCAGGATGTAGGTGTCGGCGAGCCCCGCGTAAGCGAGCGCGTAAGAGGGGTCCTGCTCAATCGCGCCGTTGAAGTATTCTATCGCGCGCTTGAACGCCTCGCCCGTGCGCTTGTTCCAGTAGAAGCGGCCCTTGAGGTAGAGCTGGTAGGCTTCCGGGTTCTCCGTGTAACGCTTGGTGACGAGGCTCTCCTCGGGCGGGGTGAGGCGGGTGCGCAGGTTCGCGGAGATTTCCCGCGCGATGTCGCGCTGGATGACGAGCAGGTCCGAGACTTTGCGGTTGTAGGTCTCGCCCCAGAGCTGTTTGTTTTGCCCCGTGTCCACCAGCTCGACGCTGATGACGAGGCTGTCGCCGCGCTGCATGATGCGGCCCGTGAAGACGGCGCGCACGCCCAGCTCGCGCGCGACCACGACCGCGTCAATCTCGCGCCCCTTGTAGCGAAAGACGGAGCTGCGCGCGATGACGCGCATGTTCGGAAGTTGGGCCAGGCTGTTGATGGTGCTCTCGGTCAACCCGTCCGACAGGTACTCCATGTTCGGGTCGCTGTTCTGGTTGACGAACGGCAGGACGGCGATGGAGTCAATCGGGGCGTTGGACGTGGGCGCGCGCAGGTAGAGCCAGAGCCACAGGCCCAGGGCCGCGACGGCGAGCAGCCCGACGACGAGCCCGAGTCTGTTGCCGCCGGATTTGGGTTCGACGGCGACGCCGCGGCTCCCGGAGCCGGAGGTCGAGGTCGCTTCGCTGCTCAAGGTCGTGGCCGCCGCCGAAGGCGCTACGGCCAGGCGCTCGCTCGCGGCCTTCTCGCCGCTTGAGGCTTCCGGCGCGGCTTCCGCCTCGTCCCCGCCGGTCGCCGCGCCGGAGCGGCCGAGCCGGGCGTCGAACTCCAGGTCCTGTTTGAGTGCCTTGAGGTCTCGCAGCAAGTCTTTGATGTCGCGGTAGCGTTCGTCGCGGTCTTTCACGAGCGTCTTGGAGACGATGCGCTGCAATTCGGCGGGGACGGACGTGCCGCGCGAGGCGAGCGGCTCGGGCTCGCGCTCAAGCACGCGGGCTATGATCTGCGTCGGCATCTCGCCCTCGAAGGGGTGCCGGCCCGTGAGCATCTCGTAGAGGATGACGCCGAGGCTCCAGATGTCCGTGCGGCCGTCAACGGGCTTGCCGCTCGCCTGCTCGGGCGACATGTACCTGGCCGTGCCCATCACGACGCCTGGGTTGGTCAGGTAGACGCGCTGCGTCGGCGCGTTCGGGTCGGCCTGGTTCGCATTCTTCTCCGTCTCGATCAGCTTGGCGAGGCCGAAGTCTAAGACCTTGACGTAGCCGTCCTCGCGCAGCATGACGTTTTCAGGCTTGATGTCGCGGTGGACGATGCCGGCCGAGTGCGCGGCCGAGAGCGCGCCCCCGATCTGAATGGCTAGGTCGAGCGCCGCGGCCGGCCGCATCGGCGCGTCCATCATGATGAGCGCGCGCAGGGTCTCGCCCTCGACGAACTCCGTGGCGATGAAATGCGTGCCGTTGTCTGTGCCAATTTCGTGAATCGTGAGGATGTTCGGGTGGTTCAGGGCGGAGGCGGCGCGGGCCTCCTGCTCGAAACGGTGCAGGCGGTCCTTGTTGTCCGTCAGGTCGGCGGGCAGGAGCTTGAGGGCGATCTTGCGGTTGAGGCGCGTGTCCAGTGCGAGGTAGACCACGCCCATCCCGCCGGACCCCAGCTCGGACTGGATTTCGTAGCGACCAATCTTAGTGCCCTGCGGAAAGGCCATAATCACGGAGAGGCTTGCGTGCAGACTTAAATAAGCCACGCCATTCTAGCCGCGTTCAGGCGGCGGCGCTAGAAGTTCTGAGTAGATCGAAAAAAAGTCATTTCCATCCCCGGAGGGGATGAACAAGATAGCCGGGGGCGGCGCTTCGCTCGCGCTCGCTTGCCCCGGCTATGATGTGCGACCCTTTCAGGGTCAGCCTTACTCCGTTTCCTCCGCGCTGCCGAGGCTGTCAATCGCGTCGCGCAGCACCTTCTCGTCAACGCGGCCGAGCGCGGCGATGCGGCGCGCGGCGCGGTCGGCCGCCTCCTGTACGACGTGGCCCGCGTGCCCTTTGGCCCACTCCCACGTGACCGTGTGCGCGCGCGCGGCCTCGTCCAGACGCTCCCACCACTCGTGATTCGACTTGCGGCGGAAGCGGCCCGACATGGTCTCGACGACGTAGCGCGAGTCCGTGACGACGCGCACGCGGCAGGGCTCGCGCAGCGCCTTGAGGCCGATGGCGGCCGCCGCAATCTCGGCCTGCTGGTTGGTCGCGCGCCCCAGGTATTCGCCGACGCTGCGCCAGAGTCCCTTATAGCCCAGGAGCGCCGCGGCCGCCGCGCGCGTCTCCGCGAGCCCGTTCCCCAGGCTCGACCCGTCACAGTAAATCGTCACGGATTTTAAGGAAGGGACGCGGGGACGCGGCGACGCAGGGGCGCGGCGACCCTCGTCTTCTCCCCGTGTCTCCGCGTCCCCGCGTCCCCGCGTCTCTTCTTTCCTCACCCTTCGGCCCTCACTGCCTGGTTCTCGTCCCTCTTGGTGACGTGGAGGATGTGGTCAACGTTCTCCTCGAAGGTGTCGTCGTGGGAGATGACGAAGAGCTGGTCGAAGTGCTGCACCTGGCCGATCTGCTGGGCCAGGCGCTCGCGCCGCTCGGCGTCCATGTTGACGGTCGGCTCGTCGAAGAAGGCGAGCCGGATGTCGGAGAGCTGTTTGAGGAGCGCGAGGCGGATGGAGAGCGCGGCCGCCATCTGCTCGCCGCCCGAGAGGTTCGGGAACGAGCGTTCGTGCCCCTCCTCTTCGAGCAGAATTTCGTAGTCGCGCGACCAGCGGAGCGCGCGGCCCGCCTCGCCCGTGATCTCGCGGAAGAGCTGGTTGGCCTCAATCGAGATGTTGAAAAGGTAGCTCTCTGTAATGCGCGGTCCAGCCTCCTTGAGAACATATCTAATATACTCAGTCGCTTCGTTGACTTCATCGAGCCGAGCTATCTCTTTCTTCTGCTCGCGCCACTGCTCGCGCACTTCACCGAGCCGCGCTATCTCCGACGCCTTCTCCGCCTCGCTCTTCGCCGTCTCTTCGAGCTTGGCCCGCGTGGCGGCCTCCGTGCGCGTGGCCTCGACCAGCGCGGCGCGCTCCGAGTCGTGCCGCTCGCGGCTGTAAGCGCCCGACGCGGCTTCGAGCCTTGCTCTCGCGCCCTCGGCCTCGCGCGACGCGGTCGCGGCCGCCGCCTCGCCCTTCTCCAATTCCGCCTGGCGTGCGGGCAGCGTCGCGGCCAGGGCCTGGCTCTCAAGATACTCGCGGTGCGCCTCGCTCGTGCGGTCGCGCTCACTGCGCGCCTCGTCCCAGCGGGCATCCAGTCGGGCATACTCTTCGAGACGCGATGCGATCTCCTGCGCCTGCGCGTCGAGCGCGCGCTCGGCGTCGAGAGCGCCGGCAAGCTCCGCGCGCCGCGCGGCTTCGCTCTCGGCCTCGCGGGTAAGCGCGATGGCACGCCCGCGCGGGTCGTTCAGTTGAACCAAACGGCGCTCGACCTCCTCGATCTCCTTCTCAAGATGTGGAAGCGCGTCCGCCACGGCCGCGACACTCGCGCGCTCGTCGCGCTTGGCCTTGCCCTCCTGCTCTATCTCTTTAAGGCGGTCTTGCAGCGGCCTCAGCTCCGCGTAGCGCATGGCGGCATCACGCTCCGTGATGAGCGAGCCGTCGATGCCGGAGAGCTTGGCCCGCAGCTCGTTCAATCGCTCGCGCCCCGCGTCCGGCAACTGGGCTATCTCCTGATCAATGCGTTCGAGCGCCGCCTCGCGTTCACGGAGCAGTCGCTGCTCGCTCGCAAGTTGACGACGCGCGCTCTCCAATCGGCCGAGGTGCTTTTCGGCCTCGCGCGCCTCGCGCACGGCCACGCCCAGACTGGCCCGCTCGCGCTCCATCGCGGCCAACTGCGCCGTGTTCGACGCGAACTCCTGCGTAAAGTAGTCTTCGAGCGAGCGCCCCTCGCCGATGTTCAGGCAGCGTTCGGAGAGAATCGGGCAGAGGCCGTTCCTGACCTCGCGGTGAAACTTCTCGTCGTGCTCGATCTGCGCGCGTAAGCGGGCGAGCTGTTCGGTCAGCTCGGCCTCGTGCGCCAGGAGCGCGCCCGCCTCCTGAGCCCTGGCGGAAGATTTCTCGGCCGCCGCGACCTCTTTCTCGTGTGAAAGAATTTCGCGCCGCAGCCGCTCGGTCTCGCGCGCGGCCTCCTTGCGCTGGTTCGATAGGTGCCTGTGGCTCGTCGCGGCGCGCTCGGCGCTGCTCAAGCCGGTCTCCACGTCCAGGCGCTCGCTTTCGAGCCGCGCGACGCGCTCCTGCGCGCCCTCACCGCGCTCGGCCTCACGCACGCGCTCGCGCGTCTGCGCGTGCTGCTTGCGGAGCGCGTCCAATTCGACATCCAGCTTTGCCAGCCGAGCCCTCTCGCTCTGCGCCTGCGCGCGCAAGTCGCGCAGCCGCTCGCGCTCGCGCTCTGCTTCGGCCTGCTCGTTGATTTCCGGCTTCAAAGCGGCGAGCTGCGCGAGGGCTTCGACGGCGCGGGCCACGTCCTCGTTGAGCCTCTGCGCGTGGACGCGCGCGGACGTGAGGAGCCCCGCGACGCGCGCAGCCTCGGCACGCAACTGGTCGCGCGCCGAGCGCGCCGCGTCGAGCGAGCGCAGGGTCTCTTCCGCCGCGAGGTGCGCGCGGTACGCGGCCTCCGTCGCGGTCTTTCGTTCGAGCGCGCGGGCGGCGGCGTCGCGCTCGGCGCTGAGCGCGGGCAGGCGGCCCAATGCCGCTTCGTGCTCGACCTCGCGCCGGTCCTTGAGGGCGCGCGCCTCGTCCACCAGCCGCAGCGCCTCGTCCATCGAGCGCACGTTCCGCTCGCGCAAGGCTATCTCGCGCTGCAACTCTTCGAGCGCGATAGTCAACTCGGCGGCGCGCGCGGCCACCGATTTGTGCTCCTCCACAAGTTCGTCATAGCGCGCGAGCTGGCTCTCCGCGCCCGCGATGCGCCCCTTGATTTCGGCCGACTGCTGCTTGATGAGGTTGACCGTGTCGAGCAGGCGCTCGGCCCCGTCGCGGTACTCTTCGACCTTGAGCAGCTTGTCGAAGGCGGCCTTGCGCTGCGTGGCGGGCCTCAGAAAATCCGCCGTGAAGGTGCCCTGCGGCACGCCTATGGCCGAGCGGAAGAGCGCCTCCAAATCTGTGCCAGGTTCTATCCCCAGAAGATTGCGCAGCACGGCGGCCACGTCCGTCTTCTTTTCGGCGATCTTGCCGAGGTCGCGGTCGTGGACGTAGTAGCCCTGCGCGGTGTCGCGGTAGACGGTGTAGGGTCGCTCGTCCACGTCGCTGACGAAGGTGACGCGCACGGAGCCTTTCTTCGCGCCGCGCCGCATGAAGTCCTCCTTCCTGTAGTCGAGCATGTCGAAGAGCGCCCACGCGACGGCTTCAAGAATCGTGGTCTTGCCCGCGCCGTTCTCGCCCGTGATCGCGGTGATGCCCCGCTCGAAGTTGAACTCCGCGCGCTCGTACGCTTTGATGTTATCCAGTTCGACCCGTGTGACGTGCATCTGGTTAAATGATGAATGCGGAATGCGGAATGATGAATTAAGAAACGAACGTCTTTCATTCATCATTCATCATTCATCATTCCGCATTCAGTATAGCTTCTCCTGTATCTTCCTCAACAGCAGGCGCGGGGCGGTGATGACCGCGCCGCCGGGCTGAAGCTCGACCGTGATTTTTTCGGCGAACACCTGGGCGGCCGGGGGCTTGTAAACCAGCAAATTTTCCGTCCGGGTGTGCGGGCGGTAGCGCAGGCCCGTGACGGCCGAATTGATTCTGTGTAGGAAGCCGTTCGGGTCTTGGACCGGGACCGAGACGCTCCGCCTCATCCCCATCAGGGCGAGCAGGGAACTGAGCACGGCCATGAAGGCGGCCCACGCGGCAACGGCTTTCTGGACGGTCGCAACGTATTCGTCGTGGCTCACGTCGCCGCGCAATTGGTTGCCCTTGATGACCAGCAGGTAGAACACTAACCCGCCGAGCGCCGAGAGCACGAGCGCGAAGAGGTAAATCTTCAGGAACCTTGTCAGGAAGTTCATAGGGGTTTACAGGTCTTCTATTCTAAGTCGCGTGTCGGCGTTCTTCCAGGCGCGCTCGAACTCGCGCCGGACCAGTTCGGCCTCGCGCGCCTTGCCCTGCGCCTTCAAACTCTCCATCAGGCCGAAGAGCGAGCGGCCGTTGCGGCGGTTGTGCGAGAGGTCTTCGCGGAAGACTTTCTCGGCCTCGGCGTATTGGGCGTCGAGCATGAGGACGCTTTTTAACTATGAGCGGCGTGCACTCGTCGAGCAGAACTTTCATGCCGCCTTGCTCAGGCGCGTGGTGGTGTCTTTGAAGAACTCCAACACTTGAAGTGCCTGCTCGCGCCTGACTGTCGGGAAGTTGTCGAGAAACTCGTCCAATGTCAGGCTGGCCGCGAGGTTGTCCAACAATGCCGCTACGGGCACGCGCGTCCCGCGGAACACGGTCGCGCCGCTCAAAATCTCGGGGTCGCTGATGACGGGTAACCGCGCTACTTGTTCTTCAGGCGTCAACATCACTCTCGCCTCCTAGCATCCGCTCAAGTGTCTCCCGATCTCGCTTCAAGTCTTCAATGGCTTTCAGAAAATCCTTGTCTTGGCAACTTATATGAGAAATCAATTTAGAAACTAAAACGAACTCTGCGGCCTCCGCCTAGTAACAGTTGTCTTGCTGCCCTTTGACTATCAACAGCCTCTAGCCAAGCGAGAGTATCAACCTCCCAAAGAGTCTCCTTGCCAAAACTTTTCAGTTCTACTTCCTGTGGCACAAATCTCAAGTCCGAAGAACTCCCGAAAGTCTTCTCATAATCTCTTTTCACTGAACTGCTCACTAAGATACCCTCTTGGGATAACGAATGCTGCACCCTGGACGTGAAATTTACATTTAATCCATATATGTCGTTCTCTTTAATCTGAACTTGTCCAGAGTTAATTCCGGCCCTAATGCCGATATAATTAACACCTGTATCCTTTGCAAAGGCTACGGCAAAATCTACCGCATCGGTAGAGGTGCGGAAAGCAACCATCAAAGAATCGCCAATTACTTTCACCACAAAACAATCATAAAAAACCACTAGAAATCTCGCATGAGAAAAATGCCTGAATAAATCTTCTATCCAAGTACGATCACCAAGTTTTACGCCGATAGCAGTCGAGTCAACAATGTCTGTGAAGACAAGCGTAAGGTTAAGATGTTGCGATCCCGCCCATTCCTCTAATGTTCTTGTGCTGCGGTCTTCGGGTGCCATACTTGTTTGAAGCAGTCTTTAGCCTATTCGTTCACCTTCAGCACCGCGAGGAAAGCCTCTTGCGGAATCTCGACGCGGCCGACTTTTTTCATGCGGCGCTTGCCCTCTTTCTGTTTTTCGAGGAGCTTGCGTTTGCGCGTGATGTCGCCGCCGTAGCACTTGGCGATGACGTTCTTGCCGAGCGCCTTGACGGTCTCGCGGGCAACGACCTTGTTGCCGATGGCGGCCTGGATGGGGACCTCGAAGAGTTGGCGCGGGATGAGCTGCTTCATCTTCTCGGCGAGCGCGCGGCCCTTAGCCTGCGCGGTGGCGCGGTGGAGGATGAGCGAGAGCGCGTCCACCGGCTCGCCCGCCACCAGCACGTCCAGCTTGACGAGGTCCGACTCCCAGTGGCCGCTGAAGTGATAATCCAGCGAGGCGTAGCCGCGCGAGACGGATTTCAGGCGGTCGTAGAAGTCGAGCACGATCTCGTTCAGGGGCAGCTCGTAGGTGAGCATCACGCGGTTGGAGGCGATGTACTCGAACTTTTTCTGGATGCCGCGCTTCTCTTCGAGGAGCGGCAGGATGCCGCCGAGGTAATCGTCCGACGTGAGAATCGTCGCCAGGATGACCGGCTCCTCGATCTTCTCTATCTTGACCGGGTCGGGCATCTTCGCTGGCGAGTCAACCTCGACCACTTCGCCATCGGTCGTCGTCACGCGGTAACGCACGCCGGGCGCGGTCGTAATCAAGTCGAGGTTGAACTCGCGCTCCAGCCGCTCCTGCACGATCTCCATGTGGAGCAGGCCGAGGAAGCCGCAGCGGAAGCCGAAGCCGAGCGCGGCCGACGACTCCGGCTCGTAGAAGAACGACGCGTCGTTGAGGCGCAGCTTGTCGAGCGCGTCGCGCAGCTCCTCATATTGGTTCGTGTCCACCGGGTAGAGCCCGGCGAAGACCATCGGCTTGATTTCCTGGAAGCCCGGAAAAGGCTCCTTCGTCGGCCGCGCGCTCTCCGTAATCGTGTCGCCGATCTGCACGTCCGCGACCTCCTTGATGGAGGCCGTGAGAAAGCCGACTTCGCCGACGCCCAGCTTATCAATGGGGGTCGGGCGCGGGCGATTGACGCCGAGCGTTTCGACCTGATAGTCGCGGCCCGTGTTGAAGAAGCGAATCTTCATGCCGGGGCGCACCTGCCCGTCAATCACGCGGAAGAGGACGATGACGCCGCGGTAGGAGTCGTACCACGAGTCGAAGATGAGCGCCTTGAGCGGGGCGTCCGCCGAGCCCTTCGGCGGCGGCACGTCGCGCACGATGGCTTCGAGAACTTCGTCAACGCCCGCGCCGGTTTTGGCGGAGGTCAGCACGGCGTTGTGCGTGTCGAGCCCGATGACGTGCTCGATCTGCTCGATGGCCTTTTCGGGCTCCGCGCCCGGCAGGTCAATCTTGTTGATGACGGGAATCAGTTCGAGGTTGTTGTCTATCGCGAGGTACGTGTTGGCGAGCGTCTGCGCTTCGACGCCCTGCGAGGCGTCAACCACCAGGAGCGCGCCCTCGCAGGCCGAGAGCGAGCGCGAGACTTCGTAAGAGAAGTCAACGTGGCCCGGCGTGTCAATCAGATTGAGCACGTAAGCCTGGCCGTCCCGCGCCTTGTAGTCGAGGCGGACGGCGTGCGACTTGATGGTGATGCCGCGCTCACGCTCCAGGTCCATGTCGTCCAAAACCTGCGCCGACATCTCGCGCTCCGTGAGAGCGCCCGTCAGTTCGAGCAGGCGGTCGGCGAGCGTGGACTTGCCGTGGTCTATGTGCGCGATGATCGAGAAATTGCGTATGCGTTCAGAGGTCATAAAATCAGAATCCAGAATTCAGGAGTCAGAATAAAAACAAAAGCGGTTCTCAGCCTTATCCATTCTGGATTCTGACTCCTGGATGCTGCCTTTACTGACTTCTGCTTTTATAACAAAACGGGCGCGGAATAGCACGCGCGCCCGTCTCGGTGAACTGAAACTGTGCGGCCGTTTACCGCCTCACTATCCTGACGGGCGGCGGGGCCATCAGGCTAGCGACTTCGCGCAGGGATTCGAGGTGGTTGTTGGAGAGTTCGACCTCGGTCGCGCCGAGGCGCAGGCGGACGCGCCTGGCCCTGGTGAGGTTGAGCAGGTCGGCGTAGCTCAGCGTCACCCTGGTCCGTTCGAGCTTCACCCCCTTGGGGCCGTCGTCCGTCGAGTACTGCGCGGGGCCGCTGAACGCCCGGCCGCTCGCGCCCTCGGGCATGAGGCTCAGGTCATGCGAGTCGCGGAAGCGCGGGTGCTTGGAGGCGGCGACGATGATGATGTCTATCGTCGGGGGCGTGTGCAGCCGCGGGTCCGTGTAATAGAAGGAGGCCGCCAGGTGCAGCCCGTCGCCGAGGTCGTTCGGGTGTTCGAGAGTCGTCTTCATCCGGCGCGCTCTCTGGTCGTAGCTCGTCACGATCAGCGCGTTGTGCTTGTAGGGCGACGGCGGCGCGGCCGTGCAGAACTTTTGGGCGTATCCGGTTGAGGTGAAAAATAGAAAGAGGCCGAGAAGCAGGGGAATGCGTTTGAGGGGGATCATCTTGTCTGTTATTCGCTCCGCACGGGGATTGCCGGGCGAGGAGATGTCCGGCGCAGACATTCATACCCCAGATTCAGTTTTGAGTAAAGGAAAAAAATTCGGAAGCCTTACGGCGTGGCTTTCATCCACTCGACGCAGCGCAGGAGGTGAGAGCGCATCGCGGCGGCCGTGTCGTGGTGAATGCGGCCGTGGCCGGGCAGCACCCACTCGAAGCTGTAATCGAGGAGCCGTTGCATCGAGCGCGTCTGTTCAGTCCACGAGTACCAGCAGGCCGTGCGGAAGGCCGTCAGCGTCTCGCGCGACGGGGACCACGCCAGGTGGTCGCCCGTGAAGAGAAACTTGTCCCGGTAGAGCAAGACCGTGTGGCCGCGCGTGTGGCCGGGGACGGGGATGGCGACGAGGTCGCGGTCGAGCCGGACTTCCCCTTCGCCTTCGATGACGCGCTCGACCCCGAGGCGGGCCGCGCCGTCGAGCGCGTGCATGATTCTTTCGGCCCCGAACTTTTCAGCGAACGCCGCGTGGTCCGCGATGTCGTCGCGGTGCGTGAGGAACATCGTCGGGGCCCCGCCCAGCGCCTCCATCTTTTTGACGAGCGGGCGCGTGAAGCGCGGCGAATCCACCAGCACGTTGCCGCCCTCCTCCGCCGGGCGCACGACGAGGTAGCTCCACGCGCCGAAGCTCGATTCCGAAGTGAAGCCGCAGAAGTAAACGTTCTCGGCAACGCGCACGGGGAAGGCATCCACGCCCGCGCGCGCGTCATACTTGCGGGTTGTGCCAATCGAGGCGGTCGGGCAGGCGACCAGGGACATCAGCGCGAGGCGCGTCTCTTCTTCCGTCTCGGGCTGGCGGTAAACGCTCGACTGGTCGCCGTGGTCGCGGAAAATCGTGGGCGCTATCTGGCGGCAGGCGTCGCAGTCGATGCACGTCGAGTCCACGTAAAAGTCGCCGGGGACGTTTTCGGCCAGGCGGCGCGCGGTGTTAGCCATCGGTGAAGTCCTCTGCTGCATGATGGCGCAGGGCGGGCCGGGAGTTCAAGCCGAAAAGTGTTTGCCGATTGCGCCCGAGAGCTTATAATCTGGCGGACTCGATGTCGCCCTTTAATTCCGGCGGCCCGCCTTCGGGCCTCAGCCTCGCGAGAGAGCGTTTGCCCTTCGTGCCAGGGTTCAGATGCGAACGAACAGACAGGGAAAGGGAAGAATGACCCCCGTCAAGGTTGTGCCGCCGCCGCGCCCCGTCGCCCGTCACACCGCGCGTCAACCCGCGCCGAGGTCGCTCCCCATCGCGAGCGCGGAGGCCGAAGCATGCCGCAGGTGAAACGCGCGCCGCTCTCGGCCTACGGCTTCGCCGTCCTCGCGGTCGCGCTCGCGACGGCCTGCACCTGGTCGCTCCCGCTCCTCGGCGAGCGCATTCCCTTCGCCCTCTTCTACGCCGCCATCATGCTGAGCGCGTGGTACGGCGGCCGCCGGCCCGGCCTCTTCGCCACCGCGCTCTCAGCCCTCCTGAGCGCCTACCTCTTCCTGCCCCCCGCGTACTCGTTCAACGTTGGCTTCGAGGGCGTCCTGCTCCTCCTGGTGTTCATGGCGGTCTCGTTCGTCATCGTTTACTTGATGGAGAAGACGCGCCGGGCCGAGGCGGGCTCGCGCGAGGCCCGCGGGCAGTTGCTCACCACGCTCATGAGCATCGGCGACGCGGTGATGACGACCGACGGCGAAGGGCGCGTCGAGTTCATGAACCCCGTCGCGCAAGGTTTGACCGGCTGGACGCTCGAAGACGCGCGCGGCAAGCCCCTGCGCGAGGTCTTCCACATCATCAACGAGGAGACGCGGCGCGAGGTCGAGAGCCCGGTCGAGAAGGTGCTCGCCGCCGGCACGATAGTCGGGCTGGCGAACCACACCGTGCTGATGGCCCGCGACGGGCGCGAGGTCCCGATTGACGACAGCGGCGCTCCGATCCGCGTGGAGGGCGGCCGGATCGCCGGCGTCGTCCTCGTCTTCCGCGACATCAGGGAGCGGCGGCAGGCCGAGGAGGTCCGCCTGCGGCTCGCCGCAATCGTCGAGTCGTCCGACGACGCCATCATCGGCAAGACGCTCGACGGCCGCATCACGAGCTGGAACAAGGGGGCCGAGCGGCTCTATGGCTACACGGCCGAAGAGGCCGTGGGCCAGCCCATCTCAATGCTGGTCCCGCCCGACCGGCCCAACGAGATACCGGACATCCTCGCGCGCCTCAAGCGCGGCGAGCAGATAGAGCAGTTCGAGACCACGCGCGTCAAGAAGAGCGGCGAGGCGCTTGACGTTTCGCTGAGCATCTCGCCAATCAAGAACGCGGAGGGCGCGCTGACGGGCGCGTCAACCATCGCGCGCGACATCACGGAGCGGCGGCGCATCGAGCGCGAGCTGCGCGGGAGCGAGGAGCGTTACCGCGCCTTCGTCCGCAATAGCTCCGAGGCCATCTGGCGCTTCGAGCTGGAAGAGCCGGTGCCGACGGGGCTGCCCGTGGACGAGCAGCTGGAGCTGTGCTACAGGCATGGCTACCTCGCCGAGTGCAACGACGCGATGGCAGAGATGTACGGCTTCAGCCACGCCGGCGAGGTCATGGGCGCGAGGGTCGGCGACCTGCTCATGAGCGACGACCCGAAGAACGTCGAATTCCTGCGCGCGTTCATCAGCTCCGGCTACCGCATGGCCGAGGCCGAGTCGCACGAGTTGGACCGCGAAGGCAACCCGAAATACTTCCTCAACAACCTGGTCGGCATCGTCGAGGACGGCCGGCTGCTCCGCGCCTGGGGCACGCAGCGCGACATCACGGAGCGCCAGTTGGCCGAGGAGGATCGCGCCGCACTCCTCCTGCGCGAGCAGGCGGCGCGCAAGACCGCCGAGGACGCCAACCGCCTCAAGGACGAGTTTCTCGCCACGCTCTCGCACGAGTTGCGCACGCCGCTGACCGCCATGCTCGGCTGGACGAAGATGCTGCGGATGATGGACCTGGACGAGGCCACGGCCGCGCACGCGCTCGAAATCATCGAGCGCAACGCTAAGGCACAAGCGCGGCTCGTCGAAGACCTGCTCGACGTGTCGCGCATCATCACGGGCAAGCTCAGGCTTGAGGTCCGCCCGACGGAGTTGCTCACCGTCGTGACGGCCGCGACGGACGCCGTGCGCCCGGCCGCCGCCGCCAAGAGCATAGAGCTGCACACCCGGCTGGACCCGGCGGTCGGGCCGGTCTCGGGCGACCCCGCGCGCTTGCAGCAGGTGGCGTGGAATTTGATCTCGAACGCGGTGAAGTTCACGGGCAAGGGCGGGCGCGTCGAAGTCCGCCTCGAACGCGCGGACTCGCACGTCGAGCTTACCGTCAGCGACACTGGCCCAGGAATCGCGCCGGAGTTCCTCCCTTATGTCTTCGACCGCTTCCGGCAGGCCGACGGCTCGACCACGCGGATGCACGGCGGGTTGGGACTGGGCCTGGCAATCGTGCGCCACTTGGTGGAGCTTCACGGCGGGACGGTCCAGGCCGAGAGCGCGGGCGCGGGGCACGGGGCCGCCTTCACGGTCAAACTCCCCATCGCGGCGTTGCGGACTGCGGATTTCGGATTGCGGGTTGACGAGAAAGCGGGCGAGCAATCCGCGACCCACAATCCGCTGTCCGCAATTCTATCTGGGGTGCGCGTGCTGGTAGTTGACGACGAGGAGGACGCGCGGGCGCTGCTCTGCACGCTGCTGGAAAAACACGGGGCCGAGGTCGTCGCGGCGGCGAGCGCGCAGGAGGCGCTGGCGGCGGTCGAGCGCGCCGCGCCCGACGTGCTCATCAGCGACATAGGGATGGCGGAGGAGGACGGCTACGAAATGATCCGGCGCGTGCGCGCGCTCGGCCCGGAGCGCGGCGGGCGCGTCCCCGCAGCCGCCGTCTCCGCCTACGCCGACGAGGACAGCCGCCGCCAGGCGCTCGACGCAGGCTTCCAGCTCCACGTCCCGAAACCCGTTGACCCCGAAGAACTCATCAAGGTCGTGCGCGACCTGGCGCGGAGCAGTGGTCAGTAGTCAGTGGTCAGTGGTCAGTGGTCAGTGGTCAGTTAAAAACAGAAGAAGGCAGCCGAGCTGATGACACTTGACTATCTTCTTCTCTTTCGTCTTTTACTGACCACTGACCACCGACCACTGACCACTGACTACTGACCACTGACATTGACCACTGCTCTTCAGCTTCTCGGCTGGCCTGCGCCGCTTTCGCCTTCGACGTTGCGCGTGTCGCTCTTCTTGCGCAGCAGGTTCTTGACGCCGAAGAGCGATTCGAGGGCGTCCTGCCAGAAGGGGGCTCCGGCGCTGAGCAGTAACACCGTCAGGGCCCAGCCGAGCAGCATTTTGAGGTCGCCAAGCCTGTAGCCCCACCAGCCTGCGCCGGGGAACTCGCGGACCCAGGTGCCCACCCAGGTTCTCAAGTCGCCCCACGTCAGCGGCGAGAGGCCGAGCCCGCGGTAACCGGCGGCATAGCCCCTGATCACTTCGATGTCCTTCTTGAGTTCCTCCACGGTCGGTGGGGGCGCGTTAGGGTCTGGGTTAGGGTTCGCGGCGGGCGCGCTGCCACGCTCGTCAATCATCTTCTCGCCGGCCCTGAGGATCAGGGTGCGCTGCAATTCGTCGGTCGAGAGGTTGCGGTACATGCGGATGATGTTGACGTTGAAAAAGATGACCACGCCGATGCTGATGTAAATCGAAAAGTTCTTCATCTGGCGGCTGTAGCGTTCCTCGAAGCTCTGCATCACGGTGTCGTACCAGTTGCCGACGTGATCGAGCTTGGCGCGCAGTGCCCCGAATGCTTCGTCCGCGCGCTGGCCGAGTTGGCCGATGACGTTGGCGATCTGCGTCAGGGCCGTCGAGAGTCCTTGCAGCGCGGCGACCGCCACGTCGTTCCTGGCGGCGCGCTCCGCTTCGAGGTCCCTGGCGACCGACTCCTGGGCCGAGGAGAGGAGCGCGAGCGCGTCTGTCAGCTTGACCTCGCGCAGGGCGAGCAGGTCGCCGAGGAGCACGTCCTCCTTGACCGACCCGCCGCTGACGATGGCCTTGAAGTCGTTGATGAGCGGCGAGAGCACTGCGCGCATCTCCGCGAACTTGGCGCTGGCCGCGCCCTGCAAGAGGCCGCCGGCGGCGAGGTCTTTAATTTTCTGGTCCAGGTCCGCGACCTGTTTGTAAAGCCCCTCGAACTGCTCCAGGTAGCCGGAGTGGAAGGCGCGGGATTCGACGCGCGCCATGACTTTCAGCAAATCCTCTTTCGAGATGGATTCGAGGACCGGGGTTTTGAACTTCGTCGTCCGCCCGACGGCCTTGAATTGGTCGAGGACTTTCGCGACGAGGTCGCCGGACGTGACCGGCTTGTCCGCGGGCGCGGGCGCGGGCGAGGCAGCCGCGCCGGGCGTCTGCGGCCGCTCGTGCTTTTCGATGACGTTGTCGAAGAGGATGACGAGCGACTTTTCGATTTCCCTGGACTTGAGCCTGAAGAGTTTTTTGATGAGCGACTGGATGGCCTGCACGATCAGGCTGAGGATGAGGAGGACGACGACAATCGCGATCAGTGTGTCGAGCACGTTCGAGTTGAGCATGGGGCTCCTTTCCCGTTCAGAAGCTCTTGCGGTTTTGCCGGCAGTGAAATTCGGTGAAGCTCGCCGCGGACGCGCTGCGAGGCACGGCGTGAGCGCGTGCGTGGACCAAAAGGAAGGCGGCAGACGACGCCCGCCCCACGCGCGCGCGACTTCTATCTTAAACAGTCAAGGAATGTCAAAAGAAAAATGCAAAATTAAAAATGAAAAATGAAAAAAGGAAGGCGGAGAACCATTTTTAATAAACGTGGCTCTCCGCCTCAATTTTTCATTTTTCATTTTTAATTTTGCATTCCCTTACGGTTTCTTCTCCGGCTCGGGCGCGGGCTCGTCCTCGAAGTCGCCGACATCCTCTATGATCTTGACCTCGGTGCCGAACTTCTGATAGTTGCGGAAGCGAATCTCGTTGCGGGTCTGGAAGGTCAGGGGCTCCGTCACCTTCATCTGGCGGTGCGGGTCGTAGTAGGTGACGAGGGCCGTCGTCGTGAAGATCGTCTCGGCCGTGACCGGCATCAGGTACTTCTCGTCGCCGATGTTCACCCAGTCGAAGTCAATCGTCTTCTCCAACTGCGTGATGGGGAAGTCGGGCTCGACCTCCGTGGTCGTGTACTCCACGCGCAGCACGCGGGCTAACTCGCGGTCAATCCAGACGCGGCCCCGCATCCCCGACAGCGTCTCGCGCCTCTCGCCGGCCCGCCCGCCATAGACGAGCTTGTTCATGGCCTTGCTCTTCTTGATGACGAACTCGTAGACGACGCTGCGCCGGCCGCGCAAGGTGTCCGTGTCCACGGCCTTGAATTCCGTCTCGCTCTCCGGCACGAAGAGCCTGAGGAGGAGCGATGCGAACTCGCCCGTCGTGGTCGAGCCGCCCGCCTGTTCGTAGCTGCTGCGCTCGGACTCTGCTTCGGCCTCGGGCAGCCCGTTAACGGCGAGCAGCTTGTATTGCTCGCCGCCCATGCTCTCGCGGAAGCTAACGGCGACGGTCAGGCGGTCCATGACGCGCCAGTTGCGCGTGTGCTCGCGCGCCTCGGAGCGCGTGACGAGTTGCTTGACGATAAAGTCTGGAATCGTCTGCGCGGCTTCGAGCGCGGCCCGGCTCGCTTTGGCTAAGACTTCGGCGGCCTCCGCGGCCGAGGGCGGCGCGGACGCGGAGGGGTTGAGCCTGCGCCGCTCGGCCTCTTCCAGTGTCCGGCGCAAAAGCACATCGTTGCCGCTCTTGGTGGCGACGACGCCGCGCAGGCCGTCGGTCAGCGGGAAGCCTATGCCGCGCCTGCGAATCTCTTCGACGATCTCGTCGCGCTTCTCCGGGTGCTTCGGGAGTTCGTAGACGAGGCGCACGAGTTCCTGGCTGGTCAGCGGCGTGCCGCCGGATTGGGCGCGGACCGGCGCGAGCGCGAGCACGACGAGCGCGAGGACGGCGGCGTGGCGGAGCGGCGAGTGGGGACGAATCATAAGAGTTCTGCTTCTCAAAAATTTAAGCACGAGGTTGCAAGATGCCGCGCGCTCACGCGGGGGTTGTCCGCTCTCCCTGTAAACAAAAATGCTCTATCGCGCGGGAGAGGACGCGGACGCACTCGCGCAGTTCTTCCACCGGCACAAACTCGCCCGTGCGGTGCGCGGCGCGTATATCGCCTGGGCCGAAGACGACCGGCTCGGCCCCCATTTCGGCCATCTGCGGGGCCTCAGTCCCAAAGGCTATGGTCCCGGCCGCGCTTCCGGTCGTCTCTTCGAGCAGGCGGACGAGCCTCGACTCGGCTGGCGTCTCCGTCGCCTCGTCGAGCCTGATGACGTTGAGCGTGCAGTCGAAATCGCGGTCGCGTGAACGCTCGTCCTCGGCGGCGGCGCGGACCAATTCGACGACGCGCGACGCTTCCTGCCCCGGCACTGGCCGCCATTCGAGAGTTAAGCGGCACTCGCCCGCGATGATGTTCTTGGCCGTGCCGCCGCGGATGAGGCCGACGTTCAAGGTGGTGTAAGGCGGCTCGAAGGCCGGCCGCGTGTCGGCCTGTAGCTCTTCACCGATGCGCTCGATGCGCGTGACGAGCCGCGCGGCGCGGAAGATGGCCGAAGCGCCGAGCGCGGGGTAGGCGCTGTGGCCCTCGCGCCCGCGGAGCACGAGTTCGGCCAGGCAGTAGCCCTTGCCCGCGCGCATCGGCCGCAGGGAGGTCGGCTCGCCCACCACGCTGTAGCGCGCGGAGAGTGGCCGCGCCTGGGCCAGCCGCTTCGCGCCCAGGCAGCCTACTTCCTCGTCGGCCGTGAAGACCAGCGCGAGCGGGCGATTGAGCCCGCGCAGGTCCGCGCCCTCGACGGCCGCGAGCGCCGCCGCGATAAACCCCTTCGTGTCGCACGCCCCGCGCCCGTAAAGCCTCCCCTCGCGCTCCGTCAGCCGCAGTGCCTCCGCCCACGCCGCGTCAAACGGCACAGTATCCGTGTGCCCGACGAGCGCGAGTTCGACATCAATCTTCCCATCATCGCCCCCGTCAGTTCCCGCCCACGCAATCATGTTCACCTTCTCAACATTCTGCTCGTCACGGTACGGGAAGAGCCTGACACCGAGGCCCATCGCCTCGCACCGCCCGGCGAGATACTTAATGACTTCGGCGTTCGAGTTATTTGAGACCGAGTTGATGCTGACCAGTTCGGCCAGAGTTTGTTCGACCGGCATGACGCTTACTTTAGCTCATCGGCCTCAACCCGGAGAAGGGGAGACGGCCGCGCGCGGAATTCATGCACGCACTTGAGGGCTGAGATGCGCTCCGCGACGCCTTGAGCTTCGCGCGGAGTCGCAGAGAAAAACCGTCTGCGCTCGAAGATACGGCGCAGACGGTTCGTCATCTTTGGGCCAAAACTATTTTCCGGTGGCCTTCTTCTCGGCGCTCTTGCTCTGGTACTCGACCTTCTTGCCCGAGCGGGCTTCGATAATGGGCAGGAACGTTCTCGCCCTGTCTTTGTCAATCGCGCGAGGATTTTCCGCGGGCGGACGGAAAACCCTTGCCGTGCGCTCCCCGCCGGTGATAATTTATCGGCACACACTAGGAGTAAGCAAGATGAAACACACAGCCATCCGTCTAGCCGTCGCAGTTATCACTTTCGTCATCGGCTTGGCCGTCGCCGGCCTGGTCCATCCCTTCCGCGGCAGCGCCGTCTCGACGGCCACCGACGAACAGGAGGTGTTGCGCGTCGAGCGCGAGTACGTCCGCGGCAACCTGGACGCGGACACGGACACTCTGCGCGAGGTGCTCGCGGACGAGTTCACCATCAGGACGCGCTGGGGAAGAGTGACCACCAGGGCCGAGAGGCTGGCCCGCCTGGAAAACTACGGCCTCGCCTTCCAGTACTTCAGGACCGACGACGTGCGCGTGAACGTCACGGGCGACACGGCCGTCGTCACGGGCACGGCCTACATCAAGGGGCGCGACGAAGAGTCCTGGGAGGCCGGCCGGACCTACAGGTTCTCCCGCGAGTACGAGAAGAGGGACGGGCGCTGGCAGATAGTCACCGTCTACATACGGCCCTAGCCCGGTCGCGAAACGGAAATCGGAACAGGCGCGGCAGCGTTGGGGCTGCCGCGCCTGTTCGTGCTTCGCCTTCATTGCGGCTCGTAGTCTTTCCGCCGCACATTTGCGTCCCGCCGAAAAGTTCTCCCGACTACTTGCCGCCCGACTGGTACTTGCTCAGAATCTTCTCGACCTCTTCATCGGGCACGATCAAGTCGCCGGAGCGCCAGACGCCCGCGTTCGCGTCGTAGACCATCTCGCGCGGCGTGCGCTGCTCAAGCGCGGGCGGGCCGCCGAACGCGGAGACGATGAGTCCCAGGTCAACCGTGCCGGGCTCGCAGACGAGCTTGCGTTTCAGGATCGTGTCCTCGTCGCTCCCGTCCGCGCGCGCCGTTATCTGGACCTCGCCGCCGCAGGGCACGGCGTCGAAGACGACGCTGCCGTCGGGGCCCGTCATCTTGCCGAAAGACTTGTCGCTCGCGCGAAGGCCGACGGCCGCGCCTTCGACCGGCGCGTCTATCATGTCCGCGTTGACCTCGACCTGCGTCAGGCGCACGTTCGTCGTCGAGGCCGCGGCGGGTGGGCCGGGCGTGCCCTGCTGTGCCGCGGGCGCAGCAGCCGTCTGGCCGTTCTGCGTGGTGCTCGTCACGACCGTTTTGTTGCCGGCCGGCGCGCTGTTGACAGTGGCCTTACCGCACCCCGCGGCCGCGACGAGGAGGGCTAAGCAAAGGTGTGGAAGGGGCGCGGCCGTTTTCATCATGGTCTGTAGAGTTCTCTCAGAGGGTCAAGAACGATTGGGTTGACGGCCCGACATCTTAGCCGAGATTCGCGCTCGGCGGCGAGAAATTTTTGGCCCCGCTCAGCCCCAGAGCCTGCGCTGGAGCGCGGCGAATTTCTCGACCACTTCATCTTCGGCCGCGTGCCGCCCGTCGGCGACGACCTGACGGCCCCTGACGAAGACTTCTTTGACGGCGGTGCGCGCCAGGCCGAAGACGACGCAGGGCAGGAGGTCTTCCGCGCCGGCCCCCGCGATTGACGGGTCGTTCAAATCAACGGTGAAAAAATCTGCCGCCCGCCCCGCTTCGAGCTGCCCGCCCGGCGAGTCGATGGAGCGCGCGCCGCCGCGGGTCGCACACTCGAAGAGTCTGCGGGCGAGCGCCTGCGTCGAGTCGTCCTCGCGGGGCGCGAGCACGGCGCGTTCGAGTTTTTGTAAGCGCAGGTGATACTCAAGCTCGCGCGCGTCTTCCAGCAGATCAATCTGCGCGTGGCTGTCCGTGCCGAGCGAGACGTTCACGCCCTCCGCGAAAAGCATCTCCGCCGGCACGACGCCGTCGCCCAGGTTGCGCTCGGTCGTCGGGCAGGCGCAGACGCTCGCGCGCGCCGCGCCCATCGCGCGCGCCTCCGCCGCTGTAATGTGTACGGCGTGAACGCCCGTGAAATTCTGGCCCAGCACCCCCTCCGCGTCGAGCAGCTCGACGGGCGTCCGACCGTGCTCTTCGAGGCACGCCCTCAGCTCCGCGGGCTGCTCCGCGACGTGCATGTGAAGCGGCATGCGGCCAGCGCCCGACGCGTAGCGCGCGACCTCGCGCAGGTAGGGCAGCGGCACGGCGCGTACGCTGTGCGGCGCGCAGCCCGCCCACGCCATTCCCCCCTCGGCGTGTGCCAACTCTTCTTTCAGCGCCTCGACGTTGCGCAGGTACTCCTCCGCGTCCCGCTCGACGAATCGCATCTGTCTCTCGTTCGGCGCGGCGTTGTAGCCGGAGCGCGCGTAGGCCACGCGCAGCAGCGCGACGCGCAGGCCCACGTCGCGCGCGGCCCGCGCCACCGTCTTCGCCAACAGGTTCGGGTCATCGTAAGGCCGTCCGTCCGGCGCGCGGTGTATGTAATGAAACTCGCCGACGGCCGTGATGCCGCCCGCGGCCATCTCCAGGAAGGCCATGCGCGAGGCGTCGTAAATGTCCTCGGGCGAGAGCCGCGCCGCCGCGCTGTACATCATCTCGCGCCAGGTCCAGAACGAATCCTGCGCGCCCGTGCGCCGCTCCGTGCGCCCGCGTATCACGCGCTGGAAGGCGTGCGAGTGCGCGTTGACGAGCCCCGGCAGCACGGCGCGATTTCTGAGGCGAACGGTTCCGCCGAGGTCATCAACCTCGCGCGTCAGGCGAACGATCCTGCCGCCCTCGTCGCACACCAGCGCCACGCCGCTCTCGAACCGCCCGCCCGTGTAAATCAGGTCGGGTAGAAATGCTATCTTCTCACCGGCTTCAGTCATTCAGCTCAAGAACAATCGTTCAAGTTATTGAATCTCTCAGGTCAGGAAGGGTGGCTTGCCCCCGCTCACAAGGGAGAGACTTATCCTTGCCCTTTCAACCTCTCAACAGCTTCTTTTAATTTCTGAGCATCGCTGTCTGATTAAAAACATTCGGAGTATCAAAACATTCGGAATAATAGCACGCGTCTTCTTCCCCACTTCTGTGAGAATTCCGCGTGCACCTTGAAACTTCCAGGGCGCATCTAATGGCCCACGCATGATGAATCCTGAGAAGCTGAAAACTTACGCGCGCTTCGCGCGCCAGCACACGCGGCGCTTCCTCTCGGAGCGGATCGCGGAGGCGGGCAGGCCCATCCCGGCGGCCCCGCACCGCCCGCGGCCCGAATCCTGGGCCGACGACTCGCTGACCGTCGCCTGGCTCGGCCACGCGACTGTGCTCATCAACTTTTACGGCACCTGGCTTTTGACGGACCCGGCGCTGCGCTCGCACGTCGGCGTCAGCGTCGCCGGGCTGACCTTCGGCCCGCGCCGGCTGGTGGAGCCTGCGCTCAAGGTGTCGGAGCTGCCGCCGCTCGACGCCGTGCTCATCTCGCACGCGCACATGGACCACTGCGACCTCGGCACGCTCGGCCACCTGCCGCGCACGACTCAAGCGGTCGTCCAGCGCGGGAACCTAGACCTCGTCGGCCGCTTCCGACGCAAACACGAGTTGGGCTGGGGCGAGAGCGTGGAGATAGGCGGCGCGCGCATCGAAGCGATCAAAGTTAATCACTGGGGCGCGCGCACGCTGACGGACAAGCACCGCGGCTACGGCGGATTCCTGGTGAGCAAAGGGGGCCGCGCGCTGGTCTTCGGCGGCGACACGGCATACACGAACGCCTTCACGGCGCTCGGCCGCCGCGCGCAGATCGACCTGGCGATTCTTCCCATCGGCGCTTACGACCCGTGGATACACGCGCACGCGAGCCCGGAGCAGTCCTGGGCCATGAGCCGCGAGATGGGCGCGACCTACATCCTGCCCATGCACCACTCGACGTTCCGGCTGAGCCGCGAGCCCGCGGGCGAACCCGTCGAGCGCCTCTGGCGCGCGGCCGGCGACGAGCACTGGCGCGTCGCGCTGACAGAGCCGGGGCAAACATGGCGACTACCGGGTAGCCGCGAGCAGGAGCGGGCCGCGTGAAAGTTTGCGTGGAGGCTAGCCCTTGTCCGCCTCCTCCATCTTCTTTCGCAAGCTGAGCGGCCTCATGTCCGTCCACACTTCCTTGATGTAGTCCAGGCACTCCTGCCTGGTTCCTTGCTTGCCCGCGTCGTTCCAGCCCAGCGCGTTCTCGCGGTCGGCCGGCCAGATAGAGTACTGCTCCTCGTGGTTGATCACGACCTTGTAGATCGTGTTGTCTTCTCTCTCGTCTCTGTCCATGCTGCCTCCTGGCGGGTGTGAACTGGCACTGCCCAAAGCCTTCGAAAAAATTCCTCTGTGAATCCGCGGCGAAAGCAATTATACTCCGTTCGCACTCCGGGCGCGCGCACTGCGGAGAAGCCGCTTTCGCCCTCGACGCGACGCCCCTTCAACGTGACCATCAAGCAGAACGGAGTCATCACCCCCAATGTACACTCTTCTGCGTCCAGAGCCTGCCCGCGTGCCTGCCGTTGACGGCGCGCGCGCCGCCCTTGATACGCTCCCGCGAAATTGGCCCGACGGTCTCCGACGCCTCCTGCTCGTCCCGCTCCTGCTCTGCGCGCTCGCGCCGGCCGCGGCCCCGGCGCGCGCCGCCGACTCGCCGACCGACGCCCCGCAGCGCAGACGCGTCGTCGCGCTCCGCCGCAGCGAGACGCCGGACGGCGCGCGCTTCACGCTCATGTCCGACACGGCGCTCGACGACTACAGGTCTTACGCGGAGGGCGAGCGCCTCTTCGTCCTGGTCCCGTGCGCGTCGCTCTCGTCCGCGCGCGGCGAGCTGGCGCACGGGCGCGGCTTCGCCGACCTGCGCGTCGAAGAGCGCGAGGACGGCCTCGTCATCTCCTTCCGCCTGCAAACCGGCGCGACCGTCGCGGTCAACCAGACCTTCAACCGCCTGGACTTAATCTTCACCACCAACGAACCGCCGGGCCGGCCGAGGCTCGCCTGAGAATTACGGACGATGCCCCTGAGCTTATTCCCGAACGTCAAACCCGTCGTCGGCGTGATTCACACGGGCGCGCTGCCCGGCACGCCCGCGAGCAATCTTTCGGCGGCCGACCTGGTGGAGCTAGCGGCGGCCGAGGCGGAGGTTTACCGCGCGGGCGGCGTTGACGGCCTGATCATCGAGAACATGCACGACACACCGTACACGCGCGGGCGGGTTGGGCCAGAAATCGTGGCCGCGCTCGCCGTCATCGGGCGCGAGGTGAAGACCTTGACGCGCCTGCCCGTTGGCGTGCAGGTGCTGGCCGCGGCGAACCTCGAAGCGATGGCGGTGGCGCACGCCGCCGGGCTCGATTACATCCGCGCCGAAGGCTTCGTCTTCGCGCACGTCGCCGACGAAGGCTTCATCCAGTCGTCGGCCGCGGAGCTGTTGCGCTACCGCCGCCAGCTCGGGGCGGAGCGCGTGAAGGTTTGGGCCGACATCAAGAAGAAGCACTCCTCGCACGCCATCACGGCCGACATTTCGCTCGGCGAGACGGCGACGACCGTTGAGTTCATGCGCGGCGACGCGGTGATCGTGACGAGCAGCGTGACGGGCAAGCCGCCAAGCGTCGAGGACGTGCGCGAGGCCAAAGCACACACGCGCCTACCCGTCATCCTCGGCTCGGGCATCAGCGCCGCGAACGTCGCCGACTTTCACGAGGCGGACGGCTTCATCGTTGGGTCGTCCTTAAAGGCCGGCGGCTCTTGGGAGAACGGAGTCGAGCTGGGCCGCGTCGAGCGTTTGATGGAAGCGGTGCGGGAGCTGAGGACGAAAATCACCAGCGATGATAGGCCGGATGGCCGGGCTTGACGGCGACGAAGGTGCCGCGCGAAGTGGCGCAGACTTTATCGTGCGCGATGAGCTCCGCTTCGACTACTGCGCGGTCGTCGGTTGATTCGACGACGCGTGCGACGAGGCGGACGGGCGCGTCGGTCGGCGTCGGGCGCTTGAGCTTGATGGCGTAGTCGGCCGTCACGGTGCAGGGCGGCGTCTCGGCCCCATTGCGCTTCATCAGGTGCCAGGCCGCCGTCCAATTCATGTGGCAGTCGAAGAGCGCGCCGACGATTCCGCCGTTCAGCACTCCCGGAAACGCCTCGTGATGCGCCTCGGGCTGCCACTCGCAGACGACCTCCTCTTCGCCCTGCGGAAAACTGCGAATCCGCAAGCCCTTCTCATTGACCGGCCCGCAGCCGAAGCAGGCGTTGCGCGGCGCGTATTGCTCCTGAAGAGAGTTCATAAAAGCAGAATTCAGAATCCAGAATTCAGGAGTCAGAATAAAAGAAAATCAGAAGAAGAGGTTTCAGCCTCTCATTCTGACTCCTGGATGCTGCCTTTCAGTTGAAGATTACCTCGACGGGCTGCGGCAACCCTTCGATTGTCAGGACCAGCCCGCGCGGGTTATTGAGCTGCTCTTTCTTCGGCGTCTGAAAGAAGACTAGGCCGCGGCGACGGCCGGCGGGTTCGAGCGGCGTCTTCAGGTCGAAGGCGTGTTGGTTGACGGCCTCCTGAAATGCGCGGCGCGAGTTCGGGTTGTAGAGGTAAACCTTGTCGCTTTCGAGTATGCGCGAGACCGCTTGCTCGGGCGTGCGGAATTTCCACTCGCGGCCCTCGGCGTCGCGCAGGTGAAAGCGCACGCGCTCGAAGGAGAGCGCGGCCGCGCCCTCGTTGCCCATCTCCAGACGCACGGGCAGGAGCCCCGCGAGCGGCAGGTTTGCCTCGAACAATTCCTGGCTCTCCTCGTCTGCCAAAAGTGGCACAGCGCGGAGCGTGAAGCCGCTGGCGCTCGCCTCGCTCCCGCCCGCTACGGGCGCGTCCACTTTCGGCTTGACCTTGTAGAGAGCGCCCCCGCACGATGCCAGCAATGTCACGAGCGCGAGCGCCGCCGCACTCGTCCTGACAATCTTCTTCGCCCCGTTCTTCATCGCGCCCGACTCTCTCACGCACGCTCCGCGCCTGTCAATATTCAGGGCAGTCCCCCGAACCAGCCGCGCCGCTCCAACCACTTCGTCAGTTCGAGGACGGGCGAGACGGTCAAAGCCAGGCCGACGACGATGAGCCAGTCGGGAAGCGTCAGGCGGAAGGTCTGAAACATCTCGCGCAGGAAGGGCAGGTAGACGATCAGCGCCAGCAGGGAAAGCTCCCACAGGACGGCGAGGTTGAGCCACTTGTTGGCGAAGGGTTTGCGCAGCACGGAGTGGCGGTCGGAGCGGAAGTTGTAAGCCTTGAAAAACTGTATCAGGACGAGCGAGACGAACGTCATCGTCATGGCCTCACGGGCGCTCCGGCCGGAGTTGAGCGCCCACGCGAAGAGGCCCAGGTTCACCATCGTTGACCAGAGCCCGCCGGCCAGCATGAGCATCACGACGGGGCGCGTGAAGATGCCCGCGCGGGCGTCGCGCGGCGGGCGGCGCATGAGGTCGTCTTCGGGCGGGTCAACGGCCAGGGCGAGCGCGGGCAGGCCGTCGGTCGCAAGGTTGACGTAAAGGATTTGCACCGCCGAGAGCGGGAGCGGCAGGCCCACAAGCGACGCGCCGGCCATCAATCCGATCTCGCCTATATTGGACGAGAGGAGGTACATCAAATACTTTTTGATGTTGCTGAAAATGGCGCGGCCCTCCTCGACGGCCGCGACGATTGAAGCGAAGTTGTCGTCCGTTAAGGTCATCGCGGCCGCCTCCCTGGTCACGTCCGTGCCGGCCACGCCCATCGCGATGCCTATGTCCGCCCTCTTCAGCGCGGGCGCGTCGTTGACGCCGTCGCCCGTCATCGCGGCGACATGCCCCTTCTCCTTGAGCGCCGCCACCACGCGCAGCTTGTGCGCCGGCGAGACGCGCGCGTAGACCTCCACGCCTTCGACCTCGCGCTGAAACTCTTCGTCGTCCAGCACCTCCAGGTCCGCGCCG
Organism: Pyrinomonadaceae bacterium; assembly: GCA_036403435.1. Classification (GTDB taxonomy): domain Bacteria; phylum Acidobacteriota; class Blastocatellia; order Pyrinomonadales; family Pyrinomonadaceae; genus QHXM01. The sequence goes on from DASWQY010000115.1 coordinate 176,442, forward strand.
GTCAGGAGCCTGCCCGAGCCGAGTATGCCGAGTTCCTGCGCCACGGCGCGCGCCGTCAGAGGGTGGTCGCCCGTAATCATCACGACCTTGATGCCCGCCTCCCTGCACTCTTCGACGGCCGCCTGCGCCTCGGCGCGCGGCGGGTCAATCATCCCGACGAGGCCGAGAAACGTCATCCCGCTTTCGGCGTCCGCGAGCGAAGCCTTGCGCTTGCGCGCGACGGCGAGCACGCGTAGCGCCTCGCTCGCCAGCTCCTGCCCCGTGTGAATGATCTCCGCCCTGCGCGCTTTAGAGAGTTCGGCCTCGCCTTCGCTGGTCAACTGCCGCGTGCATGAGTCGAGGATGAACTCCGGCGCTCCCTTAGCGTAAGCGACCGGGCCGCCCGCAGGCGTCTCGTGCAGCGTCGTCATGCGCTTGGTCTCGGAGCTGAACGGAATCTCCCCGGCCCGCGGGAAATCGGTGTCGAGCGCGGCCTTGTCCAGCCCCGCTTTGGCCGCCGCCACGACGAGCGCGCCCTCGGTCGGGTCGCCTTTGACGTGCCAACGCCCGTCCGCCTCCTCGCGCGAGACGTGCGCGTCCGAGCAGAGCGCGGCGGCGCGGAGCAATTCCACGAGCGGCCCCGAAGCCTCGACCGCAGAGCCTTCCAGACTGAACGTGCCCTTTGGCTCGTAGCCCGCGCCCGCGACCTCGAACATTTGTCCCGCGACGTAGATTCGGCGCGCGGTCATCTCGTCCCTGGTGAGTGTGCCAGTTTTATCGGAGCAGATGACGGACGTGCTGCCGAGCGTCTCGACCGCGGGCAGCCGGCGCACCAGCGCGTTGCGCTTAATCATCCGCTTGACGCCGACGGCGAGCGAGATGGTGACGACCGCCGGCAGCGCCTCCGGCACAACCGCGACGGCCAGCGCGACGCCGAAGATGAGCATATCGAGGAACGGCCGGCCGCGTAGGAGCCCGAGCGCGACGATAAGGACGACCACCGCGAACGCGGCGCGCGCGAGCGTGCGCCCGACCTTGTCGAGGTGCTGCTGCAAGGGGGTCTTGTCCGTCTCGACCTCTTGCAGCATGCGCGCGATCTTGCCGAACTCGGTCGCCATCGCGGTCGCCACGACGACAGCGCGCCCGCGCCCGTAGGTGACGACAGTCCCCGCGTAAGCCATGTTCCGGCGGTCACCGACCGTCGCTCCCGCGTCATCAAGCGCGCCCGCGTGCTTCTCGACGGCGACCGACTCGCCGGTCAGCGCGGACTCTTCCACCTGCAAGTTGACGGCGTCCACGAGCCGCCCGTCCGCGGGGATTTTGTCGCCGGGCGCGAGGAGAATCACGTCGCCGGGGACCAGCTCGCGCGCGGGGACTTCGCGCTCGGTGTCTTCGCGAATCGCCGTGGCCGTGGGCGCGGCCATCTCGCGCAGGGCTTCGATGGCGCGTTCGGCGCGGTACTCCTGGACGAAGCCGAGCAGCACGGCGAAGAGCAGGATGATCGCGATGGCGACGGCCTCGACCACGTGGCCCAGAAAGAAGGAGAGCAGCGTGGCGAAGATCAGAATCACGATGAGGACGTTCTTGAACTGTTCGAGCAGAACCTCCCACGGCGAGACGCGCCCCGCCGCTTGCAGCTCGTTCGGGCCGTACTCGTTTAGGCGGCGCGCGGCCTCCGCGCCCGACAGCCCGCGCGGCGCGGACTTCAATCTCTCGAAAGTCCGCGCGACCGGCAGCGTGTGCCACGGCGCGGCCGCCTCACCGTCCCTCACAGAGTCAACCGGCATGCTCATCCTTTAAGAAGCCGTAAACGTCTTTGCGCCTTCGCGCCTTTGCGTGAGAAAACTATTTCACGCAAAGGCGCGAAGGCGCAAAGAAAAAGTTAAAAGACCTTCTGCGAGCCCGAGGAGCCGCAAAAGGTCTTGGTCATTGAGTCGATTCTCGTTCTTCCCGGCCGGGTGCTCTCGCGTCGAGCCCGCTAAGATTTCAGGGCCGGTATGTGTTCGCCGAGCGCGTGTTTCAGTTCCCTGAAGTCGGCGCGAAGTGTCAGGAACTCCGCGCGCGTGCCGCTGACAATGCTCTCGATACGGTCAAACCCAACCTGTATGTCAACGCGCATTTTGTTCATCTCACCGCGCATTTCGCTTATGCGCTCTAAGACTGTTTCGATAGTCGGCTTGGTGTCGTACTTCTGCGACAAGTCTTTTGTTGTGTCTTCGCTCACTTCTCACCTCCCATGAGAACAATCGCCCGGATGGTGGGCAGCCTCTTCAGGGTGGCCTCTTTGCTTGACAACTATACACGCCAGAAAAATCCTTTATCAAGGCCGAGCATCTCGCGGCGAGAGCTTCCTTGCCCGGCCCGTGCGGCCCGTGTTACGTTTTCGCTTTGCCCGAGAGAGACGAACCGTCAGCTATCAGGGCCGAAGGCGACATGATTAGACCCTTTCGCGGCACGCACCCGCGGATACACCCGACGGCTTTCATCGAAGAGAGCGCGCAGGTCATCGGAGACGTTCACATCGGTGAGGAGTCGAGCGTCTGGTGCAACGCGGTCCTGCGCGGCGACGTTTATTACATTCGCATCGGGAGGCGCACCAACGTGCAGGACGGGACCGTCATACACGTCTCTACGGGGACGCACGCCACCATCCTCGAAGACGAGGTGACCGTCGGGCACAACGTCACGCTGCACGGCTGTTACGTCGAGCGCGGCAGCCTGATAGGCATCGGCTCAATCGTGATGGACGGCGTGCGCGTCGGCACAAAATCGCTGGTCGCCGCCGGGTCGCTCCTGACGCCGGACACGCAGGTCCCGCCGCGCTCGCTCGTCATGGGCTCGCCCGCGCGCGTCAAGCGCCCGCTCACAGACGAAGAGGTCGCCGGCCTGGACGTGTTCTGGCGGAACTACGTCGAGCTGATCAGGATGTACAGGGAAGGGCCGGACGGGTCGAGTTCTTCAGATAATGGTTAAGGGAGAATCCCAGGATGCTTCAAAACTCGGCGGGCGTCGCCGCTCAACCCCTTCGCGCCTTTGCGTCTTTGCGTGAGACGGATTTTTCACGCAAAGACGCAAAGGCGCGAAGAAAGGCACGGCGCTCGAAGTTGAGTTCTCGAATGTTCGCGGCCCTGCTCTTAATGATCGCCTGTGCCAGTTTTGTGAGCGCGCAGAATGATTCGGAGTACAAGTTGAAGCGCGGCGACAACGAGCTTGGCTTCTGGGGCGGCGGCGCGTTCACGGCGACGACCGTCTTCGGCGGGTTGACCGACGCCGAGGCCGAGGACCGCAAGTTCGTCGTCGCGGCCTTCCGCTACGGGCGCACGCTCGCGGCCAGCGACCATTTGGCTTTGCAGTACACGCTCGACGCGATCCCGATGGCCCTGGCAGTCGGCAACGTGGAGTCGGAGACAACTGTCACGACGCCCGCCGGTCCCGTGACGACCTTGACGCGCGGCACGGCCTACGGCGCGGGCGTGACTCCACTGGGTCTCCAACTCGATTTCGCGAACGGCTCGCGCGTCAAGCCCTTCGTGCACGTGAACGGCGGCCTGCTCTTCTTCAATAAGTCCGTGCCGCTGCCTGACGCCGGGCGTCTGGCGCTGGTCGGAGAGGCGGGCGCGGGGCTCCGCATCTTCACTTCCGCAAGGCGTGCGGTCAACTTCGGCGTGCGCTTTCATCACATCTCGAACGGCGACCGCGCGGGCTCGAACCGCGGGCTCAACCAGTTCGTCTTTTACGCGGGCTTCTCCATCTTCAAGTAATGGCCCAGGGCAAGACACAACCGGCGCGCGGGATGCGCGACTTTCTCCCGAGCGATGTTCGCCGTCGCGAGTACGTCATCGGCGTCATACGCGAAGTGTACGAGCGTTACGGCTTCGAGCCCCTTGAGACTCCGGCGGTCGAGAACATTGAAACCTTAATGGGGAAGTACGGCGAGGAGGGCAACCAGCTCATCTTCAAAATCCTGAAGCGCGGCGAGCACGAGAAGACGGGCGAGGCAGACCTGGCGCTGCGCTACGACCTGACCGTGCCGCTGGCCCGAGTCGTCGCTGAGTACCGCGCGACGTTGCCGAAGTTTTTCAAGCGTTACCAGATTCAACCCGTCTGGCGTGCCGACCGCCCGGCGCGCGGGCGCTTCCGCGAATTCTACCAGTGCGACGTGGACGTGCTCGGCTCGCGCTCGATGGTGGTCGAAGCGGAGTTGTGCGCCGCGTCGAGCGAGGTGTTGACGAAGTTAGGTTTTACCAACTTCACGATTCGCCTTAATCATAGGGAGGTTCTGGCGGGCGTATTGGACTCGGCGGGCGTTCCGGCGGACAAACACGGTGCGGCTCTCGTCGCGTTGGACAAGTTGGACAAGATCGGGCGCGATGGCGTCGAGAAAGAGTTGGCGGGGCGCGGCGTGCCGGAAGAGGCGGGCGGCAAGCTGCTGGGCTTCTTCGCGGCCTTGAGCGAGTTGGAGCGCGCAGCGGAATTGGTCCCGGACGAGAAAGTCGAGACGACCGCCCAGGCGCTCAACGCCGTGACGCTCGGCCGTCTGGTCGAGTTCGTCGGCGACCATGAGGCGGGCGCGCGCGGGATAGACGAGCTGCGCTCAATCGTGGACTTCGCCCAGGCTTCCGGCGCGGGCGCGCGCATCCGTGTTGACCCGAGCCTCGCGCGCGGGCTCTCTTACTACACGGGCGCGATTCTGGAAATCAATGTGCCAGATTTGGCGGGCAGTCTCGGCGGCGGCGGGCGCTACGACAATCTGGTCGGGATGTTTTCGGGCCAGAACGTCCCGGCCTGCGGCTTCTCTCTGGGCCTGGAGCGCATCATCGTCGTGTTGACGGAGCGCGAGATGTTCCCGTTGACTCTCGTCAACGCCCCGGCCGACGTGATGGTGACCGTCTGGGACGAAAACGCGGTCAGTGATTCGATCAGTCTCGCGACGGAGCTTCGCGCCGCGGGCCTGCGCGTTGACCTTTACCCGGAGGCGGACAAGCTCGGCAAGCAGTTCAAGTACGCCTCGTCGCGCGGCGTGCCCTTCGTCGCCGTCGTCGGCGAGGACGAACGCGAGCGCGGCGAAGTCTCGCTCAAGAACATGACGACGGGCGAGCAGCGGACGCTCGCGCGCAACCAGATTGCCGCAACCATCGAAGAGGCATTGCGGATTAGATAAACTCAACCCTTTGCGCCTTACGTTTTTACTTTGCGCCTTTGCGAGAAACAGCCGTTCACGCAAAGGCGCAAAGTAAAGACCAAAGGCGCAAAGGGGTTGAGTCAAATGGTAACTTGAGTGATGAAGATGGAAGATGCACTTGCGAAACATTACCTCGAAGACGTGCTGAGGAATTTTCGGGACTACAAGAAGCTGGCCGAGGGTGCTCTCGTGCAGGTGACGGACGAGGAGTTCTTCCGCGCGCTGGACGAGGAGGCGAACAGCTTGGCCGTCGTCATCAGGCACATGAGCGGCAACATGCTCTCGCGCTGGACCGATTTCCTGACGACCGACGGCGAGAAGCCGGACAGGAACCGCGACACGGAGTTCGTCATCGCGCCCGAGACGACGCGCGCTGAGGTGATGGCGCGCTGGGAAAAGGGTTGGGCTTGCCTCTTCGGCGCGCTCGAAGCCCTGCGGCCCGAGGACGTGTTGCGGAAAGTGTTAATCCGCAATGAAGAGCACACGGTCGTCGAGGCCGTCAACCGGCAGTTGACGCACTACAGCTATCACACGGGCCAGCTCGTCTTCCTCGCCAAGCATTTCAGGTCAACGGCCTGGAAGAGCCTGTCGGTCCCGCGCAACCGCTCGGCCGACTTCAACGCCTACATGACGGAGAAGGCGCAAAGTGCAGAGCCGCGCGCCGGGCGCTTCGACGCGCCGCAGGAATTTGTACGAGAACAGGAGTCGGGAGTCGGGAGTCAGGAGTCAGGATAAAAGAAAAACAGGCCCGCGGCCTTTCCTTCTGACTTCTGACTTCTGACTCCTGTATTCTGCTTTTTATTATGCTTGACCTCTTAGGGAATCTTGAACGCACGCACTCGTGCGGCGCGCTGCGCGCTGAGGATGTCGGTCAGACTGTGACCTTGATGGGCTGGGTCGCGCGGCGGCGCGATTTTGGGCCACTGACTTTCGTTGACCTGCGCGACCGCGACGGGCTGACGCAGGTCGTCTTCAACGAGGAGACCGCGCGGGAGGCTCACGCCAAAGCGAAAGAGGTGCGCGGCGAGTACGTCATCGTCGTCACGGGCGAAGTCGTCTCGCGCGCCGAGAGCCAGCGCAACCCGAAGATTCCGACGGGCGACGTGGAGGTGAGCGCCCGCGAGCTTCTCGTCCTGAACGACGCGCGCACGCCGCCTTTCCAAATCGAGCCGACCTCGCCGGATCAACTCGCGAGCGAAGACCTGCGGCTCAAGTATCGCTACCTCGACCTGCGCCGCCCGCAGCTTCAGGCGAACATACGGCTCCGCCACAGGGTCGTGGCCGAGATTCGCCGCTACATGGACGAGCAGAAGTTCACGGAGATCGAGACGCCCATCCTGATTAAGTCAACGCCCGAGGGCGCGCGCGACTACATCGTCCCGTCACGCATCCAGCCCGGCAAGTTCTACGCGCTGCCGCAATCGCCGCAGCTCTTCAAGCAGCTCTGCATGATCGCGGGCCTCGACAAGTACTACCAGATTGCGCGCTGCTTCCGCGACGAAGACTTAAGGGCCGACCGCCAGCCCGAGTTCACGCAGCTCGACGTGGAGATGAGCTTTGCCACGACCGAGCAGGTTTACAGGCTGGTCGAAGGACTGTTCGCGCGAGTCTTCAAGCTGGCCGGTACCGAGTTGACTGTGCCATTTCCGCGCCTGACTTACGCCGAGGCCATGCGCCGCTACGGCTCGGACAAGCCGGACTTGAGGTTCGGGATGGAACTGCAAGATTTAACGGAAGCGGTCAAAGAAGTATCTTTCTTGCCTTTCAATTCGGTATCAGGAGGTAGAAAGAGCACAGTCAAAGGAATAACTGTCAAAAACGGTGCGAACTTAACACGCAAACAGCTCGATGAACTGCAAGATTTTGTGAGACGTTACAGGGCTACGGCACTGTACTGGGTCAAGGTTGGTGACACGATAACGTCGTCAATCAAAGCCCTGATGCCTAACGAGATTGAGCGGATAGTTCAAGCTGCTAGCGCAGAAAAGGGAGATGCCGTCCTTATTGTCGCAAGCTCAGTTCCAGGCGTAACAGAAACAAGCTTGGGCGCACTTCGAAACGAAGTCGCACGACGCGAAAAGTTCATCCCGGAAAACCTCTACGCGCCGCTCTGGGTGACGGAGTTCCCGATGTTCGAGTTCAACGAGACGGACGGGCGCTACTACGCCATGCACCACCCGTTCACCTCGCCGCTCGACGAAGACCTCCCGCTCCTCCGCCGCGCGGTCGAGGGCGGCGAGACTGACTTATTGGGCCAACTCCGCGCGAAGGCTTACGACACGGTGGTCAACGGCGTGGAGGCCGCGGGCGGCTCCATCCGTATTCACCAACGAGAGGTGCAGGGGCTGGTCTTCAAGGCGCTGGGCCTGACCATCGAGAAGGCGCGCGAACGCTTCGGCTTCTTCCTCGACGCGCTCGAATACGGCACGCCGCCGCACGGCGGCATCGCCTCCGGTGTCGAGCGCCTGCTGATGGCCCTGACCGGCATCGAGAACATCCGTGACCTGATGGCCTTCCCCAAGACGGCCTCGGCCGCCGACCTGATGATCGACGCGCCCGGTGAAGTTGACCAGGCGCAGTTGGAAGAACTAAAACTCAAGATCGTGAAATAGGGTCTGAGAAAACTTCTGAGGAGAAGATTGTGGACGAACTACTGACGAAAGAGAATCTGGAATACCGCGCGACGGCGCGCGAGATTGCCGAGAAGTACGTGCGCCCCGTAGCGTACGATTTGGACGCGAAGGCCGAGTATCCGTGGTCCGTCGTGCGCGCGTTGCAGGACGCGGGGCTGATGGGCGTGTGGATTCCGAAGGAGTACGGCGGGCGCGGCGGCGGCGTGACGAACCTGTGCATCGTCGTCGAGGAGTTGTCGAAGGCGTGCGGCGGCGTCGGCGTGACTTACGCGGTCAACGCGCTCGCGTCGTTCCCGATTCTCGTCGGCGGGACGGAGGAGCAGAAGCAGAAGTACCTGCCGGACGTGGCCCAGGGGAAGACCCTGATGGCCTTCGGGCTCTCGGAGAAGGAGGCCGGCTCCGACGCGGGAAGTCTGAAAGCGCGCGCGGAGAAGCGCGACGACTTTTACGTCCTGAACGGCGACAAGAAGTGGAACACGAACGGCAACGCGGCGCAGCTCTACACCATTTTCTGCTCGACCAACCCCGAGCGCGGCGGGCGCGGCGTCTCCGCGCTGCTGGTGGAGAAGGGGACCGAGGGCTTCGAGATCGGCAAGAAGGAAGACCTGATGGGCATACGCTGCGTGCCGGTCCACGAGCTTCACTTCCGCGACTGCTACGTCCCGGCGGAGAACCTGCTCGGGGGCAAGGAGGGCCACGGCTTCAAGCACGCGATGATGACGCTGGACCTGGCGCGGCCCGGCGTGGCGGCGCAGGCTCTCGGATTGGCACAGGGCGCGCTCGACCTCGCGATTGATTACACGACCAAGCGCCAGCAGTTCGGCCAGTCGGTCGCCTCCTTCCAGGGCATACAGTGGATGCTCGCGGACATGGCGACGAAGGTTGAGGCCGCGCGGCAACTCGTTTACGCCTCGGCGCGCGCCATCGACGCCGGGGCGAAGAACGTCTCGAAGATCGCGGCGATGGGCAAGGTCTTCGCGACCGACGTGGCGATGTCTGTCACGACCGACGCCGTCCAGCTCTTCGGCGGCTACGGCTACTGCAAGGACTATCCCATCGAGAAGTACATGCGCGACGCCAAGATTACGCAGATTTACGAAGGCACGAACCAGATTCAGCGCCTCGTCATCGGCCGCAGCCTGATCAAGGAAGCCGCCGCCGCGCAGCCGCGGGCCGGGGCCGCCGAGGCGTAGTCTCGTGGGCCACTCTCAACCCCTGATGACTGGCGAAGAAGTCGCACGGCTCGTGCGGGAAGAGATAGGTCAGGATTGGAGTCATGCCAATCCTCACGCCGTGGATTTACGCCGATGCCTGGTCGCCCCGCGAAAGGTGCGTCTCTTCGTTGACATGGATACCGGCCGGCAGGTGGAGCACTGGCTCGTCCTGGAAGAGACCCCCGGCGGAGGCTATCAAATCGTTTTCGACGAAGACTCGGGCCAGTTCGGCCTCGCCACTTTTGACGTGGGGACCAGGCGGGATTACTTTCCAGGGCTCTACGGAAATTTTCTAGAGACTCTGGACGCGATGTAAATAGTATGATTACGCTTCTGCGCGAGCACGTCGAGGAGATGTTCGCGCACGCGCGCGAAGTGATTCCGGCCGAGTGCTGCGGGCTCGTCGGCGGGAGCCGCAGGCGGGCGCAGGCCGTTTACCGCCTGCGTAACGTCGCGCGCGACCCGCTCGTCGGCTACGAGGCCGCGCCCGAGGAGTTGTTCGCCGCGCAGCGCGACATGCGCGAGCGCGGGCAGGAACTTCTGGGCATCTACCACTCGCACCCGCGCGCCGCCGAGCCCGTCCCGTCCGAAACGGATGTCCGTCTCGCCTACTATCCTTCCGCCGTTTACTTTATTATTGGCCTGGGCGCTGAGCTGGCGACGCTGCGCGCCTTCCGCCTCTCCGAGCGCGACGCGCGCTGGGAGGCGGTCGAGTACGCGGTCGCGGACTGACCGATGGGGAGAACCTTGCGGGCTCCGATTTCGTAAACAACTTACGAAATGATGAAAGAGAAGAAGAAGAGCAAGTACGACACCAATCCGCTCGACGAAGACTACGCGCGGCGCGCGGACGACGAGTGGGGCGCGACGCGCCGTGTCGAGCCCGTGCCGGAGGAGAAAGAGGTCTGGCCGGCCGAGGCCCCGACGAAGCGTTACGACTCTTCCATCCCCGTCTCGTACCCTTCGATTAACGTCCCGCCGAGCTACCCGCCGCGGCCCGTGGGCTTCGCCGCCGACGCCGCGCCGCAGGCGACGCCGCCGCAGGCCACGGCGCGCACGGTCCCCGGCCTCGGGCTCCCCGAAAACGTGACGCTCACGCTGCCCTACTTTCCCTTCTTCATCGGCGCGGTGATCGGGGCCATAGAGCTTGCGCTGACGCCGCGCGACGAGACGAAGGCCAGGTTCTACGCGTCGCAGGGGCTGGCGCTGCAACTGGTCGCGCTCATCATCACGCTCGTCTTCAACTTCGTCGGCCGCGTGACCGGCACCGGCTTCGGCGGCGGGCTCTTCTGGACCGCCTCGACCGTCTTCTTCATCATCAACACTATCCGCATCTGGAAGGGCGGCACCCTCCACATCGCCCCCGTCGAAGACGCCGCCGAATGGCTCAACGAAAAAATCAAGCCGCAGCGACTCAAGCCGAAAAAGAAGTAGTCAGTAGTCAGTGGTCAGTGGTCAGTTAAAGACAAAAAGAGAAGAGGCGGCCGAGTGTGATTATCACGGCCACCTTCTTCTTGTTCTTAACTGACCACCGACCACTGACCACTGACTACTGACTACTGACCACCGACCGCTGCTCTGTGTTAATCTCTCCGCGCAGGCTCTCTCCGAAACAGGTTTCGTGTCGGGCAATCGCAGCCGAATAAGGTAATTGATGAAGAGGAAACTTCGCGCCCTGTTGCTCATGGTCGTCGCGGGCTCGCTCGCGTTCCCGGTCGTCGCTCAACGCCGGCGCAGACCTCCCGCCCGGCGCGTCTCCCCGCCGCCCGTCGCCTCGGACCGAGGCTACGTCGCGGCGCGCTTTCAGCAGATCGCGGACCAATACCTGAAGGGTCATTACGGCTTCAACCCGACCGAGGCGACTGCCGCCGGCCTGCACGAGTACGACTCGCGCCTCGAAAGCCGCAGCCGCGCGAGCCTTGAGCAGGAGGCACGCCGCCTGCGCGACACGCTCAGTCTCCTCTCACGCATCAACCCCAACGTCCTTCCCGAAGAGACGCGCTACGACTACCTGGTCCTGACCTCGCACGCGCGCGGGCGGCTCCTGGACCTCCAGGACATACGCCGCTGGCAGCGCGACCCGAACGCCTACAACCAGGTCGCCGCCGCTGGCGTGGACAACATACTCAAGCGCAACTACGCGAACTTCGACCAGCGCCTTGACGCCGTGCTCGCGCGAGAGCGTGAGATTGCGCGCCTGCTTGATGAGGCGCGGGCCAATCTCGACCAGCCTCCGCGCATCTACACCGAGACGGCCATCAGTCAGGTGCGCGGGAGCCTCGACTACTTCGAGCGTGTCGTGCCGCAGATGGTCGAGCGCGCGGGCGGCGGCCGCATGAGCGCGGCGCGAAAGGGCGAGTTCGAGACGGCGAACACGGCCGCAATCTCTGCGCTCCGCTCTTTCGCCGACTGGCTCGCGCGCGACCTCCTGCCGCGCTCCACCGGCAGCTTCGCCATCGGGCCGGAGAACTACCGAAAAAAACTGCTCTACGACGAGATGGTCGAGACGCCCATCGAGCAGCTCATCGCGGAAGGCGAAAGGGAGCTGCGGCGCACGCAGGAGGAGATGCGGCGGCTGTCGGAAGAGATTGCGCCAGGAGGCGGCGTGCGAGTGGCGCTGCGCGCGCTCGGGCGCGAGCACCCTTCGGCGGACGGGCTCGTCGGCGACACGCGCTCGGAGCTGGACCGCATACGCGCCTTCGTCCGCACGGCTAACATCATGACCGTGCCCGCGGGCGAGAATCTGCGCGTCGCCGAGACGCCCGAGTACGCCCGCTCGACGAGTTTCGCCTCGATGGACTCGCCGGGCGCGTTCGAGCGCGTCGCGACCGAAGCCTTCTACTACGTCACGCCGCCCGACGCCCAACTCGACGCGCGACGCCGCGAGGAACACCTTAGCTTCTACAACCGCTACGCGCTGCCCATCATCTCGATTCACGAAGTCTATCCCGGCCACTACTATCAGTACCTGGCCCTGAAGCGGCAGCCGTCGCGGTTGCGCGTCGCGCTCTCGGCGGCGAGCTTCGTTGAGGGCTGGGCGCACTACTGCGAGCAGATGATGCTTGACGAAGGCTTCGGCGGGAACAACCCGAAGCTCAGGCTCGCGCAGCTCAACATGGCGCTGCTCAGATTGTGCCGCTACCTCGTCGGCCTGCGCCTGCACACGCAGGGCATGAGTTACGAACAGGGCGTGGAGTTCTTCATGAGCGAGGGCTACCAGGAGCGGGTCAACGCCGAGCGCGAGGCGCGGCGCGGCACGCTCGACCCGACCTACCTCGTCTACACGCTCGGCAAGATGCAAATCCTGAAGCTGCGCGAAGACTACAGGCGGCGCGAGGGCGCTTCGTTCAACCTCGGCGCGTTCCACGACCGGCTGCTCTCTTACGGGATGCCGCCCGTCAAGATCATACGTCTCGCCATGCTCGGCGAGGCGGGCGCGCAAATTGGCACAGGCGGCGGCGACGCGGAGCCCCAGCGCGAGGTCGATTTCTCCGTGCTCGCGACGGGCTACAACAGCCGCTACGAGGGCGCTCGCTCGCTCCAGCTCATCACGAGCCGGGACGAGTGGGAGCGCGCGTGGGAAGTCATCGGGCGCGGAAGCTCTGGCCCCATGCCGGAGGTCAACTTCAACACGCGCGCCGTCGTCATCGCACACCAGGGCCGCAAGAACACCGGCGGCTACGGCATCTCCGTCGCCGCGATTCGACGCGACGGCGTGACGCTCGTCGTGCGCGTCAGCGAGCAGAGTCCGAAGCAGGGAGACATCGTGACCGAGGCGCTCACGTCGCCCTTCGTCGCCGTCTCCGTCCCGCGCCCGCCCGACGGGGCGACCGCGAAGTTTGAGGACGAGGTAAACAAAATAGAACAGAATCGTAACGTGAACGAGCGAAGCTCTCCGGCGCGCAGACGCTACGGCCAGCGTCGTCGCGGTTAAACTGGGCCAACCCGCCGCCCGCCCCGTTTCATCAAAACAGGGCCGACGCGGGGTAGTTCGGACCCGTATGAGGTATCATAGTTCGGCAGAGATTCACGCGCGCTCTCTCTCCCTGCGCGTTCGACTCGGGTGGTCGTCAAAAATTCGGGGGAGACGGCTGAAGTCTTAAAGTTGGAGCGGCTCGCCCTCGAAATCAGTTTCAGGAGCGGGCCGCTTTTTTCAGCCTGAAGAGGACGGATGCGGGGGAGAGTTTGAAGGAAGTAATCGCGCGCATCCTTTTGAGGAGGGAGAAGAATGAAAGCCAGTATTCACGCCCGCGCACGCGCGCTCGTCATGCTGCTCGCGGCGCTCGCCATGTTCGTGTCGGCGTCAAACGCTTCGGCGCAGACCAGAATCAAGTTACACAGCAATAAGTATAAAATCTCTGACGATGTTCAGGCCGGCCGCCAGGGCGCGGCGCAGGTCGAGCGGCAGATGCCCGTCATGCGTGACGAGGTGGTCGAGAGCTACGTCGAGCGCGTCGGCCAACGGCTCGTCGCGGCCATCCCGCAGGAGTTTCAGCACCCGGAATTCCGCTACACCTTTAAGGTCGTCAACGCGCGCGATATCAACGCCTTCGCCTTGCCGGGCGGGCCGATGTACGTCAACCGCGGAATGATCGAGGCCGCGCGCAACGAGGGCGAGCTGGCCGGCGTGATGGCCCACGAACTCAGCCACGTCGCGCTCCGGCACGGCACGGCGCAGGCGACCAAGGCGCAGAAGTATTCCATCCTGGCCGGCATCGCCGGCGTCGCCGGCGCGGTCCTCGGCGGCCCGGCCGCGGGCCAGTTGGGGCAGGCGGCCGTCGGGACCTACTTCCTAAAATTCAGCCGCGAGTATGAGACTGAAGCCGACGTGCTCGGCGCGCAGATCATGGCAAACGCGGGCTACGACCCGCGCGACCTGGCGAACGTCTTCCGCACGATCCAGCAGCAGGGCGGGAGCGGCGGGCCGCAGTTCCTGAGCGACCACCCGAGCCCGAGCAACCGCTACGAGCGCATCAACCAGGAGGCGGCGATGCTGCGCGTCTCGAACCCCGTGCGCAATACGGAGGAGTTCGCCGTGGTCCAGCAGCGGCTGCGCGGGCAGGGCCGCGCGCCCTCCATAGAAGAGATCGCGCGGAGCGGCCGGCGCTACCCCGTGGAGGGCGGGAACTACCCGTCGAGCTACCCGGAGGGCAACGTCGGCGGGCGGGTCGCTTACCCGTCGTCGCGCTACAAGACTTTCAACGGCGGGAACGTGTTCCAGTTGCAGTACCCGGACAACTGGCGCGAGCTGAGCGAGAGCCAGTCTTCCGTGTGGCTCGCGCCCGAAGGCGCGTACGGCCAGGTGCAGGGCCAGCCCGTCTTCACGCACGGCGTCAACGTTGGCGTCGCGCAGGCCCAGGGCAACAACCTGCGCGACGCGACCGACTACTTCCTCAACACGCTCGCGCAGGGCAACGGGAACATCCGTGCTCAGGGCGGCTACCAGCGCGGCACGGTTGACGGGCGCGACGCGCTCGCCGTCACCCTGTCGAACGTCAACGAGGCGACGCGCCGCAGCGAGCGCATCACGGTTTACACCACGCTCCTGCGCGACGGCCAGTTGTTCTACTTAATCATGGTCGCGCCGCAGAACGACTTCGGCACCTTCCAGAGCGCCTTCTCCAACGTGCTGCGTTCTGTCCAACTGAACGACTGAGGCGTCAGTCAAGACGAGGAGGAAGCGGCGGAACCACGAAATCACACGAAGTCACACTAAGGAAATTTTCTTCGTGTCTCTTCGCGTGGCTTCGTGGTTCCGCCGCTTTCTTTTATTTTACGACTGGGTATAAGCTAGGCGGCGCTATGAAGGACGAAGCCGCACGGCGGAGACCTTTGCGGAAGTGGGCGTTGATCGCGGCCGGCTGGACGCTCTTTGGGCTGTTCTTCGCGAGCCAGTCAATCGCGGTGCGCGCCTACGACGGCAGACCTCTGAGGCTCGGCGAGACGTTGGCGTCGTGGCTCCTGTGCGCCTACCTCTGGCTGGCGCTGACGCCGCTGGTCCTCATGCTCGCGCGCCGCTTCCGGCTTGACCGCCAAAGCTGGCGCAGAAACTTGCCGGCGCACCTGGCCGCAGCCGTCGCGCTCTCGCTCCTGCAACTCTCGGCCTATTCCTGGGTGGTCTCGCGCATCGTCCAGCGCCCATTCTCCGAAGCCTTCCGCAACTTCTTCTTCGGCGACTTTCACTTCGACCTGCTGACCTACGGCGCGGTCATCGGCTTGAGCCACGCGCTCGACTATTATCGCAAGTACCGCGAGCGGGAGCTGCGCGCCTCGCAGCTCGAAACGAAACTGGCACAGGCGCAGCTCGACGCCCTGCGCATGCAGCTCCACCCGCACTTCCTCTTCAACACGCTGAACAGCGTCTCCGTGCTGATGGCCGAGGACGTGCGCGCGGCGCAGAGGATGCTCGCGCGCCTGAGCGACCTGCTGCGCGCGAGCCTGGAGAAGGCCGGCGCGCATGAGGTCGCGCTGCACAAGGAGCTTGAATTCTTAGAAAGCTATCTGGAGATCGAGCAGACGCGCTTTCAGGACCGGCTGACCGTGCGGATGGAGATTGACCCGGCGGCGCTCGACGCGCGCGTGCCCAACCTCATCTTGCAACCGCTGGTCGAGAACGCCATCCGGCACGGGATCGCGCCGCGCGCCCGCGCCGGCCGCGTGGAGATTCGCGCCGCGCGCGAGAACGGCGTGGTCCGCCTGGCGGTCGCGGACGACGGCGCGGGGCTCGGCTCCGCGCGGCCCGAAGATTTGATGAAGAAGGGCATCGGGCTCTCGAACACCAGGTCGCGGCTCGAACAGCTCTACGGCGCGGCGCACCGCTTCGAGATGCGCGAGCGCGCGGGCGGCGGCCTCGAAGTCGCCATCGAGATTCCTTTCAGCGACGGGAGTGAGGGGACGCGCGCATGAGAAAGATTCGCGCCGTTATCGTGGACGACGAGCCGCTGGCGCGGCGCGGGATACGCGCGCACCTCGCCGAGGAGAGGGACGTGGAAGTCGTCGCCGAGTGCGGCGACGGGCGCGAGGCCGTCCGCCTCATCCGCGAGCTGGAACCGGACCTCGTCTTCCTCGACGTGCAGATGCCCGAACTCGACGGCTTCGGCGTCCTGGAGGCGATAGCGGCGGAGCGCCTGCCCAACGTCGTCTTCGTCACGGCCTATGACAAGTACGCGCTACGCGCCTTCGAGGTGCACGCGCTCGACTACCTCCTGAAACCTTTCGACGCCGAGCGATTTGCGAAGGCTTTGGCGCGGGCGCGCTCGCAGCTTGAGCGCGAGAACCTCGGCGAGATCAGCCTGCGGCTGCAAAGCCTGATTGACGATTTGAAGACCAATCAGAAGTACGCCGAGCGCCTCGTCGTCAAGGCGGCCGGCCGCATCTTCTTCCTCGGCGTCGGCGAGATCGACTGGGTCGAGGCCGCGGACAACTACGTCCGCCTGCACTCGGGCCGCGACTCGCACCTGCTGCGCGAGACCATGAGCAATCTCGAAAAGAGGTTGGACCCCGCGCTCTTCCTGCGCGTGCACCGCTCGATTATCGTCAACGTCCGGCGCATCAAGGAGCTTCACCCGCTCTTCCGCGGCGAGTACGAAATCATCCTCCGGGACGGGACGCGCCTCGCCACAGGCCGCGGCTACCGCGACAAGTTGCACGAGCTTTTCGGCCACGCCGACTGAGCGCGCGCGGTTCGCCCCACGAGTGAACCAGCCCGCCCACCGAAACTCACGCCCCGCCACAAATCTCTTCACGGCCGCGGGCCGCGCGGTTAGACTCCGGCCTCGCGGACGCGGCCCCCCGGCGCGAGTAAGTAAAATCAATCCGCCAGTGCTCAACTGAAAGGACTCGATCATGAAAAGAAAATCCGGCCTCGTTTTTGTCTCCCTCGTGCTGGTCTTCGTCTCGCTGCTGCTGGCGCTGGCGACAGAAGCGCGCGCGCAGTCTCAGGCGGACGCGGCGGCCATCAAGCAGGCGGCGCTCGATTACATAGAGGGCTGGTACGAGGGCAACGCCGAGCGCATGGAGCGCGCGCTCCACCCGGAGCTGGCGAAGAGAATCGTCCGCACGGACAAGGAGGGCCGCAGCGGTCTGGGCCAGATGAGCGCGATGTCACTCGTGCAGGGCACGAGGCGCGGCGGCGGTAAACAGACGCCGAAGGAGAAGCAGCAGAAGGACGTGACGATTCTGGACGTGTTCGAGAACGCGGCGAGCGTCAAGGTCGTCGCCTCGGACTGGGTTGACTACCTGCACTTGGCGAGGTTCAACGGCCACTGGGTCATCATCAACGTGCTCTGGGAATTGAAGCCGGAGAAGAAGTGACGAATTCCCTGGGGCTTCAAATAAAGCCTGGCCTGAAAAAGGTGCTTCTCGGCTCGGCCCTGGTGTTGAGTGTTTTGGCGGCGGCGCAATGTTGCCTGGGCCAAAACCGGACGCTCACGGCGGAAGTCAAGAGGCAGACCGTCGAAGATTTGTCGGCCCTGCTGCCCGACCGTTACGCCTACAGGGAGGTGGGCCAAAGGCTGCGGGAATTGCTCCGGCGGAATCTGAGCGCGGGGAGGTACGACTCCTACGACTCCCCCGCGGAGTTCAGCGCCGCCGTGACGAGTGACTTGCGCTCCCTCAACTCCGACAGACACCTCGCGCTCGACTACAGCCCGCAGGCCGAGGCGACGAACGCGCCCAACACGGCCGCGCCGCCCTCGCCCGAAGAGCGTGCGCGGCGGGCGTCCGCTTTCAACCGCCAGATGAACTTCGGCTTCAAAAACGTCCAATTCCTCAACGGCAACATAGGCTACCTGAAATTCGACTACTTCGACGCCTTCCCGGACTATTCGAGCCCGGTCGTTGACGCCTCGGCGGCGTTCCTCAAAAACTGCGACGCCGTCATCATCGACCTGCGCGACAACACGGGCGGGGCCTCGCAGATGGTCGGCTACGTCGCGGGCTTCTTCTTCAAAGAGCGCACGCTCGTCGGCACCTCGTATGACCGGCTGGCCGACGCGACGACCGAAGAGTTCATCACCCCACAGCCCAAAGATAAACAGCTCCCCGATGTCGAGCTGTACATTCTGACGAGCCGGGTCACGGTCTCCGCCGCGGAGGCGCTGGCGTATAACCTGAAATATCTGAGGAAGGCTAAGATCGTCGGCGAGACTTCGGCCGGCGCGGCCAACCCTGGCAGGGTGACGCGCCTCAACAACCTGTTCACGGCCTTCATCCCGAACCGCCACGGGAAGCACGTCGTCACGGGAACCAATTGGGAGGGGACGGGCGTGCCGGTTGACATTCCCTGCCCGGCCGAAGACGCGCTGCGCGTGGCCCGCATTGAGGCTCTGAAGAGTCTGCGGCGGAAAGCCGCGGACCCCTTACAGCAGAAGAGATTCACGAGCTACATCACTTACCTCGAAAAAACTCACCCCGCACGGGAGCTGCCCGAGAAGAGCTTGCGGCAGTACGTCGGCGAGTACCAGGGCGGTCGCCGGGTCGCACTCATGAACGGGGAATTATTCTACTCGCGGGCAGCAGAGGTGGGCGGGCGTCTACACTTCATCTCCCTGGACCAGTTCATGCTCTCCGAAGGGGACGTGACGATCACTTTCAGGCGCGACGAGCGGAACCGTGTGGCCGGGATGGAAGCTCAGTGGAGCTTAACGGACGCGCCGGCGGTCGCCGCGAAAATCAAATAGAACAAAGCTGCCCTTCCACGAAGGAGAGGCCGCACGAATGCGGCCTCTCCTTCGTGGAGAATCATACGTCGCGGAGGACAGGCGGCTGCCTCCTAGCCGATGAGCGGCATCTTCGCGCCGCACTCGGGGCAGAACCTCGTGGGGTTCTCGGGCTCGTGGCCGCAGCCGGAGCAGGCGACGCGCGCGGGCTTGGTCGGCGTCCCGCACTCGGGGCAGAACTTGGCCTTGCCGACCTGCGCGCCGCACGCCGAGCAGTTGGCCGCGGCCGCCGGCGCGGTTTGCGCCGCCGGGCGCTCGGGCGCTTTGGTGACCGACTCGGCGCTCATGTCAATCTTCGAAACGTAGTCGGTCTGCTGCGCCTTTTCGTAAAGCTGCTGGCGCGTGGCGTCGGCTTTGGCGTGCGCGTGCGCCGAGGCCATCTCCTCCTGGTAGTCCGGCGCGCACTCCTCGCACTGGCCCGCCTGCGCATTCCAGCAGGTTTCGGGACAGACCCACTTGCCGCAGCGCGAGCACTGGTGAAAGTGCTCCTTGCCTTCCTCGACGGCCTTCGCGAGCGCGGCGTCGTGCGCCTTGCCGCCGACCGTGCGCTGAATCTCGTAGGCCGAGTCGCCCGCGGAACTGGCCCACCCGCCGAAGAGGCTCCCGGCCGCGCGTAAAAGCGACCCGGCGGTCCCCGTCGCCGACGGCTGGAAGCGCGACATGTAGCCGTTGCCGCACTTGTCGCAGTGGAACTTGAACTGGTAGCCCCTGTCCGTGGACAGGTCATCGTAATTGCTGACGAACTGAATCATTGCCATTTCATAAATCTCCTAACAAGATAGTGAAAAGTGAAGGGTGACAGGTGACAGGACGCGCCTCGCCACCGCCATTTGCAAGATATCATCACAGACTTTTTCTTGTCACCCGTCACCCTTCACTTTCTTTCGCCTCCTGCCAGAGGGCTTCCATTTCGTCCAGGCCGGCGGCGTCGAAGGTGCGGCCGCGCTCCCTGAGCCCGTCCTCGATGTGATGAAAGCGGCGGCGGAACTTGCGGTTGGTTGACTTGAGCGCCGCCTCGGGCTCGACCTTCAGGTGGCGCGCGATGTTCGTGACGGCGAAGAGCAGGTCCCCCAATTCCTCGCGCACGCGCGCGTGGTCCTCCTCCGACTCCGACTGCTCGTGCAGACGGATGGCCGCGCGCAACTCGTCCACCTCCTCGTGCAGCTTGTCGAAGATGTCTTCGACGCGCTCCCAGTCGAAGCCGACGCGCGCGGCCTTAGTCGAGAGCTGGTGCGCCTCCATCAGCGCGGGCGCTTTGCGCGAGACGCCGTCGAGGAGCGACGACTCTTTTGCTCCCTCGTCTTTGCCTGCCGCGCGCTTCTCCTCGGCCTTGATCGCCTCCCAGTTGCGCAGGACTTCGGCCGCGTCCGACGCCCGCTCGCCCGCGAAGACGTGCGGGTGGCGGCGGACCATTTTTGAATGAATCGCCTCGGTCACGTCCGCGATGTTGAATTCATTGCGCTCGGCCGCGACCTGCGCGTAGAAGACGATCTGAAAGAGCAAATCGCCCAGCTCGTCGCGCAACTCGGCGGGCTTCCCCTCGCGCGCCTCCTCGACGGCCTCGAAAGCCTCGTAAGCCTCTTCCAAAAGCATCGGCGCGAGCGTCTCGTAAGTCTGCTCGCGGTCCCACGGGCAGCCCTCGGGCGAGCGCAGCCGCGCCATCAGTGCGACTAAATCATCGAATGTTGCCGTCATAACCTCTCAAGTCCAAAGTCCAAAGTTAGAATCAAATGCCTTGTGCCAAAAGTCTAAAGCCTGACGGCCCATGTTCCAAGCCCGGCTCGGGGGTCGGCCTTTTTTGACCGTGGACTTTGGACTTATGTAATGGGCCGGTGCTACCATCACGTCTTAAATAAACAGTTCAGGAAAATTTTATGAGCGAAGAACAGCCAGTTTTCAAAGTCACGGATCGCAGGCTTTTCAACCCGGACGGCACGCCACGCGAGGGCGCGCGCGAGGAGGAGAAGAAGGAGCCGGCGGCCGCCGTGACGCAGGAGCCCGCGCCCGCCGCCGCGGCCGCCGCTTCCGCTTCGGAATCGGCACAGCCCGCGCGCGAGGGGCAGACCTCCGCGCCGGCGCGCGAGCCCGCCGCCGAAGCAGGCGCTGCCGAACTCAGTCCTGCACCCGCTTCATCGGCGGACGCCGCGGCCGAGCCGCTCCCCGAAGACGATTACGCGGAGGGCGACATTCCGGGCGCGGACGACCCCGCGAGCTTCATCAACTTCCTAATGTCCATCGCCTCGAACGCGGCGGCCGCGCTCGGCATGATGGAGCACCCCGTGACGGGCGAGCGGCGCGCTGACCCGGAACTCGCCAAGCACTGGATCGACGTGCTCGGCATGCTCCGGCAGAAGACGCGCGGCAACCTCGCCCCGCAGGAGGAGCAAATCTTCGAGGGCCTGCTCGCAGACCTCCGCATGCAGTACGTCTCGCTAGCCAGCGCCGGCCGCCCCAAGTCCCCGCGCGGCTTCTCCGGCAGCGACATCACGGGGGGGAAGTAGTGGTCAGCAGTCAGCAGTCAGTGGTCAGTTAAAGCAACTGATTTACAACTGACCACTGACCACCGACCACTGACCACTGGTATGAAGCTGACTTTCCTCGGCACCGGCACGTCAACGGGCGTGCCTTCCATCGGGTGCGAGTGTGAGACGTGCTTGTCGGAGGACACGCGCGACAAGCGGCTGCGCGTCTCGATTCTCGTGGAGCACGGCGGGCAGACCGTCCTGGTTGACACCTCTTCGGACTTCCGCCAGCAGGCGCTCCGCCAGCGCATCCGCTGGCTCGATGCCATCCTCATCACGCACTGCCACGCCGACCACATCTTCGGCCTCGACGACATCCGCCCCCTGAACTTCCGCCACGGCTCGCTCGGCGTTTACGCCAACGAGCGCGCGTGGCGTGACATCCGCCGCATCTTCCAGTACGTCTTCGAGCCGAGCTACATCGGCGGCGGCCTGCCGCAGGTCGTCCCGCACACGGTCGAGGCGGGCGCGTCCTTCTGCGTTGGGCCAGATTTACTCGTCACGCCGCTCGAAGTGATTCACGGGCGGCTCCCCGTCGTGGCTTACCGCTTCAACGACTTCGCCTACGCGACCGACCTGAGCGAGATTCCGCCCGCGACTGTCGAAGCCCTGCGCGGCCTGGACGTGCTCGTGCTTGACTGCCTGCGCTTCCGGCCGCACCCGACGCACCTCTGGCTTGAGCGCGCGCTTTCCTACATCTCGGAGATCAAGCCGCGCCGCGCCTACCTGACGCACCTCGCGCACGACGTGCTGCACGCGCGCGACTCCGCCAAGCTGCCCGACGGCGTCGAGTTCGCTTACGACGGGTTAGAAATCAATGATGAATGATGAATGATGAATGATGAATTAAGAATCAATCGTCTTTCATTCATCATTCATCATTCCGCATTCCGCATTCCGCATTTACCTTATGCGTCTCTTTCACGGAACGGACAATGCCGGGATAGCGCGGCCGACGGTGCTCACGCTCGGCGTGTTCGACGGGCTGCACCTGGGCCACCAGCTGATCATGCGGACGGTGGTCGAGCGCGCGCGTGCGCTCATGGCCGTGCCGACCGTGATTACGTTCGACCCGCACCCGCGCGCCGTGCTCCACCCGGAGTCGGCCCCGCCGCTCTTGCAGACCTTCGACCAGAAGATCGAAGCCTTCGGCGTGCTCGGCATCGAGCAAGCAATCGTCGTCCGCTTCAACAGGGCCTTCGCCGAGATCGAGGCCGAGGACTTCCTGCGCGACGTGGTGCGCGACCGGCTGCACGCGCTCGAAGTTTACCTCGGGCGCGGCTTCGCCTTCGGCCGCAACCGCGAGGGCGACATAGAGCTTCTGCGAAAGGTGAGCGAGCAGCTCGGCTTTCGCGCAGACGAGGTGCCGGAGGTGCGCCTGCGCGGCCAGCGCATCAGCTCAAGCCGCGTCCGCGAGATGCTGGCCGCGGGGAATGTGAGCCTCGCGCGCCGCATGCTGGGCCGGCCTTACGGCGTTGAGGGCCGCGTCGTGCGCGGCGCGCAGCGCGGGCGCACCTTAGGCTTCCCCACGGCCAACCTCCGCCCGCAGAACCGCGTCATCCCCAGGGGCGGCGTCTACGTCACGGCGACGCTCATCGAAGGCGCGTGGCGGCGCAGCGTGACCAACGTCGGCACGCGCCCGACGTTCGAGGGCGAGGCGGTCGAGCCCTCCATCGAGACCTACGTGATGGACTGGGACGGCGACCTCTACGGCGACGTGGTGCGTGTGCGTTTCCTCCACCGCTTGCGCGACGAGCGAAAGTTTGCTTCCATTGAAGAGTTGAAGAACCAGATCGCGCGCGACCGCGACCGCGCCTCCCGCTATTTCGAGCGCGGCGGCGTGCGCCGGACGCTGGCGATAGTCTAGGTTTCAAGTTTGGGGCTTCAGGGTTCAAGTTAAAAACAGAGAACATGAAACTTGAGACCTGAAATTTTATGGCCGCTCAAGAGCGAGACAAATTGGCACAACGCGAAAGCCAGGAGGGCGGCAACGGCAGCGCCGCGCCCGAAGGTCGCGGCCCGCGCGCGAAGCGGCCTCTGCGCGCCCTGGAGATCGCGCGCGAGCGCGGCGCGGGGTTCAAGGAGGAAGAGCCCCTCATCATCATTCCGGGCACGCACGCGCACATCCTCAAGGACAACGAGGCCATCAGCGCGCGCGGCTGGCGCGGCTGGCGGCGAGTCATACAGGTCGCGCGCGTCCTCGGCCTGCTCTCGCTCTACCTTTACCTCGACAGTTACGACATCCGCGCCACCTTCAACGAGCGATTCGCCAAACGCAGGCGCGAGGAGGCGCGGGCGCGCGGGCGCGTGGCACAGTTTCAGGAGTGGACGCGCAACGTTGACCGCCGCATCCTGGACCGGCTGATTCGCGCGACGCGTTTCTTCGTCTTCCGCGGCGGCAAGGAGGGCTCCGGCCGCAAAGAGGCGCGGCTCGAAAAGCAGGCCGTCTGGCTCAAAGAGAGCTTCATCCGCCTCGGCCCCACCTTCATCAAGATCGGCCAGGCGCTCGCCACGCGCGGCGACCTGCTGCCGCTGTCTTACGTCAAGGAACTGGTCAAGCTGCAAGACCAGGTCCCGCCCTTCCCGAACCACGAGGCGTTCGCGCGCATCGAGACTGAGCTGGGCCGAAAAGTTTCGGAGGCTTACGCCGCGATGGACGCGGAGCCGATTGCCGCCGCCTCGCTGGGCCAGGTTTACCGAGCGCAGTTGCACACGGGCCAAGAGGTCGCCGTCAAGGTCCAGAGGCCCGGCCTCGCCGAAATCATAGGCTTCGACATCGCGGTCTTGCGCCGCCTCGTGCTGGTCATGCGCCGCTTCCCGCAGATGAACGAGAACGCCGACTGGGAGGGGATGCTGCGCGAGTTCTCGGAGACCATCACGGAGGAGATGGACTACGTGCAGGAGGGGCGCAACGCCGACCTCTTCCGCGAGAATTTTAAGAAGTGGCAGACCATCCACGTCCCGCGCATACACTGGACGCACACCACCCCGCGCGTCCTGACGATGGAGTTCATACACGGCACGAAGGTCGTTGACATAGAGCAGCTCAAGACGAAACGCTTCTCGCCCGTCAAGGTCAACCGCCTGCTGGTGCGGACCTACTTGAAGCAGCTCCTCGAAGACGGCTTCTTCCACGCCGACCCGCACCCAGGGAACCTGCTCGTGATGGACAGCGGGCGGCTCGCCTTCTTCGACTTCGGGATGACGGGCAAGATCACGCCGCGCCTCCAGTCGCTGATGATCAACGCCTTCTTCCATGTCGTCAGCCGCGACGTGCAGGGATTGGCACAGGACTTAATCAACCTCGACTTCCTCAAGCCCGGCGTTGACCCCGAGCAGATTCGCCCCGTCGTCGAGGGGCTCTTCCAGCACTACCTGAACCTCAAGCTGGGCGAGGTCAATTTCAAGGAGCTGACCTACGACCTGGCCGAGGTGATGTACGAGTACCCGTTCCGCCTGCCCGGCAACTTCACCTACATCATCCGCGCGCTGATGACGCTCGAAGGCATCGGCATCGTCACCGACCCGGAGTTCAGCTTCTTCGACACGGCCAAGCCCTACGCCAAAGAGTTCATGCTCAAGCGCGAGGGCCGCCTCTTCCGCCAGCTCCTCGTCAACAAACTCCTGGGCCGCGAGACCGACGGCCGCATCGAGTGGGGCAAGATGTGGAAGCTCGCCAAGATGGCCGCGAAGATGTACCTCGAAAAGTGAAAATGTTTTACTATTCGACCGGGAATTGATTCAGCACCGGATGAGTTCCATTACAGTTGACCTCCCCGAAGAACACCTGTCGAGGCTCAGGGAGCTTGCCGCCCGCCTCGGCGTCGCGCCCGAAGACCTGGCCCGCATGAGCATCGAAGAACTGCTCGCCCGGCCTGAAGAAAGTTTCGAGCGCGCGGCGGATTACATCCTCCAGAAAAACGCGGAGCTTTACCGCCGGCTGGCGTGATGCGCTATCTCGCTCTCGCGATGGAAACCTTCCTCTTTTGAAACGGACATGAAATCAACGCGCCCATGGATGAACAGGAAGCAAGCCTTTAAGAGATACTTTGAAAGCGGGGCCGGACGCAAAAGAGCAGACCACACCGCCCGGCTGAGGGCAGCCACACTGAGAGGAAACTTATGCGCCCCTCAAACAATTGGGCCGGTTTGATTCAAAACCGGGCCGGCGCGTCTCACCCTACTGCGCCGCCTGAATCGTGACGCGCGAAGGGAATCGCTTCGAGCGGAAGACGCGCTGCGTGGCCGTTTGGTAGTCGGCGTCCTTCGCCAGGTAGATGTTCGGGACGAACTTTTGCGGGTTGCGGTCGTAGAGCGGGAACCACGTGCTCTGAACCTGGACCATGATTTTGTGGCCTTTCAGGAAACGGTGGTCGCCGGTGTGTAAGTCAATCACGTACTCGTTGACCTCATCGGGCTTGACGGGTTCCGGCTTCTCGAAGCTCCTGCGGAAGCGGCCGCGCAGGATGTCGCCGGCAACCATCAACTGGTAGCCGCCCATCTTCGCGTCCTTCGGGTACTCCTCCGGGTAAACGTCAATCAGCTTCACCACCCAGTCGCCGTCCGTGCCCGAAGTCGAGGCGAAGAGGTGCGCGACGATTTGGCCCGACATCACGACATCCTCCGTCAACGTTTCGGTCTCCCACGAGAGCACGTCCGGGCGCTTGTGCACGAAACGCTGGTCTTCCAGGAGCCACGTGTACCAGCGCGAGCCCCCTTGCGCTGAAGGGTTGTAGGTCGGCTCGACCGGGCGCGGCCTGTAAGGGACCGGGTGCGCCGGGTCGGAGACGTACGAGTCGGACTCCTCCGGGCCATTTTGCGTCGGCGGGTCGAAGGAGAGATGCTCGCCGTCGCGGAAGTACAAGTTGCGCTCCGCGACCCGCGGCGCGCGCGGCGGCCAGGCGTCGTAAGACATCCACTGGTTAGCCCCTGTCTGGAAGGTGACCGCCTCGGGTTGATTCCACTCGCCCTTGTCCTTCAGAAAGTGCGCGAACCACGGGGCGCGAATTTTTTCGCGGAAGTACTTGCTCGTGGCGCTCTCGAAGTTGACGTTGCCCAATTTGTCGCCGTCCTTACGCTCCCACCCGCCGTGATTCCAGGGGCCGACGACCAGGTAGTTCAGGCGGTTCGTGTCAGATTTTTCGAGCAGCTCGTAAGCCTTCAACGGCCCGTAAAAATCCTCCTGGTCCCACCACCCCGCGACGTGCAGGATGGGGACGCTCGCGCGCTTCAGCATGCCCGCGAGCGTCTGACTCTTCCAGAACTCGTCGTAGTTCGGGTGCGCAACGAAGTTGTTCCACGTCGGGAGCTTGCCCTTGAAATATTTCTCGTTGACGTTCGAGAGCGCGCCGAGCCGCAGATACCAGTCGTAGGTGTCGTAGCGGTCGAACTTGAAATTCGTGTCCTCCTTCGAGGATTCCAGTTGGTACGCGTACTCGAAGCCGTAGCTCAGGCGAAACGCGCCGTAGTGCAGAAAGTCGTCACCCATGTAAGAGTCCGCCGGCGACGCATGCTCGACCACGGTCTTCAAGGCAGGGTGCGGCTCAAGCGTCGCCATCACGGCGAGCCAGGCGTCGTAAGAGCCGCCGGTCATGCCGACGCGCCCGTTGTTGCCCGCGACGTTCTTCACCATCCAGTCAATCGTGTCGTAGGCGTCCGTGCCCTCGTCAACGGCCTTCGGGTCCGAGGGGCGAGCGCGCGGCGGCCGCTCCATGACGAACGCTCCCTCGGACTTGTAGCGGCCGCGTATGTCCTGGAAGGCGAAGATGTAGCCCTCGTCCACCAGCTCCTTCAGCGAGGCGGCGTTGAGCGAGCGTTCACCCCAGCCCGCCGCCCCGTACGGCGTGCGGAAGAAGATGATCGGCAGCGGGGCCGCCGCGTTCTTCGGCACGTAAATCTCCGTGTAGAGCCGCGCCCCGTCGCGCATCGCAATCATCTGCTCTATCTTTTGAAAATTTTGCGACGCGGGTGGGGTGGGAGACGGCGACGGCGTCGGCGTCGTCTGGGCCAGAAGCGGCGCGGCGGCAAAGAGGAGGATGGCTACGGGCGCGAGCCGCAGCGTTAGGCGCTTCACAATTCGGCTGTTCATGAACACTCCGGTCCAGGAATGATTCAACGGCAACATGTAGAGAATACTACGGCAAGCCAGGCTTACAAAATAATTGACAAATTGGTTCGGCCGGAATATATTGCGCTCGTTCTAATCTCATTGCTTCGATCCGTTATTTACTCCCACTCAAAAAGCTCTTAGCATTCAAGGCACCTTGATCCTGGGAAGTTAGCCTCAACCTTCGAACCTGGGGAAATTATCTTCTCTTTGAACGGAACCTGGTTTCAGAGTCCTCCCTTGGAGTGTGCTTATGATGAACAAAACGAATCGGGCGCGCAAGTCTGTACCCCTGCTGTGGGTGGTTGCCATCTCCGCTCTGGCGGTTGCTCAATTCACTTCGTGTAAGACGACCAGCGACAATCAGGCGAACTCCGGCCCGACGCCGAGTGCTTCGGCCACACCTGTTGCCTCGGACATGACCAACGCGCAAGGCGTCCGTTACGTGCCGGTCAATCAATCTATGTACGTGGATTCGGCCGTGATCGGGAAGTGGTCCCAGGACTTCAACGATAAGGCCATCGAGGAGCACGCCTGGCAGATTTGGGCGGCGATTAGTGCGGATTCCGGCCAGAAGGATAACGGGTTGGCGCTCCCCGTCTGGGAGACCTGGTTCAGCGAGTTCGAGGTCTTTTGTGTCGAGCCACTGCCGCCGCCCACCGCCGCACCCACTCCCACTCCGCCCCCCGGTCAAGTTGCCGCCTCTAATTTCGACCCCTGCGCTTTCACCAACGCGACGGGTAAACAAAAAAGTCGGCCCTTCCACCTCCCGCGGCAAGTCACGTCCCCGACGGCCGTGCTCTCCTTCAATAAATACAACCAGGAGTTCCTGGATTACGTCCACCAGAACAAATACTACTCGAAGGAGACGCTGGAGAAGTTAAACGCCTCGTTCGCTCCCGACACGCCGCTGGAGCAACGGCACATCGTCACCCCGCCGAGGAAGGGCATCATGCTCAAGCCCACCTTCTGGATCATCCACCCGGACCAGCCGTCGCCGGTGCCCATCTGGCAAGGCCCCGGCTTGCAGATCGACGGGACGCTTGAGCCCAAACGGCCCACTGACGTGACCTGGACCAATATCGTGCTGGTTGACCCGACCGGCAAGGCGGACAACTCGCAGCCCATCACGAGGACCGTCATCAGCGAAACGGGGAGCCAGCAGGTGACGACGCCGGCGGGCTCATACAAGGTCGTGCCCCTCAGCAGCTTCTACTACGTCGTCATGACGGAGGACGACGTTAAATTCATCCAGGGGGGTAACGCCTTTCAGCTCGGCGGCACTAATTCGACCATCGGCGGCATGAAGTTGAGTGATTTGAAAGCCGGCGACCTGGCGTTGCTGGTGGGGATGCACGTGACCACCGCGGAATGGGACGATTTCTGGACCTGGCAGACCTTCTGGTGGACGCCGACGCCAGAGACGACGGGCCACCCCGGAGTCAACCCCCCATTTACCAACTTCAATTCGGTGCAAGCCTATTACATGATCGGCAAAGACGGTCAGCCCCACATCGCTTTCAACCCACACCTGGAGCCGCCGATTGAAGGCCCCATCTTCATGGACCCGACGCAACACGGCTCGCACAGCAACTGCATGACCTGTCACCGGGCGGCGGCCTTTCCCTCCATGAGTAACGACCCTAACCCGAGCTACATGGTGAACCGCTCCTACATCGCAACCGGCAACCTACAGAGGAATGACCCCGTGTGGTTTAAAAATCGTGTGTCAACCACGAACATGTGGACGATGATCCTGGAAACTATGCCGCAAGGATGGAGCCCGCCTGCCAGCGGCGGGGCAACCCCTATCCAGAAGCCGAAGAAGTCGCCTTAAGGCTGGCCCGGCCGCGCGCAGGAGGTGAGAAGTCCGCCGACGTAGTTAAAGACTGACGAGACGCAGCAAGCACAGCAGGAGGAGTTATGGCAATCAACTGGATGGATGACATCGCGCCGCTGTTCACCCAATACGATGTCATCCAGATGAAATGGAAGTTTGATCTTTCAGACTACAACACCGTCAAGACCTATGCCCAGTCAATCCTATATGCCGTTTCGCCCAATCATCCGAACACCACGTCCCGGATGCCGTTGTACGAAGACCCGTGGACGCCGGAGATGATCGATACGTTCCAGCAGTGGATGACCGCAGGCTACCCTTACAGCGCGACCAGCGCGGACCCGCCCACCCCGCCAGCGCCGGACCCGCTCGTCCCCGTCTTTATCGCGCTCTCCAACTTCCTCACGGGCTTCGACGACCTCGATCAGAATCCGGGACTGGCACAAACCTACCTGACGCGCCTCAGGAACGAGACCGCATACGGCGCGGCTCTCGACGCCCTGCTCGCGGAGCTTGAGCCCAACGTTTCAAACCCTCAAGCACTCGGCCAGCAGGTCCTCGGCAGCACGGCATTTTTTGTCCCGCCCGTCCCGCCCGCGACTGAAGCTCAGCTGACCGACCTGGCCCAGAGAATCGTCATCCTCTGGTACACCGCGACCATCGCGACCGTCCCCACCGACCCTGCCGAACAGCCCGTTTACGTCTTCGGCACGCCCCAGGACAACCAGTACGTCTCCGCGCTGATGTGGCCGGCGGCGCAGGCGCACCCGATGGGCTACAGCACGGAAGATTTCGGCTACTGGGACAAGCCGCCCAGCGGCATGCAGTGGACGGGCCTCCAATTTTACTTCAAACCGTAGTCTCTTTCGGAGCAGGAGAACGAAGATGGACTCAACGACTGTTTATGACGCTGTCATCGTGGGGGCCGGCATCTCGGGGGCGCTCACGGCCTGGGAACTGGC
The DNA here is from genome assembly GCA_036403435.1 of Pyrinomonadaceae bacterium. Lineage (GTDB taxonomy): Bacteria > Acidobacteriota > Blastocatellia > Pyrinomonadales > Pyrinomonadaceae > QHXM01. The sequence goes on from DASWQY010000115.1 coordinate 206,599, forward strand.
AAGTAATGGCTACAAGGTGCTGGTCCTGGAGGCGGGGCCCGCCGTCCAAAACCGGCAGTTCTACATCGACAACTTTTACGCCAACCCGAACAAGTTCCCGGAAGCACCCTATCCGGGCAGCACACAAGCTCCGGCCCCCGATGTCTCCAACCTCACCGACGGGTCCTGGAGCGATCCCAAAAAGAGCTACTTCGTTTACACGAAAGACACCAAAATCCCCTACGGCAGCACCTACGAACGCCTGGCCGGCGGGACGGTGTGGCACTGGCTCGGCACGAGCCTGCGTTTCATGCCCAACGATTTCAAGCTGTACACGAACTACCTCTCCAAGTCCGGGCTCAGTAACGACCCCGGCATAGATTGGCCCATTGGCTACGACGACCTGGAGCAGTGGTACGAGCAGGCCGAGCGCGTGATCGGGGTCTCGGCCGATGTCGAAGACCAGAAGTATCAGACCGGCCCGCCTTACCGGGACGGCTACCAGTACCCGATGCCGAGAATCAACCCGAGTTATCTTGACGGCGTGTTCGCCTCCGTGCTGAACGGTTGGACGATCACGGACCAGGACTTCGACCCCTCGGTCCCGCTGACGGTCAGGAGCACCCCGCAGGCGCGCAACTCCGTCGCCTACGACGGGCGGCCCCCCTGCATGGGTAACACCAACTGCGTCCCGCTCTGCCCGATTGCGGCGAAGTATGACCCCTCCTTCCACCTGAAGAAGGCCGTGGCGGCGGGGGCCGTCTTGCAGACCGAGTCGGTCGCCTACAACGTGCTTGTGGACGACCCGAGCAAAGAGCATCCGAAAATCACGGGCGTCGAGTACAAGCGGTGGGACGGCACCTCGGGCATGGCCGTGGGCAAGGTCTACTTCATTGCGGCTCACGCGGTCGAGACGCCGAAGCTGTTGCTGATGTCTAACCAGCAGATCGGGGGCGGGGTCGCCAATTCGAGCGGCCTGGTCGGCAATTTTCTGATGGACCACAACACGCAACTGAGTTGGGCGCTGATGCCGCCGGGGCAACCTGTCTATCCTTACCGCGGCCCGCTCTCCACGTCCGGGATAGAGGACTTGCGGGACGGCCCCTTCAGGGCCAAGCGAGGAGCCTTCAGGGTTGAGATCGGAAACGACGGCTGGAACTGGCCCACCGCCGCGCCTTACAGCACCGTCAAGTTTTTCTCCATGCAAAAGGGGATGTACGGCGAGCAGTTGAAGAACGCCGTGGCCGATGATTGCAGCCGCCATTTTCGCCTGGCCGCTCTGGTCGAGCCGATGCCGTACGCCGGCAATAACGTGCGGGTCACATACGACTACCGGGACGGGCTCGGCCTCCCGCGCCCGCTGATTTCCTACGGCCTTCAGCAGTACGAGAGCGACGGCCTGCAAGTCGCCCGCAACACCGCGCTGGCGATCTTCGACAAACTCGGCGCGACGGACAGTCTCCAACTGCTCGGCGTGGATATGGATGGTGGTGAGGGTAATAAAGCGTATGTAGAGGCGTGTGCGACACCCGCCGGATTTTTCGGGGCCGGGCACACGATGGGGACGAACCGGATGGGCAACGATCCCAAAACGTCCGTGGTGGACAGCTACGCTCGCTCCCACGACCACCCCAACCTCTTTTTACTCGGCTGCGGGGTCTTCCCCTCGGTCGCGACCTCGAACCCGACCCTCACGCTCACGGCTCTGGTGCTGAGGACTGCCGACTACGTCCTGAGCAATTGGGACGACGTGAGCGCCTGAAGACGGCGGTGCCGAGAGGCCGCCCAGGGAGGGCGTTGCCGTGAAGACACAAATGCAGGAGTACATGAAGGTCGGGATCGTCCAGTTCCTGGCTTACCCGACCACGATGCAGGGCGAAGGCCCCGTCCTCGAAAGCGTCGTCGCCCTCGCCTCGGACTCTTTCTTCAACGCGATGGAGGTCACACACATCGCGGACGACACGGTGCGCGCGGCGGTGGCCGACTTCCTCTTGAGGGCCAAAGTCGAGCCTTACTTTTGCGCCCAACCGCTCACCCTGCTGCCCGGCCTGGACCTTGAGGACGCCGACGAGGCGCAACGCCAGGCGGCCATCGACGCCGTCAAGGCGGGCATTGACGAGGCGGTCGAGATCAAATCAAATTACGTCAGCGTCATGAGCGGGAAGAATACCCCCGACAAGGCGGCGGCGACCGAACGCCTGATAGATTCTTTGAAGCAGCTTTGTGCCTACGCCAAACCCCACGGGATTAGTCTCAGCATAGAACCTTTCGATCAGTTGTCCTACGGGAAGGACTGTCTCATCGGCCCGACTAAGGATGCCGTGCGCCTCTCCAAAGCCGTGCGCAGGGATTACCCGAACTTCGGCCTCTTGATAGACCTGGCCCACCTCTGCCTGCTGCAAGAAGACATTAAGCACGCGCTCAAGCTGGCAGGCCAGCACCTCGTTCACGTCCACCTAGCCAACGCCGCCGGGGCCGACCCCTCCAATCCCTACTATGGTGACAACCATCCTTATTTCGGCGCGTCTGGAACCTGCAACGACACCAGCCAGATCGTCGAGTGCCTCAAGACGCTAAAAGAGATGGGCTACATCTCCAAGTCGAGCCGGGGCATAGTCAGTTTCGAGGTCAAGCCGGACACCGCGAACGGCGACACTCCCGAATCAATCATCGCGGGCGCGAAACGAACACTGCTCGACGCCTGGGCGCAGGTGTAGAGCCGGGAGCCGCGCCGCGCCACACGAGCATGAAAGGGCTGCTGCCTTTTGATTGGCAGCAGCCCTTTCTCTGCGCGCAGCTCAGGCGAGCGTCTTCCTACTTCACGGGCGCTTTCGAGCCGTTCTCCGCGGGGAGGTTCAGGCGGTCTTTGAAGAGGTTGAGCAGCAGCAGCGTGCCGATGCCGCTCCCGCCGTCGCCCGAGCCGCCCGTCGCCATCACGTCCGGCGTAATGCGGACGTTCTTCTCGCCGATGACCTTGAGGGTCTCGACCAGCGCCACGCCCTGCGGGCCGAGCGCGTTGACCTGCTCCCTGTAAGCGACGCCCTGGGCCTCGCCCATCAGGCGCAGCTTCTCGGCCTCGGCCTTGCCCGTCGCGAGGATGTAGTGGGCTTCGCCCTCGGCCTCGGCCTTGCGCTGCTCGGCGCGCTTGCCGGAGATTTCGACGCCGACGGTCGCGGCCATCAGGTCCTTCTGGCTATTGGCCTGCGCCGTGATTCTCTCAAGCTGGATGCGCTTCTCCTCGGCCTCGCGCTGCGCGTCGAACATGTTCTGGCGCTGCTCGGCGAGAATCTTTTCGGTCTGCGTCTTCATCAACTCCGCCGGCAGGTGTATGTGGCAGATGAGCACGTTGACCACGTCCACGTGATACTTCAAGAGGTGCGCGCGGACTCTCGCCTCGGCGCGTTCCTGCTCCTCGTGGCGGTTCTGGAGGTACGCCATCGCGCTCGATTCCGACGCCTGGTTGCGGAAGATGGAGTCGATCAGCGGGTGCATCACGTTCTGAATCAGCTTATCAATCGAGCCGATCTTGGCGACCATGAAGGGCGCGTCCTCCGGCTTGACGCGGAAGACGACGCGCACTTCCAGTTGCATCGTGAAGCCGTCCTTCGAGATGACCTCGAACGGGTTGAACGACTGATTGACTTCGCCCGCCGTCCACTCGACCGTCTGGTTCGTCGTCGGGATGACGATGGGGCTGATGGCGAGCGTGTTGACGTAGTAGCGGCCGGGGCCGACGACGGTCTCCTGGATGCCGCGGTAGCCTTCGGGGACGACGTAAGCCTCGTGCGCGCCTTCGTCGAGGCGACGTTCGGCCGGGTCGCCGGACATCAGGTCTGCCTGAATCTCCTTGACGTTGCGGTTTTCGTCCGTGAGCTTATCGAGGCGCGCGGCGGCCTGCTCGACGTGCTCCTGCTCCTCGCGCTCCATGCGCTCGCGGACCTTCGCGGCCATCTGGCGACGAATCTCCTCGCCGGGGTCTTTGCCGATGTTGGAGACGATGACGGCCACCTCGCCCGGCGCGATCTCCTTCGCCGTCTCAAGAATCACTTTGAAGACGAGCGGGTTGATGTAGTAGGTGCCGGGCAGCAGGATGTCCTTCTGCGGGCCGCGCTGGCCGCCGCGGTTGATGAACTCGTTACAGTCCTGGAAATTGTCGTGCCCCGCGACGGGCGTGGCGACGTAGTCGCGCGGGTCCAGGGGCGCTCCGTCCAGAGCCTCGACAAGGCCGATCTGGTTCTCGGAGATGACGGTCGCGTCGAAGAGACGGATGGTGAAGAGCCCCGGCTTAACCGAGTTGTTGTCGTCAATGTCTACGGAGTTGGTCAGGATGCGGTACGTGCCGGGCGTCAGAATCTCGACCTGTGGGCCTTTCTGCCCGCCGCTCGCCATGAACTGTTCGGCGTCCTGATAGTTTTTGTGGCTCGTGATGGCCTTGCCGTGCAGGCGGCCGGGGTCGAGCGGCGCACCGTCGGCCGCCGTCACGACGCCGACCTTCCCCGGCGGGACGATGGTCGTCTTCGCCACCGAGACGCGGAACAGGTAAGGGTGAATCGGCCACAAGCCCGGCGGGAGCGTGCGCAGCTGGATGCCTTTGACGCCGCCGCGCTTGATGAAGGCGATGGGGTCCTGGAAGTTGTTGTGCGCGTTCTGCGCGCGGTCGGGCGCGAAGATTCCGCCCGGCAGCATCGGCTCGCCGTCAACGGCCTCGATGATGCCCATCTCGTCCGAGCCGATTTCTATCAGCGGCACTTTGCGGACGACCTTCTCGAAAGGCCACTTAATCAGGTGCAGGCCGGGCTTCAACACGTCGGCCTGAATGCCGACCTCGCCCTCGGTGGCGACGACGCGGCCGGGGGGCATCTTGTGGCCGAAGTAGCGCCGCTCCTTGATGGCGATCTCTTTCGCGCCGACGTTGACGAAGATGCGGCGCAAGATAAAGAGCAGCAGCAACAGCAGCACGAAGCCGACGATGATGGACGGCAGGTAACCCGTGATGTCGAAGTTGTTCATGTCAATCCTCTTCTCAAGTGATGAGTAATGAGCGATGAGTGATAAGTTAAAGACAGAAGTTTTTTCTGATCACTCATCACTTATCACTCATCACTGCTTTGGAGTTGTTTGCGGAGGCGCGCGAGCGTGCGCTTGAGCAGGAAGCCCGCGCCGGAAGTTCTCGCCTCGGGGGAGAGCAGCCAGAACTCGCCCTCGATGAGCTGGCGCAGCTCGTCCGCGGAGGTTCCCGTCAACCTCCGGTCGCGCCAGAATTGGTATGCCGTTTCGACCGCCGTCTGGTAGAGGCCCGCGTCGTTCGCCCCGGCCGCGACGTGCAGCATCTTCATGGTCGTCTGTCGGTCGGGCGCGCGCCTGTAGCTCTCGATAAACCTCTCGGCCAGGCGGCGGTTGACGCTTAACCGGGCGTCGCTGCGGGCGACGTAGGAGGCGAGCGCGAGCAGGCTTTTATCCGAGTCGGCGCGCTCAGTCAAGATGTTCAGGACTTCGTCGTAGAGCGCGGCGTCTTCAGTCGCACGCGCCTCGTCGAGCGCCTCTTTATCGCCCGCTTCGGCGCGTGCGAGCAGTGCGCGTCGCTCGTCTTCCCCCGGATTTCTCCCGTCCGAAAGCTCACGCGGCGCGGGCTCGCCGGGGTCTTCACTGAATAAACCGGCGGCCCCCGGCGGCGGGAGCAGTGCTTCCGCGCCCTCTTTAGACGAGGGTCGCTGCCAGAGATAGGCTGCGTAAGTGATTCCAGCAAGCAGGAGAAACGAGGTGATGAGAAACGTGACCATTGACGGCGTGCGGCGGACGCCCTGTGCCACGGCTTTCCAACTACTCTTGCACTTCTGCCGGGCGTCCTCTTTAGCCAGAGTATTATACGCTACTTCGGCCCGCGAGGTTTAGTTTTTCGGAAGACGCACTACTTCCCGCCTGTTTGCAGGATGGCGTTGAAGAAAAGCGGGTAGGTCGCCAGCGACTGCCCGCGGTATTGCGGGCGGAAGCCGAACAGGTAAACGCGCCCCTTGCCCATTTCGACTTCGACCAGCGCCGCCTTGCCCTTGAGCTTTTCGCCGCCGAGGAGCCAGCCCGAGAGCAGCGGGTCGCCGGTCTGCGGGTAACGCGCGATGACGCGGACGCGCGCCGCGGCCGGCGGACTGTCCTCGACTTCAAAGACGGGCGAGTCTTCGACCCAGGCGATTGATTCTTTCGGCACCTTCTCGTACGGGTAGTCCTTCCGCTTCTCCCGGAGGGCGAGCTTCAGCGCCTGCTGCTCGTCTTCCGCTACGGGGTGCGTGCGGTCCAACTCGATCCGCAGAATCGCCCCCGGCGCGTAAAATTCCGTGCGCTTCAGGCCCGCCGTGAGGTCGCGCACGGGCAAGTCGAAATGCTCTATGGCGAAACCCGAAGCGCGGTTTAAGCAGACGAGCGTCCCGCCCTGTTCGACGAACTCGCGCAACGCGCGCACGCCGTCCGCGCCGAGGCCGCCCGCGTACTCTTCGGGCATCGAGCCTCGGCTGTGACCGCCGAAGATGTCCCGCGGCGAGAAGTATTCGACGACGCCCGACCAACTCGCAAGCCTCCGGTCGTCGCCCGGCCGGAAGCCCATCACGTCCTCGGGCGCGGGCACACGCGCGACCCTTCTTTCCCTCCGCGCAGTCGGAAGCCCACCGCGCGCGCCCGCGGGCGGGAGGGGAAGAATCAAGGCCGTTAAGATGAAGACCGCCAGCGCGCGTCCGGGCATGAAAACTCCGCTTGTGAATGACGAGACCGTTCGAAAGGGAAGACGGCATCGGCGAGTGTAATGGAAATTCCGTCGGGAGAAAAAGCCTGCGAGCATCCCGGCAACGGGCTCGCGCCGTCAAAAGGCCGAGGAATTGACAGAAAATTTGTCCGAATGTCGGTAGTGGTTCAGTTTCAGACGGGGCGAAGGAAAGGCGGTCTCACGCTGGAGGCGCAAAGGCACGAAGAAAGCACCCAAGCTAATGAGGCGCTCAACCTCTTCGCGTTCTCCTTTGCGTCTTTGCGCCTTTGCGTGAAATTCCTCCCTGATAAAGACGGCCCACAACTTCAACCCGAACCACTACCCGAATGTCGCTTGCTTCCAGACTTCGGACGGATGTAAAGTAGCCTGGCAATTAACCCCTTTCCACTCCCCTTAGTTCTGAAGAATTCACAGTCGGAGGTCAAAGCCGTATGGCGACCGAAACAGTTAAGCCGGGCGTGAAAGACCCTGTCGCTGAGATTAACGAGTACCCGGACATCGTCGGGGCCAAGCCCGATAACCCGTGGCTCGCCAGGTTCACGCCCTACATCCCGGCCCGCGCGGTGATGCGCGAGTTGACGCCGCGCGCCCTGATCGTCGGCACATTTCTGGGCATGATCTTCGGCGCTTCGTCGCTCTATCTGGTCCTGAAGGTCGGTCTGACCGTCAGCGCCTCGATCCCGGTCGCCGTTATCTCCATCACGCTCTTCCGCCTGCTCTCGAAGGCGGGCATGAAGAATGCGACTATCTTAGAAAACAACATCGTTCAGACGGCCGGCTCCGCCGGCGAAAGCATCGCCTTCGGCGTCGGCGTGACGATGCCGGCGATCATGATTCTGGGCTTCGACCTGGAAATCACGCGCGTGATGCTCGTCTCCATCCTCGGCGGCCTGCTCGGCATCCTGATGATGATCCCCTTGCGGCGCGCGCTGATCGTGCAGCAGCACGGGCTGCTGAAATACCCGGAGGGGACGGCCTGCGCGGAAGTCCTGAAAGTGGGGGCTTCGGATGAATCGAGGGCCGCCGCTTCGGACGAGGCGAAGGCGGAGATGGCGGCCGCGGGCGAGACCAACATCGGGGCCAAGACCATCTTCGGCGGGTTCGGCATAGGGTTCCTTTACTACGTCCTCAACAAAGCCTTCTACGGCTGGAAAGAGTCTCCCGAAAAAGTTTTCGACAAGCCGTTTCAGTCCGGCTCGATCAGCGCCGAGGTCAACCCGGCGCTGCTCGGCGTCGGCTACATCATCGGCCCGAGGATCGCCTCCATCATGTGCGCGGGCGGCGTCCTGGCATACCTCGTCCTGATCCCCGCGATCAAATTCTTCGGGACGGGGGCCGGCCTGCTCCCGCCTGGGGAACAAGCCATCGCCGACATGGGGCCGAACGACATCCGCGGCGCTTACATCCTCTACATCGGCGCGGGCGCGGTCGCGGCCGGCGGCATCATCTCTCTCTTCCGCTCGCTCCCGACGATCTGGCACGGATTGAAAGGCGGCATCCGCGACCTGCGCGGCGGGCAGGCGGCGGGCGATTCCGCGCCGCGGACGGACCAGGACCTGTCGATGAAATTCGTCCTCATCGGAATCATCGCCTTGATGGCCGCGATCATCCTGTTCCCACAGCTGGGTCTGCAAGTCAACCCGCTGGTCGCCATCCTGGGCGCGGTGATGATCATCGCCTTCGGCTTTCTCTTCGTCACCGTCTCCTCGCGCCTGACGGGGGAGATCGGATCGTCGTCGAACCCGATTTCCGGGATGACGGTGGCGACGCTGCTCCTGACCTGCCTGATCTTCCTGGCGGTCGGGTGGACGGCGCAAAACCTGGGCTCCACGGTTTTCGTCACGGCGCTCTCCATCGGTGCCATCGTCTGCATCGCGTCCTCGAACGGCGGGACCACGTCGCAGGACTTGAAGACCGGGTTCCTCGTCGGGGCGACGCCCAAGTTTCAGCAAATAGCAATTCTCATCGGGGCGTTCGCCTCCGCCATCGTTCTCGGCCCGATTCTCCTGAGCCTGAACAGTGCTTACACGGTCTATGTGCCGCCCACCTCGCTTGAGCCGATGGTGGCGCAGGACACCCCGCCCGACAAAATAATCACGCTCCCGGCGGGTGCCGTGACGACGCCTTACGCGGACGCGCAGGCCAAGCCCAACGAGCCAGGCAACTACAGCGTCTTCGTCATGCGCAAGGGGCTGAGTGCGGGCGATTATCTGGTGGAAGAGTCAACGGGGAAGGCCGCCTATCAGATTTATCGGATCGGCGACACGGAGCGGCTCGTGCCGGTCTCGGAATCGGTCGCCCCAATCAAGACGGGACTCACGGCTTACGACCCGAACAGGGTGAGACCTTCCTTCTACCTCTTCAACTATACGGGCGAGCCGAAGCTCGAAGGGCTCGAACCGGGCGAGTATCTGATTGACCAGAACACGCTCAAAATCTCTTACAGGATTAAAGACGGCAAGGCCGAGCCGGCGGGCGAAGAGGCCGCGGCCGTCGGAGTCACCAAGCTGGGCAAGAACGTCAGCGACCTTCAGAAGTACGAAGGCCCCGCGCAGCCCGCTTTCAGCCTCTTCACTTACGGCGCGGTCCCGTCCGCACCGGCGGAAGGCAACGGCCTCGGCGACGGCGACTATCTCATCAACGAGAAGGGCCAGGTGGCTTACAAGCTCCTGAATAATTTCCCGGCCGACTTTAAGGCCGACGTGCCGGCCGCGCAGTTGCCGGCCGAGCAGCTGACCGGGCCGCAGGCGCAGGCGGACAAGAACGCCTATCACTCCTGGCACAAACTCGACCCGGCGAGCAACACCTTCAAGCGTTACTTGGTTGACGATCAGGGCAACGTCAAGTACATGGTTGACCCAGGCATCAACGGGACGCACAAGTTCAGGCCGGGCGAGACGACGGAAGTGACGAAGTTCGACGCGCCGAAGGCCACGCTCATGTCTTACATCATCAAGGGCGTGCTCGACCGCAAGCTCCCCTGGGGGCTGGTGCTCCTGGGCGTGATGATCGCCATCGTGCTGGAGATGTCGGGCATCCCGTCGCTGGCGTTCGCCGTCGGCGTTTACCTGCCGCTCTCTTCGTCGTCGCCGATCTTCATCGGCGGGATGGTGCGCTGGCTGGTTGACCGCAGCATGCGCAAGCGGCTCGCGCACAAGAAGCTGAGCGAAGAGCAGCTCGTCGCCGAAGGCGATAAGAGTCCGGGCGTGTTGATGGCTTCGGGCTACATCGCGGGCGGCGCGATTGCCGGCATCGTCATCGCGTTCATGGCGGGGTTGCCCGCCCTGGACCCCGTCAACAAGGGGCTCGAAAAGTGGTCCAAGTCGAACAACCCGTTCTTCGGGGGAGCCTACGCAGACCTGCTGTCGCTGATTCCTTTCCTCTTGCTGACCTTCTTGCTCTACGCGGTCGGCAGAGAGTGGATACTCAAGACGAAGCCGCGGGCCGCGACCCTCAGAGAGTGACCGGGCGGCCACCACTTTCACGCTCTCTAAGCCTCTATAGCTGTGCGGCGCGACTGTCCGTCTTCAGGCCATGCGCGCCGCACATGCCTTGTGTTAAGCAGAGAAGTTTTATGAACCGTTCGACACACAGCAACCGCCCGCGCCTGCTTCCGATGCTCGTCGCGTTACTCGTCATACCCGTTGCCGCGGCGGCGACGGGCGTCGCCGCCGATTCTTTCTCGCCGCGTGGCGCGCAGGCGCGCACGCCGACCGAGACGGTGCGCGAGTTCTACCGCTTGATGCGCGAGCGCAGCTTCCGCGAGGCGTTCGCGCTCTCGATTTACAAGCCGGCGGTCGAGGGGCTGAGCGAGCAGGAGTTCAACGATCTCCGGCCGGACTTCGAGAAGATGGGCGGGGCCATCCCCGAAAAGATTGAGGTCAGCGGCGAGCAGATCAGCGGCGACACGGCCACGGTCTTCGTCAAGATCGCCGACGCGGACAAGACCACGACGGAGGCCGAGCCGGTGACTTTGGTCCGCGAAGCGGGCGTCTGGATCGTCGGCGACCGCGACAACCAACAGGTCGTCCGCCAGATCGGCAAGCGGTTCTTCTTCGAGGCACGCATCCAGACTCATCACAGCGAGGTGCAGGACGTTTTGCAGCGGATAAATCTGGCACAGATTGCCTACGCCTCGCAGCATAACAACCTCTACGGCGACCTCGCGGCGCTCGTTGGTGCCGGCCTCGTCCCCCAGGACATAGAGTCGCCCGAGTCCACGGGCTACCGCTTCCACGTCACGCTCTCGAAGGACGCGAAGAGCTGGGCCGCCGGGGCAGAGCCTGCGCGCTACGGCCAGACCGGCCGCCTCTCCTTCATTCTGGACCAGGCCGGCATCCGCAGCGCCGACACCGGCGGCAAGCCGCTCAGTAAGTAAAAAGGCGAAAGGTAGAAGGCAAAAGTGAAGACCGGGAGTCGCGCCCCTCGCCCTCACTTTTGCCTTTTACCTTTCGCCTTTTACCTTTACAATTGTGTTGCCGCTTCCTACCTTGCCCAGACTTCTCATGCGTCGGCGGCCTCCGAGGTCCGCGAAAGTTATCTCCCCCTCTGTGTGATTCTGACGGCGTTGCGGCCCGGCCGGCCGCGAGGGTTGAAGCTGAATGCCTGAGCTGATTCGTTCCATCGCCGGGCGGCTGCGCGAGTTCGTGGGTAACCGCCGCGTCGCGCCGCGCTACGTGACTCACCTGGAAGTGGGGCTGGCCCTCAACGTCACTCTGCCCGGCGCTGACGCCCGAGGCGCGGCCGGCAAGGACAGCAAGTCGCTGAGGCTCGCCGGCTACACGCGCGACATCAGCGCCTCGGGCCTCGCCCTGATAGTCCCCTCGATACGCGTCGGCAACCAGTACGTGACGGGCGAGACACGGCGCTTGCGCATCATGCTCAAGCTGCCCACCGGCCCGGTAGAGATTCACGCCACGCCCGTCCGCTACAGCCCGCTCGACGACGACGCCGCTGACACGGGCTACCTCGTCGGCGTCCAGATCATCAGCATGAGCGACGAAGACCGCGCCCGCTTCAACGCCTACCTCGAACAGATGAAGACTGAAGCGTGAAGAGCAGTGGTCAGTAGTCAGTGGTCAGTGGTCAGTGAAAAGACAAAGGCTTTTAGTTCTTAACTGACCACCGACCACTGACTACTGACCATTGAATCTTATCCAGCCGAAGGCTTCGGGGACGTGGAAGCCCGGCTCGTCTGTGTAGGTGGGACGCCAGGCGAGGTAGCCGCGGTCGGGGTCCGAGCCGACGCAGCGGAAAAGGTTTGCGCGCCAGCGGTCGCCGGCGCGCGGCGTACGCCCCAGCCCCGCGAACGGGACGCGCATCGCAATCGTGACCGTCCCGGCAGAGACGCGCGCGGCCACCGTCATGCCCGAGCGAAACTCCCAGTCGGTCTCGCGCTCGTCCGGCAGCTGCCGGACCATCAGGTCAACCCACTCGCCCGTCGGCGCGGCCTCCAATTCAAGGTAGCGTTCCGGCTCGCGCGCGTCGGGCACGACGAACAGCTCACACACGTCGCGCTCCCAGAGGCCCAGAGTCTTCCGCATGGTCTGCGGGTCCGGGCTCACGACGAGCGGCTCCGTCTGGCAGCAGACGAAGCGCACGGCGAGCGCCTCCCTGGACCAGAGCAGGCGGGCCTCTGCGTGGCGGCCGGCGGGCGCTTCCTCGCCGGACCAGTAGCGTGTGAGCCGGACGGGCCGCGCCTCATCCCACGCCGGGTGATCCAGGTCCGCCGCTCGTAGGTCCGCCGGAGCGTAACTCACTTCCACGAGATCGTCCCGCGTTTCGTCTTCCCCGAGTTCGTCAGTCGTCATCTCTTGTTCGGTTTCGGTCACGGCCCCGTAATTTTTTGAGAATCTGAAGCGCGCGCTCAATCGGCAGGGCCTCGACTATTAGGATAAGCACTCAAGCCTTTGCGCCTTTGGTCTTCCCTCTGCGCCTTTGCGAGAAACAGCCGTTCGCGCAAAGGCGCAAAGTTAAGACGTAAGGCGCTGGAGGGTTGAGCTTGTCTTTCAGTCCGCAATCCTAAAATAGACTGCGCACCCAGCCGCCGTCCACTTGCAGGGTGACGCCGGTGATGTAGGAGGCGCGCGCGGAGGCGAGGAAGGCGACCGCGGCGGCGATCTCTGCGGCCGAGGCCGAGCGGCGCATGGGGATTTCCACCGCGCGCAGCGCGATCAGTTCTTCCTTCGTCTTCCCCGTCGCCTTCGCGGCCGCCTCGAAGACCTCCTCCTGCCTCTCCGTCATCGTGTAGCCGGGGGCGACCGAGTTGACGGTCACGCCCTCCGCGGCCACCTCCGCCGAGAGAGTTTTGGCCCAGCCCGTCAGCCCCGCGCGCACCGTGTTCGAGAGCAGCAGGCCCATGATCGGCTGCTTGACGGAGACGGAGGTGATGTTGACGACGCGGCCCCAGCGGCGCTCACGCATGCCGGGCACGACGAGCTGCGCGAGCCGTATGGCCGAGAGCGCGTTCAGCTCGAAGGCGCGGCGGTACACGTCAAGGTCCGTGTCCGCGAACGTCCCAGAGGGCGGCCCGCCCGCGTTCGTCACGAGGATGTCCACGCGGCCCGCGCGCTCTTCGGCCAGGCGGACGAAGCGCGCGGCGTCCTCGTCGCGCGTCACGTCCGCCGCGACGCCCGCGACCTCCGCGCCCGTCTCGCGCGCGATTCGCTCGGCCGCTTCGTTCACGCGCCCCTCGTCGCGCGAGCAGATAAAGACTCGTGCCCCTTCGCGCGCCAACTCGTATGCGGCGGCGAAGCCTATGCCGCGGCTCGCGGCGGCGACGAGCGCCACGCGTCCGCCGATTCCTAAATCCATCTTTCAAATTCTCCTTGTCTGCTCGAACGCTTCGAGGCATGCCGCGACGAGCCGCGCGGGGTCTTCGCCGTGCAGGACGCACGCGCCCGTCTGCTTCGGGAAAATCTCCAGCAGGCGCTCCGCCTCGTCGGCCACGCCGCCCGTCCCAGTCAGGCAGCCGATCACGCGCCCCTCGTCGTGCGCGATGGTGAACTCGTTGAGCGAGCCCATGGAGCCGCCGACGAAGAGCACCACGTCGCACGAGCGGACCAGCACGACGTTGCGCCCCTTGAGCCCGAAGCCCGTGTAGATGATCGCGTCCGCTGAGTCGAGCGGCAGGCGGTACTCCTCGGCGTGCTCGCGCTCGCCGCTCGCGGGCGAGACGCCGACGTGAAACGCGCCGGCCGCGCGCGCGGCCTTGCCGACTATGTAAGTCAGCCCCGTCGTCGCGCCCGTCAGGAGCAGCACGTCGCGCGCGGCGATCTCGCGCCCGAGCGCCTCCGCCTTCTCACGCACCCCCGCCTCGACGCCGCCGGGCAGCGCGTCGTCAGCCGAACCCATCACGCCGACTTTTATTTTCATCACGTCCCGACCACCTCGCTCCTGCGTTCGAGCAGCACGACATCGCGCCACCTGCCGTTCATCTTCCCCAGGCGCTCGCGCCTCCCGACTTCGCGGAAGCCGAGCTGGCGGTGGAGCGCGAGGCTCGCAAGGTTCTCCGGGAAGATGCCCGCCTGCAAGGTCCAGATGCCATGCTGTTCCGAACAAATGATGAGCGCGCCGAGCAGAGCGCGCCCGACCCCGCGGCCCCTGAAATCGGCGGAGACGTAGACGCTCGTCTCGACGACGCCCGCGTAAACGCGGCGGGCAGAGACGGGGGAGAGCGCCGCCCACCCGGCGAGCGCCGCGCCCGCGCGCGCGACCAGCCTGCAATGCGGCAGGTGCGCCGCGTCCCACTTCTCCCAGGCGGGCGCATCCGTCTCGAACGTGGCGTCGCCGGTCGCGATGCCTTCCAGGTAAACGGCGCGCACGGCCTCCCAATCGGTGACCCTCATGCCGCATATCAAGACCATCGCGTTCACCTCACGACACCGATAGTCTCCTCAAGGCGCTTGCCCGTCTCGACCGCACCCTCGGCCCGCTCGCCGCGCCCATTATCCCACCAGCGCCGCGTCACAAACCAGAGCAGGCCGGGCAGTAGGAAGAAGATTCCGATGCCGACCGTGACCGACCGCGGCGAGAAGTGGAAATGGTCCAGCAGCTCGCCCGTCAGGAAGTTTGACGCGGCCATCGCCAGCGTCAGGAGCGCCAGCTCCGCCGCGAAGACGCGCCCGCGGAAGTCGTCCTCGACGGCGCGCTGCAAGAGCACCGTGGAGTTGACCCAGAGGACGCTGCCGCCCGCGTGCGCGGCCATCAGCACGATGATCGCCACAATGAAACTGGTTGCGACGCCGAAGGCCGCGTAGAAGAGGCCGCCGACGAGGAAGGCGACGCCGATGGCCGTCTGCATGCGACGCCTGGTCTCGCCCGCGATGCGGCGCATGAAGATTGGGCCAATCGCCGTGCCTATGCCGCGCGCCGCGTAGAGCACGCCGATGCCGACGGCGGGCCGGCCCGCGACCGGGAAAATCTTTTCGCCGAAGACGGCGAGCAGGGTGAGTATGCCGCCGCCCGCGCCCCACGCCGGCTTGACCATCAGCAGGGCCAAAACGCGCGGGCGCTGCCAGACGTAACGCGCGCCCTCCAGGGTGTCCGTGACGCCGAGCGCCCTGGCGATTGTGAGTTTGCTCTTCGCGCGCTCGGGGCGGCGCGGGAAGCGCACGCGGGCTATCAGAAGCGCCGAAGCCAGGTAAGTCAGCGAGTCGAGGACGAACGCGGCGTCCGTGCCGAGCCAGCCGGTGACGACGCCGCCGAAGGCCGCGCCGAGCGTGAGCATGACGGACCAGGTGGCCGACGAGACGGCGTTGGCGGCGACCAACTCGCGGCCCGAGACGATTGACGGGATGACGGCCGTCTTGGCCGGCTCGAAGAAGGTCGAGAAGACGAGTTGCAGGACGGTCAGCGCGTAGACGAGCCAAACCTGGTCCGGGCGGCGCACGAGCAGGAAGCCTAGTACGACCGCGGCGCGCAGGAGGTCGGAGATGATGAGAATGGTGCGGCGGCTGAAGCGGTCGGCGATGACGCCCGAGAGCGGCCCGACGAAGAAGCCCGGCAGGAAGCGCGCGACGAGCATCAGCCCGATGGCGCGGCCCGAGTCTTCGGTCAGCTTGCCGAGCAGCGTGTAGAGCGCGATGGTGTCGAACCAGTCGCCGAGCTGGCTGACGACTTGGCCCAGCCACAGCAGCCGGAAGTCGCGGTTGCCGCGGAGCAACTCAAGATAGCCGGAAGGGGCCTCCGGCCCCGTGCTTTGACTCGCAGCTTCTCCCAACCGCTCGACCGCCAGACCATGAAGAGTAGGTGTGAGGGTGCACTTTCGCTTCGGCGGTTGTCAACCCGCGGGAAATTTATCGCGGCTGTTTCTCCTGCGGGTTCGGCTGGTTCGGTTGTGGTTTCTTTGGGCGGGGCCCCTCGGTCAGTTGAATTACCCGCGCGGCGAGCGCGTCAACCCTATTCTCTAACTTCCGCACCCTGTCTTCGACGCTCTGCCGTTCGAGCTGGATGAGCCTGTTGTTGATGGCGTCGAGCCTGTTCAGTTTCTCGTCGAGCCCGTCGAGCTTTCTTAATTTCTGGTCCACGTCGCTATTGAACGTCCTCATTTCGGTCCTGATGTCGGTCTTGATGGATTCGCTCTCCCGGCGCAGCGCGGCGGTCGTCTCTTGCTGCGTATTTTTCACCGAGCCGGCGACCGTTTCCACCTGGGTCTTGAGCGACTGGCTCTCTTTGCGGAGCGCCGCCGTCTCCTGCTGCGTCGCCGTCAGGGAGTTGGCTATCTGATTCTGCTGCTGCCCGACTCCGGCCACCTCCTGCCGCGCGGCGTCGAGCTGGTCCTTGACCTCGGCCTGCTGACTCTGCAACCCGGCGAGCTGCTCCAGGGTCGGGGCGAACTGGCTCTGGACCTCGCTCCTGACGGTCGGCGCGATCTGCTCGCCGACCGCGTCCTTCACGATGGGCGGGGCCTGCGTCTTGATCTCCTCCATCACCAGCCGGCGGTCAGAGCGGCCGAAGACGAGGACGGCGATGCCGAGCGCGACGGGGACGGCCAGCAGCGCGAGGTAAAACCTGAGCAGGCGCTTGCGCCGCAGCGTCTCGCGTTCGAGAAACGAGCCCGCCCCGTCTTCCGCCTGCGTGGCGGGGACGGGGTAGCGCGGGAGACTTCCGGGTTCGGGCGGGCGGCCGCCGGCTTCGTCTACTTGGGCCAATTTTTCACCTCCCCAGTTGAGACTTGAGGGCCACGATGCCGAGTAAGACCGTGAAGAACGTGAGGGCGCAGAATCCAAAGACGGAGCTTTGGGAGAAGGGGACGACCTGCGTGATGAAGAGCACGCTGACGACGACGCAGAGGAGAATCAACCCGAGCGCGACGGGCGCGAGCAGGCGGTTGAGCCAGTCTGCCGCCCCGGCGCGCGCCTTCTTGTACTGCCTCGCCAGCCACCTTTGCAGGCACCAGTGCACGACGCCCGCCAGCTCCTGCGGCGAGTCGTAACGCTTTCCCCACCTGCCACGGTCGAACCCGGAGACGCGGTTGATGAAGTCCAGTTGCGGCGGCTCGATTTGGTCCGGCGGCACGTTCTTCGTGAACGGCATGATCTCCAGGCCGGGGCGCGACTGCGCCGTCTTGAACTCCCACTCGACGATTGAGATCGGCTCCGCACTGTCGGGCGGCTGAAAGAGCGAGCCGTAGCGCGCGCCGAGCAGGCAGATGAACACGTCCGTCTTTTTCAACTCCCCCTCAAGAATAGCTATGGGCGAAGTGTTACCTTCTTCGTCGCTGCCCGCGCCGAACTCGCCGTAGTGAAACTGCCTGCACAGGCCGCGCAGCTCTTTGTGACGTTCCAGCTCGGCCCGCTCGGGGTCGAAGTCTGAGGTCGAGCTGATGAATAGTTCTATATCGGAATCCATGATGACTGAGAGGGTGAGCGAGGGCGAGCACGCCGCCTGTCCGTACGAGAATCTACGCGCGTGATAATAGCACTTAGCCCGACCGCCTCCAAGAATTTTAGAATCCGAGTGTCCTAAATCCGAAAGTGGCGAACGCGGCGTCAATCATTCCGAGACCGAATCATCATTTTGACCTGTCAGGTTGATGGAGACCAGCGCGCCCGAGTTTCCCGCCCGCCTGCCCGGAATCGGGTAACTGTAACTATTTCCCAGGTTGGTCCTGAAAGCCGGAGCCTGGGAGCGCGCGGCACACGTCTTGTTAAGTGTAGGGCGCGGCTCGAAGCGTCGCGAGGCGCTTCACGGGCCCACCGCACGGGGCCCGCGCGAGCCGCACCATTTTGATAACGCCTGAGTGCCTCGGCCCGGAACTTAGCAACGTGCGCTTCGGGCAGGCGCTCACAGGTGGACCAGTTCTCACCCCAAGACAGGCGCGCAGATGTGCCCGATGGCGAGCGCGCCCCTTGCCCCGTCCCGCGCCGGAAGCGAGAGCGGATTTGCTCCCCAATCTCGCTCCCGGCGCGGGGCACAGTCTCAGGTGAGGCCGGCGCGTCTACCGCGCGCACAGTCGGAATTTTTCGAGCGCCGAGCAAGGCGCTCTCTCTCCACAATCGTTCTAGGTCATTTAACTCGCAGTCACCGAAAAGGTCTGGTGCGGGCAAGTGAAACTCAACTGGATGTCTGACTACAATCGCGCGGCCAGGATTTACTGGTCCGTGATGGTTGCCGCAGGCTCGCTGACGGCGGCGTGGGCGCTCTGGCAGTGCCTCTCCTTCAGCTCGCCGCAGTGGTCGCAGTTTTTGGCCCTGCTCAGCCTGGTCATCGTCACCGGCTGGTACCCGATTAAGATTCCAGGGACGACCGCCAGCGTCACGGTGGGCGACACGTTCACCTTCCTGAGCGCAATGTTTCTGGGCGTCCCGGCGGCGATCATGCTGAGCGTGGTTGACGCCTTCCTCGGCTCGCGCCGCACGACCGCGAAGTTCGCGAGCTGGCTCGGCGCTCCCGCCATCATGGCCGTCACGACTTTCGTCTCCGGCTCAGTCTTCTACTACACGCTCTCCGCCTACGCGCAAATCGAGAGCGTGCCGCTCGGGCTCTCCGGCCTGCGCGCCGACCAACTGCTCGTGCCGCTCGCCGCGATGGCGGCGGCGCACTACGTCCTGAACGGCGTCTCTCTTGCCATCATGTACACCCTGAGACAGCGTTACTCGTTCGGGCGCTTCTGGCGCGACAACTACCTCTGGACGGCGCTGACCTTCGTCGCCGCCGCCTCGACCGCCGCGCTCATCTACGGGGCCATCACGACCTACGGCTTCCTCTACGTCCTCCTGGGCGTGCCCATCCTCGCCGCGACCTACGCGACTTACAAAACTTTCTTCGAGCGCGTCCACGAGAAGACGCGCGAGGCCGACGCGCTCTCGCGCCTGCACCTCGCCACGGTCGAGGCGCTCGCCACCGCCATTGACGCCAAGGACCAGACGACGCACTACCACGTCCGCCGCGTGCAGATTTACGCCGCCGGGATGGGCCGCGTCTTCGGCCTCTCGCGCGACGAGATAGAGGCGCTCAAGGCCGGTGCCCTGCTGCACGACGTGGGGAAGCTCGCCGTCCCCGACCACATTCTCAATAAGCCCGGCCGCCTGACGACGGCCGAGTTCGAGCGCATGAAGGTGCACACGACCGTCGGCGCGCAGATTCTGGAGCGCGTCAACTTCCCGTACCCGGTTGTGCCAATTGTTCGGCATCATCACGAGATGTGGAACGGCCTGGGCTACCCGGACGGCCTCAAGGGCGAGCAGATCCCTTTGATCGCGCGCATCCTCTCGGTCGTTGACTGCTTCGACTCCGTGCGCGAGGACCGGCCCTACAGGCGCGGGATGACGCGCGAGGAGGCGAAGGCGCTCTTGCTGCGCGGCGCGGGCACGCACTTCGATCCGCGTGTCGTCAACCTCTTCATCAAGCACCTCGCGCGCTTCGAGGAAGAGATCATGCTGCTCGGTCTCGAACAGCAGGGCTTCACCGAAGACGAGAGCGAGACGCGCGCCCTCGTCGAGTACGACATCCACCAGAGCAAGGACCAGACTTCTGTCCTGGCCTACGACCAGATCAAGAACGCGCACCGCGAGGTTTACGCGCTCTACGAGATCGCGCGCACCTTCGGCTCGTCGCTCGACATCGAAGACACCGTCTCGATTCTCGTCAACAAAGTGGGCCACGTCGTCCCGTTCGACACTTGCGTCGTTTATCTTTACGACGAGCTGAAAGCCTACGCGACCGCCACGCACGTCGCGGGCGTGAACTCCAATGTCCTGCGGAACCGCTGCATTGCGCCGGGCGAGGGCGTGACCGGCTTCGCGCTCGCCAACCGGCGCTCGATCCACCGCATCGACCCGACGCTCGATCTCGACGGCGTCCAGCTCGAAAGCGAGAGCGAGTACCGCGCGATGGCCGCGCTGCCGCTGATGAAGGACGAACGTCTGCTCGGCGCGCTCTCGGTCTACTCGATTGAGCTTCACGAGTACACGGACGACCACATGCGGCTGCTTGAGACGGTGACGCGCCTCGCCTCCGACGCGCTCTTCAACGCGATGCACCACGCCGAGACCGAGTCGAACGCGCTGACGGACCCGCTGACGGGCCTGCCGAACGCGCGCTGCATGTACCTGAGGTTCGAGCAGGAGGCCGCGCGCGCGCGCCGCACGAATCGGCCCTTCCAGGTTATCATGCTCGACCTCGACGAGTTCAAGCAGGTCAACGACACCTTCGGCCACCGCACCGGCGACAAGATGCTGCGCGAGGTCGCGCGCATCTTGCAGGGCCAACTGCGCGAGTACGACTTCCTGGCGCGCTACGCGGGAGACGAGTTCGTCGCCATCGTGCAGGACCTGCACGGCATGCAGGTCGAGGAATTGTGCGAGCGCATCGAGGCGGCCGTCTCGAAGTTCTCCTTGCACGTCCGCGCCGAACACGCCGCGCGTGTCGGCATCAGCGTCGGCTCGGCGACCTACGGCATTGACGGCGAGACCCCCGACCAGCTCCTCATCGCCGCGGACCAGGCCATGTACTCAGCCAAGTCCACACACAAAGAGCGCCGCCGCGCCAAACTCGAAGGCAAGGCCGACACGGTCATCAGCCTGGACACGGACAAGCTCACTTCGACGGCGATAAATTAAAAGGAGAATTAAAAATGCAAAATTAAAAATGCAAAAGTGAGGCGGAAGCCAAATCAAATCCAAATTGGTTCTCAGCCTTCATTTTTAATTTTTAATTTTGCATTTTTAATTATTTTTATGAGCTATCACATTCTGCACCAGTTCGACGAGCAGTGGCTGGCGGACCTCAAGCAGGAGATGCCGGGCGACGCGCGGCGCATCCTCCTGGACTCTTTCGACGACGACAGCAGCCCGCGCGCCCTGCGCGCCCGCCTGGCCTCGCGCGAGAGCCGGCGCTGGGCCATCGTCGTCGCCGCCATCCTTCTCGCGACCTTCGCGCTGCTCTTCTCGATTGACGCCAGCCGCCGCGCCGAATCCCTCCAACAGCGCCTCGACGCGCTGGAAAAGACGGCGAACAAGTGAGCAGGCGACGTTGTAGTTTAAGGGTCTGCGTGGTATGAGACGGCGTTACTTGAAATCTATGCTGAGCCTTCCGCTGAAGCTGCGCGGGCGTCCGATGGCCGTGCCGGAAAAGACGCTCTCAAACGTCGTCAGGTAAAATTTGTTGGTGAAGTTCTCGACGTTGAATTGGCCCACCAGGGAGACGTGCTCACTCAGGTTGAACTCTTTGCCGACGGCAAGGTTGAGCACCGTGTGTGGCTTGACGAAGCCCCGCTCAAGGTTCACCTGCTCCAGAATCTCCTCGGGGAACTCCTCTGCAAACTCCTCGCTGTCGGCGTCCGGTTCGAGTTCCACCGAATAGCCGCTGTCGTGGCGTCCGCTAAATACAACCCAGAAGTGCTGCGGCAAGCGGTCGTAGCGTGCCTCGAAAGCTACGGTGTTACGCTGGTCTTCTTCGATATTAATCTTCTCGCCGGAGCGGCTGAGCGTGTCAACGGCCTCCCCGAGAAATAACCCGCCCGTGATCGGCGCGAAGCCGTAGATGTGAAAGTTGGTGTAACTGACGAACCCCGAGAAGCCGCGGATGCGTGCCAAATCCAACCTGTTCTCAATCCCCTTTGAGCGGTTGCGGTCGAGCGTCGCGGGGAAGATGATGCCCGTTTCGAGGAAGTTGATGATCTCGGGCTGATTCTTGATGCGGCGGTAGTAGAACTCCGAATCGAGGCGCAGGTAGCGGCCCATCTGTTGCTGGAAGCCGATGTCGAATTGCGTCTCCTTACTCGGGCGCACGGGCGCGAACGTCGGCTCGTCTTCTTCTTCGGCCGGGCTGAAGATGCGCGTCCGGGCGGAGGACGAGAGCAACAGGTTCTCCAGCGCGGGCGTCTCCATGAAGCGGCTGAAGGAGGCGCGCAAGACAGTCCCGGTCTTCTCGACGAGGTAAGCGAGACCGAGTCTGGGGCTGAGAAAATTCTGCGTCACCAGAAAGTGATAACTGTCGAAGCGCGCGCCGAGGTCCAGGGTCAGGTGGCGCGTGGCGTTGAAGTGGTCTTGAACGTAGAAGGAGCCCTCGTTGCCGGTCCTGTGATCTCTAAAGAAAAATGGGTTGGCGAGGGTGAACTCTTGCGCGTCTTCCGTCAAGTCGGGTTCTATCTCTAACAATTCGTCGAGGTCCGTGATGGCGAAAGTAAAAGACTCGGTCACGGGGAAGTGCAGGTAATCGAAGCCGGCCTTGATCGTGTGGCCTTTGGCGGAATAAGTGAGAGAGCCTAACAGGTCGTAAGTCGAGTTGTGGCGCGTCTGCTCGGCGAAGACCGGCCCGGTGAACTCGTTGCTGTCGAGCCTGGCCGAGTTGTAGCGTTGCGAGAAGGCCAGGAAGCTGACCGCGTGCGGCGAAAAGATGTGCTGCCAGGAGAAAGACTCCATGTGGTCCTTGGTCTTGCGGCGCTGATCCTGCCCTTCCTCCTGCTGGTCCGGCAGATTCGGGACTTGAAAGCGGTCCCGGTCGAAAGAGAGGTTAAGGCGCAAAAGATTCTTCTGGTCCGGCGCGTAGTCGAACTTGAAAAAGCTCCTGCCGGAAGTCCCGCGGTTGTGAAAGTTTTCGATGGCCGGCGGGTCGAGAAAACGGTCTGTCCGTGAGACGGCACCGCTCATGAAATAGCCGAAATGGGGCGTGTGCCCGCCCAAGTCGAAGGAGCCCTCGTAGGTATTAAAGCTGCCCCCGGTGAAAGTCAGACTTCCAGATGTCGGAAGCTCCAAACCGGAGCGTGAGGTGACGGCGATGAGGCCGGCAAGTTTGTTCCCGTACTCGGCGGGGATGTTGGCGGTCGTCACTTCGACTGAGCGGAAGTTGCGCGGGTCGGGCGAGGCGGCGAAGGTCGAGGCGATGGTGTCCGTGATCGGGATGCCGTCAATCGAATACTGGACCTGGTACTCAATGCCCCGCGCGTGGAGCCTGTGATTGGCGTCCAGGGTCCAGCCGGGCGCGGTGGCGACAATCTCCTCCGTGCTGCGGCTCGGCTGCGAAGTCGCGAAGGTGAGAATCCGCGTCCGGTCAATGACCGTACTGGGGGCGGTTTTGTTTACGTCTAAGAGGTCATTAGCAGCGCCGACAGTAACGGCTTGACGGACGGGGGCGACGCCGAGCCGCACGTCAACGTGCTGCACAAGGTCGGACTGCACTGTTACATCCTGGGTCGAAACCTCGAAGCCTTTGGCCTCGACCGTCAACGTGTAGCGGTTGAAGGGCACGTCAACGAGTTGGTACGAGCCGTCGCTCCTGGTCTCGGCGGTTTGAGTGTAATTGGTGAGCGGGTTCGTCAGGCGCACCACCGCATCCGAGACAGTCGCGCCGTTGGGGTCCGTCACTGTGCCACGAATAAACCCGGCATTTGTTTGGGCCTGACTGCTCGGCGACAGCGTTAGCAAGACGATGAGGATGGCGTACAGATAGAGTTTGCTATTTCTCATGACTTTCACCTGTCAAACATTGTCGGTTGCCAATCGCCGGACAGGTTAACACGAAACCCGAACTACTATCGGGACTCGTTTTCAGCAGTCGGCTAAGGTTCGGGGCAGAATATTCCCTCGCGGCCGCTTTAGCCTCAAACTGAGGCGGGATGATTTCATGCTCTCCCCCCTCCGCTCAGCGAAACAGCCTCATGCCAGTGTCACGAGCAGGCCGGTGGCGCTCAAACTTTATGACTTATCTAGTAGGAGGGCGGCCAAACTGGTTGCCACGTCCCAGCTTTTAATCTCTTCCTCGTTCGACAGCACGACGACACAGACGTTCGACTTCGGGTATCGCTGAATGGCGGAGGCGAATCCGCTAATCCCGCCGCCGTGGTAATAGAGCGTCTGCCCGAACTTCTCGCTGATAACAACTCCGTATCCGTAATGCGCCCCGAACGCCGCCGTCTCCGGGTAGATTGTGAACATCTGCCGCCGGGAGTCGGCGGAGAGCAAGCGCCCGTTGGCGAGAGCTTCATTCCACCTGTAAAGGTCTCGCACCGTGGAGTAAAGCCCTCCCGCCGCGAAGGGGATGGACGCATCTACGTACCCGGCGTTTTCCGGCTTCCCGTCCTTAACCCTGTAGCCGCTGGCCCTGCCTGGCAGGATGTCGGCGCGCACGTCGTAGCCAGTGTCGTTCAGTTGCAGCGGCGTAAAGATGCTTCGTTTAAGGAACGTGGCGTAGTCCGAACCCGACGCCTTCTCGACGGCCGCCCCAAGCAATAAATATCCAGTGTTGCAATAGACCATTTTCGTGCCGGGCGCGAAGCTCAGCGGCTGCCGCTTGACGAGGCTCAAGAGTTGCTGCGGTGAGGCTCCCGTCAGATTAAAAGTCTTCTCGATCTCCGGCGGGCCAGTGTATTCGGGCAGCCCGGAAGTGTGAGTTAGAAGCTGGTGAACAGTAATCTGCCGCCACTCGGACGGCAGGTCTTCGACGTAGAGGGAAATCTGGTCCGTAACTTTTAGCTTGCCCTGCTCCTGTAAGATTAGAATCGCGGCCGCGGTGAATTGTTTAGTGAGGGAAGCAATGCGGAACTTCGTCAGCGGGGAGTTAGGGGTGTCCCATTCTCTGTTCGCCGGTCCGTATCCTTTTTCGAACAATACCTTCCCGCCCTGAGCAACCAGAACAGCACCGCTAAACTTGTCGCGCCCCACAAAACCTTTCATCCGCGCGTCCGCGCGAGCCCGGAAGTCGTCCTTCGCGATGGCCCTGGGGCAAGTGAGCCCCGAAGCCAGTAATAAGGCTGTCAGGGCTATGCAGTAAACTCGCTTCATGATCGCGCTAAGAGAATAGCTCTCGTTATGATTGTTCATAACACGTCTCACATCAAACGGCATGTCGCTGGAATTGACCGGGCGGGAAGAATCTTACCAGGCATCCGAAACTTGCGAATGAAATTCAAGCTCAATCCGCTCCGGTCGCATGGCTGTTGGGCCGTCCTCTGATTGTCTCATTCAACTTTCGCATCTGTTTTCTGGGTAGTGGTTCGGGTTGAAGTTGTGGGCCGTCTTTATCAGGGAGGAGTCTCACGCAAAGGCGCAAAGACGCAAAGGAGACAGCAAAGAGGTTGAATGCCTCATTACCTTGCGTGCTTTCTTCGCGTCTTTGCGCCTCCAGCGTGAGACCGCCTTTCCTTCGCCCCGTCTGAAACTGAACCACTACCCTCATTAGACCGCAAGCAGCGGTCTAACAGAGCTATCGGGCGGCAATCACCGCTCCTGGCGGTCTAACATCCTCCGCGTGGGCCAGTCAATTATATTTATGCCTTTTCCTTTTGCCTTATCTTGACAAACCTGCCGGCATCGCATTCAATCTTTGAGGGCTTCAAGCGGAGGCGAGACGCCTGGACCGTTTGAACGCTCGCGCCCCCCTTTGCCTTTATCTTTTTCTTCTTATTCAGATGTCAGCTTCTACTAACACGGCCGCCGCGAGCGCCACGCTGCTGATCGTTGACGACGAGGCGGGGGTGCGCCGAAGGTTGCGCCAGATTTTCGAGGGCGCGGGCCATCGGGCGTTCGTCGCGGCCGACGCGCCGAAGGCCCTGAGCCTGCTGCATCGAGAACACTGCGACCTCATCATCCTCGACGTGGAGATGCCGGGCGTGGACGGGCTCGCGCTGTGCCGGCTGTTGCGCGCGCAGGCGGCCACGAAGCAGTTGCCCATCGTCATCTTCTCGGCGCAGGACGACGAGAACCGCAAGGTCGAGGCGTTCGCCGCAGGCGCGGACGATTACATCGTCAAGCCCTCGACGCCGCGCGAAATCCTGACGCGCGTCAGCGCCCATTTGGAAACCGCGCAGCGCGAGTGGGCGCTCGTCGGCAGTAACCTTGAGCTGAGATTTTTGGCGGACCTCGGGCGCGGGCTCCTGCGAGCTTTGGAGCCCGAGCAGGTCGTGCGCCACGTCGCGGGCGCGACGTTCGAGGGGACGGGCGCTTCGCTCTGCGCCGCGGTCCTGAACGTAGACAAGGGGCGCGGCGTCGCCTGCGCCTTCGACCGCGAGGGGAGCGCGGAGGATGACAGGCTGATTCACCTGGACCGGCTCACGGCCTGGATAGCTTCGCCTTCGTCTTCGACCTCCGTCCTGCTCGACGACTCGTCGCGCTTCTTCCTGCGCGACGACGAGCACCGCGTGGAGTACGTCGCCCCCTTGCGTTACGGCGGGCGCACGAAGGGCGCAATCGTCGTCGGCTTCGACGCGGCCAACGCTTGCGGCGAGACGCAGTCGCGGCTCATCGACGCGGCGGCGCAGCAGGCCGCGCTCGCCGCGCACGTCGCCACGCTCTACCAGGCCGCGCGCCAGTCCGCCGGCCTCCTCGCCAAAGAGGTCGAGCGCCGCACGATGGAGGCCGAGGCGCAGCGCCGCTTCACGGAGGCGATTATTGACAGCCTGCCGCTCTCGCTCTACGCCGTTAACCGCGACTACCGCATCGTCGCCTGGAACCGCAACCGCGAGCTTGGCGGCCAGGGCATCCCGCGCGGCATGGCTTTGGGCCGGAACATCTTCGACGTGCTGACGCGCCAGAGCCGCGACGTGTTGGGCCGCGAGTTCGCGCGCGCCTTCGAGACCGGCGAGATCGAGCGCATAGAGCAGGAGGCCAGTAGCGCGGACGGCGAGACGCGCCACTGGCTCGTCAGCAAGATTCCGATGCGCGCCGACGAGCGCGGCGAGGTCAGCCACGTCATCACCGTCGGCGAGGACATCACGGCGCGCGTCGAAGCCAACCGCGCCGTCGCGCGCGCCGAAAAGCTGGCCGCAGTCGGACGCCTCGCCGCCGGCGTCGTCCACGAAATCAACAACCCTTTAGCCACCATCTCGGCCTGCGCCGAGGCGCTCGAATCGAGACTCAACGAGGGCGCGTTCGACTCCTCCCCGGAGGTCGAAGACCTGCGCGAGTACCTGTCGCTTATCCGCTCCGAGGCTTTCCGCTGCAAGTCCATCACGAACGGCCTGCTCGACTTCAGCCGGACGCGTGCGGGCGAGCACCTTCCCGTCAACATCTTCGAGGTCATCTCGACGGCCGCGCGCCTCGTCGCACACCAGCAGCGCGGCGAGCGGATAGAGATTCGGATAGAGGTGATGGAGCAGCTCGCGCCCGTCCTGGGCGACGAGGGGCAGTTGCAGCAGGCCGTGATCGCGCTCGCCACCAACGCTATCGACGCGATGCCGGAGGGCGGCCGCCTCACCTTCAGCGGGCGCAACGAGAGCGGGAACGTCGTCGTCAGTGTCGGCGACACGGGCGTCGGCATCGCGCCCGAGAACCTGACGAAAATTTTCGACCCTTTCTTCACGACCAAAGAGGTCGGGCGCGGGACAGGGTTAGGGCTAGCCGTCTGTTATGGTATTGTTACCGAGCACGGCGGGCGGCTCGACGTGCAATCGGCGGTCGGCTCAGGCACGACCTTTACGATTTCGCTCCCCGCCGCTAATCCGAACACAGATGGAGACTGAGTGACTTTGAGCGAGACGAAGGGTGCGCGACTTCTCGTTGCCGAAGACGAAGCCAACCTGCGGCTGGTCATCCAGAAAGAACTTCAGCGCCTGGGTTACCGCGTGGACGTAGCGTCCGACGGCGAGGCCGCACTCCGCCGGCTCGAAGAGGGCAACGTTGACGTGCTGCTCTGCGACATCAACATGCCGCGGATGGACGGCATGGAACTCTTGCGCCGCGTGCACGAGCGCGCCAACCCGCCCGAGGTCATCATGCTGACGGGCCACGCCACCGTCGAGACGGCCATCGAGGCCATGAAGCTCGGCGCTTACGACTACCTCTCGAAGCCTTACCGCATCACGGAGCTGGACGCCCTGGTCCGCCAGGCCGCCGAGAAGCGGCGTCTGCGCGTGGACAATCAACGCCTGCGCCAGCAGCTCGCGCGCCAGTCGCAGATGCCCGAAATCATCTCCGTCTCGGACGCCATGCGCGAGGCCCTGCGCCTCGTCGAGCGCGTTGCGCCGTCGGACGCGTCCGTCCTGATTACCGGCGAGAGCGGCACGGGCAAGGAGTTAATCGCGCACGCGATTCACAGGCTATCCAGCCGCGCCGACGCCTCCTTCGTTGACCTCAACTGCGCGGCCTTCCAGGAGTCTCTGCTCGAATCGGAACTCTTCGGCTACGAGGCCGGCGCGTTCTCGGGCGCGAAGGGAAGGAAATTAGGTTTGATTGAATTGGCGGACGGCGGCACGCTCTTCCTCGACGAGATTACGGAGCTGCCGACGCAGTTGCAGTCGAAACTTTTGCGCGCGATTGAGACGCGCACTTTCTATCGCGTCGGCGGCGTGCGGAAAGTGGAGGTCAACGTCCGCATCGTCGCCGCGACCAACCGCAACCTCGACACGGTCGTCACCGACGGCACCTTCCGCGCGGACCTCCTCTACCGCGTCAACGGCTTCCAGATCGCGCTCACGCCTTTGCGCGAGCGGCCCGAAGACATAGAGCCCCTGGCCCAGCACCTGCTGAAACAGGTGGGCGGCGCGCACCCGCCCGAGCTGACGCCCGAGGCGCTCGCGGCGTTGCGCGCCTACGGCTGGCCCGGCAACGTCCGCCAACTCAAAAACTGTCTGGAGCGCGCCGTGCTTCTCTCCAACGACGGGCGCATCACCTTAACCGAACTCCCGCCCGAAGTCGCGCGCCCCGCGCCCGCCTTCATGCCCGCAGCGACTTCGGCCGCGACGGGCGAATCAAACGCTGCCCAATCCGCTTACAATGCCAACGCGGCCTCGTCGCCGGCTTCCTTGCGCGAAGTCGAGCGCCAGCAAATCCTCGCCGCCCTGGAGCAGACCAGTTGGCACAGAGGCAAGACCGCCGAAATTCTAGGCATCTCGCCCTCCACACTCTACCGCCGCCTGCGCGACTACAACCTGGAACGGCGCGGCTAGCGGGCGAGCCCCGGCCCGCCTCCGCCGCCGCGCCGCCCGCGCGCGATTTTTTTGGACCTATTTCTTTGACCTTGATTTGGCCGCGGGTCTCTTTGACTTTGCCGCAGGTTTCGGCTTCTCGGGCGCTGACCTGGCGACCTCTCTGGTCGTCTTGACGGGCGGCTTCACGACGGGCGGCTTGACCGTCTTCGCCGCCTCGGCCTGGACGATGAGCGTGTAGCCGCCGAGGAGCGCGCCGTCGCGGACGGCCTGTATGCGGAGCATGTGCCCTTCGCCGGGGACGGCCCCGAGTTGTTTCGCCAACGCGACGGCGGTCAGCTCGCGCACGCCGAGAGACCTGACGAGGTCTTGCACCGGCTCGCGCGACTTACTCAGCTCGCGGACCTGCGCGTTCTGCATCAATTGAGGCTCGATCCGCTCCCGCTTGAACATGGGCCCTATGACCGACGCCGGGACGAAGCGGTCCACGCCGGACGCCCCGCGCAGCAGCGCGCCCAGGTGGCCCGTGCCGTCCGCGAGCGCGAAGGCCGCGCGCGGCAGCGTCGCCGGAGTCTTCAGCCTGCCGAAGAGGGTCGGCTGGTGAACGAGCAGCGCCGGTTGCAGGTCGCGCATGGCGTGCAGGATTTGCAGGTCGGCGTCCCGAGGCAGGGTCTTCCTGAGACTCGCGAGAGTGCGCGAGAGGTCCTCTTGCGCCGCCATCAGGTGCAGGTTGCGCTGGCCCACGTGGCGGTCGGCGCGTGCATCGAGTCCGGGCTCGGCCCCGTCCGCGAAGCAGGTGACTTTAGCGAGCAAACACTCGTGGCCGCCATTCTCCATCACGGGCGTCCAGGTCGCGGGCAGGCGCAGGAGTTTATGGCAGTCAGGGTTCTGCCTATCCGGCAGGTCGAAGTACATCGAGCCGATCAGGTTCGGCGGGTGCGCCGGGTCGTCCAGAGAGAGAGAGGGGTTGACCCAATAGACGCGGAGCTTGACGCCGACGGCGAGCAGACGGCCCAGGTTCCAGACGTGCACGAAGATGGTGTGAGGCACGCCGACCTGCGGGCTGAGCGTCGCGCTCACGCCGTCGTAAGCCGAGACGACGCCGGGCACGATGATGATGTCCGGGCTCTCCCAGAAGGGGACCGAGAGCGGGCGGACGCCGTGGTCGCCGGGCACGGCGCGAATCAGCAGGTAGGGCCACAGCCCATCCTGGCGCACGCGCCGCTTCTGCTTCAGGCGGCGGTCTATGAAAGCCCTGACCTCCTTCACTTTGGCCGGGTCTCGGGCGGGCTCGTGGGGCTTCGGGTCGTGGCGGACGCTCTTCGGGTCTTCGCCGCGCTGCTTCTTAATTTCCTCGTCCGTCAGCTTCTGGCGCTCTGCTCGCACACGGCCGTCCCGTTTATCTCCATTGTCGGACATGGCGCTTAACCTTTCTCCCCGTCGGGCAAAATCCCGCCGGCCTGTTTGATGTCGTCGCTCGTCACGACCTTCGGCGGCCCGCACGCGGAGGGCACTTCGCCGTAGTGTGTGGCGAGGTAGACGAACGGATCGTAATGAGGCCGCGCCGGCTCGCAGTAGCCTTCAGGGACGGTGCACGGCTCGTCGAAACGATACTTGGCGTTATTGAGCGGGGCGCTCTGGCCCGGCGTCTGCGGCGTGTTCGGCTTGCGGTCCCACTCCCAGCACAGGTGGCCGTAGCCGCGGTCGGCGTCCAGGTTGAAATCGCTCGCGCCTTGGTCGCCCGCCAGCTTGCCGACGAGATAGACAGTGTAATCAACGCTGTCGCCCAGGTGGCGGTCGGCCGGCAGGTGCGCGGCCGAGACCTGCTCGGTCGCGGCGGGCGTCGCCGCCGTCTCGAAGTCGCTGCGGGCGTTGCCGTCGCCGGGCGCGTTGTCCATCAGGACACGCGCGTCCTGGCCCTGCACGTACGGGCCTGGGTGTGTCAGTCCCGGCTCCCAGCCGTTGGTGCGGCCGGCGTTGTTCGTCAGCGGGTAGCGCCACGGCGAAAGGAACTCGCTCGGCTGGAGCGGGTTGCCGCAGAACAGGTTCGAGTTGAGGGAGCCTACGGCCTGCGCGATCACCGTCGGCGTATCCTCGATGATGGAGCGCGGGAAGGCGGGGTCCGCGCCGAAGGCGGCCGAAGCATTTGCCCTGCCCGACGGCTCGTCGAAGGCGATTGCGCCGGAGGGCGTGCCGGTTGGCGAGGCCAGCGCCGAGGCGAGTTGCTGGAGTGGACCAGTAGGCGAGACGCCGAGTTTGACCAGGCCGCGGCTGATCTCCTCGTGCTTGGGCATGAGGAAGCCGGTCATCACCAGGGGCTTCCGCGACGCCATGTAGAGCTGCCACATCGGGACGACGGCGTACTCGTAAAGTGTCTCGCGCGCCGGATGGGTGAGGATGTCCGCGGCGATGGCGGCCGGGAGCGTCGCCAGCCAGACGCCCAGCTCCGCGATGTAAGCGGCCCAGGCGAAGATCGCCAGCAGGAGATCGAGCAGGTCCCAATCGTCGTCGTCCTCGCCGGGGTCTTCGCCGCGCGTCTCGTCGTCCACGACGCCGCTCTCCGAGCCGGGGAAGGGGGGCGGGCTGTGGTCCCCGAGGAGGGTCGGGGGCGTCGGCTTGCGCGGCGAGTAGCCGCCCGTCGAGGTGAACTTGACGTAATGGTAGAGCGTCCAGAAAGTGTCCTGAATCGCCGTCACGCTCGGGCGGCCGCTCGCGCCGTCGCGGAATTGGGGCGCGTCGTCCGTCAGAATCCGCGGCGCGTCCGGGCCGTCGCCGAAGACTTCCTTCATCGTCCTGATGATGAGTTCGCACAGCTCCTTGGGCAGGTCGCCCGTGTCCAGGTCCCACAGGGCCTCGCGGTCGGTGTCGCCCGCCGGGCTCGGGTCGTAAGCGGGGAAGTTGGCGAAGTAGTCGTAGGCCGGGGCGTCCTCGGCCCCGTTGTAGGGCGCGTCCGTGCGTTTGCGGAAGGCGAGCCGGAAGTGGAGCGCCGAAGTGTCCATCTCGCCGTAAGGCTCCACGCCATTATGCTGGCTGTCATAGACGAGCGCGTCCATGTGATTCTCGATCAGGTGGTGGCGCTGCCAGTGCAGCCTGTAGGGGCCGCCGCACTTGGCGTTAACGAAGGGGTGGCCCGTGATGTCCGTGGCGCAGTGCGACATCCAGCCGAGCGCGAACGCCTTCTGCTGGTCGTTGGCGGCGTTCTTGAAGAGGGTCTGCGGGAAGACGCTCGTCTTGCGGTAGTGGAGCATGTCGGACCAGAAGTAGGCGCTCTCCTCAAAGCCCTGCGGGACGCCGCTGGTCAGCAGGCCGAACCAGTCCCAGACCTTGATGAGGAGGTCGAGGATGGCGTTGTGGATGGCGGCGGACAACTCCTGAAGCGCCTGGCCCAGTTCGCCCAGGACCTGACCGCTCATCTGGTTCAGCAAGTCGCCGGCCCCCGTGATGGCGGGCTCGGCCCACTTCTCCCACTTCTCCATGAAGTTTTCGTCGAGCCACTCCCAGACATCGCGCAGCCACTCGACGAAGTGCAGCAGGACGTTCCCGGTCGTGCCCTTGAAGTCCGGGAGCAGGAAGAAGATGTCCGGGCCAATTGCGCCGGCGGCCAGATAGTTCCGCCACTGGTAGGCGATCTCGCCCAGTTGCTGAGCGGCCGCGGCCCCGCCCGGAAAGTCCGCCGGCACGTCGCCCGCGCGGAGACGGTCAACGGCCTGCTTGGCCGCTTCCATGTGTATGTACCAACCCGGCATCGCTGCACCTCCGACCGAAGTTTTGCCGCGGAGGGGTGGCAATGCCTGTGCCGGGTGCGCCCGAGCCGCGCGCGCCGCGGATTATCCGGGGAAATGGACCACGGCGAAGGCACGGGCCTGCGGCGGTGTGTGAACCACAGGACACGCTTACGCGGCGCGACTGTGTACTTCCGTCTACTCTCGGAGGAATTGGCACAGCCCGCCGCAAGACGGGCGGTTCGGGGATGCTCGGCAGAAATTTCTTGAAAATCGCGGTGCTTGACAACCGCGCCGCGCGGCACGAAGATACGTGTCTGTTGTCCGAAAGCCTTACCGTCTCCCGTCGGTCGCCGCCCAGGCAAAAACCGGCTTCCGGCGCGTTCCAGAACTCAGGCGTTGGAGCCTGAAGTGCTCCGCCTTTTAAGATTTAAAATTTTTCACCGGAGACCTTATGAAAGACCGCCGCACCCCCGACGCGCGCTCGCTCAAGCTCATCTGCCTCCTGCTCCTCGTCGCCGCGGCCTCAGCGTCCCTGATGACGCGCTCCGGCGCGGGCGCGCAAAGCCCTTTGAGTCTCGCGCCCGCCACCGAGAACCGGCCGCCCGAAATGGGCGACGTGCACGTCAAGCGCGTCGGCACAGGGCAGCGCGTCACCTTCGGCCTCTCCGTCATAGACGAGGAGACGGACGACCTGCGCGTCGAGCTGACGCAGCGCCCCGCCTCGGCCAAGTACAACGAGAAGACGCTCACGGTTGACTGGACGCCGACGAAGGCAGACGGGCGCGTGGGCCAATTCGCCGTCCGCATCACGGAATACCCGCGCGGCGGCGGCCAGCCGCGCACCTCGCTTAAGACCTTCAGCATAGAGATCGCGCCCGCGCCTGTGCCGCAGCCCGCCCTCCCGGCCGCGTCGCTCGCCGTCGAGACGCTCATCTCGATTACGGACCCGGAGAGGCTCTCGACGGCCAACGCGCGCTGGCCCATTCTCTCGATGTTCGACCGCATCGCCGCCATCGAGGCCAGCAAGCAGATCAAGCCGGACAACGGCGTCCAGCCGACGACCGGGGCCGGACTCTTCAAAGACGCCCTGCGCAACCTGGCACAGCTTCACCGCAATGACGAGATTAACCCCGACAGTCCGAAATTCAACCCGCAGTTTAATGCCGAGAACTGGCGGCTCGTCATGGTGCGCCCGCGCGTCAACAAGCGCATCTTCGAGTTGCGCCTCGTCTACAAGAACGTCGTCGCGGCCGAGCCCGTCTTCCTGATGCCGCGCATGCGCATCACGCGCCTCAAAGACCCGGAGCTGGACAAGGACGACGCCGCGCGCCAGAAGAACAACAAGGCTTTCGTCACCCTGCTCTACAACGCCTTCTTCGACGGCGCGGACCTCAAACCCTTCATCGCGCGCGACAAGAAGAGTTACGCGGACGCGCTCGCGGACTTCATCTCGGCGGTCGTGCACTACAGCGATAAAGACGACCCCAACATGCAGGCGAACTTTGCCGCGCTCCCGCACAACGCGCGGCTCGGCGGCGACGACGAGTTGGACGAAAAGGGGCGCTACCTCAAGGGCGACGGCTGGGCGCTGGGCGTGATGAAAGTTGTGCCGGTCGAGCACGACGGCCGGAAGTATCTGGCCTTCAGCAACCTCCCGATTGACGGCTTTGCGACGAGCATCAAGCCGACGCCCGACGGGACGGCCTTCCGCCGCGTGCCCGCGCCCGCGTTCGATCCCAACAGCAAGAGCTTCGTCACGGGCTTCGACAAGCTGGTTGACGCCGCAAACTTCTCGGCCATCCCGGACGACCACGACGCCGGGGCCGTCAAGCCCTCGATGATCGACTCGTCCATGTTCTCGCGCGACTTCAAGCAGAAGCAGATGGTGGCCGAGACCTCTTTGCGCGACCCGCGCCGCCGCCTCTTCGAGGAGCGCGGCATGACCTGCATACAGTGCCACGTTCGCAACTTCGACGAGGGCGACTACCTCAACCCCGGCGTCAAGAACCCGAAGGAGGGCAGCCCCGGCGCGACGCGCGACATCCCGCGCCTCTTCTTCGTCATCACGCCCGACAACGGCTTCCGCCCCGAGTTCTTCCGCCGCAACGAGGAGGAGCAGGTCGGCAACCTCAAAGGCGTCCTGCGCGACTACCTCGACGTAAAAGTTAATCTCGAATCGCCCCTCGCCTCCGAGTGGCCCTTCAAGACGCGCGCGGGGAGAAGCTGAACGGACAGTTTTCAGTTTTCAGTTTTAAGATAAAACCTCTTACTGAAAACTGAAAACTGAAAACTGAACTTATGGCAGTTGCCACACCCAGAAATCCAGCGACGCCGACGCGCAGTCTGCCCGTGGTCGGCAAGAAGCGGGAGGAGCCGGAGGGCGAGCGGTGGGTCGAGCCCCTCAAGTGGGCCGCGCTCGTCGTCTTCGTCGCCGTGCCCACCTTCGCGCACACTCACATGATGGAGGCGCTCGCCGGGCGACTCGTCTGGACGGTGGTCGTCGCGGCCCTCCCGCTCTTCATCGTCCTCATAGGCTATCACCGCTGGCGCAGGCTTTGCCCGCTCGCCTTCTTCGCGCAAATCCCCGTGCGCCTCAAGCGCCCAGGCATCAAGAAGGCCGGACCCTGGCTCGAGGCTAACTACTACTACGTCTCGTTCACCATCTTCTTCTTCTCGCTCTGGCTCCGGCTGATTGCGACTAACGGCGACGGCCACGCCATCTCCGCCTTCTTCGTCATGATCGCGTTCGCCGCGCTCATCTTCGGCGCGTTCTACACGGGCAAGACCTGGTGCAACTATATCTGCCCGCTCTCCTTCATCGAGAAGATTTACACCGAGCCGCACGGGCTGCGCGAGACGAAGAACTCGCAGTGCACCAAGTGCACGGCCTGCAAAAAATCCTGCCCCGACATCAACGAGGAGAACGGCTACTGGAAGGAGCTTGAGTCGCGGCCCAAGCGTTTCGTCTACTTCGCCTTCCCCGGCCTCGTCTTCGGCTTCTACTTCTACTACTTCATGCAGGCGGGCGACTGGAGCTACTACTTCGGCGGCCAGTGGACGAGGCAGCCTTACGTCATGCACTGGGCCTTCAGGCCAGGGTGGAACGCGGAGACCGCGGGCTTCTTCTTCTGGTGGGGCGTCCCGCGCGCGGCCGCGGTGCTCATGACACTGGTCGCGTGCGCCCTCACGAGCTACCTGCTCTTCTCGTTCCTTGAGCGCCCGGTCGGAGATTTCATCAAGCGGCGCGACCCCGAGACCGAGCCGGGCCGCGTGCGCCACGTGATGTTCACCGTCTGCGCGGCCGCGGCCTTCATCACCTTCTACACCTTCGCCGGAGCCCCGACGCTCTGGAAAGCGCCGTGGGCCGTGCCGCACCTCTTCGTCATCGTCGTCGTCTTGACGGCGTCGCTCTACCTCGCGCGACGCATGCGCCGCCGCCAGGCGACGTTCGCCGAGGAGACCCTGGCGCGCAACGTCATCAAGCGTTGGGAGTGGACCGACAAGCCGCCGCGCGACCTGCACGACGCGTTCCTGATTCACAACATCCGCACGCGCGAGAGCGCGAAGGGCGCGGCGCAGGTGATAGAGGTTTACAAGGAGGCCGTGCGCGAGGCGCTGGCGAACGGATTCGTGACGCGCGAGGAAGTGCAGATGCTCGAATCCATGCGCAACCAGTTACAGATCAAGCCGGCGGACCACGACAAGGTGATGGCCGCGCTCGCCGAGGAAGAGCGCGCGATGTTCAGCGACCCGTCGAAACAGATCTCCGCCGAGAAGCGCCTCCAGCTCGAAACCTACCGCCACGCGCTCGAAAGCTACCTCGACCGCGTGCTCGCCGCCGAGGGCACTTACGACGACAGCTTCGTCGTGCAGCTCAGGTCCGAATACCGCGTGACGAGGGAGGAGCACGCGGCGGTGCTCGACGAAGTGCTGGGCGGGTCGCGCGGCATGGCGACGCGGCTCGCGGAGCAGGCGGCGGCCGTCGAGCGCGCGGCGCAGACCATCCAGGCTCTGGGACTCGCGCCCTCCGCGACGCACGACTTCCTGCGCGAGCTGTTACAGCGGCGGCGCGCGCGCGCCATCGACAGCCTGGTGCGGGGCCTGAGCTTCATGATCGAGGGCGAGACGAGCGACGCCGTCCGGCGCGGGCTCAACAGCTCCGAGGGGAGCGAGCGCGAGTCCGTGATGGAGCGGCTCAACGCGCTGGTGACGCCGGCCATCGGCGAGCGCCTCGTGGCCGCCTACCGCGAGACGGCGACCATCGAGTCGAGCTGGCCCACTTTGACCGAGATGCTGCACGCGCGCACCAAGAGCGTTGACCCGCATATCCGCGCGCTCGCGCTCTACGCCCTGGGCGAGCGCGGCGCGGCCGACCAGGAGACGCTCACGCGCATGTCTGCCGACGAGCACGAGCTGGTGCGCGAGACGGCCGCGCACCTCAAGGAGCGCGCGGGCGCTGACCGGGGGACGCACCGCCACCTGATCACCATCGAGAAGATGATCGCGCTGCGCTCGGCCCCGGTCTTTTCGAGGATCGGGCCGGAGGGCTTGGCGGAATTGGCCCGCGCCAGCCGCGAGGACGAGTTTGCGCCGGGCGAGACGCTCTGCGGCGAGGGCGAGCCGGGCAACGAAGTCTTCATCCTGCTCGCGGGCGAGGTCAGGATTCTGAAGAGGGAGGGCGAGGGCGAGAGATTCATCGGGGTGGAGAAGGCCGGCGGCTTCATAGGCGAGCTGGCCGTGCTCGACCCCGCGCCGCGCTCGGCCACACTCGTCGCGGGCGACGAGGGCACGCGCGCCCTGCGCCTGAACGGCGACGCCTTCCGCTCTGCGCTCGACCGAGACCCGACCATCGCCTCCAGCGTCATCCGAACACTCGCGCAACGCTTACGCAGGTAACACAAAACGGAATCAAAAAAATCGGCGCGGGTGGGGAGCACGTTCCACCCGCGCCTTCAAGTTTTGGTAGGAGAAAGGAAAGTCTCGGGGGCCGAGCCGGGCGTGAAAGCGAAAAGCTGAGGGGGCAAGAGAGACCGACCGCTTGTGATGACCTTCGCTTCCTCGCGGCGTAGCCTTCGATACTGTCGTAGCTTAAGTAAACTCGCAGCCGTCCCGGTTTTCCAGAAAAGACCGGCCCACCAGACCTTCAAGGGGCTTTGCCATCACCTCCGCCGATTCCGGTAACCCGCGCGCTCAAACGCTCTCCTCCGAAAAGGCGCGGCGCAGGCGGTCGCTGATGGGGACGGCGCTCCGCGTGTCCAGGTTCATCGCCGCGTGCACCTGAGTCGAACGAGCACAGAGCGTGCCGCCGCCCGCGCGCTTGACCTCATACACGAACGTCACGGAGCCCTGCCCGACGCGCGCGACGGACACGGCGACCTCGGCCTCGTCGCCGTAGACGAGCGGCGCGAAGAACTCGGCCCGCACGTTGACGGTCGGGAAGCCCACGCGCTCGTCCCGCATCAGACGGTCGTAAGCCGTGCCGCACCGCGCCGAGAAAAACTCCTCCATCGCCACGTGGCAGTAATGAAAAATGACCGGGTAATAGACCAGCCCCGCCGGGTCGCAGTCCCCGAAGCGGACGCGTATGCGTGTGGAAAAGGACATAGTGGTCGGTGGTCAGTGGTCAGTCAGAAATCAGTTTTTAACTGACCACTGACCACTGACCACTGGCTACTGCTTCAACTTCTTCCGATCAATCTTGCCGCGGTCGTTCTTCGGGAGGGAGGGGACGAACTCGACCCAGCGCGGGTACTTGTAGAGCGCGAGCCTCGATTTGATGAAGTCCTTGATGTTTTGTGCCAGTTCTTCGGTGGGCGCGTGCCCCTCGCGCGCGACGACGAAGGCTTTGGGCTTGACCAGCCCGGAGCCGTCGTCGTGGCCCACGACGGCTGCCTCCACGACCGCCTCGTGTTGCAGCAGGCAGTTCTCTATCTCAGCCGGCGCGACGAAGACGCCCGAGACTTTCAGCATGTCGTCAGTGCGGCCGTGATACCAGTAGGAGCCTTCCTCGTCCACGTGGAACTGGTCGCCGGTCGTGCACCAGTCGCCCGCGAAAGTCTCTTTGGACTTCTCGTGCGCGTTCCAGTAGCAGAGCGCCGCCGAGTCGCCTTTGACGCGCAGAGTCCCCATCTCGCCCGCGGCGACTTCCTGCCCCTCCGCGTCCACGATCCGCGCCTCGTAGCCTTCGACGACGCGGCCGAGGCTCCCAGGCTTCACGTCGCCTGGGCGGTTCGTGATGTAGATGTGGAACATCTCCGCCGAGCCTATGCCGTCGCAGATTTCCACGTCGAAAGTCTCGGCCCAGCGCGTGTAAAGTTCTACGGGAAGCGCCTCGCCCGCCGAATAGCAGAAGCGCAGAGAGGACAAGTCCCTGTGCGTCGCACCTTCGGCGTTGAGCATCGCGTTGATCATCGTCGGGACGGTCGTCAGGATAGTCGGGCGGTAACGCTCTATGACCTCGAACAATTTCTCGGGCGTCGAGCGTTCAGAGAAGAGCGCGGTCGCGCCGCCCACGGCGAAGGGGAAGAGCAGGTTCGTCCCCGTCGCGTAGCCGAAGAACAATTTTGGCACAGAGACAGTCAGGTCGTTTTTATTCACGCCCATCGTGCGCTTGGCGAAGACCTCCGTATTGTAAGGCAAGTCGTGCTGCAAGTGCACAGCCCCTTTCGGGTGGCCCGTCGAGCCGGACGTGAAGAGCCAGATCGCCACGTCGTCGCGGTGCGTGTCAGCCGGCGCACACTCATCCCTCTGCGCGTTGACCGTTTCATCGAACAAGAGAAAACGCCCGCGCTCCGCGCCCACGACGAGCGTGCTGCGCAGGTAACGCGCATCTTTCGCCGCCTCCTCGAAATTCTTCAGCAGCGACTCGTGAACGACGGCGCACCGCGCGCGCGTGTAGTCCAGGTAATACCTGTAATCCTCAGCCGGCAGCAGCGGGTTGACCATCGTAATCACCGCGCCCACGCGGCTCGCCCCGAACCACGTCCACACGAACTCCGGGCAGTCCGGCAGCACAATCAGCACACGGTCTTCAATCTCCACGCCCGACTCGCGCAGAGCATTCCCCGCGCGATTCGACATCCTCACCGCGTCGCCGTAAGTGAAAGTTTCATCCCGGTAATAAAGGCAGGTCTTATTCTCGCGCCCTTCCTCCACGTTGTGATAGAGGAAGTAATCGGCCATGTTGAAGCGTTCGGGGAACTCGATTTTCATCGTTGATACTTGCTTTAGATAAACATTATCCGCCTGGCAGCAGTGGGCGAAGGTAAGTGTTAGCCGCTTCGAGGAGTTTAGTAGTATGCGAAGCAAACGCTACCACCGACGCAAATTTACTAAGGGTATCCTTAAAACTCTTAACCTCTTCTTTGTTGCTTTCGCTTTCCAATAAGTCCCTGTTTAATACATATGCACCAACAACTGTTGTTAGAGCTTCACTGAGTCGTTTCACACCTCTAATCCTATACTCATGTATTGCTCTTCGAATAATTTCAAGCTGATCAAGAATTAAGTTTTTGATTTCAGTGGTCAATTCTGAGGCGCGTACTTGTTCATAGAGAGCTTGAATGTCATCTATTAATTCTTTAATTTGTGCTTCTTCAATTGTCGCCTCAGATTGCCACTTAGATAATTCTTCGGCACAGAACGCGAGAACTGTCATGTCGCCTTCTGTGACTTGCTGCAAATGCGATTCATAATTACTGGTGTTTAGTGCGCTAATGCGGATAATGTAACGGATACGAGAAAAAGGGCTGAGATAGAGGTTAAGGTTGATGCCTTCAATGCTTCTTAAGCCTTCTTCTATTTCATCAATCATTTTACGGATTTGTATTAAACGACTCGTTACTTCAAATTCAGTCTCGGGAGAGATTTTGTCGCGAGTTATTGATATGTCAAACACTCTTGCCCATAGCACAAATCCATTACCGGTATGTGCTTTTGCTGCTTCGAGAATTGCATGTAATCTCCCCGCGGGATTATCTGTCTTAATCATTGACATATCCGGTTATCCTCAACGAATACATTAGACCCATTTACTTAGAAAACGGGCAGCCCGCTTCGCCGTGCTTGGTGTCGAGGTAGGTGCGGGCCTCCCAGAGTTCGGGGAAGAACTTTTTGTCGAGCGTGGTGCGGAGATACCCTATGCCTTCGGAGCCGCCGGTGCCGCGTTTGGCCCCGACCATGCGCTCGACCATCTTGACGTGATGGAAACGCCAGAGCGAGAAGTACTCGTCGTGCTCGATGAGAGCCTCTATCAGTTGGAACTCCTCGAAGCGGTCCTCGAAGTGGGTGAGGATT
This sequence comes from Pyrinomonadaceae bacterium, assembly GCA_036403435.1. Classification (GTDB taxonomy): domain Bacteria; phylum Acidobacteriota; class Blastocatellia; order Pyrinomonadales; family Pyrinomonadaceae; genus QHXM01. Next base: position 247,652 of record DASWQY010000115.1, read on the forward strand.
TCCAGAGCGGCGCGCGTGCGCTTGCCGTAGTTGCGGCGGCGCTCGTCGTCTGAAGAGTTGGCGTCGTCGTCGGGCGCGTCGAAGCCGCGGCGGCGCAGGTAACTGTAGAGCGCGTCAGAGAGCGCCGGCGCTTGGAAGCGCGCTTGAAGTCTCGGGGCGGCGAACTCGTCGTCGTGGAAGCTGTCGAGGACGGTCGGGTCTTTGAGGCCGGAGGAGAATTCTATTTCGCGGAACTGCATGCTCTGAAAACCCGACGCGGGATTCAACTGGTCGCGGAAGGCCAGGAAGTTGATCGGCGTCATCGTCTCAAGAATGTGTATCTGCTGGACGAGCACCTTCTCTATCTCGACCACGCGGCGGAGCGAGCGCGAGGCGGCGGCCGCGCGGTCCTCGGCGAGCTGCGCGAGGCCGGCGTCAATCTCGTGAAGAATCTGCTTGAACCACAACTCGTACGTCTGGTGAATCGTGATGAACAGCAGCTCGTCGTGGTGCACCGGCTCCGACAGACAGTCCTGCAAGCGGATCAGGTCCGCCACCCGCAGGTACTTGTTGTAGGAGAGGGGGGCGTTCGCGCCGTAATCTTTGGACATAATCAAAGGCAGAATCCAGAATCCAGGAGTCAGAATAAAAGAAAATCAGAAGAAGAGGTTTCAGCCTCTCATTCTGGCTTCTGGATTCTGAATTCCGCCTTTCCTTTCATTCTGGATTCTGGATTCTGCTTTTCAAAATGCCGCGCCCGCCGCCTCGTGCTCGGCGTAGGCGCGCGTGTCGCGGATCTGTTTCATCTCGCGGACGACGAGTTCGAGTTCTTCGTCCCTGGTGTAGAAGTGTGGGGAGATGCGCACGCCCGCGCCGGGGCGGTAGTCAACTATGAACTCGCGGCGGATTAGTTCTTTGGTGACGGCGGCGGCGTGCTCGGCCGCGATGGTGACGGTCCCGCCGCGGCGCTCCGGGTCGTGCGGGCTCGTCACGCGGAAACCCGCCTCCTCGGCCAACTCTATCAGCCGCGTCGTCTGCCGCACGCTCTTCTGGCGAATCGCCGGGACGCCGACCTCGTTGATGATGCGATAGCCGCTCTCGGCGGCGTAGAGCGCGGGGATGGCGGGCGAGCCGTGCAGGAAGCGCGCGATGGTGGGCGCGTAGCGCATCGAGCTTTCGAACGAGAACGGGGCTTCGTGGGCCATCCAGCCGGTCGTGCGCGGCTCAAGCTCGCTTTGCAGGTCGGGACGCACGTAAAGGTAGCCCGCGCCGGGTCCGCCGCAGAGCCACTTGACGGAGCCGCCGCAGGCGAAGTCTACCTTGAGGTCTTCGACGCTGAACGGAACTGTGCCAGCCGATTGGTACGTGTCGAGCACGACGCGCGCCCCGACCTCGTGCGCCCGCGCGGTGATGGCGCGCGCGTCTTGCAGGAAGGCGCTCTTGAAGAGGACGTGCGAGATGGGGACGAGCAACGTCTCTTCGTCTATGGCCGCGAGCATGCGTTCGAGCGGGACGGTGATGCCGTCGTCGGACCTGACCGTCTCGATCCGTAATTTCCCGTGGCGGGCGTGCGCCTCGTAGACGTACATCACGGAGGGAAAGTTGAGTTCCGAGTAGACTATCTTGTTCCGCGGCGGCGCGGGGTCGAAGCACGAGAGGATGAGCGACTGGCAGGCGGAAACGTTCTGGTGCATGACGACCGAGCCGGGCTGCGCGCCGATGATGCGCGCGACCTCGTCGCCCAGACTGACCGGCATCTCCCACCACCCTTCGGCCCACGCGCGCACGCCGCGCGTCGCCCAGGCTTCGGCGTAATCGTGGAGCCGGACGTAAGTCGCGCGCGGCATCGCGCCCAGGCTGTGCGAGATGAGGTAAACGCACTTCTCCAGGATCGGAAACTCCGACCGCCACTTTAACAGTTCGTCCGCCAACGCGAGTTTGTCCTCCCGAATGAAAGTAATTTACTCGATAAAAGGCGGAAACGCGAACGTCAGCGAGCGCGCCGGGGCGGCCCGTGACAGGCTCCGCGCAAGGAACACGCTCCCTGACAGTCGCGTTTCCGCCTGACCGCTTCAGGCATCGCAGGGCGCGCTCTCGGTCTCTTCGTACCAGCAGTTGGCGCACCACCTGTGCATCGCCTCGCGCTCGCCCGGCGAGTAGTCGGCCGACTCGGGCAGCCGGCGCGCGACCATGCGCTCCTCTTCGCTCAACTCGTCCCAGCCGCGCAAAAGCCCCTCGCCGCAGCGCGGGCATCTTGTGCCAAATCGCTCGCTCATAGTCATCATTCCCCGGAACTTTCTTTGGGCCTCCAGCGTCTTTGCGTGAGATAGGTTTTTCTCGCAAAGACGCAAAGGCGCGAAGAAAGAAGAACAGCTTTTACATTCTGATTTGAAGCGCGGTAATATCGCGGCTGTCTTTGCCTAACACTCGCCGGAAATAGAAAGTTTAAGCCAGCATGATCTCGACAAGCCGCTCGCTTCGTGCACTCGCGCTCCTCTGCACTCTCTTCGCCGCCGCCGCCTACCCGCAGCGCGACGACTCGCGCTTCGACTTCTACGCGCGCGGCCCTTACCGCGACTCGGTCCCGCGCCCGCAGTCTGTGCTGCGCTACGACGTGGGCGAGTTCCACACCAACTACGCGATGATGGAGCGCGTGCTTGAGAAGATAGCACAGGCCGCGCCCGACCGCGTCCGCGTGATGGACATGGGCGAGACCAACGAGCACCGCATGATGCACCTCGTCGCCGTCAGCGCCCCCGAAAACATTCAGCGCCTCGCGGAGATCAAGGCCGACATCGCGCGCCTCGCCGACCCGCGCAAGACCTCCGCCGAAGAGGCCCGCCGCATCACTTCGTCCTCGCCCATGATCATCTGGCTCGCCTACACGATTCACGGCAACGAGTCCGCCTCGTTCGAGGCGATGATGCAGGTGCTTTACCAGTTGGCCGCGTCGAACGAGCCCGCGACGCTCGACCTCCTGCGCAACTGCGTCGTCCTCCTCAACGTCTGCGAGAACCCGGACGGGCACGAGCGTTTCGTCTCCTGGTACAACTCGAACGCCGTCGGCGACCCGGACCCGCTGGCGGCCGAGCACCGCGAGCCCTGGTCCGTTTACGGCCGCTACAACCGTTACCGCTTCGACCTCAACCGCGACAACGCGGTCTCCTCTCAGACGGAGACGCGGCACATGCAGCGCGCCTACCTCGAATGGAATCCGCAGGTCGCGGTGGACCACCACGGCCAGCCGTCGCAGTTCTTCTTTCCGCCGGCGGCGTTGCCCGTCAACCCCAACCTGCCGCCCGAGCAGACGGCGCGCTGGATGGCCGAGTTCGGGCGCGCGAACGCCGCGCAGTTCGACGCGCGCAACTGGGACTACTACGTGCGCGATGTCTTCGACCTCTTCGGCCCTTTCTACTGGGACTCGTGGCCCGCGCTTCAGGGCGCGACCGGCATGACTTACGAGACGGACGGCGGCGGCTTCAAAGGACTCCGCTGGCGGCGCGACGACGACACCATCGTCACCCTGCGCTCGGCCGTCGCCAAACACTTCGTCGCCTCGATGACGACGCTCGACACGGCGTCGCGCAACCGCGAGGCACGCCTGAAAGATTATTACGACTTCCGGCGGAGCGGCATCGAGGAGGGGCGTGCCAGCAGCATGAAGCGCATAGTGCTCATGCCCGGCCGCGACGCGGGCAACGCGCGCGCGCTCGTGGAGATTCTCTTGCGCGCGGGCATAGAGGTCGGCGTCGCGCGCGAGCAGTTCGGCTCGACGAGCGCGCACAGCTACACGGGGCGCGAGACGAGCGCGGCGCGCAGCTTCCCCGCAGGCTCTTACGTCGTGGATTTGGCACAGCCGCAGAAGCGCCTAGCGAAGGCGCTGCTTGAGCCGGACACGGCGCAGGACCCGGCGTTTTTGCGCGAGCAGCTCGCGCGGTTCGCGCGCAACGAGCGGCGCGGCGCGGGCGCGCTCAAAGAAAACTACGCCTTCTACGACATCACCTCCTGGTCGCTCCCCCTGGCCTTCGGCGTTGAGACCTACTGGACCGAAGACGCGGGCGCTGTCCGCACGGACCCCGTGAGTTTGACCGCATCCGACGTTCCCGTGGGCGGCGTCCAGGGCGGGCGGGCGCAGATAGCTTACGTCATCCCTTACGACACCAACGCCGCGCCCGTGCTCGCCTACCGCCTGCAACGCGAGGGCTACCGCATCGCCGTCGCCACGCGGCGGCTGACGGCGGGCGGGCGCGAGTGGCCGCGTGGCACCATCGTCGCCCGCGTCTCGCGCAACCCCGAAGGCTTGCACGACGCGGTGGCGCGGCTCGCGCGCGAGACCGGCGCGCAAGCTTGGGCCGTCAACAGCGGTTTTTACGAGACGGGCGACGTGGGCGTCGGCTCCGAGGACATCGTGAGCTTGAAGCCGCCGCGCATCATCATGGTGGCGGACGAGGGCGTGGACCAGTCGAGCTACGGCGCGCTCTGGTGGCTCTTCGATCAGGCGGGCGTCGAGTTCACGCCGATGACCATTGCCAACGTCAAGCGCGCCAGCCTGGCGCGCTACAACGTCATAGTCATCCCGGACGGCGCGGCCGACCGCTACTTCGCCTCCTTCGGCAAGAGTGGAATCGAGACGCTGCGCGACTGGGTGCAGGGCGGCGGGACACTAATCTGCGTCAAGGGCGCGGCCGTCTTCGCCGCGCTCAAGGACGTGAACCTCACTACGTCGCGGCTGGTCGGCTCCGAAGAAGACGAGACGAAGCAGGAGAAGCCGGAGGAGGCTAGGGCCGCGCCGACGCCGACGCCGACCCCGCAGGCGGAAACTGGCACAAGTCAGCAGGCGGGGACGCGCCGCAGGCGTCAGGGCGCGGGGCAGACCGCGACGGAGCAGCAGCGTGAGGTGTCGGACCAGACCGAGAGGCTGGAAGGCGCGCCGCCTGAGCTGCCGCTTATCGCCTCGCCGTCGGCGCGGCCCGGAGAGGTGCCCGAGGCCGTGCCCGGCGCTATCTTACGCGCGAGCGTTGACCGCACGACCTATCTGACCTACGGCTACGAGGACGCGACCCTCCCGGTGCTGATCAATTCCGGCTACTTCTTCCGCCCGTCAAAGGAGGGGACGAACGCGGTCATCTTCTCGCCGGACGAGAAGCAGGAGCTGCGCCTCTCGGGCTTCATCTGGCCCAATAACACGGAGCGGCTGCTGCGCGGCACGGCCTACGTCGTCGAGGAGCACTCGGGACGCGGCCACGTCGTCCTCTTCGCCGAAGACCCCAGCTTCCGCGGCATCTGGCGCACCACCGTGCGCCTCTTCTTCAACGCCATCCTCTTCCCATCGGGGATGTGAGGAAAGGCAGAATCCAGAATCCAGAATCCAGAAGAAAAGAAAATCTGTGAATGCGGTTCTCGGCCTTATCCATTCTGAATTCTGGATTCTGAATGCTGCCTTTTGGATTCTGCTGTTGAGTATGTTTCGCGTCCGGGCTGAGTTTCGTGAGGATTTGGAGGTCGGGGCGAGCGTGGAAAGCGTGCGCGCTCTGTTCGCGGACCCGCGGAGCTTCGCGCGGCTGATGCCGGGCGTGGAGAGCGTCGAGCGGGAGGGCGCGGAGAGGGCCGCCTGGACCGTGCGTGCCGAAATCCCGCTCGTCGGCGCGGCGCGCGGCCGCTTCGAGCTTGAGCGCAGGGACGAGAGCGCGTCGCGCATCGAGTGGGGGCCGGCCCCGACCGAGGAGAAGAACCTGCTGCGCTACGCCGTCGCCTTCGAGGAACTCGGGACCGGGCGCACGCTCGTGAGGATGGCCCTGCGCGTCGAACTGAGACGCGCGCACGCCAGAGAATTGCACCTGGCGGCGGGACTCATCGGCGAACGACGCGTCAGCGCCGGGGTACAAGAGCGCGTCGCGGAGATGATGAAGACTTTCCTCTCTCGCGCCCGCGCCGAGTTGGAGGGTGTCACTTCGTAGGCTTCCAGACGAAGTTGCCGGTCTTGTCTATGTAGCCGTGTTTGCCCTTCACGTAAATCTTGGCGAGGCCGCCGGAGAAGGGGAGCGCGGTGTCGAATTCGGGCGCGATGACGACGCGCCCCGCGCGGTCTATGTAGCCGTACTTGCGCTTTTCGGAGATGACGGCCAGGCCCTCCGAAAAGCCGTCGGTCCATTCAAACTGCGGCGGGATGACGACCTTGCCCGCCTTGTCCACGAAGCCGTACTTGCCGTCCACGATGACGGGGGCCAGCCCTTCGGAGAAGGTCCCCGTGAAGTCGAACTGCGGCTGAATCGCCACCTTCCCCCGGCGGTCTATGAAGCCGTATTTTTGGCCCAGCTTGACGTTCGCGAGGCCCTCCGAGAAGTGGTAGGCGTTCTGGTACTGGGCCGGGATGACGACCTTCCCCCGGCGGTCTATGAAGCCGTGTTTGCTGTTGATGATGACGAGCGCGAGGCCGTCGTGGAAGGGGTAGGCTTTCTCGAACTGCGGCTTGATGACGACCCGCCCCACCTTGTCCACGAAGCCGTACTTGCGCTCGACCATGACGACGGCCAGGCCCTCAAGGAAGTTCTCGACCGCGTCGAACTGCGGCGCGATGACCAGCTTGCCAGCCTTGTCGATGAAGCCGCGGCGTGGGTTCTGCCCCCCGGTCTGGACCGGCGCGAGCCCCTCGGAGAAGTGCCCGGCGAAGTCAACCTGCTGCAAGTCGATGACGACGTTCCCCGTCTGGTCTATGACGCTGCGCCGCCCGCCCGTGCGCACGTAGGCCATCCCGTCGGCGAAGTCCCACGCGTCGTCGAACTGCGGCGCGATGACCACCCGGCCCGCGCTGTTGATGTAGCCCCACTTCCCGTCCTGGCGGACAGGAAAGAGAGCGGGGGCGTCTTTATTTTGGGCCAGCGAAGGAAGGGCCACAGAGACACAGAGGCACACAGAGATGATGAATGCGGAATGCGGAATGCGGAATTTAGAACGACCGCTTTTTAATTCATCCCGCAAGTTTATCATTCATCCCTTCCTCCGCGCCCGTAGCTAATCATGTTGGCGAGCACGCGGTAGGCACCGGGGACGCCCGCGCGAAGTTGCCTGTACCAGACCATGCTCGTGTAAACGTAGCGGCCGCGCCCGTAGTCTGCTGCGAGCAGTCCGCCGCGCAGAGCGGCTTCGCCTTTGTCGCTCATGCTGAGCGGCGCGCTGTAGTGCGCGTCCCACTTGTCCGGGTAATAGAGGCCGCGCTCCTGAATCCACCCACTGAAATCTTCCGGCGTGATCTTGTTCGGGTAGTTCAGGAGCGGGTGCTGCGGCTCCGTGAACTGGATGGGCGCGGTCTCGTCCGTGACGCGCGAGTTGCCGAGCGTGAGCGGGTAGGGCGCGAGCTGCCCGCGCTTACGCTCCGCGTCCGGGTTCCACTCGTTCGTGCGGTGGTAGAAGACTATCAGCGTGCCGCCGTCGCGGACGTAATCGAGGAGACGTTGGTTGGCGGCGACGAGTTCCGGGTGGGCCTGGTAGCCGCGGTTGTCGATGATGATGGCGTCGAACTTTGAAAGGTCGCCCGCGCTCACGTCCTCGACCTTCAGCTCATTGGCCGCGACGCCGAGCGCGGCGAGCGAGTCCCTGAGCGTGTCGTCGAAGCTGCGCACGTAGCCGACGTGCAAGTTCTGAGCGACGCGCGCGTCCGCCCAAACGACGCGGACCCTGCGCTGCGCGACGGCCTTTGAGTCTTTGTCGGCGACGACGTTGAACGTGACGACGTTGGGGACGGCGTGCTCGCCGCCCCTCACGGAATCCATCATGATGAAGTCGCCTTCGCGGCGTACTTCCACGGCGCGCGATTCTTTGGCCGCGAGCGTGACGCTCTCGCCCCCTGTCGCTCTTTTGGTGTCAGGCTCCCCGACGATGACTCGCCCCTTAAACGGCTCATCCCGATGGTTAATTAAACGGAGCGAAAACCTGACGCTGCGCGGAGAGGCTTTGAAAGCGGGAGCGTCCGAAGGAAGGTCGCGGGCCGCGCGCGTCAGGATTAAAGGCGACGGCGTGATGCTCGCGATTTCGACCGCGGGGGCCACGTCCGTGCGCGTCGTGGCTTCGACCGGAAATATCTTACCGTCAATCTCGACGCTCGCCGTGGCGGCGAGTTCGCGGCCGAAGAGCTTGCCGTCGTAGAGGTGCTCGGCGCGCGGGACGTTGATGTCGGCCGCGCTCGGCGGGGTGCTTTGAAGCTCCAAGGTCACGCCCGCGCCGGGGGCCAGGATTTGGGAGAGGTTGGCTTTCGCGGGCGCGGCGAGGCCGCTAAAACTGATGCCGCGCAGGCGAGCGGGCACGCTCCCCTCGTTCGAGATTTTGAGAGTGACCGGCGTGCCCTCGCCCGGAATGAGCACGTCGTTGTGCGGCGTGAGCGTCGCCCTGATTCCGCTGGCGGTGGCGAGCGCGCGCTTGAGCCGCTCGTCCATTAACTCGAAGCGAGACCAGTCCGGGGCGGGGTAAGGGCGCGCGGCGTCAACGTTCCCGCGTAAGGCTAAGAGTGCTTGAAGAATGCCCACGGGGTCATACTTGTTGGCGACGTACACGGGCAGAACGGCCTGCGCGGCTAAAGGCACTACTCTTCCGGCGACCTCGTTGCTGAGCGACATGCCGTCGAGAAAGGTCTGCGCGTTCGCGGGGAGCGGCGGCGCGTTCTTCGCCGAGCGCGCGAGGCGGTAGCGAATTGTGGGCGTCCAGTTGGCGGGCAAGGTCTGCGGCCACGGGCCTTGCGTCGCGTGACGTTGCAGGGCGGCGAGCGCCTGCTCCGCGTAGGTCGTGCCGCGCACCTCGTCGCGCTCGTTGCGGTTGACGGAGACGAGAGAGGCGTCCGCCGTACTCTTGTCGTCCGCCGCGCCGGGAGCGCCGACGCGCACGAAGAGACGTTGCACCTGCCAGACCTGCGCGCCGCCGCGCCTGAGTTGTTCGGGGAAGCGGCGCGGGTCTGCCGCCGCGTCGAAGGCTTCGAGGACCAGGCGGCCGGTGGCCTGGTGGTGGCCGTGGCCGCTCGTCGTGTCGTGGTTGGTGATGATGATGTCTGGGCGCAGCTCGCGGATTTTGAGGACCATGCGGCGCAACGCCTCGTCGTGCCCCCAGACACTGAACGCTTCTTCGGCGGACTTGGAGAAGCCGAAATCTTTGAGGCCCAGGAAGTGCGGCTCGGAGCCTTGAATCTCGGCCGCCGCGACGGTCTCGCGCGCGCGAATCGCGCCCAGCTCTTCGTAAAGCTCGGGGCCGACGGCATTCTGCCCGCCCTCGCCGTAAGTCGAAAAGACCGTCACCGTGTGGACGCCGTACTTGCGCCTGAGCACGGTCAAGGTCGCCCCGTCCTCGTCGTCCGGGTGCGCCGCGATGCACATCACCGTCCACGGGTTCTGCAAATCGAGCAGCGCCTGGTAAAGCTCTGCCTTATCATTTTCGGCCGCGCGAACGGAGTTATGCTGTTCGCCCGCGAGCACGACGAACGCCGACGACACGAAGACGACCAGCGCGAGCCACGCGCTCAGCTCGCGCCGCGCGGTCTTCCTCTTATTCTGGATTCTGGATTCTGGATTCTGGATTCCGCTTTTCATTCAAATTCCACGCACAGGTTGAAAAGTTTGCTCGGCAGGTGCACGTCAATGCGCTCGGAGGACACGTCCACGCTGATGACGCGGTTGCAGACGAGGACGAAGACGCGCTTGCAGCCTTCCAACTCCTCGCCCTTGTTGAAGGTGATGTGAAACGACGAGGGGCGAATCTCGTAGGTGCCGCTCATGCGCTCGGGCACGCGCATGGCGAGCCCCTCGCGGCCCAGCTCGAACGTCGCCTCCGGCCCCTGGCCCAGTTGGAACTTGCCGCCGTCCGCGCCCGCCGGCTCAAAATGTATGTCGCCGCGCGCGGCCACTACCTCCAACTCCTCTGGGGACGCGCCCGGCGCGAAGACGCGCACGAAGTCAACCACGGGAATCGAGAAGCTCCCGGCGGCGTGCCCCTCGTGCATGCGCGCGATGAGTTCGAGCGTGACGACGCGCATCTCCGGCCACTTGAGACAACTGAAGAGAGACATAAGATTTTCGGTGCCCGCACGGACTTTAAGGTTTGACCCGTCGAGCTAATATACATTCTCGGGCGCGTATCGTGCTACGTTCCCGCGCCTGAATTTATTATCCCCGCAGCGTGAGAAGACCATTCCGCCGAACCGCGTCCTTCGCCCTGACTCAACCCCTTTGCGCCTTTGCGTCTTTGCGTGAAAAAAAATTAAAACCACTCACGCAAAGACGCAAAGGCGCAAAGGGGTTGAGCTTTGTCCCCACGGCTTCTCCTAGCCCGCGTCTCTTTTTCTTTCCAGCCGCGAGGCGGCGAGCATGGCGAGCGTGACCATGAGGATGAGGATCACGCCGTAGGCGGCGGCCGTGCCCAGATTGAAGTCGCGCATCTCGGCGGCGATGCGGATCGAGATCGGCTGATTCGACGGGACGAAGACCAGGACGCTGGCGACGTACTCGCCGAGCGCGATGACGAAGGCCAGGAGCGTCCCCGCCACCGCGCCCGGCCACACGAGCGGCAGCCGCACGCGCCAGAAGCGCGCCCACGCGTTCGCACCCAGGCTCCCCGCCGCCTCTTCCAGGCTCGCGTCCATCTGCTCCACACTCGCCTGCACCGCCCGGACCACAATCGGCATGAACCGAAGGAAGTAGATGGCCGGCAGAATCCAGAACGTGCCGACGAGGATGAACGAGCCGGTCAGCGGGTTCTCTCTCCCGTAGGCTTCCGCGATTGAGACCGCCACGACCGTCCCCGGCAAGGCCCACGGGATGAGCACGAGCAGGCTCACGAACCTGCGGAGCTTTCTTCTCATCTTCGTCACCACCGCCGCGACGCAGAAACTCCAAACGAGCGCGAACACGGCCGCGATGCCGGCCATCAACAGACTGTTGACGATGACGGACGCGGAGCCCGAGTCGGTCAGGACGCGCGTGTAGTTGGCGAGCGTGTAAGCGGGCGGCAAAGTCTCAGTCCGCCACGCGCCCTCGCGCGCGAAGCTCACCAGCACGAGCGTCGCCACGGGCAGCGCGAGGATGATCGTGAAAATCACGCCGCAGAGAGTCGCCAGCAGCCGCGCCCCTCCGCTCCTCACAAGCGCACGCTGCCGCGTCGCGCCTTTCATGGCGGCGGCGGCGAAGCGGCGCGTTCCCTCGTAACGCTGGAAGACGACGAGCGCGGCGAGCGAGATGACCGCGAGAATCACCGTCAGCGTTAACGCCGTCGCCGCGTCACCCCGCTGCCGCGCGGTGAAGATTTCGAGCGTCAGCACGCGCACGTCGCCGCCGAAAAAGAGCGGCGCGCTGAAGCTCGCCATCGAAGTCATGAAGGTCAGGAGCGCGGCGGCGATTAAAGACGGCGCGAGCTGCGGCAGCGTGACGCGGAAGAGTACGCGCAGGGGGCGCGCGCCCAAGCCGCGCGCGGCCTCCGCGAGTCCGGCGTCAATCCGCCGCAGGCCCGCCCCCGTCAGGACGTAAAAGAACGGGTACATCGTGTAGGTGTGAAAGAGCAGCAGCGCGCCCCACCCGCGCAGCGACCAGGGCGCGGACTTCGTGCCCAGGAGCCACTGGACGAAGCGCGCCAGGATGCCCGACTCGCCGCAGAGGAAGATGAAGGCGATGGTGCCGACGAGCGGCGGCAGCACCAGCGGCAGCGCCGCGAGCGCCGCGAACAGGCCGCGCGCCGGGAACGCGTACCGCTCGAAAAGAAACGCCAGCCCGACGCCCACGACCGCGCACAGCACGACGGTCGCAAGCGACAGCACGACGCTGGACCACGCGGCCTCCAGCACCGCACGCTGCGACAACAACTCTCGATAGCTCGCGGCGGACCAATTCCCGCCAACCTGAAGCGAATCCGTCACCACGCGCAGGTTCGGGTAGACGACGCCGTAGATGAGGACGACGAAGACGGCGAGCGTCATCACAAGGGACGGGACGCGGGGGCGCGGCAACGCGGCGGCGCGGCGGAAAAGACTCAATCGCTTTTTATCCCCGCGTCCCGGTGTCGCCGTCATTCACTTGTCCCTAGAACGTTGATTTTGTCGGAAGGGAGGCGCACGGCGCAGGGCTCGTTGGGGGCGAGGCCGTCGGGGCCGAGCAGCAGGGCTTCGAGCATGAGGCCGCCGGCGTCCAGGCGCACGCTCGTGGTCGCGCCCGCAAAGTTGATTTCACGGACGACCGCCGCGAGGACGTTCTCCCCGGCGGGCGCTGGCCGGTCCCTGGTGATGACGAGATGCTCGGGGCGTATGCTGAGCGTGCTGTTCTTGTTGATCGGCCCGAGCTGGCCGCGCCCGGCGGGGACGACGAGCGTGTGCCCGCCGTCAATCGTGTGAAAGCGCGCAGGCGTCTCTTCGGTCGAACTCAAGCGCCGCGCCCGAATCAGATTGTTGCGGCCGAGGAAGCGCGCGACCGTGACGAGCGCGGGCCGCTCGTAGAGTTCGCGCGGCGCGCCGGTCTGAAGGATGCGCCCGTCCGACATCACGCCGATGCGGTCGCAGAGCGCGAACGCCTCTTCCTGGTCGTGCGTGACGTAGACGGCCGTGAGCCCCAGCTTCGAGACCAGCTCGCGCAGCTCGCCGCGCGTCTCTTCGCGTAACGTGACATCCAGATTCGAGAGCGGCTCGTCGAAGAGCAGGAGCGCGGGCTCTATGCTGATGGCGCGCGCGATAGCCACGCGCTGCTGCTGCCCGCCGGAAAGCTCCGTGACGGGGCGGCGCTCGAAGCCTGGGAGCTGGACCAGCGCGAGCGCGCGCTCGACGCGCTCGGCCGTCTCCTCTTTCGGGCGCTTGCGCGCGCGCAGGCCGAAGGCGACGTTCTCGAACACGTTGAGGTGAGGGAAGAGCGCGTAATTTTGAAAGACCATCCCGAAGCCGCGCCGCTCCGGCGAAAGGCCCGTGATGTCGCGCCCGTCAAACTCGATTGTGCCGGTGTCCGGCGTCTCAAGGCCCGCGATGATGCGCAGCGTCGTCGTCTTGCCGCAACCCGAAGGGCCGAGCAGCCCGAAGATTTCTCGCTTCTCGACCGCGAGCGACAGGTCCGCGACCGCCGCCGCCTCGCCGGCGCGCGCGCCGTATCGCTTCGAGATGTTCCGCAAAGAGAGAAACGGCAACTCTGCTGCTCCTTCGTGTCGCTTCGTGTCGCTTCGTGGTTCCCGGCTTTCGGCATGTTACATCAATTGGCAAGTCCTGAATATTGACGCCGCCTACGCCGCGGTGTTAAGTAAGTCCCTCGAAGCTTTCCCGTACAATCAATGCCGTTGAGAGGAGACCCCCCTTAATGTCCATCAGAAGAATTCTCGTCATCGCCCTCGCCGCCTGTCTCGCGCTCGCCCTGACCGCGCTCGCCGCGGCACCGGCCACCAGCGTTTACAGCTCGCTTTCCGGGTGCAAGCTCGTGAAGACCGGGCATGACTGGTCCATCTCGGCCTGCCGCGGCGTCGGGGGCTACAACCTGCAACTCGAATACGACGATGCACGCGAGTCGATTACGGTTTACGGCCCTGACAGGCAGAAGCACCCGCTGGACCTCTGGCAGGTCATCAGCACGGGCTTCAGCAGCGTGGGCCAGAAAGCCGAGTGGCGCGTGATGACAAAGAACGGCAAGCAAGCCCCGCACGCGCTCATCGTCCGCTTCAACGCGAGCGAGAACCCGGAGGATTCGAGCAAGGTCACTTCCTACCTCGTCGTCGCCAAGATCACGCCGGACAGAATCTGCGTCACCGACAAGATCGCGCCGTCCGCGACGGCCAACGAGGAGGCGCGGCGCGCGGCAGACGCCTCGGCCGACAAGCCCTGCCTCAAAGCGCCGGAATAGCTTTGACGAAAGGCCGCTAAAATTTGGGACAGCGTTTGACGGGGCCGCCGCTTTCGTCGCCGAAGTTGACGGCCCCGTCCACGCAAACGACAGTGCGTCGCACGTGCGGGAACTGCTTCATCGTTCGCTCGACCGCGTCGCCGAAGGAGAAAGGGCTCAAGTCGCCCGACCAGCCGGGCCATTTCTTACTGTGCGCGAAGCTGGCGTAGGCCGTGCCGCCCTTGACCGCGACTTTAATGACGTAAATCCCTTTCACGTCGAGAGCGCCGAAGCCCTGCTGCTCTTCCTGCCGGGTCGGCCCCTTGAGCAGCGCCTCGATGGCCGGGCGCAAGGGGGCCGCGGCCGGAACCTTTCGCGCCACCGGCTGAAGGTTCCAGGGATTGCTAGTCGTGTCCTGCGAGTCGCCCTCCTTCGGAAAGTAGACCTGCGCCTCCATCGTGCGCGAAGATTTTTCCGCCTGCGCGCTGACGCCGGAACAAAGGCCGCCGAGCACCAACGCGGCGGCAAGCATGAAGAGCACTCGCTTGATTTTCATCAACAACCTTCTCCCCCCAATCCACGTCGGGACGCCCTAGTTCTTATTTCGTCCGCGAATCTCCGTGTCCCAGTAGCGCAGCCAGTCGTTGGACTCCTTGCGCAGCAACTCCCAGTCAAGCTGCATGCGCGTGAAGGGCTCGTTCATCCAGGCCGGCAGCTGCGAGCGGTCAAGGTCCGTGCGCGCGGGGATGCGGTAGTATTCGCGCGCGGCGTGGACCAGATTTTCGGGCGTCGTGACGAACTCGTAAAAGCGGCGGGCCTCCTCTTCGTGCGGCGCTCCTCGCACGACCGCTATCCCGTCCGTGACGACGGGCGTGCCGCTGCGCGGGATAACGTAGCCCAGGTTGAAGTTCTTCTTCTCGCGGTAGAGCATCACGTCCGGCACGTCCCAGAGGCTGATCGTGCCCTCGCCGCGCGCGAGCTTCTGCATCAGGAGCGTGGGGTTGGCCGTGTACTCGTGGACGTTCGCGTCCAGCCGGCGCAGCCAGTCGTAGCCGCCGGCAGTCGAATTGCTCTCCTTGTAGAAGCGCCAGATCATCGCGCCGAAAATCACGCGCATCGAGTCCGAGGGGTTCGGGTTGCGGATTAAAACTTTGTCCCGCCATTTCGGGTCAAGTACGTCGTCCCAATCCTTCGGCGCGTCCTCCGCCTTCACCAGTTCCGCGTTGTAGACGATCACCTCCGGCGTCTCGTAAGTCCCGTACCAGCGGTCCGAGGGGTCGCGCGCGTCCTGCGCCACTTTGTCCGCCCAGGACGGGCGATAGGGGGCGAGCAGGTTTTCGTCGGCCGCCGACTGGAAGGTAATGTGCGAAGCGCCCCACCACAAATCGGCCTGCGGGCGGTTGCGCTCGGCGCGCACGCGCTCCAGGATTTCGCGCGAGCCCATGTCGAGAAACTGCACGTCCACTTCGGGGTGCGCCTGCTTGTAGCGCCCCGCGAAATCGCGCAGCATGTCCTGACCGTGCGGCGTGTAGATGAGAAGCGTCCTGCCCTCGGGTGTGCCGGAAGGGCGGCACGCGAGCAGCAGGGCGATGAAGAGCAGGATGAGTGTCGCGGCGACGGCGCGGCGTCCGGCGAATGGCATCTTGTTTCGGGTCTTATTCCTGATTTGAATTACGCCGCCCATGCTAACACACCGACGCGAGACGCCGGGAACGGCAAGCGGGAGCTTGGGTTTTGAAATGGTCTCTCGTTAGAATGAAGAAAAAGGGGGGCGAGGATGGCAGCGGGTCTCAGGCGCAGGTTGTTTCGGGCGGGCGGTTGGCGGTTGGCGAAGCGAATCATCAAGCCGATTCCTGTCGTGGGGACGGTGCTGGTCGTGGGGCTGGCGGGCCACGAAATTAGAAAGAAGGGCTTGCTGCGGGGCGCGGTCCACGTCGGCCTGGACATCACGCCCGTCGTCGGCACGGCCAAAGGTCTGGTCGAGTTGTTCACGGGCGATTTAATCCCGGATAAAGGGCCGGACAAGCGCGGCACGTCGCCTCACGGCGCGTCCTCGAAAAGCCAGGGATGAAGCACACGCAGGATGTCCGTCATTACGGCGTGGACCTGATGTACTACGAAACCCCGCCCTTCAGCTCGACGACGCACTCACGCGCGGGCGCGCGGTGAACGGGTGCGCCTGCTCGTAAATGTTAGCCAGGCGCAGGAGCGTCCCTTCGGACCAGAACGGCCCCATCAGTTGAAAACCAATCGGCAATCCTTCGCCGGACAGCCCGCAGGGGGCGGAGACGCCGGGGATGCCGGCGAGATTCGCCGTGCAGGTGTAGATGTCGTTCAGGTACATGGAGAGCGGGTCGTCCGTCTTCTCGCCGAGCAGGAAGGCGACCGTCGGCGTCGTCGGCGTCGCGATGGCGTCGCAACGCTCGAACGCTTTCAGAAAGTCCTGCTTGATGAGCGTGCGCACCTGCTGCGCCTTGCGGTAGTAGGCGTCGTAGTAGCCGGACGAGAGGACGTACGTGCCGAGCATGATGCGGCGCTTGACCTCCGCGCCGAAGCCCTCGTCGCGCGTGCGGCGGTACATCTGGCGCAGCTCGGGCGAGTCCTCCGCGCGGAAGCCGTAGCGCACGCCGTCGTAGCGCGCCAGGTTCGACGACGCCTCGGCCGTCGCGATGATGTAATAAACCGCGATGCAGTACTTCGCGTGCGGCAGCTCCACGTCCACTATCTCCGCGCCCAACTCGCGGTAGGCTTCGATGGCCGCCTCGACCGCCGCGCGCACCTCCTCGTCCAGCCCTTCGCCGAACAACTCGCGCGGCACGCCGATGCGCGCGCCCTCAAGGCCGCGCCCGATCTCGGCTGCGTAATCAGGCACGGGCACGTCGGCGGTCGTCGCGTCCTGCGCGTCGCGCCCCGCTACGACCTGGAGCACGCGCCCTATGTCGCGCGCGTTGCGGCCGAAGATTCCTATCTGGTCGAGAGACGAGCCGAAGGCGACGAGCCCGTAGCGTGAGATGCGCCCGTAAGTGGGTTTGAGCCCCGTGATGCCGCAGAGCGAGGCGGGCTGCCGGACGGAGCCGCCGGTCTCGGACCCGAGCGCGACTGGCACAATTCCGGCGGCCACGGCCGCGGCCGACCCGCCGCTCGAACCGCCGGGCACGCGCTGTGTGTCCCAGGGATTTCTGACCGGGCCGAACGCGGAGTTCTCGTTCGACGAGCCCATCGCGAACTCGTCGCAGTTGGTCTTACCGACGACGACCGCGCCCGCGGCGTTGAGGCGCTCGACGGCGGTCGCGCTGTACGGCGCGCGGTAGGGTCCGAGGATGCGCGAGCCGCAGGAGGTCTGTAGCCCGCGCACGCAGATGTTGTCCTTGACGGCGATGGGCACGCCGGCGAGCGTTTGGTCTTCGCTAGCCGACGCCCCGGCGTCCAACTCTTCGGCGCGGCGGAGCGCGCCCGCACGGTCAATCTGTAGAAAGGCGTTTAGCGTCTCGTTCAGCTTCTCGGCGGCGTCGAGCGAGGCCAGGGCTGCGGCGTGCGCCGTCGCCTCGCCGCGCGAAAACTTCTCGCGTAAAGTCTCTATGTCGTCGGTCAGAAAATCCATCGCAGGTTCGTTGAGCACAGATTTCAAATTTGGGATTTCGGGGCTCGAAGGCTTTGTGCCAGTCTCAGGCTTACAAAACCTTCGGCACGCGGAAGTGGCCGGAGGCCGGGTCTGGAGCTTGGTCGAGCGCGAGCTTTTGGCCGAGCGAAGGACGGACGGCATCGTCGCGCGCGGAGTCCGTCCGCTCGCCCTCCGGCGTCAGCCCGCCCGTCGAAGGCTCGACCTGACTCGTGTCCAGCTCGCTCAACTGCTCTACGTAGGCGACGATTTCCGCGATCTGCGGCGTAAACGCGCGGCGCTCCTCGGGCGTAATCTCCAGGTGCGCCAGCTGCGCGAGCTTTTCGATGTCGGCTTCAGTGATTGGCATGGCAATAGCAAACTTATCTAACGATAACTCATTTGCTGAAAATTCTGGTCAACAGTTCTTCACGGCTCAACCCTAAGTGCGCCGCAACATCATTCAGGATGCCCGCAAGCGTGCCCACGCGTAGCGGGCTATGCCGCGGAATTGTGACATGATGTTCTCCGCCTTCCGTCGTAGTCAGTCGCAGATGACTGCCTGTTTACCTGGTGACTTCATAGCCAAGAGACTTGAGGGCTTTGCCTAAGTCCGCACCGGATATGTCGCGCGGCAACTTCATGCGGCGATCACTTCTTCTCGGACAAAGTGGAGCCTGATCAGTCGCGGTCCTTGACCGGCCTCATAGTGGCAACGCACGGCGTCACGGACTTGCTCGCGGAGGCCCGGAAGATCGTCAGCTTCGGTGAAGATAGAAGCGCCCAGGGCGCGAGCCGTCAGGCCGCCCTCGGGGGCTTCTTCGACAAGGAAAATCAGTTCATCCATTTTCGGTTCGCGTCCTCGTCAGGTTTAGGCTATCGGCCACTTTCGCGCCGGTCAATGCAGCTGCCGGCGGCGAGGAGGAAGCGGCGGCGCAGGTCTTCGTCGTGGATGGCGTCGGCCGCGCCCGCGATGTCGCCGGAGACGCTCTTGAGCGCGCGCCGCTCCTGCTCGGCGCTGTTCGTCACCTCGGCCCGCGCGGCGTCTCGCTCGACGCGGACGGTCTTCGGGTCAATGCGAAACTCTATGTAGGTGACGACGGCCTGGCCCAAAAGGGAATTGAGGCGGAAGAGCAGTTGGCCGCTCATAGCCTCCAACTGCTTCTGCCAGGTGGCGTCCGCCACGGCGACTATCAGGGTCTTCCGGTAAAGCCGGAAGGGCACGGCCTGCGCGCGTAGGCCCTCGCCCGCCGCCCTGCGCCAGGCGACGAGCGCGATGGCCTCCAAGACTTCCTCCGTCTCGCCGGCCGCACGCAAGAGCTTCGGCAATGTTCGGAACAGGTCGTCCATAGGAATTTGCGATTTCAGATTTTTGATTTGCGATTTACGGCTTTCAATCTAAAATCGCGAATCAACGTCGCGAATCGAAGGGAAAGTGTAATGGAAAATGGGAGCGCGCCACAAGCGGGTGTTGCCGGACACGGGCCGGGCGAGGTGGCGTTGGAAAGAGTCCTGCTGGCCTCGGCGAGCCCGCGCCGCGCGGAAATCCTGCGGGCCGTCGGCTGGCCTTTCGAGACGCTGGCGACCGACATTGACGAGACGTTCGAGGCGGGCGAGAGCGCCGCGCGCGCGGTCGAGCGGCTCGCGCTCGCGAAGGCGCTGGCGGCCCTGGAGCGTAAACCTTCGCCGCTCGTCCTCGGCGCGGACACGACCGTCGTGGTTGACGCGGAGATGCTGGCGAAGCCGAACGACGACGCCGAGGCGCGTTACATGCTGCGGCTCCTCGCGGGTCGCTGGCACGACGTGGTGACGGGTGTGGCGCTGGTCGGTCAGGACGGCCGCCGGCTCGTCGCGCACGAAAGGACGCGCGTGCGCTTCGGCCCCATGTCGGACGCGGAGATCGAATGGTACGTCACGAGCGGCGAACCTATGGACAAGGCCGGGGGCTACGCCGTGCAGGGCCGCGCCGCGCTCTTCATAGAGGAGATCGAAGGGGACTACTGGAACGTCGTCGGGCTGCCAATCCGCTTGGTCTATAAGCTGGCCGCCGAAATTCTAAGGCCCTGAGCCTCGCGCGAAAATCGAAGTGAGAATGAGGGGGAGTGAAGAGAAGTGTCTGGACAAGAAAAGGTCGCCTCCCGGCGGAGAGGCGACCTTTTGTACGTCCAGGATTTTCGGCCTTACTGTTTGCTGAGGACTTGTTCGAGCGGCTGGGCCAACTGCTTGACGAGGTCGCCCTCCGGGTCGAGGCCGCCGATGGGCGTGCCGGCCGTCTCGCCCTGCTTGTTCAGAATCACGATGGCCGGCAGCTGGTCAACCTTGAACTGCTTCGACAGCTTCCCTTCGGGGTCGCGCAGCACCGTCACGTTCAGCCCATACTTCTTCGAGAAGGCGCGGAGCTGTTCGTCCGAGGCGTAGTTCTTCGACTTGGGCGACTCGGAGTCCGTGCTCACCCAGTAGACCACGACGCCGCGTTCGGAGTACTTGTCGGCGAGCTTGCGCACGCCCTGAAGCTGCGTGCGCGAGAGCGGAAGCCAGCTCGCGCCGAAGGCCAGCACGACGATCTCGCCGCGCAGGCTCTCGGACGTGACGTTCTGCCCGTCAATCGAGCGCAAACTGAATTCGACGGCCTGCGGCATGCTCGGGGTCTTGCCGCGGGTGAGCGCCACGGCGGCAGATAGCGGCAGCGCCAGTGAAAGCGTCGCGGCGGCCACGGCCTTGCGACTTCTCAAAAACATTTCCTTCTCCTTTTCGCCCCCCCCGCCGCGCCGCCGGGCTTTGCTCTTGCCGCCCTCGCGCGTGCGCCTCAATCGTTGGGAGAGGCGAGTCACCGAGCGATTAGATGAGCCCCCCGGCGAAACAGTTGGCAGTGGTCAGTGGTCGGTGGTCAGTTAAAAGCCAGTGACTCGGCGGTACTAATCACTTGTTTTTAACTGACCACTGACCACCGACTACTGACCACTGCCCTCCGGTTCTGTGCCAAAGACCTCGCGGTAAAGCGCCGCGTAATCATCCCACCGATCCATGTCGCGCGCAACGTAGGGCGAGGCGACCGCGACGCGCAAGACTTCCTCGCGGTGCGAATCGAACAGGGCACGCAGGCCGCGCTGCGGGTCCAGGCTCATCAACTCTTCGCGGAAGCTCAGGTCAATGCGGACGGGGTGGCCGCCGCGCCCCTCGTATTCGGGCACGACGAGCCGCGCGCCTGTCCGCCGGGCGGCCGCGTTTAAGAGGCCGATGGTCTCGGGCGGGACGGCGGGCTGATCCACCAGGGCTATGAAGACGGCTTCAGCCGCGGGCGAGAGTTGTTCGACGCCCCGCGCGATTGACGCGCCCATCTCGCTCGACGCGTCCGCGTTGACCGCGAACCTGACCGGCAGAGGCGAGAGTTGCCGCCGCACCTCGTCGCCGCGGTGGCCCACGACGACGACGACCTCCCCGACCCCGCCCGCCAGCAGATACTCGACGCACGCCTCCGCGACCGTCCTCCGGCCGAAAGGCAACAGCGGCTTGAACGCCCCCATCCGCCGCGAGCGTCCCGCCGCCAGTAGAATTGCACCGATCATAAAAAGTGGTCGGTGATCAGTGGTCAGTGGTCAGTGGTCGGTGGTCAGTTAAAAGAAAAACGCTTTCGTTCTTAACTGACCACTGACCACTGACCACTGACTACTGCTCCCGCAGTTCTTGAAGGGCGCGCAGGACGTAGGGGCGGGCCATCTGCTTGCGCCAGTTCATGACGAAGTCCGTATTATCCAGAGGGCGCGCTTTGAGGTAACAAGCCTCGGCGGCCGCCCGCATACTCTCGTCGTCGAGTGGGCCACCGACCAGCGCCGCCTCGGCCTCTTTCACTTCAATCGGCGCGGGGGCGATGCCGCCCAGGACGAGCTTCGCTTTCGTCACCGCGCCGTCATCATTCATGTCGAGCCGCGCGGCGACTCCCAGCACGGGGAAGTCGAACGCGCCGCGCCGCCTCAGCTTCTTGTACGTCGCGCGCCAGCCGTTCAAGGGCGGCAGCAGAATCTCCGTCAGCAACTCGTCCGGCCGCTTGTGCAGGTAAGCAATCCCGTCGTTGTTGTAGAGCCCCGCTGCGTCCACCACGCGCTCGCCGAGCGTGGAGGCGAGCTTCACCTTCGCGCCGACGGCGACCATCAGGGGCACCAGGTCCGCCGACTGCACGGCCCAGCACTTAGAGCTTCCGGGCGCGACCCAGCAGACCTCGCCGTCCTTCTTCATGCAGAAATTGATTCCCTTGCGCCACTCGTAATTCTGGTCGTAGTAGTTGCAGCGCGTGTCGAGCAACAGATTCCCACCGACCGTCCCCATGTTGCGCAGGATCGGCGTCGAGATGGTCCGCGCGGCCTGTGCCAGAAACGGGTAATCGCGATTGACGACCGGGTGCTCGCACACCTCCGTCAGCGACACGCCCGCCCCGATTCTCAACCCGCCGCGGCCGTCGCCCTCGATTTGGCCCAACTCTTCCAGCCGCGTCACGGAAATCACAGTCCGCGGCGTCTGCTGCCGCCGCTTCATGTTTGGGTATAGGTCCGTGCCGCCCGCGACGAACTGACCCTCCGGCCCCGCGTCGCCCATCATCTTCACCGCGTCCGAGATTTCCCTCGGGACAAGGTAAGCGAATTTCGGAAGTCTCATCATAACGGTTTTCTCAATAAGCCCCCTTGCTCTACAAATGCACGGCCACGCGCGGCATCTCTTTCCCGTCGCCGCCTTCTCAATGGCTTCTGCACTAGGCAGTCCTTTTGTCTTTGACCTTCAACTCGGGGTGGCGCGCAAGGAACCCGCCGCGCTTGAATTTGTAGCGGCCGGGTTTCATCGTCGCCTCTTCATCAATCCCGGCAGCCAAGTCGGCCTGATAGTCTTCCTCCGAGACCTCGATGATTACGTTCACGCCGTCGTCTTCGATAACACTAAAGGTGAAAGGTCTATAAGTTGAAGGTTCTTGTTCGCTCATAGAATTTTTGTTCAGACTTGTCCGCCTTCCGCGCGGAGATTATTCGAATCGTGTCGGCAGTGCGCTCGACATAGACTACATACAACAACCGGCGGCTCGACAGCCCGATGATAACAAAACGCGACTCACCCGCGGAGTGCATGGTGTCATAATCCTCAAAGGCATTAGGATCGTAAAAAACCTCCGTAGCTTCTCCGAAGCTGACGCCATGCTTCTCAAGATTGCTAACCGCCTTCTCATCATCCCACTCGAATCTCACCGGCGATCCTTACTTTACATTTCTGACAATGGCCTACGAATGTACTGCCACGCGCGGCATCTCTTTCCCGTCGCCGCCTTCGGCGGGCGTCTGCACTTTCAAAGGCTCGGGCCAGTCCACCTCGGGGACGGACTTCGGGCCGAAGCGGGCGGGGCGGCCGCGGGCCTTGTCGCGCAGGGCCATCAAGACTTTCTCGGGCGTGATGGGCACTTCGTCTATGCGGACGCCAACGGCGTCGTAAACTGCGTTGGCGATTGCGGGCATGATGGGGAGGAGCGGGCCCTGGCCCACTTCTTTCGCGCCGAACGGGCCGTTCGGGTCGGCGTCTTCAATCAGGTAAGTCACCACGTCGCACATCTCAAGCGTCGTCGGGCTCTTGTATTCGAGCAGGGAAGGGAATTTGTGCACGACGTTGCGGTTCGCCCTGTAAGTCATCTCCTCCATCAGCGCCTCGCCCAGGCCCATGTAGACGGAGCCCTCGACCTGGCCCATGACGAGCGCGGGGTTGATGCTGCGCCCTATGTCGTGGCCGATCCAGATGCGCTCGACCGTCACGAACCCCGTCGCCGCGTCCACGTCCACCTCCGCGACGGCCGCCGAGTAGCTGTAGGCCGGCGACGGGCCGACGCCCGCGCCCTTGTATCTGCCGGGCGAGCGCGGCGGCGTGTAGGAGCCGACTGTGCCAATCGTGCCGAACTTCGATTCGGCGAGCACGACCGCCTCGCTGAACGACACGCCCACTTCAGGGTTCTCCACGTCGAAGACGCGGCGCTCGGCAAAGGAAAGGTTCTGGCTGGGGACGGAGAGTTTTTCGGCGACGGCCATCGTCAACAATTCGCGCGCACGCTCGGCCGCCTGGAGCGCGGCGTTGCCGGTCATCAGGGTGACGCGGCTCGAATAGCTGCCGAGGTCCACGGGCGTCAAGTCCGTGTCGGCCGTGACGACGCGAATGTCGAACGGGTCAATGCCTAAGACTTCCGCCACGATGTAGGCGAGGATGGAGTCAGACCCCTGCCCGATGTCTGTCGAGCCGCACTGGACGCAGACGCCGCCCTGGCGGTCGAGCCTGAGCTGCACGCCCGAGTGCGGCATGCTGTTCCAGTAGATAGGCAGCCCCGCCCCGCAGATGTACGAGCTGCACGCCAGCCCGATGCCCTTGCCCTCCGGCAGCTTCCTTTTCTCCCTATCCCAGTTGGAAAACTTGTTCTTCCAGTCGGAGCCCTGGACCACTTTGTCGATGCACGCGCCGAGGCCCATCGAGCCGACGCGCAGGTAGTTGGCCGTCACCGTGTAGGGCTCGACGAGGTGCTTGCGCCTGATCTCGACCGGGTCCAGTTTCAAGTCTTCGGCGAGCTTGTCGAGTTGGACTTCGAGCGCGAAGCGGGGCTGCGGCGTGCCGTGGCCGCGCTTGGGGCCGCACGGCGGCTTGTTCGTAAACGCGCGCAGGCCGCGGAACTTGTAGCGCGGGACGTTGTAGGTGACGGTCTGGAGCGCGCCCGTGTAGAAGGTCGAGGCCACGCCGTAAGAGCCGTACGCGCCGCCGTCCAGGAACGACTGGAAGTCCATCGCCGTGATCGCGCCGTCCCTTTTCACGCCGGTCTTAATCTTCATCAGGACGGGGTGGCGGCCGCGGTGGCAGTAGAAGACCTCCTCGCGCGTGAGTGTGACTTTGACGGGCCGGCCCGTCATCATCGAAAGTTTGGAAACGACTATCTCGTGATTGAAGGGGTCAGACTTGCCGCCGAAGCCGCCGCCGTTCGGCGTGGCGATGACGCGGACGTGGCTCGCCGGGAGTTCTAAAGTCTTACTGAGCGCGCGGTGGACGTAGTGCGGCGTCTGCGTCGAACTCCAGAGCGTCAGCTTCCCGTCCGCGTCGAAGTGCGCGACCGCGGCGTGCTGCTCCATCGGCAGGTGCGTGTTGCCTTCAAAAAAAAGTATATCTTCGCGGACGTGGTCGGCCTCACTGAAGCCCGCCTCCATGTCGCCGAATTCGAGCGAGACTTTCTTGTGGACGTTGCCCCCGTCGCCGTAATCGTGTATGCGCGGCTCGTCCACCATCACCGCCTCTTCGACGTTCGTGATGGTTTGCAGGCGCTCGTACTCGACCTCGATCAGGTTCATCGCGTCGAACGCCGCGTCTTCGTCAATCGCGGCGACCGCCGCGACCGGGTCGCCGATGAAACGGACTCTCTCGACGCAGAGCGGGTGCTCGTCCTGACTGACCGGGAGGATGCCGTAAGGGATGGGCAAATCCTTCCCCGTGATGACGGCCGCCACGCCCGGAAGCGCGAGCGCCTTCGACACGTCAATGTTTTTAATGAGCGCGTGCGGTTCCGTAGAGCGCAGGATTTTGCAGAAGAGCATGCGCGGGAGCACTATGTCGTCGGCGAACTTCGTCTGCCCCGTGCACTTGGCGCGCGCGTCAACTTTGCGGAACGGCTTGCCGACGACTTTCAGAGGGCCGCCGTTTCCGTTCTTCTTATTCGTAGCCATAAATCGTCTCTTTAACAGGCTCGGCCTCTTCACCGCGCATGCGTGCGGCGGCCAATTCGACGGCCTCGTAAATTTTCAGATAGCCGGTGCAGCGGCAGAGATTGCCGGAGAGCGCCTCTTTAATCTCGCCGCGCGTGGGCTCCGGGTTGGCCTTCAGCAATTCTTTGGCGACCAGGAGGAAGCCGGGCGTGCAGTAGCCGCACTGCGCCGCGCCCAGGTCTGCGAAGGTCTCTTGGAGCGGGTGCAGGCGGGGGCCGTCGGCCATGCCTTCGACGGTCTCGACCTCGCGCCCCTCGGCGTCGAGGCCCAGCACCAGACACGAGAGCACGCTGCGGCCGTCAACCAGCACGGCGCACGTCCCGCACTCGCCCAGCTCGCAGCCGTGCTTCGTCCCCATCAACGAGAGGTCTTCGCGCAGGACTTCGAGCAGGGTCTTGTGCGGCGCAAACGCGACCTCCGCGGGCTCGCCGTTCAAAGTGAATTCGATGTGAGCTTTCATACGTCGTAAATAGTAAATCGTAAATCGTAAATAGACAAAAGCCGCCCATCTATTCACGATTCACGATTCACGATTTACGAATTGGCCGTCTCGCCGCCGTTCTTTTTCCGGTTGAGAACGAGGTTATCTATCAGGCGCGTCTTGCCCAGGTGGACCGCGAGCGCGATGAGCACCACGCGGTCGTCGAGCTTCTCTAAGTGTTCGAGCGTGTCCGCGTCCGACACGGTGACGTAGTCGAGGCGCGCGAGCGGCTCGGCGGCCACCGTCGAGCGCACCGCCTCGCTGAGGCGCGAGCCCGAACGCTCGCCCGCCTTGTACGCGTCGCGCGCGCGGGAGAGGGCGCGGTAGAGGACGAGCGCGGCGCGGCGCTCCTCTTCGTTCAGGTAGGAGTTGCGCGACGAGAGCGCGAGACCGGACTCTTCGCGCACGGTCGGCAGGACGACGACCTCCGTCTCGAACGCGAGGTCGCGCACCAGCCTTTTGACGACCAGGGTCTGCTGCGCGTCCTTCTGGCCGAAGTAGGCGAAGTCCGGCCGGATGATGTTGAGCAGGATGGTGACAACCGTCGCCACGCCGCGGAAATGGCCCGGCCGCGAAGAGCCTTCGAGTTGGTCCGAAAGCCCGCCCACGGTGACGTACGTCGAGAAGTCCTTCGGGTAAATCTCTTCGATGGAGGGGACGAAGATGTAGTCCACGTTGTAGTCGGTCAGCACGGCCGCGTCCTTCGTCAGGTCGCGCGGGTAGTGCTCGAAGTCTTCGCCGAGGGAGAACTGCGTCGGGTTGACGAAGACCGAGACGACGACCACGTCGCACATCCGGCGAGCCTCGCGCACGAGGCTCAGGTGCCCCTCGTGCAGCGCCCCCATCGTCGGCACGAGCCCGATGGTCTTATCCTGCTCGCGGCGCACCTTGCGCGAGACCGAACTCATCCGTTGGCGGCGATTGATGATCTCCATAAGGCAGTTTTCAGTGGTCAGTGGTCAGTGGTCAGTTAAAAGCCGGTTGTCTTCAACTGACCACTGACCACTGGCTACTGCTTTCGCGTGCCCGCGTCTGCTTTGTCGAGCTTGAGTTTGGCGGCGGCGTCGGCGGGGAGGCCGTAGGACTCGGCCTCGGACGGGTAAGCGCCGGTGCGCACGTCGTCGGCGAAGCGCGTGATGGCGTCCGTCATGGCCTCCTTCAGGTTCGCGTACGGGCGCACGAAGCGCGCCATCTTGCCGAAGGCCAGGCCGAGCAGGTCGTGTATGACGAGGACTTGGATGTCGCAGTGCGCCCCCGCGCCGATGCCTATGGTCGGAATCTTGACGCTCTCTGTGATGAGCCGCGCGATCTCGCGCGGGACGACTTCGAGGACGACGGCGAACGCCCCGGCCTCTTCGAGCGAGCGCGCGTCTTCAATCAACTGGCGCGCGGTCTCCGCCGTCTTCCCCTGCACGCGGTAGCCGCCGAGCTGGTTGACGGACTGCGGCGTCAGCCCGATGTGGCCCATGACGGGAATCTCCTCGTCAACGAGCCGCTTGACGAGCGGGGCGCGCTTGGCCCCGCCTTCGAGCTTGACGGCCTCGGCCGCGCCCTCCTTGATCAGGCGCAGGGCGTTACGCACGGCCTCGTCCTCGCCCGTGTGGAATGAGCCGTAGGGCATGTCGGCGACCAGGAGCGCGCGCTGCACGCCGCGGCGCACCGCCCGCGTGTGCATCACGATCTCGTCGAGCGTGACCGGCACAGTGTTGCCGTAGCCGAGCACGGTGTTGCCGATGGAGTCGCCGACGAGCACGATGTCAATGCCCGCCTCGTCCACGATGCGCGCCATCGTGTAGTCGTAGGCCGTCAGGCAGACGAGGCGTTCGCCGCGTTCCTTGCTCGCGCGCAAACTCGGCGCGGTCACCTTCTCGGGCCGCTGCGGTTTGAGATAAGCCATGCCTTTTCTCCAAACAGATAGGCGGCGGCCCGTTTACCAATTGGGCCGCCGCGTCGGTTTTCGCTCTACGTCTTCATTTGTAAGGAGTGCAAGGCCGTAATTATAGGCCACAGCCTGGGAAAAGCAAGGGAAGATTGCGGAATGCGGATTACGGATTGAAAGCACCCAACAGACGGAACAATCCAACACTTTGCGCCTTTGCGTCTTGGCGTGAGTGGTTTTGGATTTTCACGCTGGAGGCGCAAAGACGCTAAGAAAGGCTTGATGCCTGTCTTCTAATCCGCAATCGAATGGCTGTGCCAGCGTTTGACTTCCGCTTCGTCGGAGATTTCGGCGAGGAGTTGGGCGACGGTGCGGTGAAGCGTGGGGTGCCGGAGTTCGGGCGCGAGTTCCGCGAGCGGCGTGAGGACGAAGCGGCGCAGGTGCAGGCGCGGGTGCGGTAGTTGCAGAAACTCCGTCTCGCGCCGCTCGTCGCCGTAAAGCAAAAGGTCCAGGTCAACCGTGCGCGGGCCGCGCCGCACGTCGCGCCTGCGCCCGAGCGCGTACTCTATGCGGAGCAGTCGCGCGAGGGTCTGCTCCGGCGAATAGAGCGTGACGCGCAGCTCGGCCGCCATGTTGAGGAACGCCGGCTGCTCCTTCACGTCCACCGGCTCCGTCTCGTAAATCGCCGATAGACGCCGAATCGAGAAACCCGCGTCCAGCATCCCGCGCACCGCCAGCAGGAGATTCCCCGCGCGGTCGCCCAGGTTCGAGCCGAGACCTACGTAAGCGCAAACGGACATAAAGAGCAGGAGTCAGAATTCAGAATACAGGAGTCAGCATGAAGCCTCGCGCGCATTGGGATTGTACAATACGAGCGAGTCATAAATTCAACCTTAGTCTGGTTCCAGCGGCTCTGCCGCCTTGATGTGGAACTCAGATTAAATTAACGGCAATTAAGTCTGAAGCCTTGCTCAGAGCATGACGCGAGCGCCGCCCTGCGTTATTCTGGATTCTGGATTCTGGCTTCTGACTCCTGCTTTATGTCCCAATTCTCCGCGCTCATCTGGCTGAAGTGGACGCTGTTCCGCAACTCGCTGCGGTCGCGCAAGGCCATGCTGAGCCAGGTCGCGTCCATCCTGGGCACGATGATCGCCATCCTGGTCGCGCTCCTCATCGCGTTGATTCTGGGCGTCGCGGCCTACAGGCTCTCGACGCCCGGAGGGGCCGGCGAAATTCTGGCACAGTTGCCGCCGGACCACGCCTACGCCGCGGAACTGAGGGAGATGATGCACAAGGGCTTCATGCTCCTCTTCATGGTCTTCGCCGTCCTCTACCTGATGTGGGCCACCGTGCCACTGAGCCTCGGCGGCGGCAGCCAGTTCACGCCGGGTCGCCTGCTCCTCTACCCCGTCAGCCTGAAGAAACTCTTCGCCCTCGATTTCCTGAGCGAGCTGGGAAGCCTCGGCTCCATCTTCGCCGTCCCCATCATCCTCGCCGTCTCGGTCGGGGCCGGACTGGGGCTCGGGAATCTGGCGGCGGCCCTGCTCGTCGCGCTGCTCGCCTTGTGCTGCGGCATCAGCCTGGCGAAGTGGCTCCAGACGGCGATGAGTGCGCTGATGCAGAAGCGGCGGACGCGCGGCGAGACGGTGCTGGCGCTCATCGGCGTCGTGGCGGGCCTGGGCGGCGCGTTCATGGGCGAGCTGGCGTCTTACATGTCCCGCCCAGGCGTCGAGCTGCGCGCCCTGCGTTGGACGCCGCCGGGCGCGGCGGCCTCCGCCCTGACCGAAGGCTTGCGCGCGGGTGGCGGGAGAGTTTACGCGACTTCCCTGCTGGTGCTCGCGGGCTACTCGGTCGTCCTCGTTTTCGTCACTTACCTGATAGCGCGGCGCGCGGCGCTAGGGGCCGGAGGGGCGAAGCGCGCGAGCACTGTGCCAATTCAGGTGCGCGGCGGGGAGGCGGTCGCGCACACGGGCTGGCACCTGCCGCTTCTCTCGCCGCAAATCTCCGCGGTCGTCGAGAAGGAACTGCGTTACGCGATGCGGAACGCGCAGCTACGCATGATGGCCGTGATGCCGCTGGTCCTGATAGTGGTCCGGGTGCTGCGCGGGGGCCGTCCGGGCTCGGGCGCGTCGTACTCCCTGCGGGATTTGCCCGCGACGAGCTTCGCCGCGTACACGGAAGGGTTGCTGGCCGCGGGCGGAGTGCTCTACGTCTTCCTGATTCTCTCGTCGCTCGCGTGTAACCTCTTCGCGTACGACGGCGGCGGGATGCGCTCGTTCATCCTCGCGCCCGTCGCGCGCCGCGCGATCCTGCTGGGGAAGAACCTGACGGTCTGCTCCCTGGCCTTCGCCTTCTGCGCCGTGCTGCTCGCGGTCAACCAACTGGTCTTCCGCGACCTGACGCCCGGCGCACTCGGCGTCGCCGCCCTGTGCTTCGTCTTCTTCGCCGCGTGCTTCTCGGTCATAGGCAACGTGCTCTCGATCCGCTTCCCGAAGCGGCTGCAATTCGGCAAGCGGATGAACGCCTCGGGCGTCACAGGGTTCCTGTTGATTCCGATCATGCTCGCGCTCGCCGCGCCCGTCTTCCTCGCGGCCTTCTTCGGCTACCTCGCGCAGAGTTTGGCGGTCAAGTATGTTACACTGGCGCTGTTGGCCGCCCTGGCAGTCGCGCTCTACGCCCTCTCGATTTCGGGCCAGGCGCGCTCACTCGCCCGACGCGAGCAGGAGATTCTCGACGCCGTGAGCGGTCGAAGCGATGAATAAACCACAGAGTGACTGTGTTAATTGTCAAGGGTCTGGGGAGCACTCCCAGCCTAGCCAGAGACAGGCTCAGTGGCCTAAGTGACTGTTCGGGATGATGCTCCCCCGTGGAAGCGCGACTATACTCTGTGACGGTTTCTGCAAAACCCTGCAACGGTTTCTGCGAACCAGGACACGGCCAGTCTGTCGCTTCCTTGAGTCACTAGAGAGCGCCCTCTGGTGACTCAATGTCAACCTACTAGGGCACAGAGGTACACCGAGGGGAGAAAGGGATTTGAGATAGCAAACTTGAAATCTCAAATCTGAAATCTGAAATTATTTTATCTTCCTCTGTGTACCTCTGTGGTTAATTAAAACCTATTCCAGAGGTGCGACGCGAGAAACGAGCGCCGCATCCGGGCGGGAAAAGGCCGCATGAGCCCCGTCCAGACAGAAATGGCTCGCAGAAAATTCCGCAGCAACCAGCGACACGAACCCTCCACGGAACGCTCTTTCCAGGAGTACATCTCCTCCATCCCCGCGCCGCAGACCTCGCGCACGGAGTTGATGCGCCTGGTGCGCGGCGGCGAGGACACTTACCTCGAACTCAAGGTCAAGCTCTCTAACACGGAGAAGATCACGCAGGGCATCGTCGCGCTCGCCAACACGGGCGGCGGCCTGATGATCTTCGGCGTCAACGACCAGATGAGGGTCGAGGGGCTGGACGACGCCGAGGGCGTGCAGGCGGAACTGGTCCGCATCTGCCGCGAGGAGGTCCAGCCCGCGCTCGTCCCCTTCATAGACCGCGTCGCCTTCGACAACGGGCGGCGCATCGTCGCGCTCGACGTGGTCGGCCGCAACCGCCCCTACCGCACCCGCGACGGCCGCTTCTACATCCGCGTCGGCTCGGAGAAGCGCGAGGCGTCGCGCGAGGAATTGTCCGCGCTGATAGACGAGGCACGCCCCATGCGCTACGAGAACGTGGCGGCCGTCGGCGCGACCCTCGCGGACATCGACGAGGCACACCTCTGGAGCTTCGTCAAAGAGTTCGAGGGCGACGCTTTCGACGAAGCGAGCGTGCTCGGTTACCCCACGAAGGACATGCTCGAACGCGACCTGCTGCTTGCGACCGCGAGCGGGAGCGAGACGCTTCCGACCGTCGCCGGGCTCCTGCTCTTCGGGCGCGACGAGCGCGTGGCCGAGCTGCTGCCGCGCTCACAGATCGTCGCCACGCGCTTCGCGGGCGAGACGGCGCAAGCGCCCATCATCGAGCGCGCGCAACTCTCGGGCAACCTGCACACGCTCTACGAGGCGGCGCTCCGCTTCGTCAGCCGCTACTGCGATTTGTGGGACGAGCGACCGCGCCGCTTCCCGGCCCAGGAGGTCGCGGACGCGCCCGTCGCCGCGCGCGCCAACTACCACCGCGCCGCAGTCGGCGAGGGCGTCGCCAATGCGCTCGTCCACCGCGACCTCGCGCTCCGAGACTTCGTGACGCGCCTGCACGTCTTCGACCGCTCGATAGAAATCATCAACCCGCGCCGCAGCGTCGGCTTCGCGCCGGTGGCCCAAAAAGCCATCCGCTACGGCGTGCCGCAGCGCCTCAACCCGCAGCTCGCGGCCGTCTTCTATAACACGGCCTACGGCCTGACGCTCCCGACCGGCGGCCTGCCCGCGCTGCTCCACAACTCGCGCACCTTCTCCGGCCGCCGCCCCGAGACCTTCGCCTTCAACGACGAGTTCCGCCTCCGCTTCTACGGGGCATAAAAAGTGGTCAGTAGTCAGTGGCCGGTGGTCAGTTAAAAGAAAGACAAAAGGCAGCCAAGCGTATCTAGCTCGACTGCCTTTTTAACTGCCCACTGCCCGCTGCTTACTCCCCGCCGCCCGCTGCTTTTTCTTCCTTCGGCGCGTTGTAGAAGAGGCGGCTCTGGACGACGTATTCTTTGTCGTCGTACTTGCCGTCGCCGTCCACGTCCACCTTGACGACGATCTTGTGTTGCTTGCCGTCGCGGCGGTCGCCGGGGTTGTAGCCGAGGCTGTACTGGTTGCGGAGCAGCGCGTTGATCTCGCGCAGGATTCCCGGAATCTCTCCAGGGAAGGTCATCGGGTAGTACTTACCGCCGGTCTCTTTGGCGAAGGTGCCGAGCGCGTTCTGGGCCTGTAGGAAGGTCAGGCGGCCGGGGTTGCCGAGGAGGTCGTCGGTCGCGCCGAGGCGGTCGCCGTACTTCTTGAAGAAGAGGTTTCCGGTCCCGATGATGTAGATGGGCACGCCCGCGTTCTGCGTCACCTTGCGCGCCTTGTCGTAATTAATCTTGCTGAAGGTGTCTATCCCCGAAGAGATCAGGATGAGCGCCTTGCGGCGGCCCTGCACGCTCGCCAGTCCCGCGTATTCGGCCGTGCGCTCCTTCGACTCTTCGAGCACGACGGCGTCGCCGCGGCCCCCGTTGAGCGTGAACTTGAGCGCGTCGAAGAGGTTCGCCTCGCTGAAGGCCGGCTGGTTCCTGAGAAGCAGGTTGATGACCTGGCGGATACGGCCGGGGTCGTTCGTAAAGTCGGTCAGCGGGGTGGGGCGGATGTCGTAGGCGATGACGGTGACGAAGTCGTCGGGCGGCTTGACGAACTGTGAGAGGAACATTGCGGCCGGCTGGATGACTTCGTGTGTGGGCAGCTCGAAGCCACCGCTCCCGTAGTAGCCGAGGACGGAGGTGAGCTTGCTGTATTCGAGGACCATCGCAACCGTGATCGGCGCTTCGGGCGTGGAGAAGTTAGTGATCTCCTTCTGCTCGCCGTCCTCGAAGACGGCGAAGTTGGCCTGCTTGAGGCCCGTAATAATCTGGCCCGATTTCTTGCCATAGACGACGGCGTCAACGTTGACGACGTTGGTCGTGACCTTGACGGTCTCGGCCTCCTGCGGCTTGCCCTCGACATCCGGCGGCAGCTCCTCCTTCTGCTCGCCCTGCTGCTGCGAGCCGTCGGGCCGCTTGTTCTTCTTCTGGGTGCCGGTCGGCGGCTGGCGTCTGGACTGCGCGAAGAGAGTGAGGTTGCCCGCCCCGGCGAGCGCGAGCGAGAGCGCGACGGCGACGAGGGCGCTCGTGCGGTGGAAGAGTGTGCGTCTCATGATAAAAATTCCTTTGCGAAACAGGGAGGGGGAAACTTCCTACTTTAATAAACGAATATTAGGCGCACGCTCGGGCGCGGTCAAGATGCAGAGGTTGGATGTCGGACGCCCCCGGCCGGATGCCCAGGCGGGAAATGCGGAATGCGGAATGCGGAATGCGGAATGCGGAATGCGGAATGCGGAATGATGAATTAAAAACAAGTTGTCTTTCATTCATCATTCCGCATTCATCGTTCATCATTTCACCTACTGGCTTCGGCCTCGACGATCACGTCGTAGGCTCCCGTGTTGTCGCTCAGGTTGCCCTCGTTGACGCCGAGGAAGAGGACGCCGTCGCGCTGGGCTATGAACTCGCGGCGGTTGCCGACGAAGATGAAGTCGTCGTTGTCGTCGCCGATGACGGCGATGAGCCCGCCGGTCGGATAAGAGCGCATCAGCTTCTCGTTGTCCTGGACGCCGGTCAGCCCGGCGGGCGTCGAGACGCGGCCGCCGCCGAGCGTGACGCGGCCCGAGGCGTTGATGCGCAGGCGCTGGCCGCGCTTCACCACCAGCCCGCTGTTCGTCCAGCCGTTGGCCGCGTTGTCGGCCCGCACGCGCGAGTTGAAGACGGGGATGAACATCGGCGAGCCGCCCTGGGACGAGGGCTGCGGGCGGCCGGTTGATTGGGTCGCACCCGTGGTGTCGTCGTCGTTGTCGTCAGGCTGCGGGCGCGGAGTCTGAGTCTGGGCGGGCTGCTGCTGCTGAACGGGCGGGCGCGTCGTCGGGGTCTGTGTCTGGACGGGCGGGCGGCTCGTCTGCCCCGCGTCGGAGCCGGCCGCGCCCGTCTGGTTCGCGGCCGCGACGGCCGAATCAAACTCGATTGACTCGACATCTTCCATGTAGATTTTGATCTGGCTGCGGCGGCCGCGCGAGCCCGCGCCGACGAGCACCGTGAACTGCTGGTTGTTGAAGCCTATGACCTGGCCGCGGATGACGCTGCCGTCTTTCAGGCGGATAGTGTCTGCGAGCGCGGCCGCGCTCAGACTCAGGGCGAGCAGGATGGCGACGAGCGGGGTAAAAATTCTCTTGTTCATGATTCTCCTCCGGGGCGACAACTTCTACGGGCGCGGGTTCTCCCGGACTTCTCTTAGTCGGGGCGTCCGTGCGACGTTTAGCAAAGATGCGCCTGCTTTGGCAAGCGGGGAAGAGGTGTGCTCTGGCGATGGATGCGCGCCAGTGCGTTTGAGGTTGCTCGCGCGCGCGGGCGGCCTTCGCCGCCGGCTGCCCGCCCGTGTTATAACATCCCTCGCGCCCGCGCCCGCGGCGTCGGGAAGAATTTCCGTAGGGGAGTGAATCGTGATGAAACTTCTGAAGACGTTCGCGAAGCTGACGGCCTGCTGCCTGCTCCTGTCCTTCACTGCTCAGGCGCAGACGCGCGCCAGGCGCAAGCCCGCGCACCGCAAGACGAGTCAGGCTGCCGCCATGAAAAAGTCTTCGGAGAAATATGTGCCAGTTCTCAAGTACGACCCCAAGAGGGACGCCGCGCTCGACATTGCGGAGGCCGCGGCCGAGGCCGGGCGGACCAACAAGCGCGTGCTCGTCGAGGTCGGCGGCGAGTGGTGCATCTGGTGTCACCACATGGACGACTTCTTCGAGCAGTACCCCGCGCTGCTGGAGTTGAGGGAGAAGAACTTCGTGATGGTGAAGGTCAACTTCAGCGACGAGAATAAGAACGAGCAGGTGCTCTCGCGCTACCCCGAAATTCAAGGCTACCCACACCTCTTCGTCCTCGACCGCGACGGGAAACTCCTCCACTCGCAGGACACCGGCGAACTCGAAGAGGGCAAGAGCTACAACCTCGCCCGGTTCACCGCCTTCTTAGAGAAGTGGAGCGAAAAGCAATGATGAATGCGGAATGATGAATTAAAGGCAACCTGTTTTTAATTCATCATTCCGCATTCCGCATTCATCATTGCTTTTCCGCTTCCCACCTTGTTCCGTCCTCGAAGATAACGCGTTTGAGCGTGACTTCGGCGCGCGTTGCGCCCTCGGGCAGGGGGTCTTGGTCCTCGTAGGTCTGGCCCTTTTCGATAGGCTTGCGCGCGGACTTGACGATGTTCTGCCAAGCGTAGGTGGACTCATCAACCACGCCGCCCTTGTCGTCGAGGTACTTCATGTTCAGGTCAACCTGGCTGATCGGCTTCGGCGAGTTCACCTTGATCTTGTAGGCGATTGATTCTTTGTCCGGCGTGACGCCCAGGTAAGTGAGCTCGACGGGGCGCTCGCCGCCGACCGCCGCGGGCGAGGACGTTGCCGAAGGCGTCGCCGTCGGGAGCGGCGTGGCCGCCGCGTTGGCCGTCGTCGTGGTCTCCGTGGTCTTCTGCGTGGTCGCGGAATTTCCCGCGGAGGGTTTGTTGTCACTGCCCGCGCCACCGCACCCTGCGAGCGCCAGCGTCAGGGCCAGCAGGCAGCCCGGAAGCCTCTTCATCTTGTCTGCCCTCCTTCAAACATAAACAGAGGCGGCAAGCTTTTTGAGAAAGAAAGCTTGCCGCCTGCTGGCACTAAAGGCGACGAGTGGCAGTGCGCCCATTCGGCCCCGTCGGAATAAAATCTCGACGCACGGCCGCGGGAGACTACTGTCCGGTGTCAGAGATGTTGTCCCTGTTCCGGTCCGCGCGCAGTCCTATGAATGCGACGGTTATCACGGCGGCGAGCACGCCGACGACGATCCACATATTGCGGCGGCCGTTGTCGTCGTCGTCGCCGTCATTGTCGTCGGGCTTGGCGAGGGCCTTGCGCGGCGCTTTGAACATACTTCCCGCGCTCGACTTGACGTTGACGAAACTGCTGCTCGCCGCGGCCCGCGATTTCAGGCCGTCCTTCGAGAAGATGCGGCTCAGCACGGTCTTGGTCCCGGCCGTGAGCGGCATTCTTTCCGAAGCGGCCTGGGGGCCGGCCGGTTGGGCTTCCGAAGTAGTGGCCGCGTCCTTCTCGGCCGCCGGCTGCGTCACGTTCGACTTGTCGGTCGGCCGCGGGTCCGTGTTCGTCCTGAGCGGCCCGCCCATCACGTAGACGTTAGCCACGCAGAAAACGAGCGCCAGGGCTATCAATTGAATCGCCCTCGTAAATCTCGAAACCATCATTGGGTCTCCTCCTCACTGTGTCAGTAGGCTCGGTTGGGAAAATAAAGCAACATACTATCCGCGACGTACATTGCCTTGAAGCACGGCAGAGTTTAACGCTAAGGGCAGGAACGGTCAATAATATTGCTGAGCGCGGATTTCGGATTGCGGATTGGAAAGCGGAATTCAAGCTACTGATTCACTCAACCCTCCAGCGCCTTTGGTTTATCTTTACCTTGCGCCTCCAGCGTGAAAAGCAGTTTCACGCTGGAGGCGCAAAGAGAAGACGCAAGGCGCTGGAGGGTTGAGCCCTTCCGTCTGCAATCCGCATTCGGCAAGTGTCGGGGTTATAATTCGCGCACCGGAATTCAAACGCGAGAGCAAGAGGTGGGTCAAACGGGATGGTCGAGGGACGTTCGAGGGTGCCGGCGCTCAAGCCCTGGATGATTATCGCGGCGGCGGCCGTCGTCGTCTTCGGCGCAGCCGCGCTCTACGCCTGGAAGAGGGCGCGGGGTCAATCGCCGGCCGGGGGCGTGATGGAGCAGGCGACGGCCCCCGTGGAAGACCCGCTTAAGCCCCAGCGCGTAGCCATCCGACGCATCGAAGAAGACAGGGGCTCGCCCGTGGGGAACAAGGCCGACGTGAAAGTGCCCGCCGAGCTGAAGCCCTACAAGGACCGCAGGCGCTTTCTCGCCGTCCAGGTCGCGGAGTGGCGCGAGCAGAAGTACGAGATACCCGACGACTTCGCGGACCTCGCGGATATGGCGCGGCGCGGAGAGTTCGTGCGGCTCCCTGACTTCGGTGACGACTACGTCCTTTACGGTGTGGGCCTGCGCGCCGACGACGAGCTGACCTACTTCGACGCCGGGGCGCGCAAGAGCATCCCGCTCTTCGCCAGCCCGGCCGACGCCGAGGCGGAGTTGGCGCGGCTCAACAGTCTGCTCGAAGAGTATGAGGCGAAAATCCGCGGGTGGAGGGACGAGCTGTCGAAGCTGAAGAAGACCGAGCGCGCCGCGCGCACAGAGCTTGCCGACCAGATAGCCGAAGCGCAGAAAAAGACTGACGACGCCAAAAAGCGTAGAGACCTGATTGACTCTTACTACAGGGACACAGCGCGCGCGGCGGCGATGGCGGCGGAGTACGGGCGTGTGGCCGAAGCGGCGCGCGACCTGGGCGGCCGCTCGTACGACCTGCGGGACGCGGCCGCGCGCAAGGCGTTCAAGGTGAATTTGCTGAGCGCGCTCAGGCCGGCGGCGCGCGACCGGCTCGCGGAGATGGCACGCGCCTACCGGCAAAAGTTCGACCGCCCGCTGCCCGTCACGTCGCTCGTCAGGACCGTCGAGTATCAGCGCCAGCTCGGCGACGCCGGCAACCCGAACGCGACGCGCATCAACGTGCCGCCGCACACGACGGGCCTGGCCTTCGACATCTACACTTATTACATGGCGGCCGACGAGCAGCAGTTTCTGATGGACCAGATCGCCGGGCTCGAAAAAGAGGGGCGCGTCGAGGCGCTCCGCGAGAATCGCAACCACATACACGTCTTCACCTTCCCGGACGGCAAGCCGCCCGACGAAAAACTCATTAAGGATTCGCTCGACCTGAAAGCCGGCGGCGGTGACGAGTGAGTCACGATTCTCAAAAATCTGGCGCGGCGAAAATCATTTCTGTTATAGTTCGCCCTGCCGGCCGGGACGAATAATAAAATCTCAGCGAAAATAGAGGGCCATGAACAAGCGCATAACTTTCGCCGCCCCATTCATCTGCCTGCTGCTGCTTTTGTGCCAGAACGCGGCGGCCCAAACCGCCCCGGCCGCGCTGGCGGCCGCGGACCCTCCCGCGCCCACACAGAGCGCGAGCCCCGACAGAAGGCCCTTCGAGGTCGGCGCGCACTTCTCCCTGCTGCACTACGACGATTACGGCGACTACGGGACGGAGCCAGGCGTGGGCGGCCGCTTCGGCTTCAACTTCAGCGACCACCTGGCCCTCGAAGCCGAGGTGGATTTCTACCCGCGCGCGCACGCCGGAGACCCGACCGTTTCGGGGCGCAAGACGCTTGCCCTCTTCGGCGTCAAGGCCGGCGCGCGCCGCGGCCGCTTCGGCCTCTTCGGCAAGGCGCGGCCCGGCTTCATCTTCTTCAGCCGCCGGCTCCAGTTCTCCTGCGTGGGGCTCGACGAGGTGCCCAACTGCGAGCTTTCCCGGACCAATTTCGCCTTCGACGTGGGCGGCGTGGCCGAATACAACTTCTCGCCGCGCGCCCTCTTCCGCGTGGACCTCGGCGACACCATCATCCGTTCGAGCATCATCGGCGGCACCAACACGACACACAATCTACAGTTGAACGCCGGCGTCGGCTTTCGCTTTTGAGCAAGGGTAAAGATTTATGAAGAACCCTCTGTCACTTACGCTGACGCTTCTACTTTGCGCCGCGACCCTCCTCCTCCCCGCCGCGCTGGCACAGAATGAGACCACGCCTCGGAAGCGCGCGGGCCTCACGCGGCCGGGTGACGAAGACCTGGCCCGCGTCTTCCGCCGCTACGAGCGTTTGAGCCTCGACACGGCCGCCACGGCCGCGAGCGTCCGCGAGACGGGACGCCTCGTCGTCAACACCGGCCGCCGCGCGTTCGACCTTGAGTTGGAGCCGCACGACATGCGCGCCGCGAACTACAGGGCCGAGCAGACGGTCGCGCCGGGCGTGACGCTCCCCGTGGCGGGCGGGCCCGTGCGCACCTACAAGGGCAAGGTCGCGGGCGGCGGCGAGGGCGCTGAGGCGCGCTTCACGATTGACGACGAGAGTTTCGAGGGCGTGATTCTGACCGGGGGCGAGCGTTACTACGTGGAGCCCGCCGCCCGCTTCACGCCTTCGGCCGCGCCCACAGACTTCCTCCTCTACACGGCGTCGGACGTTATCGAGACCGAGCCACTCTCCTGCGCCGCCCCGTCGCTCCACGACAAATTGGGCCAGGCCGCCGACAAGCTGAGCGAAGAGCCGTCGGTCTCGGCCGCGGTCACGGGCGTCGGCCCGGAGCCTCAAGTGCTCGCCACCCCCCTAGAGGCGGAACTCGCCACCGAAGCGGACTTCGAGTACTCGGCGGCGCTCGGCGGCGCGGCCGCCGCCAACAGTGAAATCCTGAGCATCATGAATCAGGTCGAGGGCGTCTACCAGACGGAGATCGGCCTCTCGTTCAAGATCGTCTATCAGCACGTCTGGACCACCGCCTCGGACCCTTACACGTCGGCCGACCCCGTGACGGCGATCAAAGAGTTTACCAGCGAGTGGAACAACGACCCGCACGGCGTCGGCTTCAAGAACGTGGTGCGCGACGTGGCCCACATGTGGACGGGCAAGAACCTGACGAACACGGCGGGCGTGGCCTGGACTGGGGTCGTGTGCAAGTCGCCCGCGAGCGCCTACGGGCTGTCCGAGCGCATCGCGGTCGCGCCGCAGAAAATCATCCTGCCCGCGCACGAGATCGGCCACACTTTCAACGCCACGCACTCGGACGGCGTGGCCGGCTGCGGCAACACCATCATGCAGGCCGTCGCCACCAACTCGTCCGTCATCAGCTTCTGCCAGTCGTCGCGCACACAGATTACGTCCTTCATCAGCGCCAACGCGTCGTGCCTCTCGCCCGCGCCCCGCTGCGCCTTCAGCATCTCGCCGACCTCGGCGTCGTTCACTTCGGCCGGCGGCTCCGACACGTTCTCCGTGACGGCGTCTGACGCGGGGTGCAGTTGGGCCGCCACGACCGCCGCCGCCTGGATTCACATCACGGCCGGCGCGAGCGGGAACGGGAGCGGGCGCGTCAGCTACACGGTGGACGCCAACACCCTGACCAGTACGCGCTCGGCAACCATCGCGGCCGCCGGGCAGATTTACACCGTCACGCAGTCCGGTGCGCCCGCCTGCGCCTTCACCCTCACCCCGACGAGCGCGACGGCCGCGGCGGCCGGCGGCACGGACTCGGTCGCGGTGACGGCCCCGGCGGGCTGCGCCTGGACGGCGGCGAGCAATGACACCTGGCTTCACGTCACGGCCGGCGGGAGCGGCAGCGGCAACGGCACGGTCAGCTATACCGTGGACGCTAACACCGCGACCACCTCGCGTTCGGGGACGCTCACCATCGCCGGCAAAACCTTCACGGTCACGCAGGTCGCCGCCGCTTGCTCTTTCACCATCTCGCCGACCAGCGCCACGTACGCGGCCGCCGGGGGCTCCGGCAGGATTTCCGTGGCGACGACCGCCGGGTGCGCCTGGACCGCGCGGAGCAGCGTCGCGTGGGTCACGGTCACGGCCGGCGCGAGCGGCAGCGGCAGCGGGGCCGTCAGCTACACGGTGAGCGCCAACACGGCGACCACCTCGCGCACGGGGACGATTACCGTCGCGGGGAAAACTTTCACCGTGACGCAGGCCGGGGCCGTCACCTGCACGTTCACCCTCGCGACGACGAGCGCCTCGGTGCCCGCGGCCGGCGGCACGGGCACCATCACGGTGACGGGCCCCGCGTCCTGCGCCTGGACGGCGGTGAGCAATGACACCTGGATTCACATCACGGTCGGCGGCAGCGGCAGCGGCAACGGCACGGCCAGTTTCACTGTGGACGCCAACACGGCGACCGTCTCGCGCCGGGGCACGATCACCATCGCCGGGAAGACTTTCACAGTGAACCAGGCGGCCGCGGCCTGCACGTTCACCATCTCGCCGACCTCGGCTTCGTTCTCGTCCGCGGCCGGCGCGGGCCGAATCTCCGTCACGACCACGACGGGCTGCGCGTGGACCGCCAAGAGTAACGTCGCGTGGATTACCGTCACGGCCGGCGCGAGCGGCAGCGGCAGCGGTGCCGTCAGCTACAGCGTGGCGGCGAACACGGCGACCGCTTCGCGCACGGGCACGATGACGGTCGCGGGTAAGACTTTCACCGTCACGCAGGCGGCCGCCCCGCCGGGCCTCGTCTCGCTCGTCGTCAACCCGGCGACCGTCATCGGCGGCTGCCAGACGGCGACCGGCACAGTCACACTGAGCGCGCCGGCCCCTTCGGGCGGCACAATCGTGACGCTCTCGGACAACATCGCCGCGACCACTGTCCCCGCGAGCGTGACCGTCGCCGCGGGCACGACCACTAAGAATTTCACCATCACGACCGCCGCCGTCTCCGTCAATCAGGGCGGGACCGTCACCGCCACACTGAACGGCGTCAACAGGACCGACACGCTGGCCGTGCGCGCCATAGGCGTCAGTTCCGTGAGCGTCAGCCCCAACCCCATCGTCGGCGGCAACACCGCCACCGGCACGGTCACGCTCGAATGCCGGGCCGCCCCGAGCAACATCACCGTCACGCTCTCAGACAACCTGGCCTCGACCACCTTGCCCGCGAGCGTCGTCGTCGCGGCGGGCACGACGAGCAAGACTTTCAGCATTACGACGACCGCCGTCGGGACCAACCAGGTCGGCACGCTGACGGCGACGGCGAACGGCA
Organism: Pyrinomonadaceae bacterium; assembly: GCA_036403435.1. Classification (GTDB taxonomy): domain Bacteria; phylum Acidobacteriota; class Blastocatellia; order Pyrinomonadales; family Pyrinomonadaceae; genus QHXM01. Next base: position 289,594 of record DASWQY010000115.1, read on the forward strand.
TCGGCAAGAGCGTGAGTCTGACCGTCAGGCGCATAGGCATCGCGTCGCTGACGCTCAACCCGACGACCGTGACGGGCGGCCAGAATTCGACCGGCACGGTGACGCTTGAGCGCGCGGCGGGGCCGAGCAGCATCACCGTCACCCTGACGAGCAGTAACACGGCGGTCGCCACCGTCCCGTCGAGCATCTCGATTCCGGCCGGGACGACGAGCAAGACTTTCACGGTGACCACCAGCCCTGTGACCGCCACCACCAACGTCACCATCACGGCGACGGCCAGCGGCACGACGAAGAGCGCGACGCTGACGGTCAACCCCGGAGAGCAGCCGTAAATGTCTCGGGGAGGCGGGGCAACGTGAAGCCGTCCAAAATCAAACTGAGCGCCTGCTTCCTGCTCGCCGCTTCGCTCTCCATCGGCCCGGCGTCTTCTTCGACATAGACCCCATCCGCGCCCACGGCAAGGACGAGCGCGTCGGCGTCCAGGCTTTCTACGAAGGCGTCGAGTTCACCTACCGCCTGATGAACGCGCTGACCGCGGGCCAATAAAGTCAGCACCTCCGCATAAAACCTCATCACAAAACAAAAGCTCAACCCTTTGCGCCTTCCGTCTTTCTTTAACTTTGCGCCTTTGCGAGAAACATCAGTTCACGCAAAGGCGCAACAAAAGAAAAACCAAAGGCGCAAAGAGTTGAGTCGTCCTCTCCCGGTTTGTGAGACGCTTGTGAGTCGTGACCGAAGGGCGCGCGACGTGCTATAACATCTGAAACAAACTTCAGCGGGGGGACTAAGGAAATGCGTTGGAGGGACCTGCGCCAGAGCAGTAACGTCGAAGACCGCCGGGGGATTGGCGGTCGGGGGCTGGCCTTCGGCGGGATCGGCTCCGTCGTCGTCCTGATAGTGGCCTTCCTGCTCGGGGTTGACCCGCGCAAACTGCTCAACACGGGGGGCGACACCAGCCCCGCGCCCGGCACAACGGCCACGCGCCCGATGAACGCCGAGGAGCAGGAGTTGAGAGACTTCAGCGCCTCCGTCCTCGGCAGCACCGAGGACGTTTGGAGCGACATCTTCCGGCAGAACGGCCGCCAGTACGTCGAGCCGAAGCTGACGCTCTTCGCTGACCAGGTCCGCTCCGCCTGCGGCCTCTCGTCCGCCGCGGTCGGACCCTTCTACTGCCCCGGCGACCAGAAGGTCTACCTCGACCTCTCTTTCTTCCGCGAGTTGCAAACGCGCTTCCGCTCGCCCGGCGACTTCGCGCAGGCTTACGTCATCGCGCACGAGGTCGGCCACCACGTCCAGAACATGCTCGGCACGATGGACCGCGTGAATCAACTGCAAGCGCGCGGCGGCGAGCGCGAGGCCAACCAACTCTCGATCCGCCTTGAGCTACAGGCCGACTTCTACGCCGGCGTGTGGGCACACTACGCGCAGCAGCGCGGCATCCTTGAGGCGGGCGACATCGAAGAGGCCCTGCACGCGGCGACGGCCATCGGTGATGACAAGTTGCAGAAAGAGGCCCAGGGTTACGTTGTCCCGGACTCCTTCACGCACGGCACTTCCGAGCAGCGCGTGCGCTGGTTCCGCAAGGGGCTTGAGACGGGCGACATACGCCAGGGCGACACCTTCAACATCAGAAGTCCGTAGGCATGAACGACACCACGGTCGCCAACGCCAGCACCCGCGCGCTGGTCCAGCTATTGCGAGAGCCGGGCCGTTGACGTGGAGCGAAGGCGTGGAAACGGCCGCGAGGCGCGCGAGTAAGAAATAGGCAGACTCAACGCCTTTGCGCCTTCGCGTGAGACAGTTTTCTCACGTGAAGGCGCAAAGGCGTTGATCGGTTATGGGGCTTGAGTGTTGGAATCGCTTTCTAATTGTCCGCCGAAGAGATTATCCCTTTCAACCGCTTCCCGAGAGATTTGAGGCGCGATTCTTTGGGGCGCGGCTGATCGGCTTCCGCGGGCGCGTCCTGCCGGTGCGCGGCCGTGCAGAGTTGGCGGGGTTCCGTCCCGGCGGGGTAAGTCATGCGGGTTTTGGTGGGGCAGGCGGGCGTCGCGAGCTGCCCGGTCGTGGGGTCAATCGTGACCGTCACAGTCGGGAGGGCGCGCACCTCCGCCGCTGCGGCGGGTGTGCCGGCGGGCTGTGACTCTTTCTGCGGGTCCGCCTGCTTTGCGCGCGGCGGCCTGGCAGAGGCCGTGACGCTCTCGGGCTTCTGATCGTCCTGGCCCATTTCAGGCTGTGCCGGCGGCGTGCTTTGCGCGCGGCGGTCTGCCGAGGGCACCAGAGCGCGGAAGGCCGAGAAGAAGACGACGCCGGAGACTAAGAGCGCGAGCAGGACTAACTGCCAGCGGCCGCGGCGCGGCGTCGTGGGCTGTCGCGGCGCGGGAGCTTCCGGGGCGGGAGGGGGAGTAGCCGCTCTCGGCCTGCGTCCGGTCTTGGCGGCGGTCAGTTGGTCGTAGGCTTCGTTAATCTCCTTGAGCTTCTCCTGCGCCTTCTGTTGTAGGCGCGGGTCGTGAGCGAAGCGGTCCGGGTGCCAGACCTTCGCCATGTCGCGGTGCGCCGTCTTCAATTCCTGGGCCGATGCGCCCGGCCTGACGCCGAGCAGCTCGTAGTATTTGTTCAACTCGTCCACGCGTCGAAGTTTTCCCTTCAGGATAAAATGTCTGCTAGGCGCGACACGCCCTTGAATTTGTCCAGCAGCTCCGCAGGCCCAGGCACGGGCAGGCCCATGTAGTTCAGCGCCGCCAGACAGGCGACGAGAATCACGCAAGCGATGACGAGCCGCGCGGCCGCCAGGCCCGCGCGCCGCAGAAGCACGGAAGCACGCATAAATCTAAAACTCCTCGCCGACGCCGAGTTTTAATTTTGGAGAGGGTGACTTGGGGCGGACGAACTAAAAAGATACCGCGAGGCCGTTGTCAACGTCTCCGACGAGAGATGGCCGGCCTCGCGGAGTATTATCGCAGGGCGCGGGTTTGTTGACAACAGTCTTCTTGATGGCCTAAGAGTTTGCCATGACCTTTCGCCAAACGCCCCCGACGCTCGGCAACCAGTACGAGGACGACCGCGTCCTGCGCTCCTATTTGAGGCGCGCACTCCCCGCCGATGTGCTCGGCGAGATAGAGCCCGCGCTCGCGGAGATGGGCCGTCTCGCGGGCGACGACCTCTACCGCTTGCAGCTCGCGGATCGGCTCAACGAGCCGAAGCTCACGCAGTGGGACGCGTGGGGCGACCGCGTTGACCGGATTGAGCTGACGCCGCTCTGGCGCGAGGCCGCGCGCTTGAGCGCCGAGCACGGCGTGGTGTCGGTCGCGTACGAAGCGAGGCACGCGCAGTTCTCCAGAATCCACCAGGCGGCGCTCGCCTATCTTTTCACGCCTTCGACCGACATCTACAGTTGCCCGCTCGCCATGACGGACGGCGCGGCGCGCACGCTCCTGCACTCCGGCAACCGCGCGCTCATCAACCGCGCCGTCCCGCACCTGACGACGCGTGACCCGGAAAAATTCTGGACGAGCGGGCAGTGGATGACCGAAGCCGCGGGCGGCTCGGACGTGGGCCAATCCGAGACGGTCGCGCGCCTGGACGGCGAGGGCGTCTGGCGGCTCTACGGCAGGAAGTGGTTCACGTCCGCCGCGACCTCGGAGGTGGCGCTCACGCTGGCGCGCCCCGAGGGGAATCCGGGCGGCGGTCAGGGGCTGGCCCTCTTCTACGTCGAGACGCGTGACGAGGCGGGCCGCCTGCGCGGGATAGAGATTAACCGCCTCAAGGACAAGCTGGGGACGCGCAAAGTCCCGACCGCGGAGTTGACCTTAACCGGCACGCCGGCAGAGTTGGTGGTGGGGACGACCGACGGCGTACGCAGCATCACGCCGATGCTCAACGTCACGCGGCTGTGGAACGGCGTCAGCGCCGCGGCGTTGATGAGACGCGGGATGGCGCTCGCGCTCGACTACGCGCGCAAGCGCGCGGCCTTCGGCTCTGTGCTTTCCGAGAAGCCCCTGCACCTGGACACGCTGGCGGGCTTGCAGGCCGAGACCGAGGGCGCGTTTCACCTGGCCTTCCGCGTGGCCGAGCTGACCGGCCGCAATGAAGCGGGCGAGATTGACACGGACGAGGCCCAATTGCTACGCCTCGTCACGCCGCTGATGAAGCTCTTGACGGGCAGGCAGGCGGTCGCGGTCGCAAGCGAGGTGCTGGAAGCCTTCGGCGGCGCGGGCTACGTCGAAGACACAGGGCTGCCCGTGCTCCTGCGCGACAGCCAGGTGCTGCCCATCTGGGAAGGGACGACGAACGTGCTCGCGCTCGACGCGCTGCGCGCGCTGGGGCCGGACGGCCGTGCGCTCCAGGTCTTGAAGGCGGAAGTGGGCCGGTGCGTCGAGTCGGTTCGTGATGACAGGCTGACGGGCGCTGCGCGCGCCGCGCGGGTGGCCGTGGAACACGCGGAGGCTTGGCTGCTTGAGGCAAAGAAAGTGGGCCAGCCGGCCGTCGAAGCCGGGGCGCGCAGGTTCGCGCTGACGCTCGGGCGCGCGACCGCCGCGGCCCTACTCGTCAGCCACGCGCAGTGGTCGCTGGCGCACGAACGGGACGGGCGGGCCGCCGCCGCCGCGCGCCGTTTCGCCGCCGCCGGGATTGACCTGCTCGGAGACGTGGACGCGATTGACGTGGGCCTGCTGCTCGGCGTCCAGTAATTCTGCACAGGTGTCCCGTTCGATTTGACATCCCGCGACATTGCCTTTATATTGCACCGTCGCTTTGAGGTTTCTCGCCCCGCGTTTTACTTCTGAGTTACCAACCGGCGTTCATTCGTCCGAATTCAATAGAAATAGAGCGACACTTCTTGCCCACACCTGTTCGGCCGTAAAACACCAGCGCCGCAAAATGGGAGCGGCGTCATTTCCTTAACCTGCGCCCGTCGGGGCCGACTGGCATTCTGCTCGCCCGAGGCGAGTTATCAAGCGGGAGACTGGGGCTTTAGTTTTACCACTTCGTTGTTGGTTCTGTTCTAAGCTCCTTACTATTCAATTCATCGTTTGACCGTGCCACCACTAGCCATGTAGGGCGACGGGTGCTAACCCCCGAACTTTGACTGCCCGACTTTACCCCAAAGAAGGAAGATAAGTAATGAGACGACGTACCCTTTACGTGTGCGCGCTGCTGTTGATTGCTGCGGTTGCACTCTATTTCCCCATGGTGGGTGGCACCGCCGCGAGCGGACAAGCCTCCGACGCTTCCAAGAAGCATGATCTCTCGAACTTCGACGCGCTGGCCGCCAGCAAGCGTTCTTCGAAACCCGAAGTCACGCTGGCGAACGGCGTGGCCGAATCCCCCGGACTTCAGGAAGACGCACGCCTACCGATGGAGGCGGGGCACGTCGTCCAGATGGAAGGGCGCTTGGGCGTCCCGACGTTCCTCTGGGCCACAGACTCTGGCCGTGCCAAGACGCTCTCGTCGCTCGCCAGCACGCGCCGGGCCGACGCCGCGGGTACGGCCTTTGAGCACCTCGGCAAGTACGCCTCGCGCTACCGCCTGTCGGGCGCGGACATCGCAGACCTGCGGGTCGCCTCAGTCCACGACACGGGCACGGGTGCCATCATCGTCAAGCTCAAGCAGACCGTCGGCGGCATCGAAGTCTTCCGCGACGAGATGAACGTCATCATGAACCGGAAGCTCCAGCTCATCGCCATCTCCGGCTACGTGACGGGCGGCACCGAAGCGGTCCTGGTAGATTCGGCCACGGCGGGCGGTTTCAAGCTGACCCCGGCGCAGGCCGTCGCCAGCGCCGCCGCGGATTTGTCCGGCAGCGCCGTCTCGCCCACGGTCGTGCGCGCCACGAAGAACCCCGTGGCCCAGGTGAGCGTGAAGGGACAGTCAACCTATTCTTACTTCACCGCAGACCTCGGCGGCTCCGCCCAGATGAGCGAGCCCGCGCGGGTCAAGCAGGTGATGTATCACACGGACAAAGGGTTCGTGCCCGCCTACTACGTCGAGGAGCAGGTGAGTGTGCCCTCGGAGGACGCGACGACGATCTCGGAGGACGGCGCGGCCGTCCAGACCGAGGCGCTCTACTACGCCTACGTCATCTCGGCCGCTGACGGCCAACTGCTCTTCAGGAAGAACCTGACCGAGAACGACGCCTACACCTACCGCGTGTGGGCCGGAACCTCCGGCGTGTTCACGCCCTTCGACGGGCCGCAGGGTAACGTCGGGCCGTACCCGACCGCGGCGCTGAGCGGCTTCAACACGCCGTTCGTTTCCCCCAACGACGTGACGCTCCAGAACTCGCCCTTCAGCAAGAACGACCCGTGGCTCCCCGCGGGCGCGACCGAGACGACCGGCAACAACGCCGACGCTTACGTGGACCTCGGGAGCGGGGACGGCTTCCAGGCGGCGACCGACTTCCGCGCGACCGTGACCGCGCCCGGCCAGTTCCTGCACACCTTCGACCCCAACGCCCTGCCGAACACGAACGAGCAGCGGCAGGCGGCCGTCCAGCAACTCTTCTTCGACAACAACTTCCTGCACGACTGGTACTACGACTCAGGCTTCGACGAGGCCGCCGGCAACGCGCAGGCCGACAACTTCGGCCGCGGCGGCGTCGCGGGCGACAGCATCAAGGCCGAGGGGCAGGACTCCTCCGGCACCAACAACGCCAACATGAGCACGCCTTCCGACGGCGGCCGCCCGCGCATGCAGATGTACATCTTCAGCGGGGCGACGTTCAATAACGTGCTCTCGCCGGCCGCGGCCGCAGGCGCGCGCGGGGCCGGCACGTGGCAATCCGGCCCGCAGTCGTTTGACTACACGGGCGATGTCTTCATCCCCGCAAACTTCGGCTGCACCGCCGCCGACTACACGGGCGGCTCCGGCAAGATCGCGCTGGTTAACTTCGAGGGAGGCACTTGCTCTTTCGGCACGAAGCGGAACACCGCGATAGCCGCCGGCGCGACGGGCTTCATTCTGGTCTGGGTCTCCACCTCGCCGGACCAGTTGGTCAACGTGACGGGCGCGGGTGCGGGCACCGTCCCGCTCTCGACCATGTCCTGGAACGGCGCGGCCGCCATCAAGACCCAGGTCGGCCTGAGCAACACCGTCAACCTTCGCATGTACCGCGGCATAAACAACGACGGCACCATTGACAACCAGATCATCTTCCACGAGTGGGGCCACTACCTCAGCAACCGCCTGGTTGGTGATGCTGTCGGCCTCGGCAGCAACCAGGCCCGCTCGATGGGCGAAGGCTGGGGCGACTTCAACGCCATGCTGCTGACCGTCAGGGAAGGCGACGACCTCAAGCCGGCGAACGCCAACTTCAACGGCGCTTACGGCCTGGCCGGCTACGCCACCGGGCACAGCGAGGTGCTGGAGAGCTACTACTACGGCATCCGGCGCGCGCCCTACTCGACCGACATGACGAAGAACGGGTACACCTTCAAGCACATCAGCGACGGCCAGGGGCTGCCCAGCACGTCGCCCGCCACCATCTCGAACGGTGCGCCCAACTCGGAAGTCCACGCCTCGGGCGAGGTCTGGGCCACGATGCTCTGGGAGTGCTACGCCTCTCTCCTGAGAGACACGGGCCGGCTGACGTTCGCTCAGGCGCAGGATCGCATGAAGGGTTACCTCGTCGCCTCGCTCAAGATGACGCCGGTCAACCCGACGTTCACCGAAGCGCGCGACGCCGTGCTGGCCGCGGCCTACGCCAACGACCCCGCCGACGGTGACCTCTTCATGCAGGCGTTCGCCAAGCGCGGCATGGGCATCAACGCCGTCGGCCCCGACCGCTTCTCGACCAACCACAGCGGCGTCGTCGAGAGCTACGAAGTCGGCAGCAACCTCTCGCTCGTCGGCGTCAGCTTCAACGACGACCTCGTCTCCTGCGACTCGGACGGCTACCTCGACAACAACGAGAAGGGGACGCTGACCGTCACCTTGAAGAACACCGGCTCGCAGCCGCTGACGAACACGGTTGCGACCGTGTCGAGCACCAACGCCGGGGTCAAGTTCCCCGCGGGCGTAATCATCAACTTCCCGGCCGTTGACCCGCTTGAGACGACGACCGGCACTTTAGTCCTCGAAGGCAAGGGCCTCGCGGGCATTCAGTCCACGGACTACACCATCACCTTCTCCGACTCGGGCACGGCCAACGGGTCTGTCAGCGCGGCGCACTACTACGCCAAGCTGAACGTTGACGAGACGCCCGCCGGCTCCAAGAACGAGGACTTCGAGAGCAAGAACCCGGCCTGGACGAAGGGCTTCAACGCCTCCTTAGGCAATCACCAGCCCTGGGTCATCACCAACAACGGGGCCGACTACATGTACCACGCGCCTGACGTGGGCGGCCTCGCAGACCAGTACCTGATCTCGCCGCCGATGACCGTCTCGACGGGGACCAACTTCGTCGTCAGCTTCCTGCACCGGCACAGCTTTGAGTTCGACGCCGGCGGGAACTACGACGGCGGTCGCGTCGAGATCACCACCAACGGCGGGGCCACCTGGACGCTCATCGGCACCAGCCCGACCTTCTACAACGGCACGGTGCTTAATCAAGGCGCGGGCGGCAACCCGATTCAGAATGCGCCTGGCTTCGTCAAGCAGAACGCCAGCTACCCGAACTTCGACACCGCCGCGATTGACCTCGGGGCCACGTACCAGGGTCAGACGGTGCAGATTCGGTTCCGCGCGGCGTCCGACTCGGCGCTCGGTGCCGGGGGCTGGGACATCGCCTCCGTCAACTTCACGGGCATTGACAACACGCCGTACACGTCGCTGATTGCTGACCCAGGGCCGTGCGCGGCCGTGGTCACGCTCACGATGACGCCCGCGAGCCTCCCCGTGGGGACCGTCAACAACGCCTACTCGGTCGTGCTCAACGGCGCGGGAGGCTCCGGCCCCTACACCTACGACGCGCCGACGGGCCTGCCCAACGGTCTCACGTCCGCGCCCTTCGGGGCCGGGCTGAAGATCAGCGGCACGCCGACGGAGTCGGGCTCGTTCCCCGTCACCGTCAACTTCCACGACAACGCCGCGAACAACGGCAGCGCGAACTACACGCTCGTCGTCAACAAGGGCGCTGCGACCATCACGCTCGGAAGCCTCTCGCACGTCTACGACGGGACGGCGAAAGAAGCGACGGCGACCACCAACCCGCCGGGGTTGACTGGCGTGACGATCAGCTACAGCCAGGGCGGCAACCCGGTTGCCAGCCCGACCAACGCCGGCAGCTACGACGTTCTGGCCCAACTCAATAACACGGACTACGCAGCGCCGGACAAGACGGGTACGCTCGTCATCTCGAAGGCGTCGCAGACGATCAACTTCGGCGCACTGTCGCCGATGACCTTCGGCGACCCGCCGTTCAGCATCAGCGCGACGGCGACCTCGGGGCTGTCCGTGAGCTTCAAGGTGATTTCGGGTCCGGCCTTCCTGTCGGGCACAGGCACCACCGTCAACCTGACCGGGACCGGCACGGTGAAGATCAGGGCCACGCAAATGGGCAACGGCAACTACAACGCCGCGCCCGCAGTGGATCGGACCTTCACTGTCGCCAAGAAACAGGCGACGCTCAGTGTCGGCAGCTTGTCTCAGGTTTACACAAGTGCGCCGAGGAAAGTGACGGTCGTCACCAGCCCGATTGGGCTGGCCGGAGTGACGGTCACTTACAAGCAGGGCGGCGTGACCGTGACGCCGATCAACGTCGGCAGTTACGACGTGCATGTGACCCTGACCAACGCCAACTACCAGGCCACTCCTGTTGACACCACGCTGGTGATTACGAAGGCGACCCAGAAGATCACCTTCCCGGCAATCGCCGACCGGCAGTTCTCCGCCACGCCGTTCACCATCAGTGCGACGGCGAATTCGGGGCTGACGGTGTCGTTCCAGGTCGTCTCGGGGCCGGCCACGGTCTCGGGCGACAGCGTGACGATGACGGGAACGGGCGTCGTCAAGATACGAGCCACGCAGGCGGGCAGTACCAACTACATCGCCGCGCCCTACGTTGATCGCTCATTCACCATCACTCCATAGCCGGAGGCCGGGTCGGGCCATTATCGTCCGACTTTGCCTTTGACTCGAAAGGGTGAAATAACCCGAGGGCGGCGCAAAACGAGAGTCTTGCGCCGCCCTCGGTCTTTCTCTTGAGGGCGTTTAAGAAGATCGCCGCGCTCTGGGACGACCTGCGCACCGACGTGCGCGCGAGCGACGACGTTTACATGGTCAGGCCGGACGCCAACCGCGTCATCTTCACCGTCAACCCTTGAGAGCCCGGCTCTCGACTTCGCACCGGCAGCGTACCGGCCAGGAAAAACAGGAGCCGCGCGCACAACGCGAAACCGCACGAATGATTCTTTGCTTCGTGCGGTTTCGTGTTACTGGGTGGCTCCTGTTTTTCGCCGTCCTCTAGTTGTTCTTCTGCGGGCGTGCCTGCTTAATCCTCTGGGCGGCCTCCTCGTAAAAAGGCTTCAGGCTGGCGTCGAGCTTGAAGCACTTGTCAAAGTCCTGCCGGGCTTCCGAATCCTTGCCCTGTGCCAATCTCGCCAGCCCGCGGTTGCCGTAGGCGTCCGCGAGTTGCGGGCTGAGTTCGAGCGCCTTGTCGAAGTCCACGACGGCCCCGTCGTAATCGCCCTTGCCGTCGCGCGCCGCGCCGCGGTTGTTGTAAGCCTCGGCGTCCTTCGGGTCCAGCTCCACAGCCTTGCTGTAATCGGCAATGGCCCCGTCCAGGTCGCCCTTCTCGTCCCTCACCAGGCCGCGGTTATAGTAGGCCCTCGCGTCCTGCCCGCTAATCTCCACGGCCCTGTCTAAGTCTGCGAGCGCGCCCGTCAGGTCGCCCTTGTTCTTGCGCGCCAGGCCGCGGTTGTTGAAAGCCGCAGCGAGCTGAGCGTCGAACTCTATGGCCTTGCTGTAGTCCGCTATTGCGGCGTCCGTCTCGCCCCTGTAATCGCGAACGCGCCCGCGGTTGTAATACGCCCGCGCCAGCCGCGGGTTAATTTCTATCGCCTTGCCGTAGTCCGCGACCGCCCCGTCAAGGTCGCCGCCCCGCGAGCGCGCGTTGCCGCGGTTGAGGTACGCGTCGGCCAGCCGCGGGTTCAGCTCGATGGCCTTGTCCAGGTCGGCAATCGCGCCCTCCTGGTCGCCCTTCTGGTGTCGCGCGAGGCCACGCCTGTTGTATTCCTCGGCCGAACTCGGCGCGCTCTCCGTCTGCGCGGCCGCGCCCACCCCGAACAGCAGCAACAGCAGAATTGGCACAGCGACGCGCCGCGCGGCCCCGCCCCAGATGACAACGCACACCCTCATAGTTTTCTCTACTTCGTTTTCCCTACTTCGCCTGACGACGTTGCGTTCACTCCCGGCCATCGGAAACCCTTTTTACTCTTATTCGCAGACACTGACAAGGTGAAAAGGCGGCCGGAGTCGGGGCCTTTCCAGTGTGATGAATGGAAGCCGGCAGATAAGTTTCGCGCGGTTGAAATAATCTGGCCGTTGCGACCGTTATTAGATTATGGGGAGGCGAATCTTAAAATCTTCAGGAGGTCAGTCGTCATGTCAATCAGGTCTGCCAATGCGGGCGACGCTGCCGTGGCGCGGCATGTCTGCCGGGGGCGGCGACTCGACCGTCGGCGACCTGCTGCGCTTCGCCGGAGCGTTGCGCAATCATAAGCTGCTCGGCGCGGAATTGACCGAAGCAATCGTCACGGGCAAGGCGCAGCCGGACCCGCGTTCGGCGGACAGTAAGTACGCTTACGGGTTCATGGACGACCGCGTTGCGGGCCACCGCATTGTGGGCCACGGCGGCGGCGCGCCCGGCATGAACGGCCAGCTGGACGTTTACCTGGACAACGGCTACACGGTCGTCGTGCTCGCCAACCTGGACCCGCCCGCCGCGCAAACGGTCGCCGGCTACATCCGCGAGCGGCTTCAGTGAAAGCTCTGAAATAAAACTTCCGACGACGTGAAAGAGCCGCCCGAGAGCGGCTCTTTCACGTCGAATCTTTGAGCGGGAAAATTCGGGCGGGGGAACGTCCGCCGAGCCGCGCTTTCGCGCTTCGGAAATGCGACCTCCCGACGGGGACGCCCCCCACCCTCACCGCCGAGGCCGAGAAAGGAACTCGAAGAGGCTTCGGCGATATTTTGTGCGGCCTCACAGGGCGCTCACTTCTGCGAGGTGATGACGGCGACGCGCACGGCCTGCGCCGCTCCTCGGGCCGCCTCGCGCGCGAGCGCGCGCTCCTCGCCGGACTTAATCAACTTGCGCCCGCTGGCCTGTCCCGCGGTCCAGAACTCCGAGAGGAAGTAGCGGCCCTCGTAGCGGTTGAAGACCAGCTTAGAGTGCTCCGGCCTTTCGCTCGACTCGACGGCGGCGGTCAAAAAGTAAACGCCCGCGTCCTGATCAACGCTCCTGATGCTCAAGCCCGTCGCCGAGAAAAGCGTGCTGCGCTCGACCACGTACTCGCCCGCCGGCAGCGTCTTGCCGGCGATGACGAAGTCGAAGGGGATGCGGAAGCCCACGCCCGGCGCGGGCCTCGCCGCCGCCCCTCGGCAGGTGCCTGCGACGAACAGGACCAGGATTGAGAAGATGCTCAGTGCGCGTCTCGAAATCTGTACTCTCATAATGTTTCCTTTGCGGCTGCTAAATGTTCATGCCCTTGTTGCGAGGACACACGCAAAGTAATCCTCCCCCGTGTAAATGTCATCAAAGAGGCGTAAATAGTCGTAAATCTTGTAAAAGGTTTGTAAAAAGGAACACGCGACGGGGACGGCCACGTAAGAGTTGTTGTATGGTACGGCCTGAAGCCGGGGGGCTAAGGTATTGCGAAGGGCCTTGACGAAATTTCAGAAGTTCCTGCGTGACCACGTCCTGCTGGTCGGACTCGCCGCCGTCCTCATCCCGCTCCTCAGCCTGCTCGTCCTGCAATACTGGTGGCTCTCGAAACTTGAAAGGACTTCGACCGCGGCCGACGTTGTCTGGAGGAAGAATTACCTCAACGACGTTTCGATGGAGATCAAGTTCTTCTACCGCAACAACGCCGAGCAGGTGCTGAACATCCCGGCCGACTCGATAGAGATCGGCGCGCACCTTCGGAATTACCCGTTCGGCAAGTGCGCGGCCGAGGGCGCGAAGCGGCTCTTCATCGCGGCGTTCGACGGGCGCGGCGGCGCGCGAGTTTACTTCTACGACCCATACGAACACACGCGCGTCGTTGACCCGCCGGAGGACGAAGTGCGGGCCGCCGACATGCTGATCGCGCACTTCAGGATACTTAACCAGGAGGGCAAGCCGGCCAGCCCCGAGTTGACCCTCGAAGCCCCCGACCCCGAAAACCGCGTCGCCCTGAAGCCCATCCTTGATAACCAGGCGCGAGTCATCGGCGCGGCCGGGATGATTATTGACAGGGAACTCTTCAGCAAAGTCTACCTGCCGCAGACCATCCGAAACACGCAGCCGCGCTTCTTCCCGACCGAGAGGCAGGACGGCATCATCGTCACCGTTTACGACGAGCAGAACCGGGCGGTCTTCTCCACCCAGCCGGTCAAGGGGCCGGGCGACGAGACGTGGGTCCACCTCCCGCTCTACTCGGACTGGCGGCTGGCGATCAGCAGCAGCGGCCTGACGCCTGAGCAGTGGGCGCACTGGAATTTCAAGCTGAACCTGACGCTCTCCATCCTGATGACGCTCGCGCTGCTCGCGGCCATCGTCCTCGCGCTGCGCGCCGCGCAGCGCGAGATCAAGCTCTCGCAGCTGAAGACAGACTTCGTCTCGAACGTCTCGCACGAGCTGCGCACGCCGCTCGCCTCGATTCGCGTCTTCGGCGAGTTTCTCAGGATGGGCCGCGTGCAGGAGCAGGAGACCGTCCGCAAGTATGGCGAGTACATTGAGACCGAGAGCCAGCGTCTGACGCAGCTTGTCGGCAACATCCTAGACTTCTCCCGGAGCGAGTCGGGCCGGAAGACCTACGACTTCGAGGCGGCGAACGTCTCGGAGCTGGTCGGCGCGGCCGTCAAGACCTTCGACGTTCAGCTCAGGCAGCACGGGTTCTCGGTCAAGGTAAAAGAGCCGGCGCGGCCGCTGCCCCTGGTCTTCGTTGACGCGGCCGCGATCACGCAGGCGCTCCTGAACCTGCTGGACAACGCCGTCAAATATTCCGGCGCGTCGCGCGAGATTGAAATCTGGCTGGGCCGGGAAAGTGATTTCGTCACCGTCGCCGTGCGCGACCATGGCATAGGCTTGAGCCGCAAAGACCAGCAGAAAGTCTTCGAGAAGTTCTACCGCGTCTGCCGCGGCCTCGTGCACGAGTCGCGCGGCAGCGGCCTCGGCCTGACCCTCGTTAAGCAGATCGTCAAGGCGCACCGCGGGCGCATCACGGTCGAGAGCGAGTTGGGGCGCGGCAGCACTTTCCGAATCCACCTGCCCGTCAAAGAGAAGGCGGCGGAAGGCACGATTGGGAGAGGGCACGAGCCGCCCGTCGGCAGCGGCCCGGTGCTTCAAGCCGGCAGTTGAAACAGCGAACCGGCGCGCTGATTCATCGTATATGAAAGGTGAAGGCACACACGGACCCCGGCAGATGAATCAGGATTCTGTTGCGGCGGTAAACTTCTTACAGAATCTCGTCGGCGGCGATTCGTCAGCGCCCATGCGGAAAGTGCTCATCATCGAAGACGATCAGGCGATAGCCGTGGCGCTGCGCGACGGCTTCAGCTACGAGGGCTACGGCGTCGAGGTCGCGCGCGACGGCGCGGCCGGCCTCAAGCTCGCCGAAGCCAGGAACCACGACCTCATCATCCTCGACGTGATGCTGCCGAAACTCTGCGGCCTGGATGTCTGCAAGCGGCTGCGCGAGGGCGGCCGCCAGACGCCCATCATCATGCTCAGCGCGCGCGGGCAGGAGATAGACAAGGTGGTCGGCCTCAAGACGGGCGCGGACGATTACGTGACCAAGCCTTTCAGCTTCCTCGAACTGATGGCCCGCGTCGAGGCCGTCCTGCGGCGCACCACGAGACCGGACGAGACCTTCGAGCGCGCGCAGTTCGGCGACATCACGCTCAACTTCAAGACCCTGGACGCGCGCAAGGGCGGGAGCCAGTTGGACCTCTCACCGCGGGAATTCAGAATCCTGAAATACTTCCTGGAGCACAAGGGCGAGGTCATCACGCGCAACCAACTATTGGACGCCGTCTGGGGCTACGACGGGTTTCCTTTGACGCGCACCGTAGATATGCACATCGCCAAGCTCCGCCACAAAATCGAAGACAATCCCGGCGTGCCCCGCCACATCGTCACCCTGCACCGCGCGGGATATAAATTCGTCGGCTGAAAAGGCGACGCGACCGAATTCTCTAACAACTCGCTCGACGCTTAAAAAAACTGGAAGGTAAAAAGCTAATGAAGAAAACTCTGGCTCTGCTCGTCCTGACTCTCGCGCTCTGTGCGTGCGCGGCGGCGCAGACCGCGCGGAAGGGTGACGACAAGCAGTCTGCGATAGCGGTCACGAATAACTTGTTCGAGGCGATGCGGGCGAAGAACGCCGAGGCGATTCGCGCCCTCTTCATGCCCGAGGGCCAACTCGTCGCCATAGACAAGCCACGCACTGGCTCGGGCCCCTCGACGACGCGCGTCTTCACCCCCGAAGCCTTCGCCACACGGATAGCGGAAGCTAAAGCGCCCGAGTTCAAGGAGAAGATGTCGCGCTTCAACGTCCAAATCTTCGGCGACATGGCGCTCGTCTACGGCCCCTACACCTTCCACGTCGGCGAAAAATTCTCGCACTGCGGCACGAACTCTTTCCACCTCGTCCGCACCCCCGATGGCTGGAAGATAGCCAACGCCGCCTCGACCCTCGAATTCAACTGCGGGCGACAGCGATAACTGCGGCCGGCTTACGATTCGTCCTCTTCGGAAGTAATCCCCATTTGCCCCGAACTATTTTGGCGCAGGGCTTGAAGCTTGGCCGAAATCTGGCTGCTCAACCGCTCGGCCCTGCTTTTCGTCTCCACGGGGGCGTTGAAGAAATCCTCGAACCAGGATTGAGGCTCCGCCGGTTCCGGCCCTTCCCGAGTCTCTTCGTCATTAACGGCCTCGTATTTCGAGAGCAGGGGCCGGACTTCATTCTCATAATGGTTTCTTAGCTTCTGCATCTCGTCGGCTATGTTCAGGGCCGCCAGGATGGCGATCTTCGAAACGTCATGAGTCGTGATTCTGGAAGCAATCAAACGCATCCTCTCGTCAACTAAACGTGCGACCTGCTCCACGTGCTCCCTATTGTTTTCGGAACGGAGCCGCAACGTTCTATTTAAGATGGTCACCTCCACGGTGTCGGAGGGCGTAAGCTCAAAGTCTCGTCCACTCATGAAGGTGATGATGCCTGAAGAAGGGGCTCGCAGTAAACCGGGCCAAACGGGATTACTTATTATAAGATGGCGAGTCAGACAAGACCTTTTCACGAAACTGAGGGCGGCTGAGAATGAAGAGAACTGAGTCGGCGGGCGGCATTGTCATCAACAGGGAGGGATTAGTTCTGGTCGTCAATCAAAACGGGACCTCCTGGTCTTTGCCCAAAGGCCACATCGAAGACGGGGAGGATAAACTTTCGGCCGCCAGGAGAGAGATTTATGAAGAGAGCGGGGTCACGGAGTTATCCCTGGTGAAAGAACTCGGCTCATACCAGAGGCACCGGATAGGGGTGAACGGCCGGGAGGATCAGTCGGAACTAAAAGTCATCCACATGTTCCTGTTTACATCCAGCCAGGACGAGTTGTCTCCGGTTGACCCTCAAAACCCGGAGGCCAGGTGGGTCGAAAAGGAAAAGGTCGTCGAGTTCCTGACTCACCAGCAAGACAAAGATTTTTTCCTCGCGCACTACCCTAATCAAAATCAAAGAAGCATCCCGCAATGAAAAAGGCCAACCGATAGTTGGCCTAAATCACTAATGTTTTTGGTGGAGCAGAGGGGGGTCGAACCCCTGACCTCCGCATTGCGAACGCGGCGCTCTGCCAAACTGAGCTACTGCCCCACGCGCGTATGAATGATAGGGAGCACGCGCGGATGTGTCAAGAGGCGGACGGCTCGTTGTCACCCCTCAGTAGGTCAGGCGGAGGGCAAACTGTAGGTTGCGGGGGCCGCCGCCGCCGAGGAAGGGGTTGCCGATGCCTACGTCGGGCGTCACGGTGATGGGCAGGAAGCCTGTGCCGCGCCCCGTGACGGGGTCTATGCCGTTGAAGCTCGCGTCGGCCGCGAAGCCAGGGAGCAGCGGCGAGGCGAAGTTCGGGTGGTTGAAGATATTGAAGACCTCGGCGCGGAATTGGAGCTGCACGCGCTCGGTGATCGGCGTCGTCTTGAAGAGCGAGAAATCGAAGTTGCTGTAGCTCGGCCCGATGAGAGAGTTGCGGCCGAGGCTGCCGAAGTGCTGTGTGCCAGGAATGCAAGAGGCCGCGCTCCCGTCGCCCGCGGGGTCGAGCGTGCACGGCACGGCGAAGGCCGAGAGGTTCAGAAAATTGTCCGGCCCACTCGTCCCCGCGTAGGGGTCGCCGACGAGGTCCGGGCGCGGGAAGAACTCGCCCGTGCCGTTGTAGTCGTCGAAGAGGTTGACGTGGAAGGGGCTCCCGCTGCGCAGGGTCAGGATGCCGTTCAACTGCCAGCCGCCGCCGACGCGCGGGTGACTCCTGATGAGATTCGGCAGCTCGTAACTGAAAGTGGCGACGAAGCGGTGGCGCACGTCGAAGTTGGAGTTGGCGCGCTCTAAATCCGTTCTGAAACTGTTGTCGGGCTGCGTGGCGTTGGCGACGTAGTCCTGCCCGTCCGAGGCGTTGTCAATCGAGTGCGACCAGGTGTAGTTGAGCGTGGACGTGAAGCCGCGCCGCTCGCGCATGGTCAGGCTCGTCTGCAAGGCGTTGTAGCTTGAGCTGGCGGTCGTCTCAAGCTGGTTGACGTAGAAGAACGTGCCGCCCGAGGGCGCGAACGGGCCGTTATCGAACGGGCGCGCGGTCGAGACCGAGGGGTTGACCGGCTGGTTGATGTCGCGGTAGCGGAACAGCTTCCTCCCCTGCGAGCCGACGTAGCCGACTTGCAGCACCACGTCACGCGTCAGCTCCTGCTGGACGTTGAAATTAAAGTTCTGCACGTAGGGCGTGCGCAGGTTGCGGTCAACGGCGAAGACATCGGAATCGAGGAAGTCGGTGAAAATTGGCACACCGGGCTGAATCTGCGCGACGGTCGAAAAGGAGAAGAGGACGGGCGCGGGGCCGACGGGGTTGTAGGCCGGGCCGGGGTTGAAAGTGTTGAAGGGCAATTGGCCCACGAAGAAGTCTTGCGAGAAGGCGTCGTAGAAGAGTCCCCAGCCGGCGCGCACGACCGTCTTGCCTTTGCCGGTCACGTCCCAGGCGAGCCCGACGCGCGGGCTGAAGTTGTTGAGGTCGCGGCCGTAGAGCGCGTCGAGCCCGTTCGTGCCGACGAGCACGAGCCCCGACTGCGGGTCGAAGTTGCTCAGGAGCCCCTGCTTCTCGTCGATGACGCCGAAGTAGTCGTAGCGCAGGCCGAGGTTTAAGGTCAGGCGGCGGCTCGCGCGCCAGCCGTCCTGGACGTAGAGCGCGTGCGAGTTCTGAAACGTCTCGCGGTCGGAGTCGCCGCGTGCGGCGCGGCCGCCGCTCAGAGTCCCTGAGAGAAAATCCTGTAGCGAGGCGAAGTCCAGGCGGCCGCGGTAGCCCGCGTCGAAGAAGGCGTCAACGAAGGTGCGGCGGAACTCGTAGCCGAACTTCAAGTCGTGCCCGGTCAGCTTCCATGAAAAATTGTCTATGAAGTGATAGTTGGTGTCCACGCGGGCGCGGGGCACGGAAAGAGTCGAGCCGAGCGAGGCGAGCGACGAGCCGAAAGTCGGGTCGTTGCGGATGCGGATGAAGGGCAGGCCGAAGTCGCGCTCGCTCGTGACGCCCGTGTCGAGGCCGATGGAGCGCGGGTCGAAGTCCTGGTCCTCAGGGAAGAAGCCCTCGTCGAAGCGGTTGTAGCCGAAGCGCACTTCGTTGACCTTCGTCTGCGAAACAATCTTCAGGTACGAGAGCGAGACCAGATGAACTTTGGTTGGCGTGACGGTGTTGAAGCCGGGCAGGATGTTGCCCGCGAGGAGTGCGAGCGGGAACGACTGGTCGCTTGCCCCGTAAAAGTAGCGGCCCGTCAGTTGATTCCGCTCGTTAAACGAGTGGTCGATTTTGCCTATGAAGCTGTCCACGTCGTTGAGGGCGCGCGTCGTGACCAGGAGGTTCGGGCTCGGGTCGAAGAGGGGGACGGGGTTGTTCGCGGCGGGCCAGGGGTTGCGCGCGAGCAGATTTGCGATGACGGGGTTGGTCGCGCCGCCGAGCGCGTTTATCTCCTCGGGCGTCGGCACGCGCGCCACCGAACTCAAGCCGACGCGCTCGCGCTGCCCCTCGTAGGCGGCGAAGAAGAAGGTCTTGTTGCGGACGATTGGCCCACCGACGGAGAAGCCAAACTGGTTGTTGCGGAAGGCCGTCTTCGGGGCAGGCTCGCGGTTGAAGACGTTGCGCGCGTCGAGCTTGTCGTTGCGTATGTACTCGAAGAGCGAGCCGTGGAAGTCGTTCGTGCCGGACTTGGTGACGAGGTTGACGATTGCCCCGGAGTTGCGGCCGAACTCGGCCTCGAAGTCTGAGAGGACCGCCGCCTCTGCAATCGCCTCGACGGGGAGGATGGTGGCGGGCGTGCCGAAGACGCCGGCCTCGTTGATGGCGGGCAGGTTGCGGTAGCCGTCGTTCATATCCGTGCCGTCGAGCAGGTAGTTGTTCGAGCGCCCGCGGTTGCCGTTCGAGCTGAAGAGGCCGAAGGAGCCGGGCGAGTCTGTTGCGCCCGAGGGGTCGCCGGTCGCGCCGGGGACGAGCACGAGGAACTTCGTGAAGTCGCGCCCGTTGATCGGCAGGTCCTGGACCTGTCTGGCCGGGATGGTCCCGCCGAGCGTCGTGTTGGTCGTCTCGACCTGCGCGGTGGGCGCGACCACGACCACCGTGTCAACGCCGGAGAGCGCCATCTCCACGTCAACCCGACGCTCGCCCGCGACCTCGACGATCACGTTCTTCACCGTCGAGTTCTGAAACCCTGTCACCTGCACCCTGATTTCGTAAGTGCCCGTCGGCAGCTCCGTGACGGTGTAGTTGCCGTCCGCGTCCGTCACGGTCGAGCGCATGATGCCCGTCCCCGTGTTGACGGCCATGACGTTCGCGCCGGGAATCACGGCACCCTTCGGGTCGGTCACTGTGCCAAGAATCGCGCCACGGAAAGTCTGTGCCAAAAGCGGGGAAGCGCACGCGAGCATGAAGAGCAGGAGCAGGGTCAGTCGAGGAGAGCGGTTGCGGCGGAAAGTTTGATTAGTCACGGGACGGACGGCCTCCTGTCAGGATGAGAATCTGATACAGCTTCCCCCCAGGCTCGGAGTTGCGAGGACTGCCTTACGTCAGACGGGTATCGGGCCGGAACTGCGAGAGACCTTAAAGCATGGATTAGCTCACTGGCGATAGTATATCAACAACATCAGGAATGCCCAGATGAATTCTGCCGCAAGCTGCTCGCGGCCGCTTCGATTGCCTCGTCGAGCTTCTCGACGTGGCGTCCGCCGCCCTGTGCCATTTCGGGGCGGCCGCCGCCGCGACCGTCGAGAAGCCCGCAGGCTTCGCGCAGGAGCGCGCTCATGTCGCCGGGCGCGTCCGCCGAGCGCGCGAAGACGAGGCGGGCCGCGTCGCCGTCGCTTGAGCCGAGCAGGGCAATTGTCTGCGCGTGGGCGACGAGCGATTGCGCGAGTTTCTTCAAAGACTCCGCGTCCCGCCCCTCGAAGACGCGCGTGCAGAGTCGCGCGCCGTCGGCGAGCTGCTCGGCCCCGCCCAGCAAGTCTTCGGCTTCGACGCGCGCCGCGACCTCTTCGAGCGCGCGCACGCGCCGCGTGAGCTGCTTGTTCTCTTCCAACATGCGTGCGACCGCCGCCGGCCCCTCGTCGCGCGCGGTGCTGAAGAAGCCTGCGACGCTGCGCGCGGTGCGGTTGGCCCGGCGGTAGTCCGCGAGCGCGCGGCCGCCCGCGACGAACTCGACGCGCGTCAAGCCCTTCGCGCGCTCGAATGAGCGCACACAGATGATGCCCACTTCGCCCGTGCGGCGCGCGTGCGTGCCGCCGCACGGCGTCAGGTCGAAGCCCTCTATCTCTATCAGGCGCAGCTCGCCCTCGCGCTCTGACTCTTTGCGCAGGTTGAGGCCCGCGGCCTCTTCCTTCGTCACCTGGCGGACGGTGACGGCGCGGTCCTCCCAGATGATGCTGTTGGCAAGCTCGACCGCCTGCTCGACCTTCTCGTCCGAAGGTTCTTCGAGCGCCACGTCCAGCTCGCAATACTGTTCGAGCATGCGGAAGCCGCGCGTCTCGGCGTCGAAGAGTGCGATGAAAGCCTGCGAGAGGATGTGCTGGCCCGTGTGCTGCTGTATATGGTCCAGGCGGCGCGGCCAGTCAACGCGGCCCGTGACGCGCGCGCCGACTTCGAGGCCGCGCCCCTGCACGATGTGCAGCACGCCCTGGGCTTCGGCGTCTATGCACTCGACGACGCGCGTCTCGTTGAGCGTGCCCGTGTCGCTCGCCTGCCCGCCGCCCGTGGGGTAGAAGGCCGTGCGGTCGAGCGTCACGGCCACCCACCCGCTGACGCGCTCCGTGATCCCGGTGACGCGCGCCTCGAACTCCGTCAGGTGTGAGTCCGTGTAGTAAAGACGTTCAGTCATAAAAAACTAATGATGAATGCGGAATGATGAATGATGAATTAAAGACAGGTTGCCTTTAATTCATCATTCATCATCCCGCATTCATCATTCCTTTCTAATTCGCCCGCCCCGTCTCTATCACGCCGAAGTAGTCTCCGTGGCTGCTCGCGCAGAAGCCCCAATATTTGTTCGCGTCCTTGAGACTCGTAACGACGGGGACGTTCGGGCCGGAAACATAGCGGATGATGGTGTCCGGCTCGTCGCCCCCGACCGCACGATCTACCCAGGCGCATTCGCCGGGGCTCAGCCCCGCGGTTGCCGGCTTCGACCCGCGCTTGAAGCGTATCCGCAACATGCGGCGGCCGGACCCGCCCGGCGCGTCGAGCGAAAGTTTCATCTCACCTCCGCCGCGGCAGCGTAGCTCGTAGCTCTCCGGCGGAGTGCAGTGCAGCGCGGACGTTGCGGCACCTGTGTTCGCCCCCGCCGGCGTCGTCTCAGCGGAGTCGGCCGGACGGCTGCCGCCCCCGTCACCGCGCCCGCCCCCGCCTCCCCCGCTCCAGCCCCACCTGTACGCCAGGATACCTATGAGCGCGGCCAGCGCAAGCACGCCGAGCACGCTGGTTGCAAGCAAGGCCCTGTTGACGCCGCGCCGTTCGCGCGCCGGGGCTTGAGGAGTTTCGGCAACCGGCGCGGCGTCCGCGTGCTCCCTTTCGGAGAGCAGCCGCGCGAGGTTATCGGCAAGCCTGTCCATGTGCGCTTCCGGCGGCGGGGGCAGTGCGTCGAGCCAGTGCGTCGCGTCCAGGTGGTTCTTCAGGGGGCCGGAGGGCGCGACGGCCTCTATGCGGAACGGAATGATCTGGACCTGTCTTTCGACGGCGAGGTTGACCTTATGCCTGACCTGTTGCGACTCGTTGGCGCGCGAAGAGAAGACGAGCACCATCACACGGCTCTCCGCGATGGCGCGCACGTTCATTTCGTCCCAGCCCGCGCCGGGCGGCACGTCGCGCGGCGCAATCCAACAGCCGATGCCCCTCGATTCGAGCGCGGCGCAGACGGCGTCCGCGACCGCCTTATCCTTCGAGCTGTAGTTAATGAAAACTTCGTGCGCCATCCTTCGGGAAACTCCTTAAAGCACTTCTATGCCAATCCGCCGGGCGAGTCAATCGCTATTTTCGCGAAGGCGCGTCGAGGGCCGGCGGGCAATTTGATTTCTTTTGACAGACGGGCGGGAAACGCAGATAATCACGCGACCCTTTGGACCTCAAACCTCGCTGGACCACAAAATGTCCTTACCGTATTGGAGACAAAGCATGACTCGTCGCCTCCCACGATGCTACGTTTGCGCCGCAAGCCTCCTCCTCTTTCTCTGCTGCCCGGCGCTCTCGGCCGCGCAGCATGAAGACGCGCCGCTCGCCGCTATCAATTACCGCCTCGCGATGTCGCGCCCGGTCTCGCACCTCTTCGAGGTGACGATCACGGCCGAGCTGCCCGAGGGCGCGCGCGCGACTCACCTCGATTTCCAGATGCCCAGGTGGTCGCCCGGCCGCTACGCCGTCTTCGATTTCGCGAAGAACGTGCAGGAGGCACAGGCCGCGAGCGGCGCGTGCCCACAGAACGCGCAGTGCAAGCTCGCGCCGCTGCCCCTCATTCGCGTTGACGACCAGACGTGGCGCGTGCCCTTGCAGGGAGGCCGCGCCGTGACCTTCAAGTACAAGGTCTTCGGCGACGACCTCTCGGGCACCTTCTCGCAACTCGACGAGCGCCACGCCAACTTCAATGGCGGCTCCGTCTTCATGTACGTCGCGGGCCACAAGCAGGACCCGGTGCGCCTCTGGATCGACCCGCCGCCGGGCTGGCGCGTCGTCAACGCGAGCACGACGAGCCCGGACCAGCGCGAGTGGCGGTTTGCGAACTACGACCTGCTGATTGACGCGCCGACGGAACTCGCGCCCGACTGGACCGTGGACGAGTTCAAGGTGGACGGGAAGACTTACCGCGTCGTCGTCCACTCGTTCGGAGACGAAGGCGGCAACCGCGCGCGCCTCGTGCGTGACCTCGAAAAAATCGTGCGCGCGGAAACCACGATGTGGGGTGCGCCCGAGTTCGACTCCTACACCTTCCTGATTCACTTCGCCAACGACGGCCGCTCGGTTGACGGGATGGAGCACCTAGACTCCACGAACATGATCGTCTCGGGCACGCTCGCAGACCGTGAGACCTACGACCTGACGCTGGAGCTGGCGTCGCACGAGTTCTTCCACGTCTGGAACGTCAAGCGGCTCCGGCCCGTCGAGCTGGGCCCGTGGGACTTCACGCGCCCCGTCAACACGCGCGGGCTCTGGGTCGCCGAAGGCATCACCGAATACTACGGCGAGCTGATGCTCCGCCGCGCGGGGCTCTGGGCCGACGCGCAACTCTGGCAAAGGCTCGGCGAGGTCATACAGGGCGTGGAGAACGGTCAGGGCAGCCGCCTGATGAGCGCCGAAGATTCGTCGCTGCTCGCGCCATTCCTGGACGGCGACCCCGACGCCATGCGCACGAACCAGGCCAACACCTCCGTCAGCTACTACTACAAGGGCGAAGTGGTGGCGCTCGCCCTCGACCTGCTCATCAGGAAGCAGACGAACGGGCATGCCTCGCTCGACGACGTGCTGCGCCGCCTCTACGAAGAGCTTTACGTCAAGAGCCCGAACGCGAGTTACTACCTGCGCGGGCGCGGCTTCACGAGCGAGGACTTCGAGCGCGTGACGACGGAGGTCGGCGGCGCGTGGCTCAAAGATTTCTTCGCCCGCTACGTGCGCGGCGTGGAGGTCCCGCCCTACGACGAGGCGTTCGGGGCGGTCGGCCTGCGGCTCGTGCGCGAGCCTTCGAGTAAGCCTTCGGTCGGCCTCAGTGTCGGCTCGGACGGCGGACCCGCGGCGAAGGTGAAGAACGTGCGCAACGACTCCCCGGCCGAAGACGCCGGGCTCAAGAAGGACGACGTGATCGTCTCGCTCGGCGGCACGAAAATCACGGGCGAGAATTTCGCCGCGACCGTCGCACGCTTCAAGCAGGGCGAGCGCCTGGCCCTGACCATCAACCGCGACGGGCAGACCCTCCAGAAAGTCATCACGCCCGGCCCGCCCGACACCTACACATATCGAATTGAGGAAGTCCGCGACGCCACGCCCGAGCAACGTCAACTGCGCGCGGCGTGGATGGCGGGGAAATAGTGGTCAGTGGTCAGTGGTCAGTGGTCAGTTAAAGAAAAGCAGCCGCGCCAATCACGCCGGCTGCTTTTTCTCTTTCTCTTAACTGACCACCGACCACTGACCACTGACCACTAACTAATAATTTCTATCGGCGAGGGCGCGATCTCGAAGGTCATGGGGAGGTGGCCGGTCAGCTCGCCGTCAATCTGGACGGGCGCGTTGCCTGTGACGCGGGCGCGCGCGGTGCGTATGAACTCGACGCCGCGCATCTCTTCGGCGACGCCGCGGCGGCGCATGGCGTGCGAGAGCAGGTAGAGGAAGTGCAGGCGGCTCGTGGAGTCAACGACGCAGACCTCGAACTCGGGCTCCGCCATCTGAGCGCGGGGCGTGATGGCGAGGTTGCCGCCGTAGTGCGCGGCCTTGCCGATGGCCGCGAACGTCGCGGGCAGCGTGCGCCCCTCGACCTCCACGTTGAACGAGACCGGCCGCCAGTGTGCCAAATGCCCGAGGCCCGAATACCAGAACGCGGCCTCGCCGACGCGCCGCTTGAGGCGCGGGCGCACGCGGCTGACGATTTCGGCGTCGAGGCCGATGCCTGCCATTAGGAAGAAGTAGCGCCGCTCGCCGCTCCTCTCGGCGTGCGCGCAGCCGACGTGCGCGCGCGTGGCACGCCCGCGCGCGATTAGTTCTGCTGCGCGCTCCGCGTCGAAGGGCAGCTTCAGCTCGCGCGCCAGCACGTTCGCAGTCCCCCTGGGCCAGACCGCGAGGCGCGCGCCCGTCCCGACCAGACCTTGCAGCGCCTCGTTGATCGTCCCGTCGCCGCCCGACACGATCACCTCACGCGCGCCCTCGCGCGTGACGCGCGCGGCGAGACGCGCCGCGTCGTTCGGCCCGCTCGTGTCGAACGCCTCGACCGCGATGCCGCGCCTCTTCAGGGATTCGAGGAAGCGCGCCACCTCGCGCGCGCGGCTCGCCCCGCCGCGCCCCGCGTTCGGATTTGAAATGAGAACCGCCGTTCGTTTCTTCATCACACTCGCGCCGAGGACAGCAACCCCGGTGCCGCGGAAGAGCAATGCGGAATGCGGAATGATGAATGCGGAATTAAAAAGCCTTTGTCTTTAATTCATCCCGCAAAGTTCATCATTCATCATTTCTTTTCTGACACCTGTCGGGTAATTCGTGCGCCGGGGGCTAGCTTACCGTCAATACGCGCAAAGGAGAAAATGGGCCGGGAACCTTTTGAGAGTTCCCGGCCCATTTTCGCTTTCATCTGCCTTGTCCGTTTATGGCTTTTACGGGTCAACGCCTGTGACTTTCTTGACCGTCACGGCGGGCGAGTCGGCGACGCAGGTCGTGCCGCTGAAAGCTCGCGTGGCGTGCAGCCGCAGGCTGACCGTCCATTGCTTGCCGGCGTAGCTGTCCGAGCCCAGCGTGAAGTTGAAGGGGACGACGGGGGCCACGTCCGCCTCGAAGCTGGAGTAAACGAGCGAGGTCGAATTGGCCCCGCCGATGCCCACCCAGCTCGCGCCGTCGAATCTCTGCCACTGGAGCGCCGAGCCGGAAGGCGCGCTGCCCGTCAGCGTCACCGAGAGCGTGCTGGCCGTGGCGAGTGACTTCGTCGCGTTGGCGAACATGGGCGACACGTCGATCTCGTTCGAGGTCGTGCTGGCCGTGCAGCCCGCGACCTCCGTCACGGTCAGCAGTGCGCGGTAGCGCCCGGCCGCCGCGGCAGTGA
Source organism: Pyrinomonadaceae bacterium (assembly GCA_036403435.1). Lineage (GTDB taxonomy): Bacteria > Acidobacteriota > Blastocatellia > Pyrinomonadales > Pyrinomonadaceae > QHXM01. The sequence goes on from DASWQY010000115.1 coordinate 316,238, forward strand.
AATTCCCCGTCGCGGACGTGCTCGACCCGACGTTGGACCACGTACCGGAGCCGTCCGGCTGGCTGTTCCTCTGGAACGTCCAACTGTAGGTCAGGCTCGGCGTGGTCGTGTTGCCGGTCGAATCCGACGAGCCCGCCGCGCTGTAGGCGAACTGCAAAGTGCACGAGGGCGTCACGGTCGCCTTCGCCGACGGCCCGCCGAAGACGTAGCGGAAAATCTTGGTCGTGTCCTTGAGGTCCGAGGTCGCCGTCGAGGACGAGCGCGTGCGGACCTGCACGTAGGCGAAGCCGCCGCACGCGTTCACGTTGGGCAGGACCGAGATCGGCACGGCCGCTTCCGCGAACTCGAAGCGCGGGACGTTCGGCGTCAGCACCCAGTCGCCCTTGCTGTCAACGTAGCCCCACGGCGCGGGCGCGACTTCGACGTTATTGATCGAAGTGACGAGGCCCGGAGGCAGCGTGTTGAGCGCGACCTCCGCGTAGGAGGAGCCGTTCCAGCGATAGACGTGCGGGACGGCCGAGCCGGAGCCGCCGGAGCCCTGCATCTCGAAAGTCAGGAGCACGTCGTTGACGGTACGCACGGGGACGTAGCCGCCGACGGTGCCCTTCTGGTTGAACTCGAAGTCGAAGGCCGTGGTGCCGTTGTTGCCGCGCCGCTCCATGCCGAAGAAGATGGTGCTCTGGTTGTTGGCGATGTAAGCCTGCGTGATGTCGTACTTGGAAGAGCCGACGCTGCCCGCGCCGACGTTCCAGGTCGTGGTGTCGTTCTCTTTGCCGCCGGTGAGGAAGATGTCCTGGTCGCCCTGTGCGACGCCGTCAACGATGCGGACGCCGTTCCAATGGCCCTTGCCGCCGGCCGCGCCCGTGAAGTTCGGGACGATGCCGACGGCTATGGGGTCGCTCGTGTCGGGGTCCGTGTCCGTGTTCTGCAAGGAATCTTTCACCCAGTCCAGAATCGCGCCTGGGTTGAGAATGTTGCTGTTGCCGTCGCCCGGATAAAGGTTGGCGTTCTTGTCAATCTCGATGGCGTTGGGCTGTATGTTTCCACTCTGCGCGAAGGCGGCCGAGGTCAGGCCGAACGCCGCGACGAGCATGATCAGGCCGGTGGCAAGCCGACGCCTGAGCCTGGGGGCAAGTGCTCTGGGGTGCATTAGTTGTTTCCTCTCTGGAAAATTAGGGGTGTCGGGTCACGAGCGAGGCTGGCAACGCTAAGGCGTAGTTACGACGACATGAACTCAGTATGGAAAAGCCGCGGGCTTTAACTTCCATTCTCCTTTGTGAAGAGAAGAGAGTGGCAATAGCCCCGGATTTCCACCATTCATTCAACCCTTTGCGGCTTTGGTTTTTCTTTTCCTGCGCCTTTGCGAGAAACAAAGCTTCACGCAAAGGCGCAAAGTAAAACCGAAGGCGCAAAGGGTTGAGCTGTGGATTAAAGCGCGAGGAGTTTGGCGACGACTTCGCGGGCGGCGTCGGGGCGCGCGAGGCGGCGCGAGTTGGCGCGCATCGCGTCCATGCGCGCGGGGTCTGCGAGCAGGCGGTCTATCTTGTGGGCCAGCACGGGCAGGTTGTTGCAGCGTATGGCGACGCCCTCTTCGAGCAGGTGGTCCGAGTTGCGCTCCTCTTGTCCCGGAATGGGATTGACGATGACGAAAATCAAACCCCTGGCGAGTGCTTCAGAAGTGGTCAGGCCGCCGGGCTTGCCGAGCAGTATGTCCGAGGCCGCCATGTACTCGTCCATGTCGGTCGTGTAGCCGACGGCGTGGATTGTGACCTGACGCGCCGCCGGAACGTTCGACGCCAGACGACTGACGCGCTGTCTCAGTTTCTCGTTGCGGCCGCAGAGCGCGACGACCTGCGCGGGGCTGTCGAGGTCCGTTGCGAGGAGGTGCAAGATGTTTTCCATTGGCCCAACTCCGAAGCCGCCGGCCGAGAGCAGGATGGTCGTCACGTCCTGCCCGAGCCCGTACTTCGCTCGCATCTCGCGCTTGTCCTTCGGCTGACTAAAGACAGGGTCAACGGGGATGCCGGAGACTGTGATTTTCGCGGCCGGGATGCCGAGCTTTTCGAGGTGCAGGCGCGTCTCGTCGAGCGCGACGAAGTAGTGCTCGTAGTGGCGGCAGAGCCACATGGCGTGAACGTCGAAGTCCGTGACGACGATGGCCTGGCGGCAGTTGATGCGACCTTTGGCCTTGAGCCAGGAGATGATCTCTGCGGGGAGGAAGTGCGTGCAGACGGTGATGTCCGGCTCGTAGTCCTTGAGCAGCTTGACGAAGGGGCGCGCGTTGAGCTTGTCGAGCGCGAGGCGGCGGCGCTCGCTCTTCCACGGCTTGTCCAGGTGGTCGTAGAGCCAGCCGAGCACTTCGGGCATCTTGTTGACCATCTCTATGTAAGCCTTCGAGTGGAGGTGGCGGAAGACCTTGTTGGTGTAGTCGAGCGTGTCCACGTTGCGGACTTCGGCGGCCGGGTTCAACTCCAGAAACGCGCGCTCCAACGCTTCGGCCGCGCGCAGGTGGCCCGCACCGGCGGAGGCCGAGAGGATTAAGACTTTCTTGAACATGAGCGCGCGCTACGGTCCCGGACAGGTTTGAAGAGCTTCGCCCTCATCACATCACGTTACGCGCGGCTAAGGCAAGGTGCGCGATGGAAAAGACAGCAGGTGAAAGAAAAAGGCTGCACCCGTTTGCACGGCGTCAAGCAAGCAGCCCTCCGCGTCTTAAAGGAAAAACGCGGGTTTGCGCCAGCATAGTCGCCAATAAAAACGCTGGCACGCCTTTCGCTCAAGCGAGTCCGGGGCAGGGTCATCAGAGGTTGAAGGAGCGAAGATGAAAACGATTTTTTTGGTGCTGTGCCTGTGCATGTCGGGCGTGGTGTGTGCGGCGCAAGGGAAGACTAACGGGGCCTCGGACGAACAGTTAATCTCGTGCGTGAAAGACGGCGACGCGGGCTGCGTCGCGCGCAGCTTGGCGGCAGGGGCGAGCGCGAACGCAGTGGATAAGGACGGCGTGACGGCCCTGTCCTTCGCGGCCGAGGGTAAAAGCACTGCCGTCGCCAAGCTCTTGCTGCGCGCGGGTGCGGACGTGAACAAGGCGGGGCCGGACCATGCCTCGCCGCTCTGCCGCGCGGCGCTGTTCGGGCTTGAGGAGATAACGGAAACCTTGCTCGGGGCGGGGGCGAAAATCAACGTCGTGTGCCGCGGCCACGGCGACACGCCGCTGATGGAGGCTCTCTTGGGCGCGATGTACACCAGCATGCCGGACGAGCTTAAAGGGGGCGTCACAGGAACGGGCGACGGCGAGGCGGGCGATGGGAAAGACGGGGCGACGGCCGACGAGGAGACGAGCGACGACGATAAAAGGATACTCAGGGTCTTGAGCACGCCGCGCAAAGACTTCATCGCCGTCGCACGCCTGCTGCTCGCGCGCGGCGCGGACGTTAATGTGGTCGCCAAGTGTGACCTGGGCGAGAGCGCGCTGATGTACGCCGCGTGGGGCGCGGACCTGGAAATGGTGAAAGAGCTTTTGTCGCGCGGCTCGGAGGAAGAGGTGATGACGCGCGCGCTCTCCTGGCTGCGGAAACTAGAGAGCGAATACGGGCAGACGAAACACCTCGCCCTTCCCGCGCTCTCGAAGGAGCAGACCGCGCTGCTCGAATGGGGTGAAAAGACAAAGGCGGCGTACGAAGAGATCGAGGTGTTGTTGAGGGCTGCCGGCGCGAAGCCAACCGAAGACGAAGACCGCCGCGAGGACGAGACGAACGCCGCGGACCCGGAAGAGGTCGCCGGCGATGCCTTCAAGGAGACGATAGAGCGGAACGACCTGAAGGATTTGGAAAGACTCATCAAGGCTTACAGGGGGCATCCTCTGGGCGCGTCTGTGCTGCCCGGCGCGTTGCGCACGGCAGTGATTTACGACCGCCCGGAGGCGGTCAAGCTGCTGCTCGCTTGGGGCGTTGACCCGAACGTCGGGAGGTATAGTGCGCTCATGCACGCCGCGAAGGAGGGCAAGGTCGAATACGTGCGGCTGCTCTTGGAAGGCGGGGCGGACGTGAACGCGGCCGACGACGAGGGAAAGACCGCGCTCGATTACGCCGAAAGCTGGTCCGGTTCGGATGAAGGCCACGACGCCATCATCGAGCTTCTGAAGGCGCGCGGGGCGAAGAGCGGAACGCAGAAATGATGAGAGTCACTCAACCCTCCAGCGCCTCAAGTATTGTCCTTGCGCCTCCAGCGTGAGACGTTGCGGTTTCACGCTGGAGGCGCAGGAAAAGAAAAACCAAAGGCGCTGGAGGGTTGAGACTAATTCGTGCTTCTTATTCCAGCCTGTAGTTCGGCGCTTCCTTCGTGATGATCACGTCGTGGACGTGCGACTCACGCAGGCCGGCTGAGGTGATGCGGACGAAGCGCGTGTTCTCCTGAAACTCGCGTATGTTGCGGCAGCCCGTGTAGCCCATCCCGGCGCGCAGGCCGCCGATGAGTTGCGTCACCATGTCCGCGAGCGTCCCCTTGTAGGGGACGCGCCCCTCTATGCCTTCAGGGACGAGCTTCGATTCCATCTCGGTGCGCTCCTGGCTGTAGCGGTCGCGCGAGCCCTCGCGCATCGCGCCGATGGAGCCCATCCCGCGGTAGGTCTTGAACGAGCGGCCCTGGAAGAGAATCACCTCGCCGGGCGCTTCCTCCGTGCCCGCGAAGAGTGACCCGATCATCACCACGTCCGCGCCCGACGCGATGGCCTTCGCTACATCGCCCGAGAACTTCACGCCCCCGTCCGAGATAATTGGCACACCACTCCCCTTCGCCGCCTCCACGCAATCGCGTATCGCCGTAATCTGCGGCACGCCCGCGCCCGTCACGACCCGCGTGGTGCAGATGCTCCCAGGGCCTATTCCGACCTTGACGGCGTCAACGCCCGCGCCAATCAACTCGCGCGTGCCTTCGGCGGTCCCGACGTTGCCGGCGATGAGTTGCACGTCACTGTGGCGGCGCTTGATTTCGCGCACGGCTTCGATGACGCGGGAGGAGTGGCCGTGGGCGGTGTCTATGACGAGGCAGTCGGCGCGCGCGCGGACCAGTTCGTCCGCCCGCTCGCGGAAGTCGCCGGTCGCGCCGATGGCGGCGGCGACGCGCAGGCGGCCCAGGTCGTCCTTGGCGGCGTTCGGGTACTTGATGGCCTTCTGAATGTCTTTGACGGTAATCAGCCCCTTGATGCGTTTGGCGTCGTCGATGACGAGCAGCTTTTCGATGCGGTGCTTTTGCAGCACGGCTTTGGCCTGGTCGAGCGTGGTGCCGACGGGGACGGTGACAAGCGGCTGCTTGGTCATCACCTCGGAGACGGGAATCTCGAACCGCGTCTCGAAGCGCAGGTCGCGGTTGGTGATGATGCCGACGAGGTGGCCGTCTTCGTCCACGACGGGGACGCCCGAAATCTTGTATCGCTGCATCACGCTCAAGGCTTCGGAGACGGGGCGGTCGGGCCGAATCGTCACGGGGTCAACGATCATCCCCGACTCCGAACGCTTGACCTTGTCAACCTCTTCGGCCTGCAACTCGACGGAGAGGTTTTTGTGTATGACGCCGATGCCGCCCTGCTGGGCCAGGGCGATGGCGAGCGCCGCCTCGGTCACGGTGTCCATCGCGCTCGAACAGAGCGGGATTTGCAAGCGGATGCCGCGCGTGAACTGCGTTGAAGTGTCCGTCTCCGTCGGCAGCACGTCCGAGCGCGCCGGCACCAGCAGCACGTCGTCGAACGTCAGCCCCTCGGTAATGTTTGGCGTTATCATGGCTTTCTCTTGCTCCTCTGAATATCGTAAATCGTGAATCGTAAATCGTAAATGGTAAAACCGCCTTCGACGGCTTAGGGCTCACGGCTCACGAAAACAAAATTGCCCGCAGCCGATGGCAGCGGGCACACGTTGGGCACTCTTCTTGCGCCGGCGAGGTGAAGGGCAGCCCGAAGATTGCGCGCAGGCGCGTGCGCGACACCGGGCGGCCAGCTTTTATCGTACAAACTCTGCGTAATTATCCTTCGTAATCTCTAACTGAGTCCTATCGTCCGGCACACTCTTGACGGGCCGGCCGTCAATCGTGATCACTATCAGCGAAGCGTCTTTTTTGTCGTAGCGAACGATAAAGCGGTCGGTGGGATTGAGCGGCACGACGGGCCTGTCCGGCCCGACAAACCCCCCCGAGAAATTCTTAGCGCCGTCCACCTTCCAGCCGACATAGGCGTTGCCCTTCGCCGTCAGGTTAATGTCCTTGAACTCGGCGGCGGGCAGGCTTTGCGTCGCCTGCGGCGCGGGGCCGTTCGTCGTCTGCGCGCTGTTCGTGACGGGAGCCTGCGGCGCGTTGTTTTCGCGTGGGGCATCGCGCCGCTGATACCAGTGCAGGACGGCCCAGGCCCCCAGGACGAGGATCGCCAGAATGAGGGCCGAGAGCAGCACCGTGACCAAAGGCGAGCGCGTGCTGCCGTCCGTGTAAACGTGCGACCTGTAGGGCGTGGTAGCGACTTCGTCGGGCGACTCGCCCTGCTCGCGCGCCGTGCGCATGTAGCCTTCGAGCGCCGCCTTCTCGTCGAAGCCGATCTGCTTGGCGTAGGCTTTGATGAAACTGCGGTTGAAGATGCCGCCCGGCAGCCGCTTGTAGTCGTTGGCCTCGATGGCTTCCAGGTAGCGTATGGAGATGCGTGTCTGGTCCGAGATGTGGCGTAGAGAAATCCCGCGCGCCTCGCGTGCGAGTCGCAATTCTTCTCCGAAAGAAGCTGCCATCACCAATCTACTTCCGCCCCTAGAGGTATGATCGGGCAGAACTGAATTTCACTCGGAATCAGTCTTGAAAGAAAATTCATTCGACCGGCCGCTGCCACCATCTCCCACGCGCGCCCATCACCCGCGCGGCCGATTCGGAACAAACTCATTGGCGCGCACTATAACGTGCGGTGCAAAACGTTGTCAAACTATCATCAGTGAAGAGCCTGGCTGTGCCAGCAAGACTCGCGCGCGAGGCGCGTCCGTGTAAACGACTGAGCCGCGAGCATGAGCGGCAAAGTTTGACTCGCCGTCATACTTGATTCTTGCGGCACAGAGGAATACGATTGTGAAGTCAGATTACACAAGGCAAGTCGCTTTTAACTTCTACAACAGAAAGAGGAGAGCAAAGTCATGCCTCTCGAAGCACTCGGCATGGTCGAGACCAAAGGGTTCGTCGGCGCGGTCGAAGCGGCGGACGCGATGGTCAAGGCGGCCAACGTACAGCTTTTAGGAAAAGAGTATATCGGCGCGGGCTACGTGACGATCTTCGTGCGCGGCGATGTCGGCGCGGTCAAGGCCGCGACGGACGCGGGCGCTGCGGCCGCGCGCCGCGTCGGCGAACTGATCAGCGTCCACGTCATCCCCCGCCCGCATTCGGAAGTCGAGCGCGTGCTCCCCCACAACGGCCGCACGGGCTACAGCCCGGACGAGCGTGCCATAGGCTCCGGCAGCGCCGGCCAGCTCAGCGAAGGCGACCAGGGCCGCGCGGGCGCGGGCGCGCGCGAGAACAACAGGGAAAAAGCGAAGTGATAAGGCGAGAATCCAGAATTCAGAATCCAGAATGAAAGGCCGAAGCCGTCTGTCTTTTATTCTGGCTCCTGGATTCTGACCCCTGGATTCTGCTTTTCGGAGGTGTCGTCATGTCAGTTGATAAAGACCTCGTGTCCGTGCAGCAGGCGCGCGATCTGGTCGAGGCGGCGCACCGCGCGCAGGTCGAGCTGGCGCGCTTCGACCAGGGCAAGGTTGACCGCATCTGCGAGGCGATGGCGATGGCGGCACTGCGTGAGGCCGCGCGCCTCGGCGCGCTGGCCGTCGAGGAGACGGGCTTCGGCGTCGCCGACGACAAGCGCGAGAAGAACCGCTTCGCCGCCGAGGACGTGTGGAACTACTTCAAGGGCCTGCGCACGGTCGGCGTCGTGGGCGAGACTAAAGACGTGGTGGAGATCGCCAGCCCGCGCGGCGTCGTCGCCGGCATCATCCCCTCCACGAACCCCACCTCCACGGCCATCTTCAAGTGCCTGATTGCCATCAAGTCGCGCAACGCCATCGTGCTCTCGCCGCACCCCTCGGCCGCGCGCTGCATCAACGAGACGGTCAAGGTCGTGCGCGACGCCGCCGTCAAGGAAGGCTTGCCGGCCGACGCCATCGGCTGCATGACCTCCGCGACCATCGAAGGCACCGAAGCCCTGATGAAGCACAAGCAGACGGCCGTCATCCTTGCGACGGGCGGCATCGGCCTGGTGCGCGCGGCCTACTCTTCGGGCAAGCCCGCGTTCGGAGTCGGACCAGGCAATGTGCCAGTCTTCGTCGAGCGCACGGCCGACGTGGCGAAAGCCGCGCAGGACATTCTGACGGGGACGTGCTTCGACAACGGCACCATCTGCGCTTCCGAACAATCAGTCGTCGTGGACGCTCCCGTTGAAAAAGCACTGCGCGAGCAGTTCAAGGCGCAGGGCGGGCATTTCCTCTCGGCATCGGAAGCGGACCAGTTGGCGAAGGTCGTCGCCACGCCGCAACGCTCGCTGAACCCGGCAGTCGTCGGCAAGTCCGCCGAGCACATCGCAAAGCTCGCGGGCATAAGTATCCCGCCGGGCACACGCTGCCTGCTCGCGGACGTGGGCGGCGTCGGGCGCGATTACCCGCTCTCGATGGAGAAGCTCTCGCCGACTCTGGCCTTCTACGTCGTGGACGGCATAGAGCAGGGCGCGGCCCGCTGCTTTGAAGTCCTGAGCTACGGCGGCATGGGCCACACGGCGGGCGTGCACACGCGCTCGCGCGAGGCGGCCGTGCGGTACGGACGCGAGATGCCCGCCTCGCGCGTCATCGTCAACTCTCCGACGACGCACGGGGCGATAGGCTTTTCGACGGGGCTGCCGCCTTCGATGACTCTGGGCTGCGGCTCCTGGGGCGGCAACGTCACGTCAGACAACGTCTCGCCGCTTCACCTGATGGACATCAAGCGCGTCGCGTTCGAGACGCGCCCCGTCGGCACGAGACGCGCGGACGCGGAGACACGGGGACGCGGAGCACAGGTCGCCGCGTCGCCGCGTCTCCCCCTCGCCGCGTCTCCCGCCGCTCAGACGCCGCAGCACCCGATAGGCCGCGAAGAGATAGCGGCCATCGTTGACCGCTTCCTCGCGGGGCGCGACACGCGCAGCGGGCAGCACGCGGAGCTGCACGCGGCCGCGTCGCCCGCGCCGGCGCAGCCCGTGATTGATGTCGAGGCCGGCAGCATGTACGCGCAGCCCGCGGCCGCGCCGCACGCCGAGGCCGCGCCGACCGCGGTCGAAACAAACGGCGGCAACGGCGGGCCGGCCCACGCGCGCAGCGCCGCGCCTCCGCCTTCTCCCGCAGCACAGACCAACGGCGGACAACCGGCCGCCTCCAACGGCAACGCGCGCAAGGCGGTGGACTTCGTCAGCGAAGACGACGTGCGCCGCGCCATCCAGAAAGGCGAAAAGATTTACGTCAACGCCCGCACCATCATCACGCCCTCCGCGCGCGACCTGGGCGACCCGGCGGAGGTCTTCGCGAAAGGATGAAATAGTGGTCAGTGGCCGGTGGTCGGTGGTCAGTTAAAAGCTGATTGATTCTGACCACCGACCACCGGCCACTGACCACTGCTCTTATGTTTCTCGGAAAAGTCGTCGGCACGGTCTGGTCAACGAAGAAGTCGCCCGATCTGGAGGGCGTCCGCTTTTTGATCGTGCACCCTTACGACCTGGACAAGGAGCCGACCAGGAACATCGTCGTCGTGGCGGATCGCCTGGGCGCGGGCGTCGGAGAGACGGTCATGTGCGCTTACGGCAAGGCGGCGCGCACGGCCATCGGCAACCAGGAGATGTCCATCGAGGCGGCGGTCGTCGCTATCGTTGACCGCATGGACTTGCAGGACGCGCGCTCCGACGACCTGATTGACGCCGCGCGCGAGCTGCGCGGAACGGACAACGGGAGATAGTAGTCAGTTTTCGGTTTTCAGTTAAAAGCTGATTGCTTCTTTCTGAAAACTGAAAACTGAAAACTGGTTTATGGCTGACGAAGAATTAATCTACCGCATCACGCGCGCCGTTTACGGGCGGCTGGGCGCGGGCGCAGACGAAGCGACGGTCGAGCAGTTGGTGACGGACGTTTACCGCGCCATCGAGCCTGTGGTGGCGAACGGAGGCCACGGCGCGGCGCGCTCCGTGGGCGACGGCGTCGCAACGAGCGCGCGCGAGCGTGAGGCGCGCGAGGCGGGCTCGGCCGACCGGCTCATCGTCTCCGTCTTCGGCGTGGACCATCCGGGCATCGTCGCCGGCGTCTCGCAAATCCTGGCCGAGGCGGGTTGCAGCATCATAGACATCAACCAGACGGTGGTGCGCGCCAAGTTCGCCATGATCATCATCGCCGACATGTCGCGCGCCGCGGAGACGGCCTCCGCCCTCAAGGAGCGTTTCCGCGCGGCCGGCGAGCGCCTCGGCGTCCGCATCTACGCCCAGCGCGAAGACCTCTTCAACGCGATGCACAGAATTTAAGAGGAAGTGATGAATGCGGAGTGATGAATGATGAATTAAAACAACCGTCTTCAATTCATCATTCATCACTCCGCATTCATCATTAGCTTTTATGGAACCTGAGATTGCAAGACGGTGCACGGACTGCGGCGCGGCCGTTCGCGGCGGCTCTCTTTTCTGCCCGCAGTGCGGCAAGGCGCTGAAGAGGGCCGGGGCGGACGCGGGTGGCGGCGCGGCGGCGGAGGCCGCCACGGAGATGCCCTTGCTGAGGACGACAGACCCTGGGCGGACGGCTTCCGTCATTATGCCGCAGGGGGGCGAAGCGGAGTCGGCGGCGGGCGGCGCTCCGCCGTCTCCGACGCAGGCCGAGGACGCGCCGGCAACGCGACCATCCTCCGTCGAGGTCCGCCGGCGCGCAGAAATCATTACGCAGCGCCCGGAGGACGACCGGGCGGACGGGCGACACAGGCGACGCAGCGTGGCGTCGTCCGCGCGCGAGGCCGTCGAAGAGAAGCTCAGCCCGCGCGTCGAGAAGCTGCGCCACGCCTCGAACGTCATGCTCGAAGAGGCTTCCTACGACCCGAGCCTGCGCTTCGTCCTCGTCGCGGCCGCCGTCATCATCCTCTCCCTCTTACTGCTCTTGCTCAACTACCTTCTCGGATGAAAAGCAAAGTTTCAAGTTTCGGGTTTCAAGGTTCAAGTTAAAAGCTTAGAACCTGGAACCTGGAACCCGGAACCCGGAACCCAATATGGAATACACGCAGGCGGAAATCTTGCAGACCGTGCGGATGACGGAGATGGAGCACCTGGACATCCGAACGGTGACGCTCGGGCTCAGTTTACGCGACTGCGTCGGCGACTCCGTGGAGCGCACGGCCGAGCGCGTGCGCGAGAAGATCGAGCGCGTGGCGGCCCGCCTGGTCCAGACCGTTGACGAGATCGGCGACGAGGTCGGCATCCGCGTCGCCAACAAGCGGATTTCCATCACGCCGGCGTCCGTCATCAGCGAAGGCGCGCGCTCGGCGAGCGATTACCTGCGGCTCGCGCGCGCGATTGACGAGGCGGCCGCGCGCGTCGGCGTGGACTTCATCGGCGGCTACTCGGCGCTCGTGCACAAGGGCTGGACGCGCGGCGAGAGCGCCTTCCTGGACTCGATTCCCGAGGCGCTCTCCGTGACCGAGCGGCTCTGTTCCTCGCTGAACGTGGCGACGACGCGCGCCGGCATCAACATGGACGCGGTCGGGCGCACGGGCCACTTGATTAAGGAGATGGCCGAGCGGACGCGGGAGCGCGGCGGGCTGGCCTGTGCCAAATTCGTCTGCTTCGCCAACGCGGTCGAGGACAACCCGTTCATGGCCGGCGCGTTTCATGGCGTCGGCGAGCCCGAGGCCGTGATCAACGTCGGCGTCTCCGGCCCCGGCGTCGTCAACCACGCCGTGCGGCACGTGCCGCGTGACCTGCCCTTGCACGAACTGGCGGAGGTCATCAAAAAACTCTCCTTCAAGCTCGCGCGCGCGGGCGAGCTGGTCGGCCGCGAGGCCGCGCGCCGGTTGGGCATTCCCTTCGGCATCATAGACCTCTCGCTCGCCCCGACGCCGGTCTTAGGCGACTCGGTCGCGGACATCATAGAGGCGATGGGGTTCGAGCGCGCGGGCACGCACGGGACGACGGCCGCGCTCGCGCTCCTGACGGACGCGGTCAAGAAGGGCGGCGCGATGGCCTCGGGCTCGGTCGGCGGGATGAGCGGCGCTTTCATCCCCGTCTCCGAGGACGCGGGCATGATCGAGGCGGCGCGCGTTGGCGCTCTCACCCTGGACAAGCTCGAAGCGTGGACGAGCGTCTGCTCGGTCGGGATAGACATGGTGGCCGTGCCCGGCTCGACCTCGGCCGAGACGATTGCGGCCATCATCGCCGACGAGATGGCTGTGGGCGTCATGAACAACAAGACGACCGCCGTGAGAATCATCCCCGTCCCCGGCCGTGACGTGGGCGAGACGGTCGAGTTCGGCGGCCTGCTCGGCACCGCGCCCATCATGCCCGTCCACAAGTTTTCGTCCGACGCCTTCATCCGCCGCGGCGGCCGCATCCCCGCGCCGATTCACTCGCTGAGGAACTAGCAGGCCCCAGATGGAAGTCAACGTCTTCGTCAGCTACAGCCACAAGGACAGAGAGTACCTGGGGGACGAAGAGCTGCTCGGGTTTTTGAGGGGGCTGGAGAAGGAGGGCGTCCACTTCTGGTCGGACGAGGCGCTGGTCACGGGCGACGATTTCGATGACGAGATAAAGGCCCAGATCGAGAATACGCAGGTCGCCGTGGTGCTGGTCAGCCAGTGGTTCCTGGACTCGGACTACTGCGCGAAGGTCGAGGTCGAGGCGTTCCTGCGGCGCAGCGGCGAGAAGGGGCTCGTCATCTTCCCCATCATCCTGTCACCCTGCGAGTGGCAGAGGCACGAGTGGCTGAGGAGCCGCCACTTCCTGCCCCGAGGGGGCGAGACGGTCGAAACGGATTACGCCGACCCCGGCCGCAGGAAGCAGCTCTACCTGCTCGTCCGGGACAATCTGCGCCGGCAGGTAGAAAAAATCAGGCAGGGCGAGCCGGAGCCGCGTGGCGAGAGAAAATCCTTCTTCTCGAAGACAGGCGCGCTCGTCCTCGCCGCGCTGCTTGTCTTCGCCGCCGGAGTTTCGCTATACCTTTACTACGGCAGGCGCGACAACGCCGCCGCCCCGGCGCGCACCTGCTCCGAAAGTCAGCGCGCGGAGATTCTGAAGCTGGCGGATAACATCGAGAATAATCTCAGAGACGAAGCGCCGGAGACGGCAAGAGATTTGATCGAACAAGCTCGCCGGATATGCCCGGACTATCCCGGCATCGAAGACTGGGAGAAAAGAGTTCAGAGGTTGGAACAAGAAGCCGGCCCGACTACGAGCGTACCGCCAGCAGGAACCACGAGCGCACGATGATGAGAAGCAGGCAGCCAACATTGAGAGTCTCGGCCTCCGTTGTCGTCGCTTTTTTATCTTTATTCCTGACGGCTCCGCCGGCCCGCGCGCAGAGCGATCCTCCGCTGACAAAGCAAAACATCATCACTCACTGGGAAAGAAGTCCGCGCCAGGACGCGCAGGCATACATAGAGAACACTGTGAAGCGGCGCAAGGTCGGCTTCCTCCCGACCAAAGGGGTCCGCCGCGAGCTGAGCCGCCACGGAGTCCCCGACGAAGTGATTGACGCACTGAGGCTCAACTTCCGCGACGACGCCGAGTTCAAATTCCAGGTGTGGCTCTTCGAGGCGGGCCCCGGAACCCTCTCCGGCGCACAGCTCGCCGCGCTGGCCCAGGCCATCATCTACGAGCTGCGCGACAGGGACTCCGAGCTGGGCGATGTCTTCACGCATTTCAAGCCGCCGCTGCCGGAGCCCTGCGTGCAGGGTCAGGGTGGGGAGCACTGCCCCGAATCGCGCGGCTCGGTTTTGCAGGTGAAGGGGGGCGTGCGGAAATCCGCCGGCAAGTTGAGCGCGTTGGTCAGGCTCTCCTACGTCAGTCCGGCCGAGAGCCAGCCGATAGGCGTCGAGCAAATAGTCCCCCTCGGGGCGAAGACCGAGGAAGGGTTGAAGACGGCCGCCGCGGAGATTGTCCGCAAGATACACGATAACATCCGGCAGGAAATCAAAGGGCTGTGAGGCCGACAGAGAAACGGAGTCAACATGGAAGCACTCGGGATGGTGGAATGCATGGGGCTGGTGGCGATGATCGAGGCGGCCGACGCGATGGTCAAGGCCGCCAACGTCACGCTCGTCGGCTACGAGAAGATTGACGCCGGATTAGTGACGGCGATTGTGCGGGGCGAGGTCGCGGCCGTTCGGAGCGCCGTGGACGCGGGCGCGGCCGCCGCCTCGCGCGTCGGCAAGGTCGTCGCCACGCACGTCATCGCGCGCCTGCACGGGGACGTGGACGAGGGGCTGCCCGTCTTGAGGACGGGCGAGACGACGCGCAAGAAGATCAGCGGCTCCGTCAGGGGGGAAAAGCAATGATGAATGCGGAATGATGAATTAAAAAACAGTTGTCTTTAATTCATCATTCCGCATTCCGCATTCATCATTTGAGAGGAGGGTCGGTCAAGTCGGATGATTAAAACGGTCTGCCTGGACAGCGCCGAGAAGAAGTTCACGGAGAACTTCCCGGCGACCGACATCAGCGAGTATTGCCTCAGCGGGCGCAACGTCGTCTGGGCCGACGTTTCGGACCCGACGAGCGAGGACTTCATAGACCTCGCCAAAGAGTTCAACTTCCACCCGCTCTCCATCGAGGACTGCCAGAAGGCGCACCAGCGCCCGAAGGTCGAGGAGTACCAGGGCTACTACTTCATCGTCCTCTACGAGGCGGAACTCGCGGGCGCGGACGACCGACTCGAATTGCGCGAGCTGAACATCTTCCTCGGCTCGAACTACCTCGTCACGGTCCACAGCCGCCCCATCCGAGCCATCGAGACCGCCAAGCGGCTCTGGCACGAGTGGACCGACCGCGCCGAGCACGGCTCCGGCATGCTCGCCTACCTCCTGATGGACGCCATCGTTGACGACTACATGCCGCTCCTGGATATTTTGAGCGACCGGATGGATGACCTTGAGGACCAGATTTTCGGAGAGTTCAAGCCCGAGTCAATCGAGGAAATCTTCCGCATCAAAAAACAGTTGCTCTATCTCAGGCGCACGGTCGCGCCGTTGCGCGACGTGTTCAACGTCATGCTCAGGCGCGAGCAGCCCATCTTCGCGCGCGAAATTTACGTCTACTTCCAGGACGTGTTCGACCACATCATCCGCGTCGCCGACACCATAGACACCCTGCGCGACATGCTCGGCTCGACGATGGACGCTTACCTTTCGGTCCAGGGCAACCGGATGAACGTCATCATGAAGCGGCTGACCTCGATTGCGACGATCCTCATGTCCGTGACCTTGATCGCGGGTATCTACGGGATGAACTTCGGGCACATGCCTGAGCTGGGGTGGAAGTACGGCTACGTCTTCGCGCTCTCGTGGATGGTCGCGGTCGGCTTCGGGCTCTACTTCTTTTTCAGGAAGAGGAACTGGCTATGAGCAAGCGCAGGCGCGGGAAGCGGCGCGAGCACAACCACCTTGTCCCACACCAGGGCGAGCCGGTCGAGTTGGCCGCGCGCCTCACGCCGCTCGAAGAGACGCGCGATTCGAATAACGGCGGCGCGATTGTCGTGGACACGTCCGCCGTGCGCCTGCCGAAAGATTTCACGGAGAGGGAAGAGAAGAGGGGGCTCCTGTTCGGCCTCAAACCCATCGGCGTCATCATCCTCGTCTTCTCGCTCGCCTTCATCGCCTTCATCGCCTACCTCATCTCGCTTGAGCCGGCGAAGCCCGAGGACAAGCCCGCGACGACCGTCGAGGCCGGGAGATAAAAAGCAACGGACCACGAAGTCACACGAAACAGCACGAAATAAATCTTCTTCGTGTCGCTGCGCGTGCCTTCGTGGTCCGTCCGTTCGCCCGCCCGGCTCGATAATCAAGCCTTCTCGACTGCCGCGGGCTGTGCCAAACTCTTCTCCAGCCGGGTGAAGCGCGCGAGCATCTCTTCGTAGATGCGGTCGGTCTTCTCGTGCAGGTGCGCGACCTCCAGCTCGGCCTTGATGTTCACCTCGTACTCTATGTCGGCGCGGACGCGGTCTTTCTCCGTCTGCCGGTTCTGGCTGATGAGGACGAAGCACGAGAGGAAGATGGCTTCCAGGGAGACGATCATCGTCAGCAGGCCGAAGGGGAAGGGGTCGAAGCCGCGCTCCCCGGTCGCAGGGTTGACGGGGAGGATGAGCGTGTTGAGCGAAATCCAAGTGACGAACCAGATGAGGTTGAGGAGCAGGAACTGCATGCTGCCGCTGAACCACGCGATCCAGTCGGCGATCTTCTGGAGCGGCGTGCTGGGCAGCGGCATCTCCTCGTTGACGTTGCGCGAGACGCGCGTCCGCAGCAGCTCGTCGGCCTTGCGCGTCATGCGGCTCATCGCGGCGAGCATGTGGAGCGCGGCGTCCGGCCGCTTCTGGAACAGGAGCAGCAGGTCGTCGCGGTCGAGCACGAGTAGTTCCGCGTCCAGGAGGGCGATGGCCGTGGCCGTGCGCGGGCCGCTGTCGAGGAGCGATAGCTCGCCGAACATTTCGCCGGCGCGCGACACCGTCAGTACGATCTTCTGGCCCGCCGTGTCCTTGATGTAAAGCTCTATCTCGCCGGAGCGGACGATGAAGAGCGACTCGCCCGGCTGCCCGGCCTGAAAGAGAGTCTCGCCCGCGGCGAGCTGCTGCGAATCAATCACCTCCGAGAGGGCCGCGCGGTCCTCCTCGTCAAGCAGGTCGAACAACTCAATCTCGGCGAGCATCCGAACGTCACACGGCATAAGGGGGCCTCCTCACAAGGGGAAATAGTCTGGACTGTCAGCGAACAGCGGCGCGCATTTTAGCAGAAGCCGTGGATTAAAGGCGATGAGCTGCGGTTAAAGTGAGTGTCTGCTCAAAAACCGGGAGCCACGAAGTAACACGAAGAGACACGAAAAGGAATTTTCCTACTTCGTGTCTCTTCGTGTTACTTCGTGGTTCCGGCTTTTCGGCTACGGGTTGCGGCCCGGCGTCTTTTGCGCGGGCGCAGTCGTCGGGTTGGCGCTGCGCGTGACGGGCAGCTTGGTCGGCTGCTGAATCACCTCGCGCCCCGCCACGCGGCCCGAGCGCGTGAGCGCGATGCGCTTGTCCTTGCCGGGGGCGTCGGCCACCGCGACGCGTATCGAGCGGAACGAGCCATCGCGCACCTTGTTCGTCGGGTTGTAGCTGATAACGTACTGCGTGCGCATGTCGCGCACGATCTCTTCGGCGATTTTCGGCAGGTCCGAGAGCGACTCCGGGAAGAAGGCCCGGCCGCCCGTCTCCTTCGCCAGCCGGTTGATGAGGTTAACGGCCTTGTCGCGCGGGCTCTTGCGGATGAAGCCGCCCTCGCGGTCCAGCTCGTTGACGAACCCGATGACGTAAATCTGCACGTCCTCTTCACGCAGCCGCTCGAACAACTCTTCCGGCTTGTACTGGCTGCCGCGCTCCTCGCCGTCCGTGACGACGATCAGGGCGCGGCGGCGGCGGTCGTCGTCCGCGCCCTTCTTGTACTCGGCGACGTGCTCCGACGTGACGTAAACGGCGTCGATGATGGCCGTCTGCCCGCCCTCGGTGTAGAACGTGTCGAGCGAGTCAATCAGGTCGTCCTTGTTCGAGGTGAAGTCCTGGACCTGCTCGATCTTGTCGGAGGAGATGAAGCGGACCAAAAAAGTTTCGTCGCCGGGCTTGTTGCTGTCGATGATGACCTTGCCGGCCTCTATGACCTGCGGGAGTTGGGCGCGCAGGGAGCCCGAGGTGTCAATCGCGAGGCCGTAGCTGATGGGCACTTCCTCGCGCGTGAAGGAGAAGATGGGCTGCGGCACGCCGTTCTCGAAGACCTGCAACTCTTCCTGCCGCACGTCGCCGATGGGCCGGTTGTTGCGGTCGATGACGCGGACGTTCAGGTTCACGAGGTCAGTGTCGATCCTGACCGTGGTCCCTTCGTCAATCGCCACGCCTTCGGGGTTGACCATGTCGGGCGGCGTGTCCGGCAGGACGACCTGGCCGGGATAGACGACCCCGCCGCCGGTCCTGTCGGTCATCCGTGGCGTGGGCTTCGGCGTCGGCGTCTGCCGCGGCGCGGCGGTGGGCTTGCCCTGCTGCTGCGGCTGCTGCGCGCTGCGGCGCGGGCGGCCGTCCTGCGCGCGGCCTGTGGGCGAGACGAGCAGGAGCGCGACGGCCGCGAGCAGGACGGCCGCGAGCGCGACGGCGCGGCGGGCCCTTTGAATCTGAACGCTTTTCATAACTAACCTCTGTAAAAGCAGAATTCAGGAGCCAGAATCCAGAATCCAGAAGGAAAGGCACTCGACCGCTTCTGTTTTTATTCTGGCTCCTGGATTCTGAATTCTGGATTCTGCCTTTCTGTGCTGCCGGGGCCGAAGAGCGCGGCGGGCCTTTTGTGGGGCCGCCGCCGCGCACCCTTAAAAGATGCCGGTCGTGGGGAGTGCGTTGGCCGCTGGCGCGAGAGGCCGCTTCAGCGCGGGTTGGTGACGGCGTAGTAGCCCTCGCGGCTGCGCACGAACAGGCGCGGCAGTCCCCGCGGCGGCGTGACCTTGACTTTCAACTTGTGCCATTTGCCGTCCATCGTGAAGTTCTTCGGCCTGTAGCCGATGGAGTACTGGTGGCGCAACTCAAGCGCGATGCGCTCGAAAAGTTCGTCCATCTCGGCCGACGTGTTCGGGAAGAAAGCCTTGCCGCCGGAGACGGCCGACAGTTCTTCGAGGATGGCCTGCCCCTCCATCCCCAGGGAGCTTCCGGGGTCGTTGCCGCCGAGGATGCCGATGGAGTAGAGGACCACGTCGGACTCCTTCAGGAGGCGGCGCACCTCGCTGAAGGTGTAGCGCGAGTTGTTGTCCTGCCCGTCCGAGATTAAGAGGAGGGCGCGCTTCGGGTGCGCCCCGCGCGTGACCTTCTCGACGCCGAGGTAGCAGGCGTCGTAGAGCGCCGTGTTGGCGCGCGTCTCGACGAAGGTCAGCTTGTTGAGCACGGCGTCACCGTCGCGCGTCTTGTCCATCAGGAGTTGCGCGCGCGAGTTGAAGGCGATCAGGAAGTATTCGTCCGAGCCGTGGCTCGTCTCTATGAAGCGCGAGAGCGCCTCGCGCGCCTTCCTGATCTTGTCGCCGCTCATTGAGCCCGACACGTCGAAGATGACGCCGACGGAGACGGGCGCGTCGTCGTCCGAGAAGACTTCTATCTCCTGCTCGACCTTGTCCTCGAAGACCTTGAAGGCTTTCTTGTCGAGGCCGGAGACGTAGCGGCCGTAGTTGTCCGTGACGGTCACGGTCAGCGTGATGAGGTCCGTGTTGACAACCTCGATGTCTTGGGCCTCGCGGCCCTGCTGTTGCTGCTGCGGCGCAGGAGTCGGGGTTTGTTGGACCTTCGGGGCGTCGGGCTTCTGCTGTTCCTGGGCCTGGAGCGTTCCGGGCGTGGCTATTGAGGCGAAGGCGAGGGCAAGACAGGAGACGAGCGCGACTTGGAGTGCTCTCGGGCGGCGCTGGAATTTCATGGGACCCCCTGCTTCTGTAATGACACTGCGAGACGTGTGATGGCCCCGCTCGGTAAAAGGTTTCTCCGGGACGCGGGCTCGGGCCGGGCAAACGGCGAGCTTTCGTGCCAGATTAAAAGTTCGAAGCTTGTGTGGACGGCGTTCGGGGAGACTGCCGCGCGCTCAACTTCCACCCGTGGTCGGCGTAGGCTACGGCGCATTGTAGGACAGGCGAGGCTGCGCAGGCAAGAAGAAGTGATTCATGGCACAGATTAAGGTCGGGCATCAGATTCACCACGGAGGAAGATAAAAAATCAGATTTGAAATCTGAAATCTCAAATCCGCCTTTTCAAATCCCTTTCTCCCCTCTGTGTCCTCCGTGGTGAACGTCGCCTGACTTACTTGAAACTTTCCACTGTACGAGGCGTGTTATCACGGCGGCCCGGCTGGGGTTCGCGCCGGGAAACTGTAATGAAATGAGCAGGAAATTAGATGACTGCCGGGCGGTTCATCGCGCCCGCGGGCCATGTTATACTTCGGCTTTCGGTCTGCCAGTCTCCCTAGCGGCAGACAGTTTTTTGTCCTTGCCTGAATCCTTATGGCCGAGTTCATTTGCCGCCTGGGAACGCCTGCGGGCGAAATCGTCACGCGCACCATCGAAGCCGTCGGCGTGCAGGAGGCGCGCGTGCGCCTCGAAAGCGAGGGCTTCCGCGTCTTCGCCGTCACGCCGCCGAAGACTTCCGGCGTCGCCGCCCTGACCAGGCGCGGGGGCAAGGGCACGGCCCCGCGCTTCAAGGCCAACGACTTCCTACTCTTCAACCAGCAGCTCGCCGCCCTCCTGCGCGCGGGCATCCCCATCCTGCAAGCCATCTCCATGCTGCGCAAGCGCGCGCAGTCGGCGGGGCTCTCGGCCGTGCTCGGGGATGTCGAAGACAAGATTCGCGGCGGGCTGGCGCTCTCGTCCGCCTTCGCCGCACAGGGCTCCGTCTTCCCGCGCATCTTCACGGCCTCCATCCTGGCCGGCGAGCGCTCGGGCGCGCTGGACGAAGTGCTGGACCGCTACGTCGAGTACATGCGGCGGAGCGTCAACCTGCGGCGGAAGATTCGCGGCGCGCTGGCCTACCCGCTGATGCTCCTGATGGCGTCGTTCGGGATGGTCGCGTTCCTGACCGTTTACGTCGTGCCGCGCATGTCGAGCCTCTTCGAGGGCTTCGGCCGCGGCAAGCTGCCCTTGCTGACCGTGATCGTGACGGGGGTAGCCGGCTGGGTGAGTGCTAATTTCTGGTGGCTCGTCCCGGTGGTCATCGTCGGCCTCATCGGCCTCGTCTTTTGGGCGCGCACGCCTTCGGGCAGGATGACGATTGACCGGACGCTGCTCAAATTCCCGCTGGTCGGAAAGCTCTTGCAGCGGATCGCCGTCGCGCAGGCGACGCGCAGCCTGGCGACGCTGCTAGCGGGCGGTATCCCGCTCGTCGAGTCATGGGAGATCGCGGCCGAGTCGATCACAAACCGCGAGCTGCGGCGCAAAAGCTCCGCCATCCTGCCGATGATTCGCGAGGGTCGGTCGTTCACGGAGAGCCTGGAGTCGGCCGGGTGGTTCCCCGAACTGGCCGTGGACATGGTCGGCGTCGGCGAGCGGTCGGGTTCTTTGCGCGAGATGCTCGACGAGGTGGCGATCTTCTACGACTCGGAGGCCGAGGTCAAGCTTGAGCAGTTGACGACGACGATTGAGCCTGCGATTCTTATAGTCATGGGCGGGGTCGTCGTCACGATCCTGCTGAGCATTTATCTGCCGATCATCTCGGCCATCTCGAACGCCCCAGGGGGACGATAACCAAGTGATAAGCGATGAGTGATGAGTGATCAGACAAGGCAATTACTCATCACTCAGCACTGAGTTTTTATGAAGCAGTTGTCGGAAGAATATACGGAGACGGTTTCGGCTTACGACGAGGACGTGCAAGACGGGGGCGCGGCGCGCGCCGGCGTGTTGCCGCCGCTCGCGGCCGAAGACAACGACCCGCCGGAGGTGCGCGAGGCGCGCACTCTCGCGCGACGCTACCGCCTGCCCTACGTTGATTTGCTTCCGCCGAATGGCGACTCGCCGATTGACTACGCGCTCCTGGCCGAACTGCCCGTGGACCTGATGTTGCGCCACCAGTTCGTGCCGCTGCGCCGCGAGGGCAAGCGCCTGCACATAGCGATGGCCGACCCGACCGACCTCGAAAGGTTGGACGAGTTGGCGAGCGCGCTCCACGCCCGCGTCGTGCCGCACGTCGCCACCGCCGGGGCCATCGACGTTGTCCTCCGCAAGGGCGACGCCACGCAGCGCGTGCTGCAAGAGGCGGCCTCGGGCTTTCGCATCTCGCTCGTCAAGGAGACGGAGGCCGGCGAGGAAGTTTTAGATTTGGACCGTCTGGCGACCGACTCGGAGATGTCGCCGATCATCAAGCTCGTGGACACCATCGTCTTCAACGCGATGGAGTCGCGCGCCTCCGACATCCACATCGAGACGCGTGACACGGAGGTCCAGGTCAAGTACCGCATTGACGGCGCGCTCTACGCCAAAGTTGACCCGATTGATTTGGCGTACCACCAGACGCTTATTTCCCGCATCAAGGTGATGTCGGAACTCGACATCGCCGAGCGGCGCATCCCGCAGGACGGCCGCTTCCGTGTCCGCTACAAGGGGCGCAACGTGGACTTCCGCGTCTCCATCATGCCGACTGTGCACGGCGAGGACGCGGTCATTCGTATCCTCGACAAGGAGCAGATTAACGAAGAGTTCCGCAACCTGAACCTGGACGTGGTGGGCTTCTCCGAAGATGACCTGAGGAAGTTCCGCCGCTACATCGCGGAGCCTTACGGGATGGTGCTCGTGACCGGCCCGACCGGCTCCGGTAAGACGACTACTCTGTACGCCGCGCTGAACGAGATACGCAACGAGGAAGACAAGATCATCACGATTGAGGACCCGGTCGAGTATCAGTTGCACGGGATCACGCAGATTCCCGTCAACGAGAAGAAGGGGCTGACCTTCGCGAGGGGCTTACGCTCCATCCTCCGCCACGACCCAGACAAAATCATGGTCGGCGAAATCCGCGACGAGGAGACGGCGCAGATCGCCATCCAGTCGGCGCTGACGGGCCATCTGGTGTTCACGACCGTCCACGCCAACAACGTGATTGATGTCATCGGGCGCTTCCTGAACATGGGCGTCGAGCCTTATAATTTCGTGTCCAGCTTAAACTGCGTGCTCGCACAGCGCCTGGTCCGCATCCTGTGCCCGACTTGCAAGCGCAAGTACCACCCGACGGACGAGGAATTGATGGAGTCGGGCTTGCGGACCGAGGAGCAGCGCGGCCGCGTCTTCTACATGAGCGTCGGCTGCGACGCGTGCAACCACACGGGCTACCGCGGGCGCACGGCGATTCACGAGCTGCTGGATTTGACGGACAACATCCGCGAGATGATCGTCGAGCGCCGCCCAGGCTCCGAGGTGCGCCGCGCCGCCGAGGCCGAGGGCCTGACGGGCCTGCGCCAGTCCGCGCTCGCCAAAGTCTTCGCCGGCACCTCCACGCTGCACGAGATCAACCGCGTGACGTTCGTCGAAGAGATTAAGCAGTGAACAGTTTTCAGTTTCCAGTTTTCAGTTCTGGCACGGCGGCACGCGGCTGTGCCAGAACTGACCTCCGAAGCAAGCAAGTCTTTCTTTTATCTGAAAACTGAAAACTGACTACTGCTTTTAAGGAACTGCGTCGAATACGGGGCGTGTTGTAAGTTTCGGGGGCGCGAGTCGCTGGCCCCGGCCCTGCCGCCGGTTTTCAACGGACTGAACTTGTTTGCTCCCCCGGCCGGTTTTTTGTCCTATCCGATAGAGAAGAGGACCCGTGATGAAGAGATCGCCAATTCACGCGCGCCCGCTCAGTGCGCTCCTGATCGTCTTTTGCCTGCTGGCCGCGCCCATGACGGCCTTCGCCAAGAAGGGCGAGAAGAACTTCAAGCACGGCGTGGACTACGAGAGGGCGCAGCAGTGGGAGAAGGCGGCGCAGGAGTTCATGCTCGCCGTGGCCGCCAACCCGGCGGATGTCGAGTACCAGTTGCACTACCGCCGCGCCGTCTTCAACGCCTCGCAGCAGTTCATGCAGCAGGGACGGGCGCTCGCCGAGCAGCGCGACTACATCGGGGCATATAACGCCTTCCGACAAGCCTACGGCTACGACCCCGTGAACGAATTGGCACTCTCGGAGATGGAGCGCATGTTGCGCTTGCAGCGCGAGCGGACGGGCGAAGCCGCGCCGGGCGAAGCCGGGGGCGACGGCGGCGGCAACATGCACGAGCGTGGGCCAAAAGTCTCTTCACTCTCCGACAGACGGGGTGCCGTGCCGGGAGCGGGCGGCACGCCCGCCGAGCCCGCGACGACGCGCAACCCGCCGCCGGAGGATGTGCTGCCCTCGCAGCGCACCGAGCAGCTTCGCGTCATCAAGTATAACGGCGACCTCAAGGGCTTCATCCGCAACCTCGCGGAGCAGCTTAGCCTCAACGTCATCTTCGACGCGCAGTCGTTCCGCGCGCCCCGCAGCGTCGAGGTGAATTTGACGGACGTGACGACGGCGCAGGCGCTCGACCTCGTCTTCCTCCAGGAGGGGCTTTTCTTCCAGAAGGTCAACCGCCGCACGATTCTCGTCGCGGACCAGAACCGCCGCGCGCAGTACCAGCAGCTTGCCATCCGCACCTTCTATCTTTCCAACATCAAGCCGGACAAGGCGCGCAACATCATCGCGGCGGCCATTCCGCCGAACCAGGGGCGGCCGCAGACGGTCGTGCTCCCCGACGAGGACACCAACAGCATCACGATCCGCGACACCTCGGAGAACCTCCGCCTCATCGGCGAAATTATCCAGAGCATTGACAAGGACCGCTCCGAGGTCGTGATGGACGTGAACATCTACGAAGTCTCGCGCACGGACCTCCTGCAACTCGGCAACCAGCTCGGGACGGGCGATTCCTCCGGCTTCTTTTCTCTGGGCAGCACGAGCGGGCTGAACATCATCGGCGGCTCGCGCGAGGTGGCGCAGGCCCTGACGACCGCCCCGACCGCGCTCGGCGCGGCGCTCGTCATTCCGGCCTCTGTATTGACCGCGTTCCAGAGCAAGAACCGGACGAATCTCATCGCCTCCACGCAGGTTCACGCCTTCAACAACGAGGAGTCTTCGGCGCGCATAGGTCAGCGCGTGCCCGTGCAGACGGCGCAGACCTATCCGTTCAGCACCGTGCCGACAACCACGGGCGGGACCGGCACGACCGGCGGCGTCTTCAGCGGCGGCTTCCCCGTCATCCAGTACGAGCCGACGGGCCTGACCTTGAAGTTCACGCCGCAGGTCTTCCCGAACCTCGACGTGCAGGTCAAGATGTCCATCGAGTCGAAAGACATCCTCAATGCGGGCAGCCTGACGCCGACCTTCACCGAGCGCACGATTACGGGGACGGCGCGCATCCAGAACAACCGCACGATGATGCTCGCTTCGGTCGCGTCAGACACGCAGTCGCAGGGGCGGCGCGGCCTCCCGCTCCTCGGCCTGATTCCGATCCTCGGTCGGCTGTTCACTTCGCCGACGCGCAACAACACGCAGATAGACATCGTCATCGCCGTCACGCCGCGCGTGCTGCGCGCGCCCGCCGTGACGCCGTTCGACGAGCGCGAGCGCCCGAGCGGCACCTTGCAGACGCCGACCACCGGCTCGCTCGAAGCTATGGTCCGCGAGGCAGACCGCGAGGACCAGTTGGCGGCCGCGCGCCGCCTCCCGACCAACGCGGTCGTGCAGCTCCCGGACTCGGAGCCTGTGCCTTCTTACGTCCCCGCGCCGAGCGCGCTGATGCCGAAGGCCGCCGAGAACGCGACGCCCCAGCCGACCGAGGCGAAATCGTCTTCGACTGTCGCCGCGCGGCCCGCGCTCAACGTCACGCCCGAGCAGCAACAGCAGTCGAACGCGCTCGCTAATGCCATCGCGCAATTGACGGGCGACGCGCCGCCCCCCCCGGCGCTCGTCGGGAAGCCGCCCGCGGCCGGGCCGCGCGTCAACGTCGTGGCCCAGCCGGCGGCCGCGCGGCAGAGCCTTCCGCCGGCGAACATCGCCGCCGCGCTGGAGAAATTCCTGGCCGCGAAATCGGTCCAGAATCCGGGCGCGGCGGTTAAGACTATGGCCGCTCCCGCGGCGGCCGCGAACGCTAAGGCGTCGCCGGAGCCCGCCGTGGTCGAGTTGCGGCTGACGGCCGAAAAGCAGGAGATGCGCGTCGGCGAGAAGCAGCGCGTCGCGCTCGTCGTGGTGACGAAGGAGGCGCTCGGCGCGACGACCGCACGGCTGCGCTTCGACCCGAAGGTCCTGGCCGTGCGCGGCATCTCGCAGAGTGCCTGGCCGGACGGGGCCGCGAGCGCGCCCGCCGTCATGCAGTCGATTGACCCGGCTGGCACGATCATGCTCATCGTCCAACCGCAGTCGGGCTCGCCGCTGAAGTCTGGCGAGAGCGTCATCCTCTTCCTCGAAGTCGAGGCGCTCGCCTCGGGCGACAGCGTCATCAGCTTCGGCCCCGACGCGCACATCATCGCGCCGAGCGGCCACGGCGTGAGCTTGCAGTTGACGGAGAGCCGCCTAACGGTGAAGTAAGATGGGAACGACAACGAGACGCGGGGATGCGGAGACGCTGGGACGCGGCGAGAAAGAGAGTAACTTTTCTTCCCCGCGTCTCCGTCTCCCCGCGTCCCCGCGTCGCGCGAATGGCTTCACGCTGATCGAGTTGGTGATTACGCTAACGGTGCTGACGATTCTGACGCTGGGCGTGATCCCGCTCGTCAAAACTTCAGTCCGCCGGCAGCGCGAGCAGCAGTTGCGCGAGGCGCTGCGCCAGATGCGCGGGGCAATAGACCAGTTCCACCGCGAGGCGCTGGCCGGGGCGCGCACACAACAGCAGGGCGGTCAGGCCGGGGCGGCCGTGCCCGTCACGCCGCCGACCGAGACCGAGAACCCGACTGGCGGCGCGGGCGCGGGCGCGGTGCCGGTGCCGGGCCAGCAGGCCGGGCCGCAGTTCATTGACCCGCGCGTCAGGGTCGCTATTACAGACAATACCATCTTCGGGACGGACAACCCTGACCGCTACCCGCCCGACCTGGATACGCTCATCAACGGCGTCAACGTCACGCCCATCGGGGGCGGCGCGGACGCGGGCGGCGGCGGCATAGTCGGCCTCTCGGGCTCGGACCAGACCGCGACGAGCAACTCCCTCACCTCGGCCAAGAAGAAAGTTTACCTGCGCGAGATTCCGGTAGACCCCATGACGGGCGAGCGCGACTGGGAGTTGCGCTCGACCTACGACTCGAAGGACGCGCAGTCGTGGGGCGGCGAGAACGTCTTCGACGTGCGCTCGAAGTCCACCGCGACCGCGCTCGACGGGGAGACGAAGTACAATGAGTGGTGAAGATCAGTGGTCAGTGGTCAGTGGTCAGTGGTCAGTTAAGACGGTTGCCGATGTGACGCAGCCGCCGGCAACTGACTCTCGCCGTCCGCCGCTTTCACCGACCACCGACCACCGACCGCTGACCACTATTCTTCAGCGCGGTTTCACGCTTCTCGAACTGATGATCGTCATCTCGATCATCGTCATCCTGGCCGTCATCGCGATGCCGCAGTATCAGAAGAGCGTGACGCACGCGAAAGAGACTGTGCTCAGGGACAACCTGTACCAGCTGCGCAAGGCAATTGACCTTTATGGAGCGGACAAGGGCAAGCTGCCGCAGTCGCTCGACGACCTCGTCAGCGCAGGCTACATACGCGAACTCCCGCTCGACCCCATAACCGGCGAGAAGGACTGGCAGGTCGAGACGGGCGAAGACCCCGCCTCGCTCCGCGGCGAGCAGGGCGTCATCAACGTCCGCAGCTCGTCGCCCGACCCCTCGGCCGAGGGCACGCCTTATAACGAATGGTAGAGCAGTGGTCAGTGGTCGGTGGTCAGTTAAAACCACTGTCCTTAACTGACCACTGACCACTGACCACTGACCACTGACTATGCCCACACCTTTCACAAAACTGGTCCGCCCGCGTTTCCCGTCTGCCGCCCTCGGGCTGGAGAGCGGGACGGCGTCCGTCGTCCACCTGGAGCGCAGGGGGCGCGGCGGCTACGCCATCAAGCGCGCGGCCACGGCCACGCTCCCGCCGGGCCTCATCCAGCCGGGCTTCGAGGAGGTGAACGTCACGGACGCAAGCTCGCTCGTCATGCTGCTCGGCGAGGTGGCCTTGAGCGCCGGGCTCGGCAAGCAGCGCAAGTGGTCTGTCGCGCTGCCGGAGGCCGCGACGCGCACCGCCATCCTGACCCTGGAGAGCGCGACCGCCTCGCGCCAGGAGTTGGAAGAGGTCCTGCGCTGGAAGACGGAGCGTTCATTCGGCGCTCCGCCCGAAGAGTTGGTCGTCTCGCGCGAGCGCCTGCACGCCGACGCGCAAGGTCGCCATCGCTACCTGGCCGTCGCCATCCACTCCGGGGTCCTCGGCGAATACGAGAGCGTCTTCGAGACGCTCGGCTGGCGCGCGGGGCTCATCCTGCCGCGCCACCAGGGCGAGTCGCGCTGGCTCGCCTCGAACGGCTCGGCGGCCGGCGACGCGCTGCTCGTCAGCTCTCACTCGGACGGCTTCACGGCGCTCCTCTTGAGGGACGGCCAGCCGCTCGTCGCGCGCTCCGTCTTATGCGAGCCCGAGGACCGCGACGACGAACTCTACCGCCTCCTGCTCTTCTACCGCGACCGCGTGCTCGTGCCCGGCGAGGGCGAGGCCGCGCGCGCTCTCAACCGCCTGCTCGTCGTCGGCGAAGGCTTCGACAAGGCGCACGTCGGCGAGGTCGTCAACGAGACGCTCGAAGTATCTTTGCGCGCCCTCGGCCCCGTCGAAGTCGGCCTCGCGCTTCCCTCGGCCGAACTCAACTTCGACGCCATCGCCGCGCCCGCCGGCCTCGCCACGCTCGCGTGGTAAGGCAGAATCCAGAATTCAGAATCCAGGAGCCAGAATAAAAACAGAAGCGGTCGAGTGCCTTTCATTCTGGATTCTGCCTTCCTGAAACTTTCCACGCTTCAGATGCGTAAAATCTGTTCATCATGATGATGAGTGCATCCCCCGCAATTTTGAGTCAGCTCTCGGCCGCCGCGGACTGTGACCTCGTGACGCAGGCCGTTTCAGGTCGCGAGGACGGTTTCGAGGAATTGGTGCGCCGCTACCAGCGCCCCATCGCGGGTTACGTTTACCGCATGGTCGGCGACTACGAGGCCGCGCTCGACCTGACGCAGGAGGTCTTCATCAAGGTCTACAACTCGCTCCGGCGCTACCGCTCCGAGTTCAAGTTCTCGACCTGGATTTACAAGATCGCGCACAACTCGGCCGTGGACCATTTACGGCGGCGGGGCGGGCGTGAGCAGGCGCTCCAACGCGAGTTCGACGGCGAGCAGTACGACCTGCCCATTGAAAGCCGCAGGCCCTCGCCCGAGCAGGAGAGCGAGCGCGCGGAGAGGCGCGCGGAGATCGAGCGCGTGGTGCGAGAATTGCCGGCCGCGTACAGGGAACTGGTCGTGCTGCGCCACTCGCACGACCTCTCCTACGACGAGATCGCGGAGGTCACGGGCCTGCCCCTCGGCACGGTCAAGAACCGCCTCTTCCGCGCGCGCGAGGTCATGCGCCGCGAGTTCGTCGAAAGAGGAATCACAGGAGTATGAGGGAAAGCCGTAAATCATGAATCGAAGAACGGTCTTTCTCTGACGATTCACGATTCACGAGAGCGAAGCGATGACAGCGATGCCGGACAATTGGGTGTGCGGGGGCGAGGAGGTCGTAGCCTATTTGGACGGCGAGCTGGACTCGCGCGCGCACGCGCTGTTCGAGCGGCATCTGGGCGGCTGCCGGCGCTGCGCCGAAGCGTTGGAGGCCGAGAGGCTGCTGCAACGCGAGCTTGACTCCGCGCTGGCGACCGCGCCCGCGCTTGAGATGCCGAAGAACTTCGCGCAGGTCGTGGCCGCGCGCGCCGCGGCCGACATGAGCGGCGTCCGGCGCGCGCCGGAGCGCAGGCGGGCGCTGCGCCTCTGCGCGGTGCTGGTGGCCGTCGCCTGCGCGCTCACGGGCGGGGCCGCGCTGACGGAAGCGGTGCTCGCCCCCTTGCGCGCCGTCTGGAATTTCGGCGCGGCCGTCCTCGGGTTTTTGGGCCACGCGCTTTACGACGCGGGCGCGGGGCTGACCGTCATCTCGCGCGGCGTCGGCGGCCGCCTACTCTTCGGGTCGCGCGGGGCAGGGCTGACCGTGCTCCTGCTGCTCGCGCTGGCACTCCTCACGCTCCGACGCCTGATCGCGGGCTACCACCGCGCGCACGCCACAGAATGAACGACGCGGCGCACGCCCCCTGAAAGGTGAGGGGCGTGTGTTTCTTTTTTGATTGTGAGCCAGCTCTCGTTACAGAAGTCTGCGGATTTACGGTGGGCGTGCGCCGCCGGGCGCGCGGCGCTCACTCTCTCCGTGTTGCTCCTGATGATGGTCTGCGCGCGCGCGCAAAGTTCGGGCGGCGTGCTCCCGGACGAGCGCGCGCCGCTCGTCGTCGAGGGCGTCAACACTTCGGACGTGTTCGGCTGGGGCCAGTCGGTCGTCGTGCGCGGCCACGTCAAGCGAGGCGTCATGGCCTTCGGCGGCGATGTCGTCGTCGAGGGCGTGGTCGAGGGCGACGTGGCGGCCGTCGGCGGGTCCGTCGTCCAGCGCGACGGCGCGCGCATCGGCGGCGACGTGATAGTCATCGGCGGCGCTTACCGCCACGGTGAGAACGCTTCGATGGGGCGCGACCCCGCGCGCACGACCGTCATGTTCGCAGGCTTCGAGCAGGAGCTGCGCGGCGTCATGCGCAACCCGGCGAGTCTGCTCGCGCCGCACCTGTCCGTCACTTACCTCGGCAGCCGCGTGCTGGCCGTGCTCTTCTGGTTCATAGCGTCGCTGGTCCTGACAGCCGTCACGCCGGGCGCGATCAGCCGCGCCGTGACACGCTTGCAGTTGACCAACGTGAGGGTCGCCGTCATAGGCTTCGTCGGCTCGATCCTGATGACCTTCGGCGTGGTCGCGGGCCTGAGCGTGCTGCCAACGGTCGTCGGCGCGCTCGTCGGCTTGGCGGCCCTGCTGCTCCTCCTTCTGGCCTACCTGTTCGGGCGCGTCGCCATCCAGGCCGCGACCGGCCAGTGGCTCCAGCGCAAGTTCTTCCCCGAGAAGTATCGCTCCGAGTCAATCGCGCTCCTCGCCGGCGCGATTTTCTGGGCCACTCTGCTGTCCCTGCCTTACGCCTGGCCGCTCATCGGCGCGGGCCTCCTGGTGGCGAGCCTCGGCCTGGCGCTGACGGCCCGGTATCGCGTCGGCTGGAAGCGTCCGTAAAGCG
This sequence comes from Pyrinomonadaceae bacterium, assembly GCA_036403435.1. Lineage (GTDB taxonomy): Bacteria > Acidobacteriota > Blastocatellia > Pyrinomonadales > Pyrinomonadaceae > QHXM01. The sequence continues at coordinate 347,318 of DASWQY010000115.1, forward strand.
TGCAAGCCCGCCCGAAAACCCCACTTTTTTCTGAGAAAATTTTAGCGGCGCGGGAGACGAAACGGCGTCTGCGTGCGTCTAAGGTTGTCCGCGTGAGGGAGCCCCGCGGGCGGTCGTTTTCTGACTGCTGCCGGCGCAGGACGCCTGCGAATCCCCCTGATTTTGGAACTTTTCACTGCACTGCCGTTAATCTCTCTTAACGACGGTCGCCGCGTCTTCGTCCTTCCGAAAGGTCGGATAAATTCTGAACATTGGTCGGAATCGCTGCGTAATAAAACATCTGGCCGCGCGTTTATATATCAGCGGCGAGAATAAAGAGTCGGCCACCCGAACCACCGTACCGTCTTCCCATTATCGAAGCGAGGGGAATTTTAATGAAAAAGGCTTTTATCGTTTTCGCGCTCGCGCTCGTCGCCACGCTGGGCGCGGTCGCGCGCGCGCAGACGAACGACCCGGCGATCACGGAAACGCGCGTCTTCGGCAAAGTGACTGAAGTCAACGGCCCCGCAGGGCAGATGACCGTCAAGACGGACGCGGGCTCGGTCGTCGTCGTCAGCGTCACCGAGAAGACCAGTTACGAGCGGATGCCGCCGGGCGAGACCGACCGCGCGAAGGCGGTCCAGATCGCGCTCACAGACATAGCGGCCGGCGACGGCGTCTACGTGCGCGGCTACGTCTCCGCCGACCGCAAGGCAGTGCCGGCGCAGAGGGTGACGGTCGTCGCGCAAAGTGACATCGCGAAGAAGCAGGAGAAGGAGCGCGGCGAGTGGCGGCAGCGCGGGCTCTCCGGCATCATCGAATCCCTGAACCCGCAGACGAAAGAGATCACGGTCAAGACGCGCACCGCCGAGGGGCCGAAGCCCATCATCGTCCCCGTCAACGACAAGGTGAAGATGCGCCGCTACGCGCCCGACTCCGTCAAGTTCGGCGACGCCAGGAAGAGTTCTTTTGAAGACCTGAAAGTCGGTGACCAGCTCCGCGCCAAGGGCGACAAGAGCGCGGACGGCGCGCGCTTCACCGCCGAAGAGATAGTGACCGGAGCCTTCCGCACCATCGGCGGCTCGGTCACCTCGGTTGACGCCGCGACCGGCGAAATCAAGATCAGCGACATCCAGAGCAAGCAGCCCTTGACGGTCGTCGTCAGCAAGGACTCGACCCTCAAGCGCATCCCCGCGGACTTCATGCAAAGAGGGGCGGGCGGCCCCGGAGGTGGCCCTGGAGGCGGCCCCGGCGCGGGCGGTCCTCCGCCGCAGGGTGCTGGCGGCGGAGGACCGCGGCCCACGGGAGCGGGAGGCCCGCCGCAGGGTGGTCCAGGAGGCCCAGGCGGCGGCCCGGACATTCAGCGTTTGATTGACGTGTCGCCCGCCGCGACGCTCGCCGACTTGAAGCCCGGCGAGATGATTCTTATCTCCAGCACGACGGGCGCTGACCCCTCGCGCGTGACGGCCATCACGTTGGTCGCGGGCGTCGAGCCCATCTTCAACATGCTCCAGGCGAGCCAGGGCGGCCCGGCGAATCGCCCGCCGAATCTTGGCACAATCAACATAGGCATCGGCGGGCCGTGACGAATGCCGCCCGCGAAAGTTTAGGATAGTAACATTCCCGGCCGGGAGTCTCACGAAACTCGCCGGCCACATACGAGAAGGCAATCATCATGAATTCAGTTAAGAGAATCGTCGCGCGGGGCCTCGCGCTCGCGCTCGCGCTGGCGCTCACGGCGGCCGTGGGATTGGCCCAGCAGGCGGGCAGCCTGCGCGGCCAGGTAACGGACGAATTCGGCGGCGCGCTCGTCGGCGCGACCGTCACGGTCGTCAGTTCCAGCGGCGCGGAAAAATCTGCCGTCACCAACGACGAAGGCAGTTTCGCCGTCGCCGGGCTCGCGCCCGGAGCCTACACCGTGCGCGTCGCTTCGACGGGCTTCGCGCCTTACGAGGCCGCGGACGTGCAGGTCGCGGCCGGGCGCAGCGAGCCGCTCGACATCAAGCTCAGCGTCACCATCGAGGAGCAGAAGGTCACGGTCTCGACGGACCAGCGCGGCGTCAGCACCGAGTCGGAAAATAACGCCGACGCGATTGTGCTGCGCGGCAAAGACCTCGACGCCCTGCCGGACGACCCCGAAGACATGGCCGCCGCGCTCAACGCGCTCGCCGGCCCCTCGGTCGGCCCGAACGGCGGGCAGATTTACATTGACGGCTTCACGGGCGGGCGCATGCCGCCCAAAGAGGCGATCCGCGAAGTCCGCGTCAGCCAGAACCCCTTGAACGCGGAGAACGACCGCCCCGGCTTCGGCCGCATAGACATCCTGACGCGCCCCGGCTTCGGCAAGATCACGGGCAGCGCCTCCTACGGCTTCCAGGACGAGAGCATGAATGCGCGCAACCCGTTCGCGCCGAGCCGCGCCGCCTTCCAACAGCGCCTCGTCAACTTCACCCTCGGCGGCCCCATCGCCGCGAAGAAGTCTTCCTTCTTCCTCGACTTTCAGCGGCGCGAGGAGGACGACAACGACATCATCAACGCCTTCGTCCTGGACCCGTCGCTCAACACCGTCCGCGTCAACGAAGTCATCTTCCAGCCGCGCCGGTTAACGACCTTCAGCCCGCGCTTCGACTATGCGTTCAACCAGAACCACACGCTGACTCTGCGCTATACCTTCTCGCGGACGACGCTCGAAAACTCCGCCGTCGGCAACTTCCAACTGGAGTCGCGCGGCTTCCCGACCGAGAGCACGCAGCACACCTTCCAGGTCACGGAGACGGCCGTCATCAACCCGAAGGTGATTAACGAGACGCGCTTCCAGTTCATCCGCGACAGCAACGAGCAGAACGACACAAACACGCTCCCCGCGACCATCGTCAACGACTCCTTCACGGGCGGCGGCGCGCAGGTCGGCCTCTCCTTCAGCCGCGCCTCGCGCTGGGAATTGCAGAACTATTTGACGGCGACGTGGCTCCCCAACCATACGTTCCGCTTCGGCGCGCGCCTGCGCGGCGTGCGGCTGACGGACGTGTCGCGCAACAACTTCGGCGGGACCTTCTTCTTCTCTACGCTCGAAAATTTCAGGAGGGTGGTGGCGGGCGTGCCGGGCGCGATCCCGACGCAGTTCTCCATCGCGGGCGGCGAGCCCGAGGCGACGGTCAGCCAGGTTGACCTGGGCGCTTTCTTCCAGGACGAGTGGCGCATCCGGCCGAACCTGACGCTGACGCTCGGCCTGCGCTACGAGACGCAGACGAACATCAGCAGCAAATTCAACCTCGCGCCGCGCCTCTTCTTCGCCTGGGCTCCGGGCGGGACGAGCACGGGCACGCTGGGCCAGTTCGGCGCGGGCCAGCCGAAGTTCGTCATCCGTGGCGGCGGCGGCATCTTCTACGACCGTTTCAACGAGTCGGGGACGCTCAACGCCAACCGCTTCAACAGCGTGGACCAGCAACGCTTCAACATTGCGAACACGGACCTGGGCGCGGACGGCCGGCCCATTCTAGAGTCGCTGCTCGCGGGCGTCGTTTACAACTCGGACGGGACCATCACGAACGCGCCGACCATCGACGCGCTCGTCGGCCTGGGCCAGCCGCAGGTCGTCAACCGCGTTGACCCGAACCTGGAAGCGCCCTACTCGATGCTCGCGGCCATCAACGTCGAGCGGCAGTTGCCCTACAACTTCACGGTCTTCGGCGTGCTCTTCACCTACCGCACCCGCCACGCGCTCGTGTTCCGCGACGCGAACGCGCCGCTGCCGGGCACACTGGAGCGGCCGGACCCGAACTTCGGCAACGTCTTCCAGTGGGAGTCGGCCGGCACGTTCAACGACCTGCGCCTGCAAGTCGGCGTGCGCAACCAGATCAACCGCGCGTTCTCCATCTTCGCCAACTACGTCACCGGCAAGGCGCAGAGCAACACCGACTGCGTCTTCGGGAACCAGTTCGCGTGCTACCCGTCGAACAGCTACGACCTCGACTCGGACTACGGGCGCGTGGCGTTCTTCCCGCGCCACAGCTTCTTCTTCGGCGGCACGCTCGGCATTCCGAAGCTGAACATCGCGCTCAACCCGTTCATCATCGCGAGGACGGGCCAGTTCTTCAACATCACGACGGGCCGCGACACCAACGGCGACCGCCTCTTCCTTGAGCGGCCGGCTTTCGCCGACGCCCAGACGAGCGCCGCGGAACTGAGGTCCACGCCCTACGGCGACTTCGACATCAACCCGAAGCCGGGCCAGATCATCATCCCGCGCAACTACGGCGAAGGCCCAGGCTTCTTCGCCGTCAACCTCGGCGTCAGCCGCACCTTCGGCTTCGGCGAATTGCCGGGCGCGAGCGCCGCGGCCGCGGGCGGTGGCGGCGGGCCTCGGGGCGGCGGCGGCGTGGGCGGACCCGGCGGCGGAGGTCAGCGCGCGGCGGGCGGCGGTGGCGGCGGCCAACGCGGCCCCGGCGGTCCCGGCGCTGGTCCAGGAGGCGCGGGCTCCGATAAGCGTTACAACTTAACCTTCTCGCTCAACTTTCAGAACCTGCTGAATAGGACGAACCTGGCCCCGCCGGTCGGCAACCTCAACTCACCGTTCTTCGGCGAGTCCACGCGCACGCTCGGCGGCTTCGGCCAGGGCGGCAACCCCGCGGCCGGCAACCGCCGCGTCACAGCCACCATCAGGTTCAACTTCTAAGAGACGAAAGGCCACTACCAACTCCGACCATCCGGCGAGCGGGGCCGCTTCATACGGGAGCGGCCCCGCTGATTTTATTTTGGGCCACGGAGCAGAATATTCGTTGATATTTTGAATCAACGGGGATATGATGCGGCTCCCTCGATCTCTCGAACACGGGCTTTTAACTGCTGACGAGAGTGTATTCTTGCCAGCCTCACGAATCACCCGTCCCAGGCCGAGCATTGGCCCAAGTATTTTTGTTCTAGCTCACGCTACCTCAGAAACCCGCATGGCGCTAAGCAGGCCCTGGACTATCACTGAGGCGTCCGTGTCCAGGCCCTTATCCGCGGCAGCGTCAGAGGAGGTCACCATCACCCGGCGACCCGCTTTCAGTCTCCCCTCAAGGGGACTGCGGGCCGTCCGGTGACTTAAACCCACCCGCGTTTCGCAACGCCCGAGGTGCGCCTGCCGCCGTAAGTCAACATCCCCCTCGCATGGATGGGGCCCGGACACCCTCAGCCTCATGAGGAAGAAAACAATGGTAACTAAAGCTGTAGCTACCGCCCCTCCGCAGGTAGAAAAAGAAAGAGCGGAGTTCACGCGCCTGCTCGCACAGAATCCCAACTACTTCGGGAATCTGACCGAAAGCAAGCTCAAATCCGTCAAGAAAATCGCCGCCAACGTTAAGTACGAGGAGTTGACCTGCGTCGGCTACAACCCCGCCAAGAACCTGTTAGAAGCGACCATCGCGGTCAAGCTCCCCTTCGGCTACGGGGGCGATCTCTGCCACGCGGGAACGACCGAGTACGTTCGCTTCTTCCTGGATTACGGCAGCGGTTGGGAGGACGCCGGCCTCGCGGCCGTCAACGTGCACGACATTCCCACCGCGAAGGATTGTGCCGGTGCCCCCAACAAACCTCTGACCTACGTGGCGACGCTCAAGCTCGAGCCCAAGTCCAGGTGCTGTAACAAGCCCGTGCTCCCGAATGTCCACGCCATCCTCTCGTGGCAGTGGGTGCCACCGGCAGGAAACCCGAGCTGGACTCCTCCCTGGGGCAACACGCTGGACTGCAACATCCAGATTCAGCCGCGCCGGTGGACGATCTCCTGCCTGTTCGACTTCATTAACGACACCCTCGTCGCGGAGAAGCTCAAAATCCCACAACTCTTCGAAGAAGTGCAGGAGCTGCCCATCCCCATCCCCGACCCGCCGCCTTTCAAACTGGCACAGTTGGCGCAGAAGTATGAGAGGAGGGCCGCGTCGGACAGGCCGACCGTCGGCAAGGAGGCCGCGCGGACGTTCAGTGTCGAGCCGCACCGCTTCGGCCTCGCCGACCTACACGCGGCTGCCGGCACGGCCGCGTTCAACCAGGAGGCGGTCACGGCGAAGGTCTCCGAGTGGGAGGCGGCCGGCCTCAACTGGCAGTCGGCGCTGTCCGCGCTCTCCACCTTGAAGGCCAACGTCACCTACGAAGAACTTGAGTGTCTCGGCCTGGACAACAACCTGGAACGCCTGGTTGCCACTTTCCGCGTCAAGCTGCCCAGCGGCTACTCGGGCGACCTCTGCCAGAAGGGGAGTTTAGAGTACGTCGCCTTCTGGGCCGACTGGGACGACACGTGCAAGTGGAGCTACCTCGGCACGGTCCAGGTCAACGTTCACGATATAGACATTCCCAAGCAAGGGCTCTGCTACTCGGCAATCCTGCCGGTCAACCTCGCGGAGCACCGGCGGAGTTGCAAGGAGCCGAAGATCGGGCGCGTGCGGGCGGTGCTGTCGTGGTCCGTGCCGCCCTCGACCACGGACCCGGACGACCTGCAATACTGGGGCAACCGGGTGGACACGCACGTCCAGCTTAATCCGGGCGAGCCGATTAACCCCAACAAGCCGGAGGCGCGGATTCGCAACATGGGCGGCATCCCCATCGAGGACATCAACACCGGCGGCACGGGGCTGACGAACGCCGGAGACGTTCGCTTCGCCCACCACCACTGGGCCACCGCTGATGGCTGGGGCCTGGGGCGGCAGTGCCCGTTCGGCAGCCTCGTCGAGATAGACGGACCTTTCTACTATCTCGGCTACTTCTACCGTGTCCAGGCGCGGAAGGTCTTTGACCCGAGCGTCGTGACCACACTCGACCAGGACTTCTACGTGGAGAGGAACGATGTCGGGTTTGACCATCAGGTCGCGGCCGGGGGCTGGTTCAAGTACCTGGACCCCAATCAGGAGCAGGACCGGCTGCTGGCGGTGTGGTCAACCAGCGGCGACGAGCTGTGGGAGGTACAGTTGGTCATCGCGACTGCGCCCAACGACGTGAGCATCGTCTCTAGCAGCCCGTGGTATCGCATCCAACTGGATAACACGGGGCCGAAGGCTCCGCCCGCGAGCCCGCCGACGATAGACATACACATTGCCGCCGGCGGCGACTGCAAGGACTTCGACGAGAACACGACCGTCACCGGCAACTTCATCGCCCAAGACTTGTTCTTCGGTGCCTGGAGTCTCTCGACCGAACCCAACACTTTCACCACCCCGTCGAACCAGCCGCAGCCAGATCCGTTCCTCGCGGCAACGAGTCCGGCTCCCGGCCCCGGCGGGCACGGGTGGACGTTGGACACGGCCAATCCCGTTCACATGAAGCCATGCGGTTACGTGGTGCGGCTCGACGTTTCCGACCGGGCAATTGTCAACAGCGTGCCCGGTCAACACAACTCGAACCACATCTCGGTCGGCTTCTGTCTGCGCGAGGCCAAGTAATAAACCAGCCTGGGCCGAGCCGGCTTGACGGCGGGCGGAGTTTTCCCCGACGCCCGCCGTCTTTTGAAAGCGAAAGGGAGGACGAAGAGCGCGGCTCTCGTCCTCCCTTTCGCCTACTACTTTTTCGCTTATTTACACGCTGAGGATTTCGTTCTCTTTGGTCCTCATTAGGTCGTCAATCTTGCCGATGAAGGTGTTGGTCAGTTTCTGCACCTCTTCGAGGCCGTCGCGCTCGGCGTCTTCGGAGATGGTCTTGTCCTTGAGCATCTTCTTGAGGCGGTCGTTGGCGTCGCGGCGGATGTTGCGCACGGCCGTGCGGTGCTCCTCGGCGATCTCGTGGACCTGCTTGGCGAGCTGCTTGCGGCGCTCTTCGGTCAGGGGCGGGATGGGGATGCGGATGAGCTTGCCGTCGTTCGAGGGGTTGAGGCCGAGGTCGGCCGCGCGGATGGCCTTCTCGATTGCGCCGAGCTGCGTCTGGTCCCAGGGCTGGACGGTCAGCATCTGCGGCTCGGGCACGTGGACCGAAGCCATCTGGTTGAGCGACGTCGGCGTGCCGTAGTACTCGACCATCACCGTGTCGAGCAGGCTGACGGCCGCGCGCCCCGTGCGGATCGTCGTCAGTTTGCGCCTCACGTCCTCGATGACGGCCTCCATGCGCGGCCGCACTTCCTTGATGACATCTTTCTCAGACATAAAATTTTCTCCGAAAATTTTAAGGTGATAAGTGATGAGTAAGAGCATCGGTCTTTACTCATCACTTAGCACTCATCACTTCTCACTGCTTTTCTTTTCCACGCAGACGCGCGTGCCGACGCCCTCCACGCCCGTGATGACGCGCATGATGTTGCCGGGCTGGCGCATGTTGAAGACGATGATCGGCAGGTTGTTGTCCATGCACAGGCTGATGGCCGAGGCGTCCATCACCTTGAGCTGCTTTTCGAGCACCTCCTGATAGGTGATGTGGTCGTAGCGCGTCGCCGTCTCGTCCAGCATCGGGTCCGCCGTGTAGATGCCTTCGACCTTAGTCGCTTTGAGAATCACTTCGGCCTTGATTTCGAGGGCGCGAAGCGCGGCGGCCGAGTCGGTCGTGAAATAGGGATTGCCCGTGCCTGCGGCGAAGATGACGACGCGGGCCTTCTCCAGGTGTCGGATGGCGCGGCGGCGTATGAAAGGCTCCGCGAGCTGCGGGACCGCTATGGCCGACTGGACGCGCGTGTGGACGCCCGTCTTTTCGAGCGCGTCCTGCAAGACCACGGCGTTCATGATCGTCGCCAGCATGCCTATGTAGTCGGCGCTGGAGCGGTTCATGTTGCCCGCGCTCTTGGAGACGCCGCGGAAGATGTTGCCGCCGCCGACGACCACCGCGACCTCCACGCCGAGGGCGTGCACGGCCTTCAACTCCTCGGCGACCGTGCGCGCCACGTCCACGTCAATGCCGTAGTTCTGCGCGCCCATCAGCGCCTCGCCGGAAATCTTCAGCAAGACGCGGCGGTAGGCCGGACGATTAGCGTTAGGTGCGGGTGCTGACATGAGTTTCATGTTTCAGGCTCCAGGCTCGGGCTTCTAACTTGAAACCTTGAACCTGAAACCTAATGGTTATTTATTCCCCGCGAGCGCGGCGACTTCGCCGCCGAAGTCGTCCTCGCGCTTGGCGAGCCCCTCGCCCATCTTGAAGCGCGTGAAGCGGCGAATGGTAATCTTCTCGCCGGTCGCGGCGACCTTCTCCGTGACCATCTCGCTCACGGTCTTGGCCGGGTCCTTGACGAACGGCTGGTCCAAAAGCACGGCCTCCTCGTAGAACTTGTTGAGGCGGCCCTCGACGATCTTGTCGATCACCTGGTCGGGCTTGTTGGCGTTCCTGGGATCGTTCCTGGCCTGCGCGTGCGCGATCTCGCGCTCCTTGTCGAGCGCGTCCGCGGGCACTTCCTCGCGCGAGACGTAGCGCGGCTCGGCGGCCGCGATGTGCATCGCCACGTCCTTGACGAGCTGCTGGAAGGCGTCTGAGCGCGCGACGAAGTCGGTCTCGCAGTTGACTTCGACGAGCACGCCGACCTTGCCGCCCATGTGTATGTAGGAGCCGACGGCACCCTCGGCCGCGACGCGACCCTCCTTCTTGCGCGCGCTCGCCAGGCCGCGCTTGCGCAGGATTTCGATTGCCTGCTCCTCGTTGCCGCTCGCTTCCGTGAGCGCGTTCTTGCACTCCATCATGCCCGCCCCGGTCTTCTCGCGCAGCGACTTCACCGCGGCGGCCGTAATCTCTGCCATTTTGAAAAATCTCCCTCGAAAAACAGAAGTCAGAATCCAGAATTCAGGAGCCAGAATAAAAACAGAAGAAAGCGGTTCTCAGCCTTTCATTCTGGATTCTGAATTCTGACTCCTGGATTCTGCCTTTCGTAAAAAAGCGCAGCCCGGCGGATTCCCCGCGCTGCGGACTGCGCTCGCCGTGAATTGATAACCGTTTGAACTTTTAGCTTGCGACGCCGACCGACTCGGCCCCCTTGTCCTGCTCGGGCGAGGACGAGGGCTGCACCTCGGCTTCGTCGCCGCCGCCGCTCGCGCCCGCGACGGGTGCGCCCGTCCCGGCCTGCGGGTGGTCGCCGACGCTGTCGGGCTGCTGGCCGGTCCGGCCGAAGCCCACGTTGCCGGGGACGGAAACCTGCGTCTCGCCCGACTGCGCGCCCGCGCCCATGTCCGTCGCGTTCTCGGCCTCGCGGCCGGGGTCCGTGCTCGTCGTCACGCTGCTCGTGTTGTCGGAGCTTGCGCCCGCGCGGCGGCGCTGTCTCCCGCCCGCGTCGCTGTCTCCGGCGGCCGCGCCGGCTTGCTCGTCCTGGTCCGCGCCCTCGGCCACCATCTGCTGGCCTTCGAGCACGGCGTCCGCGATGCGCGAGGCGAAGAGGCGGACGGCCCTGAGCGCGTCGTCGTTGCCGGGGATGACGTAGTCAATCCCTTCGGGCGAGCAGTTGGTATCGACGACCGCGACGACGGGGATGCCGAGGCGGTTCGCTTCCGCCACCGCGATCTCCTCCTTGCGCACGTCGATGATGAAGACGGCGTCGGGCAGGCGCGTCATCGTCTTGATGCCGGAAAGGTTCTTGTTCAAGCTCTCGCGCTCGCGGTCGAGCTTGATGCGCTCCTTCTTCGTCAGCTTCTCGTAGCGGCCGTCCGTCTGCATCGCTTCGAGGTCTTTGAGGCGCTTGATGGATTTCTGGACCGTCTGGAAGTTGGTCAAGAGGCCGCCGAGCCAACGCTGGTTGATGTAGTACATCCCGGCGCGCTCAGACTCTTCGCGGATGGCGTCCTGCGCCTGGCGCTTGGTGCCGACGAAGAGGATGGTCTTGCCGCGGTCCTCGCCAACCAGATTCGTGACGAACTGGATGGCATCGCGGAACATGCGTTGCGTCTTTTGAAGGTCAATAATGTAGATGCCGTTGCGCTCGCCGAAAATGAACTCCTTCATTTTCGGGTTCCAGCGCCTGACCTGGTGGCCGAAGTGTACGCCGGCCTCCAGCAATTCTTTCATCGTAACCGAAGCCAAAAGAAATTCTCCTTTGCGTGAATTGGTTTAATGTACTCGCCGCCGCCACAGTGACTCAGCAACCAATCAAGGCAGGCGACAATGGACTCGACGAAATGATGAATTAGGAGTGATGAATGATGAATTGGAAAACATCTGCCTTTCATTCATCACTCGTCATTCATCATTATCTCTTCACTATCTCTTCGAGAACTGGAAACGCTTGCGCGCGCCCTTCTGCCCGTACTTCTTGCGCTCCTTGATGCGCGGGTCGCGCGTGACGAGGCCGGCGTGTTTCAGGGCGGGCCTGAGGTCCGCGTTGAACTCGATCAGGGCGCGCGTGATGCCGTGGCGAATCGCCCCGGCCTGGCCCGCCGGGCCGCCGCCTTCGACGTTGACGAGGATGTCGAACTTGCCGGTGGTCTCCGTCAGCTGCAACGGCTGGCGGATAATCATCCTCAGCGTCTCGTTCGGGAAATACTGCTCGAAAGCCTTCTTGTTGACGCGGACATCGCCAGCGCCTGGGCGCAAGTAGACGCGAGCCGTCGAACTCTTGCGCCTGCCCGTTCCGTAATATTGAATCTCAGCCACAGTCTTCTCTGTCCTTCTAATCTAGTGCCTTGAATTTTATGCGGGGTTGATGTCGAGCGGTTGGGGCCGCTGCGCGACGTGGGGGTGGTTGGCGTCGGCGTAAACCTTCAGCTTCTTCGCCATCGCCTTACCCAACTTCGTCTTGGGCAGCATGCCTTTGACCGCCAGCTCGATGACGCGCTCCGGGTGCTTCTCGAACTGCTCCCTGACGGAGACCTCGCGCAGGCCGCCGGGGTAGAGCGTGTGGCGGCGGTAAACCTTCTGCTCGGCCTTCGACCCCTTGAAGACGGCGCGGCTCGCGTTAATCACGATGACGTGGTCGCCCATGTCCATGAAGGGCGTCCACTGCGGGCTGCGCTTGCCGCTCAGGAGACTGGCGACTTCGGTCGCAAGCCGGCCGACCGTCTGCCCGGCCGCGTCCACGACGTACCATTTGCGATTTCCGGCAAGCCCCTTGCCGCTTGGAAAGTATGTTGACATAGATGACTCTCTCAGAAAAAAGCGTCTAAAACGCGAACGGCTAGAATAACGAAATGCTCCGAAAATTGTCAAGTTAAAGAGCGGCAACAACGAGGCGGAAGCGCGAGCGTCAGTGAGCGTGCCCGGCGCGGTCTCACTTCCGCACGCTCACTGACGCTCGCGTTTCCGCCTTCACCGGCGTCCGTCGCCCGCCACACACTGAAAGGCTCCCCGGCGGTTGAATGCCGGGGAGCCTTTCCGGTTTCTGCGTGTTCGCAGCCGCTTCAGGGCGTTGACTGCGGCGTCGTGGTCTGGTTGTCCGTCCCGCCCGTGTTGCGCTTGAGCTTCGGCGGGTCCGCCGGGGCCTTGTCGGACGGGGCCGTCGTGCTGTCGGACGTGCCGGCGTCGGGCGGAGGCGGCTGCCTGCGCTTGAGGGTCGGGCGGCCGGGCGTGCTGCCATCGTCGCCGGACGCGATGTTGCCCGCGGTCGAGGCTTTGGCGTTAGACATCCTCAGCAGTCGGGCCTTGACCTTCTGGAATTCCGAGGTGCTGATGGCGTACTCCTCGCGCTCCGGGAAGCGCGCCACGAGCGCCAGCGAGGACGCGCGGCGGTCCGGCGGCTGCGGGTGCGTCGAGAACGCCTTCGAGAGGAAGCCCGGCTTCTTCTTGTTCTTCGCCGCCAGCTTCTCGAACATCGTCGCGAGCGCGTTCGGGTCGTAACCGGCCGCGTACAGGTACTGCACGCCCAGCTTGTCGGCCTCGGATTCCGCGTCGCGGCTGAACTTCATGAAGCCGAGGAGCGCGGCGAGCGGGCCGGCGTTGTTGATGAGCAGGCCGGGAATCCCGCCGAATAAAATCGAGCCGGCCATCAGCCCGTACTCCGCGAGCGTCGCTTTGGCCTGGTTCTCGACGGCGTGGCGCGCGGCGACGTGCGCGATTTCGTGCGCCATCACGCCCGCCATCTCGGCCTCGTTGTCGGCCGCGAGGATGAGGCCCTTGTTGACGTAGAAGAACCCGCCGGGCAGCGCGAAGGCGTTGACCTCGTCGGAGTCGATGACCTTGATGGTGAACGGGACTTTGGCGTCCGAGTGGAGCACTATGTTCTGGCCCACGCGGTTGACGTACTCGGTGATGACGGGGTCGTCAATGAACTTGGCCTCGCGGTCAATCTCGGAAGCCAGGTAGCGCCCGAGCGCAACTTCCTTCTCCATCCCCATCGCCATCCAGTTGATGAAGCCGCCGTTGATCTTGCGTTTGCCGATCATGGACGGGTCTTCGTCGGTCCTGAGCGGCTTGCCGGCGGTGGCGACCGTGGCGGTCGGCTGCTGCTTTTTGTCCTGCTTATTTTTGGCGTCCTGTTGGGCGGTCTGCTCTTGATCCTGTTGCTGCTGCCGGACGGGAAGAGCGACGGCCGAGACGGCGCTCGTCCACAGGCTGAAGGCGACGAGCAGCGCCGTCACGAAGCGGGAGAAGCGATTATTCATGGTGAAAAGCCTCCAAAAACTTGTAAACACCGGGGCGATTTCGGAAACGCTGCCGCGATTTGCAAGGGGCGCTGTTCCGGTTTAGCGCGGGCCAAAGCTCACGTCCGAGCCGGGCCAAAAATCTCCGCATTGAAGAGGGGCGTGCGCCGCGTGCTCAAGATTTAAGCCGACCGCTTTCGCAGACTATCTTTTCAGCGCACGGCTTTGATGCCAGCGCGCGGCGCGCGGGTTGCGCCTTTTCGGATAAATCTTCAAGCTGGGGGGCGTCACGGGTCTTCTGGGGGCCATTATAGCAGCCGCCGGCCAGAAAAAGTATAGCGCCGTTCGCCGGGCGCATGATACATTCGAATCAGTGCGGTTCGCAGAAGCCGCCACCCCGCCAGTCACCACCCCGGAGAGAGCAGTTTTGAAGCGCGCGCAGGAGAAGATCAAGGACTTAGTCGAGCCAGGGACTTTCACCGAAGTTCTCAACTTCGTGGACGACCCCGAGCGCGCGCTCTCCTCCTACTTTTTCACCGACGCGACCTCGGACCTCTTCGCCCGCTGGCTCGACGAGTTGGCGGATTTGCCGCGCAACCAAGGCACTTCGCGGGCACTCGCGGGCCTCCGCGGCGTCGGCAAGAGCCACACGCTCGCGGCCTTCGCGGCGCTCGCGGCCCTGCCGAACCTGCGCGCGGGCGTCAAGGACGCGCACGTCTCGACGAGCGCCCGGCGGCTGCTCAGCCGACCCTACAAAGTGGCCCACGTCGAGCGCGGCACGCGCCCCACGCTTCACGAAGAGTTGAGCGTCGCGCTCGGCGGCGACGTGGAGCACTGGAAGGCGGAGCCGTCCAAGATGCTCAGCTTCGCCGCGGGCATGTCGGACACGCCGCTGCTGCTCGTCATAGACACGGCCCACGACCGCGAGGCCAGAGTCGAGCGCGACGACGGGGCGCTCTTGAGCGAGCTGGCGGCGGCCGCCAAACTCCAGAACATCTTCGTGGCCCTCGCGCTCGACGACGACATCGCGGGCGCGGACGGCGCGAATGTCTCGCTCGCCGGCTCCTTCCAGATAGACTACCTGGACCCGGAGCACCTCTACAAAATCACCGACACGCACCTGTTCCAGAAGGACGAGCAGGCGCGCATGGCGCTCAAGGACATGTACCGCCAGCTGCGCTCCTCCGTTCCAGGCTTCAACTGGAGCGAGCCGCGGTTTGCCAGCATCTACCCGATGCACCCGCTCATTGCGGACGTGGCGTCGGCCGTGCGGCTCTACGTCCCGTCGTTCGCCTTCCTGCCGTTCGCGGCCGCCGCGGGCGCGCACGCCGTCAGCCGCCCGGCCCTCTCGCTCGTCGTCCTCGACGAACTGTTCGACAGGACCGAGAAGCACTTGCGCCGCAGCTCGCGCCTCGCGGACGCCTTCGCGGCCTACGACCACCTGGCCCTGCGCGCCGTCTCGCACGTCCCCGTGATGCAGCGCCTACAGGCCAAGCTGATTCTCAAAGGGCTCTTCGTCCTCTCTCTGGACGGCCGCGGCGCGACGGGCAAGGAGTTGGGCGCGGCCATGCTGCTCTACGACGAACAGCACCCGGCGGCCGGCATCGAGCGCATAGAGAGCGTGCTCTCCATCTTCGCGCAGGCCGCGCCTCCGGGGTCGCTCCTGAGGGACGAAGGCGCGGGCGAGGCTCTCTACCGTTTCAACATCGAAGCGCCCGGCGATTTCAACCCGCCCGCCGAGGCCGCCAGTGTAGAAGCGGCCGAGGCGAGTCAGGCCGCGGCCGGGCGGGAGCATGAGGAGGAGCGCGGGCGCGCACTCTACCTGGGCGACGAAGAGCTGGCGCGGTGGGCCAGTTTGTTGACGGGGCGCGAGCTGCCGTCGTCGCTCAAGGAGGCGGAGGCGCAGACGCTCGTCCGCGCCGCGCTCGGCGAGTGGCTCAAAAACTGGCGGGCCGACACCCCGCTCAAGAGCTTCGACGCGCTGCCGGACGAGGGGCTGACGACGCGCGTCTGGAACCTGGCGGCGGCCGTGCGCAAGGGCTTCGGTGAGGCGGCCATTGCCGTCGAGTCCGCGCTCTCGAAGAGCATCACGGTCGAAGAGGGCTTGCAGCGCGTCGCCAACGCCTTCAACGACTCGCCCGACCGGCTGGCGCGCGTGCGCGCGCAGATGGAACAGCTCGCGGCCTTCGTCAAAGAACTGCCGGCGCGGGCGCGGGCGCGCGAATATTTGGCCCAGGCCGAGCCGACCGGGGTTGACGAGATAGAGAGAGCGCGCCGCGAGCTGCTGGCGATAGCCGGCGACGTGCACAACCTCCTGGACGCCGCGTCGGTCAACCGCTTCAACCTGCTCTGGCGCGAGTTCCACGCGCGCTACGGAGAGTTTTACGCGAAGAAGCACGACGAGGCGCTGCGGGACGAGGAGCGCCGGCTTCGCGTCGAAGAGCTGACGCGGAGCCGCGAGTGGCGCGAGTTCGAGGCGCTGGCCCAATTACAGATTGTCAACCGCCGCTACTGGGAAGAGGCTGTGGAGATCATGGGGCGCGAGCAGACTGCAACGTGCCGCCTGCCCGTGCGCCAACTGCTCACTGACCGTCCGCTGTGCGCCTGCCGCTTCCGCCTCAGTTCGGCGGACGCGCTCGCGCGCGCGCCGCAGGAGCTTTTAGAAGTCCGGGAGCGCGGGCGCGCGGCCTACCATCGCACGCTCGACTGTCTCTCGACGCCGCTCGCCATCGCGCTCGACGCGCTCGCGCGCAAGGACGGCGACACGGAACAAGCCGCGCGCGCCCGCTCGCTCTCGGGCGCGTTCGCGCAGGGAACTGGTCCGGCGCATTTCACGCCGGCCGACGTGCGCCTGATCGAGCGTGCTCTCGCGCGCATGTCCGCCCCGCCGCCGGTGCGCCTGCGCCTGCCCGTGAGCGACTACGGACTGCTGACGCGCGACGAGCTGCGCGCGCGGCTCAACCAATGGCTCGACGATTTGCCGAGCGAGCCCGCGCTGGTCGAAGTGGTCGGCCGGGAAGACGGCGATGGCGGCTGAGAAGCGGCGCGGCGCGGCGAGCAGTAAGGGAAAAATCAGAAGCAAGCCGACGGTCTCCGTCGTCGGCGCGGGGCGGTTGGGCACGGCGCTCGCACTCGCCCTGGCCCAAAACGGCTACACAATCGAGGCGGTCGTGGCGCGGCGCAAACGAAGCGCCGAGCGCGCGGCCCGAGTCGTCGGCACTCACCCCCTGGCGCTCTCCGCCGCGGAACTGGCCCACCTTCCCCCGAGCGACATTCTCTTCATCACCACGGCCGACGACGCGATTGCCGACACGGCGGCCCGCCTCGCGTCGTCGTTCGCGCGTCGGGCGGGCGGCGGTGCCGCGCGCCCTCGTCAGCGCACGGCGCTGCACGCGAGCGGCGCTCTCTCGTCCGAAGTCCTGATCGCCTTGAATGATGTGGGCTTCGCCACGGGCTCCGTGCACCCGCTCGTCTCCGTAAGCGGCGCGAGGCGGGGGGCTGAGAGTTTCGCCTCCGCCTTCTTCTGCGTGGAGGGCGGGCCGCGGGCCGCGCGCGTGGCGCGCTCGATAGTGCGCGCGCTCGGCGGCCGAAGTTTTTCCATCGGTGCGCGCGACAAGGCGCTTTACCACGCGGCCGCAGTAATGGCCTCAGGCCACACGACCGCGCTCTTCGACATCGCGACCGAGATGCTCGCGCGCTGCGGCCTCACGGAGCGCCGCGCGCGCGCAGTGCTCCTGCCGCTCCTGCGCAGCACGCTCGAAAACCTCTACACCAACAACCCCGCCGGTGCTCTCACAGGAACGTTCGCGCGCGCCGACACGGCGACGGTGCTCAGACACCTCGCCTCGCTCCGCTCGCGAAAGCTGACGGACGCGCTCGCGGCCTACGTCATGCTCGGCCGGCGCTCTCTGCAACTGGCGAAGGCGGCGGGCGCAAACCCCGACGCGCTCAGGGAGATTTCACGCGCCTTAGACGAGAAGTGAAAGACGCGGAGACGCGGCGAAGAAAAGCAACTGTCTTTCTCGCCGCGTCTCCGCGTCCCCACGTCCCTCTTCGTCCTTCCGCCTTCCGCTCCTTAACGCGGGAGGTCGTAGCCGAGGAACAGCGTCGAGTGCTGGAACATCGTGCTGGAGCCGTTGAAGCCGTACGTCCCTATGTAGCTCGGCGTGCACTGGCATTTGCCGACGACGGTGATGCTGCTGGCACAGCTCGGCTTCGGGCAGACGTTCGAGCCGTTGATCTGCAAGGTTGGGCCAATCGAGCCGCCCGTCACGACCCAGGTCGGCGAGCCGCAGATGCTGCCCTTGATGGTCCCGCCCGTGATCTGGAAGGGGTAAGTGGTCGGGTTGAAGTGGACCTCTATCTCGAAGATGGTCCCGCCGCCCGCGTAGTGCAGCTCGAAGTAGGCCCGGCGAGTTTGCGGGGCCGCCCCCGGCACGGCAGCCAGGGCCGCCTGCTTGGTGGTGGCTGCGCCGCCTCTCGCGTC
Organism: Pyrinomonadaceae bacterium; assembly: GCA_036403435.1. GTDB lineage: Bacteria > Acidobacteriota > Blastocatellia > Pyrinomonadales > Pyrinomonadaceae > QHXM01. Next base: position 365,222 of record DASWQY010000115.1, read on the forward strand.
GAAGAATCTGACTTCATCGGCCGCGGCCAACCCGCGCGTGCCTGCTTTTTTCGTTGCCATTGAGTATCTCCTTTTGAGGTTGTATCGAGTCGCTCGATAATTGTGGTTGTGAGGGCGGGGCCAGGCCGCACTGTGCTTCATCCCGGCCCCGATTGTAGACGGCTTCGGTGCCCCGCGCGGCGCGCAGAGTTATCTGGCCGCGAAGTCATCTCAAAAACTTTCAGGAGCGTGAGAAGTCCGGCCCTGCGGTGGGCCATTCGTGCTGGCGAGGTGTCAGGCAAATCACAGCCGCATCGGCTTCGTCGCCACTGAGGTATAGAAAGGAACGGCTCGACGCCGCTTGCCCCGAGCGCGTTGTCCCTCTATCGGTACACTTCTGCCCGCACACTTGAGCAACTGACATGCCAGCCGCGACGCGCCCTGAAATCGTCGGGCCGCGCCCGCCGACTATCTACTGCTGAGGACACCGCGCCGCGCGCGTGTCTGAATTTGGCGACATTTTCGATGGGACGCGCCGCTTGCGCCGCGCGCTTCTTTAGCGTTAGAGTGCAGGGCAACACCCCTTTAGAATTTCAAACAAAAGCGCGAAAGGACCGGCCCTGACTTCGAAGATGGAAAGCACGCCCAGCGCCAGTTACAGTTTGACCTTGCGCGTCAAGTTGTCGAGCCGTTCGGGGACGCTCGGCGAAGTGACGACGGCCATCGGCCGCGTCGGCGGAGACATCGGCGCGATTGACATCGTCAGCGTCAGCCACGACTGGATAGTCCGCGACATCTCCGTCAACGCGCGCTCCTCCGAGCACGACGCGGAGATCGTAGAGGCCGTGCGCAGCATAGACGGCGTCGAAGTCTTACAGGTCTCCGACCGCGTCTTCCTGATGCACCTCGGCGGCAAGATTGAGGTCACGTCCAAAGCCCCTTTGAAGACGCGCGACGACCTTTCGATGGCCTACACGCCGGGCGTGGCGCGCATCTGCGAGGCCATTCACCGCGACCCCGAAAAAGCCTTCACGCTGACCATCAAGAAGAACACCGTGGCGGTCGTCACGGACGGGACGGCCGTGCTGGGCCTGGGCGACATTGGCCCGGCGGCGGCGATGCCCGTGATGGAAGGCAAGGCGATGCTCTTCAAAGAATTCGCGGGCGTGGACGCGTTCCCCATCTGTCTTTCGACCAAAGACCCGAACGAGATCGTCGAGACCGTCAAGCGTATTTCGGTCGCCTTCGGCGGCATCAACCTCGAAGACATCTCGGCCCCGCGCTGCTTCGAGATTGAAGACCGCCTGAAGGAAGAGCTGGACATCCCCGTCTTTCACGACGACCAGCACGGGACGGCCGTCGTCGTGCTGGCGGCGCTGATTAACGCGCTCAAGCTGGTCGGCAAGAAGATGGAGGAGATCAAGGTCGTCGTCAACGGCGTCGGCGCGGCGGGCGTCGCCTGCTCGAAGATCATCATGGCGGCCGGCGTCAAGCACATCGTCGGCTGCGACCAGCACGGCGCGCTCTACCGCGGGCGCACCGAAAACATGAACTGGGTCAAGGACTGGTACGCGCGCAACACGAACCCCGCGGACGAAAGTGGCACAGTCCACGAGGTCATCAAGGGCGCGGACGTGTTCATGGGGCTTTCCGCGCCGGGCGTCATCAACGCGGACGACTTGCAGAAGATGGCCGCGAAGCCCATCGTCTTCGCGATGGCGAACCCCGTCCCGGAAATCATGCCGGAGGAGGCCGAGCCGTACGTCGCGGTGATGGCGACGGGCCGCTCCGACTACCCGAACCAGATTAACAACGTGCTTTGCTTCCCAGGCATCTTCCGCGGCGCGCTCCAATGCCGCGCCTCGTGCATCAACGAAGAGATGAAGGTCGCCGCCGCGCACGCCATCGCAGGCATCATCACGGACGCAGAGCTGCACCCCGAATACGTCATCCCTTCGGTTTTTGATAGGCGAGTGGCTGAGGCGGTGGCCCGCGCCGTTGAAGAAGCCGCCTACCAGACAGGCGTCGCCCGCCGCGAGCGCGCGGGCGCTGATTCGATAGCGTGATTGACGACGCCGGCGTCGGGCGCGGCTAAAGCAGAAAAATGAAAATCCTGGTCCTCGGCGGCACGGTCTTCCTCGGCACTCATCTGGTCGAAGCCGCGCTCGCGCGTGGGCACCAGGTCAGTATCTTCAATCGCGGGCGGCACAATCCAGATTGGCACACGGAAGTCGAAAAGCTGCGGGGCGACCGCGCCCGCGACGTTGAAGCCTTACGCGGGCGGCGCTGGGACGCCGTGATTGATACCTGCGGCTACGTGCCCGGCGTCGTGAGAAAATCGGCTGGACTCCTGGCCGACGCCGCCGAGCACTACACCTTCATTTCCAGTTGCTCCGTGTACGCGAGCTTCGACCTTGCCGGGACCGACGAGAACTCTCCTGTCAGCACTATCACGCCGGAACAAGTTGACGAGGCGGAAAAGATTGACACGGGCGAGCGCGCCACGGCCCTGACTTACGGAGAGACGTACGGCGCGTTGAAGGCCCTCTGCGAGCGTGCGGCGGAAGAAGCCACGCCCGGCCGAGTGTTGAGCGTGCGCGCCGGGCTGATAGTCGGCCCTCACGATTACAGCGACCGCTTCACCTATTGGGTCCACCGCGTGGCGCAGGGCGGCGAAGTGCTGGCACCGGGACGACCCCGCAGGCGTGTGCGAGTTTTGGACGCGCGCGATCTGGCCCAGTGGATCATACGGATGGCGGAAGCGCGGCAGGCGGGAATCTACAACGCCACGGGAGCCGAAGACGGATTGACGATGGGCCGCCTGCTCGAAGAGTGCAAGACCGTCAGCGGGAGCGACGCGACGTTCATCTGGGCCAGCGAAGAGTTCCTGCTCGACCAGCAGGTCCGCCCGTGGGGCGAGATGCCGTTATGGATTCCCGAAGACTACAACGGCATCTTCCTCGTCAACAACGACAAGGCCATCGCCGCCGGCCTCACCTTTCGCCCACTCTCCGACACCATCAAAGACACCCTCGCGTGGGACGCCTCTCGCCCCTCAGACATAGAGTGGCGGGCCGGCCTGAAGCCTGCGCGGGAGAGAGAATTGCTTGCGAATCTGCTTCATAATGTCGAAGCATGACAGCATCCAACAAGTCCTTCGACCCGGCAGCACACACCACTATATGACGCAGTAATCTCGAAGGGTTCATGCGCGGGGCTGGTTGATTCGGGAGTTATAAGCCCAACAACTTTTCGGCAGGCAGGCTCGCAGAAATTTTGGAGTGTGTATCGGCTAGCGTATCGTAGTCGAGAAACTTTACGGTATTGCGTATCGGTGAGAAGGTACTCGAAGCCATCTTGCTTTCAAATTCACGCCTGCGTGCGGCGTCGGCGACGATGAAGAAGTTGATGCGGAAGTCTTCGAAGTCCAGAAACTTGAGCAGGGAATTATGCATGCCGGTCGAATGCTCTACCTCAAAGAACGCCTTCGGCAGCCGCCTCTGATTGAACCACGAAACGTCAACGGTTCGAGCCCTCCTGAGCAGCGAGTCGTAAGTGAAGTTGTGAAACTCTCGCAGCGTGGAGACCTCCGCCAGCCTCCGCGAGAGGAAACGTTTATTCTTATCCTGGTGGGGAACAAACGTCTCGTAATTCTTCAGATTGCCTATCTCGACAATCAATCCCTGGTAATAACTGTGGTTGAACTCTTCGGCTTCGGGCGAAGCCGCCCTGGCGTCGAGCGCCAGTTTCTCTAACACAGCCTCGCGCTCCGAGGCGAGCGCCCACAATCCGGGCTTAAGCTTGAAAAAGAGATCGCGATGCACCTGCACAATTCTGCGGATGCTCGCGAACGGGGTCTTCGTCCCCCAATGACAGCCAGGGATTTTCAGCGCCGCGCGATACAAATATCCGAGCGTGGCGTACCCGCCATTCTGCCGCATCGCTTCGAGCACCGCTTCATGCTGTTTCATCGCCGTCACCTGAGAGGAATCGTTGGCACGGGATGTAGTATACAACTAAGCGGCATGTTCTTCTCGCCTTTTTCCGGCGACAGAAAGCAGGCGGCGTAAGGCCCATTCGAGCTGGCCATCTTTAGCTTGTCTGATGTTGACCAGGTGTTTGATGGCGTCGAACGCCTCGCGCAAAGCGGGCCGAGATTTTAGCCACCCGCGCCCGTCCGTAATCCAGATGAAGCCGATGCCCGCGTCCTCAAGGACTTTATGGCGTCCGATGTAATCGCGCGCAATCGCCTTTAGTTTAGACCCGCTGCTGCCATAGTGATTCACTTCCATGACGGCGAGGCGACGCGGTTTGACACCAGTCCAAAAAGCCCAGTCCCAACGTTCGTTGCGAAAGGCATCAGGTAAGATGCAGTTTTGCGTTGCGAGGAAATCGAAAGTGGCTTCTGGCTTGGCGTGAATGAATGGAAATTTGCCCAGGGCTTCTTCGACGAAAGGACGGATTGCCTTCATCCCACATTCGCCGCCGCGATTCTTTCGCCCGTTCGTGTCCATCCCGACTTCAACGCCCGTCACATAGTCGGGCACTGATTTGACGTGGTCAAGAAGCTCTATGACGCGCGAGTCGCAGAGAAAATGTATGTAATGTTCTATCTCAGCGTCAGAAAGATTCCGCGGGTTTTTCGGAAAGCTGTAAGTAGTCACCCGCGCCTCATTCTGCTCCTCCATAAGTTGAACGGTTTCTCTGCAAGCCATGAGGAGGGGCAGCACCGAAATCACCTTCGGATAATCTGCTAATAATCGTCGAGCAGCTTTCTCCTTATCTTGTGCGCCGCATAATGAGCTTAATAAAAACAGCTCCGGGCGGAAGCGTTCAATCCTTTGATAGATTTTATTCCAGTCAACATAAAAGTCAGCGTCATAGTAATTCTGAAGCGTATTAGTGAAGTGCTCGAAAGCCGCGTCAGCAGAATTAATGCCGTAATGTGCGAGGTAGAAAGAGGAATCAGCCATGATCTAA
>DASWQY010000116.1:0-1693 GCA_036403435.1 Pyrinomonadaceae bacterium
GACCTGGTGCTTCTCTGAGCCCCAATCGACGCCAGCAAACCAGCTTATGGTGCCATCGACCATGATCCTTGCCCTCCGGGGTGACACGAGCCGCCACGACGCTGGCCGGTCCCTGTACGGGCGCTCGAAGGCGCGACTTCCTACTGGGCCTGCGTCATGGCCAACCCGTCAGGGCACAAGTCCCATCATGGTGCTCAGGGCACGGAGTGGACGCTGGTTGCTCCCAACGAGCTGGCCCGCCTGGCAAGCTTACAGCTCGTCGCGACCAGACGCCTCCGGAGGGTACAGGGTGGACGCCCCCCGACGGCCTTGGTGTGCCAGAGTGGAGGTGTTGACCGCCACTTGAAGGGAGGCGTCCATGGGTCAGGTTAGCACGATCGGTTTGGATCTGGCGAAGCGGGGTTTCCAGGCGCACGGGGCAGACGCGTCCGGCCGTGTGGTGTTCCGCAAGCGCCTGGTGCGGGCGAAGGTGCTCGCATTCTTCGCCGCCCAGCCTCCCTGCACGGTGGCGATGGAGGCCTGCGCCGGGGCGCATCACTGGGCGCGTGAGCTCGGCAAGCTGGGCCACACCGTGCGCCTGATCCCGCCGGCCTACGTCAAGCCGTACGTGAAGCGGCAGAAGAACGACATGGCGGATGCCGAGGCGATCTGCGAAGCCGCCCAGCGCCCGAGCATGCGCTTCGTGCCGGTGAAAAGCGAGGAGCAGCAGGCGAATGGGGTCGTGTTCCGCGCCCGTGATCTCCTGGTGCGCCAGCGCACGCAGTGCATCAACGCCCTGCGCGGGCACCTGTCCGAGTACGGCTACGTATTTCCCCAGGGCATCACGCACGCCGATGCCGTGATCGCCCATGTCGAGGATCCGGGCTCCTCCGTGCCGGAAAGCGCTCGAGCCGTCCTGAAAGTGTTGATCGGCACCTTCCAGGCCTTGGAGGCGCAGATCCAGGCGTTGGATGCCGAGATCACCCAGCGCGCGAAGGCCGACCCCGTGGCGCGCCGGCTGATGACGATCCCAGGCATCGGTCCGATCGCGGCCACCGCGATCACGGCCCTCGTGCCCGCGCCGGAGGGCTTCCGGGCCGGGCGCGACTTCGCCGCCTGGCTCGGGCTGACGCCCCTGCAGAAATCGACCGGCGGCAAGCAGAGGCTCGGCGCAATCTCGAAGATGGGCGAGCGGACCATCCGGCGTTTGCTCATCCTCGGCGCGAGTGCGGTGGTCCGCTGGGCCGGTCAGCGCGGCACGCCGGCGGGCTCGTGGCTGACGCGAATGCTGGCGCGCAAGCCGAAGAGGCTGGTCACCGTGGCCCTGGCCCACAAGACGGCCCGCATCGTCTGGGCCTTGCTGGTCAAGGGGGGCGTTTATAGGGCTCCGGCCCCGGCCGCGTAAGCGCGCCGGGGCCGCGAGGGCGTGGGGCGAGCGGAAGGACGGCATGGCGCAACGGTCGGCGAGACGGGATCGGGATAACCAGTGTGCAACACCGTACCTCGAGTACGCGGCTGTGATTTGGGACCCGGTCCGCGAACTCCCATACAGGCCCGCGGCGGTTCGCTGCCGCACCAGAGGCCGGACAGATGGCAGCATCCGACCACGCGCCACGACAGTCCTGAAGTTTCCCCTTGCCCGGAAGGGGGCGTCCACAGATGAAGTTTCCCCTTGCCCGGAAGGGGGCGTCCACAGATGTTGCACGGATCAGGG
>DASWQY010000117.1:0-33703 GCA_036403435.1 Pyrinomonadaceae bacterium
CAGTCGCGCCGCGCGAGGTCTGTGATCAGACCTCGCGCGGCGCGCATCTTTTCCTGGCTTCGCTGTCAGTCCCGCCTGCGGGACTGACAGTCACGACTCACGGCTCTTGTACAGTTGGACGTGGCGCGCGAACTCCTGCGCGGCGTCTTCCGCCTGGCCCACACCCGCGGACAGCGCGGCGCGCGCCTTGCGCCGTTCTTTGAAGGCGGCCGAGGCGAGTGCAGCGAGCCACCAGAAGGTCTCGCGCGCGCCGAGGTGTTCGCGCACGCGCTGAAAGATGCGCGGGTAGAGCTTGGCCGTGCGGCCGAGCAGCCGCTTGAGCGCGCTGAAGCTCATGCGGTCCTGGAACAGCTCGCGGCTGATGCGCTCGTCCAGTTGGTGGAGCGCGGCCATCACGGCGTTCAAGGTCTCGTTGACCGCGCCGGGCGCACCCTTCGGCGTCGGGCGCAGGAACTCCGCGAAGCTCGCCAGTTCGGTGACGCGCGGCTCTCGCGCGCTGATTTCGGAGAGCGAGGCGGCGTCCAGCAAATCCGCCTTCAGGGCCAATTCCGTCAGGTGCGTCTGGCACTGCAAGGCGCGGGCATGCGCGCCCGTGTTGTTAAGCGTGAGCGGGCTCGCCGCGGCCGCCGCCTCGCCCACCAGGAGCACGCGGTCCTCGGCCGTGCGCCGCTGGCGGTCGGGCAGTCCTCGCCGGTTGAAGGCCGGGGCGTGGCCGAAGACGGGCCTGACGACGCGCCACTGCGCGCCGGCTCGCTTGTAACGCGGGAGCGTCTCGAAGTATCGCTCGAAGAGCGCGAGCAGGGACTTGTCGGCGGGCGAGTCAACCGCGTCGTAGAAGAAGAGCTGCGTCGAATACTCGTCGCGCTCGCGGCTCCCCGCGAAACCCTCCCAGATGAGCTGGCGGTGGTCGCGCGCGTCCTCGTTGCTGACCAGAATCTCGCCCACGTTGAAATCAACCTGATCGGGCTCAGCCCCGCGCGCGAACCCGCGGGCGATTGTGCCAACGGCAGGGCAGACGTGCGTCAGGCTGCGCCCGTCGTTCAACTGGCGCGAGACGGGCGAGTCCGCGTCCGTCGCGTCAACAAAGAGTCGCGCGGCGAAAAGCCGTCGCCTGCCGGTGCGCGTCTCCTCGACCTCGACGGAAGCGCGATGCGGCTCGACGTAGCAGCGCACGAAGCGGAGGCCGCTCATCAAAACGGAGCCCGTCTCGCTCGCCTCGATCTTCGCGCGGGCGCGCGCGAGGAGTCGGTCGGCCGTGACCGCAACGTCCAACACGCCTTTGACCCAGAGGGGCGGCGTCTTGACGCGCGAGCCCGCGTCGTGGAACTTGACGAAGCCGGAGCGGTAGCGGTTGACGACCGCGGCCTCTATCTCTTCCTTCGTGAAGAGGCCCGCGCCTTCGAGCGCGCGCAGGTCTTCGTCGGAGATGTTCCAATCGCGCCCGGCGCTTCCCACCCGTACAGCGTCCACGACCAGCACACGCCGCTTGTAGCGCCAGCTCATGACCGCCGCGTGGAGCAGTCCGAACGTGCCGCCCGCATAGACGACCTCGAACTCGCCTTCGACCGAGAGGGAAGCCGGCGGCGCGGCGCGCACCACGGCCTCGCGCGTTTGCGGCCCGCGCGCCAGCGCCTTGTGGAAATTTTGGTCCGCCTGCCAGACGCGGTCGAGCCACGCCTCGCGGTCCGGGAGCGCGCCGAAGCTGGCGACGGTCAGCGGGTAACGCTTGCGGTATTCGGAGAGGTCGGGAGCGCCTCGCGGCCTGCGTGATTTTGAAAAGAAGGCTGTCATAAAAAAAGAAAAATCTGCCGCACGCGTCGAGACACGAAGGCTTAACGCGGTGGCACAAAAATCAAAAACCAGAGAGCGACTGTGCTTTGGCCGTGAGTGTAACTGATGGACGCGAGGCGAGTCTAGGGGGCGGCGGCGGCTCGTAAGTGGGCAGCGAGGTGAGCGCCTGCCGCGCGACCTCAGCGCCGAAGACCCCCGCGCCGAGGGCGAGCACGTAAGCAAAAACCCCGAGGAGGATGGGCGACTCTCCTGCTAGATCCTTCTGCGCGTGATGAGCCCGATGACGGCGACGAAGAGGGTCGCGCCGATGATTGACCAGACGATGGGGAACCTCGTTGTGCCAATTTCGAGCATGTAAAGTTCCGGCAGCTTGAGCGCGCGCGCGAGCCACATGCCTATGATTGCGCCGATGAAGCCGAGCGCGATGGAGACCAGGCAGCCGCCGCGCGAGAACCCGCTGATGGCCTGGCCCAGAGCCCCGCACAGTCCCGCCACCAGCAGCAGAATGACCACGTCAACCCAAGTCATAAGAACACCTCCGAAAGCAGAATTCAGAATCCAGAATTCAGGAGCCAGAAGAAAAGAAAGACAAAATAAAAGCGGCTCTCAGCCTCTCATTCTGGATTCTGAATTCTGCCTTTACTTGTGGCACGACCCTGCGTCGCCTTCGCCGTGCGCGGCGCGGTTGGCGTCGGCCCCGCAGTTCCAGCGCACCGCGCCGCCGAACGTCATGTCGCTCGAATACTCGAAGTCGCCCTGGTTGCTGTTCGTGTCCTTCGTGTCCACGGCGTCGCGCTCGACCTTGACCTTGTAGGCGCTCGTCTTGGCCTTGATCGAGTCGTGCACGCGCCACGTCGTGTTGTTGCGGACGACCACGGGCGCGGACTTGTCCAGGCCCATGACGTAGTCAGCGGCGAACTCGCCGAAGCCCCCGACCTTCAGGGAATTTTTTCTCGCGTCGTACTCCTGCTCGACCTTCGTGTAGCTGATCTTGTCCGCAATCTCTTTGGCCTTCTGCTCCGCTTGCTCCGCGGGCGCACGCTCGATGACGCGCGCCATGATGACGCGCAGCGCCTCGCGCTGGCGCTCCGTTGCGCGCTCGTCCATGAACATGTAGCGCCCGTTCTTCAAGTCGGCCGAGCCGAAGTGTAAATCGTCGAGCGCCACGTCGCCGTAGTTCCCCTTGCGAATGTGGTACGAGTAGAACGGGTAACAGTAAGGGTGCGGCGACGGCCCCTCGCCGAAGTTGCACGAGCAGGGGACCGCGCAGGTGCAGGCTTCGCTGAGCGCGCCAGTAATCTTCCAGGACTTGTCGGCCGCAGTCTTCTCGCTGGCCGGAGTTTCGTTCGTCACCGGCGGCGCAGGCGCAGACGCGTTGACGCGCGCCGCCCTGTTCCTAGTCACTAAGTAAGCAGCCGCCACTAACACGCACGCCGCCGACAAAACAGCCAGCAAGACGATGACGAACCGCCTGCCCGGCTTCTCTCCGGGGCGAACGTCGTCCGCGAAAATTTCCTTAGAACTCAAAACTATTTCTCCAACACATGATTCTTGCGGAAACGAATCTTCTTTCGCCTCTCTTTATCGAATTGGGCGAGCGGCATAGTTTCCCCGCGCCTGACAGATTCTAAGCCTTCCTGCAAAGCCTGAATCGTCTCTGCTTGATCGAGCAGTTCAACTATTCGTTGATGGCTTTCCGCTTCCCGCATGAGAGCCTCGCCTTTACCATTGACCTTGAGCAAGCACCTCTTCGGTGCTGCTCAGTGTCGCGCGAAAATCTTAAACCGGCAAGCGTCAGCGCCCGAAGTCGTTTCTGACGACCTCGCCGCCTTTCATTACGAAGCGGACGCGTTCGAGTTCCGTAACGTCGCGCAGGGGGTCGCCCGCGACGGCGATGATGTCCGCGTACTTGCCGACTTCGATTGCGCCCATGTCGTTGGGCCTTTCCAACAAATCAGCGGCCACGACGGTCGCGGACTGAATCGCCTGCATCGGCGTCATCCCGTAGCGGACCATGTAGGCGAACTCTTTGGCCTGGTTCACGTCCCAACTGTAGCCGCCCGCGTCCGTCCCGTAGGCTATCTTCACGCCCTTGCGCAGGGCGACGCCGAACGCCCTGGCTTCGAGGTCGCGCATCGCGAGCCAGATGGGAGCCCCGGCGGCCGCGCGGCCCTCGGCGACGAAGACGCCGACGTAGATGGTCGGGCACCAGTAAGTGCCTTGCGTGACCATGCGGTCCATCAACTCCTCGTCGAGCCCGTAGCCGTGCTCTATCGAATCCACGCCGACCTTCAGCGACGCCTCGATGCCCTCGCGCCCCATCGCGTGCGCGGCGACGCGGCGGCCCAGGCGGTGCGCCTCGTCCACCATCGCCTTCATCTCCTCGTCCGTGAAGTTGACCCAAGAGTGGAGCGCGCCGTCCTTCATGAAGTAGCGGCGGTCGGCGTAGAACTTGATCCAGTCCGCGCCGTACTTGACCTGCTCGCGCACGGCCTTGCGGATGTTGTCCGCGCCGTCAACGATCTCGACGCCCTCGGGCATCTTCAACTCCCAGGAGTAGCCCGAGAGCGGGTACATGCCGGTGGCCGAGAAGGCGCGCGTCGAGACGAACATGCGCGGGCCTGGGATGATGCCGCGGTTGATGGCCGTCTTCACGTCCACGTCGGCGTACATCGCGCCCTCGGTCTCCAGGTCGCGCAGCGCCGTGAAGCCGTTCATCAGGGCCGTGCGTGCCGCGACCGTCGCGCGGATGGTCCGATAGGGAATGGACTCTTTGAGCAGTTGCTCGTCGTAGTCCTCGGCCGTCACGTCGCCTTGCAGCAGCACGTGCGTGTGCGCGTCCGTTAAGCCCGGCAGGACCGTCGCCTTCGAGAGGTCTATGATGCGCGCGCCGGGGTGGACGAGCGACGTGCGGCTGTCGAAGGGGCCGACGGCCTTGACGCGGTCGCCCTCGACCAGGATGCCCTGGTTTTCGAGCACGCGGCCCGAGCGCACGTCCACGAGGCGGCCGGCCCTGATGAAGACCAGCGAGTTGGTTTTGGTGCCGCCCGCGCGTGGCTGCGCGGCGGCGTTCCAGTGGCAGAGTGAGAGCAGGGCGAACAGGAAGACGAAGATTTTCTTCAAGGTTTTTCTCCTCAGAAATTTGGCCTTTCAATTTTTTCGGATGGCTGATAATCTTAAGTCGTGCGGCGTGCAACTGGGCCGCGCGCCCGGCGCATCAGACAAAACGCCGCCGGCCCCCCGGTGATAACGACCTCATTCACAGCCCAAGAAAATTTCAGGAGATTAAGAAATGCGTAAGTTTTTTATCGCCGCACTCATCGTCGCAGCGTCTTTCGGCGCAAGTTTCGCGCAGACCCAGGAGGGCGGAAACCAGAACGGAAGCGACATCCCCAACATGGGCCGCGCGCCCAAAGAGATTAACGGCGTCGGCCGCCTGGACCTGCGCATCGTGGACGAGGGCGGCAGCCCCGTCGAAGGCGCTTACGCGCACCTTGAGTCCGAACGCTCGGACGGCTACTTCTGCGAGTCCTGGAACTCCAGCAACGAGCGCGGCGTCGCCGTGCTCCCCCCGATTCACATGGGCAAACTCACGCTCAAGGTCAAAGCCAAAGGCTACAAGACGGTCAAGATCGAAATCCCCCTCGACCAACTGGACCAGCCTGTGCGCGTCGTGCTAGCCAAGAAATAACGAACAGCAGAATCCAGAATCCAGAATCCAGGAGTCAGAATAAAAGAAAGAGGGTTTCGGCCTTTCATTCTGGCTCCTGGATTCTGCTTTTTCAGCTCGCCAGCCGCCTGCGCTCGTCGCCCTGCCAGGCCGCGCGCGCGTCTTTCTCTTTGCGCGCGGCCTCTTCCGCGAGCGGGATCAATCGGGCGAGCGCGTCTTGAAGCCGCCGCGCCTGTTCGAGCGTGAGCAGGAGCGTCGGCGCTCGCTCGCCGTGTCCTTCGAGCGCGAGCGCCACCATCTCGTCCATGAAAAGTGAGATGTGGATGTGCCCGTCGTCGTCGCGCCGCCCCGTGCGAATGTCCACCTCGTGTTCCGTTTGTGCCATAAATTAAGAGTGCCGGGATTGTCCGCGGGCTGATTCTAACTGCAAACAAAAAACGCCCGCAAGCCGTCACTGGCCCGCGGGCGTTTGGGGAGCGAGTTTTGATCCTCTACGGGGCGGGGACGAGGAACACGTCCCACGCCCAGCGCCCGGCCTTCGCCCCCCGCGCGTCGTCTATTTTAGCGCGGTAGCGGAACCCATTGCCGAACTCGTCCGCCTTCTTCGACTCCTTGTAGTCCAGGTGCAGCGCGACGACATCCAGAGAAGGCAGCGTGTGCAGCTCGCCGACCTCTGAAATCCCGTTGTGATTTGTGTCCTGCCAGAGTCGCAGCTCCGCGAACACGGCGTCCCGACTGTCAATGACGCCGTCGGAGTTTCCGCCCCTCTCGACCTTATCGAACTCCGCCAGCGGGATGAAACCGTTCTTATTTGCCGAAGCCGGCTGCGGCGTCAGATCGCCGAATAACTCGGCCCCGCTGTCAACCGCCCCATTGCCGTTGCGGTCCAGCGCCAACCAGGCATCATCCGAATCAGCTTTCGTCCAGGACAGTCTATCCCGCGTCCCGTTGCCGTTGAGGTCGAAGGAGACGCCGCCGGCGGCGTCAGTCATGGCGAAGCCGTCGCCTAGAACGTCGATGAGAATCGGCGAGCCGCCGCAGGTGTCGCAGCCCGAGCAGGTGCAGGAGAAGAAATCGTAGTCGCCGCCGTACATGTAGCACTTGTTGGCGAAGGTCGTGCTGCACGAGCCGCTGGAAGCGCAGCACAGCCCCGTCGAGGCGTTGTAAGTCGTGCCGGCCGGGCAGCTCCCGTTAAAGCCGGGCGTCGTGCAGCCGGAGCTGGCGGTGGAGGCCGGGAGCAGGCAGGTGTGTCTGTGAACGGCCGTGCCGTTCCACACGCTGCCGCCGGTCATCGTCATGCTCGCGCCGTGGCCCGAGATTTGGACGGTGAAGTTGCAACTGTCGGTGAGGCAGTTGCTGGTGGCGATGCCGTGGCCCGTGTAACAGGTGACCGACGTTCCGCGGGGTCCGCTGGCAGTCTCCACGTTCGGGAGGTCTTTATTCTTGTGGTAGTAGATCCAGTTGCTGAGTGTGCCACTGTCCCAGATGTGGACGAACGGGGCCTGGACGCGGCAGACCTGGTAACTCCCGGACGCGGTGCAGGTGCCCTGGAAGTCCACCGTCTCACCGTGCGACCCCGTGACATGCTCCGTCCTGTCTTCGACTGTGCTCTCGACGATGGGCCCGACCTCGGTCGTCGATGAGGTGCTGCTGAGGGACGCGAGCAGCGCCGGGACGTATTTGGGCGCGGCCCCCGGCGGCGAGCGTCTGGCCGACAAGACCCTGGGGTGACCCATCAGCGCGGAAGAGAACTTTGGCGCGGCCGTCGGTTCTTTCCCGAGCGAAGAGCTGTCCTCCTCGCCGATGGGAGTGAGTTCTTCTTTCCAAACGTCGTTCAGGGTGCCGCCGAAGCCCACCACCGCGTCCCAGAAAGTGGGCCGGAGGTTTGCGACCGACCCGTAAGGGTTGTGGAACAGGGCCAGGGCGCGGTACGTGCGAGACTTGCCCCTGAAGAAGACCGTCACCTCGTATGACGCGTACTCGCCTACGTCGTTGTAGGCAGGGGTCTCGAAGCCGAACACGTCGCCCACGGTCCACTGGCGGTCGCGCAGGGAGGCGTATTGGCCGGCGTTCCATCGCGCCGCGTAGGCGACGCGCTGGGGGTCCTCGTTATTCCGCGTAATCACCCGCGTGACCTCGATGATCTCGCCCGTCACGCCGGTCATGATTTTCCTCTGCGCGGTGCCCAGGATTTCGTCAATCGGCCCGACGCGGAAGTTACTCAACTCGAACTTCAGGAAGCGTTCCTCGGCCGGGTAGTCCTTCGGGTCGCCGCCGCGGACGTAGAAGTTGTTGCCTTCCATCAGCAGGGTGGCCTTGCTGAGCTTGGTCAGCTTATCGTAGGTCGCCCTGACCGCTTTCTCTTCGGGGCTCATGCGGGCGGCCTCCTTCCGGGCCGCGGCGGCGGTCGCCGTTGCGGGTTCCTGGGACAAGGCTCGTCGCCCCGCCACGCAGATTAGGGTCAGGCTGAGCAGGCCGAGCATGGCGAGCTGCCGTTTGCGAGTCTCCATTTTCATCTCCTTCCGTTATCCCGGCCGGGGCCGGGTCATTTGGGGCGCTTGGGTGGAGAATTTTTGAGTTCCCGCGCGATGATGGCGCTGAAGTCGTCGAAGCCGAGCGCGCCCTGCCTGAAAGACCCGTTGACGATGAATGTGGGCGTCGCGTTGACGCCCAGCCGTCCGGCCTCCCGCACGTCCTTGAGCACGGCGGCGCGCGACCGCTCGGACTCGAAACAGGCCGTGAACGCCGCCACGTCTAAACCGAGGTCGGCCGCGACCCGCTTGAGCTTTTCGGGGGAGAGGTCGTCGGAGGCGAACAGGGCGTCGTGGTACTGCCAGAAAGAGTTTTGTTCCCCGGCGCAGAACGCCGCCCTGGCCGACGAAAATGACTGCGAGTGAATTTCCAGGGGGAGGTGCTTGAAGACGAGCCTGACCCGGTCCCCGTAGGTTTGTAAGACCTTCTTGAGCGTGCTTTGAGACCCTTTACAGAAGGGGCACTGAAAGTCGGAGAATTCTATGATGACTACCTCCGCCCGCCGGCCGCCGGTGGCAGGGGCGTCCCCTTCCTCGACGACGCCGGCCGGGAGCCGAGGCTCCGGCAGACTCAACTCGATGCGGGAGCTTTGCCTGAGCCCCGCGAGGGCCGCGCGATAATTCCCCATGCGCGCCTCGGTCTCCAGACCGAGCCTGAGCCTTTCCTTCGCCTCGTCCTCGCTCATCGCCCCGAAGGCCGCGCGGTTCGCGTCGTACTCCTGCTCGACGACGCTCTGTTGAACTTCCACCTTCGCGGTCGCGAATTCTCTCTTCAACTGTTCGACCGAAATGCCCCTCTTCCGGGCCTCCCCTTCCAGGAGCGCCCTGAGAATGAGGTTCTCCAGGGCGGTCTCCCTGAGCGCGTAGATTTGCTGCCGCAGGGGGAGTAGTTGCGCGGCGATTGCTCTGTCAACCTCGCTTTGGGAAATCTCCCGGCCGTTGACTACGGCGACGACTTCATCTCCGGCCTGCGCGTGAATGACGGCGGCGCACAGTCCCAGGATGAAGAGGCCCAGGATGATGAAGAAAGTTCGCCCGGACTGAGGCCGCCCGGCTCCGGCGTGGAGCATGTGGTTGTCCTCTTTCCCGTGTGACTGACGGGCGCAGCCGCCCGGAGTCGCGCTGGTCTCTTCGCAAAGTCCGGGGGCGGGAATATTCAGGGACCTTCGCCGGGTGGTTCGTGAAGCTCCCTCAAGGGTGTAGGCAACGGGTGACGAACGCTATATACGCCCGGCGGCGCGGGCTGTCAACGAAAAAATTCTGCCGCCGCGGCAAAGCGATTTGCGGGGCACCGGCAAGCGTCAATCGTTGCCGCCGATTTTCAAGACCCACTCGCGCGCGACCTCGCGCCGGTCACGCTTGTTGCCGTCAACTTCGTAATTAAGTCGCCTCATCTCTTCGGTCGAAAGACGCCCCGCGAGGAGCGCGAGGACTTGCGATGCGGCGGGGACGCGCGCGAGCGTGTCGCGGCGCACGAGGATGACGGCCTCGTAGGGCGGGAAGTAGTGGCGGTCGTCTTCGAGTTGAAAAAGGTCGAGGGCGGAGATCAGCCCGTCGGTCGAGTTGCCGGCGATTAAGTCAACCTGGCGTGTGGCGAGCGCGCGGTAGGTGAGCGACAAGTCCATCTCGCGCGGGGCGGCGGCGAATTTCAGATGATAGGTGCGCGCGAAGCCTGGGTAGCCGTCGGCGCGCGACATGAAATCCTGCCCGAAGCCCGCGCGCCAGTCGGGCGCGTGCGGCACGGCGTCCGAGATAGTCTTCAGCTTCAGCCGGCGCGCGTCCTCGCCGCGCACGAGCACCGCGAAAGTGTTGTCGAAGCCGAGCGGCGGGCCGACCTCGACATCAAACTTCTCGGCGTAGTCGCGCTTGACCGCCTCGTAAACGCGGCGCGGGTCCGTGTCGAGCGGGTGCTTGAGGATCGCCATGTAGGACGTGCCTGTGTATTCGGGGTAGGCGTCAATCCCACCCGCGAGAAGCGATTCGTGCGGGACGTTCCCGGCCAGCTCGAAGGTCCTGACGACCTCCACGCCGCGCGCCTCAAGCAGTTGCGCGAAAATCTCCGCGAGCAAAATGGACTCCGTGAAGTCCTTCGAGCCGACGACCACGCGCGGGCTGTTCGCGGCGTTTGGCCCAGACGCCGGGCGCGACGCGCGCCACACGATGTAACCGCCCGCGACGAGCACCGACGCGAGCGCGCCCCACGCGAGGACGCGCACGGCCGTCGGCGTCCTCAAGCCTGCGCGCTTGCGCGCCGGGTCGAAACGCTTTTCCAGTAGGCCCAGGCCGAAGTCTGCCGCGAGCGCCATCAGAGCGGCCGGAACGGCCCCGGCCAGCAGCAAGTAATTGTCGTACTGCCGCAGGCCGCGAAAGATGTACGTGCCGAGTCCGCCCGCGCCGACGGCCGCCGCAATCGTCGCAACGCCGACGGAGATGACGACCGCGACACGCACGCCCGTCAGAATCACGCTCGCCGCGAGCGGCAACTCGACCTGCCAGAGCATCTGCCGGCCGGTCATCCCCATTGCGACCGCCGCCTCCCGCACGTTGCGGTCCACGCCGAGGATGCCGGTCACTGTGTTGCGTATGATGGGCAGCAGCGCGTAGAGCACGAGCGCGACGACGGCCGTGCGCGCGCCGATGCCGCCGAGGAAGGGGAGCGGGATGAGGAAGCCGAAGAGCGCGAGGCTCGGTACGGTCTGCATGACGTTGGCGAAGCCGAGCACGGGCGTGCGTAAACGTGGGCGGCGCGAGAGCAGGATGCCGAGCGGGATGCCTATGGCGACGGCAATCGAGGTCGAGACGAGGACGAGCACCAGATGCTCGCCCGTGAGCGTCATGATGTCGTGCCAGTTGGCCTTCAGGAAATTGGCCCAGCCGCTCAACGCTCATCCCTCCGGCGGCATGTCCGCGGTGAAAAAGAGACGAACCGCGAAGACGCACGAAGCGGCACGATAGGAGGTGAGCTTACTTCGCGTCTCTGCCCGCGTCTTCGTGGTTCGTCTAGTAGCATTACTCGCTCTTCTCGCCGAAAGGGGCCAGTCGGAGTGTTTCGATGTACGCCTGCGCGTGCGGCTCGCCGGAGCGCAGGAATTCTTCGGGCGTTTTGAGCAGGACGACGCGGCCGGCGCTCATCAACCCGATGCGCGTCCCCAGCAGCAGCGCCTCCCGCACGTCGTGCGTCACGAAGACGACCGTCTTGCCGAGTTCCTTCGACAGTTCCTTGAACTCTCTTTGCAGCGACGCGCGCGTCAGCGGGTCGAGCGCCCCGAAGGGTTCGTCCATCAGGAGCAGCGGCGGGTCGGCCGCGAGCGCGCGCGCCACGCCCACACGCTGCCGCTGCCCGCCCGACAGCTCGAACGGATAGCGCCCGGCAAACCTCTCCGCGTCCAGGCCGACGAGCCGCAGCAACTCGCTCACGCGCTCCCGCACGCGCCCCACGTCCCACCCTTCCAGCTTCGGCACGAGCGCCACGTTGCTTTCGACCGTGAAGTGCGGGAACAGCCCCGCCTCCTGAATCACGTACCCCGTCCTTCTGCGCAAACTGATCGCGTCCCACTCCCTGGTGCTCCTGCCCTCGACCAGCACCTCGCCGGCGGTCGGCAGTAGCAGACGATTCACGAGCCTCAGCGTCGTCGTCTTCCCGCACCCGGACTCGCCCAGGAGCACCAGCGTCTCGCCGCGCGCCACGCTCAGGCTGAGGTCGGAGATGATCGGCGACGCCCCGCCCTCGACGCCGTAACTGACGTTGCGAAACTCGACGAGCGCGGTGCTTGATTGTTCGGGCATGGTCAGGCGATGCGCAGGTATTCGGCGACGCGTTTGGGCGAGTTGTGCCAGGAGCCGTGCCAGTTGCGGAGCAGGATGTCGGCCGGGCAGACCTCGTCCTCTATGACCTGCTCGGAGAGTACGTCAAGGTACGCGGCCTCGCCGGGCGCGGCCCTTTCGAGGCCGCCGTGCGCGAGTTGCACGATCTCCTTCGCGGTGGCGAGCACGTCCACGTTCTCAAATCGCGCTTCGAGGCCGTCGCGCGCCACGCGCTCTTGCAGCTCGCGCATTCCCGCCGGACTGAGCGCGGGCGCGAGGCGCAGGCTTTCCGTGAGCGCGGCGTCGTCGTACATCAGGCCCTTCCAGAGTGCCTGGAGCGCGAGCGTCATCTTGAGATTGCCGCTGTCCGCGCTGCGCAATTCGAGGTGCTGCTTGAGCCGCGCCTCCGTAAAAATGGTCGTCAGGTGGTCGGCCCAATCGCCGAAGACCGGCCCGACGCCCGCGCAGCCGTGGGCCAGAAATTCCCTGAACTTCATCCCCGTCGGTCCCGCAAGGTAGCGCCCCTCCCGCTGCGCGAAGAGCATCGGCACGTCGAGCGCGTATTGGACGAACTCGTCCGGCGAGAACGCGTGCGGGAGCGCGGCGGGCGAAACTCCCGTGCGGTCCGGGTCGGTGTCGAGCCAGGCGGCGGCGCGCGTTGACTTGTAGCCGGACTCGCGCCCGTCCTCGAAGGGCGAGTTGGCGAAGACGGCCGTGACGACGGGGGCCAGGCGGTTGCCGAGCTGGAATTTTTTCGCGAGGTCGTCGGCCGGGCCGTAGTCCAGGTTGGTCTGCGCCGCGCAGGTCCGCGTCATCATGTCCCAGGCGCGCGCGCCGCGTCGGCCCAGGTACGGGCGCATCACCTCGTAGCGCGCCTTCGGGAACCAGTGCTGCTCCGTGAGAGTGCGGAAGGGGTCGAAGCCGACGGCGAGGAAGGCCAGGCAGTCGCCCTCCGCGATTTCTTTGAGGCGCGCGAGGTAGCGGCGGATTTCGCGCTCCACGTCGGCGAGGTTGCGTTGCGGTGCGCCGGAGAATTCGATCTGCCCGCCCGGCTCAATCGTCAGCCGGTTCATCTGCCCCGCGTCCACTTCTATCAAAACGTTCTCTTCATAGACGAGGTCGTTCGAGTTGGGCGCGAAGCCCGAGAGCACGCGCTGGACCTGCGCGGGCCTGAGCCGCTCGTAATCGCGCCGGAGGTCGTAGCCGAACAGCTCGAACTCGACGCCGCACATCCAGTCCGCGCGGGGCTTCGCGCCGCGCCGCAAGTTCTCGGCGAAGAGCGGCACGCTGGCTTCGGTGACGGCGTCGGTCAGCGGCGGGAAGACCTCGCGCGCCGTCGCCACCTCGGCCTCCGCGCAGGAGGCGTCCCGCGCCCCGATTGTTTCGTCGTGAAGCATAAGCAGTGGTCAGTGGCCGGTGGTCAGTGGTCAGTTGAAGACAGCCGCGATGGTCAGCGATAGTCAGCGATAGTCAGCGATGGTCAGCGTCGAGCGTTCTGCTTTTAACTGACCACCAGTGACTGACTACTGTTTACCCTTCCGCGATGAAAAGACTGCTGCTGAACTGTTCGCGCTCGTCGAGCCAGGTGCGGGCGCGTGCGTAGCCGGTCGCGGCCGCCAACTCCGAGAGGCCCGCGAGGTCGTACTTGTAAGAGTTCTCCGTGTGGACGCGCTCGCCTTCGTCGAACTCGATTTCCATTCCGAGGCCGCGGATCGAGACGCGTTGCGCGCGACAACTGACGATGTAAACTTCGACGCGGCCGCGGTCTTCGTTGTAGGCGGCCTGGTGGCGGAAGGCGCGCAGGTCAAAGTCCGCGCCCAACTCGCGGTTGATGCGGGCGAGCTGGTTGAGGTTGAAGGCGGCCGTCACGTTCAGCGAGTCGTCGTAGGCCGCTTCGAGCACGCGCGCGGACTTCTTCAAATCCGCGCCGAGGAGCAAGGCATCGTCGGGGGCGAGCACGCGGCGCAGGGCGCTCAGGAAAGTGTGCGCCTCTGCGGGGTCGAAGTTGCCGATGTTCGAGCCGAGGAAGAGCGCGAGCGTGCGCCCGGCGCGCGGCCGCTCCTGGAGCGCGCCGAGGCCGTCGTAGTAGTCCGCGGCGTAGGCGTCGATTCTGAGGCGCGGGTAAGATTGGAGGAGCACGCGCGAGCTGGTTTCAAGCGCGGAGGCCGAGATGTCCACGGGCGTGTAGAGCAGCTCACTTTGCCTGCGCAGGAGAGCTTCGATGACGAGGCGCGTCTTGAGGGCGCTGCCGCTGCCCATCTCGACGAGTGAAACCTTTTCGCCCGCGACTTCATTAACAATCGCGTCCGCGTGGCGCGTGAGAATCTCGTTCTCGGCGCGTGTCAGGTAGTACTCGGGCAGGAGGCAGATGGCCTCAAAGAGCTGCGAGCCCAGTTCGTCGTAGAAGTATTTCGGGTAAAGATGCTTCGGCCGCGAGGAGAGGCCGGCGCGCACGTCCGACGCGAAACGCTGGCGCGCATCCTCGCGGACCAGGTTGTGAATGACCAGACGTTCGGCGTGAGAATTGTCGGGCGGTTGAGCGTGCATCGCGAGTCCTTTGGCCTGTTACTGCGGGTCGAAACCTTCGGCTTACTTTCTTCCTTAAGAAGCTCAAAGCTGAAATTCTTGATAACGCACGCCTGCCCGTTCTCGTCCTTCTGCTATGATAGCTCATCGGCGGGCATTCACAATACGCGGCAGGGGCTGGGAACAGTTTTGGCTGAGCGACGGGCGGAAGAGATTAAGAGGGAGATGGCGGAGACGCGCGCCCGCACGCTCGCGCTCTTCGACCTGGCGCATGAAGAAGACTTGCACGAGAGCCCCGGCTTCGGGTTCCGGCCCATCATCTGGCACCTGGCCCACATCGGCGTCTTCGAGGCTTACTGGCTGTTGCAAAAGCTGAAGAATGAACCCGCGCCCGACGAGCGTTACGAGCGCATCTTCGACCCCATCAACACGCCGCGCGAGGAGTCGCGCAATCTCCCTTCGCGCCGCGAGATGGAAAGCTACCTGGCGCGGGTCCGCGAGAGCGTCTTCAAGCACCTGGACGGCGCGGAGTTCGGCGGACAGGACGCGCGCCTCCTGCGCGACGGCTACGTCTTCCGCCTGGTCCTTGAGCACGAGCAGCAGCACCAGGAGACACTCGCCTACCTCTTCCAACTGCTCGGGCCGTCGAAGAAGACGCGGCCCGCGCCCGCGGCGAAGGGTGAAGGCGCTCTCATTCCCGTCGCCCCTCGGGCGGAGCCGGGGATGGTCGAAGTCGCGGCGGGCGAGTTCGTGATGGGCGCGCGAGGGGACGGCGGTTTTGTTTATGACAACGAGGGTCCGGCGCACACGGTCCACGTCCCGGCGTTCAAGCTGGACAGGTTGCTCGTGACGAACGAAGAGTACGCGCGGTTCGTCGCGGAGGGCGGATACGGCCGGCGCGAGTTCTGGCATGACGAGGGCTGGCAGTGGCGCGAGAAAGAGAATTGGGAGGCACCGCTCTACTGGACGAAACAGGACGGCGGCTGGCGCGTGCGGACGATGTTCGGGGATGACGCGGCCGAAGGGCGGCAGCCCGTCACGGGCGTCAGCTGGTACGAGGCGGAGGCATACGCGCGCTTCGCCGGCAAGCGGCTGCCGACCGAGGCCGAGTGGGAGAAGGCCGCGGGCTGGGATGACGAGCGGCAGAAGATGCGACGTTACAGTTGGGGCGACGAGGGGCCTTCGCCCGCGCTCTGCAATTACGATTTTTCGTACTGGGGGACGACCCCCGTCGGGAGTTTCCCCGCAGGCGCGACGCCCTCGGGGTGCCTCGACATGATCGGCAACGTCTGGGAGTGGACGAGCAGCCCGTTCGCAGGCTACCCAGGCTTCAAGGCTTTCCCTTACACGGAATATTCGGCGGCCTGGTTCGACGGCGACCACCGCGTCCTGAAGGGCGGCTCCTGGGCAACGCGCCGCTCGGTGCTGCGCATCTCGTTCCGTAACTTCTTCCGCCGCCACTTCCGCATCGCCTTTGCCGGGATACGCTGCGCGGCGGATAATTGAGAACTTCAGTCAACCAGTTAGACCACGCAGGTGAAGTCGCGGCTTCGGCCGCCAGTGCATAACGCAAGCTGATAACTTCTACAGGCTGGCGCAATCAGTCGAACGCAACTAAAATCGTCGGGCCTGCGTATCAAAGAAGTATTCGCGCTGAGTCTCTTTCGCGCGCGCCGGGCATACAAATTTTCAGATGGCAATCGCGACGGGCACGAGTCTAGGACGCTACGAAATCCGCACCCACATCGGCGCGGGCGGGATGGGCGAAGTGTATCTGGCGCGCGACACCACGCTCGACCGCGTCGTCGCCCTGAAGATTCTGTCGAGCGAGATCGCCACCGACCAGCAGCGCATGCAGCGTTTCGTGCAGGAGGCGAAGACCGCCTCGGCCCTGAACCACCCGAACATCCTGACCATCTTCGAGATCGGCGAGACTGCGGGCGCGCACTTCATCGCCACGGAGTACATCGACGGCGTCACGCTGCGCCGGCACATGGCGGGCCGCCGCCTGAAACTTTCGGAGGCGCTCGACATCGCCGCGCAGATCGCCGCCGGACTCACGGCCGCGCACTCGGCCGGCATCGTCCACCGCGACATCAAGCCCGAGAACATCATGCTCCGCAAGGACGGCTACGTGAAGCTGCTCGACTTCGGTCTGGCGAAGCCGACCGAGCGGCAGGCTTCGCTCGTGGACACCGAAGCGCAGACGAAGATGCTGGTCAACACCTCGCCCGGCATGGTCATGGGCACCGTCTCCTACATGTCGCCCGAGCAGGCGCGCGGCTTTCAACTCGACGCGCGCACCGACATCTGGTCTCTCGGCTGCGTGCTCTATGAGATGGTCGCGGGCCGCGGCCCCTTCGCCGGCCAGACGACGAGCGACGTGATTGTGGCCGTGCTCGACCGCGAGCCGCCGCCCTTGCCCGGCGGGCCTTACGAGACGCCGTCGGAGCTGCAAAGAATCCTGCGCAAGGCGCTGCGCAAAGACCGCGAGGAGCGTTACCAGACGGTCAAGGACTTACTCGTTGACCTGCGCGCCTTGAAGCAGGAGGTTGACTTCGAGGCGAAGCTCGAAACCTCCGTCCCGCCCGACGCGCGCAGCCTCGCGGCCTTCAACACCATCAGCGCGCAGAACTCTTTCGAGACCGAGCGGGCCGGGGCGCACACGAGCCACGTCCCCGCGGCCCGCTCCACGCTCGCGTCGGGCCAGCCCGCGGCGCGGCCCGTCAAGGGCGAGCAGTTCAAGCAGTGGACGGTCCTGGCGCTCGTCGCCGTCTTCGCCGCCGCCATCACGGGCCTCGTTTACATGTACCTGCACCAGCGCGCCAACAAGCGCGGCCCGCAGGCGCTCCAGCCGATGAAGATCACGCGGCTGACGACGACGGGCAAGAGCACGGGCGCGGCCATCTCGCCCGACGGCAAGGTCGTCGCCTACATCGTCAACGACGCCGGCCGCCGCAGCCTCTGGGTCCGCCAGGTCGCCACCTCCAGGACCTTTCAGATCGTCGAGCCCGCGGCCGTAGAGTACTTCGGCGCTTCGCTCTCGCCCGACGGCACCTACGTCTATTACATCACGGGCGCGCCGAACAACCCGATACGCGAGTTGTATCAGGTGAGCGTGCTCGGCGGCGCACCTAAGAAGATCATGTCGGACGTGGACACGCCCGTCACCTTCTCGCCGGACGGCAAGCAACTGGCCTTCATGCGCGGCGAGCCGACGAAGGCCGAGTACGCCATCATCATCGCC
The DNA here is from genome assembly GCA_036403435.1 of Pyrinomonadaceae bacterium. Classification (GTDB taxonomy): domain Bacteria; phylum Acidobacteriota; class Blastocatellia; order Pyrinomonadales; family Pyrinomonadaceae; genus QHXM01. The sequence continues at coordinate 17,570 of DASWQY010000117.1, forward strand.
AACTCGGACGGCACGCAAGAGCGCCGGCTCACTTCGGCCAAGTCTCCGAAGTTTTACGAGCAGTTGTCCTGGTCGCCCGACGGCCAGCGGCTCGCCGTCTCGTCCGGCGACTCGATGGACGGGAAAGAGATGACGGTCGTGGAGGTCAGCGTGGCGGACGGGTCGGAGAAGCCTCTGGCCCAGGAGAAGTGGCCGGGCGTCGGCCAGATGGCCTGGCTCTCCGACGGGAGCGGGCTGCTGGTTAACGCCGTGGACAAGGACTCGCGCCTCTCGCAAATCTGGCACGTCACTTACCCCGAAGGCACTGCGCGCCGCGTCACCAACGACTTGAACAACTACACGGGCGTGAGCGTCGCCGCGCAGACCGGAGACCTCGTCACGGTGCGCTTCGACCAGAGCACGAACATCTGGGTTGCGCCGGGGCTCGCGGCGAACTCTTCTGCGGCGCAGCGCGCCTCGGCACTGCGCAGTGACGCGACGCCCGTGGACGCGAGCCGGGCCAGGCAGATTACTTCCGGCGCGGCCAAGTTCTACGGCGGGACGTGGACGCCCGACGGGCGGCTCGTCTACTCGTCGGACGTTTCCGGCAACCGAGACCTCTGGGTGATGGACGCCGACGGCAGCAACCAGAAGCAGTTGACCTCCGACTCCGCGAGCAACTTCAACCCGGCGGTCTCGCCCGACGGCCGCTACATAGTTTTCGTCTCCGACCGCAAGGACGGGCGTCACAACATCTGGCGGATGGACCCGGACGGCGCGAACCCGAAGCAGCTCACGAGCGGCAACTATGACCGTAACCCTTCGTTTTCGCCCGACGGCAAGTGGGTCGTCTTCACCTCGATGGGCGCGGCGAACCCTAACCTCTGGCGCGTGCCGATTGACGGCGGCGAGCCGGTGAAGCTCAGCGACAAGTTCTCGGTCAGCCCGATGGTCTCGCCCGACGGCAAGCTGATCGCGTGCTACTACTGGGACGAGCGGGCCGAGACGCAGCTCGTCATCGCGCTGATTCCGTTCGAGGGCGGGCCGCCGGTCAAGACCTTCAGCCTCCCTGCGAACTACGTCCGCTGGACGCCGGACGGGACGGCGCTCACCTACGTTGACTCGCGCAGCGGCGTCTCTAACGTCTGGAGTCAGCCCGTGGACGGCGGCGAGCCTGTGCAACTGACCAACTTTAAATCCGACCTCATCTTCGCCTTCGAGTGGTCGCGCGACGGCCGCCAGCTCGCCTGCGCCCGCGGCATCGTCACGAGCGACGCGGTGCTCTTCAGCAATTTCAGCTAAAGGCAGAAAGCAGCATTCAGAATCCAGAATCCAGGAGCCAGCATAAAAGAAAGAGGGTTTCAGCCTTTCATTCTGGATTCTGACTCCTGAATTCTGAATTCTGCTTTTTAGCAATTCGCCCGGCGTGAGTTCGTCTAGCAAATCTCCCCGGTTAAAGATAAACTCGTGCGTGTATTGACCGGGGAGAGACCGAAAGCGATGCCCGCTGCCGACACAGTCCTGCAAGGCCGTTACCGCATCGTCCGCCAATTAGGCAAGGGCGGGATGGGCGCGGTCTACGAGGCCGTGGACGAGCGCCTTCACCGCACGGTCGCGCTCAAGGAGACGCTGGCCGACACCGAAGAACTCAAGCGCGCCTTCGAGCGCGAGGCGAGACTGCTCGCTAACTTGCGCCACCCCGTCTTGCCGAAAGTGATCGACCACTTCACGGAGGACGACGGGCAGTTCCTCGTCATGGAGTTCATCCCCGGCAGCGACCTCGGCGAGCTGCTCTCGCGCCGCTCGCGCCCCTTCTCGCCCGCGGAAGTCCGGCGCTGGGCCGACGATTTGCTCGACGCGCTCGACTACCTGCACACGTTAGAGCCGCCCGTCATTCACCGCGACATCAAGCCCGCGAATTTGAAGCTCACGGCGCAGGGCAAGGTGGTGCTCCTCGACTTCGGCCTGGCGAAGGGCGCGGCCGGGCAGATGACGCGCACGAGTTCGGGCCTGAGCGTCGTCGGCTACACGCTCAACTACGCCGCGCTCGAACAGATTCAGGGCGAGCGCACGAGCCCGCGCTCTGACCTCTACGCCCTGGCCGCCACGCTCTACCACCTGCTGACGAACCGCGCCCCCGAAGACGCGCTCAAACGCGCGGCCGACATCCTCGACGACAAGGAAGACCCGCTGCCCCCGCCGCACACGGTCAACCGCGATGTGCCGGAAGAATTGTCGAACGTCCTGATAAGCGCGCTCTCGCTCAAGCCCTCGCGCCGCCCCGCGAGCGCCGCCGAGATGCGCGTCGCCGTCGGCGAGAAAGCGGCGGCCGTCGTCGCGCACGCCGCGCCCGTCGAGGACGACGAGTTGACGCGCGTCAACGCGCCGCCCGTGCCGCGCTCCGGCCGCCTGCCCGCAATCGGCATCGGCGGCGACCCGACGATGGTCCTGACTCCGGCGGCCGGAGCAGTGGTGGCACGTCCGAACAACGGCGGGGGCGTCGGCGTGGCCGCGCGCGGCCGGGCCACTCCCGAAAGCCGGTTCAGCGCCAAAAAGTGGTGGCTCATCGGCGGCGGCATCGCGCTCGCGCTCGTCATGGCGGCCACGGTCTTTCTGCTCTGGCGCGCGTCCGGCAACAGGGCGATCACGCCCGCGACGGCCCCGTCCGCTTACGACGCCGTGCCCGCGCCCTTCCGCGACGCGCTGCCCTCCGTCGTCGGCCTGACGATGCAGGACGCGTCGGGCCGCGTCACGCGCCAGGCCAGCGGCTTCTTCTTCAAGTCGGATGAGCTTGTGACCGCGCTCCCCGTCATCGAGGGGGCGACGCGCGGCAGCGTCACCTTCGTCGGCCAGACCAACGCGCTCGAAGTGACGGCCGTCACCGGCGTTGACCGTGAGCACGGGCTGGTGACGCTCCGCGTGGCGCGGGCCAGGGCTCCGGGGCTCGCACTCGGAAACCGCAAGGACACGACGCTCAACGACAAGGTGGCCGTCGTCGGCGCGGGCGCGAAAGCCGAGGCGGCGTACACGCCCGGCACAATTTCGGGCTACGGCGACGAGGACCGCATCGAAATCAACGCGCAGGCCGCGCCGGGGCTGGCGGGCGCTCCGCTCATGAACGCGCAGGGCGAAGTGATCGGCGTCGTCGTCGAAACACCGGGCTCGGGCCGCGCCGCGGCCGCGCCGGTCAGTTACCTCGCGGACCTTTTCCGCAGCCGGCAGCAGCCCACGTCGCTCGCGCTCGCCGCGGCTAAAGACGTGCTCTACGATTGGCGCAAGCACGACCCCTTGCCGCGCCCCTCGCTCGACAAGGCGCAGGAGGAGAAGATCATCGGGGCGGTCGCCCGCGCGCACCAGGAGAAAGCCCCCCATCCTCAGCCTACGGCGAGCCCCGAGGCGTCGCCGCAGGCGGAAGGCGGCGCGCAGCACGAGGGCGGCGGCAGCATCTGGGACAAGCTCCAGGGCGAGATGAGCAACGCCGCGGTCTCGGCCGTCGCCGAAGGCTCTTTCACCGCTTCGGGGGCGAAGGAGACGGCCTACGTCATAGACACGCACTCGGGCAGCGCGGCCGACAACGACGGCCCCAAGTACCTCGCCATCTTCTCGGGAGAAACTTACGTCGCCGACTACCCCGTGCCGAATCTCTCGCTCGTCGTCCGCACGTTTGATTTGAACCGCGACGGCGTGAACGAGTTGTTGCTCGGCTACTACTACATGCAGATGGGGCGGGCGATGGAGTGGGCCAAGCTCGTCCAACTCCAGCAGGGGCAGTTGCGCGTCGTCAAGGACTTCGGCACGACCTACTTCAACGCCTGCGAGGCTGGGCCGGAGAACAACCCTGGGCTGGCGGCGGCGGTCGTCTACGTGGCCCCGGCGGCCAGGGACCAGCTGCCGGAGCTGCGCGTGGACAACTACAAGGCCGCGTGCCCGGCCGAGGGCTCGGACGCGCAGTGGAAGTACACGACGGACGCGAAGCTGCCGGACAAATGAAGATGAGCGAACTGACCGAAGAGCGTTGGGCTGTCCTGAGCGAGCGCGGCTGCGAGGCGCTGGGGCTGACCTACGCGCAGGCGAGGGAGCTGATGCGCTCCCTCGCGCGCGAGCGCGTCTCCGGCCTCTCCGTCATCACGGACTCGGCCGCGCGCCGCGCCGAACCACTCACCGAGAAGGTAAAAGTAAAAAGGTGAAAGGGGAGCTGAAACCGCATTAAATTAGCAATGGCTCCCAGCCTTACTTCTCGCGGATATTGACCTCCCGTTAGAATCGGCGTAGAAATACCCCGCCTTGTTAAGCCGTCTGATTTACCTTAACAGCCTTTCTCCCATTGGAGGCAATCATGCGCCGCTTCTCTCTTTCAATACTTCTCCTGCTCCTTCTGGCGGGCACGGCTGCTTATGCACAGACGACTGCGCAGAAGCCTCCCAGCTCCGCCCTCGATTATTATCTGCGCGGCGCTGCACGCTACGATAAAGGTGATTATGAAGGTGCGATTGCTGACTATACTAAGGCGATTGAACTGAAGCCTCAACAAGCCGAGATGTATTCTAACCGCGGCATCGCACGAGTCGTCATCGGCGAGCTGGATAATGCGCTGGCTGACTTGAACAAAGCCATTGAGCTTGACCCTCAATTCGCCCTCGCCTATTCCAACCGCAGCGAAGCACGGAGGCTTAAAGGCGACCTGGACGGCGCGATGGCCGATTCGACTAAGGCCATCGAACTTAACCCGCGAGAGGCTAAAGCCTATAACAACCGCGGCGCTGCACGAAACGGCAAAGGTGACTATGAAGGGGCAATAACTGACACCACCAAAGCCATTGAGCTGGACCCTCAACTCGGCACGGCATATAACAATCGCTGTTATGCGCGATACGCCAAAGAAGATTTTGACGGGGCGCTGACTGATTGCAACAGAGCCATCGAGCTTCAGCCCGAGCGGCCTGAAGCCTATAGCAACCGGGGACTCTTACGGCTGGCAAAAGATGAGCTGGATGGGGCAATAACCGATTTCACTAAAGCTATCGAACTTAATCCTAAACTTGCTCGCACATACGCGAACAGAGGAGCGGTAAAACTAATACAGAGCAAAGACGCAGAAGCACAGCAAGACTTTGACACTGCTCTCAAGCTGGATAGCAGCTTGAAGACCGAGGTGGAAAATCTAATCAATCAAATTAAGCAGTCCCGCACGGAGACGACGAAGCCGTAGACTGTGCGTTGACCTGACGCAGCACTCTCGCTCATCCCCCGCCTGACGTTCCTTTCCCTTCTTTGAACTCAAAATCCGCGACGAGCGGCAGGTGGTCGGAGGCGACGAGCGCGGTGCGGCTGCGGTGCAGCGTCAGGCGCACGAGTTTCAGGCTATCGTCGTAGTAAACGTGGTCCAGATGAAGGAGCGGGAAGACGCCGGGGTAAGTCCTGGCGCGCTTCAGGTGGTGGCGAACGTCTGCGCTCTGCAAGTGCGTACCGAGGAGGCGCGTCGCCAGCCCGCGCGTCCACTCGTTGAAATCTCCGAGCGCAACGCGCGCGCCCTTTAACTCACGGCTGTTCAATATCTCGTCGCCGACGAGGCGGCGTGCCTGGTGGCGGCGCTCTATGAAGGCCGTGCCGAGGTGTATGTTGAAGATGTGCACGAGGCGCTCCCGCCCGCCCGCCTCGACCGCCACGTCCGCGCGCAGGCAGCCGCGCCGCTCGCGCCCGCTCCACGTGATGTCGTAGTTGCAGACCTCCCGGAACGGCAGGCGGCTCAAGGTCACGTTGCCGTAAGCCCCGCCGTGGAGCCTGCGGTTCTCGCCGATGTGATAGTGCATCCCCAGCTCTTCGGCCAGGAAGCGCGCCTGGTCGCGCTCGCGCTCCGCTCCGCGGACACTCAACACCTCCTGAAGCGCGATCACGTCGCCCTCGGTCTCGCGCAACACCTCCGCGATCCGCGACGGGTGCTCGCGCCTGTCCATCCCGCGGCACTTGTGAACGTTGTACGTGACGATACGCATGAGCAGAGGTCAGTGGTCGGTGGTCAATGGTCAGTAAGAAATCAGCTTTTAACTGACCACTGACCACCGACCACTATTGTTGTCTTTCCAGGACCCAGCCGAGCCATTCGTGCATGCGCTCGAAGACGGAGCGGCGGAGCCATTCGTCGTAGGTGACTTCGCGGCTGGCGGCGAGGTCGGTGGCGAAATCCTGGGCCAGGCGCGCGGCCAGCTTTTCGTCGCGCGCGGCGAGGTTGACTTCGTCGTTGAGGCCGAAGGAGCGGTTGTCGAAGTTGGTCGAGCCCACGACGCCCCAGAGATTGTCAACGATCATCGTCTTGGCGTGAATCATCGCCGGCCCGTACTCGTAAATCCTGGCCCCGGCCTTTAACAGATCGCCGAAGAGGCGGCGCGACGAGCGGCGCGTCAGCAGGTGGTCGCTGTGCGTGCCCGGCACGATAATCTTGATCTCCACGCCGCGCTCGCGCACGGCGCGCACCATCTCACGGCGCGCGCTCCGGTCGGGCAGGAAGTAGGGCGTGGTGATGTGTATGCTCTCGCGCGCCGAGGCCAGGAGCGTCTGGTAGAGGATGCGCGCGCGCGTCGAGCCGCCGCTCCCCGGCGAGCTGTCAACGACGAGCGCCTCCATCGAGTCTCCCGTTTCGCTCGTCGGGAAATATTCCTTGCCCGTCAGAATCTCGCCCGAGGCTTCGAGCCAGTTCTCGACGAAGACGGCCTGGATGCTCGTCACGGCCTCGCCCTCGACGCGGAACATCGTGTCGCGCCAGCGCGGGTTCTTCTCGTCTCCTTTGCGCCAGTGGTCCGCGAAGCCCGCGCCGCCGACGAACGCCGTCCGCCCGTCAACGACGACGATCTCGCGGTGCGTGCGGTTGTTGAAGCGCGCGACGGTGTACCAGCGCAGCGGGTGATACCAGCAGACGCGCCCGCCGGCCGCGCGCAGCTCCTCGAAGTAACTGTCCCACGTCGCGAAGCTGCCGACCGCGTCCAGGACCAGGCGGACACGGACGCCGCTCCGGGCGCGCTCGGTCAAGGCTTCGACGAATTCTTTAGTGACCTCGCCCTTCTGGAAAATGTACGCCTCCAGGTTGACGCTGTGGCGCGCGCCGCGGATCGCTTCGAGTTCCGCCTCGTAGAAGACCTCGCCGTTGGTCAGGACTGCGGCGCGGCCGCGCCGGTGAATCTTCGAGTCGGTGACGGCTTCGAGCACGCAGAGGAAGTCGTCGGAGTCGAGCGGGTCCGTCTCGCCGGGGGAGATTTTGTAGGCCAGCCCAGGCTCGAAGAGGGCGAGGGTGAGTAGCAGCGCGAGCGCGGCGATGGCGACGTAAGCGATGACGAGAAAAGCTGTCGAGTCCATAACCTGCTTGCTTGGTGAAAGGGCGGAAACGCTTTTCTCTAGCTACCTGTCGTTGAGTAACGCCCCGACGGTCGTCTCGAAGCCGTCGAGCACGACGCCGCGGACCGTGTCGCCTTCAGTGAGTTCCGTCAGCTCGAAGTGCTCGCCGCGCCGGACCAGTTGCGCGAGCGTCCTGGACTTCGGGTCAACTATCCAGTACTCGCGCACATTGTTCCGCTCGTACAGCCCGCGCTTCGTCAGCGCGTCGTGCTTGATTGAGCCGGGCGAGAGGACTTCGACAAGGAACGCGGGCGAGCCGTGTACGCGCTTCTCTACGAGCGCGCGCGACGCCTCTTCGCTGGTCAGAAAGAAGGCGTCCGGCTGGACGACATCGCCGCTCGGCAGCACCACGTCGAGCGGCGAAAAGAAGATGCTGCCGGCCTTCGTCCGCAGGACAAATTCGCCTAACGCGCGGAAGAGGTTTCGCAGCACCGCTTGATGCAGGACCGTCGGCGTCGGAGCCATGATGATCTCCCCGTTGATGTACTCAATCGGAAGCATGGATTCCGGCAAGGCCCAGAACTCTTCTATCGTGGCCTTGTAGCGCACCAACTGCTCTTCTGCTTCCTCGTTGATTACTTCCGTCGTCATCTCTCAGCCTCCAATGAAGATTTCATCTCAAGCTGAACGGGGTGGATCGTTGCGTTAAGTTTATCACGCCGATGAGCCGGACGCTCATCACTTTTCGTTCGCGTACCGCGCTCTAATCCGCACGCAGCGTTCGAGGCCATCGGTGACTTCGAGCACTTTGAGGCGGAGGTCACGGTCGAGTGTGCTCTCGCGTTCGAGGAAGTTCTGGACGACGGCGAGGGCGCGCGCGTCGCACTGACCGCCGACGAAGGCCGCGAGCCAGCCGTTGACGAAGAATATCTTGCGCGTGCGCTTGAGGCGCGGCAGTTCCGTGAGCGCGCCGTCGAGGAGCGGCCGCGTCAGCTCCGACTGCCGGACGGCGTTCAAGGGGCCGAAGCTCGCCTCGATCCAGCTCTCCGCGAGCCTGGCGTCCGTCAGGTAGGCGTCGAAATACCTCCTCTTCGTTTCGGCGTCGGCGCGCGCCGCGCCCGCCGCGTAAGCGTAACGCCGCGCGTCGTCGGTCGTGTCCGCCTTGCCCTGCGCTTCGAGCAGTGCGGGGGCCTCGCGGTCGTCCGTCGTCATCAGCGCCGTGATGATGTCGAAGCGGTCGCGCGAGCGCAGCTGCATGCCCGGAATCTTCAGCTCGTCGCGGAGGATTCGCTTGAGCGTCGAGCGCCCCTCGTCGGTCGTCGCGACGCCTTGAAACGCGCGGAAGCCGGTGATGCGAAGGCCGGCGGTCTCCGCGTTCAGCATCCGGTCGGTGAGCATGCGTTCGAGGCGCGGCGCGAGTTCCTTCCTCTGCGCGTCCGAGAGGTAGCGGTTGAAGGCCGCCTGCACGCGCGCGAGCACGCCCTGCGCCGTCACCTCGTCGCGCTCCAGCGGCATCAACTTGATCGCCAGCTCGACGTAGGCCGAGGGCGCTAATTCGGCCTCGCGCACGCTGTCCCACAAAGAGCCCCAGAGGAGCGCGCGCAGGAAGTCATCCTTGACCTGGCCCAAATGTTCGAGCACGTAACGGCGGCTCTCGTCGTCCAGCAGGAAGAGCCCGTAGCCGTAGTCTTCGTGGTTGGCGAAGACGTAAGCCGGACGCCTTCGGCCCAACGCCTCCTTGACGCTCGTCTCGCCCGCGCCGTCGAGCGTGACCGTCAAAGTCTCCGGCTTGCCCGACTCGTCGGCGAGCAGCAGCTGGACGCGCATGGGCCACGCGCCGCCCTCGCCGAGCACGTCGCGCTCCGAGAGCGTGAGGCGATTGATGCGCCCGGCGGAGTCGGCAGTCCAGTTGACGTGGACGCGCGCGAGCCCGCGCCTCCTGACCCACGCCGCGGCCCAGTCGTCCAGCTTGCGGCCCGAGCTTCGCTCGAACGCACGCACCAGATCGGCCCACTCCGCGTTAGCGAACGCGCGCTCGTGGACCAACTGACGCACGGCCCGCTGGAACTTCTCCGCGCCCAGATAAAACTCAGCCTGCCTGAGCATCGAGGGGGCTTTCAGGTAGACGATGTTTCCATAAGCCGACTTCGCCGCCGAGAGGTTCGGGATTTCCTGGAAGATGGGAGTCGTGCCCTTCGTCACGTCGGTCGTGTAAGCGCCGGGCTTGGTCCGCTGGTAAAAAATCTTCCACGCGTTCTGTCCCGGCAGAATCTTCTCCATCGCTTTATAAGCCATGAAGGTCGCGAAGCCCTCCTTGAGCCAGAGGTCGTCGAACCAGCGCATCGTGACGAGGTCACCGAACCACTGGTGCGCCGCCTCGTGGCAAATCAGCTCGGCGCGCGCCGCGAAGTCCACGGCGGTCGGGTCGGTCGGGAAAAGAATTCTTTCTTCGCGCAGGAAGGTCGCGCCCGCGTGCTCCATCCCACCGTAGGCGAATTCGGGGACGACGACGATGTCATACTTCGGGAAAGGGTATTTGTAATCGAAGTAGCCGGCGAGAAACTCCAAGCCCTCGCGGTGCAGGCGGAAGACTTCCGACAACTCCTTCTGCGCGCGCTCGGCTTTAGACTTTCTGACGAAGAGCGACATCGGCACGCGCGAGGTCTCGTCCTTAAACTCCTTGAAGGGGCCGGCGGCGAACGCGAAGAGGTAGGTGCTCAAGGGCTCCGTCTCGCGAAACTTCCAAAAGCTGTTCGCCCCGCTGCGCGTGACGGTCTCGGCGTTGGTGTTCGTGACGACGGTCCAGTCGGTGACGGCGCTCACGCTCAATTGAAAGCGCGCCTTCAAGTCCGGCTGGTCGAAGCAGGGGAAGGCCGTGCTCGCGTCCGACGGCACGAAGAGCGTGTAGAGATACTCCGACTTGTCCTCGCGGTCGAGGTAGCGCGTCACGGCGCTCCCGGAGGTCGAGACGGGCGACTCGAACTTGAGCCGCACGACGTTCTCGCCTTTCGTCAGATACGCGCCCGGAATCACAAGGTGATCGTTGACCTCGCGCGCGTCCGCGACGGCGCGACCGTTGACCTCTATGTCCCAGACGCGCGCCTTCACCTCTTGCGCCTGCGCCGCGCGCCAGTCGAGGACGAGTTCCTTAACCTCCGCGTCGAGCGTCACGCCAATCTCCTCGGAGCCCTTCATCAACTCCGCGCCCGGCACGAGGTCGAGTCGCAGGCGGTAACGCACGTCGCGGTAGTGCGCGGCGCGAAAGCGTGCCAACTCGCGCGCCACGCCCGGCTGCGGGTCCGCGTCTGAACTTTCATTCACGGCGTAAACGGAGGCGCACGTGAGCGCCGACAGTAAAGCGGTGAAGAGTAGCCTGTAAATCATCTGTAGCCCCTGGAATAGTAGACGCAAGTAATGAGAGCCTGTTTGAAAACTTTTCCTTTGCGCCTTTGCGTGAAAAAATTAAAACCACTCACGCTGGAGGCGCAAAGACGCAAAGGACGGCGGGCCGCGGACGAGTTTTCAAACAGGCTCTAATTGCTTGCAATCTTCAACACGATCTTGCCGAAGGTCTCGTTGGATTCCAGGCGCTCGTGTGCCGCGCGCACTTCGTCCATCGAGTAAACCTTGTCAATCACCGGGCGCACGACCTCGCGCTCCAGCAGCGGGACGACCTGGGCCGCGAAGCGGCGCGTGGCGTTCGCCTTCTCCTCGACCGAGCGCCCGCGCAGGACTGTGCCAAAGATGCGCAGCCTCTTACTCATCACGACGCCGAAGTTGAAAGGCGCGCTCGCGCCCGCGGTCGTCCCGACAAGCATCAGCCTGCCACGCGAGGCCAGTGCTTCGAGGTTCGCCTGCAAATACGGGCCGCCCACCAAATCTAGAATGACCTCGACGCCAGCGCCGCCCGTCAACTCGCGCGCGGCCCGACTGAAAACCGAGGGGTCTTCGCCCACGACGATTGCTTCGTCCAGACCTAACGAGCGAGCGCGTTCCAACTTCTCGGCCGTGCGCGACGTGCCGAAGACGCGCGCGCCAGCGGCCCGCGCCAGTTGGACGGCGGCGAGGCCGACGCCCGAGCCCGCGGCGTGAATAATGAGGCGCTCACCCAGACGGAGCCGCGCCTGCGTAAAGAGCGCGTCGTGCGCCGTGATGAAGGTCTCCGGGACGGCCGCGGCCTCGTGCCAGTCGAGGTTCGGCGGAACTTCCGCGAGCGTGCTTTCCGGCACAGAGACGTACTCGGCCTGCGCGCCGCCGGCCGTGATGCCGAAGACGCGCTGGCCCACGCGCCAGGCGCGGACCTCGTCGCCCGTCTCGGCCACTTCGCCCGCGAACTCCAGCCCCGGCACGTCCTGTACGGCCCAGGGCGGCGCAGGGTACACGCCCCTGCGCTGGAGCAGGTCGGCGCGGTTCAGGCCCGCGGCCCGCACGCGCACGAGCACGCGGTCGGCCGCGGGCGCGGGCGGCCGCTCGACCTCGCGCACCTCAAGCCCTTCCACGCCTCCGTGCGAAACGATGACGACTGCGCGCATCTACGAAACCCCCTCAAGTAATGCCGTGTGCGATTAGCTTACCACCAAACACGGGGCCGCGCCTCACTGTGGTAGAGTGTGTCGCGCATGAACAGGCCGCACCGCTCGCTCGTCATCATCAACCCGACCTCCGCGCGCGCCCGCCGCGCCTGGCCCAAAATCAAAGCGGCGCTCGCGGCGAACGGCCTGGACTTCGACGCGCACGAGACGGCGCACGCGGGCGACGCGACCGCGAGGACGCGCACGGCCCTGCGCGAAGGCTACGACACCATCGCGGTCGTAGGCGGCGACGGGACGCTGAGCGAAGCGGCCTCCGGCTTCTTCGACTTCGCCGAAGCGCAAGACGGTTTCCATCCGCCTTCGCCCGTCAATTCGTCGGCCGCGCTCGCCGTCCTGCCCGCGGGGACGGGCGACGACTTCGCGCGGGGCCTGGCGGGCGGGCGGCGCAGGCCGCTCGAAGAGTGGCTGGGCATCTTCATCGCTCACGCAAAGGGGGAAGAAAAAACTGCCGCACGACCGATTGACGTGATTCACGGGCAGGTGTCGGAGGGCGAGCGGGATTTCATCTGCCTCAACGTGGCGACGATAGGCTTGGGCGCGGAGGTCGCGGCGCGCGTGGCGTCGCAAAGAGGGTTGACGAGGCGTCTGCCGGGCGAGGCGCGCTTCGTCGCGGCGGCCTGCGGCGCGCTCGCCGCGTGGCGCGAGAGGGTCGCGCGCGTGATCGTTGACGGGCGCGAGGTGATTGAAAACCGGACCAATTTAATCGCCGTCGCCAACGGCACACACGCCGGCGGCGGGATGATGTTCGCCCCCGACGCGCTCCACGACGACGGACTGATTGACCTCGTGCTGACGCGCGACCTCAACCGCCCCACCATCCTCAGAGAACTCCCGCGCATACGCCGCGGCGCGCACCTTGAGAACGCGCGCGTCCGCCTCCTCCGGGCCCGCCGCGTCCGCGTCGAGACAGACACGGCACGCGACGCCCTCCTCGTCGAAGCCGACGGCAACGTCCGCGGCCGCACGCCCGCCGAGTTTCAGATCATGCCACGCGCGTTGCGCATAATTAAAAATTAAAAATGAAAAATTAAAAATGAAGGCGGAGACCGCATTTAATTAAGAAGTGGTTCTCCGCCTCCCTTTTGCATTTTTCATTTTGAATTTTGAATTATTTCTATCTCGAAGTGCGGCGTCTGGTCGCCGCCGATGCCTTCGACGCCGATGCCGGCGCTGAGGCGGAAGCCGTCGCATTCGAGGGCGAGGTCGCGCAGCTCCTTAGTATCGCGCACATCCTTGTTTTCCCAATCGTAGAAATGTTTCCAGGTGCCCTTGAGGTTCAGCTTCGCGGCGAGCGCGGCGATGAATTCGTCGGGGCTCTCCCACTGGTTCGTCACGGGGTAGTTGGCGCGCAGGTAAGTGAGCCGCCCGCCCGTGAATTCGAGCGCGACTGATTCAACGCCTTCCATGTAAGGAGCGGGCTGCTGATTCTGGCCCGGCAGCTCCGCGGACGTGAGCGTGGCGCGGACTGCGCCGTCGTCGTCCGCGGGCGGCAAGCCGAGGGCAGGGGCGAGCGCGCGGGCCTCGTCGGCGGTCATCCCTAAGCGGAGGCCGCCGACCGAGGGCGCTTGGGCGCTCGTTAAGAGGCATCGCCCGGCTTCCGTCATCGTGTGCGGCTGGACCATGACGCTTGAAGTCACGCGACTCATCTGCGCAGGGTCGGCTTCGAGGCGGATGCGGTTGGTGCGGTAGTCGGCAATCGACTGGTAGTGTGCGAGGCGCGCGGCGGCATAGTTGGCCTGCGCGTCTATCACGTCGAGGATCGTGCCTTTCTTGAGACGGTAGGCGGCGAAGGCGAGAGTCAGCGTCTGCTGCGAGACTTCGGTGGCGGCCCTGGTCATGCGCGCTCGCTCGATTGCCGAGAGCGCGCCCGCGCGCGCCGTGTAGAACTCCTGGCGCAGTTGCTGCAAGGTCGAGTCTCGCTGCAAGTCGAGGGCCTCGACGCGCAGCTTCGCCTGCGTCTCGCGGCTGCGGCTCGCGCCCCAGTTGAAGACGGGGACGTTGAGGCTGACGATGGCCTGGCCCCCGGCGTAGCGCGCGAGCGGGCGGAAGTCCGCCGCGTCGAAGCCGCCGTTGAGGCTGTAGGTCACGTCGGGCCACAGCTCGCGCCGCGCGATGCTTGCGTCTGCGAGGGCCGCGCGCCTGAGTGCTTCGAGCTGGCGAAGCTCGGGCCGCCCTTTGATTAACTCCTCGGTGTAGTCGTCGAAGTCGCTCGCCGACGGCAGGTCGTTGGTCAGCAGCGGCTGCGCGATATGTGTGCCAAAATCCACGCCCGTCAAAGTCCGCAGCAAGTCCATCGCGGCCGACTCGGCGGCGCGCGCCTGCTCAAGCTCGTCGCGCCTGAGAAGCGCCGCCGAGCGCGCGCGGAGCACGTCGGTCTCGCCGACCTCGCCGCGCGCCTTCAGGTTCTCCGCGATCTTCACGAACGCTTCGGCGAGCGCCAGGGTCTCGTCCGCGAGGCGGCGCTTCTGGCGCGCGAGCGCGAGGCCGTAGTAGGCGTCAACGGTCGCGATGACGAGGGCGCGGCGGGCGGCGAGTGTCCCGGCCTGCGCGGCGGCGAGTAGCGCGCGGCCGCGGCCCAGCGCCGCGCGCAGGCGGCCCGAAAGGTCCAGCGCGCCGGTAGCGTTGATGAAGGCGGAGGTCTCGTTGATCGCGCTCGAAGAGACGAAGCTATAGACGAGCGGGGCGCTCTCGTTGCGGACCTGGGAGTTGGTGTTGCCGATGTAGGTGAGCGGGACGGAGAAGTGCGGGAGGAGGCTCGCGCGCGCCTGGCGCACGTCTTCACGAGCGATGCGCTCGTCAACGCGCGCCTGCTGGTAGAGTGAGGCGTTGCGCAGGGCCAGCTCGACGGCCTGCTCGACGGAGACGGAACGGTGGCCCGGCGTGCGGCTCCCGTAAGGGTAATCGTAGTAGGGCGGGTGAAAGCCCGTGTCATGCGTCTGCGTCTCGTGCGCGGGAGAAGGCGTCTGCGCCGGCTGCGGCTGTGGCGCGCGCGGCATGTGCGTCTGGCCGTGCGGGTCCGCGGGCGTCGTCGGCTGCTGAGCGATGATTTGTATCGACACGCCAAGAAGCGAAACGAGTAAGCAGGAGATGATGGGAAAATTTCTCACGGGGGTTCTCCTTAAGTGCCTGGGGGTGAACCTGGGAATTGATTCTGAGTTGTGAACCAGGTAGGCAGAACGGGAGCAAGCCCACCTTCCTGACCTGCGAGGCCGGGAGAGTTGATTCAACTCTCTTAACCTGACAGGTCAAAAGAGTAGCTTCAACTTATTTAACTTCTCAGGTCAGGAAGGTGGGCTTGCCCCCGCCGCGCCGGTGCGCTTACTTTTCGGCGTCCAGCCGTTCGATGTCGTTGACTTTGGCGAGCCGGCGGCGGTGGCGCTCCTCGCCCGTGAAGCGTGCGGCGACGAAGGCGCGCAGTATCTCCATCGCAAGCTCGCTGCCGACGACGCGCGCGCCGAGGCAGAGGACGTTGCAGTCGTCGTGCTCGCGCGACTGGTGCGCCGAGTAGGTGTCGGCGCAGAGTGCGGCGCGCACCCCGCGCAGCTTGTTCGCCGCGACGGCTGCTCCGACGCCGCTCCCGCAAATCAGGATACCTATTTCGGCTGTGCCAGTTTGCACGGCACGCCCGACGGCGAGCGCGTAGTCCGGGTAGTCGTCCGGCACGGTTCCGTCGTGCGTACCGAAGTCTTCGACCTCGTGCCCGCTGGCACGCAATTCTTCTATCACGCGCTCGTTGAGGGGAAAGCCCCCGTGGTCTGCTCCGACGGCGATGCGCATCTCTTACTTTCCTAGCAGGGCTCGTGCGTGCTGCAACACGTTCTCGACGTTGAAGCCCAATTCCTTCAAGGCCACGTCGCCAGGGGCGCTCGCGCCGAAGCGGTCAATCGAGATGCAGTCGCCCTGCGAGCCGACGTAGCGGTCCCAACCCAATCGCGCGCCCGCCTCGATTGAGAGACGCGCCGCGACCGACGGCGGGAGCACCTCGTCGCGGTACTCCTTCGGTTGCTCCTCGAACAACTCCCAGCAGGGCATCGAGACGACGCGCGTGGGCGTGCCCTCCTGTTGCAACACGTCGCGCGCTTCGAGCGCGAGCGAGACTTCCGATCCGGTGGCGATGATGATGAGCGCGGGTGTGGCCGGTTCATTCTCGACGACGTTGGGCGAGGCGTCCGCCGCGATGGGCTCGAAGCCCGTCTTCGTCGCGTCGGCGATGACGTATGCGCCGCGCAGCAAGCCC
>DASWQY010000118.1:0-8722 GCA_036403435.1 Pyrinomonadaceae bacterium
CGAGCGGTGTCGAGCCTGCCGTATGGGCTGACGGAGCGAGCGATTGCGGCGGCCAGGCAGATCAGGTTCTCGCCGGCGATGAAGGACGGGCACGCGGTCTCGCAGTACATCCAGATCGAGTACAACTTCAACCTCTATTAAAAGAGCGTCTGGAAATCTCTTCAACTAAAAAGCGGAGCCCGCGGGCTCCGCTTTTTAGTTGAAGCATTCTTCCGCCGCCTCGCGCGGCTTCAAACCAAACTCTCCGCGACGCGGCGTATGCGGCGCATTGCCTCCTTGAGGCGGTCAAGCGAGGTCGCGTAGGAGATGCGTATAAAACCTTCCGCGCCGAAGGCCGCGCCGTCCGTGACGACCGTCTGCTCCTGCTTGAGCAATCTGTCCGCGAATTCGCCAGACGTTTTCACCTCGCCCTTCAGACACCCGCGCACGTCCGGGAAGGCGTAGAACGCGCCCTCCGGCAGGATGCAGCGGACGCCTGGTATCTCGTCGAGCGCGCGCGCCAGCCAGTCGCGGCGCGCGTTGTACTCCTTGAGCATCTGCGCGACGGAATCCTGCGGCCCCGTGAAGGCTTCGACCGCGGCCGCCTGCGCGACGGAGTTGGGGTTGCTGGTCGAGTGGCCCTGCACCTTGAGCATCGCGCGCGTCCACTCGGCGGGCGCGAGCGAGTAGCCCACGCGCCAGCCCGTCATCGCGTACGTCTTCGACAGAGACCCGGCGATGCACAGGCGGCGGCGCAACTCGGCGGGCAGCGTCACCGCGCTGAAGACTTGCGCGGGTGCGTAGACGAAGCGCAGGTAACACTCGTCTGAGATGACGTAGATGCCGCGCTCGGCCGTGATCTCCATGATGCGGCGGAACTCTGCGGGCGGGATGACGCGGCCCGAAGGGTTGCACGGCGAGTTCATGATGAGCAGCTTCGTGCGCGGCGTGAGATGACGCTCCAACTGCTCGGCCGTCAGCACGAAGTCCGTCTCCTCCGTCTCCACGACGACCGTCTTCGCGCCCGCGAACGTGACGATCTCAGGGAACGTCACCCAGTAGGGCTGCGGGATTAAGACTTCGTCGCCGGGATTGACGAGCGTGACGACGGCGTTGAAGATGGCCTGCTTGCCGCCGGAGGAGCCCATCACCTCGGAGCGTTCGTAGGCGGCCCCGAACTCGCGCCCGTAAAAATCAATGATGGCCTGCTGGAAGTCGCGCGTGCCGGCCGTCGGCGTGTACTTGGTCTTGCCCTGGCGCATGGCTTCGGCGGCGGCGCGCTTGATGTTCTCGGGCGTGTCGAAGTCGGGCTCGCCCGCGCCGAGGTCAACCACGTCCAGCCCTTCGGCGCGCATCGCTACGGCCGCCTGCATGGCCGCCACGGTCGAAGACTCGCGCATGCGCGAGACGTTCTCCGAGACGGGAAAGGCTGAGTCTGCTGTTTTCGTTGTCGTCATGAGTTCGATGAAAGTGTCGCGCGGCGCGAAGCCACGGCGGCCCGCGCCGCGCGACCGAAAGCCTATCTGCCCTTCTTGGACGAGCCCTTCTTGGATGAGCTTTTCTTGGAAGAGCTTTTCTTGGAGCCGCCCTTCTTCGAGGAGCCCTTCTTAGAGCCGCCGCTCTTTTTGCCGCCCTTCTTGCCCCCCTTCTTGCCGCCTTTTTTGGCGGGGCTTGTGTCGGTCGCCTTGCCGCGCCCCGACCCGCTCTTTTTGCCGCCGCCGGTCATCTTGTTGACCGTGGCCCAGGCCCGCTTCTCGGCCTCGCCTTCGGAGACGCCGCGCTCCTCGTAGCCCTCTTCGATGTGCTCGGCCTGACGCTTCTGCTTGCCCGTGTAGCTGGACTTATCGCCTCTTGGCATTCCTTTCACCCCCCTTTTTGATTTGAGATTGAGAGACGGAATAGTTCAACTCTTTGCGCCTTTGGTTTTTCTTTTCCTGCGCCTTTGCGGGAAACCGTTTCACGCTGGAGGCGCAAAGACAAGATGTCAGGCGCTGGAGGATTGAACCTTTCGATCAACCCGCAATCCACAATGCAATTGGCTGCGGCGAGTATATCACGCTTCGTTTTCAACCCTAGCCGAGTTTCTTGCGCATTAGGGCTTCGATTGAGGCCGGGACCAATCCCTCGATCCTGCCGCCGAGCAGGAAGACTTCCTTGACGAGGCGGGAGCTGACGTAGGAGAAAGCCTCGGCCGGCATCATGAAGACGGTCTCGATGCGCGGCTCCAGCCGCCGGTTCATCAGCGCCATCTGCAATTCGTACTCGTAGTCCGAGATGGCGCGTATGCCGCGCACGATGGCGTCCGCCTGTCGCTCGACGGCGTAGTCCACGAGCAGGCCCCGGAAGTCTTCGACGAGCAGGCGGCACGAGCCGTGCTCTATCTCCGTGACCACCTGCGAGAGCATCTCGCGGCGCTCCTCGATGGTGAAGAAAGGTTTCTTGTCTGGGTTGACCAGAATGGCGATGATGATTTCGTCGAAGAGCTTGCAGCCGCGCTCTATGATGTCCAGGTGGCCGTTGGTAATGGGGTCGAACGAGCCGGGGTAGATTGCGCGTCGCATAGGGTAGCTTTGCCGAAAAGTTGACCGAACCGTTTGTGAACTTAGCACAGCCGCGCCCGGACAGACAATTCGATTTCCCGCCGCGCAGGGTGTAAGATTCGGCTCAACAAAAGGACACGCAAAAGTCTAGCTTCTCCCCGCGCGTCTCTGGTGGTCGGGAGAAATCATCTTTCGAGGAGGAGAAGAAATGTATTCAAAGAAAAGGTTCGCGTGCGCGCTCGCGGTGGCGTTAGCCTGTGGGCTGCTTTTTGTGCCAGCCGCTGCGGCGCAGAAGAAGGCGAAACGACTGAACGATGCCGAGCGCCGCGCCAGCCGCGCCGCGCGCGTCTTCGACGAGATCATGGGGGTGCGCGAGCGCGGGATTCCGCGGAACCTGCTCGACCGCGCCGAAGCGATAGCCGTCTTCCCCGGCGTCATCAAAGCCGCCTTCATCGTCGGCGGCCGCGGCGGGCAGGGCCTCATCAGTCGCCGGATACGCGGCGGGTGGAGCGCGCCCGCCTTCTTCAACCTGGGCGGCGGGAGCGTCGGCTTGCAGATCGGCGCGTCGAAGACGGACTACGTGATGCTGATTATGAACGAAGAGGGCGTGCGCGGGTTGATGGAGGACAAGTTCGAGCTGGGCGGCGAGATGGGCGTGGCCGCCGGCCCCGTCGGGCGCGAGGCCGCGGCCTCGACGAACATCACGCTCGACGCGGGCATCCTTTCCTACTCAAGGAGCAAGGGACTCTTCGCCGGCATCGCCTTGAAGGGCGCGGTCATCAACCCGGACAACGACCTCAACGAGGCCGTCTACGAGGGGAAGAAGGCGAACGCGGTCCTGGACCAGGAGCGGGACGTGAACGAGATGCCCGCGGAGGTGCGCGTCTTCCCCGTGACGCTCACCCGCTATTCGCGCAAGTGATTGAGACATCGTGATAGGAGTTTAAAAAGATGAGACAACGGATTCGACACGTGACGAGTTGCGCGCTGGCCCTCGTGTTATTGGCCGCCGTCGCGGGCGCGGCCGGGGCGCAGAGCAAGAACGCGAAGAAGATTGCCAAGTTGACGAAACGCTCGCAGGAGGCGGCCAGGGTCTTCACGGAGATCATGGCCGCGCCGGACAAGGCAATCCCGAAGGACCTAATCGACAAGGCGGAGGCCGTCGCCGTCTTCCCCAACGTCATCAAGGCAGGCTTCATCATCGGCGGCCGCGGCGGCAGCGGCGTCATCAGCCGGCGCGTGCGCAATGGGTGGAGCGCGCCCGCCTTCTTCAAGCTGGGCGGCGGAAGCATCGGCTTACAAATCGGCGCTTCCTCGACGGACTTCGTCCTGCTCTTCATGAACGAGGAGGCGCTCAAAGGCTTGTTGGAGGACAAGCTTGAGATCGGCGGCGAGGGCAGCGTGGCCGCCGGCCCCGTCGGCCGCGCGGCCGCGGCCTCGACGAACATCACGCTCGACGCGGGCATCCTTTCCTACTCGCGCAGCAAGGGCCTCTTCGCCGGACTCGAACTGAAGGGCGTGGTCATTGACCCGGACAACGACGACAACCAGGCCGTCTATGGTCTCAAAGCCGCAGACATCCTGACCGGCACGAACAAGATGAACCTGACGCAGATGCCCGCCGGCGTCCGCATCTTCCCGCGCACCCTGGCGCGCTACTCGGTGCGGAGATAAAGCAAATGATGAATGCGGAATGATGAATGATGAATAAAAACCAGTGGTCATTCATTCATCATTCATCATTCCGCATTCATCATTTCTCTTGACGCTCGCGTCCGCCGGCCCTTATATTCACCTCGCTAGAGCCGCCCCCGATAGAAGCGCCGCCTTCACCCTTGCCGGAGGAGAAGTCTGATGCAGGCACGCACGCAGCGCCAGAAAGAGATTCTGGATTACATCACGCGCTTCATCGAGCGTCACGGCTACGAGCCCTCCTACGCGCAGATCGCGCGCTACTTCAACGTCTCTTCAAAAGCGACCATCGCCAAGCACATCGCCGCGCTCGAAAGCCGCGGGCTGCTCTCGCGCCGCAGCCAGGACGGGCAGTTTAACCTCTCGGTCAAGGTCGAGGAAGCGCCCTCGGACGCCGTCTGCGAGTTGCCGCTGCTGGGCCGCATCGCCGCCGGAGCGCCGATTGACGCCGTCCAGGACGGGGAGCCCATCGTCGTCCCGCGCTTCCTGCTGGGCCGCGTGAGGCCCGAGCGCGTTTACGCCCTGAGGGTTTCCGGTGACTCGATGATTGACGAGCACATCTGTGACGGCGACATTGCGCTGATAGAAAACCGCACGGAGGCGCGCGACGGCGAGATCGTCGTTGCGCTCGTCGAAGGCGCGCGCGCGACCCTGAAGCGCCTCTTCCGTTTTGGCACAGAGGTCGAACTCAGGCCCGCCAACTCGCAGCTCGCGCCGATACGCCTGCCCGCCTCGCAGGTCCGCGTCCAGGGCATCTTCCGCGGGCTGCTCCGCCCGACCTCTTCATGATTGCAGAGAGAAATTAGAGCATTGATGAACAAGGCCAGCCACGGCGCTCTCGGCGGCGCGGAGTGAGCCCCACTGTTACTCTTTCCGAACGAATCTGGCCCGCGCCTGTACGACTTTAGGCTGCGGCCGCCGGCCTCAGAGCCTCGTTTTCATCGTCCTGACGGCCCCGCCCCTCTGGCATGTCTCTTGCCGAACGGCACTCCTATCCAGATGTGTCTTCAACACCCGCGCGAGGGCCATCCATTTTCAGTAAGGAGAACCGTCACATGACCACAGGGCAGAAGAGAGTCGCCATTCTAGTCGAGAAGAATTTCGAGGACTCTGAGTTCCAGATTCCGTACAACGCGCTGAAGGCCGCGGGGGCCGAAGTCACGGTCCTCGGCTCGCGCATGAACGAGACCTACCAGGGCAAGCAGGGCAAGGCTTCGATTGAGCCGGACGGGACGACGACCGAGGCGCGCGCGTCAGATTTCGACGCGGTCGTGATTCCGGGCGGCATGGCCCCGGACACGATGCGCACCAACATGAAGACCGTCCGCTTCGTCGAAGACGCGGTCAGCGCCGGCAAGCTGGTCGCCGCCGTCTGCCACGGGCCGCAGGTCCTCATCGAGGGCGATCTGTTGAAGGGCAAACGCGCGACCGGCTTTCGCGCTATCCGCAAGGACATGCAGAACGCGGGCGCAGACTACGTCAACGAGCCGCTCGTCAGCGAGGGCAATCTTATCACCTCGCGCCGCCCGTCGGATGTGCCAATTTTTACGGCGGCCATCCTGCGCCGGTTGGGCCTCGGCGTCGAGGGCAAAGAGCTGCCCGACACGTCGAACGTGAACGCTGACTGGCTAACGCTCGCCGAAGAGTGGGGCGGGTCGTCCAGGAGCGAAGTCGTGGACGCGCTCAACACGGCGATTCGCGGCGAGCGTTACGCCGAGACCGCCTTCGAGCACTACGCGGAGAAGGCGAGCGGCGCGGAGCTGCGCTCGCTGCTCGACGAGATACGCGAGTCGAAACAGGCCCACATCGCGGCGCTCGAAGCAAGGCTCGGGCAGTTGGGCGAGAAGGAGAGTTTTCAGGCCGCGGGCAGCGGCGCGTGGGCGACGCTGAAGAGCTGGTTGCAATCGAGCGACGACTTGAGCATCCTGCGCCGCGCGCTCGGGGACATGCAGACCGGCGTGGTTGACACGAACAACCTGCTCAACACGCTGACCGACCCCGCGACGGCCGCCGTCTTCGAGCAGATGGAAGAGGAACTCTCCAAACAGGAGCAGCGCCTCGTGGACCTCTACCACGCCCGCTCCGCCAAAGAGCCCGAGGCCGCGGAGCCCACGACCGGCGCGGCCGTCAGCGCATGAAAAGCAATGCGGAATGATGAATGAAAGACAATCTGTTTTTATTCATCATTCCGCATTCCGCATTGCTTTTCATTCTCCGCTCTGGTGTAGGAGCTTGGCGACGAGGCCGGTCCAGCCTGTTTGATGGCTGGCTCCGAGGCCGGAGCCGGTCTCGCCGTGGAAGTATTCGTGGAAGAGTAGAAGATTGCGCCAGTGCGGGTCCGTCTGGAATTTCTCGGCCGCGCCGTGGGCGGGCCTGCGTCCGTCGTCGTCCTTGAGGAAGAGGCGCGAGAGCCGGCGCGAGATTTCGGCGGCGACTTCGAGCAGGTTCATCTCGGTTCCCGAGCCGGTCGGGAACTCGACCAGGAATTCGTCGCCGAGGTAGCGGTAGAATTTGCGCAGCGATTCGATCAGCAGGTAGTTGACGGGGAACCAGACGGGGCCGCGCCAGTTGGAGTTCCCGCCGAAAAGCTCCGTCACCGAATCGCCCGGCTCGTAGTCAACACGGTACTCCTGCCCGCCGAGCCCGAGCACGTACGGGTTCTCCTTGTGAAAACGCGAGAGCGCGCGCACGCCGTAAGGCGAGAGAAACTCTTTCTCGTCGAGCATCATGGCGAGCACGCGGCGCAGCCTCCGTTGATTGACGACCGAGAGCAGGCGGCGCTGCTTGCGTCCCGGCGTCTCCATGCTGGCGACGTTGCCGGTCAGGTCCGGGCGGTTGTTGATGAACCACTCCATTCGCCGTCTGAAGCCCGGCAGGTTTTCGAGCATCTCCGGTTCCAGCGTCTCCACGGCGAAGAGCGGAATCAGCCCGACCATCGAATGCACGCGCAAAGGGATGTGCTGCCCGTCGCGCGTGTGCAGCACGTCGTAGTAGAAGCCGTCCTCCTCGTCCCACAGCTCCACGTTGTCGCGGCCGATATTGTTCATCGCGTGCGCGATGAAAATAAAATGCTCCCAGAACTTACTCGCCACGTCCTCGTAGGCAGGGTCTTCGCTCGCCAGTTCCAGCGCAATCGCCATGAGGTTCAGCGTGTACATCGCCATCCAGCTCGTCCCGTCCGACTGCTCTACAAAACTCCCGTCCGGGAGCTGCGAGCTGCGGTCGAAGACGCCTATATTGTCGAGGCCGAGGAAGCCGCCCTCGAAGATGTTGTTGCCCTCAACGTCCTTGCGGTTGACCCACCAGGTGAAGTTCAAGAGCAGCTTGTGAAAAACCTTTTCCAGAAAAACTCTGTCGCCGCGGCCGCGCGTCTGCTTCTCTATCCTGTAAACGCGCCACGCGGCCCAGGCGTGCACCGGCGGGTTCACGTCGCCTAAGGCCCATTCGTAAGCCGGCAGTTGCCCGTTCGGGTGCATGTACCACTCCCGCAGCATCAGCACCAACTGCTCTTTGGCGAAGTCAGGGTCAACGAGCGCGAGCGGGACGCAGTGGAAGGCCAAGTCCCAGGCGGCGTACCACGGATACTCCCACTTGTCCGGCATCGAGAGCACGTCGGCGTTATAGAGATGTCTCCAATCGTGGTTGCGGCCGTTCCACCTTTGCGGGGGCGGGGCGGCCTGCGCCGGGTCGCCCATGAGCCACTTCTCCACGACGTAGTGGTAGTACTGTTTGGACCAGAGCAGGCCGGCGAAAGCCTGGCGCATGACGTTGGCGGCGTCCTCGCTCAAGTCCCGCGGGATGACGCCCGCGTAGAACTCGTCTGCCTCACGCTTCCGCTCATTGAAGACGCGCGCGAACTCTTCGCCGAAGGGGCGCACGCCCTCGGAGGTCATCTCCTTGTCGGAAAGGCGCAGGCGCACCTTGACGGTCTCGCCCGGTTCGACGTTCACGACGTAGAGCGCGGCCGCTTTCGTCCCCTTCTGTTCGGGGTTGACGGCCTCCGCGCGCCCGCCGACGACGTACTCGTGGAAGGCGTCCTTCACGTAAGGGGTGTCGTTGGCCGCGCCGTAAAGCCGCTGCTTGTTCGTCTCGTTCTCCGTGAAGAGCAGCTCGGGCGAGCCGTCACAATAGAGCAGGCGGCGGCCCATAGGTTCGTGATTGAGTTCGATTAGCGCGAAACTGTTTTCAGCTTCCGCGTCAACCAGCTTCCGCCGCAACTCCGGGCGCGGGTTGTCGTAGCCCCACGACCAGCGGTTGCGGAACCACACGGTCGGCAGGAGATAAAGCGCGGCCGCCTCCGGCCCGCGGTTGGCTACGCTGATCTGGACGAGGATGTCTTCCACGTCCGCCTTCGCGTACTCGACGAACACGTCGAAGTAGCGGTCCTCGTCAAAGACGCCTGTCTCCAGCAGCTCGTACTCCGGCTGGCGCTTGTCCCGGCGGCGATTCTCTTCGAGGATTCGTGTGTAAGGGAACTCTCTCTGCGGGTACTTGTACAGGTACTTCATGTA
>DASWQY010000119.1:0-1555 GCA_036403435.1 Pyrinomonadaceae bacterium
CAGCTTGGAGCCACACGATGGAGATCACCACTGTCGGCCTCGACTTGGCCAAGAACGTCTTTCAGGTTCACGCGATCAGCAGCACGGGCGAGGTAGTCGTCCGACGGGCTCTGAGGCGGGCTCAGGTGATCCCGTTCTTCAGCAAGCTTCCGCCTTGTCTGATCGGCATGGAGGCCTGCGGCACGAGCCATCACTGGGCGCGTGAGCTGGTCAGTCTCGGGCACCAGGTCCGGCTGATGCCGCCGGCCTACGTCAAGCCGTACGTGAAGCGTGGCAAGACCGACGCGGGGGATGCGGAAGCGATCTGCGAGGCGGTCACCCGACCGACGATGCGCTTCGTTTCGATCAAGTCGGTCGAGCAGCAGGCCGCGCTGGCGCTTCATCGGACCCGCGATCTCCTCGTTCGTCAGCGTACCCAGCTCGTCAACATGATCCGTGGGCTCCTGGCCGAGTTCGGCATCGACATTCCGAAGGGCATTACGCAGGCCCTGGCGTTCGTTCGACGCGCGGTGGCCGGTCAAGCCGACGACGTTCCCGATCTTGCCGCGAAGGTGATTGGCGCCTTGGCTGAACAGGCGATCGAGGTCCAGGGCCGCATCCGGCAGCTCGAACGAGACCTTCTGGCCTGGTATCGATCCAACGAGGTCGCCCGACGCATCGCCACCGTGCCCGGCGTGGGTTTGCTCGGGGCGACCGCCATGGCGGCCACCGTCACGGATCCTACCCAGTTCCGCTCTGGCCGTCAGTTCGCCGCCTGGCTGGGCCTCACGCCTCTGAACAACTCCAGCGGCGGCAAGGAACGCCTCGGTCGCATCTCCAAGATGGGTGACCAATATCTACGGCGTCTTCTGGTTACCGGCATGACGTCGCTCGTCAGGCGCAACCGGCACCATCCGAGCTCGGCCGATCCTCGGATCAACGCGCTGCTCGCCCGCAAGCCGCTCCGACTCGCGACCATCGCCATGGCGAACCGAGCGGCCCGGGCGATCTGGGCCATCATGGTCCGAGGCGAAGTCTATCGGGCGCCGGCACTCGGCTCGGCGGCGGCCTGAAGACGGTCAAAGATCCGGCGCGGTCGCGCGAAAGAGGTTGCGAGGACCATGTGACGTGATGGCGAACCGGTCAGACCCGGGACGAGGACAACCCGCCGAATGTCGAGGGCATCAAAGCCCGCAAAGCAGAATGGGACTTCGTCCGCGGAAACCATCAGGGCCAGCGGTCAACGACCGCGCGAACAGGCCGGACACAAGACTGCACCCGACCAGCACGCCAGACCCTCACAAACCCCTTGCAACGCGGGAGCCAGCCACACAGGACATCCGCCGAGTAGCCCGTTCCGTCCGCACTGGGTGGGAAGCTGCCTTTGGCCTATCGGCTCAGGCGGACAGTGGCCTATCTGTCCGAAGCATCTACAGAACGGGCATACGGTTGCCGCGTTACACGAGGGCTTGCACATTGTCGCAAGCTGATGCCCATGCGGAAGACACTGTGAACCCCGTCGCCGACTGAGTTATCGAGGTTTACCGTCGGCACGGTGCTGATTGGGCACGCGATC
>DASWQY010000120.1:0-2365 GCA_036403435.1 Pyrinomonadaceae bacterium
GAGTCCGATGGCTGCCTTTGTCCGGTCGGGGTCGCCATGGCCGAGGTTGGCGACGACGAGACCGTGACTCTGCTTATCGCGCGAAACGATCGTCCCGAGAGGCCTTCGATCGGTCGGCTCTGCCTATGCACTGCGCCCAGAATGGCCACGATGTCGCTGGTTGCCGGATCAGCGGCGAGCCGGCCGAATTCATCCGAATCCCCTCCGAGCTTCCGCGACGAACAGGCGGCTCACTCGCCTTTGTTCGGTCAGTCTCAGTCGGGTGCGATTAGTCGTGAGACGGCGTCGATGACGGCGAGTCTTCTTGTCGTGCGGTCGGGGGCTGTGGTCGCGCTGAACTCTGGGTTCAGTGTTGCCCAGGCGCTGGCGATCGATTGGACGAGGACGAGGATTGCGGTTGCGTCCCATCGATCCGTCAATTTGCCTTCGCTTTGAGCTTGGCGCAGCTTTTCCAGCCGGGCCTGGTTTGCGGAGATCACGGCAGGGAGTCCCGGGCCGTTGGAGCGCTCGAGGCGGTACCAGGAGGCCAGTCGGATGACTGCTGGGTCGTCTTCGAAGATGTCGAATAGGCGTCCGGCGTAGGCGGGGAGGTCGGTGCCGTCGAAGTTGACGCGGTCCAGGTGGGCCTGGACGTGCTCGGCGAAGGCCGCGTCGAACAGTGCGTTCTTGCTGTCGAAGTAGGCGTAGATCAGCGCTTTGTTGCATCGGGCGGCGGCAGCGATCCGCTCGACCCTGCCGCCGGCGATGCCGTACTCGGCGAACTCGTCGCGCGCCGCGTCGAGGAGCCGCTGCTTGGTGCGTGCTGCGTCGCGGGTCCGTTCGGGTCGGATATCGCTCGCCACCGGGCTGATTCTATCTATCTAACCGGTTATTGACATGGTGCATCGGATCTGAAAGACTCCGTATATAACCGGTTGTTTAGTTAGATCGGAGATGTCTGATGAGCAGAACGTGGTTGATCACGGGCAGCTCGCGGGGGTTCGGGCTCGAGCTCACGCGAGCGGTTCTGGAGAGCGGCGACCGGGTGCTGGCGACCGCCCGGCGCCCTGAGCAGCTGACCGATCTGCTCGCCGGGTTCGGCGATCGTGGTCGGGCGGCCGCGCTCGATGTCACCGATCCCGTGGCCGCGCGGGCCGCGGTACACGCGGCTGTCGACGCGTTCGGGGCACTCGACGTGGTCGTCAACAACGCCGGCTACGCCAACAGCGCCGCGATCGAGGAGATGGATGAGGACGACTTCCGCGCCCAAATCGAGGCGAACTTTTTCGGGGTGGTGAATGTCACGCGTGCGGCGCTACCGGTGCTCCGCGGGCAACGCTCCGGCACCTTCGTCCAATTCTCGTCCGTTGGCGGGCGCGTCGGCGGCACCCCGGGGATGGGTGCCTACCAGGCGGCCAAGTTTGCGGTGGAGGGGTTTTCCGAGGTGTTGGCCAACGAGGTCAAGCCGTTCGGCGTGAAGGTCATGATCGTCGAGCCCGGCGCGTTCCGCACCGACTGGCAGGGATCCTCGATGCGGCTGCACGAGGTCGGCGCGGACTACGAGCCGAGCGTTGGGGAGATCAACCGCATGCGGGAGCGGACCAACGGAACGCAGCCCGGGGATCCGGCGCGGGCCGCGCGGATCATCGTTGAGGTCGTCGGATCTGACGACCCGCCGCGCCGGCTATTGCTCGGAGCAGGCGCCGTCGCTCAAGCACGGGACGCCGCAACGCAGCGCGCGGCCGAGCTCGAGCAGTGGGCGGACCTCAGCGCTACCGCGGACTTTCCGCAGCAGAGCGCGTCAGCGGCATAGGCGCCGACCGACAGGCCGGCTCTCGCCGTCAACACTGACTGAATCAAAGGAAGTTCACATGGACAGATCGACATGGCTCATCACCGGCGCATCGAGCGGGCTCGGGTACGCGCTCGCGGAGTATGTCCTTGAACAGGGAGATCGGGTCGTGGCCGCAGCACGGACGCTGGAGCCAATGGCAGCTCTGACGGAGCGCTACCCGGACGCGGGCCTCGCGCTCACGCTCGACGTCACCGATCCGCAGCAACGAGCCGACGCCATCAGTCAGGCCGAGGCACGCTTCGGCGCGATCGACATTCTGGTCAACAACGCCGGTATCGACTTCATCGGCGCGATCGAAGAGCAAGAGGAAAAGGACTACCGCACCCAGTTCGAGGTCAACTTCTTCGCCGCCGCCGCGCTCCTGCGACAGGTGCTTCCCGGCATGCGCGCCCGCGGCCGCGGCACGATTATCAATGTCTCCTCAATGGACGGGATCGCCAGCCTCCCGGTCAACGGCTGGTACGCGTCAAGCAAGTTCGCGCTCGAAGGCCTCACCGAGGCCTTGTGGCAAGAACTCGAGCCGATCGGCCT
>DASWQY010000121.1:0-2407 GCA_036403435.1 Pyrinomonadaceae bacterium
GGGGTTGATGTGGTTGATCCGGCAGTGGGGGATGCCCCCGACGTCGAGCTTGCCGGCGGAGTTGAGCGCGATCGACATCGCCTTCAGCTGCGGCAGGGAGCCCTGCTTTAGGGCTTCGATGTGCCCGGAGACAGAGACTCCCACCGGGGCCTCTCCCTTCCTTGGCAGCTTGGTCGGGGTGAGCTTGCCGTCTACCACCACTCTGACGCCCTGCTTTTGGGTGACCTCGGCCGATGAGGTGGAGATCAGCGCCGCGCTCAGGAGCGCGGCGCTGACCAGGAGCGCTTTGAGACGAAGCCTGCTCATCTGTGGCTCAGCGCTTGCGCTTTGACTTCTTGGCCACCGCGCACTTGGCGGCCATCTTCGGGTGCAAGGTCAATTGATCGCCGTTTTGGGCTTGGAACTTGGCAGTCGCCTTGGCGCTGGCGGCGCAGAGGTTCGTGCTGTTGACCAAAAGGCCCTTGGCGCCACCGAAGAAGTTGAAGGTGGCCGAGCTGACCGGCACGTCGGGGACGAAGTCAAAGGTGTTGCGGATCCCGCCGTTTACCGAGTCGACCCTGCCGACCAGGTTGGCGTCGATTCGCCCTCCCCTGAAGGTGGCGACGAGGTCTGGCAGCTGGTGGCTGGAGGAGCGCAGGTAGATCGGGCCTGAGAGCGTTTCGTCTAGCAGCGGCGTCTTTGCCGAGACGGTGCCGTAGATCGAGCCCGCCGGGCAGGCGTTGGCGGCGAACTGCACCCTGGTGCAGATCGTTTTGATGTGGCCCTGGTCGAGGAACTCCGAATGCGGCAGGGCTACCGAGGCGGCTTTGATGTTGGCCCCGCCCGGCGGCATCGTCAGGGTTGCCCTGAACTTCGGGTGGGCGCCTCGCTTGGTGCCGCCGAAGAGGCGGAAGTCCAGTTTCGGCTTGAAGGCCAGATCGGCGCAGGAGCCGACCTGGAAGGGCGCCGAAGTGTTGAAGAGAGAATCATCGGCAGTGGTGAAGACGCTGCCGCCCACTCCGGTGATCTGGCCGTCCACGCTCATCCTCGAGCAGTTGGTCGGGTTGATCGTGGTTTGGGGGCGATCGACCCGCAGGCGGATGTCTCTCACCCGCAAGATCACCCCGTGCAGGTTGGTCGGGAAGGGGTCCGATACCGCTCTTACCTGGGCGGTGTCGGGGTTGACGTAGAGGGCGGCCCGCACGACGACGTTGCCGAGGTCATAGGGACCCGCCAGGCCTGGGGCTACCACTGCCAAGGAGAGCTGGGCGCCTTTATAGGGCCCCGCTAGGTAGACCTCTCCGGGGAAGTAGTTGGGGCCTGGGCCGGCGCCGAGGCCGGCGCTCACCGTGCCGATCTGAGAGGAGGGTGGGCAGGCCGGGTTGCTTTGCTCTGAGCGGGCGGCTCCCAAGGCGGTTGAGATCGAGCTGATCGCCGCATCGGGACAAAGCGAGACACCGGCGATCTTGGCGACCAGGCCTGGCGGCAAGACGGTCGAGACCTGGCTCAGTTCCTGTTCGTCATCACTTCGGCTCATCCGAAAGAGGAAGGGGGAGTAGGTGCCTGCCACCGGGTTGAGGGTGCCTCCCGAGAAGCTTGGGTGGAAGGGGCGATGGGCTGAGTCGGGCGGGCAGGGCGTGCCGTTTGGCCCTTCGGTCACCTGGTAGGTGTTGGAGGCATCGACGGGGTTTTGCGGCTGGGCGTAGGAGGCTACTTCGATCCCGATCGTCTGCTTGCCGCAGGTGGGCGGGGAGACGAGCGGGGCGCGAGGGCCGCTCCTGAACTTCAGCGTCATGTCATCGAAGGGGAACTGCGGCAGGTCATCGAAGACGGTGACGATCTGGCCGGTGTTGGGATCGACGTCGAGGCGGCCGGGGATCTTGATCAGGGCGCCTCTTTCTTCTGTGTCTTCGATCACCAAGAGCAGCGCGAAGGTGCTCCCGAAGGGGTTGTCGCCCTGCGCGGCCAGATACATCGAACCTTCCGCTGACCTTGGCAGCAGCGGGGTGTGCAGGGTGACTTCGCCGATCCGACTCGCGTCGGGGCATTCGACTGGGTTGTTGGTGCCGAGCTGCATCTGGGCCAGCGTGCAGGCCCCGAGGCCGTCGGCGAAGGAGGGGCTGAAGCTCATCCCTTCGGGCAGGGTCACCGTGGTGCGCTTGACCGGCGGCGTGGAGAGCGCGTCGGGGCTTTCGTTTTGGTTGACCTTGATGTGGACGTCGAGGCCGGTTGGGGTGTTGGCCTGCTTGCCGGTCGTCACCGCTTCCACGTCTGGTTCGAAGCGCGGCTTGTCGCAGTCTGTGGTCTGGCCCGGCTGGGTGTAGTCGAGCTCGGGGCCGAAGAGGCCGATGTTCTTCCAGAAGTCGTAGTGGTGCAGGCGCATCACGTGGCTCGTCCCGCAATCGGGCGGCACCGTGAGGAAGGGCTT
>DASWQY010000122.1:0-3928 GCA_036403435.1 Pyrinomonadaceae bacterium
CCGAGCGGAAGGTGGTGCTCAATGGGAAGACGTACCGGGCGCGGGTTTACGGGCGCAAGCTGGGGATGACGACGAAGCTCAACCTCCCGTTGCGCGGGGTGGTGATGGGCGACGTGATCGCGCTCGCCGAGAGCCCGGTCAGGGTGTTGGACGACGAAGAGAGGGGCGCGGCCGCGACGGGGCAGGGGATTGACGCGGAGGTCGGCGGGCAGGTTCTTCACTTCGAGACGCGCGAGCAGTTGAACAAGTTCGAGGAGGAGTTGAAGAAGCGTGAGATGACCATCGGCCCAGGCGTCGGGGGAAAGTCGAAGGAAGCCGAAGGGGCAGCCGAAGTCCCGGACGGGGGGGAGCAGCAAGCCCCCGTGGGCGCGACCTCTACGGCGGCCTGGACCCAGGGGCCTAAGACCGTGCTCATGATGCGCGTTGACTTCTCGGACATGCCGGGCGAGCCCGTGGACCATAACGGGAAGACGCTGACTCTGGCCGACGCGCAGGCACTCCTCAACACCGAGGTCAACGATTTCTACAAGGCCAACTCCTACAACAAGACTTCCATCTCGGGGACGGTGACCAAAGTAATCAGGATGCCGCAGACTGCCAAGCATTACGGCGACGCCGCAGACCCCTTTCAGTTGATGGACGACGCGCACGCCGCCGCGAAGGCCGCCGGCTACGACACGAACAACTTCAACTTGGACATCGTCGTCTTCAAGCGCATCGAAGCCTTCACGTGGGCGGGCCTCGGCTACATCGGCGCGAAGGGCGCTTGGCTCAACGGCTACTTCACCATCCGCGAGGCGGGCCACGAACTGGGCCATAATTACGGACTCAACCACGCGAACTTCTGGAAGACTTCGGACGGCACAGTCATCGGACGGGGCGAGAGCCAGGAGTACGCCAACCCTTTCGACGCGATGGGCGGCGGCCACACGACCGGCACGCACCACTTCAGCACCTGGTACAAGAATCTGCTGGGGTGGCTGCCGAACACGGGAGTGCAGGCGGTGACGGCCGCCGGGACTTACCGCCTGTCGGCGCACGACTTCATCAACGCCACGGGCCGCCGCGCCTTAAAAATCCAGCGCGACTGGGGCACTTACTACTGGGTCGAGTTTCGCCAGGCGATCACGGAATATCCGGCCGTCGCGGGCGGGGCCGTCATCTACTGGGGCTACGGTGAGAACACGAAGAGCAACCTGCTCGACATGACGCCGAAGTCCACGGCGGGCGCGGACGACTCGCCGCTCGCCGCCGGCAAGTCCTTCACGGACACGACCAACGGCATCAAGATTACAATCGTCGGCAAGACCAGCACGACGCCCGCGCAGCTCGACGTGAACGTCACTTACACGACCAACCTGGATAGGCTCGTCGTCAACCCCCCCACGATTGTCGGCGGCGGTACGATCAACTGCGCCGTCACCTTGAACGCGCCGGCCCCCATGATGGGCGCAACAATCAATCTCGCCGACAACGTCCCCGCGACCACCGTGCCCTCAAGCGTGTTCATCCCCCAGGGCCAGAGGATGGTCTCTTTCCAGATTAAGACCGACTCGGTCACGGCGACGCAGGCCGGCACGCTCACGGCCAACTGGAGGGGAGTCAACAAGACCAACCCGCTGACGGTCGAGCCGCTGGCCGTCTCGTCTCTGACCCTGAACAGGTCGGTCGTCGGCGGCGGGGCCAACGTGACGGCGACGGTGACGCTCAACGGCACGGCCCCTTCCTCGGGCGCGGAGGTCGCGCTCGGCGACGACCTCCCGTCGGCTACGACGCCGGCGAGCGTCACAGTCCCCGCGGGCGCGACGACCAGGACATTCACGATCACGACCGCCGCGGTCGCGGCCAGCGAGAGCGGAGCGGTCACGGCGAGCTACGGCGGCGTCAGCAAGAGCGCGCCGCTCAAGGTGGACCCGATCACCCTCGCGTCCTTCACGGTCCTACCGGCCAGCGCGGCCGGCGGGGCCAAAATTACGGGGACGCTGGCGCTGAACGGCCCGGCCCCGCCCGAAGGGCTCACAATTGCTTTGAGCGACAACATTCCGGCGACCACGCTCCCGGCGCAGGTCACGATTGCGGCCGGGGCGACGAGCAAGACTTTCTCCGTCGCGTCGTCCACGGTGGACGCGAATCAAAGCGGCACCGTCACGGCCAAGAGCGGGTCCGTCACCAAAACTGCCCCGCTCACGATTCGCCCGCCCGCCCTCAACTCGCTCAAGCTCTCGCCCGCCTCGGTCGCGGGGGGCAACAACGTCACTGGCACAGTTTCTCTGGACGGCCCCGCTCCGCCGTCGGGCGCGACCGTCACGCTCTCGGACGACCTTGCGTCCGCGACGCCGCCGTCGAGCGTCACGATCCCCGCGGGCGCTGTGAGTGCTACTTTCACGATCAATACCGCTGCGGTAGATGCCAAACAGACCGGCACGGTCACGGCCAGTCGCGGCAGCGTCACGAAGACCGCCGCGCTGATTGTCAGGCCGCCGAGCATACAGTCTGTCAGCGTGAGCCCGAACCCGATTGTCGGCGGCAGCGGCGCGACCGGCACCGTCGTGCTTGAGAGCGCCTTTGCCAGCGACGCGGTCGTTACACTCTCGGACAATCTGCCGGCCACGACCATCCCGGCCAGCGTGACAGTTCCGGCGGGCTCCACGAGCACGACTTTCCAGATTACGACGACGTATGCTCTGCCGAGTCAGACAGGCGTGCTGACGGCGACGGTGAGCACGGAGACGAGGAGCGTGAACTTGTCCGTCGTCAACACGCAGTCGCAGTTGCTGGGGAACACGGGCTTCGAGTTCGGCGCGGCGGCTCCCTGGGTCATCTACCCCGGCGGCGAGAGTAAGGTCATCAATCACTCGACGGACGGCGAGGCGAACTCCGGCGAGTACATGGCCTTCCTGGGCGGGTCCACGCTCGCGCCCTCCGAATACTTCTACCAGCAGGTCACGATTCCGTCGGACGCCCTGTCGGTAGAACTCACGTTTTACCTGCGGCTCTACACTCAAGAGGGCGGCATGACCGTCTTCAACGACACCCTCGAAGTCCAGGTCCAGGACAGCAATGGGCAAGTCCTGGGGACCGTCGCCACCTTCTCGAATCTGGACCCGACCAACTGGTATGAGAAAAAGGTCTATGACCTTTCGGCCTACAAGGGGCAGACCATACGCCTGTTCTTTTTGGGCAAATCGAATCAGGACACCGTCTATACCTTTTTCTACATAGACGACGTGACGCTCGACGTGATTCAGTGAACGCTGGGTCATCGCGCGTTGGGTGACGGAAAGTCGGATTAACCGCAGAGGGCACAGAGGACAGAAAAGAATTTGAAAGGGCAGAGTTGAAATCTCAAATCTGAAACCTGAAAATTTTTATCTTCCTCTGCGTCCCTCTGTGCCCTCTGTGGTTAATCTTACCCGCCACACACTCACCTTCAGCCGGACCCGCTACTCGAAATTTCTTGACTTCCCGCCCCTGTGGCTTTAAGTTTCACTCCGTTTTCGCCCCTTCCCTCGATGTGACCTCAAGGGGCGACGCTTAACCGGCGCACGGGTTCGATTATCGTGGACGGGCTGAAGGTGAACGCCGGCCGGCGCTCCCGAACAGTCCCGCCTCTACCTCAGAGGCCAACGTAAATATGTTCTCGCCATACCTCCGCAGGCGTTCAGTCGCTTTCACCTTAGCACTCGCCGTCCTCTTCAATCTCCTCCCGCTCCGCGCGCAGGCGTCGCAGCCCAGCGCCCTACAGGAAAATCCCCGCCAGCCTTCCGTGCGGCGGCAGCAGCCCGACGGCCGCAGCCCGCTGGCCCAATCACCCATCCTCGAAGAGTTCAGGCACTGGGCCGAGCAGTTCAAGCTCGGCGGCACCGTTGCGGCTCCCGAGCAGACCGGGCTGGAGTTGGCACAGCGGCGGCGCGAGGTGATGGCCCGT
>DASWQY010000123.1:0-19463 GCA_036403435.1 Pyrinomonadaceae bacterium
TGACGACCTGCGCGCCCTGATTTAAAGCCTCAACCATCGGCCACGCGCCCAGGTAAACATTTGCGCTCTGGATACGGTCGCGCACGCTTGAGAGCGGCTCGTCAGTCTCCATGTTGCGAAGCTCTATCCCACGCTCAAGCATTTCGTCCAGACGCGACATGATGTCGTCACCCGTGACCATGCCGATGCGAAACTTACCGCTGAGGCCCAGCTCCTTCGCCACTTCACGCACGGCTTCAGCGCAGCCTTCGACGTTAACACCTCCGGCATTCGCCGTCACGCGTATATTGCGCTCAACACAACGGGGAAGAATCTGCTTCATCAGGGGAACGAAGTCACGCGCGTACCCGGCTGTAGGGTCGCGCGCGCGCTGCTTCTGCATGATGGACATTGTGACTTCGGCCAGGTAGTCGAGCATCAGGTAATCAACGGGTCCGCCCTCGACCTGATGCACGGGCGCGTCCAGCATGTCCCCCCAGAAGCCCTGCCCGCTCGCGATGCGAATCTTCTCTTTCATGTCAGTAAACAGTAAACAGGAATCGGCAATCAGTCAAAAGCCGGAGGCAGGCAAACGAATGTTTGCTCCGCCCCCGGCTATACTGTTCATTCCCCCGTGGCGCGCTACCTGACGGTCGGAGGCTTGATGCCGACGGGCGGCGTGCCTCCCTTCATCCCGCCATGCTTCATCCCGCCGCGCTTTCCGGTTGTACTGAACGAGAACATACGCGACTCTCCTGGCACAGTTTCCAGGGCCAGCCCGCCGCCCATCCGGCGCGCGCGTAGCGAGACGGTCGGCAGCGGTGGCGGCGGAGTCTGCCCCGGCGCGACCGTCGCGTCTTTCCCGAATCTCATCGTTACGGCCGTGTAGTTGCAGGTCGTGACGGCGACGATGCGCCCCACCTCCGTCATCTGGCCGTTCGCCAGCGTGAAGTCGTTGCCGCTGATGGTCAGCGTGGCGTCGCCCGCCATGACGACATCGGTATAACCAACTCTCCCTGTGTAAGTGCCCGAGAGGTCCGTCTGCTCCTGTGCCATCGGGTCGCAGCGGCCCGTGCGGACAGGGGTCGTCATGGGCGTCTCGGTGGCCGCCGGCTCGGCCGCCGCGGTGTTGGCCGGCATGCAGGCATTGGGCGGCATGGCCGCATTGCTGCTGCGGCGGCGTCCGCGGCGACGACGCCCCCCGCGGTTCATGTTCGCGCTGGCCGTGTTAGCGTTCTGCATTGCCGAGTCTTCCTGCGGAGTCGTGCTGGAGTTACTGTTCTGCGCCGACAAGACCAGGTCGGCCCCGATGAGAACCAACGAGACGGCGAACACAAACAGCCGCACGATTAGCTTTCCGTTGTTGTTCCTGCTCACGTTTGTTTCTCCTCTTCATGCACTTCCCGGCTCGCCTCGTTAAAGAAGCGGGCCGGCCAGGTTGGAAAACTTCCGGCGACTGCCGAACGCTCAAAGTTACGGCCGTCGCCGCGTGTGAAAGTCTCAGGCGGGGAAGCTGACGGGATTACTTAACCAGAGAAATGTGCGCGCCCGCTCCTGGCGCAATAACTTTTGGGCCAGGCTCTGCGCCTCGCTTCTTCGTCAAACCAGGGACGGCGGCAGCACGAACGGCCCGAGGTGCGGCCCCGCGTAGTTGAGACTCAGGCGCAGCGCCAACTCCAGCGCGTCGCGCGTCTCCTCGGGCACGATGACGGCGTCAACGAAGCCGCGTGCGGCTGCGAAGCGCGCGTCTAACTGCTCTTCATAGTCGGCCCGCACACGCTCCATCTCTGCCTTCAAAGCCTCGTCGGGCTCCTTCCCTTCCTGCTTCAGCTTGTCGAGCTGCGTGCCGAACACGGCCTGCACCGCCGAGTCACCCTCCATCACGCCCATGCGCCCCGTGGGCCAGCTGAAGATGAAGTCTGGATCAAACCCTTGCCCCGCCATCGCGTAGTAGCCCGCGCCCGAAGCGTGGTTGATGGTCAGGACGATTTTTGGCACAACGGCCGTCGCCATCGCCTCGACGAAGCGCGCGCCCGCGCGGATGATGCCAGAGTGCTCCGCCTCAGAGCCGACCATGAAGCCCGAAACGTCCTGAATGAAGATGAGCGGCGTCTGGTGGCGGCTACAGGTCTCTATGAAGTAGGCGACCTTCTCGGCCGACTCCGTGTAGACGATGCCGCCGAAGCGCGGGGGGCCGCCGGCTGCCGGGCGAATCATCCCGCGGCTATTGCAGATGACGCCGACCTGTATGCCGCGCAGGCGCGCGTGCCCCGTGATCATCTCCGTGGCGTAGTCGGCCTGGAACTCGTCCAGGTGGCCGCCGTCCAAAAGACAATCGAGGACGGCGCGCACGTCGTAAGGCTGGCGATGGTCTTCGGGCAGGATGTCGTAAAGGTCCCTCGGGGGGCGTGCCGCTTCCACGCTTTCCGTGACCGAGACTGCGGAAGCCTGCCTGACGGGAAGTTCAGTAACGAACTCCCTGATCTTAGCAATACAGCTTTCGTCCGACTCGACACGGTAATGCGCGACGCCTGAGACGGCGTTGTGCGTGCGCGCCCCGCCGAGAGATTCGTTGTCAATCGTCTGCCCCGTCGCGCCCTTGACCAGATTCGCGCCGCCCAAGCCCATGAACGACGTGCCCTCGACCATGATGATGATGTCGGAGAGCGCGGGCAGGTACGCGCCGCCCGCGATGCACGGCCCCATCACGGCCGCGATCTGCGGTATCTTCAGGTAGCGGCGCATGACCGAGTTGTAATAGAAGATGCGCGCCGCGCCGTACTGGCCCGGAAAGACGCCGCCCTGGTAAGGCAAGTTCACGCCCGCCGAATCAACCAGGTAAATAATCGGCACGTGCGAGCGCATACTAATCTCCTGCGCGCGCAAGATTTTCTTAATCGTCTCGGGCCACCACGAGCCCGCCTTGACGGTCGCGTCGTTGGCGACGACCACGCATTCGCGTCCCCCGACGCGCCCGATCATCGTGACGACTCCGGCCGCGGGTGCCTGCCCCTTGTACTCGTCATAGGCGACGAGCAAGCCTATCTCCTGACGGAAAGTCTCTTTGTCAAAGAGCAGTTCGATGCGCTCGCGCGCCGTCAGCTTGCCCTGCTTGTGCTGGCGCTCGATTTTGTCTGCGCCGCCGCCCTCGCGGATTTGTGCTTCGAGCCTACGGAGGTCCGACGCCAGTTCGCGCAGGCGCATGCGCAGTTCCCTGGGAGCCTGTCTTGTCTCAGACTTCATCATCAATCGAGGCGGCAAAGGTGCGCTCTCCCCGCCCGTCTCAAAGGCTCCCGCGCTCGCTTCGGTCCGCTTACCTGTTGGGTTCTAATCGCGTTTCAGAGTGCCGACAAAATATCACAAGACGGCGAAGCAAACAATGCGGGGAAGGTTGAGTAGAGGGAATCAGGTCAGGGGAAATGTAGCAGCGGCAGCACGCGGCCGGGGA
Organism: Pyrinomonadaceae bacterium; assembly: GCA_036403435.1. GTDB lineage: Bacteria > Acidobacteriota > Blastocatellia > Pyrinomonadales > Pyrinomonadaceae > QHXM01. The sequence goes on from DASWQY010000123.1 coordinate 3,428, forward strand.
GCGAGGACGAGGGGACTTCGCCCACGCGGCGCGCGCCCATCGCCAGGTAGAAGGCTTCGGCGTAAGGGTCGCTTTCAATTGTGAGCGTCTGAAAGCCGAGGCGCGCGGTCGTCCAGACGGCGTGCTCCCACAGCTTCCTCCCGTGACCGCCGCCGATGGCCGAAGGCTCTACGAACAGGTAAAGCAACTCAAGCTCCGCTCCCTGCTCGCGCAAGCCGTAAAAGCCGACGACGCGCCCGCCTTCCTCCAGGACGAAGACGGGCGCGCGTCTGATGTAGCCCTCCGAGATGGTCAACTCGGCCCGGCACGCTTCCAGAAAGTGCGCGTCGTAGCCCCAGTGCGCTTTGGACCGCAAGGCGAGGTCGCCAAGCAAACCTGCTTCGCCCGCGCGGGCGGGCCGGATGTGCGCTCGTGAGCCGGCCGTGTCAGTCGTCATTGATTGCGCGCGCGCGCCGCCTAGAAGCTCTTGTTGTTGACCTTGATGAAATCCTTCTCCAGCAGAGTAGCCGCGACCTTCTTGACATCGGCCGTCTCCGGCAGACCTTCGACGACGATTAGCTTCTCGGCGTTCCTGACGATGAAGACCAGACCTTCGCTCGTGCGCCAGGTCTGACCTTCGTACCACTTGGTCGAGCCGCCCGCGTACGGGCTGGCGATGCGCGCCGCGCCCTCGTAGCGACTCTCCGTGCGCTTGACGTAGGCGTCGAAGAACTCGTTCGCGTCCTGCACGGTGTCCCAGACCGAAAGCTGCACGAGACACGCCTGCCCGCTCTTCGCATCTTCGTAAACGCTGTAGCGGTCGCCGCCCCAGCCCGCGGCCGCCTTGCGCGACTCCTGCGGCGACTTCAGAAACTCGTCAAGAATTAAGTAGTAACTCCACTCGCCGTTCACGTCGTAGTCAATCCGCTTCCAGCCAGCGCCGAGCGCGCTGGTGATGTCCGGCAGGCTGACCTTGACGGGGGCCTCGCGCGCGAAATACTTCTCGGCGTGCAGGACCTGCTCCGTGGACTGCGGCAAATCCTTGTAAGCCTTCGAGACGAGCGGCCAGCCGTCGCGCTTGTAGAGTGCCTGCGCCCACTTCATCCCCTCCTCGTAGGGGAAGAGGAGCGACTCGCGCAGCGCCCGCGGCGCGCGCTCGATCTGCTCGGTGCCGGACTGGCTGGAGCCCATTGACTTCATGAGCGCGACGATGCGCGCGGGGCTGCGCGCGACGTAGTGGGCCATGACGAGCGAGGCGTCGCCCTCGACGAGCGCGTGCGCGGCCAGCTCGGCGTCCGAGTCGCCTTTGGGCCAGTTCTCGAAGCGGCGCAGGTTGAAGTGCTGGTCCTGTAGGGCGTGCGTCAGCTCGTGAGCCATGACGGGCTTCTGGCCGTCGAGGTCAATCCAGTCCGCGAGGAAGAACTCCTGCTGGCGCGGGTCGTAGTAGCCCGCGACCTGCTCGGTCAGGAGGCCGATGATGAAGGGGCGGAACTCGAAGTCTCTGGGCACGAGGCCGAGTTTCTTGAGCGCGACCTCCGAGGCGTGCATCTCGGCGGGGCTCGTGTCCTCGTCCATGTTCTTGATGAGGAAGCGTTGAATCTCGTCGCGCGACTGCGTGCCGCTCTTGACGGCGCGCAGCATGGGCAGTTGCCGCAGCTCGCTCGTCTCGGCCAGCACCTCCTGGGTCGCCTGCACGACGGCCGCGTTGCGCGCCTCGCGCGAGGGTGCCACGGCCGCCGCCCCGCCGCTCTGGGCCTGCGCCAAACCGGCCGGGGGGGCGGGCAGGAGGCTCAGGACGATAAATGAGACGGCCGCGAGCGCGGCCGCCTGGGGTCTGATTTGCTTTGACATCTCTTACCTTTCGCTCTTATAGTCCGCAGGAAACGCCCAGGCAGATTATAGCAGAGGCCATAACCAGACGCTCGGGAGGCGTCTCTCTCAGATGACGAACCTGCACCCTGAAGATGCACCGTTCGAGGAGTGGCACGAGACACTGGTCCGCGTCCGCTACTCCGAGACGGACAAGATGGGCATAGTCTACCACGCGAACTATCTCGTCTGGTTCGAGATCGGCCGGACGGAGTTCTGCCGCGCGCGCGGCTTCTCCTACCGCGACATGGAGGAGAACGAAAACGCCTTCCTCGTGGTTGCGGAAAGCTACTGCCGCTACAAGGCCCCCGCCTACTACGACGACGAGCTGCTCGTCCGCACGCACATCACGGAGCTGCGCAAGCGGTCGCTCCGCTTCGGCTACGAGATTGTGCGCCTCTCCGACGGCAAAGTGATCGCCGAGGGCGAGACCGGCCACGTCGTCACGGACGGCCAGAACCGCGTGCGCTCCTTCCCGGCCATCTACAGCCAGCTCCTCGCCGCCACCCCCGAGGACGCCATACACCTTACGCAGCCGCCCGCCGAAAGGGTGCCCGAAGAGACGGCACCAGAATAACAGTGGTCAGTGGTCAGTGGTCAGTGGTCAGTTAAAAGAAAGACACAAAAAGCAGCCGTGCTAATCATGCGCGACTGCTTTTTAACTGACCACCGACCACCGACCACTGACCACTGACCACTGCTAATCGTGCGGGAGCGAGAGGCGTGTGATTTCTCGCGCGCGGCCCGTCGTTTCGTCAACGTCTATGACGGCGGCGCAGATTCTGACCTGGCCGGAGGCGTGTTCGGCGCGTTTGTAGACGGCGGAGGTGAAGCGCGTAATGACATCCTCGGTCCTCATGCCGATGACGCCGGCGTAAGAGCCGGTCATGCCCAAGTCGGTCAGGTAGGCCGTGCCGTTTGGGAGAATCCTTTCGTCGGCCGTCTGCACGTGCGTGTGCGTGCCGACGACGGCCGAGACGCGCCCGTCCAGAAACCAGCCCATCGCGACCTTCTCAGAAGTCGCCTCGGCGTGCATGTCCACGAGTCTGACTTTCACGTCCTCCGGGATGGCGGAGACCGCCGCGTCGGCCGCGCGGAACGGGTCGTCCGCAGGCCCCATGAAGACGCGGCCGATGACGTTTAGAACTGCGACGCGCGTGCCGCGCACTTCACCGACGAAGAGGCCGCTGCCGGGCGAGCCGGGCGGATAGTTGGCGGGCCTGAGCAGGCGCGGCTGGCGCTCTATGTAGGGGACGACCTCGCGCTTGTCGTAGATGTGGTTGCCGGAGGTCATGACATCAATCCCGGCGCGGAACAACTCGTCGGCCAAAGGCGGCGTAATCGAGAAGCCGCCCGCCACGTTCTCCGCGTTCATCACGGCCAGGTCAATCCCGTGCTGCTCGCGCAAATCCTGTATGCGCTCCAGCACGGCCACCCTTCCCGGCCGCGCGACCACGTCCCCGATCATTAAGACTTTCATAAATAAAGAGGGCAGAGGTTAGAGGTCAGAGGCTAGAAGTGGTTTCGCCTAACCTCTAGCTCCTGACCTCTAACCTCTGCTTTAGTGGCAGAGGGAAATCCGCCTGGGCCGTTCCGCAGCCGAAATTGAACCTGCACTAGACAGGTGGGTGACCTTTTAAGAAGCCGCAGCCGTTAGCAATCCTTAACGATGAAGGTATGCACGGGCTGTGTGCGGCATCGGTCTCCCTATTTATCGGCGTTGGCTCAATCATCGTAACGACGGTGACGAACCCCGCAGAATGTACTCCCTCAGCCGGGAAGATAATACAGAATTCAAGAGTCAGAATCCAGGAGTCAGAAGAAAAGAAAGACTGTTCTCAGCCTTTCATTCTGACTCCTGGCTCCTGAACCCTGGATGCTGCTTTTAGGTGAAGGCGATGTTGCCGGTCGAGCTGGCCTGCTCGACAGTGGTGCGGACTTTGAGGAGGCGGTCGAGCATCTCGGCGCACTCGGCGCTGCGCGAGGCGAGCTGCGAGTCTGCCTGCTCGTGCAGGCGCTTGAGGCGGTGCAGCTCGTCTGCGATGTGGAGCGCGGCGAGGATGGCGACCTTGAGCGAGTCAACGGTCAGCGTCCCCGAGGAGATTTCGCGCATGCGCGAGTCAACGAACTCGGCGAGCTGCGAGATGTACTCGCTGTCGCCGTCGGAGCGAATGTTGTAGGTCTGGTTGTAGATTTCGACGCGGATGGTCGGCGTGGTTGCTGCGTCCATGTTGCCTTTGCCCAGACTCATGCGATTCTTCCCGTCTCTCATCATCGGCGGACCACCGCCTCAGCCATTTCCGGGTCGAGCGTGGCGATGGCGTCGAGCATCGCCTCGACCTTCATGCGGATCGTGTCGCGCTCAGACAGGAGCCGCTCGACCTGCGCCTCCAGCCGCTCCTTTTCGCCCAGCAGGCCGCCCAGCTCGCGCCGGGTGGAGGCAATCTCGCGCTCCAGGGCTTCCTTCTCCTGGCGAAGCGTCTTCGTCAGCTCGATGGTGCGATAAATTTTGTCTTCCAGGTGTGAGAACTTTTCGAGTCCAGATAATCCGACCATCACCATCTCCTCGACTGCGGCATGGGGGGTTCAAACTAGCCGCACGATTATGCGACTTACCGCGCCCGAGCGCAAGAGGTAAAAAGCAGAGGGCAGAGGTTAGAGGTCAGAGGTCAGTAGAGACCAAAAACTGACCTCTAACCTCTGACCTCTGCCCTTTAGCCTCTGAGTTGCGCCCCGAACTTTTCTTCGAGGGCGCGGACGAGGCGCGCGTGCATCTCGTCCACCTCTTCGTCGCGCAGCGTCCGGTCGTCGGCGCGGTACTCGATTCTGAGCGTCACGGAGCGCCTCCCTTCCGGCAGGTTCTTCCCCTCGTAAACGTCAACGAGCTTTGCGCCGCGGCAGTTTTCCAACCGCTCCGCCGCGACCGCGCCCAGCATCTCCGAGAGCGCCACGCCGCGCCCGACGAGCAGCGACACGTCGCGCACGACCATCGGGTAGCGCGCGAGCGGCTTGTAGAGCACGGGCATTTCATCCACCTCGGTGAGCGCGCTCAAGTCAACCTCCGCGACGTAAACAGGCTGGCGAAACTTGTAGAGCGCGGCGGCCGCGTCGTCCAGTCTGCCGATGGTCCCGAGGGCTCGCCCTTCGTGGCTCAGGACGCGCGCCGCCTGCCCCTCGCGCAGGTGATGCGCGCGCGCAAGCTCATACTTGAGCGGCCATAGATTCATGGCGTCCACGGCCGCGTCGAGCGCGCCCTTGAGGTCGTAGAAATCAAGCTCGCGCGTGCCGCCCGCGCGCCCCTCCTCGGCGGCGAAGCCCGTCGCCACGAGCGCCAGCGACTCGCGCTCGGTGGGGAGCTGGCCGCGCTCGGGATTGGCCGCGAAGACTCGGCCCGTCTCGAACAGTTGAACGTCGCGCGTCCCCTGGTTGAAGTTGTGACGCACAGCGCCGAGCAGCCCGGCGAGCAGCGTCGGGCGCATACGAGTTGCGCCCTCGATAATCGGGTTCGTCAGCGTGACGAACTGGTCCGCGCTCTCGCCGCCGCCGACGAGATTCGGCAGCAGCTCGAAGCGGCCGTCTTCGCCCGCGTCGATGAAGCTGAAGCTGATGGCCTCGTCGAAGCCGCGGGCAGTGAGCGCCCGCCTGAGCGCGCGCCGCTTTCTCTCGCTCGGCTGGTACTCGCCGGCCACGCTCGAAGCGGGAAGCTCCGTGGCGATCTTGTCGTAGCCGTAGTGCCTCGCCACCTCCTCGACCAAGTCCTCCTCGCGCTCCACGTCCACACGCCACGTCGGCGCGAGGAACGTGAGCGCGCGCCCTCCCGCGTGGCTTGCGCCGCCGGACGCCGCAGCGGCGAGCGCGGCCGTCGCGTCGCGCTGCATGAAGCCGAGCGCGAGAAGAATACTCACCGCCTCGCCCGCGTCCACGTCGAGGCCCGCCAGAGCCTTAACGCGCTCGGGGCGCAGGCTGACCGTCGCGGGCTCTATGTGTTTCGGGTAAACGTCCACGGCCGTTTCCGTCGCCGCGCCGCCGGCCAGCTCACAAATTAACGCGACGCAGTGCTCCTGCGCGCGGAGCACGCCCGCGTAGTCCACGCCGCGCTCGAAGCGGTAGGACGCCTCCGTGCGCAGGCCCAGGACGCGCGAGGTGCGCCGGACGGACGCCGGGTCGAAGTAAGCACTCTCGATGAGCACGTCGCGCGTCCCGTCGGAAATCTCCGACTCCTCGCCGCCCATCACGCCGGCCAGCGCGACCGCGCGCACGGCGTCCGCGATGACCAGCATCTCCGCGTCCAGTTCGCGCTCCACGCCGTCGAGCGTCTTCAACTTCTCGCCCGCGGCCGCGCGCCTGACGACGATGCGCCGCTCCGTGAGCTTCTCCAGGTCGAAGGCGTGAAGGGGCTGGCCCTGCTCGTGCAGTACGTAGTTCGTGATGTCCGCGACGTTGTTGATCGGCCTCTGCCCGATGGCTTCGAGCCGCTTGACGAGCCAGTCCGGCGAAGGCTTGATCGTCACGCCGCGCACCACGCGCCCGCTGTAGCGCGGGCACAAGTCCGCGTCGCGTATCTCGACCGAAGTGAACTCTTCCGCCCGCCCTTCCGTCTTCGACGGCGCGCGCTCGGGTAACAAGACCTGGCCGCGCCCGGTCGCCGCGACCTCGCGCGCCACGCCCAGGTGCGACAGACAGTCTGGCCGGTTCGACGTGAGGTCAATCTCCAAAACGAAATCGTCCCCCGCCTCGTGCACGACCTCCACGGCGAGCCCCAGCATCGTCAGCCGCTCGGCCAACTCCTTCGGCCCCAGCCCGACGCCCGTCAACTCGCGCAGCCAGTTGTAACTAATGTTCATAACGAAGTGGTCAGTGGTCGGTGGTCAGTGGTCAGTTGAAGGCAGTGGCTTTTAACTGACCACTGACTACTGACCACTTTTAATTGAATTGTTCCAGGAAGCGCACGTCGTTCTCGAAGAGGAGGCGTATGTCGTCGAGCTTGTACATCAGGGCCGACATGCGGTCTATGCCGAAGCCGAAGGCGAAGCCGGAGAACTCCTCGGGGTCTATCCCGACGGTGCGGAGGACGTTCGGGTGGACCATGCCCGAGCCGCCGAGTTCGATCCAGCCGGACTGTTTGCAGATGCGGCAACCAAGCCCGTCGCACTTGAAGCAGCTGTAGTCCACCTCGGCCGAGGGCTCCGTGAACGGGAAGTAGGATGGCCGGAAGCGCGTGCGCGTTTCTGGCCCAACCAGCCGGTGCACGAACTCGGTCAGCGTACCCTTCAAGTGAGCCATCGTAATATTGCGATCAACGCACAGCCCTTCGACCTGGTAGAACATAGGGTTGTGCGTCGCATCGGGCGTGTCGCGGCGGAAGACGCGGCCCGGCGCGATCATGCGAAGCGGCGCGCTCCGGCGCTCCATCGCGTGAATCTGGACCGTGGAAGTCTGCGACCGGAGGGCGAACCCGTCCACCGTGTAGAAGGTGTCTAAGGGGTCGCGCGCCGGGTGGTTCGCGGGGATGTTGAGCGCCGTGAAATTGTAGAAGTCCGTCTCGATCTCGCGGTCGTCTTCGATGGCGTAGCCGAGTGAGACGAAGATGTCTTCGATCTTCTGGCGCAGGATGGTGATCGGATGCAGGTGGCCGCGGCGCGGACGCCTTCCCGGCAGCGTCACGTCAAGGCGCTCGGTCTCGACGCGCAAGTCCGCGGCCGACGCCTTCAACGCGCTCTCGGCCTCGTCAAGCTCGCGCGTGATTCCGGCCTCTATCTGCTGGACCAGCTGGCCGAAGGAGGCGCGTTCTTCGGCCGCGACGCGCCCGATCATCTTCTTGACGGAAGCGAGCGCGCTCTTTTTCCCCGTGTGGCGCGAGCGCACTTCATTCAGCTCGCGCAAGACGCCTTCAGTCTCCTTCAGCCGCGCCTCGGCCGAGAGCGAGTCGTCGCCCGGCTCGGGCCGAAAGCGAGCAAAGCGTCCGAACTCCTGCTCGAACGCCTTGCGCGCGGCCTCAGCCTGCTGCTTCGGGTCTGCTTGCGTTACGCCTTCCGGCATCGGTCGAACCCTTTCCCCTGTCCTCAAGCCGCGGCCTGCTGCTGCTGCCCTTCGTTCTCCAAAGCCGTCTTCACCTGCCCGGCCAACTCGGCGAACGCGTCGGGGGAATTGGCGGCGAGGTCGGCGAGCACCTTGCGGTCGAGGTCTATGCCGGCGACTTTGAGGCCGTGCATGAACTGCGAATAGTTGAGGCCGTTCAGGCGCGCGGCCGCGCCGATGCGGACGATCCAGAGGCTGCGGAAGTCGCGCTTCTTGAGCTTCCGGCCCGTGTAGGCGAAGTTCAGCCCGCGCTCCACGCTCTCCTTGGCCGAGCGGTAGAGCTTCGACTTCGTGCCGCGATAGCCCTTGGCTAATTTCAGAATCTTCTTGCGCCTTTCGAGGCGCTTGTTCCCACGTTTTGCTCTCGGCATGACAATCTCCTCAAAAACAGAATCCAGAATCCAGGAGTCAGGGGTCAGAATAAAAGAAAGAAGGCTTCAGCCTCTCATTCTGGATTCTGGATTCTGACTCCTGAATTCTGCTTTTAGTTTCGCCCGTAGGGCAGCATGGCCTCGACGCGCTTCTGGTCGCCTTCGGAGACGAGCGTGTCAATGTCCAACTGGCGCTTACGCTTGTTGGTCTTCTTGGTCAGGATGTGGCGCGCGTGGCTGTGGCCGCGCTTGATCTTACCCGTGGCGGTCAGGCGAAAGCGCTTGGCCGCGCCCTTGTGTGTTTTCAATTTAGGCATGATTACTCCCTTAACGGATTTGCGATTTAAGATTTTTGACTTTCGACTGGGAGAGGGCGAGAAATTCAAAACCTGAAATTTGAAATCTCAGTTTTCATCCTGACCCAATCAAAAATCAAAAATCGCAGATCAAAAATTAACTCGGCTGCGGCTCGGCCTGCGGCGCGTGTTCGGTCCTGGTCCCGCCGCCACCTCCCCCGCCGCCGCCCTTGTGGCGCTTCGGGCCGAGGATGATGAACATCTGGTTGCCCTCCATCCGAGGGCGCGCTTCGACTTCGCCCACGTCGGCGAGGTCGCGTTCGAGTCTTTCGAGAATGCGCGCGCCGAGTTCGCGGTGCGTCATCTCGCGGCCGCGGAACCAGATCGTTGCCTTCACCTTGTCGCCCTCCTGCAACCACTCGCGCGCGTGCTTCATGCGGTAGTCGTAGTCGTGGTCGTCCGTGCCGGGGCGGAACTTGACCTCTTTGACGGTGATGATGACCTGCTTCTTCTTGGCCTCGCCCGCCTTCTTCTTGGCCTCGTACTGAAACTTGCCGTAGTCAATGATCCGGCAGACGGGCGGCTCGGCGTTGGGCGCGACTTCGACCAAATCGAGCCCCTGCTCGCGCGCGCGGCGGACGGCGTCGCGTGTGTCCATCACGCCCAACTGCTCGCCGTCGTCGCCGATGACGCGTACCTCTGGGACGCGAATCCTCTCGTTAATCCGCACGGCGGGAGCGCGGCGATTGTCCGGGCGCTGCCCGCGTCCTCGAAAGCCTGTAGCTATTGCTGCACCTCCAATGTGAGTGGTCGGTGGCCGGTGGTCAGTGGTCAGTTAAGACAGAAAGCATTTTTCTTTTAACCGACCACCGACCACCGACCACTGACTACTGATTGCTAGTTGCGCGCGTCTCGATGAGGGCGCGCGCCTTCTCCTTGAATTCTTCGAGCGACATCACGCCGATGTCGCCTCTGGTCCTTTCGCGGACGGCCACCTTGCGCTCTTCCAGCTCACGGTCGCCGACGACGAGCATGAAAGGAATCTTCTGCAACTGCGCGTCTCGAATCTTCGCGCCGATCTTCTCGCCCCGCACGTTCGTCTCGACGCGCAGCCCCGCCGCGCGAAGCTCCCGCGCCACCTCGTGCGCGTAGTCGTTGACCCTGTCCGTGATCGGCAGCACCACGGCCTGCACCGGCGCGAGCCACAGGGGAAAAGCGCCCGCGTAGTGCTCGATCAGCACGCCGAAGAAACGCTCGATTGAGCCGAAGAGCGCGCGGTGAACCATCACGGGCCGGTGCGCCTTGTTGTCTTCGCCGACGTACTCAAGCTCGAAGCGTTCCGGCAGGTTGAAGTCCCACTGCACGGTGCCGAGCTGCCACAGGCGGCCGATGGCGTCCTCGATCTTGAAGTCAATCTTCGGCCCGTAGAAGGCGGCCTCGCCCTCTATGCGTTCGTAGGCGACGCCGCGCGCGTCGAGTGCGGCGGCCAACTGCCCCTCGGCCCTGGCCCAATCTTCCTCCGCGCCGAAGTACTGCTTGTTCGTGTCGCTCCCCTTGACCGACAGCTCGAACTTCACCTTGTCGAAGCCGAAAGTCCTGAGCACCTGGACGGCGAAGTCAACGCAGTCGCCGATCTCCTGGTCAATCTGCTCGGGCGTGCAGAAGAGGTGCGCGTCGTCAACGGTGAAGCCGCGCACGCGCATTAGGCCGTGCAGCGTGCCGGACAATTCGGCGCGATAGACCGTGCCCATCTCGCCGTAACGCTGCGGCAAATCTCTGTAAGAGCGTTGCTGCGACTTATAGATGCCGATGTGGAACGGGCAGTTCATGGGCTTCAAGCGGAACTCGGTCTCTTCGAGCTTGGTCGGCGCAAACATCGAGTCGCCGTAGTTCTGCTCGTGCCCGCTCGTCTGCCACAATTCGCGGCGCGCGATGTGCGGCGTATAGACGAGACTGTAGTTGCGCCGGGCCAATTCCTCGTAGAGGTAGTCCTCCATCATCTTGCGCACCATCGCGCCCTTCGGGTGCCAGAAGACCAGGCCCTGCCCGTACTGCTCCTGAATCGAGAAGAGGTCCAGCTCGCGGCCCAGCCGCCGGTGATCGCGCTTCTCCGCCTCCTCGCGCTGCTTGAGCCAGGCGTCGAGTTCTTCCTGAGAGAAGAAGGCCGTGCCGTAGATGCGCTGCATCTGCGGGCGCTCGGCGTCACCCTTCCAGTACGCGCCGGCGAGGCTCAAAAGCTTGAAGGCGCGCAGGCGGTTCGTGTTCGGGACGTGCGGCCCCAGGCAGAAGTCCAGGAAGGGAGAGCCGTCAATGTAGTAAACGCTCACCACCTCCCCGGCCTTCTCGTCAATCAACTCGCACTTCAACGGCTCGTCGCGCTCGTCGAAGATGCGCAGCGCCTCGGCCTTCGGAATCTCGTCGCGGCGGTAGGCGAGGTTGCGCTTGGCGATGTCGCGCATGCGCTTCTCGATGACCGGCAAATCGCTTTCGGTCAGGGGGCGCGGCGCGATCACGTCGTAGAAGAAGCCGTAGCGCGGGTCTTCCAAAAGCGCCGGGCCGATGCCGAGCTTCGTGCCGGGAAAGAGGTCGAGCACGGCCGCGGCCAAAAGGTGCGCCGTCGAGTGGCGGAGTACGTCCAAGCCTTCGAGCGTCTGCGGGAGCACGGGCTCAATCTGGACGGAAACAGGCTCATCGTCCTCGCGGGTAACACGAGCTAGTTCCTCCATAAAGGGACTGCCATGAAGGTCTATCGCATCGAACCGAGCGGCAAGATCAACCTCACGACCATTAACTTTGGCCGCAAGTGCCTGCTTCGCCAGGTCGCGGTCGAGTCGCTTGAGCGCCTCGGCGACGGTCGCGCCCGCGGGGACGCGCGCCTGCTGCCCTTCTTTAGTTTGGACGTTAATCTCACTCATCTTAACTTGCTCCCTTCAGCTCCGAAGGTCTCTCACCTCTGGCCGGGAACGCGGCCGCGATTAAGAAAAAGCCCGCGCCCACAGTCCCCTTGCCCGCGCCGCGCGCGAAGCGACAAGCCCTCGCGGACGAAAGGAAGCGTCAATCGAATTTTGCAGTCCCGCTTTGGGAATAACTAACTCAGGTCTGATCCGACAGAAGCGCCCTCGTCCGGCGCGGCCCGCTCTTTCGGTGCGGGTCGCTCGCGTTAAAATCGAAACGTCGTTCGAGTTCGCGTTAACATCATGACGAAGGTCTTTCGGAGCTCGCTGTCGAAAATTTGAAAGAGGCCAAAGCCCGTAGGCTTTCACCCTGCCTATTCAAGCACCACGGATTCTACCAAACACCTCCGCGTCAGGGCAAGTCGCGCTATTACCGGGCAGTGTTCTGCTTCTCAGACGGCGGGCCGCGCGTCAGTGGCTAGAAGCTCGAAGGAGCGCAGGCGCGCGCGGTGGTCGAAGATTTGTGAGGCGGCCATGACCTCGTCCGCGCCGGTCAGCTCGATGAAGGCTTCGAGGCCGCGGCGCACGGTCTCGGCCGAGCCGACGAACGAGTAGCGCAACGCGTGGGCGACTCCCGCCCGCTCGAAGTCGGACCACAGACCTTCCATCGAATCAACGGGCGGCGGCAGGAGTCCCGGCCGGTTGCGACGCAGGTTAAGAAACGCCTGCTGGACCGAGGTGAACAGGCGGCGGGCTTCCGCTTCCGCGTCGGCCGCGAAGACGTTGACGCACGGCATGGCGTACGGCTCAGGGAGCGACTCCGACGGCCGGAATTCGTCCCTGTAAATTTTGAGTGCTTCCAGCAGAAGGTCCGGCGCGAAGTGCGAGGCGAAGGCGAAGGGGAGCCCCAGCGCGGCCGCGAGCTGCGCGCTGTAGAGACTCGAACCGAGCAACCAGACCGGCACACGCAAGCCCTCGCCCGGCACGGCGTGCACCACCTGGCCCGGCCGGGCGGGCTCGAAGTAAGAGAGCAACTCGGCCACTTCGCGCGGGAAGTCTTCGTCAACGTTCGAGAGGGTGCGGCGGAGCGCGCGCATCGTGAGCCGGTCTGTGCCGGGCGCGCGACCGATGCCTAAATCAATCCTGCCGGGGTAGAGGGCTTCGAGCGTGCCGAACTGCTCGGCGACGACCAGCGGCGCGTGGTTCGGCAACATCACGCCGCCGGAGCCGACGCGGAGGGTCTTGGTGCCACCGGCGACGTGCCCGATGAGGACGGCGGTCGCCGAGCTGGCGATGCCGGCGATGTTGTGGTGCTCGGCCAGCCAGAAGCGCCTGTAGCCCCACGACTCGACGTGCCGGGCCAGGTCGAGCGTTTCGTGAAAAGTTTCCGCGACCGTCCCGCCCTCTTTGACGGGCGCGAGGTCCAGGACCGAGAGGGGAATCCCCCTTGTGCTTGCCATGACCTCAATGATAGCAGACGCAACGCACGAAGGCAGCGGGGGCAAGTCCCCTTCCCGGCCCGCCAACTATTTTGTCTTGAGCCATTCAGCCCGCGCCCGCGCGCAGGTCAGGAAGGGTGGTTTACCCCCGCCCGCTTTGAGCACTGCGTGAAAGGATTGTCAGCGGACAACGTCGAGCGTCACGTCGTCTATGAAGAACCAGGTGAAGAGGCTGGCGTTGGAGGTGTCCAGGAAGTAGAGACGGATGGTCTGCCCTTTGTAGGCCGAAAGGTTGACGGTCTGCTGCCCGTAACCGAAGAGAGGCAGGTCCAGGTTCGAGAAGGTGGCGGGCGTCGCCAGGACCGTCCCGGCGGTGTTCCTGACCTGAACCTTCAGCGTGTCGTTCTGGAGCGTCGTGGTCGTCTCTTCGGAGATCGGCATCAGGTAGAAGGTGAGCGTCGCGGAGACGGCGTCGGCCGGGATCGTCACGTCCTGGTACAAATATTCCGTACCGGCGAGCCCGCCGAAACTGCCGAGCCACGCGACCCACGCCCCCGTGTGCGTCGGCGAGACGCCGTTGGTAATCACCTTGTTGATGGCGTTCGAGACCCAGTTGACGCGCCCCAGCTCGAAGCCTGGGTTCAGGAGCAGTTGAGAGGTGGTGGTAGTGTTGGCGTTGACCTTCAAGCTCAGCGTGCGGGTCACGCCGTTGGCCGCCGCCGTCAGCGTGCCCGTCTGATTAGACAGGACGGGCGTCGTCGTGATCGTGAAGGTCTGGCTGAAGAAACCCGCCGACACGATGACGCTGGCGGGCAGGGTCGTCGCCGCGAGATTGTCGCTCAGCGTGACGACGGTGTCCACGGGCGCTATCCGCTCCAGCGCGACGACCCCGGTGGCGCTGCCTCCTCCCGGAATCGGGTTCGGGTTGACAGACACGGACTGCACGCCGGGGAGTCTCACGGTCAAAGCCGCGGTCCTCGTGACGCCGGCGCGGCTGGCCGTCACCGCGCCCGTCTCTTTCACACTCACGGCGGAAGTCTTGATCGTGAAATTCGCGCTCTTCGCGCCGGAGGGAATCGTGACGCCGGCGGGAGTCGTGGCCGCCGCCAGGTTGTCCGAGAGCGTGACGACCGCTCCGGTCGAGAGCGCCGGGCCGTCCAGAGAAACTGTGCCAGTCACGTCGTTGCCGCCCGCGACCGAGGCGGGCGAGAGCTTGACCGAGGAGAGCACGGGCGGGCGAATCGTGAGCGCGGCCGTCTTCGTCACGGCACCGAGTTTCGCCGTCACGGTCCCCGTCTGCGCCGAGTTCACGATGACGGACGTGATCGTGAAAGTCTTGCTCGCCGCCCCCGCGGGGATAGTCACGCTCGCAGGCACGGTCGTGGCCGCGAGGTTATCGCTCAGGGCGACCACCGCACCGCCGGCAGGCGCGGGGCCGTTGAGCACTGCCGTCCCCGTGACGTTGACTCCCCCCGCGGCCGAAATCGGATTGACCTTGACGGAAAGAAGCGCAATCGGCTCGACCGTGAGCGGCACGGTCTTGCTGACGCCGCCGTAGCTCGCCGTGACCGCTCCGCTCTGGCTGCTCGTGACGGCAGTGGTCGTAATCGTGAAGGTCTTGCTCCTGGCCCCGGCCGGCACGGTGACGCTCGGCGTGACGGTCGCCGCCGCAAGGTTATCGCTCAGAGTGACCGCCGCTCCCCCAGCCGGGGCCGCCCCCGTCAAGGTCACAGTGCCCGTGACCGTGCCGCCGCCTCCGACGGCCGTCTTATTCAAGGTGAGCGAGTTTAAGGCGAGCGGCACGAAGCCGTTGGTGAAGCTGACGGCCACTTCCAACGTCGCGGGCGCGGTCTCGCTCCTGGAGAGAGTCGTTATCCTGATTCCGTTCCTGGAGTCGGTGAACGTCTTGCCGACGCCGAGGGCCGCATCCCGCTCGTTGTCGGGCGAGCCGGGAGTCATGTCCAGCAGGTTGCTCTCCCTGTTCGTCGTGTAGCCCCAGTAGATGACGGCCCCGTCGGAAAGCCACTTGTTATCGGTGATGGCCTGCCTGAATTCCACCCAGTAATAAGTGTAGGCATCTATCTGGATTTTGAGCGCGCGCCGGCCCGAGGTGGCGGCGGAGTCGTGCGCCAGAAGGCGGTAGGTCCCGTCGGCCGTCACGTTCTGAACGTCCGTCTCGGGCAGCCAGTTGAGCAGATTCTTGGACCAGGCGCTGAAGTGGCTGGAGCCGGAATCGTCGCCGCTGCCCATCGTGTCGTAAGTGTTCCCGTACTCCAGGCTCTCGCCCGCGCCGGTGACGCTGCCGTCGTACGCCATCCAGAGGTTCGCGTGACTGAGCCCGTAGTTGTGGCCCAGTTCGTGGGCCACGGCGTGGAGGTCGAAGGAGCCGTTGAGCCAGATGCCCTTCGCGCCGACGTAGCCCAGCCCGGCCCAGACGAAGTCTATGCCCGAGAACGCGGCCACGTCGAAATTAAAATTGGCGGTGTCGAAGCCGGCCGCCCTGGCCGCGGCGCGCGCGTCCGCCATCAACTGAAGGTAGTTGCCGCTGGCGGTGTACCAGCCGGCCGCCTGCGGCATGCGGAGCACGGGCGTGGTCGTGACCTTCAGAGAAGTCTTGCCGTATGAGTTGCTCCTGTAAAAATTGTTGCACTCCGTGTCAACCAGGGCTTGCGCGCGCTCAGGCGTGAGCTTGACGCCTGTGTAGGTCTCGACGGGCTCGCCGGGCCTGTCCGAGAAATCAATCCTCATGAGGAGCACCGTCTTCGCGCCTTCGGTCCAGGCAGACGCGGCCGTGACGCCGTCGCTCGGAGCCGCGACGCCGGGGCCGATTGCGGTCTCAAGCCTCTTCAACTTCTCCTCGAACTTGTTCAACTGCTCGCGCGTCTCGAAGCGCCGGACCCGGCCGCCCACCACCGCTTCGAGACCGGGCGCGGCCGCGGACGAATCACTGCCCTCGGCGTCTAAAATTTTGACCGGGCTCTCGGCGAGCGCGATCACGTCGCCCATCACCACCCCGCGCAACGGGAGGTTGAGCTTCGTCGTCATCCCCAGCTTGCGCCCGTAAACCCGCGCCCGGTACGTCTTCCCATTGAGCACCACCTTCCGCTCGG
>DASWQY010000124.1:0-4382 GCA_036403435.1 Pyrinomonadaceae bacterium
GTAGAGGTTAGCCAACAACTCTTCGGCGGGGGTGCGCGGGGCGACTATGTCCGCGCCGGACTCCACTTGCTCGGGCGGCGGCAGCGCCGCGCGGTCTACTTTGCCGCGGCGCGTCAGCGGCAGCGCGGGGAGGATGACGAAAGCCGACGGCACCATGTAGTCAGGCAGCTTCTCTCGCAAGAACTGGCGAACATCGCCGATGTTGACGGCGTCACTCGATTCCGTTACCAGGTAAGCCACCAGGCGCTTCTGGCCGGGCACGTCCTCGCGCGCGACCACCACGGACTGCTCCACCCCCGCGTGCCCGCTCAACGCCGCCTCGATTTCTCCCAACTCGATCCGGTAGCCCCTGACCTTCACCTGCCCGTCTACTCTTCCCAGGTACTCAATCTCCCCACTTGCTTTGTACCTCCCCACGTCACCAGTCCGGTACAGTCTTGCACCTTCATCTCTGCTATATGGATGAGGGACGAACCGCTCGGCCGTCAACTCCGGGCGGTTCAGGTAGCCTCTCGCCAAGCCCCCGCCCCCGATGTAGATCTCTCCGCTGACGCCGACCGGCACCAACTGCTGGTGAGCGTCCAGCACGTAGACCTGCACGTTCGCTATCGGCCTCCCAATCACCCCGCCGCTCTCTGCTCTGCTCTCTGTGCTGCCTTCTGTGCTGCTCTCTGTGCCGCCCTCTGTGCCCCGCCCACCCACCGCGCCGACGGTGGCATCCACCGTGCACTCAGTCGGCCCGTAGACGTTGTAGAACCGGCTCCCGCCGCACTCCCTCATCCTCGCCGCCAGTGCCTCGTCGATCGCCTCGCCCCCAACCAGCACCACCCCCGGCAGCCGTCCCCTGGCGTCCGCCGCCAGCACCTGCCGCAGTTGAGACGGCGTCGTGTCCAAGACCTCCACGCTATGCTCCGACAGGTGGCGTAGCAGCGCCTCCGGCTCGCGCCGCGCCCCCTCGGGTATGAGGCACACACAGCGCCCGCTCAGCAGTTGGAGCAGCTGCTTGACCGAAGCGTCGAAGCTCAGGGGCGCGTTCAGGCTGACGCGGCCCGGCTCGCCCAGCCCCTCATAGATAGCACGCTTGAGCGCCGCCCAGAGGTTGACGCCCGAGCGGTGCTCGACCATCACGCCCTTAGGCTTGCCGGTCGAGCCAGATGTGTAGATGACGTAGGCCAGATTCCCGCCGCTGACTTCGACTGCCGGGTTCTCTGCTGCAACTGCGCCCCCGCTCCCACCCCAGAGGCCGGTCAAAGCCTCCTGCGTCAGCACCACTCTCGCGCCGGCGTCTTCGAGCATGAAGCGCAGCCGCTCGGCAGGGTACTCGGGGTCTAATGGCAGGTAAGCGCCGCCCGCCTTCAACACCCCAAGCACGGCCGCTACCATCTCCACCGACCTGTCGAGGCATACCCCGACCACGACCTCCGGCCCGACGCCCACGGAGCGCAGATGATGGGCCAACTGATTGGCTCTTTCGTTCAACTCGCGGTACGTCGCCTGCTCATCTTCACTAAGGACGGCGACGGCCTCGGGAGTCCTTTCGACTTGCTCCTCGAATAACTGGTGAATGCACTTGTCTCGGGGGTACTCCCTCCCAGTCTCGTTCCACTCCACCAGTAACTGCTGTCGCTCGTGCCCGCCGACCACCGCCAGCCGGCCCACGGCCTGCTCGGGCTCTGCCACGGCACCCGCTAAGAGCGTGACGTACTCTTCGGCCAGGCGCTCGACGCCCGCCCGCCCGTAGGTCTGCGGGTCATAGTAGAACTGGAGGCGCAGGCCCGCGCCCTGGCGCAGGCAGCTCAGCTTCAGCTTCTGGCGCTCCGTGCAACTGTAGAGTTCCGCGCAGGCCACGGAGAGCTGGCCGTGGTGTTGGTCGCCGTCCCACGAGGCGTACTCATAACCGACCACGTCGCCGCCGCCGCCGAGGCCGTCGGTTGGACCTGGCGCATAATACTCTTGCCACTCGTATGCGCTGCCGAAAGATTCGTCTACCCGTCGAAGCAGGTCATCGAGCGAGGTATCTTTTAGAAAGGATGACCGGGTCGAGATGTGTTTCGTAAAAAGTCCGAACGACTCGTATAAGTCCTCGTATTTCCTGCCGTCGAAGGCGACCCGCACGGCAAATTCCTCCGCCCCGCCCACTCGCCAGAGCAGACTCTGCCAGCAGGCCAGCAGGACGGCCTCCGCACTGCTCTGCTGCCTCTCGGCCACCCGCTCGACCTGGCCCAGCACTTCCGCCCCGAGTTCTCGCCGCACCTCCCCCAACTCGTACTCCGCCGATTCTCCGACACGCCCGTCACCCTCCAGCGCCAGCCTCGGCGCGGCCAAACCCTCCTGCCACGTCTCCTGCTCGCGCCAATACTGCCGCCCCTCGGCCCCCTCCTCCGATGCCAGCAATTCGTGCTGCCACTCCGAATACTGCACGTACTGCACCACCTCAGAGAGCCCTGCCGCCGCATCTTCCCCGCCCGCTGTCACGGCCTCATACTGCCGCCACACTTCCCGCGTCAGGTTCTGCAACGTGCGCACGTCGGCGCACAGCGCCGGCAGGCTGACGACCAGCAGGTGATCCGCGGCGGCCAGCCGCACCAGCCCGGCGCGCAACACCTGACCGCGCTCGTAATCGAACGGCCGCTCGCGCTCTTCGCGCACATACTCTTCCGCCCGCCGCTGCCGGTCGGCCGCCGGACATCCGCTCAGGTCCAGGTGGCGCAGCCGCACTGGGCCGCCGTCCGTGATGACTTGCAGTGGCAACTCCATGCCGGGCAGTTGGCGGAAGGCCGTGCGTAGAATTTCGTGGCGCTGGACCAGGCGGCCGAGGGCGGCCTCCAGGGCTTCCGTGCGCAGCGGCCCGCGGACCATGAGGACGCACTGCGAGCGGAAGGCGCGTGAGTGTTGTCGGAGTCGCCAGAGGCGCTGCTGCTGTGGCGAGAGGCGGTAGCCTTCGAGTTCTTCCTGTTTCACCGCTTATTCCTCTCTTTGCGAGATAGTAGAGATCATAAGCTGACTCTAGGGGCAAGCAAGCTCAACGGATTGCTTCGATTTTTGCGAACATGCGTCAGGGTCTGTGAGTGAGCATTATAAAGTCAGATTTCATTATTAGTATAGAGTTCCGCCATCGCCACCAGAATTTGTCTGGGTCCGACGAAGGGCTCACGCCCGTGCGAGGCTAAAAAATTGTCCAACATCAAAACGTCCCCTTCCTGCCAGGGGAAAATCACCGCCGCCTCTTGATAGACGCCGCGAATCTCATCCAGCACGGACGCCTCGATTCGAGAGCCGTCGCCGTAGTAGGCGTTGCGCGGGAGGTCTTCCTCCTTAAACTCTGACAAGAGGGACTCGCGCACTTCCGGCCGCAAGTTCGAGAGGTGAAACATGTGAGCGTGATTGAACCAGACCGTCTCACCTGTTTTCGGGTGAGTCGCCACGGCCTGGCGTACCTGTCTCGTCCGCAACCGATTTTCGTCCTTCCATTCGAACTCCGTGTGTGATTGACGACAGTACTGTTCGACCTTCGCCCTCTCGCCGGTTTGAAAAACATCCTGCCACGTGAGGTCTAGCCCGTCTCCGTAGTTGCGGACATACATCACCTTCTTGCGCATAAACGTTTCCTTGATCGCCGGGTCCAGCCGCGCGAAGATTTTCCGGTCATTCGCTATCGGCGTCGCCCCGCCCTGCGCCGCCGGCTGGAGGCAGAAGAACCAAATCTTCGACGGCCAGTTATGAGAGTACGACATCTCGTGATGTAAGGGGATGTGCTGGTCCGCGGGATACTCCGTCGAGGTAAAGATATTATTTCCCACTTCAAGACGCGGCGCAGCCCGCTCCGTGTAATCGAGCAGGTCCGGCGAGATCGCCCGCGCTACTTGCTCGAACCCTCCCACACTCTTCACGCCGAAGCCGCGAAACAGAATGGCCCCGTGGCGCAGCAACTCCGCCTCGATCTCTTCGCGCCGGCCCCGCGCCCAGCCGCTCAAATCCACCCCCTCGCACGCCGGCCCCATCACGAGCGGCAAGTCCTCATCTTCCCGCAACGGCGACATCTTCACCAGCGACGCGCCGGAGACGCTGAGCGGCTTGGGCCTGGCGGCCCCGAACTTGCCGAAGGGGGATGACGACGGCGCTTTCATCCGGTGTGCTCCTCAAGTGTCTGGGCCTGCGGCGAGAGGCTGACGGGTTTCGGCTTGACGCCGACGAATCGACGGTACGCCGACTCCTCGCTCTCCCGCTCTTGCTGTTGCTGTTGTCGCAATTCCTCATCGGTGAGCATCTGCAACTGACTGATCCTCTCGTCCGCCCCCCCGGCGATGCTCTCCAGCAGCCTCGCGTAATGACCCGCCAGCCTCACCACGCGCCCCTCCTCGTACAAGTCCCGGTTGTAGGTC
>DASWQY010000125.1:0-1752 GCA_036403435.1 Pyrinomonadaceae bacterium
GGTTTATACGCGCGTCTCGCGTCTCTCCAGTTCGACTTGCGCGATGATGACCGGGCCACACTTGCCTTACCGGGCATTGCGGAGTAAGGCTTTGACATGGTTGACACACGCCCGACAGGCCCAAACCCCCATCTCCCGGTACGAACCGACAGCGGAGGAGGTGCTCGCGCCTCCGCCGGCCGCTCGGTCGAGGAACCGCGGTCACGCCGCGCGCATACCGGACGGGTTCCGACGCTCAAGCAGGGCAA
The DNA here is from genome assembly GCA_036403435.1 of Pyrinomonadaceae bacterium. GTDB lineage: Bacteria > Acidobacteriota > Blastocatellia > Pyrinomonadales > Pyrinomonadaceae > QHXM01. The sequence goes on from DASWQY010000125.1 coordinate 249, forward strand.
TCGCATTTCAAATTTGAGCGAGGACTTTGGCGAGGAATGTGTCCTTCCATCCCGCCCGCTTGATCTTGACGCGCAGGGAGCCCTTTGACGGCTCCTTGCGAATGAGATTGAGAGCCATGTGGCGGAGGATGGCGAGGTTGTAGGGGCCGTTGTCGAGGCGATTGCGGGCATTGTCCTCGTTCATGATGACGTCGAGACACCAGTGCAGGGAGTTCTCGACCGCCCAGTGAGAGCGGGCGACATGGCCGAAGCGCTCGGCCGACAGCGGCGTGCTGAGCAGGTAGTAGGCCGTCTCGGTAGTCACCTTGGCGCCGGTCTCACGGGTTCGAATCACCTTGCCGATGGCGTTCAGGCCGGGCCAGTCGTGGACCTCCTGCAGCCATCCGATGTCGGTTGACACCGTGCAGGTGCGGGTCTCGATCCGGCCGTGATCCCCATCGACCGTGGTATGAGTGCCCGTCGGCTTGGTTTCAGGATCGTCGAGGAACAGCCTGACATCAGCATGAAGTGTCCCCTGGTTGCCCTTGAGGGCCAGGACGTAGTCGCCGTCCTGATCGACGATCCGCCGGGCGATGTCGCGCTGACAATTGAGGGCGTCGACGGTCACGATCGTTCCCTTCAGCGACAGCATCTCCAGCAGCCGGCGGTGATTTCATTGGATTTCGCGTCGGTGGCGATCTGCGCCAGGACGAGGCGCTGGTCACAGCCCCAGGCGGTGACCATATGCAACGCCGATTTGCCGCTGGCCGTGTCGAAGGAGCGACGCAGGACCTTGCCGTCGATAGCAACGACACCCTGGGCGGCTTCGGCAAACCGCGCCATGAAGCGCTGGAAGCAGGCGCGGAACTGGTCGGGATCGAGCAGGCGAAGGACCCGGCTGAACGTGTCGTGGCTCGGCGGGCCATGCTCCAGGGTCAGAAAACCGCGCAGGAACGCTTCCTTGTTCTCGGCGAACTCGGCCATGTCCACCGCGCTCTGCCCGCCACACAGCACCGTGCACAGCGCAATCATCAGGATTTCCAGCAGATCATGCCGACCGGCATTGCCGGTGCGCGGATCTTCCAGCCCTTCAAAGCAGGCGATGAACCCGTCCATGTCTCGTCTTCCACCCACCGCATCCAAAACGCCGTGGGTAGACTCGATCGCAAGCCAACACGCAAGCTCAAATGCTCTTGTCAAACTGTTTCAAATGCAATTCCCTTGGCGGCGGCACTCGAAGCTCTTGACTTCGGGCAGGCTGTCATGGCGGCAGCGTACCGGCTTGATACCGCAGTTCCCGGTGCGCTGATCGTCGTCGGCATCGACTCGGTGCCGTACAGCTCGGATGATCATGGCGACCAGATGTGTGTCGCCTTTTCCCCTTATGGCGTGATCGGCATCGGGCGGAAAGTCTGGCCCGCCGACGGCGATACCAACTGGGACGGTCGCCCACCGGTCGTTTGCTATCCTGCCGATTTCAGTTCGCCGCATCGGATCATAACGCTGGCCAATGGCAACCGCGTGC
>DASWQY010000126.1:0-1757 GCA_036403435.1 Pyrinomonadaceae bacterium
GGCGTGATTGCGAGCAGGGATCACGTCGCTGCCGTTTGGGAGCGTTGGATCGTTCGGACGGCATCTGACCTGTGAAGTCCGCCACAGCGGCCGGCGCCGTGGACGCCTACGATCGCGTCACTTCCTCCCTAGTCCTACTGCTCTGCTTTTCCGATAGAGGTAGCGTAGCCCGGATTTTCCCGACGGTTGGTGCGGCATCGGGGTGACCGGCGGGCCATTTTCCAGGGATGAGCGCCCCTTTTCAGCCGACCACGGACGACGCGGCCTTCGCCGCCTACCTTGATCGTCTCGCCGCCGCGATGCAGCACCAAAGCCGTCACCAGCCCCTGCGCGACTACTGCACGGGCCTTCTGCTGCCCGACGGACGCAAGAGCGTGGAGCCGATGGCCGCGCGGCTTGCCCCCGCCACCGCTCGCACCAAGCACAAAACCCTGTTGAACTTCGTGTCGGAGGGCCCGTGGAGCGACACGGCCGTGCTGACGGCGATGCGTGAAGCGGTGCTGCCCGCGATCGAGGCGCACGGGCCGGTGCGCTTCTGGATCACCGACGAGACCTCCATGGCCAAGAAGGGGATGCACTCGGTGGGCGTGGCGCGCCAGTACTGTGGCGAGTTGGGCAAGGTGGAGAACTGCCAAGTGATGGTCAGCCTGTCGGTGGCCACCGACGTCGCCGGACTGCCCATCGCCGCCCGGCTCTACCTGCCCGAAGACTGGATCGCCAACGACGAGCGCCGCGCCAAGGCCGGGATCCCGCTCGACGTCGACTTCCAGACCAAGCCGTCCCTCGCGCTCGACCAGATCCGTGCCGCCCACGCCGCGGGCGTGCCGCCCGGGGTGGTGCTCGCCGACGAGGTCTACGGTTCCTCCGCCACGTTCCGGCAGGGCGTCTCGGCGTTGGGGCTGGAGTACGCCGTGGCGGTGCGCTCCACCCAGGAGGTTCGGCCGTCGCAGGACCGGCGCCGTGCCCGCCCCTGGCGTGGCGAGGCGGCGGTGACGGTGCGGACGTTGGCGGCGCGCCTGCCGCGCTCGGCCTGGCGCTGGGTGACTTGGCGCGAGGGAAGTGGGCCGGAGCTGAGCGGGCGGTTCGCCATGATCCGGGTGCGCGTCGGCCCGGACGGCGCGCCGGGCGACCAGACCCTGCTGGTGGAATGGCCAGTGGGCGAGCGCGCTCCGGTGGGCTACTGGTTGGTGACGCTGCCGCCCCGCACGCCGCTCACCGCCGTGGTCGCCCCGGCCAAGGCGCGGTGGTGGGTGGAGCAGGGCTACCGCGACCTGAAGCAGGAAGTTGGCCTCGGCGGCTATGAGGGCCGGGGCTGGCGCGGCTTCCACCACCACGTCACGCTCACCTTCGCCGCCTATGGCTTCCTCATCATGCGGCGTTGCCAGACCCTGGGGCCCGCCGGAGGTCGGGCCACGACATACACCTTTCCGGTGGTTGCGGATTCCACCCGTCCGCCGCTGCGACCGGAACGCCACGCGCCCGCCTCCATCCCCACCATGCGGCGACGCCTGACCGTAGGCCTCGCCCGCCGTCTGCCGCGATGTCCGTATTGCCACGCCACACCGCCGCCGCCGATCCGGACCCCTGAGCCTCTACCCCTATCGGCTTGATGGAGCAGTAGGGATAACCGATTCCATCCACAGCCGTCACCAGAAGCACGTGAACCCGAAAACGGAGGTGTAAAGATTAACCCTGCCGTGGTTTTAGGCAGCATGACGCTGGCTATCGCGTCACCAGAAGCACGCGATCCGCAAGCA
>DASWQY010000127.1:0-2876 GCA_036403435.1 Pyrinomonadaceae bacterium
CCCGCCGTTCCGGACCGCCGTGATGGATTGCGGCAGCGTGCCAGGCCCGCCGACCTCGACCACGTGGTCGACCCCGCGCCCGTCCGTCAGTTGCCGCACGACCTCGCCCCAGTTCGGCTCGGCTTTGTAGTTGATGGTGTGGTCCGCTCCGAGCGCGCGGGCACGGTCGAGCTTTTCATCCGAGGAGGAGGTCGCGATCACGGTTGCGCCCATGGCTTTGGCAATCTGCAGGGCGAAGATCGACACCCCGCCGGTGCCGAGCACTAGGATGCTATCCCCCGCTTTGAGACCAGCATCCGCGACGAGGGCGCGCCAGGCGGTGAGCCCGGCGGTGGTCAGGGTCGCGGCTTGCGCGTGGCTGAAGCCGTGTGGCGCGCGCGTGAACCAAGTCGCCGGTCGCACCACGACTTCGCGGGCGTAGCCGTCAACGCCATCGCCGGGAACAGTCGAGAAGTCTCCGGTTGTCGCCGGACCGTCGAGCCAGAGGGGAAAGAAGCACGACACGACAGAGTCGCCGACCCGGAACTCGGTGACACCTTCGCCCACAGCCTCGACCACGCCTGAGCCGTCTGACAGAGGGATGCGGCCCTGGAACTTTGGGTCGCCTGATCGGGCGACTCCGTAATCGTGGTAGTTGAGGGAGCTGGCGTGAACGCGCACCCGGATCTCGCCGGGACTGGGCGCGCCAGGATCGGGCAGGTCGACAAGGTCTAAGCCATCCAGCCCGGCTGAAGCATTGATCCTGACAGCTTTCATGATGGGCTCCTGTTGAACAGCAGTTGTCTGGCGCGGGTTCGAGAGGAGAGTAGCCCGGTGAGCCGTCTTCAAACTGCACCGAATGTTGCTCTGCCTGATCGGGGCGAAGGAATAGGGCAAGAGAAAGATTTCCCCGGCTTCTGATTGTCCCTCGCTGGAAGGTCACCCTCGGGCACCCTGCTTATTGCGCGGTTACGCAGCGTTTTTAGCTTTGAGGCGCTCGTAAGCCGCGCGTGTAAGCTCGTAATGTCTCTCCTCTGGCCACGCCACGTCTCCTCTCTCAACGACCCTCCTAACGCGAGTCATGACATCGCCGCGGATGGCGGCTGCAGACATGCTGTCAGGAATGTATCCTAGCATTACAGTTGTCGTTTTAGGTGAGCGTTTCGGGCGGCGGCCTGATGGGCGCGGCGCCATAACGACCAGGCGATCACGTGGGCCGGGTGGATGCGGCGTTGGGCCAAGCGCATCGCCACGCGCCGGATCTCCTGCACAGACCAGCGGATCAGCGCGCGGCCCGGCCAACCCTGCCCTTCGTTTTTTTGGGAGGCGGGAGCTGGTTCGCGTGATGGCGCACCACGGCCATCATGGCAAAAGCCAGCATCGCCAGCGAGACGTGCCGATGCCAGCCATGCCAGGACCGCGTCTCGTTGTGATCGAGCCCAAGCTCGGTCTTCGCCGTCTCGAACGCATCCTCGATCGCCCAGCGATGCCCCTCAACCGTCACCAGACTTTCGATCCCAGTTCCGGCTGGGCACCAGGTCGAGAAGAACGCGAGCTGGCCATCCGCGATGCTGCGCCGGATCAGAAGCCCGCGCGTCCACAGACCGGTCTCCCCTTCGGCGTACTCGCCGGCATCGAGGTCGGCCAGCTCGCAATACGCCCAGTCGTACAGCCGCTCGCCTTTCGTACCGTCCCCCGCGGAGAGGCGTTGCCAGGCGCTCTCCTCGAGCCCTGCGGCGATCGCCTCGGCGGTGCCGGCAACGGGCGGCTTGTCGCCCCAGGAGGTGAACCCATCCGTGGCATTCGCGCCCAGCACATAGCCCTTGCCAGCCCGTCTCAGCCTGATCTCGACCTCGCCACACCCATACACGGTGTCCGCGGCTACCCAACGGAACGGTACGCCGGCCGCAAGCGCCCGCTCGATCATCTCCAGCGCAAGCCGAGGCTTGGTGGCGAAGGTGGTTCCGGGCGGGACATGAGCGCCCGCCATGCGGGCCGGGTCGCCGGTCCAGGCCTTTGGCAAGTAGAGGGCGCGGTCGATGAAGGCATGTCCGTGCCGGGACACATAGGCCGCGAACACCCCGATCTGGCAATTGGTGATCTTACCAGCGGAGCCCGTGTACTGGCGCCCGACCCCGCACGAGGCCTGGCCCTGCTTCAGGAAGCCCGTCTCGTCAATGACCAGCACCGCATCCGGATCGGCCAGGGTCTCGACCACATCGTCGCGCACGAGATCGCGCAACGCATCGGCATCCCACCGGCTTCGATCGAGGAGCGCCTGCTGGCGCCAGGGACCCGGATCCCCGGCGGCTTCCGCTCGCATCCATCCGGTCTTGCGCCGCTCCGGCCCGAGCAGGGCGTCGAGAAACAGCCCGGCCGCGGCGGCCGTGCGGTCCTGCCGGAACAAGGGCCTGATCCGCTCCTTGACGGTGCGCAACGACGCCGCCCACAGCTCCAGCGTCGCCTCAACCGAACCGCCCGTCATCCATGATCTCTGAACCATGGTGACGCAAATGGCCAAAAGCGGGAAAAATCACAACTGTAGTGCTAGAACGCCACAACGTAACGGCATCTTAACACCGCTGAGCTGTTATGCCGTGGCGCTACAGCACAACTCCGGCCATGGTGCGCTCATGCGAACGCTCACGCTCGTTACACAGAAGGGGGGCACCGGGAAGACGACCCTCGCGACCTCACTCGCGGTTGCGGCGATGGAGGCTGGCGAGACTGTTGCCCTCTTTGATCTTGACCCGCAAAGGTCACTAGTCGGATGGGGCGGTAAGCGGGAGAAGGCCAAGGCGCGAGCCGAGAAGGCCGAGAATGCTGATCTGGCCGCCCGGCTTGATGCCCCTCACGTCCAGCAATTCCCGATGAACCGAGTGGCTGAGATGCCTGCC
>DASWQY010000128.1:0-1628 GCA_036403435.1 Pyrinomonadaceae bacterium
GCGCGGGAGCGGGGACTGTTCCGCCCCGAGTACGTGCGCGAACAGATCGCCGATCCCAACGGCGAACTGACGCCGCTCAAGGGGAACAAGCTCTGGCAGCTGGGCCTGCTCGAACTGTGGCTGCAGACGCACGGGGTCTAGTACTACAGCCGCACTTGTCTCGCCGCGGCTGCGGCGTGGCTGCCCGGCTGGGCGCGGAGGGGGCATCACGGTCGTCGGATGGCCGAGGATGTCACCGTGGCCGAGGTCGTGGACTGGGCCGTGGGCTTGGACGAGGTGCTGGCGCGGATTGGGCCGCGGTTCGCCCGTGCGGAGCCGCGGGCCCGGGCCGGGGTCTATCTGCGGGGCCTGTTGTCGGCGGCGGAGCGCAAGAACGGCTGGACGCTGGCCGAGCAGGCCGGGGATGCCACGCCGGATGCGATGCAGCGACTGCTCAACCACGCCGACTGGGACCCCGACGCCGTGCGCGATGACCTGCGCAGCTACGTCGTGGAGCACCTCGGCGACGAGCGCGCGGTGTTGGTGGTCGACGAGACCGGATTCCTGAAGAAGGGCACCAAGTCCGCCGGGGTGGCCCGGCAGTACTCCGGCACCGCGGGGCGGATCGAGAACTGCCAGGTCGGGGTCTTCCTGGCCTACGCCACCCCGGCCGGGCGCACGTTCTTGGACCGGGAGCTGTATCTGCCGCGCGCCTGGATCGAGGACCGGGGCCGCTGCGCTGAGGCCGGTATCGGCGCGGACGCGGAGTTCCGCACGAAGCCGGAACTGGCCCTGACGATGCTGACCCGCGCCCTGGACGCCGGGGTGCCGGCCGGCTGGGTCACCGCCGATGAGATCTACGGGCAGAACGCCGGCCTGCGCCTGGCGCTGGAGGAACGCGGCATGCCCTACGTGCTGGCCGTGCCGGTCAACCAGTACACGATCGCCACGCTCGAGGGCCGGATCGCCCAGACCCGGGTCGACGCGCTCTCGGCCGCCCTTGCCCAGGACGTCTGGACCCGCCTGTCGGCCGGCAACGGCGCCAAAGGGCCGCGCGTCTATGACTGGGTCCGGGTGCCGATCCGCCCGTTCTCCGAGCCCGACCGATATTGGCTGCTGGTTCGGCGCCGCCTCACCGACGGCGAACTGGCCCACTACCTGTGCTTCTGCCCGCCGGGCACACCGCTGGGCGACCTCGTCGCGGTCGCCGGCCGCCGGTGGGCGATCGAGGAGTCCTTCCAGACCGCCAAGGGCGAGGTCGGCCTGGACCACTACCAGGTCCGCCGCTACGCCGCCTGGTACCGGCACATCACCCTGGCGATGCTCGCGCACGCCTACCTGACCCTCACCCGCGCCACCACTCACGACCCAAAAGCGCGGGCCCGGACCTGCACGGCGAGCTGACCGAACTCTCCATTCCGGAGATCCGTCACCTCATCACCTGCCTGGTCTGGGCCACTGACCAGCATCCCGAGCAGATCCTGCACTGGTCACACTGGCGGCGCAGACACCAGGCCCGCGCCCGACGCTGCCACTACGTCACCCACGAACAGCGACTACAAGTGCGGCTGTAGTACTAGATGTCGAAGCCGGCGCGGTCGACCTTGCGGTGGTAGCGGTCGCCGAGCTTGCCGCCGAGGACGGCGCCC
>DASWQY010000129.1:0-2913 GCA_036403435.1 Pyrinomonadaceae bacterium
CAGCCCTGCTCAGACCAGGCGCGAATGGTTCGCCGCACTCGCCCCAATAAGGGCGGCCGCATAGCAGTATCTTGTGTTCAGAAAACCCCGGGCGGTACACGTCGTCGTTGCACAGCGTTGATCGTCAGCGCCGGGCCAAGAGCGCCAGCACCTCTGCACCACCCGCGATCTGAGGGTTCGACGGCATAAAACCCTCCTGTCGCTCGCGTTCTGTCACGAGACGCTTGGCTTCCACAAAAGCTGCATCGAGGTTCCCCTGCCGCCTCAGGGCCTGATTGTAGAAGGCGTTCCCGAAGTAGGTCCAGGTTGCGCCACCCTGGCAGCCGAACGAGGGACGATCCGCAGACGCGGCGGTGATGACCAGCGTGCGTGGATCGGCAAGCGCACGGGTGAACACGCCCGAGTAGCAGGCCGAGACGATCACAACACGGTACGTTGCGCCGCTTCCATCGAGCATTTTCTTCAGCACCCTTGGGGAGAGAATGCCCTCTCGCCGCCCAGCCACAACGGAGATCCCCTCTGGACTGCCGTGTGAGGTCAGCGCCACCACGAGCACATCCTTAGCGGGATCCATGGCCCGCCCGGCGGCCTTGAGCACCGTGGCGAGCGCAAGCGGCGTCGCTGTCCCGCCCTGCTTGGTGTTGAAGCGCACCGCTGATTGCGCGTTGGCCAAGCGCTGGCTCAGGATAGCGGCTGCGCCCCGCGCCTCGCTCTCGAACACGTTCTGGCCACCAAAGAGACCAAACGAGACGATGTACGTCTCCCGGACACCGGGCCGCGACGGCGCAAAGCGAAATGCCGAGGCTGCCTGGTGGCGAGCGGCAGGCTCGCGCGCAGGCACGGGTTCGACGGCGCCGAGCGCGATCCAAGCGGCAACGAGCGCGACCGCGAAGCGGATGGACCGGACAACCATTGCAGTCCTTGAGAATGCCCTCTTCCGCCACTTTTCAGGTAGACGGGCCCTCGGGCTGAGGGCAGACGTTGTTGAGAGCGCAAGGCTTATGCCGTGCCTGATTTGATCTGCGTAATGGCCTTGGCTAGCAGTTCGTTCATCCTCTCCTGGATCTCGCCTTCAGACACGGAGACGCCAGCGCTTTCGAAGTCCTGGCGGAGCTTGCGGACAATTTGCTCGTCGCCTTGGGCGACCACGGTGCTTTTCCTGATCTCCTCCACGTAGGCGGAGGCTTCCTGGTCGCTCAACCCGAGCTGCTCGGCTGCCCATTGGCCAAGGCCCTTGTTGCGCCGGGCCAGCGCCCTGAAGCGCATATCCTCGTCATGCACGAACATCCGCTCGAACGCTTGCTCGCGATCATCAAAGGTGGTCATCGCACACTCCCGCCTACCCATCTGGAGCTCTAAACCGCTAAAGTATCCTAAGATGGGTTCGGACAGGAGACTGCGCCGTGAGCCGGGGCTTGGGTCGCGTGCAGGTAGCTGTCCTTGATTACCTGCACACGCGTCGCGGGGATGACCACATCGGAGGGCTGGGCGAGCCGCTCTTCATCTTGGGGCCCGGCATTCACGACATGCGGCGCGTCGCAGAGGAGATGACGAGCCGGAAGGGGCTCTCTGAACCTCGCTCGCAAGCCGCTTTCTCGCGTGCTGTTCGGACGTTGGTGGAGCGCGGCCTCTTGGAGCCGCTTTCCCTTGTGCCGGTCTCTTTCGATAAGCCCAACCGCCGGTATTCCCGCTTTGTGTATGAACTCGCCGAGGGCGCGTATTTTCTCCCGCCCAACGGCAAAAGGAAGTGGAGCCGCCGGTTCATCCGGCTGCCAGCAGCGCGCCCGGCGAGCCTCGGCTGGCGCGCTCGACCCAAGCACGGCGTAGCGGATGGTGAAGGCTGCGGACGAGCGGGCCGGGCTTGGCTCCGACCTGTCGGCCCATTGGCTGCGGCACGCGCGACTGTGTTGCACGGATCAGGGGAGCGGGCGCATTGACCCCAGCCCCATCCAGGTTAGGCGATGCGGACATAGTTCGGGCGTCCGAGTTCCAGCATGCGGTTGAGGACATGGACCGCCACGTCCATCTCGGTGGCCCGACGCTCATCGGTGTGCGAGCGCAGCCCGTCCCCGATCACGCGCTTGAACCGGCCGATGGTGGCCTCGGCCCGGGCGCGCGCGTTGTAGCCCGAGGCCTTCTGCCAGCCCATCCTGCCCTTCTCGGCGATGAGTTGCAGGTGGCAGTCCCGCTGCGTCGGCGCGGTCTCGGCCGTGGCGCTGGGCACGGCGGTCGAGCGCGGCGGAACGACGACGTCCGCGTCCGGGTGGCGCTCGGCCACGTCGGCGTAAACGCTCTCTTGGTCGTACGCGCCGTCCGCCGTGACGGAGGCGACCGGGTCCTCGACTTGGTCCAGCAAGGGGCCGACCTGGGAGGCGTCGTCTTCGTCGCGGTCGGTCAGGGTGGCGGCCACGATCCGGCCGGTCTCGGCGTCCACGCCGAGATGGAGCTTCCTCCAAGACCGGCGCCTCTTGGTGCCGTGCTTCTCGACCAGCCACTCGCCCGCGCCGTAGAGCTTCAGCCCCGTGCTGTCGACCAGCAGGTGCATGGGGCCGGTATCGCGGCCAGCGCCGCCACCCGCACCGTCGCCGCGCGGCTTCGGCCGCGGCACCTCCAGCGTCTCGGCCCGGCGGCACAGGGTGGTGTGGTCCGGCACGGCGAGGTCGAGCCCGAGTAGGCCGATGACGGAGCCGATCAGCCCTTCGGTCTGCCGGTACGCCAGCCGGAACACGGCCTTGAACGTCAGCGCCGTCAGGATCGCCAGGTCGGAATACTCGGGCTGCCCGCCCCGGCTCGTGCGCCGCTCGGCCTCCCACGCCTCGACCGCCTCGTCCGAAAACCAGACCGTCAAGCTGCCACGCCGGCGCAGGCTCTCGTCGTAATCGCGCCAGTTCGTGACCTTGCGCTTCTGCTCCG
>DASWQY010000130.1:0-79548 GCA_036403435.1 Pyrinomonadaceae bacterium
CATCTCCGGCACCAACGTCACGCTCAATAAGCCGGACGGGACACAACTCTCCTATCTCTCAGTGGGCACCAATGGCGGCTTCATGGATACGCAGACGCTGCCGGCCACAGGCACCTACGCAATCGTCATTGACCCGTCGGATGTGTTGACGGGAGCGGCGACCTTGACGCTCTACGACGTGCCGGCCGATGTCGGGCAGGTGCTTACATCAGGAGTGCAGGCGCAGGCGGTGACGAGCGTCCCTGGGCAGAACGCAAGGTTCAGTTTCCAGGGCACGGCTGGTCAGAAGGTGAGCCTCGTTGCCTCCTCGATCTCCATCCCGGATTACAGCTACCTGGCTATCTACCGCCCGGACGGAACGCAGTTAACCATCGTGAGTGTGTCCCAGGGCGGCAGTAACTTTATAGACACTATGACGCTGCCGCTGACGGGCACTTACATCGTGCGCGTGGACCCGCAAAATGCCAACGTGGGCAGCGCGGCCGTGACTCTCTACAATACGCCGGATGTGACGGGGACGATTACACCGGGCGGGGCCGCGGTGACTGTGAACATCCCCACTCCCGGACAGGACGCCAGATTGACTTTCAGCGGCACGGCCGGCATGAAGCTCAGCTTTAATCTGACTTCGGTGACGATTCCAGACTCAACCTACGTGACGCTCCACGGGCCGGACGGCACGCAGTTGGCCGCCGCCAACGCCTACCAGTCGCAGAACGGGTTCATCGACACGCTGACGCTGCCGCTCTCCGGGACTTACACGATCATGATAAATCCGACGGGAACCAACACGGGCAGCATCGTCGTCAAGGCGGTCAAACACTGAAGGGAAGTTGCCCTCCGGCCCCTGCGAATAGGGAAAGGTCAGGGCGCTGCTTTCACTTATCAGCTCTCCGAGTGAGGGGGGCAGGACTGAGAAGGAGATAGTTCAGCAATGAGTACAGGAAGAACCAGCCTTTACGCCTCCGCAGTTCAGGTCGCGGCCCTCATGCTGCTGACCTTCGCCGTGGCTGCCCATGCCGGCACGCGGGGCAATGTTAAGCGCGCGGCGGCGGGTGCCGTTCAGGAGCGCCCGCCCGAGACCATCTTCTTCACGGTCAAAAACGCCGGCAACTTCACCACTTTAATCAAAGCGGTCGAGGCCGCCGGGTTGATAGACACGCTCAAAGGCGCTGGGCCTTTCACGCTCTTCGCGCCGACGGACGACGCCTTCGCTAAACTGCCGCCGGGCACGCTCGACGACCTGCTCAAGCCGGAAAATCAGGCGAAGCTGAGGGCGCTGCTGCTCCACCATCTTCTCCCGAGTAAGGTCATGGCCGCAGACATGGCCGGGCTGGGGGAGGCCAAAACGGCGAAGCGAACGAAACTGAAGATTGAGACTTCCGGCGGCCTCAAGGTCGGCGGCGCGCGGGTGCTGCAAGCCGACATCCCCGCTTCAAACGGCGTCATTCATGCCATCGACGCCGTCCTGATGCCTGAAGAAAAGTAAGGCTTGACGAAGCGTTGAAGAGACGATAACGGATTTGGAGAGACATGATGAAACCGCGCTTCACTATCAGCTTCAGCCTCATCGCATATCTGACACTCACGAGCAGCCTCCTGCTCACGTCTGCGTCGAGCGATAAGAGCACAAGCATCTCGGCCTCGGGCGTCAAGGGCAGGAGCGCGGCCGAAATTTTTAGACCCCAGGCACCGAGCGTCCTGAAGGGACAGACGGCCACGCTGCTCGCGGACGGGCGCTGGTTGATGGTGGGCGGGGAAGGCGCGGACGGCCCTTTGTCGCGGGCGGAGATTAAAGACCCGGCCACGGGCGCGACGGCCACTGTGCCGGGCACACTAAACACCGCCCGCGCCTGGCACTCTGCGACGATGCTGCCGAACGGCACGGTCCTCATCTTCGGGGGCATCATTGCGGGCGGCCGAATCACAGATAGCCTTGAGGTCTTCAATCCTGAAGCGGGAAGCTTTAAGCGCCTGCCTCCTGTCGCCGGCCTCGCGCCGCGCGCCTACCACACGGCCACTCTGCTGACCGACGGCCGGGTCTTCATCGTCGGCGGCGAATCCGCCACGGGTTTGAAGCTGCGAGCGGTGGTGTTGTTAGACCCCGACAAGATGAAGGCCGTGTCCGTGCGTGCCCAGTCGCAGGCCGCTCGACGCAAACACGTCGCTACACTGCTGCCTGACGGGAGTGTGCTTCTGGAGGGAGGCCCGAGCGCCAGTGAGGCCGAGGTCTATGACGACGAGCGTTATGACCCCGAAGGGCAGAGCTTCGCCTGGGGGATGAAGGTTCTCGGCTCGGAGTACGGCGCGGGGCCGTACCTCGCGGCATCCTTGCCCGCAGACGGCTCAAGCGGTGCTCCGACGGACACGCGTGTCGCGCTGCGCTTCTCCAGGCCATTGCTCGTGAAAACGGTCAACGCCGAGACGATTACGCTGACCGGGCCGCAGGGAATCGTGGACGCAAAGGTCGTCCCGGCCGAAGGGGGGATGCTCGCCTTCGTCACGACTAAAGAACCGTTGCTCGCAGGCACAACGTACACCTTGTCAATAGCCGGGTGTGTGGACGCCAGTAACCAGGGGCTCGCAAACCGCGTCGTCACGTTCACCACGGCGGATCAGCCCGAACCGGGGACGGTCGTGGACGACGAGCGGTGGACGCCCGAGCTGAAGAACTTGAAAGGCGATTGGCGGTGCAACCGCCCGGAGTCACAGTGGCAGAAGCTCCCGCCCTTGCGGGCCGAGGAGGGCGTCACCGCGCTGGCCGGGCAGACGCTCACGCTCAGCGGCCTGCCGCTCGCAGGCGTGACGATGCGCATAGGCGAGAGGGCGGCCGTCACGGATCGGACGGGGAGGTTCTTGCTGACGGGCCTCGCGTCGGGCCATCAGGTTCTCAGAATAGACGGACGCACGGCGAGCAGACCTCGCGCCGCGTATGGCCTCTTCAAGGTCGGGGTTGACTTAGAGACGGGCAAGACGACGGCCCTTAATTACGTCATCTGGATGCCCAAGCTCGACATGGCGCACGCCTCCGTCATCCCTTCGCCGACCAGGACCGATGTGGTCATCACTAACCCGACGATACCCGGCCTCGAACTACACCTGCCGGCCGGGACGGTGATTAGGGACATGGACGGGCAGATGGTCTCGCAGCTCACCATCACGCCCGTGCCGACTGACCGCGCGCCGTTTCCGCTCCCCGATTTGAAGGTGCCCGTCTTCTTCACCATTCAACCGGGCGGGGCCCAGGTCATCCCCCCCAGGGCCAGACTCATTTACCCAAACTTTACGACCGAACCCCCAGGCGCGCGGATCGACTTCTGGAACTACGACCCGGAAGAGAAGGGCTGGTACGTCTACGGCCAGGGGACCGTCAGCCCGAGCGGCAAGCAGATCATTCCCGACGCCGGAGTGGTGATTTATGAATTTACCGGAGTCATGGTCGCCAACCCCGTCATCGCCCCACCGGAAGGGCCTCGGCCGGGGAATACTAACGCTGCGGGCGGCGACCCGGTTGATTTAAGCACGGGGCTCTTCGTCTATGGCAAGACGGACCTCTTCTTGCCGGACACCATGCCTATCTCTCTCGCACGGACTTACCGCCCGCGAGATACAGTCTCGCGCCCCTTTGGCATCGGTACGACCCACCCCTACGACATCTTTATCGTGGGCGATACTCACCCCTACACTTATACGGACCTGATCCTGCCCAACGGGGGGCGGGTTCATTTCAACCGCATCTCAGCGGGCACGAGTTTCGGCGACGCCGTTTACGAGCACACGGACACTCCGTCGGAGTTCTACAAAGCCCAAATCAAGTATGTCAATGGCGCGTGGGACTTGACACTTAAAAACGGGACCGTGTACAGGTTCCCTGACGCCGAGAACGTGACTATCCCCAGGCAGGCGGCCCTCCTGAGCATGCGTGACCGCTACGGTAACGCTCTCACCTTGACCCGCGACAGCAGTAGAAATCTGACCAGGATAACCTCGCCGAACGGTCGGTGGATAGAATTCACCTACGACACGAGCAACCGAATTTCGCAGGCTAAGGACAACGTCGGGCGGACGGTCAGCTACGCCTACGACGACGTGGGCCGGCTGGCGAAGGTGACGGACCCCAAGAGCGGAGTCACCGAGTACACCTACGACGCTTCTAACCGCATGCTCACGATCAAGGACGCCCGCGGCCTGACTTATCTGACCAATGAGTATGACGCCAACGGCAGGGTCATCAAGCAGACCCAGGCGGACAATGCTACCTACGCGTTTGCTTACACGTTGGACGCCGGTGGCAAGGTCACACAGACAGACATCACCGACCCTCGGGGCAACGTCCGGCGGCTGAATTTCAACACCAGCGGCTACAGTGTCAAGGAGACGCGCGCCCTGGGTAAGCCCGAGCAACAGATTGTCACATATGAGCGGCAAGCAGCCACGAACTTCTTGCTGAGCGTGACGGACGCTTTAAGTCGTAAGACAACTTATGCGTATGACTCGTTGGGTAACGTCACCAGCATTAACCGTCTGCCGGGGACGACGGAAGCGGCGATGACGACGTTTACTTATGAGCCGACGTTTAATCAGGTGGCGAGTGTGAAAGACCCGCTCGGGCATACCACTTCTTTCACATACGATGCCAGGGGGAGCCTCACGGGCGTGACGGACCCACTCAGCAATCAAACCACCTTCACCTATAACGCCGCGGGCCAGCTCACTTCTGTCATCAACCCTTTAGGCAACACCGTCAGGTACACATATGACGCGGGCTACCTCGCCGCCGTGTCGGACCCCTTGGGTAATACGACCAGCATGATCTCTGATAGGGTCGGCAGAACCATCAGCGCGACGGATCCTCTGGGCCGCCTGACCGTCTATGAATACGACGCCTTGAACCAACTGGTAAAGATGTTCGGGCCTCAGGGGGAAGAGGTTTCGATGACGTATGACGCTAACGGGAACCGGCTGAGCGTCAAAGACGCGCGGGGCGCTACGACTCGTTATGCCTACGACAACATGGATCGGTTAATCAGCCGAACCGACCCGCTCTTGAAGGTGGAGAGCTATCAGTACAATGCGGCTGGCGGCATCACGCAGGTCACTGATCGCCGTGGGAAGATCACGACCTTGACGTATGACAACCTTAGCCGAGTGATCTTCACAGGCTTCGGCCTAACAGGTACGGACTACGAAAGCAGCATTACTAATACTTACGACGCCGGCAATAGGCTAACGAAGGTCTTAGATTCTCAGGCCGGTGCTGAGACATTCACTTACGACAAGCTTGATCGCTTGAAGTCGGCGACCACCCCGCAGGGGGCGGTCAACTACACCTACGATAAGGGTGGGCGCAGGACAGGCTTGACGGTGGCAGGCCAGCCCGTCGTCAGCTATGCTTACGATGACGCGAATCGTCTGATCAAGATTACACAAGGAACGTCCGCCATCGCCTTCGACTACAATGACGCCGGTCGGCGTACCTCCGTGACCCTCCCGAACGGCATCATTATCAGCTATAGCTATAACGACGCCTCGCAGCTCACAGGCATCAACTATCAGAAAGGCGCGGCTTCAATCGGCGATTTGACCTATGGATACGATGCAGCCGGAAGGCGTATCACGGTCGGCGGGAGCTTCGCGCGGACAGGCTTGCCGCCAGCCGCCTCCTCGATGACGTATAACGTCGCCAACCAACTGACGAAGGCGGGCGCGAAGACTCTCACCTATGATGGCAACGGCAACCTTCTCAACGACGGTGTCAATAGCTACAACTGGGACGCGCGTAACCGTCTCACTTCAATCAGCGGGCCTGGCCTGACCGCCAGCTTCACGTATGACGCGTTCGGCAGGCGCGTCAAAAAGAGTGTTAATGGCGCGGTCACGGATTACCTTTACGATGGTGGCAATGCCGTGCAGGAAACTTTCGGGGGGACGACGAAAGCGAACTTGATTAACGGCGAAATGGATGAGCTTTACATCAGAAAAGACGCCGCCGGGTCGCAAACAGCTCTGCCCGACGCTTTGGGCTCGACCGTAGCCCTTGCGGATTCGACCGGGACGTTGAAGACGCAATACACCTACGAGCCGTTCGGCAAAACGACAGCCAGCGGCACCACAAGCCTTAATCCGTCTCAATACGCAGGTCGGGACAACGACGGCACGGGGCTCTATTACAACCGGGCAAGATACTACAGCCCCACCCTGCAAAGGTTCATCAGTCAAGACCCGCTGGAGTTTAGCGGCAGTCCGACGCTTAATCTCTACAGTTACGCCCTGAATAACCCCGTCAATTTTATTGACCCTAGCGGGGCCAGCCCCACTTTGATTACGGCAGGCATCGGAGCCGGAATCGGTGGGATAGTATCCGGGGTGATAGCTTACAGCAATGGCGGGAGCTGGAGCGATGTCGGTCAAGCCGTAGCGGTCGGCGCTATTGCCGGAGGGGTCGCGGGGCTGACACTAGGACTGGCAGGACCGGCAATAGCCGGGTGGGCCGGGGGCGGCGTGATGGGCGGCGTCTTGAGCGGTGCTGTTTCGTCTGGGGTCGGTAACTCGACGGCGCAGGGGCTCAACATGTTGCTCGGAAGACAATGTGATTTCAGCGGAGACGACTTAGCGTTGGCGGTAGGTGCCGGCGCGTTAAGCGGAGGCATTTTACTTAGACCCGCCACCGCTATGAATCAGAACGTAGCCAGTTGGGCTTCGAGGGGCATCACGCCCGACCTTAATTCCGGGCGCTGGGTGATGACTGGTGGAGGGAGTTTCAGGAATTGGATGATGAGCGGTACGGTTCGCACGACTCCTATGGGAAACTACACGACGGGCGCTGTGCCCGGATCGAGTTTATCTTATCCTCCGGGCTGGGAGTCGTTTAAGGGACTGCTTGGTCAAAGAGTCATTCAGTAACAGCCGTATGATAAGACTTCTAATCATCTTGTCTCTACCGCTGATGATTGACTTCTTCACCTGTTACCTGGAACTGAGGAGGAATAAACACGGGAGCGGAGCATCCGGGTTTCCGGTTATAACCCTTCTCCTCTATGGCTTGCTCATTTTCTACAGCCCGTTGGAGGGGTTTTATCAGAAGTTGCTGGCTTTCCTGGTGGCGGTAGTAGTTCATACCTTGCTGGTGTTCGTCATTCCGAGCTTGCCGGGCATGTTTTCCAAGCACTGAGCGCCCTCTATCCGCGACCTCAACGGAAGCTCATTAGTTCCAGGCTCTCGTTGATTAAGCGAGTTACTATGCAGGTCGTGTCTTCCATTCACTCTCGAATCGCCACGATTAAGCTCATCCTTGTCGGGCTGTTTATTGTCACTGGCAGCCTGAGCATCAATCGGCCGTCTCGTGCGGGAGCAAACCTGCATGCCAACGACTTCACCCTCCTAATCCCGGCAGGCATTCCTGAAAAGACCTGGCGCGGGCTCATTCCCGCCGGCAACCCGCTGACGGTCGAGAAGGTCGCCCTGGGCGAGGCCCTCTTCTTCGATAAGCGCCTGTCGGCCGACGGGACTGTGAGTTGCGCTACCTGCCATGACCCTGCGACGGCCTTCGCCGACCACAATCCGGTCGCCGTCGGGGTTGCGGGCAAAATGGGGACGCGCAATGTCCCGACAATGCTCAACGCGGTCTTCAATGATTCACAGTTCTGGGATGGGCACGCACGCACGCTTGAGGAGCAGGCCAGACAGCCCTTAATCAATCCGGTCGAGATGGGGATGGGCAATGATGATGCAGTTGTCGCCAGGGTCGCGGCCGTGCCCGAGTACCGGCGACGGTTTCAGCAGGTCTTCGGGGCAGAGGGCGTCAGCATTGACACCATCGTCAAAGCCATTGCGTCCTTCGAGCGCACGCAGCTTTCCGGCAACTCTCCCTTCGACCGCTTCATGGCTGGCGACGAGAATGCTCTCAGTGACTCACAGAAGCGCGGCTTCGAGCTGTTTCGAGGCAAGGCGCGCTGCGCCGAGTGTCATGCCTTCAGTTCGGCCGCACCGTTTTTCACTGACTTCCGATTTCATAACACGGGCATCGCCACGAAAGATAAAAATTTCCACCAACTGGCCCGCATCGCTCAGCAGATTAAGACTACCGACTCGGACAGCACACACGCCCTGGACTTGCTGGCTCACTCGGAAGGCTTCACAGAGTTGGGACGCTATATTGTGACGAAGCAGCGCGAAGAGATCGGCGCATTCAAGACGCCCACGCTCAGGGATGTGGAATTGACAGCACCATACATGCACAACGGCTCTAAGAAGACTCTGCTCGACGTGGTCAGGTTCTATAACAAAGGGGGGGAAGTGAATCTAAATTTGGACCAACGAATAGGCCCGCTCAGGCTGACCGAGGAGGAGATGAGCAACCTTGTCGAGTTTATGAGGGCCTTGACCAGTGACGATGTCCTACGGCGTGTTCAGAGTCTCAAGCCACAGACGCGAAAGCCTATCCCACTGTCCTGAGGGCTGCCAGGCGGATTGTGCCTACCATAGCAAAATGAAGAGCAACTTTTAGATCATACCCATTCACACCGGCTGTGTTGCAGGAATCACCCCTGGGCTATTATCTTAGTCGAGTTCAGTAATCATACCCTTCGGGAATCATCATTTTGAAACAAGCCAAATCCACATTCAAGTGGCGTCACTTCGAGCCGACAGTCATCCTTTTATGCGTCCGTTGGTATTGCAGGTATCAGCTCTCTTATCGTGACTTGGAAGAGATGATGCGGGAACGTGGGCTGTCGGTGGACCACACGACCGTCTGGAGATGGGTCCAGAGATATGCTCCAGAAATTAACAAGAGGATTCGTCCTCACCTAAAACTGGCTGGGGCTTCCTACCGGGTAGATGAGACCTATCTCAAAGTTGGAATGCAATGCAAGTACCTCTATCGCGCCATAGACAAGCAAGGCAACACGATAGAGTTTATGCCTTCAGCTAAGCGTGATGTATCCGTGGCAAAACGGTTCTTTAAGAAAATGATGAGGTCTGACCATCGGAGGCTTCCGTTTACCATTAGCGTCGATAAGAATGCTGCATACCCGGATGCCCTTACTACTTCGCAAACGGAGAAAGTGCTGCCTCCTGATTGTAAACTGAGGAGGAAGAATCTTTTTCACTGGGAGCTGAACAACATAACACGCCCTACCGCAGACTCGTACCTATTTTGTTTCCCCTTTTTGTTCCCCGGCCCATAATATCCGCCCCGCGACGGGGGAGGTGTCTGAAACGCTCTAACTACACGGGGGTGCCAGTGAACTGGTAGACGTCAGCATCGTAGAGGCGAACTGTGCCTCCCATCGTGGCCGGTGCGCTGATTTCGAGTTGCGGCCATGAAGATTTCAAGATGAACGCGCCTGGCGGGATACCATCGCCCCAAATCCGATCCTTCGGGAGCCAGATGGATTGCGCGCTCTGCGGTGACAATGTGATGAATGGAGAGCCTTGGTTTATCTGGCCCTCTGTAGGCAGATGGAATCGCGGCGTGTAGCGGACGCTGAGCTTCATAGGCTTGGGCTTACCGAGTTTGCTCAACTCGAAGACGAGCCCCTGCGCGACGGCGACCATTGTGACTATATTTCCATCGACGTTCTGAACCACGCCGCACGCGCCCTGGTTTAATATCGTGAAGAGCGGATCACGATAGGTCTCCTGCACCCACCCGTCTGGGGCGTAGACTACGTCGCCCGGCTTGAGATGTTGGTCGGCGTCATTCGTCTTGAAGATCACAACCCCGTCGTGCTTGGGATCGACCGTCACGAAGATGTCCAAGAGGTTAGGAGTTCCAGAGTAGGTGAGCGGGATGTCCTTGAACTTTGCCGAGACCCTATAGAGATTGGCAGGGTGATCGGCGGCGGCGATCAGCGCGCCGGGCGGCACGAGGGTGCGCTCCAGGCTCGCCAGCTTCTGGGTCTTGTATGAACCACGCAGGTACGCGTTGTAATTGGGCGCTTGAGTCCAAGCCCCTCTGACCCAGCAGTCGTTGAAGGTAACCTGGTCGAAGTTCTCAAAGGTCGCAAACCCGGTCGGCCCCGAACCGACTGAGAGCCACGGGTCTGTGGGGGATGGAAATAGATCCTCGGTCGTGTTGCTGAGGAATGAGCATGACGAGAAGGCCAGGTGTCCACGGTTCTGGAAACGGATCGGCTGGCTGCCATCGTTCATGCCGAACGAACACCCGTCGAAGAGTAGATTGGTGAGTGCTACGCAGTGGCTGTCCACCGAACGGTGATGAATAGGTTGATCAAAGTTGAAGCTGCACCCCTGGAAGACGACAGGCTCCAGGCCCGCACCCTGACCGAAGAACCCCAGGCTCAAAGTCGCCTCGGCGTAGAGCCCGGAGACAGAGGTCGCTTCAGCATAGCTGCCAGAGAGATTGAAGAGGTACTTGGCGCTGCTTACCTGCCCACCCTGGATGGTTTGAATCTGGCCCATCGGCCCCCCCTGCGAGGGCGGCGCAAAGCTCCCCCCGTAGGAGGCACCGCTGAAGACGAAGAGGCAATTGTAGGCGCTGATGTCGTAGACGCTAATGCTGCGGTTCTGCGTCGAGCAGGAGGCGATCATGATCTTGTTCCGGCTGAAATAGCAGTTTCGGATGGTGATGTCATCGCCGTTGGTCGCAGCGCCCGTAGGTGAGATCAGGATGCCGACGATGAAGTAGCTGAAAGAGCATTCGGCGATGACGATTCCCGAACTCGACCGCACGGTGGAACCGCTAGAGGCGCGCACGTAGTTGTTCTGGTTGACGCCGCCTGGATAGCCGCCGTCGAGCGGCAGATTACCCGTCGGCAACTGCCCCGGCAGAGGCGGCTGCACCGGCTTGAGCGTCGTCGCGCCCGAAAACGGATCGACGGCAATGGCGGCGTAGGGTGAAGCGAGGGCGTTGACAGGCTTGCTCTTCGGGTCTACCGGGAGCCTGACATCACCATCACGGGGCCGGTTCGGGTCTGTCTCCGGGTTCGGCGAAGAGCTGAACATGTTGTCGTCGAGAAGAAACGCATTTGTATGATCGGGGTCGTTCGCCACGGCCTGATCCTGCTTCTGCGTGAAGTTGTTCTGCCCGACGAAGCCGAGACGGCTGATCGAGACCCCGATGCCCGCCTGGATAGCCATCACCGGGCGGTCATTCCTGGTCATGAACAGGACGGAGTCAGTCGAGCCGACAGACTTCTTCTCACCTTCCACGCCAACACCGAAAAAGGTGAACTCGGTGGTCGCAGGGTCTGAGTTGAACCGATCAGGAACGATGTTGCTGTTGCTGAAGACCACCCGATTGACCTGGAGTGTGTCAGTCAGCCGATAGACCCCGGCAGGGATGAAGAGTGTCGCCCCGACGCTCATGCAGTAGTCGAGCGCCGCCTGCAATGCCGCCGTGTCGTTGTGTCCGAAATTGGGGTTATTGATGTCGCCATCGCCATAAGCGCCAAAGTCCTTGGCATTGACGACCTCGTGTGCGAAGAAGATGTGTTCCCAGGTCTCTATGAGATTGTTATTGCTGTCGCGGACCTCTATCTTGTAAATGCCGTCGCCATAGACCAGTGCTTTGCCGTCATTATTCAGGGTGACCACGGTGATGCCGGGGTCGGTTTGGTCCACCGTCGTCCACAGCTTCTTCGGCTGGTTGGTTCCTGGCTCAAATGCATGGACTGTTCCGCCAGCGAGCGGGCTCCCCTGGGAAGTGAGACCATTCCAGAGAGCAAAGAGTTTCGCAGGTGTAGGCATATGTGGGCTCCTTCGTTGGCGTCAGGCAGGGTTAATGAGAAACCGTTGAGGCGAGGCTGAGCGAGGTGTGAGTCTCAACACCAGTGAATGTAATTTGAGTGCCGGCGAAGTATCCGCTGATGCAAAATATTTGTCAACGATAATTCAAGGAAGGGCAGATTTAGCTTGCCTCATGTGATTATCCCGGAGTCCGATAACAAACATTACGACCTAAAATTGTCCGTTATTCCATTATTCCATTCCTTCTTGGCTATTATCCTTTGAAACCCGTAACATGCGCGGGCTGGAGCCTGTCCAACGCTTGAAGGCGCGGGAGAACGCCGCGGGGTCGGAGAACCCCACCAGATAGCCTATCTCGTTCACCGAGACCTTCCTCCCGCTCAAATAGTGGAGTGCCAGCCGATAGCGCAAACCATCCAAGACCTTCTCGAAGGTTGTGCCCTCCGCCCTTAGCCTGCGGAAGAGCGTCTGGCGGCTGAATCCCAATTTGCCGGCGATCACGTCCACGCTTGCTTCGCCTGTGTGCAGGATGGGCATCACCAAACTCTCGACCCGGCCACGGGTGGATTTCGAGCTTTCCAATTCATTGAGCAGCGCCTCCGCATGCGCGCTCAAGACGCCGAAAACATACCGATTCGCCCGCGGTAGCCTGATAGACCAAAACTCTTCATCCATCAGCAACGCATTCATGTGACTGCCGAAAACGAGGGGCACGCCGAAGACACGGTCGTATTCGGCGCGGTAGCTCGGCTCTTCGTGGGTGAAGTGGATTGCCTTCGGATAAGGCCAGTTTGCGAAATTGTCAGTGGCCCCAAACAACTCCCGCCCGCCGCAAATGCTTCGGGCGAAGGCGGATTCCGTGAGAAGTGGATTGTCGTCGTAGAGGGAGCCCGTGGTCTTTAACCAGACGCCGCCTCGGTCGCGGACGAGTTCAAGGCGCTCCGATATTCTATCGTCATTCTCGTCGAGCATCAGACGTGCATAGCGGTTCAGCTGTCGGCGCGTTTCCTCCGTGGTTTCGGCGGCCTCACCGATCAGCCCCACGATCGAAATGTCCTGCAACCTGACCGCCTCGCCGAACAGCAGCGCGAGAGCAGGTTCGTTGCACAGTTCGACCCCCGCGTTCATCAACGCCATGTAATGCGTAAAGAGAACGCGGTTGTCCTGATCCTGAATATCTTCTGGACGGATGTGCGATCGCTCGATCAGCATCTGGCGATCAGCACCTCTCGAGACTGCGAAATCCAGAAAGGCTTTCGGGTAGCCGGCGGCAATCGTCGGTTCAGCCATCGCTCTCTGGCTCCTTGCAACCTGCGGTCATGTGTTTGTTACGTGAGGGTATTCCTATTAGTTTCGGTCAGCAGTAAGCTGGTCGTAGTTGATATTTTTCAACTGTAAGACCAATCCAACCTAAAGGATTTGAAAAATGAATCAAAACGTCGTCCTTACTATAGAACACAGACATGCAGAACCTAATGGATTTAGTAGCCATCCTGAACGGCCTTTCAAGCTTTTCGAAATGCGATTGCAAACACTCTTGCCCGCACTTCTGATCTGTCTTCTTGCGACGGTTGGTCACGCGCAGACGACTATGCACATGCCCCACAAGACGGCTCCGGCGACATCGGAGGCACAAAAGATATTTGAGAAAATGAAGACTTTGTCGGGCACATGGCTGGGCAACTTTACTACGACGCCGCAAGTACCCGAAGCGCAGGGCAAACTGGTGCAGATTGTACTTCGCGTGACTTCGAGAGGTAACGCGCTAATGCATGAGGTAACTGTGACCGGAATGCCAGACTATCCGATCACGATGTTTTATTTGGAGAATGAAAGATTGCTGTTAACGCACTACTGTGATGCAGGAAATCGCCCTCGGATGGAGGGCGAGATCTCGGCGGATGGAAAGACCCTGGAATTTAATTTTATAGACCTTGTCGGAGGAAATAAGGAAGGGCACATGCATCATGCAGTATTTACCATAATCGACGCGAACCATCACACTGAAGACTGGACATATATGCTCCCGGGTGACAAGCCGATCCGAGCGCACTTTGATCTTCAGCGGGCAAGATAATTACGTGGCCTTGCGGAGGGCTTGAGAGATGGCAAAGCTTTACGCGGGCGGCGTCGGTAAAGTTGTACGCACGGATTGCTGGGGCCTGAGGTCTGCTTTCTGAACTGTTACATTCAGGTACACGAAGAAAGTTCGATGGGATGGCAGGGAAGCGGCTTGCCAGCGAAGGCTCACCCCAGCCAATGGAGCAGAGAGTGCCCCTGCTGGCGGGCCGTCGAGAGATAGCTGCGCGCGCGGCAGAATTGGCCGTACCTTGTCTACGCCTGATCTTGAGCAGCACTCGATAAATTCCGTTTAGCGCCGGCCTGTTGATTGTCACTCCTTTCCGTTGTAAAAGAAGATGACTGGCGATCCCGGAAGAGCAATCTTCTTCCTGCCGAGATGCAGACTTCCCTTACCGCGCAGGGTAACGTAATAGTTGCCATTCTTATACTCCGCAGTAGCTCGCTTCACGGGACTATCTATCCTCCAGACGCCACAACAATGACCCGGTTATCGACTGCCGTTTGGCAAGCGCTCTGGAGCCTGAACCAAGTGTCGGTTTTGACGAATTCGTCGGCGGAAGCGTGCCTGACGGGTAGCTCTATGCGCTCCCGGTATGCTCTAACCAGGTCTTCAACTTTCGAGGATCTAGGGTCTACGCCTTCGCCCCCTTCGGCTTTGGGCCGAAAATATTTGCCATTAATATAACTGTCGAGAGCAGGCTTACTAACACCTATATACTGTGAGCGCGATAATATCTCGGTATTAAGGTGTGTGTTTTCAGTAATGTGTTTTCCAAGCCAACACCTCAGCTCTTCGTCCCAAGGCGCAGGATCTCCTACCGTTCTTACTTTTCTTCCTCCACTCATAAAGATGATTTGCTCAATTCACTGCATAATCTAACGTCTTCTCTGGTTGCGGTTGATGATGCCTTCATCAAGCTCTAATAAAAGATCCTTGATGCGCCTAAGCGCGACGTCATCGGGAAGAGTGGCCCCGTCTCCACGTTCGGCATACGTTTTAGCTATACTCGCGGCAACCCTACCGGGGAATTTGAGTATTTGATTATTTGAAGGAGGATTGCGCCCCTCTCGTACTCGTAACCAATTTTTGACCCTCGCAAGTCTGTCCACGACCGGCACTATTCGCAGCGGCAAAGAGTCATTTTCGTCCTTCGCCTTTTCAGGCTCAGGCTGCTGTTTAGCTCTCCTCATGCGGGAACTCCCTCATCTTAATAGGCCGGCCTGAGTCGAACATGGATTCGTCCGCTTCGCCTTTAGAGTTTTCTGCGGCGGCGATCTTTCTGGCAGAAGCATCCGGGGTATTTCTGGAAGGTGTTCGCCTCCCAGGCCGATATGTCGTTAAAGGTGCGCTCGATGGGCTTTTCCCTGGCGTTCCACCTACGGGCTAGCAGGTGTTTGAGTTGCAGGTCATGCAGGATTCCGATCTCACGCTGCTTGAGTAGCAGAGCAAAACCTCCGCTTAACTCCATCGCTTCCTCGTGGACCGGTATTACTCGGCCGTCCCATCGGTGAGCAACGTAAGTACGCTCCCAGTCCGTGTAGAGGTAGCTATAAAATCCTTCGGGCCTGGAGAGGGGCTGGCGCGCCGAAGGTCTTGACGCCGTCAATGTAGGCGAGGGCCGCTGCCTGGGACGACGGGGACTGGCCTAGATAGTGGCCCCAAATCAGCCCGGTTCGTATATCTTGCCACGGGGTCAGCCAAGGGCGGATAAGGGTTTTATCCTTCCACATCACAAACACGTCGCGCTCACTGTGATCACCGCATAGCACCTGTAACGCTTCGAGGTCGGAGAAGTCGCGGGGGACGTAAGGGGCATATTTCGAAACGTAAGCAGCCTCCCCTTCGAAGAGGTAAGTTGCGACGATCTCAGGAATCTGCTCCCAGGCGCGGTAGAATCACGACTCGGACGGAATGGTCCAGTCTCGGGACTTAGCCTCTTTCTCGATGGCTTTGTATAGATGTCTAGCCCCTTGAAGCTCCTCCAGTTGGAGTTGACCCAACGTGCGGCGTCAATCGAGATGGGAGCGCGCCGCCGGTCGTCGGCGTCGACTTCTCCGGGCAAGTGTCGGAAGAAGGTGAGAATTCCTTCCTGACGATACTGCCGTGACCAGCGATGAAGCGTATGCGGCGACGGGGGGTTAGCCCTGTGGGGCTCACGGGAGAGAATCAGCGGGCATTTGCAGATGGCCTCATCGCAAAGCTTCAGCACGTCCTCGACGTAAACGTATTTTTTTGTGTAGCGGTCGAGCTCGCGCTTCGGCTTAATTCCCCTGTAACGCTCGACAATTTGTGCTAACCAACAAACCTCCTTAATCCACGCCTGGCGCTCTTCGGTTGAGAGCTGCGCTAACACCTGCTCAATTTTTTCATTATTCGGATCGTGATGTGAATCAACTACAGGACTAGGCTTGATCGTTTCTAATGAGAAGTGTGTTTATTGTTCACCGGAAATGATCCCACCTATTGCATTAACAATAGCTCCAACCCGCGTGTCCATGAACGGTAACCTTGACCTTACCGTTCAGAACTCCTCTCGACTTGAACAGATGATATGAGAATCTCAGTCGAAGGCTGGGATCAGCTTGGATTTCAATGTGTTATCGGATTCAACAGGTCCAGTTGGGCAGAAGATCTGAATATCTTTAGAAAACGCTCTGAAGATTTACAGTCGTCATGTTGCTCAGGAGCGTTGATGACCTTTCCTTCGCTTGTAGTATCAATAGTTTAAGAGCCAGTTATCGGACACCAGCAACACGATAATGCTAAGAGAGGCTGCACTCTTGAACCCGCTTTGGAATGAAGCAATTTTTCAAAGTCAAACTTCTACTACGCCATTAGCAATCAGCAAGGCAACCATTGCGGACACTAGCTCGGCGTTTGCCACCAACAGAAACGGATTGGGTAAGACCTTAGAATTAAGTAGAAGAACCGTTGCGCCCGCGGCTTCTGCGATTGCCGCTGCGGCTGCAATGTCCCATTGACCAAGCCCACATTCGTAAAAGTCGTCAAGGGCTCCCGAGGCGACGCCACAGATGTCCAGTGACGGACAGCCGCTCCGACGGACATCTCTGACACGGGGTAATATCTCTCGCAACAAATCCGCCTGCAAGCGACGCACATCCACATCAGGGAGGAACCCCGTTCCAATTAAAGCCTGTTGTAGATTGCATTCATTGCGTACCGCTAGTGGCTTGCCATCGCAGGTCGCGCCCTCACCGACAACGCCCGCATACACTCGCTGACTGAAGGTGTCATGCACTACGCCGATTATCCTTTGTCCATCAATTTCGACGCCGACTGCCACCGAATGGGCAGGATATTGGTGGATAAAGTTAGTAGTGCCGTCCAGGGGATCAAGAATCCAACGAACACCAGAACTACTGCTAAAGTTTGTCCCTTCCTCACCGATAATCCCATCAGTCGGGCGCGCGGCACGAATAGCGTTGACGAGTTCGCGCTCAGCTTCACGATCAACTTCCGTCACAAGATCACAGGTTGAGCCCTTATGATAAAACATCCGGCGATCATCAATAACAGAATTATTCTTGCCCTGTATTGAACACCAATCGTCCCACAGTATATCCCTCTTGCCACATATAGAATTGGCGCCAATATCCCCATCTCGATTGCCAGATTCCGGTAGAAATAGTAGTTCGATAGCTGGACTCCGCCAGCGCTCGGGAGGATACCGGCGGGAGAGGCGAATGTCGCTGCGCTGAACGGCCAGAGCAGTGGCAGGGGTGTCACGCCCACTAAGAAATCTAAAACCAAGTGAGACAACCCAGCCAACGCCGCGCAGACGCTCAGCGACTTGAACTTCCGACCATCTCTGCTTGCAAAGCAGAGTATGACAGCGGTGCAGAGCGGCAGGACGAGGCTGAGGGCAACCGAGTGTGTGATTCTGAGCCCGTGGTGCGCTCGCGAGTTAAGAGCCGGGATGAGGTAATCGACGTCGGGCGCGGAGGCGAGCACAATCAGCCACCCGGCCCACATGAACCTGTGTGACGCAGACCCCTAGCGATATTGCGTGGCGGAAGCAAGCGAATATGCGGCGAGGCTGTGGCCGAGGAGCGATGACATTAGTAAGACCTGATGATGCTTTAGATTAGAGGCCGCCTAACGCCGCGTGTCACCCCGCGCCCCAATCCGACGTACATGGGAGGGGCTTCCGGAGCGTCGGGCGCGTGCCGTTGTCAGGCGGAAGTGGCGGCGACGGCGTCAATCTCGATCAAGAACCCGTGATGCAGCTCCCTCGTAGGGATCACGGCGCGCGCCGGCCGGTGTTCGCCCATCACCCGCGCGTAGACTTCGTTCACCCTGCCCCACAGGCCGATGTCCGAGATGTAGACCGTCATCTTCAGCACCCGGCTTAAATCGCTGCCGGCAGCCTTCAGTATCTCGCCCACGCTCTTGAGCGCCTGCTCAGTCTGCTCCTCGATGGAGCTGAGCTTCTTCTCGCCGGTCCGCGGGTCAATGGCGAGCTGCCCCGCGACGAAGACCAGCCCGTTGTAGATGACGGCCTGTGAGTAGTGTCCTGCCGGGGCCGGCGCATTTTGCGTGTGTACATATGTGATTTCCATACCTCAAGATACTTACCTGCCGGATGGTGGTCAAATACGCTTAACACACTCCTTCAAGGGCGTAGGGCTGCGCCGAAGCTGCCCCTGAAAGGACGCCCGGCCCCGCGCCCCCTGTATGTGTTTGTTAGGCGGCTGTGCGGCGCGGCTGCCGCCATACCCGAGCCGCACCGAAGGCGTAGCAGAAACCGAGAAAGATGCAGATCAGGGAGCTGACGATCATGAAGGTCATCTTCCCCTTCAGCTCGTCGGTGTACGGGTCGTCCACGAACAGGACCGCCGGAATACCCAGAATGCCGCGGGCGAAATAGACGCCCGCGATCAGCACGAGGGCGAGGCGCAGGAGGGGCAGCCGCCGGATCACGCCGGCGCCCGAGAGGCCGTAGAGAGCCCACAGGCCGAGGACCGAAGCAATACCCGTGGTGACGGCCGTCAGGTAGGCGGAGCCGCGAGCGGAAAGCGACGCCATTCGTTCGCCGGCTCCGAAGAACCGGTACCAGTCAGGGCCTCCGAAGATGATCCCGAGATGCAAGAGTGCCGCGGCTCCCGTGAGCAGCGCGCCCCACCGTAGCCACCTTTCACCATTCTGCATGCAGCCCTCTCCTCATAAGCCTGACGCCGGGCGTCACCCGCGCCCCTGTGTATGATCGATAAGAGGCGCGCCGAAGGGGAGTCGGGGTTCAGAACTTGATTCACCTCGCCGTCGATGACCAGCAGCGGCCCGGATTGCATGGCTTCGCGGACGCCCGCACGCCCGCTTAGCGAGTTGAACTTTTCCGATTCGATTATCCCGGCACCATCGTCCGCGACGTAGAAGACACCGTCGGCCTCGAATAGAAGTTCCCTTCGCCGCCATTCAGATTAAGAGGGCTCAGTGTCACGCCTTCTTCAACGTGGAGCCCTTCCGGCGTGTGACTCTCGGAGTAGATTCCGGCGTTGGTTATGGCGAGCAGGTCGCCGCCGATTTGGCCGTAGGCCCGGTCTAAAGAACTGTAGGGGACGCCGACAGAATTCTTCCAAAGCGTCTTGATGTGCGCTGCTCTCAAATCAATACGGAGGACGACGTATGTCGCCTGGTGGTGGGTGAGGCAGTTGACTTCGAGACCCTCGACGGCATAAGCGGGGCATTCAAAGTCGGGGCGGTGAGATGCCTTTCCTGGGCCGGCCGAGTTCCCGCAACAAGGAGCAACATGCCGAGGGGTAGAAAAAGTCTGGTACGTAAAAAGCAAGACCTCACACAGCTCGACTCCCTCTTCGTTTGTAATTGACTGTATGGAGTATAACGCCCTTCATGTGTTTATAGTCGCTCAGCGGTGGGTTCAAAGCGGAGCAGGAACTGAACCCTATGAGGGTCTGCTATCGGCAATTCTGTAAACAAGGGCATATTTGCGCGCGGCCGACATATACATACCTCGTCGCGCTGCTCGCCCAGGCGTCGATTCACATCTTACGACGGCCTCAGACCCTCGCAGGGGCGCCCCCTGGTTCGAGGCTGCCGCGCAATCTCGCGATGTCGCGCTGCGGCGGCGCGCCGAACAGCTTCTTGTAGTCGCGGCTGAAGTACGCCGGGTCTTCGTAGCCGACGCGGTGCCCCGCGCTCGCCGCGTCCAATTCTTCGCCGAGCATCAGGCGTCGCGCCTCCTGTAGCCGGATCTGCTTCTGGAACTGTAGAGGGCTCATCATTGTGACGGACTTGAAGTGGTGGTGAAAGCCCGAGACGCTCATCCCCAGCTCGCGTGCGGTCTCCTCTATCTTCAGCGGCTCGTTGTAGTGCTCGCGCAGGCGCCCGATGGCCCTGGAGATGCGGCGCGTGTCTCCCCTCGAAGAGGCCACGAGGTGTCCGAGGCGCGCGCCCTCCCCCCCGGCCAACAGCCGGTAGACGATCTCCCGCTTGATGAGCGGCGCAAGTATCCTTTGCTCGCCGGGCTTATCGACGAGCCGGACGAGCCTGACGACCGCGTCGAGCAGGTCTGCCTCTACGGGGTTAACGCCTATCGCCTTGACGCTGGCGTCGCCCTTCCGTGTTTCGGTACCGACTTCCATCATGACCGAGGCGACGAGGGCCGGGTCGAGGTCCAGCCTCAGGCCGAAATAGGGCCGCTCTTCCGATGCCTCCTCCACCCGAAAGATGACCGGCAGGTCTACCGTGAAGAGGAGGTAATGCCCAGGGTCATACCGGAGGACTTCTTCCCCCACTAACACCTGCTTGCCGCCCTGGACGACGAAGCAGAAGGCGGGCTGGTACAGGGCGAGCGGCGACTCCGTCGGTTTGGTCAGGCGGGCCAAGAAGAGGCCGTCTAACGTTTCGCGTGCCCCGTCCTGGGGGAGGGCCCGCGCCATCCGCTCCAGCAACTCCTCCCTGTTACTTTGTAACCTGTGCTCATCGCGTTTCGCTTCTCTACTGTTCATGAATTCATATTACCGCCTTCTTTCCCTCCCGGCACGCCGCGCGCAGAATTTTTACAGGAACGTACAATTATTCGCGACTATCGTCATACCGCTTCACATCTCAGCGCCCTTAGACTCACACTGAATCAGTAGGACACAGAAAATCGCTGCCGGTGAAACTGAAAGGTGTTTGGAGAAAGTTAAGGTGAACCTAACGGCGGCAACTGGGGGGATAAGGAAGGAAAATCATGAAAAATGTTGTGTTGAATAACGGCGTGGAGATGCCGGTCCTTGGGTTTGGCGTTTTTCAGATCGCGGACCCGGCGGAATGCGAGCGGAGCGTAGGTGATGCGATAGATGTAGGCTACCGCCTCATCGACACTGCGGCTTCGTATGGGAATGAAGAGTCGGTCGGCAATGCGATAAAGAAAAGCGGTGTTGCAAGAGAGGAGCTATTTGTTACCACCAAGCTCTGGATCGCGGACACAGGTTATGAAAATACGAAGAGGGCGTTCGGGCGTTCGCTGGACCGGCTCGGGCTCGATTACCTGGACCTGTACCTCATCCATCAGCCATACGGAGACGTTTACGGCTCGTGGCGCGCAATGGAGGAGCTTTACCGCGACGGCGTGATCAAAGCTATCGGCGTGAGCAACTTTCATCCGGACCGCGTCATGGACTTCATCGTTCATCATGAGGTCGTCCCGGCAGTAAACCAGATCGAGACGCACCCGTTTCACCAGCAGGTGGAAACGCAAAAGTTCCTGGAGGAAAACAAGGTGCAGATCGAATCATGGGGGCCGTTTGCCGAGGGAAAGAACGACATCTTCCGCAACGAAGTCCTCGTCTCCATCGCCAGTAAGCACGGCAAAGCGGTCGCTCAGGTCATTCTCAGATGGCTGACCCAGCGAGACATCATCGTCATTCCGAAATCCGTCCGAAAGGAGCGCATGGCCCAGAACTTCCGAATATTTGACTTTGAGCTAACGCAGGAAGATATGGACGCGATCAGGCAGCTCGACACCGGTGCGAGCCTTTTCTTCGACCATCGCGACCCCGCCATGGTCAAATTCCTCAGCGAAGCAAAACGCAATACTTGATAACCATGCCGGTTGATCATTGGGAGTATGAAGGGAGAAAGTGAGATGAAAAGGAATAACGACGCGGTTGATTCAAACGACCCGGAGAGCGATGACATCAACCGACGTAGTTTTATCGAAAAGACAATCTTTACGGGGATCGGCTTAGCTGCTGGTTCGGTCGCATTAGCGGCTTCGCAGAATCAAGCCAGCGCCCAAACCGGACAGCGAAAAAATGAGTTTGCGAATAATACGAAGGTCGCCTCACACCCTTCGCTCGGGCGTAGAAGGCTGGGCACGTTGGAGGTGTCGGCGGTCGGGCTGGGCGTTCAGAACATGAGCCGCAAATATGAAACGACGGTGCCGTACTGCCCGGAAATGATCAACATCATCCGCGCCGCATTCGACCGTGGCGTCACCTTTTTCGATGCCGCCGAGGCTTATGGTCCTCATGAGGTGGAACGCATCCTCGGCGAAGGCGTAGCCCCCTTCCGAGACAAGGTCGTAATCACATCGAAGTTCGGCTGGAACGTCGATCTCGAGACCGGCGAGCGGCGTCCGGGACTGAACAGCAAGCCCGAGCACATCAAGCTCGCTGTCGAAGGGATGCTCAAGCGCCTTCGCACCGACCACATCGATCTCCTCTACCAGCACCGGGTCGATCCCGAAGTCCCGATCGAGGACGTCGCTGGCGCGGTCAAGGACCTGAAGGCGCAGGGCAAGGTCCTGCACTGGGGCCTGTCCGAGATGGGGCTTAAGACGTTGCGCCGGGCTCATGCCGCGCTGCCGGTCACCGCCGTCCAGAACGAGTACTCGATGCTGTGGCGCGGGCCTGAGAAGGAAGTTATCCCGACTTGCGAGGAGCTTGGAATCGGCTTCGTGCCGTGGAGCCCCCTCGGTGTGCAGTTCCTAACTGGCTGGATTGACGCGAACACGCGGTTCCCCCCCGGTGACATTCGCGGGGTCGAGTCCCGGTTCTCGCCGGAGAATCTGCCGCACAACCTGGCGCTCGTGGACTTGGTTAAGAGCTGGGCCAAACGGAAGCAGGCCACTCCCGCTCAGATCGCGCTGGCGTGGCTGATGGCGCAGAAGCCCTGGATCGTGCCGATCCCTGGAACGACGCAGATGGCGCACATGCTGGAGAACAGCGGCGCGGCCGGGGTCCGATTTACTCCCGCCGAACTGACTGAGCTGAATTCGTCTGTCAGGGCGATCGAGATCCGGGGGCAGCGTCTGCCAGACGCAGTGCTGGTCTTCTCGGGCGTCGAGGCGCCGCCGAAGAAGTGAGGGTTCGCGAACCAGGAGAACATGATCGAAAGGACGGAAATGAAACTGCTCGCCGCGACGGCCATCACGCTTTCTCTGCTCGCCGCGACATCTGCCCAGACGAATCAGCCGGGGGCGGTCTCCGCGTCGGCCCAGGATTCACAGATGATCAGAATTGCTCGCAGAGGCTCGCAGCCCTCCCGGCAGGGGCCGGCCGAGAACTTCACCGGCTCCGTGCGCGTCGATCCTCTGTTCCAAGCGAACGCCCCGGCGCGCGCGTCCGGCTCCCTCGTCACGTTCGAGCCGGGCGCACGCACCAATTGGCACACGCACCCGTTGGGCCAAGTGCTGATCGTGACGGCGGGCACGGGCCGTGTGCAGCGGTGGGGCGACTCCGTAGATGAAATCCGGCAGGGGGATTTGGTCTGGATTCCGCCCGGCCAGAAGCACTGGCACGGGGCCGCGCCGAACAGTTCGATGGCGCACATCGCCATCGTCGAGGCGCTCGAAGGCAAGGCCGTCGAATGGATGGAGAAGGTCACGGACGCGCAGTACGGCGCGCCGGTCCGCGCTCAAGGGCCGGCGACGCCAGCGCCCGTTGCGCAGCCTCGGCCGTCTCAAGGAGCGATAGGTGACTTTGCCCCCAAGTTAGCCGAGCTGACTGACGACGTGCTGTACGGCGATGTCTGGGAACGTCCGCAGCTATCGAAGCGTGACCGAAGTCTGGTGACGGTGGCCGCGCTCATAGCCATGAACCGCCCCGACCAGCTCCGGTCTCACCTCGTCAGGGCGCGCGAGAACGGCGTGACGCAGGAGGAGTTGATCGAGACCATCACTCACCTGGCGTTTTACGCTGGCTGGCCCAACGCGGTAACCGCCATCGCCGTTGCCAGGGAAGTCTTCGAGAAGAAATGAGTCACGAAGGGCATGTCGCAGGAGAGATCATGCAGAAGCAGACAAATTCTATGAGCAGGAAGCATCGGAAGTTTTTCATCGCGCTCTGGCTGATCACGGCCGCCTTCATCACTTCGGCAAGCGCGCAAGAAACCAAAAAGAACAATCCAGAGCAGGTGCCCACGCCCGCGACTCCGAAAACGGTTGTCAATGCTGCCCCGGCCGCGGTGCCGACGGTCCGTACCGCCTCAGGAATCGTGCGCGGCGTGACCGAAGGGGATGTCTCCAGCTTCAAGGGGATTCCCTATGCTGCCGCGCCGGTCGGGGCCAATCGCTGGCGCCCGCCGCAACCCATGCCCGCGTGGCGGGGAGAGCGTGACGCGAGCAAGTTCGGCGCGGATTGCGCGCAGGCGGGCTTTCCGCCTAGCTCCGGGCAGATGTCGAAGACCTCTTCCGAAGATTGCTTGTTCGTCAACGTGTGGCGACCCGCCGGGGCAGCAGTGGGGGCACGGCTTCCGGTCATGGTATGGATCCACGGCGGCGCCTTCGTGTTCGGCAGCGGCTCCTGGCCGGGTACTTCGGGGGGCCAGTTCGCCAAGCAAGGCGTCGTCCTGATCACCTTCAACTATCGTCTCGGGCGCCTCGGTTTCTTCGCCTTCCCCGCGCTCGGCCGCGAGCATCCGGAAGAACTCAAGGGCAACTACGCCTACATGGACCAGATCGCCGCCCTCAAGTGGGTGCAGCGGAACATCGCTGCGTTCGGAGGCGACCCGAACAATGTCACTATCTTCGGCGAGTCCGCGGGCGGCGTCTCGGTACATTCACTCCTGACCATACCGCTTGCGCAGGGCCTTTTCCGGAAGGCCATCATCGAGTCTGGCGGTGGCAGGGACGGCGTGCTCACCGGGCGGCCGATTCGTGAAGACAATACCAATCCGTTCTACCCCGTTTCAGCGGAAACGATCGGAATAAACTTTGCGCACAAGCATGGAATCCAGGGAACGGATGCGGCCGCACTTGCCAAGTTGCGTGCCTTGAGCGTGGCCGAGATTGTCGATGGAGGTCAGGAAAGCGATGGCCCGAACGGTCCGCCTATCTACTCGGGTCCGATTCTCGACGGTAAACTGGTTGTCGAAACTGCCGAGAGTGCATACAAGGCCGGCAGGCAGGCACGCGTTCCGCTCATAATCGGGTCGAATAGTGCGGAAGTGCCGGCTGGCTTCGTTAATGCCAAATCGAAGGAAGACCTGCTATCTCTGTTCGGAAACCTGAGGGACAAAGCGATTGCGGTCTATGATCCTGATGGCGCCACTGATTTCGCCAAGATGCTCACGATGGTCA
This sequence comes from Pyrinomonadaceae bacterium, assembly GCA_036403435.1. GTDB lineage: Bacteria > Acidobacteriota > Blastocatellia > Pyrinomonadales > Pyrinomonadaceae > QHXM01. The sequence continues at coordinate 25,341 of DASWQY010000130.1, forward strand.
ACACCGACAAGGTATGGGCGGAGCCGGCCCGCTTCACCGCGAGCGCCTTCGTCGCCAAGGGCGCACCGGCCTACATATATCTTTTCTCCTACGTCTCCCCCTCAATGCAAGGGATGATGCGGTATGGTGCAGCACACGCATCCGAAATCCCTTATGTGTTCGACAACCTTAGTTCCCCCAATGGAGCCACTGTGGCACACAAGGACCAAGAGGTCGCCAAGATGATGAACACCTATTGGGCAAACTTCGCCAAGGCCGGTGATCCTAATGGTCCGGGACTGCCAAAATGGCCCGTTTACAATCCCCAAAGGAACGAGGTCCTCGAGTTCCAGCCCGATAGTACACCGGTCGGCAAACCCGACCCCAAAAAAGCGCGACTGGACGTGATCGAGCAGGCCGTCAAGATTATGATGCCACGCTAACCAAGTCGTGACTTGACGGGATCGTCGCACGGAAGGACTGCGAATCGCAGGAGAAGTCATGCAAAAGAAGGAACCTGGAAAGAGCAACCTGAAATTCTCGGACCTCAAGGTCACCGGGGTAAATTCTATGAGCAGGAAGTATCGGAAATTATTCGGCGCGCTCTTACTGGTCGCCGTCGCCTTCTTTATTACTTCGGCGAATGCGCAAGATGCCAAAAAGAACAGGCCCGAGCCGCTGATGATTCAAGAGCAAGGCAGCTTCGCGGTCGGCGGGACGGTCGTCACAGCTCCCGGCACTTTCGACCCGATCAAGCAGGGCGCGTACAACCCTGCCGGTACAGACCCTGCGGGGCAGACGTTGCACGGCGACCACGCTTATGTGTTCTATCAGGTCCCGGTGAATGCCAGAAAACTTCCCCTCGTCTTCTGGCACGGCCACGGGCAGTCCGGCAAGACTTGGGAGACCACCCCGGACGGGCGCGAGGGATTTCAAAACATCTTCCTGCGCCGCCGCTTCCCCGTCTACCTCATCGACCAGCCGCGGCGCGGCCGCGCGGCTCGCTCGACGCAGCCGGTCAATATCACGGCCACCCCCGATGAGCAGCTCTGGTTCGGCATCTTCCGGCTCGGGGCCTGGCCCAATTTCTATCCGGGCGTGCAGTTCTCGCGCGACCAGGAGGCGCTTAACCAGTTCTTCCGGCAGATGGTCCCCAACACCGGCCCGTACGACGCGCGGGTGAATATAGAGGCCGTCTCGGCGCTCTTCGACAAAATCGGCCCCGGCATTCTTATCACCCATTCGCAGAGCGGCGGGCCGGGCTGGCTCACGGCGATCAGGAACAGAAACGTCCGCGCCGTCGTCGCCTTCGAGCCGGGCGGCGACTTTCCTTTTCCCGAGGGGGAAGCGCCGCCAACTATGGTCCTCGGCGGCAGGGAGGTTAAGCCCCCAACCGTGCCCCTCTCGGAGTTCATGCAGCTCACGAAGATACCCGTCGTCATCTACTACGGCGACAACATCCCCGAGAAGCCGAGTGCGAATCCGGGCCAGGAGCAGTGGCGCGTCTTTCTCGAAACGGCCAGGAGGTGGCGGGATGCCGTGAACAAGCGGGGCGGCAACGTTACCCTCGTGCATCTGCCCGAGATAGGAGTCCGCGGCAATACACACTTCCCGATGTCGGACCTGAACAGCCTCGAAATTGCGGATCTGCTTTCCAAATTTCTTAAAGAGAAAGGTTTGGATTGACCGGTCTCGTGCTTCTCGAACAAGCGCGCAGGTCCTTTGAGTACCTAACAGGATTTCAACACCGGAAGGCGCGTGGTATTATCCGGGGCACACGACAGCAACCATCAAATCATGCCGGGCGAGCCGTAGGGGAGGCCAGCGTGATCGAAACCGGACGACGACGGCGGCGATGGCCTCAGCCATCGAAGGGTTTTCTTTATGCCGCCCCGTGCACGGGGCGGTTCGTCATAGGCCACGTCGGCAGGTAAACGGACACGCTCACCGATTTGGACAAGTCAAGGGGGTGAACCTTAAATGAGTGACTATTCGGACGAGACCTCGGGGCCAGAGTTGACGGCCGACGAGGAGGCGCTGCTGAAGGAGATGCCGACGCTGACCGATGTGGGGCAGGCGCGGCGCACGTTCCTCGGGCAGACGCTCACGGGCGGGATGGGGCTGTTCGCCCTGATGCTGTTGAAGAAGGAGCAGGCGCTGGCCGCGCTCGGCACGGAGCCCGGCGCGGTGTTCGCCCCGGCCCCGGCGTTGGAGAACCCCGTCAGGGTCGCTCTGAAGGTCAACGGCGCGGCTAAGACGCTCGAAGTTGATTCGCGCATGGTGCTCTTGGACGCTCTGCGCGAGCGGCTTGAGCTGACCGGCACGAAGAAGGGCTGTGACCAGGGGCAGTGCGGCGCGTGCACGGTGCTCGTTGACGGCCGACGGGTGCTCTCGTGCCTGACGCTCGCCGCGACCTGCGAGGGGCGCGAGGTCACGACCGTCGAGGGACTAGCGAAGGGCGACGAGTTGCACGCTGTGCAGGCGGCCTTCATCAAGTACGACGGCTTCCAGTGCGGCTACTGCACGCCTGGGCAGATTTGCTCTGCCGTCGGGCTGCTGGAAGAGGCGCGACGAGGCGAAGTAAGTCACGTCACTGAAGACGTGACCCAGACGACGACCAGGCTCACGGACGACGAGATACGCGAAAGGATGAGCGGCAACATCTGCCGCTGCGGAGCCTACCCAAAGATCGTCGCGGCCATTCAAGAGGTCCATTCTGGCCGGGAGTCGGCGCGGACATGGCGCTTCGTCGAGGAAGAAGAACTGGCCCGCGTCAGGAAGGAGATAGCCGATGAGACCGTTTAAGTACACGCGAGCGAGTACTGTGGACTCGGCCGCCCGCGTGGTCACCGCGAATCCTAGTGCGAAGTTCCTGGCGGGCGGGACTAACATCCTCGACCTGATGAAAGAGGATGTCGAGCGTCCGAACGAGCTTGTGGACCTGACCCGCCTGAAGCTCGCAGAGATTAAGGCCGCGCCGGGCGGCGGAGTCACTATCGGCGCTCTCTCCAAGAACACCGATACCGCCAACCACCCGCTCATACGCCAGAACTATCCCTTACTCACTCAGGCCATTGTTGCGGGTGCGTCCGGCCAGCTGCGTAACATGGCGACCAACGGCGGGAACCTGATGCAGCGCACGCGCTGCCAGTACTTCTACGACACCGCGCTGCCGTGCAACAAGCGCGAGCTGGGGACGGGCTGCGGCGCGCTCGAAGGCTTGAACCGGAACCACGCCATCTTCGGCTGGAGTGAGAAATGCGTGGCGACCTATCCGGGCGACATGGCGAACGCACTCTATGCGCTCGAAGCCGTTGTACGCGTGAGGGGCGCGCAAGAGCGTGAGCGCACGATTCCAATCGGCGATTTTCACCGGCTGCCAGGCGACACGCCGGAAAAAGACAACAACCTCCAGCACGGCGAACTCATCACGGCCATCGAGCTGCCGAAGTCGCCCTTCGCTAAAAACTCCTACTACCTGAAGGTGCGCGACCGCGCGAGCTACGCCTTCGCGCTCGTCGCCGTCGCCGCCGCGCTTGACTTGAACGGCGGCACTATCAGGCAGGCGCGCGTCGTGCTCGGGGGCGTAGCGCACAAGCCCTGGCGGAGCCTGGAGGCGGAGTCCGCGCTTTCCGGTAAGCCCGCATCCGAGCAGACCTTCAAACAGGCCGCAGAGCTTGCGCTAAGGGATGCGAAACCGCTCGCGCATAACGCATACAAAGTTGAATTGGGGAAGCGCGCAATCGTTCGCGCTCTGATGCGTGCGAGCCGACTGGCCTGACGGAGAGGGAGAGCACTATGGCAAGGTACATCGGGAAAGAGATGAGCCGCGTGGACGGCGTGGCGAAGGTGACAGGCAGGGCGAAGTATGCGGCGGAGTTCCGTGTGCCGAACCTGGCCTACGGCTTCATTGTGCTGGGGAGCGTGGCAAAGGGCACCATCAAGGCGATAGACACTCGGGAGGCCGAAAGCTCCCAGGGCGTGGTACGCGTCTTCACGCATCTGAACTCGCCGAAGCTCGGGCCGAAGGCTTCGACGGAGTACGCACCTCCGCGGAACGCCAGAGAGCAGGACAAGTCGTTCCGTGCTCTCCAGTCGGACAGAATCTACTTCAACGCACAGCCCGTGGCATTAGTCGTCGCGGAAACTTACGAGCAGGCGCGCTACGCAGCCCGCCTCGTCAAAGTCTCTTACAACGCGGAGAAACACTCGACCGACACGGAGGCCGTGCGCGCGCAGGCACGCGTGCCCTCGCAGGGGCCGCCGCCCAAACCTCGCGGCAACCCCGAAGAGGCGATGAAGAGCGCCCCCGTGAGAGTTGAGGCCGAGTACCGTATTCCCATAGAGCACCATAATCCGATGGAGCCGCACGCGGCCGTCGCCGTCTGGGAGGGCGACCGCCTTACGATCTTCGACAAGACGCAGGAGGTTTACGGGGTGCGCCGGCACCTCGCTTCGAGCTTCAATGTCCCCGAAGAGAACGTGCAGGTCATCTCGCCCTACGTGGGCGGCGCGTTCGGCTCCAGTTTGCGGCCGAACTACTACCCGTCGCTGACGGCGATGGCGGCACGCGAACTCAAGCGGCCCATCAAGGTCGTCTATACCAGGACGCAGATGTTCACGGGCCACGGCCACCGCCCCTACACGATTCAGAAGATCGCGCTCGGGGCCGAAGCGTCCGGGAAACTCACCGCGATGATTCACGAAGCCGTGCATAACACCTCGACCTTCGAGGAGTTCTCTGACAACACCACAGGGTTCACGCGCCAGGTCTATGCCTGTCCTAATCTCTACGCGCCGACGAAGATTACCGACACAGACCTCAACACGCCGACCTGGATGCGCGCTCCGGGTGCTGTGAGCGGGATGTTCGCGCTCGAATGCGCGATGGACGAATTGGCCTACTCGCTCAAGATCGACCCGCTGGAGCTTAGGCTCATCAACTACGCTGAAGTGGACCCCGAGAGCGGCAAGCCGTTTTCAAGCAAGGCACTCAGGGAGTGCTACCGCCTCGGTGCGGAAAAGTTCGGCTGGAAGAACCGCAAGTTCGAGCCGCGCTCGATGCGCGACGGGCGGCTGCTCGTCGGCTGGGGCACGGCCACCGGCGTCTGGGGCGCTTTCCAGTCACCCGCCTCCGCCAAGATCACATTCCGAGGCGAAGGCACGGCTCACGTCACAAGCGCCACGAGCGACATCGGGCCCGGAACCTACACGGTCGTCACGATGATCGCCGCGGAGTATCTGGGCCTGACGCCCGACCGCGTCCAGTTCGAGCTGGGCGACACGAAGTTCCCTCGCGCCCCGGCGCAGGGCGGCTCGCAAACGACTGCGAGCGTTGGCTCGGCCGTACACGGCGCGGCCCTGGCCGTCACCTCCAGGCTCTTCGCGCTCGCGAACCAGGACGCGAACTCGCCGCTTAAAGGGGCGGCAGCCTCTGACGTAGAGATGCTTGACGGCCGGCTGCGGCTCAAGAACGACCCGTCGCGCTTCGTCCAAATAGCGGAAGTCATGAGGCGCAACAATCTGACGGAGATCGCAGAGACGTTCGAGTCGAAACCGTCGGAGGAGCGCCGGAAGTACGCGACGCTTGCGCACGGCGCGCAGTTCATAGAAGTGAAGGTAGACCCTGACCTCGGCCAGGTGCGCGTCACGCGCGCCATAGAGGTCTCGGCCTGCGGCAAGATCATCAACCCGAAGGCCTCGCACAGCCAGGAGATCGGCGGAGTGGTCTGGGGCATCGGCATGGCGCTGACAGAAGCGACCGAGATAGACCACCGCTACGGGCGCATCATGAACCCGAACCTCCAGCACTACCACGTGCCGGTCAACGCCGACGTGCACGAAGTAGAGACGCTGTTCGTCGAGGAGGACGACCAGATAGTCAACCCGCTCGGCGTCAAGGGCATGGGCGAGCTGGGGATGGTCGGCATCCCGGCGGCCATCGCCAACGCCGTCTTCCACGCGACAGGCCGTCGCATTAGGGAACTTCCGATCACGCCGGACAAGTTGTTGTAAGGGGGCCAGGAGCTATGAACGAAGTGCGAGCATTTGTCGAAGCCTTCGACGCGGCGAACAGTAGAGGCGAGCGGAGTGCACTGGCGACGCTCGTGAGCGTCGAGGGGTCTTCATACCGGCGTCCTGGTGCGCGGATGCTGGTCTGTGAAGGGGGAACCAGTACCGGCACGATTAGCGCCGGGTGTCTCGAATCGGACGTGATAGAGCACGCCAAACGGGTCATCAGTACGGGGACGACGAAGCTCGTCGAATACAACACTGCCTCGACGAGCGACGAGGTGGCCTGGGGCTTAGGGCTCGGCTGCAACGGCATCGTGCGTGTGCTGGTAGAGCCGCTCGCCCCTGGCTCACTCTACGTCGAGGCACTGAGACGTTCCTGCGGGGCGAACGCTGCTCTTATATTGGTCGCGACCGTTTATCAACACATGCCGTCAGAGTCGGCGATGGACGCACCTCGCTTCGAAACCGGGGCACGCCTCTTAATCAATGAGGACGGGTCGATTGACCGCGAGAAGTTGAGCGGCCATGCGGCCGCGATGCTTGAGAGCAAGCTGCGAGCACTGTCGCGTGGAGAAATGACGTTAGCGACACGCGTCTATGATGTAGACGGCGGTGCTGTGAAAGTATTCCTCGAACCGCTACTGCCGCCCGTCCCGCTCGTTGTCTTCGGGGCGGGTCATGACGCGCTACCGATTGTAGAACTCGCACGCGGTCTTGGCTGGCAGACGGAGGTCGTGGACCCGCAAGCCCGACCCGTCAGCCGTTCACGGTTTGCTCTAGCCGACCACGTCATACTCTCGCGCCCGGAAGACACGCCCGCGCAGCTCACGATTACACCGTGGACACTGACGCTTCTGATGTCGCACAACTACTCGCACGACCTAATGCTGCTTAGGTTCCTGCTTGCCTCGCCGGCGCGCTACATAGGGGTCATGGGCCCCCGTAAACGCACAGAACGGATGCTGAGTGAACTGGAGGCAGGCGAGGACGGGTTCTGCCTGGAAGAAGCTGACCTGGCACGCCTTTATTCCCCGGCTGGTCTGGACATAGGCGCGAACTCGCCCGCCGAGATTGCTCTGTCAATCATCGCAGAGATGCGCGCGGTGCTCGACGGGCGGCGCGGCCAGATGTTGCGCGAGCGCCGGGGCTCCATTCACGCTCATCCGGGTGACGGAGCGCGCGTGCCCCTGACGGAGACCGAGGTCATGCCTGTGGCGGTGGCTTGAAGGATGAAGACTCTTGCAGAGGATATTTCCATAGTGGTCGGAAGCAAATTGGCTGGAGTCGGCGCTGTTATCCTGGCGGCGGGTTCGTCCTCCCGCATGGGAAGCCCCAAGCAGACTCTCCAATTCAAGGGCGAGAGCCTGCTCAGGCGCGCTGCTCAGGCTGCGATAAGCGCAGGTTGTTATCCCGTCATCGTGGTGACGGGCGCATACTCCGACCTGTCCAGACACGAGCTTGAAGGGCTCGACGTGCGAGGGGTTTTGAATACCCATTGGGAGACCGGAATGGCGTCGTCAGTCCGTGCGGGCGTCGAAGGTCTCGTTGGTGCGGACCCGGATGCGGACGCAGCCGTCCTTTTGCTGTGCGACCAACCTTACGTCACAGCAGACATCATCCACGGTCTGGTCGCGGCATACCGCTCGACAGGAAGCCCCATCATCGCCTCAACCTACGGCGGAACTTTCGGCGTGCCGGCCCTTTTCAGCAGGACGCTTTTTGCCGAGCTGACGCGGCTTGAGGGCATGGCGGGCGCGAAAGAGGTCATCAAGAGACACTGCGCGGAGGCGCACTTCTTATCCTTCCAGGATGGCGAGGTGGATGTTGACACACTGGATGATTTCTCGCGCCTGATTGAAAGGGATGTCGAACGGGAACAGGCTTGACCGTATATCGCACCGAGCGAGTGTCTGCGGTTTGGAGCAATATCACCCCATGTCGAGCAATAGCGCCTGAGACGGCCACACGCAAGAGAACTAAAATCCCTCCAGATTCAAGTTGAGCGGAACGGGCTGAGGGCAATCGACGAGGTAACACCCGCTTATGAAGCAAATCAGTCATGAGAGGAACAGCTATGAGAAGCGTAATTGTCGTCATCGGAGCCGGTCAGATCGGTCAAGCCATCGCCCGGCGAGTCGGTGTAGGTAAGCACGTCGTGCTGGCCGATATGCGCCCGGACAACGCCAACGCGGCGGCGTTGGTCCTGGGGAACGCCGGGTACGAGGTGAGCGTCGCCACGGTCGATGTGTCCTCGCGCGAGGCCGTGCACGCGCTCGTCGAGACGGCCACGGGTCTAGGGGATGTGACCGGGCTCATCCATGCTGCTGGCGTCTCCCCGTCGCAGGCGACGCCGGCGACGATCTTAAAGGTCGATCTGTATGGCACGGCGCTCGTGCTCGAAGAGTTCGGCAAGACAATCGCCCGCGGCGGCTCCGGCGTCGTCATCGCCTCGCAGTCGGGGCATCGTCTTCCACCGCTCACCGTCGAGCAGAACAGGGCGTTGGCTACGACACCCGTGGAGGAGTTGCTCAGTCTTCCGTTCCTACAGCCCGATCAGGTGACGGACTCTCTGCACGCGTACCAGCTCTCGAAGCGCGGGAACTCGCTGCGCGTGATGGCCGAGGCGGTTCGTTGGGGCAGGCGTGGCGCGAGGGTCAACACGATTAGCCCCGGCATCATCATCACCCCGCTCGCTAAGGACGAACTGACCGGGCCGCGCGGCGAAGGCTACCGGCGCATGATCGAGGTGTCCGCGGCCGGACGCGCCGGCACTCCAGACGAGGTGGGAACTGTCGGCGCGCTGCTGATGGGCCCAGACGGCGGCTTTCTCACCGGCAGCGACATCCTCATGGACGGTGGAGTGACCGCCGCCTATTGGTACGGCGAACTCACTCCTCAATGAGAGGCCAGCGGCAATTCGATGTACCAAGCCACCAATGGCATCGAGGGCTCCTGCGAGTTTCTACGGCCTTCCCGCCCGTGGAGTGACCAGAGCAACACACGGCGTAGTTTTTATAACCTCTAGTCTGGTGTTAACCGCCCTTAGAGAAGAATCTATGAAAAACGTAATTATTCTGGGCGCCGGTGGCAACATCGCGAACCACGTCATAGACATCCTGGTAAAGAAGGATGACATCAACCTGACCTTGTTCTTACGCAACAGAAACAGGTTAAGTAGCAAGGACGTTTCCAAATGCCGGGTCGTCGAAGGCGATGTTCTGGATTTCAATCGACTGAAAGAAGCCATAGCGGGACAGGATGTTGTGTATGCGAATCTTTCAGGAGAGCTGGAGGCGATGGCAAAAAACATCGTGAGAGCGATGGACGAAACGGGAGTTGAAAAACTCATCTTCATCAGCTCGATAGGCATCTACGACACGCCTCTCAGGCCCGTCTTAAAGCCTTACCGAAAAGCTGCCGATGTGATAGAAGCATCGAACCTCGAATACACCATTTTGAGGCCGACCTGGTTTACCAACGCCGACGAGGTGGACTATGAGACGACCAGGAAAGGCGAGCCGGAAAAGGGCTCTGTGATTTCTCAGAAAAGCCTGGCGATGTTGATAACGAAGATTATCGAATCGCCCGAAAAATACGCCCGCGAAAACCTGGGCGTAAACAAACCCAATTCTTAAATCGAGCGAGGCTAGCAAATGGAAGTCAAAAAGAATGGCACGCAGCCTTCAGCCAAAGGGCCGGAGGAGTATTTCACAGGCTCGGTGCGCATAGACTCGCCGTTCCAGGGTAGCGCACCGGCGCGCGCTGGCGGCGCAATCGTCACGTTCGAGCCCGGCGCGCGAACGGCTTGGCACACGCACCCGCTCGGGCAGACCCTGATCGTCACTTCCGGGTGCGGGTGGGTGCAGAGCGAGGGCGGCCCGAAAGTGGAGATTCGTCCCGGCGATGTCATCTGGTGCCCGCCGAACGAGAAGCATTGGCACGGGGCGACGCCGACCACGGCTATGACCCACATCGCCATCGTGGAGGCGCTCGACGGCCAGGCCGGCGAATGGATGGAGAAAGTCAGCGACGAACAATACCTGGCCGGATCAGAGGCCGAATAAACGAGTAGGTTGGTCGGCGACATGCCGCCACTGAACGGATGGGCGAACTTCTACGTCATCGTCGGCTCGTCGGCCGGCGCGCTGATCGGGTTGCGTTCGTCGTCATGACCCTCATCGCAGGCCGCTCGGTCGCACGCGGTGAGGCGCAGGCGGGCGACGCCTTCTCGACGCCGAGCGTCGTTCATTTCGGAGTTGTGCTGTTGCTCTCAGCCGTCTTAAGCGCCCCGTGGGACGGGGTGGGACACGGTAACGCACCTCGTCTTTGTCGAGAAACAGAGAAAGCGGGAGGCTGAGCGGAATGGCTGAGTTAGCAGTTGTATGACCTCGCGCAACCTGGCAATGTCATCGCCCAGCGTACTCTCGGAAGAATCGAGCATAACCTTTGCCGAGCAAAAATACTAAGTTCGGGTTCCAGACTGTGCCCATCGTGCGGCGTGCGACGCCTGCCGATTTGCCGATGATCGGCCGCCTCGGCGCGCTCCTCATCGAGGAGCATTACGGCTTCGACCCGCGGCGCTTCCTGGCCGCGAGGCCAGGGACGCCGGAGGGCTACGCGTCCTTCATCAGCACGCAACTCGAAGACCCGGACAAAGCCGTCCTCGTCGCCGATGACAACGGGGACGTGGTCGGCTATGCGTACGCCGCCATCGAGGGGTACGACTACATGGCGCTGCGCGGGCCGGCGGGCGTTCTACATGACATCATCGTCGAACCGGAGCAACGCGGCCGGGGCGTCGGCCGGCTGCTCCTCGACGCCGTGCTTGCGTTCTTCAGGTCGCGCGGCGTGCCACGCGTGGTGCTGTCTACGGCCGAGCGGAACGAGGCGGCGCAGCGGCTCTTCGCGAGCATGGGATTCCGCCGGACGATGATCGAGATGACGCTCAATCTGGACGACCCTGCGTCCTGACTGTCCGCGCCGCGCGGAATCGCTGAGCTGGCATTTGTCTGACCTCACGCAACCTTCTGATGTTCCTGGAAGGCGCACTCCCGAAGAAGCGGCCGTCATCTCCGCCGAATAAAATACCAGGCTCGGGGTAGAGGAATTGAAGTAGTATAAAGGACGTTATCCTGCGCCGTCCTGACCTAAGCCCCGTTAACTCAATTATCAAGAATTTGGCCGTGTCCTAATTTGATTTTTTCGGCAGCATATCTTAAAGCTAACAGGCTTTGTAGAATCATTTCTGAGCGAGTGTTGATGATAGACCGACTTGAGCAAAACAAAACGAACGTCATGGCTTTCTACGACCTGATGTTCAATCAGTGCCGGCCCGCCGAAGCCATCGAGCGGTACACGGGCGACGTTTACATTCAGCACAATCCGGGGGTGGGCGACGGCAAGCAGGCTTTCGTCGAATACTTCACGCGGATGGCGAGTGAATATCCGGGCAAACGCGTCCACTTCAAGCGCGTCATCGCCGAGGGTAATTTCGTCGTCTTACACTGCCTTGATGATGTTTGTTGAGGAGATTGTGTGGGCAAAAACTCGACGGCGTAATTCGGCCCCTACAGCCTTGGGCCTTTGTCCGATCTTTCACCGGCTAATCTCTTTCTCACGAGCTCCATCAAATCATCAAGCGTCCGGCACCCCTGAATCTCCGAGGCGTCAACACGAAGCTTCAGGCTCCCATCTTCTTTAGTGAAGACGGCCGGCAGCGGGACATCCGAAACGCTGTAGAGTCCCCTCAACTCGTCGGCGTGTAAAAACTCGGAAGGTCTGCCCAGAGTTTCGAGAAACTGCTTCCAGCCTTTCCGCATCCCGAGCGTCGAGTGGGTGAGCGCGCAGAGATTACACTGATACGTCTCGGGCGAGAAAATCTTATGCGACATGTCGCCGATGGTATTAAAGAGGCCGCTCTCCGCGTTGTAGACGAAGACGAGCGCGTCGTTATCCTGATTGACTTCTTCGCCCATCTTTCTCCCGGCGGCCCGCCCGTCATGACTCGCGCAGCTTCTCGCCCTCGCTCTTGCTCGGGCGCAACGTCTCGTCCTGGTTCAGATCAAGCTCCTGCTGCTTCGCGGGCGACGAGCCTTCCGGCGGGTGGCCCATGCCGATCTTGATCTCGCGCCACTTTAATTTCAAATCTTTGACGAAGTGGCCTGGGGCCTCGTAGCCGTAGGCCCTGTGCTTGCCCGGCTCGACCTTCCCCTTCTCGCCGACGAAGCTCGCGAACTTGTCCGTCCATTCGTCGAAGTCCTTGAAGACGTCCGTCTCGGTCGCCATGTCCTCGGCTTGGTTGTCGCTGTACTTCTTCCCCTGGCCGAACTCCACGTAGCGCCAGAGGTGGTCCGGCACCTCTATGCCGCTGTAGCGGCACTGCCAGACGAGCGGGGCGAAAGAGTCGCGGTCGTCCTCGAAGGGCTCCGCCTCCGGGTCGAAGTATTCCTTGTGCCGTAGGAGCTTCGGCCGCCCGCTTTTGTCAAGCTCGTCGCCGCCGCCGTCGCCGTAGCAGAAGAAGGCGGCGGTGCGCCCTTCCAGGTGGTTGACGCTCAATTTTTTCCACTTCGCCGAATGCTCAAGCTTCATCGCCAGCTCCGCGTTCTTGTGCTCAATCAAGTCCTCGCGCGGGTTGCCGCCGTTCATGCAGACCAGGCGGTCGAACATCAGCTTCAGGTTGGTCGGCGGCGCGTACCAGTTGATGGGGGCGATGATGGCCCACGCGTCCGCCAGGTCGAGCCGCGCGTACATGTCCAGGTCCCACATCAGGTCCGGCTCAAGTTTGCTGTTCGGCTCATAGCAGTTGCAGGGCCAAACACAGAGCGCCATCGAGGTCGAGACGCAGGCGTTGCAGCTTTGTATGCGGGCGCGGGCGTAGACGTTTCCCAAATCTTCGTAGTCTACCTCCCACTCCGGCGGGAGTTGCTCGCTCATGCGCATCATCAGCGTGCGCGACTTGGAGTCAACGCCGGGGCAGTTGTACTGCCGGCGGTCCGAGCCTGAGATAATCAGCACACGGAAGGGGCGCTCACTGGTCGGCAACTTGCCGCTCTCGTCGTTCGGCCTCACGCGCGTTCCTCCTCTGGCAAAAGTGTGTGGATTGGAACATAATCGAAACCTGTTTCAAAACATTGCCGTTTAACTTTCGGCCGACCTTTCCAGCGCCTCCCGACAGGGAGCCGGCCGCGCCGTCTTATGAGAAACCGGAAAGTGCCAGCCTGGATCAGCGCGCCGCTCGCCGTCGGCGCGTTCGCCCTGCTCGCATGGCTTGAGCGCCGCCGCCCGCTGAGGCGAAAGGTCGAGCCGAAGCTCACGCGCGAGTCGCGCAACCTGGCTGTTGCGGCCGTGAGCGCCGTCGCGCTTCAACTGACGGAGCGGCCACTGGCCGACAGGCTGACCGCGCTCGTCGAGCGCCGCCGCTGGGGCCTGCTCAAGCTGGTGCGGCTGCCCGCGTGGCTCGAAGTCGCGCTCGCCGTCGTGTTGATGGATTATACGCTCTACCTCTGGCACGTCCTCACGCACCGCGTTCCCTTCCTGTGGCGCTTCCACGTCGCGCACCACGTGGACCTTGACCTGGACGCCTCGACCGCCCTTCGCTTCCACTTCGCGGAGCTAGTCCTGTCGGTCCCGTTCCGCGGCGCGCAGATTTTGGTCATAGGTGTGGCGCCGCTATCGCTCTCCGTGTGGCAGAACTTTCTCTTCCTCTCCATCATGTTCCACCACTCCAACGTGCGTCTGCCGATTGAAGTGGAGCGGAAGCTGAACCGTTTGATCATCACCCCGCGGATGCACGGCATACATCATTCAATCGTGAAGGAAGAGACGAACTCGAACTGGTCGAGCGGCCTGACGGTTTGGGATTGGATACACGGCACGCTTCGCCTGAACGTGCCGCAAGGTGAGATCACCATTGGCGTCCCGGCCTACAGGGAGCCTGAAGAGGTTGAGTTATTGAAGGTCCTGGCGATGCCGTTCGGGGAGCAGCCGGAAACGTGGCATCTTCCCGGCGACGGGCGGCCCGTGCGCGCCCCCTTTCCTGCCGCCGAATCACGCCGGCTACTGGCCTGAGCCCGGAATCAAGATGAAGTCGCAAGAGACAGAGGAGCAACCGCTGCTCTCCATCATCATCCCGACGCTCAACGAGGGCCGCTCGATTGGCGCGACTCTCGAAGCCGTGGCGCGCGTGCGCGGGCGCTTCGAGGTGATAGTGGTTGACGGCGGGAGCGACGACGAGACTGTGGAGGTCGCTGAAAGCTTCGGGGCACGGGTCGTCAAGAGCGAGAGGGGGCGCGGGCTTCAGATGCACGCGGGCGCGCGCGAGGCCCGCGGCGAGGCGCTATGGTTCCTGCACGCGGACACGCTCGCCCCGTCCGACGGGGCCGAGCGGATAGCGGAGGCGCTCAGGAACGACGCAGGGATAGTCGGCGGTAATTTCACCATCAGCTTCGACGGCGACAGGCGCGCTGCGCGCTTCCTCACCTGGCTCTACCCGCAGCTGCGGAAAATAGGTCTCTGCTACGGCGACTCCGCGATCTTCGTCCGCGCGTCTCATTACAGAGAGGTAGGCGGCTTCAAGCCTCTCCCTCTTTTCGAGGATTTGGATTTGGTGCGGCGGCTGAGGGCCAGCGGGCGCTTGATTCATTTGCCGGCGGCGGTCGTCACCTCCTCGCGCCGGTTCGAGGGGCGCAGCTTCACGCTCACGTTCACCCGCTGGGCATTCCTTCAGGCGCTCTACTGGGCCGGGGTCAACCCGCACAGGCTGAACCGGCTTTACGCGCCCGTCCGCCGCTCGGAAGATTAGCCGAACGGCGGCAGCAGACGGTCGTGCGCGAGTAGCCAGCGGTAAGTGGCGGGGGCTCGCGTGCGCGCCTCTTCGTCCGTAAGGAGTTCGTCGCGCAGCCGCATGAGGTCTTGCGGAGTGTCCACGTCGTACCACTGCGGCAGGTCGAGAAGCCGCAGGCCCAGGCGTGAGGCGTTACGGGCGGTCTGCCTGTAAGCGAGAGGAGTGCTCCACGCCACGCCCCGGAAGAGGCCGCGGCAATCGGCATGGACGCCCACGAGGTAGTAGCCGCCGTCGGCCGTCGGCCCCAAGGCCACGTCCGCCTCTCCGCCCGAGAGAGCCTTGCACGCCGTTTCGATGAGCGAGGCGGGCATCGTTGGGCTGTCCGCGCCCGTGATGATTAAAGGGCCGAATCCGCCACGGCTTGCACGCCGGACGATCTGTTCAAGTCGCTCCCCGAGGTCCGCGCCCTGTTGTTCTATCCAGTGCAAGCCGGGCGGCAAAAGCGGTTCGAGTATCGCGCGCCCCGCGGAAGGCGTGTAAGCGATGACGACATCGGCCACGGCGCGCTGAGCGGTTGCGACCGTGTCCTGAGCGAAACAGGCGGCAAGCGAGGCGGCGTCTTCCTCGGTTAACGGCGGCGCGAGGCGCGTCTTGACAAAGCCTGGGAGCGGAGCTTTGACCATCACAATGACGACGGGACGCGACATCAGTGCGTTCTAATCGGGCGCTTCAGTTTCATTCACAGGGAGTATCACACGAATGGCATATTACGAAGAAGACGACCTCAGGCGGTTTTCCGAAGTGGGCAAGCACCGGCCGGACCTCTTCGAGAAGTTCATGGCGTGGTACGAGGCGTGTCAGGAGGACGGCGCGCTCTCGCGCCGCGAGAAGGCATTGATCGGCCTCGCGGTCGCGCACGCCTTGCAGTGCCCCTACTGCATCGACGCCTACTCGCAGGCGTGCCTCGAAGCCGGCTCGAACATGGAGCAGATGACCGAGGCCATCCACATGGCCTCGGCGCTGAGGGGCGGTGCCGCCCTCATCCACGGAATACAGGCCCACAACTCGGTCAACAAAGTGTCAATGTAATGCCACAAGAGTTGCCCGTCATTCAGACCCCGCGGAACGGTGCGCCGCCCTCGTATTTTAATTTCGACGAGAAGCTGGCGGCGCACGGGATGGAGCTTCGCGCGGGAGCCGTCGAGACTTTGCAGGTCAACGTCGGCAAGCTCTGCAACCAGGCGTGCAAGCACTGCCACGTGGACGCCGGCCCCGCGCGAACGGAGGTCATGACGCGCGAGACGGCCGAGCAGGTCATAGAGGCCGCGCGCAGGTTTCGCTTCCGCGTGCTCGACATCACGGGCGGCGCGCCCGAACTCAACCCTTCCTTCAGGTATCTTGTCACGGCGGCGCGCGCCCTCGGCGCGCACGTCATGGTGCGCCACAACCTGACCGTCATGTTCGAGCCGGGGCAGGATGACTTGCCGGAGTTCTTCCGCGAGCACGCGGTCGAGGTCGTCTCTTCCCTGCCCTACTTCCTTGAGCAGCAGACGGACGCGCAGCGCGGCCGCGGGGTCTTCCAAAAATCTATCGAGGCGCTTCGTCGCCTGAACGCGGCCGGCTACGGCGTCGAAGGGAGCAACTTCGTCCTGAATCTCGTCTACAACCCGGTCGGGGCTTTTCTGCCCCCCGCGCAAAGTTCCATTGAGGCCGACTTCAAGCGCGAGTTGATTAACCGGCACAATGTCTCGTTTAACCGCCTCTACACGATCACGAACATGCCCATCAAGCGTTTTCTTGATTACCTGCGGCGCACGGGGAACGAAGAGCGTTACATGCGAAAGCTCGTCGAGGCGTTCAACCCAGCGTCAGTCGAAGGCTTGATGTGCCGCAACCTAATCAGTGTGGATTGGATGGGGCGGCTCTACGACTGTGATTTCAACCAGATGCTCGAACTCGGCGTCTCGCCGGAACTGCCGCAGACCATCTCGGAACTCATCCCGGCGCAGTTCGCTGGGCGGCGCGTCATGACAGGCCCGCATTGCTTCGGCTGCACGGCGGGCGCGGGTTCGAGCTGCGGCGGCGCTGTCGTTAAGAATTAAGCGGCTCGAAAAGTTGCACCCGCCGACCGAATCGGACTGGTTTCCCTCGCCGAATAATTCTTAGATTTCGGAACATGTCGCAAGGTAGTCGGTGCCGGCGCTTGTGCCATACCCCCACGAGGAGCCGCGCGGGCCGCTCGATAATCGTTGAGCGGCCCGCATGGTTACAGGCTTACTCCGGCGGCCGGAGTTACTTTTATTACCAGCCCTCCTCAGCAACTCGGGGCGTTCGGCCGGCGGCTGCGGGCGCAACGGCGGCGGACGATGACGTCATCCTCCGGCTCGCTCTGGTCCTGCGGCTCGAAGCGGCCGGCGGGGCATCTCTCTTCCGGCCCGGCCGGGCGGATGCGTATGAGCCTGCCGTCGAAGCCCCTGAACCTGAACTCGTAAGCCTCGTTGTAAGTGTTCCGCTGGTCGCAGAGGATGCTGATCGCCACCTGCTCGCCGAGCAGGACGGACTCGGCATAGTCCGAGCGCCAGTGCACCCCCGCGAAGTTACGGCCCAGGGCGATGTTGCCGGCCAGCTTGTTGATCTCGCCTTCGACGGTCAGGCGGGCGTCCGTTTCGATGGCCGGCTCCCAGGGAATCAGCGATAGCCCGTCGGGTGTGGCGACCACCGGGTCTAGAATCAACTGCTCTCTGGGGAAGAACGCCTTGAGGATGGTTGCGAGCGCCCCGGCGACGGTGGCGTGACCTGCCCCGTAAGCCGGGTGGATGGGCGAGCCTTCCGCGAAGGCCATCGGCAAGAGGTACGTGCCGCCGCCGGGCGCAGTATTCGGGGGCAGCGCGAGGCCGGGCGGGAGCCGCCGTCGGTTGTTGTTCTGCACGGTGTTGTGCCTCAATACGCGCGGCAGTACGACGCTCTGCAACTGCGCGAAGTTCGCGGGCGCGAACGGGTAGGGACGGCCGTTCACGAGGCGGTTGTGAATGCGCCCGGCGAACTCCTCGGGTCGCAGCCGGCGGTGAACGCCCCACTTCTGGAACCAGACGGCCTTGAGAGCGCGGTTCATCGTCTCCAACAGCAGGCTCGCAAGGTGCGGTGGGCCGAAAGTGGAGAAGCCGATTTGATTCGCAGACTTGTCCGGGAACTGCTCCGGCATCGGGGCCATCGGGTTGACGTAGGGCAGGCAGCGGGCGAACTCCGTCCCCATCCCGGCCCGCGCCTCGCAGCGCCGCAAGGGGTCGCGCCCGGACATGAGAATCAGTCCCGCGTTGAGGAAGGCGTTGAAGGTCAGGTCCACGTGGACGTACTGGCCCAGGTCGCGCCCGTCGCGGATGAAGCGCGGGACGGGGTCGCAGAACATTTGGTCGCGGTCGCACCCGTTCTGCACCTCCAGCCAGTCGCCATAGGCCGTCATGTAGTCCACTTCGGGCAGGACGGTGCGAATCATCGCCGGGATGAACTGCGAGCCGTAAGGCGTGTCCCTGTAGAGGAACTGCGATACGTAGGGGCCTTCCTGTTCGCCCAGGTAGACGCCGCGGAAGAGGTACGTCGGGTTGGTCGGGCCGCGGAAGCAGATGTACTTCGAGAGGTCGTCGGCCGCCTCCTTAATCAGCGGGTCGGTCTCGTACTCGGTGAAGGGTACGTCACGCGCGAGCGCCATCCAGTAGTTCTCGGCGATCTCGGCTACCTCCTCCTCGCTATCGAACGAGGGGGCGGGCTTCATGACCAGCGCGTGCGAGTCCGCGCCTTCGAGGTCGAAGGCGAAGGCCGACTGAGGGTCTTCGAGGAAGCGCGACGGGCGTCCGCACTCGGGCGGGCAGCCGGGCGGCCTGCACTGCGGCAGCGTACACCCCAGCGGCACCTGCTCGAAGTCGCCGGGGTCGCCCGACGCCATCGCCCTCAGGAGGGCGCAGTAGGCGTCCGCGTCCACCTCGCCGTACTCGTTGTGCGGCAGGCCCTTCGTGAAGCTGGCGATGAAGAGCTTGGCGAAGTCGTCCCCGCACCTGCGGTCCTCGCCCTCCAGAGGCCGGCCGTCGAAGCACGCCTCGTCGCCGTTGCAGGGGTGGCGCTGCGGGTTGATTTCGAGGTCGGCCGCCTCGACGCGTATGTGGTGGGAGCATTTGGCACGCTCGTCGGCGCTGAGCGGCCCCAGTTCGCAGCACACGGGGCAGTGTTCGGGCGGCGTCGGCGGGTCGCAGTACAGGAACCGCAGAGCGCACGGGTCCGGGTCTACTCCGCCGGAAATACCGGCCGGAGCTTGGGTGGAAGATTTCTTCTGGGCCTGTTTAGAGGCTTTCTTGGAGGCTTGTTTCGAGGCTTTTTTTGCCGGAGTCTTCGTCGCCATAAAATCCTTCCTTTCGGGAATGGAGAGGCCCTAAGCGGGTCGGAGTGGTTGAGGCGCGAGCGTCAGGCCGGGGGTTTGAGTTACCTGACGCCCCTAAACAGTTTGGCGATGCGTCCCTCTGCGGAGCCGGCGAGTCGCGCGGCACGGGGTACTGCCGCTCGGCACCAGATGACGGAATCTCCCGCTAAAGAAGCTGGGAATACTTTATCAACGGGAAGTGAGTGTTAACGCCACGCGGCGTTTGAAGAGTTGCGAGGATTAAGTATAAACGACGCGGACAAGATATGCCCGCGGGCCGAGGGTGTCAAGGGCAACTCGGCATCCCGTCATCGGAGGGCGGTCCGTGGTGGCCGTCTTGGTTACTTCCACCGCAGACCGCCCTCTCACAGGCTGACTGCGCCACGCTCCGGCACGCTATGGCGCGTCCGGGCTGAAGGGCAAAGGCAGCGGAATCGGCGACGGCACGACGGGCATCAGCGGCGGGTCCGTGACGAAGGCCACGACCGGGCAATTAACTTCGATGCCCGCCGAGCGCAGCGGCAGGCCGCCCGGCGAGGTGATGACCCACTGCTCTGCAAGCGTGCGAATCAGGTTGCTGTCCGTCTGCGCCACGTTCTGCCCGGTCGCGACGGCCGTACGGCTCCACACCGACAGGTGCAGGTCCCACGCGGGGCTGTACTCCTCCCTGAACGGCGAGACCATCGTCGGGAACACGTCGAGCACGTTGCGCGCGTCGCCGCCCCTGCGCAGCGCCGCGAGCAGCGGCCTGTTGTCCAGACTCGCCTCCTCGACCGCGCGCCCGTCTATGACCACGTGGTTCAGCCCCTGCGCTGGCGGGCTCATCGGCCCCGTCTGCCCGTTGGCGAAAGCGAAGAGCGCGGCCCGCGCGCTGTCGGGGCGGAACTCGCCGTTGGGGAACGGCAGGTCACCGAGCACCGGCGTGAAAGTGCTGCGCTCAAGCGTGGCAGCTTCTTCCGACGTAGCGTCGAAGGCGAAGTAGACGACTTCCTTACCGCCGGAGAAGGCGCGGACGATCAGGATTTCGGCCGTCCTCCGCCTCAGGTCAATATCGAGCAGGCGGTCGTGCGTGATCGAGTGAATGTCCCGGTTGCGGCCGTCCAGGTCGTGCTTGAGTTTTCCCGGCGCGTCGCCGATGGCGATGATCGGCGCGTTGTAAACGATGTTCGTCCCGGCCACCTGCACGTAAGGCGTATAGAAGAGTCCGGCCCTGGCTCCCGGCTGCACCGTGAGGGCGGGAAAGCCCGTCGGACCCGGCACGAGGATGCGGCGCGGCGAGAAGTCCGGGATGCCTTTGAAGTTCACCACGCCGGCTTGCAGGATGTTGTGCGGGACGTTGAGCACCTGCACGCAGCCGGGGCAGTTGTGCGGGGCGTTCGCCAGCTTCGGCGCGAAGTTGAGGCCGAGAGTATCAGCCAGCCCCTGGTCCGAGACATCGGTCAGGACGTACCAGACGGTCAGCCCCCTGTACGAGCCCTTGTGAATCGGGAGCGTGGCGGAGTGGTTCGTCAGGTTAACCTCAATCGTGCTGCGCAAGACGAGCTTGCTCGGGTCTAAGATTTCATCGTCGGCGCGGGCCAGCGCCGGCGCGGCGAAGAACGAGCAGCTGAGTAGGGCGAGGGCCAAGACGGAACGTACTGCCCTGAGCGACACGAACAATCGGCGGGCGGTAAAGGGATGTGACGAGAGACGAGTCGTGTATATCTTCATGCATTCCTCCTTGATATGAGACGAGCGTGTTCTGACCATGAGATGAGCGGCGAGGCGCGGCCATTCGATGCGGCCACGGCGCGCAATTCCGGGGCGAGGCTCGGGGCAAGTCCGCTTCAGTTCGCTCCATTGCTCCAAGCAATCAACAATCGCTTTGTGCTCCGAAATTATTCCTGCGGCTGAACCTGCACAAGAGCTATTCAGGAGAGCACAGCGGTATCAGGGTCTTTCGTGTCTTCCTGGGGAAGGTCGAACTGAAAACCCTCCGTGTAGGGAGGTTTTTCGCCGTCCTGATATGCCTGATAGAGGCGTGCGTACTCGTCGCGTGCGGCCTTCACCGTTCTTTTCCCGGTGACGATGTCGTGCGCCAGATTGATCGCCACAAAATTCATGGACGTGCCGCCGCAGCGGGCCGACAACTCGCCCTTAGTCCGCTCGGCAATCACGCTGCCGTCATATTCGGCCAGCGCGGAGTACATTTCGACCGGCACCCGGTAATCAATGAACTGTTCAAGAAAGTCCGTGTGGTGTGCCGGGAAATCATGCGGCACATCTTCCCTGGAAAGCACAGTTCGCTTCCACCCGTCGCGGGTGGCGTACCAGATTAATTGCGACTGCGAGTATTCAGCCGGCGGGCCGTAATGCTCGACCAGCCTCTCGGCCGACTCCCGCGGCTCTTTGGGCCAATCTTTAATTACTTCTTCTACCGATTGATTCATTCGTCACCTGCTCTCGTGTTAAGGCCGCAGGCCAGTCGTCCCGGCGACTGGCCTGCGGCCGCCCGCTGTTGATTCCTCCCGCCGCCCTCATTGACCCTACCGCGCGGCGATGCCCTGCGCGCCGAACGGTAATCCGCCGGTGACTGAGATGGAGGTCAGACTGCCGTTCGACTCTACGCGGAAGGCTGCGACCGACTGTAGGCCGGCGGCGTGCACGTATAAATAGCGGCTGCTGTTGTCCAGGGCCATGTCTATGGGGAAGCTGTTGGGGCCGGTACTGGCGGCCACGGAGTTGAGCAGGGCGAGCGCGCCGTTTGCGCCGAGGCGGTAACTGGAGACTGCGCCGCTGCCGGTGTTTGACGTGTAGACGTAACGCCCGCCGCCCGCGATCACTATCCAGCAGGTGGCCGTCTGAAAGTCACGCACCGAGCCGCTGACCACACTCAAGGAGCCGCTCGGAGAGGCCGTGTACGAGGAGACGGCCGCTTGGTTGGGCGCTCCGCCGAAAGCCTCCGAGACGATCAGGTGGCCGCGGCTGTCGAAGTCGAAGCCGAAAGGCGTCATGCCGTTCGAGGAGTGCGCGACGGGCGCGCTGGCTAGCCCATTTGCCCCGACCGTGTAAACGTCTATCTGGTTCGTGTCCTTTTCCGTCACCACGAGCAGCCCGCCGTCGGGGCTGAACCGCACCTCGGCCGGGTCGGCCGCCGCGCCACCGCTGAGCGGGCGGGTAGAGCCCGCGCGCGGCGTCAGCTTCCCTTTGTTGCTGACGGTGAAGCCCGTGATGTTAGGCGTTCCCTTCTCGTTGAGCACGTAGAGAAAGTTCCCATTCAGCGTCAGGCTAATCGGGCGGACACCTCCTGAGCTAACCTTATCCGCCAGCGTCAGCCCTTTCTGCCCGACCGCCAGGACGGAAATCTCGTTGCTCCCGGCGTTGACCGCGAACAGCAGTTGATTGTTCCCGCTCAGAATCAACGCCCCCTGCGAGGCCAAAGGGTCCGTCGGCGGGTCTCCCGGCTCCGCCACGGGGTCGCCGCTCCCGCCCGTGGGGAACATGCCCGCGAGCGTTAATGTGCCGTCGGCCGCGCGGTGAAAGGCTGCCACGGCGTTATTGCCAGCCTGATTCGTCAGCACGTAGACGGCCCCGGATTTGAGATTCTGGGCGGAAGCCGCGCCCGGTTGGAGCGCCACCGCCAGAACTGCCGTCAGCAAGGTGATTAATATTGCGACGCTTCTTGCTTTCATCATCTTTTCTCCTTGTTCGTAGCCGAGCGGGATCAGGTACATGGACAACTGCCAAACCTGTCGTGCCCTGAGCCGGATGCCACATCAATGGACGTAATTTTTAAGACAAGGGGATAGTGTAAGGATAACCGGCGCGTGTAAGGTTAGGATAAAAGGCGTGTAAAGATTCGGTAAAGATGGCCGGGCGCGCGCTTCATCGCGGGAGCGTAAACCAGACGCGCGTCTCCTTCGCGGAACTCTCCGCGCCGGTCTGCCCGCCGTGCGCCTCGACCAGTTCTTTGACGATGGCGAGGCCGATGCCGGCCCCGCCGTACTCGCGCGAGCGAGACTTCTCCGCGCGGTAGAAACGCTCGAAAATGAATGGCAGGTCTTCCTCCGCGATGCCGTCGCCCGTGTTACTGAAAATCGTCTTAATCCATCCGGGTGAGCCCTCGACCGCTACGCGGACGCGCCCGCCGCGCGGCGTGTACTGCAAGGCGTTCTGGAAAAGGTTGCGCACCACCTGCCCTAATTTGTCCGGGTCGGCCGTGACCTCGTCCGTACCTTCAGAGAACTGTATCTCGACCGTGATCTCTTTCGCGGCGAACTGGGCGCGGAACAAGTCCAGTGCCTGCGTGATGCATTCTTGCAGGCTGGTCTTCTTCAGGTTGAGAGTTGACCGCGCGACATCGGCCTTACTCAACAGGAGGAGTTCATCTGTCAGCGTGACTAGGCGCAGAGTCTCCTCGTGCAGCAACTCAAAAGTTTTCTGCGAGGGCGGTAAGACCTCGTTGCTTAAGGCTTCAAGATACCCCCGCATGTTCGTCAGCGGCGCGCGCAATTCGTGGGCGACATTGGCGACCATGTCTTCACGCGTTCGCTCAAATCTATCCAGACTGTCCGTCATCCGGTTGAACGACTTCGCCAGCTCGCCGATCTCGTCCGCAGAAGTTACCTGCGCCCTCTTGCTGTAGTCGCCCTGCGCGACCTTCCCTGTAATCATAGCCATCTGGTAAAGGGGTCTGAGGATTCTTCTGATGAGGAGGAAGCTGAACAGGACGGCCAGGGCTAACGCGACGACGCTGGCCCAGATGATGTAGCGGTGGGCCGCGTCGAGGAAGATGTGCTGCACTTCGTCTTTCGGGAGATTGTACTTCTCCATCAGGAAGCTGAAGTATTTGGCGGCGAAGAGGTCTATGGCGAGCCACACGATGACCATCGCCAACGCGATGACGAGGACGACGATCACCAGGAGTTTCCACAGGAGGCGGCTCTTCATCTCACGCCCTTCCTCCCGGCTGCTCGTCGTCGTCGGCGAACTGATAGCCGAGCCCCCTGGCGGTCAGGATGTACCGGGGCTGCGAAGGGTCGTCTTCGATCTTCTGCCTGAGGTTCCCGATATGCACGTCAACGACGCGGTCCGTGACCGCCTCGCCGTGCGGGTAAAGGTAACTTAACAGCTCCTCGCGGAGGAAGATTCGCCCGGCGTTGGTCATCAGCGCCTGAAGCAGCTTGTACTCCGAGGGCGTCAGCGAGATGACCTGCCCGCATAAAGTTAGCTTGCGTTTTTCCAGGTCCATGACGAGTTGCCGGCACGACAACTGCCCCTTCCTCTCGGGCGACCCCGGCCTTGCCCGCCGCAAGATGGTCTTGACTCTGACGACCAGCTCGCCGGGGCTGAAAGGCTTGACGACGTAATCGTCCGCGCCGAGCGTTAATCCCAGGATACGTTCGTGCGCCTCCCCCCTGGCGCTCAGGATGAGGATCGGGACATCGGACGAACGCCGGACCTCGCGGCAAACCTCCCAGCCGTCCACGTGCGGCAGCATCAGGTCGAGGATCATGAAGACGGGGTCATGCCGCCGGGCCAGTTCCAGGGCCTGCCGCCCGTCGTACGCGGAGACGGTGTTGAATCCTTCCCTCTCAAGGTAAGCGGATAATAATGAAGCCGTCTCCCTGTTGTCCTCAGCTATCAGAATAGTCCCTTTAGGCGCGGCTTGATTCATGGCATCTTTGAATCGGGACACCTCAGCAATTTCCAGACGGCGGCAATGTTGTTTAAGCCACGGGCCGCATTTTGATGGGGTAACGGGGCGCTATTATAACACTATCGATATCTTAGTGAGTCTATGATAAGCAAAGGCTTTAGGCATGTCGGTACACCATCGCACAAAATCTAAGGCAAACAAACGGACACTCATTTAACTAATGCCTACACCGCATTGGATAGGAAAAGAGGCCGTCGCGAATCATCACCTGCGCGTCCCCTTTCGTTTACTTAAGGATGTATCTGGCATGTCTTATGGGCAGCTAGGTGAGGGAGCTTTAGCCTTCGCCTGGGGAACAACATGGGTCATAGTCTCGCCGTCATCGAGAAATAAAACCCGGCGAACGGCATGACTACGGACTGTCAAAGTTTCGTATATCGTCACCCCGTTTAGGGACTCCCTTTACCTTTGGTAGTCAGTTAGGTAAGTCAAGATCGTTGTCAACAAGCACATCCATCGGAGAGCGTAATTTACCCAGCAAACACTAACGCTCTATTACAGCCTTTTGAAATCGCCATTAATTAGTACAAGGCCGTAGCCCTGCCCCTACAAATGCGCGATACCTTCCCTTTAATCGAAAACCCCGCTGACACTATTGCAAGGAGATATATTGACTACTTAACCAGCCGCGGTCGGCTGAGTTCCGTTCTGCTTTCGCGCGCCCGTGTTGCAGTATTTCAATCTCATACCAGTTACCATCACTGCTGCTGCCTACAACGCGCACGCGGGACCCGCGCTCCGCGAGTCCGACCTTGGGATTATTGGAGCCTGGGCCGGAGCGAAGGTTCACGTCCGTTGAAGTGACCCCGATGCGCCCCGAGGTTGTTTGCGACGTTGGTGTGTAAACGGGCTGAGAGTAACTCGCAACATTCCCCCTGATTTTCCACTTGACGAGTTCAGCCAACCATATGCCGCCGAAAACAAGCAGACAAGTCGTGGCGATAATCCATAATGATGAAATCACCTTACCGTTTAATGATTGCCCGCCGACCGTGACTGAATAAGGGGTGGGACTCGGAGAACTGGTGGCGAATAAACGCCCTGACCTTCTACTCTCGTCGAGCCTGAGCCCGTACGGTTTGAGCATCCACTCCAACGGGTCAAGCACTCCCTCCGGGACAAAGGGTGTCGAGCTGGCGTCGGGCAATCTGCCCAGAGCACTGCAATGGAAGTATTGTACTTTCTTGAAGTCGTGCTCGATGCCCCGGACGAGGTTTCCTTCGCCATGACCGATGAGCCACTGTCTGACGGAACGCGACTCCGGGTCATCCTGCCTCTGCCTTTCATCAAAACCGTTCCCATTGCGGGTTGACGCTATCTCTGCCGCTAGACCGAACGCGTCCGCCTTCGTCACGACCACCGCAATCGGCACCGAACGGAAGCTCCCGACCATCTTCGAGAATTGCCTGAGAGTCCCTATCATCCGGTCATAAACATCCTGCGGCCTTTCCGCGCACGGCTTGACCTGGGCGGAAGCAGTCTTCAACGGGCGCTCGAAATCAATCTGCACCTGCGGGAGCGAAAAGGGGTCAAGGAGGAAGAGGATTCCGTGCGTGTAGCTGTAATACTCATGGCGGCGCAACACGTCCGTCTGCTGGTACAACTCGCCCGCGGCGTCATACATATAGAGCAGCTTCTCGCCGCCGCCCCCGTCGTTAAGTTTCACCAGGAAGGCGTCGGGCGAGTCTTCGGCCGTCTTGCTAACCAGCGCGCCGCTCATGAAGTCGCGGTCACACCGTTCGTACAAAGTGCGGTGCTTCTTCTCGGGGAACTCCATGGCGAGGCTCCCGCTGGCCGAACGGCGATGCAGTTCGTGCATACTCGCCATCATGAAGCTTGTTTTCCCCGCCGCCGGGCCGCCCACAATCGGTACGTGTAAGTTGCGGGCGACCCCTATGCTCGTACTCAGAGGGCGCTGGCACGCCGGATTCGGGCAGATGCTCGGCAGATTATTCCGGCCGAACAGGAAGAGGGTGGGCAGCTTCGCCCCGCACTGGCAATCGCGGCGAAATATCCCGTAAGTGCCGGGGACGAGCTTATGGTGCTTAACGCCGCAGTTCGGGCAGATGTAAATGGGCAGCCCGATTTTTTGGTAGCATTCTGAGTTAGGACAGACGAGGAAGATTCGCCGCCAGACCATCGAGAGGTACTCTACCGCCCGGAGTAAAAAAGCCAGACAGACCGCCACCAGAGCACACACCAGAACCAGCAGCAAATGGACCAACCCGAAGATCAGGTACGCTGCGCCCCCGGCGACCGCGCCCGCCGCGGCGATGAGGAAGACCGTCACGCCGAGGGGCCAGGTGAAGAGCACTGCGTCGTTGGTGAAGAGCTTGGTCCCCTGGTCCACGACCCACTTGGCCGCCACCTGGTTGGGCTTCCAACTCTCCTCAACTATATGCCAATAGTCGTGGTATGCCTTGTGGAAGTAGTACTGACGGAAGGCCGGCTCCGGGCCTTCCGGGCTATCCTTCCATCCGTCGCCCGTGAACAGTTTCGTCCAGATCGCGCTCAGATAGTTGTAAAGCACTACGCAGATAAAGGCGATGCAGCCGACCGGGAAGAGGACGACTGACACCCAGAAGAGCGCGTATAGGTAGAGGCAATAGAGAATGATGGCGAGGAGGATTCCAATTAAGGCGCCCATAGTAAATCACCTTCTTCTGAGGAAAAGGCCGGAAGCGAATGAGTCTCCGCCACCTTCGACTAGCACCTGCGCGATATTTTCAAAGGTCGAGATGAGGTCTCCGCTTCCGACCAGCATTGCCGACTGGTCTGAGGTTGCGATGCTTTGCAGGAAATTTTGATCCGCCCCGCCAAAGCCGATGGCGATGATCTCAATTCCCGCCTTGTGGCATGCCCTGGCTCGCTCTATGGCTTTCTCCTGGTATGACCACACGCCGTCCGTGAGTACGACGAAGTAGCGAGGCCCCTTCACGTCGCCCAGTTCCGCGAGCGCACTATCGAACGGTTGCGCGCTGTTGCCGTAGCCCAGGCCGTTGCCGTTGATGGCCCACGATGAGACCGCGGAACAGAGCGACCGCCCGTTCTGGGTCGCTTTTTGATCAATGCGAACCTCGTCTGAAAAAGAGATGAGTCCGATTGAGGTGTGCGACAAATCGCTGTTATGAATAAATGAATTGACGGCCCGCTTCGCCTCTTCGAGCGGCTGTCCGCTCATACTGCCCGACAAATCGACCGCGAGATAAATCGTCTTGTGCGCGGCGACCGCGAGTTCTTTGGGAGATTTATAAATCCATGACATGTCTTCCGGCACGGGCTCCTTGGTAACCGTAAGCCCGCGCCCCGACTTCTTCTCGCTCGCCGAGACGCTGACCACGCCGCTCCGGTCGTACTCGTATGAGATGTTCAGGACGGCGTCCTTCTTGTCGTGCGCGATGCCGCTGATTACGTACTTGCCGACGAAAGAACAGTTGCCGAGATCGTCGCCTTCCCCTTGAGCGACGTAGACGGACGTGCTGTTGTTCGCACCCTCCCGCGTCCGAACCTTGTACGGACGTACCTCCCTGCACGGGATGTGCTGGTTCTTCGGGATGAGTATGCTGTTGATGTAGCGGCTGCCGTCGGCGCTGACGGCGGCCATGCCCATGCTGTGGCTCATCACGTCCTGTACGGTGCGACGCATGATGAGGCCGCCGCCCGCAGGCGACTGTCGGTAGGTCAGGCTCCGCTCGTCGCCGTCGTAAGATGCCCCCTGGATGGCCGCGCCGAGGGCGACACACTCGTCCGGATTGACCGAAGTGTTAGGAGCCTTACCGGTCAGGCGGCGGATGAGGTCTTGGCAGGCGGGCATGCGCGTCGAGCCGCCCACCATCAGCACGCTGCTGACGCGCGAGTAGTCGTAAGCGGTCTCCTCCAGCACCTTGTTCATCAGCATCTCGGTCTGCGAGAGCAAGTCGCCCGTCAGGTTTTCGAAACGCTCTCGCGTCACCTCGATGCGGTCCATTCGCCCCTGACAGTTGATGGGGACGACAGTATTGGAGCGCGCCGAGAGCGCCTTCTTGGCCTCCTCGGCGCGGATGAGGAGTTCCTGGAACGCGTAAGGGTCGTCGAGTGGGTTGATGCCCTGCCGCCGCTCGAACTCCTCACAAAGATATTCCAGCAGACGGTCGTCCCAGTCCTTGCCGCCGAGAGTGTGATTCCCGTCGGTACCGATGACTTCAATTGAATCGGGCGAGATTCGTACCAGCGTGATGTCGAAAGTCCCGCCGCCGAGGTCGTAGACCATCACGACCTCCTCATGGTCCGCCTGCTTCAGGCAGTAGGCGAGCGCCGCCGCCGTCGGCTCGTTGATGATCTGCGCGACTTCGAACCCGGCCTTCTCCCCGGCCTCCCTGGTAGCCACCCGCGGCCCGTCATGGAAATAAGCGGGGACGGTGATGACGGCGCGCATGACTTCCGTCCCGAGCGCGGCCTCGGCATCACTTTTCAACTGTTTGAGCACTTCCGCCGAGAGGTCAACCGGCGAGTAGGTGCGCCCGTGGTATTCGTAGACGATCGGAGTACCCATGTCGCGCTTGAAGAAGTGGGCGGTGTTCTCCTTCTCTAGCGCCATCTCCAGCTTGGCGGCCTCGCCGACGAGCGTGGAGCCGTCGGCGCAAATCTGGACGACGGAGGGCGTGACCTTTTTTCCCTCGCCGTTGGGCAGAACCTCCGCGCGACCGAGCGCGTTGATGTGCGCAATGGCCGAGTTTGTTGTTCCTAAATCAATTCCGACCAACGACGACATGCTCAATGTTTCCTTCCTGGTTTCATCCGACCGGCGTCACCTTTGTCAGTCCCCTTGCGGCCAAACCCTATCCACTTTCCAATCCTCTCCCCTAAGCCTGGGCCGCCGTTCTCGCTTGCGATTTCACGGCTGCTGAGCCAGCGTTCGAGAGCGGGGAGATCGTGGCCCAGTTCGCGGTCGACATCATCGAGTTCCCTGGAGCGCCACTCCGCGACGGCCTGCGGAAGAAACACCTCGAACATGGCACCGGCAATGAACTTCGCGTTCGCCCGCTCCACAGAAGTCCAGACCTGTATAAAGCGTGCGGTAACTTTCGCCCGCGCGTTAGAGGGCTTTTGAAGCGCGACGACGACGGCCCCGCCGTATGCGTCAAGGAAGGGAGGCCCGCCTGCACGTTTGTAAGCACGCACGAGCAGCCTGGAATGCAATTCAGAATCTTTCACGTTTACCAGGTGCCTGGCGATGACGGTGGCGGCCCTCGCGATCAGTTCCTTGCCCAGTTCGGGGTGCTTTTCGAGGAAATCGAGCGAGCCCTCAACCTCCTGCGGCAGGTCGTCACCACTCAGCTCAAGCTCGGCGGGAATGCGGTAGGCGTCAATGACCGTTTGTTTCTCGCCGAGAGTTTTGTAAATGGGATGGCGCGCGTCGAGCCGGTTGATTAACTCCTGTTGCTTTGGCTCCAGTGCCAACAGGTCGCAGGCGGCGACCAGTTGGACGAGCCGCTTCGGGATGTTGGTGCCGCTGACCTGCAAGCGCTCAAGCAGGTCGAGCAGCCCGACGGCCTCGTCGAAGGACGGGAGCGAACTCTGCCACACCGCGTCATAAGCGTTCTCGACCAGCTCGCCGGGCAGACCGGACGAAACTCGCCGGATGCCTTCGACGCACTCCATGAAAGCTCCCAGGCGTATCTTCGGGTCCGCCGTGACATAGGGGATTCTCGCCCCAACCAGGCGGAAGTAGAGGGTAATGGCCTGCTGCTCGAAGGCGTACCGCACGAGCGCGTTGTAAACCTCTTCGCTAGACAGAACGTCGGCTAAGGGGCGGAACGCTTCCGGGCTGCCGACCCTGGCCGCGAGATAAGTCCCGACACCGCCGAGAACGCTTCTCATGCCGGGCTTGGCGAGGTGCCGCTCCAAGATTTCCCGTGCGGAAAGTTCGGTCAACGCGGGGCCGACGACCTCTTCGCCGACGAGGCGCAACGAGTCGTCGTCGGCGTCGAAAAATCCGATCTCATCGGCGATCTTAAAAAGCGGGGAGAGTCGCCTCGCGTCATTGGACTGTCGGACCTCTTTCACCCACGACAGCAGAAGCGGCGCGGCCTCGCCCTTAATTGATTGCCTGACATGTAGGCGGCCCGCCGTGTGCTCTAAAATCGCCACCGACGACCCCCCGCAAGCCTTTCGAATCAGCCATTCGAGGTAGGGTAATTCTATTAGCTGACGAACTTCCGTGCGCGCCGGGTCGTTAATCGCGGTCAGGTAAAGACTCGTGTAAGCGTCCACGATTTCATCTCGCGTCGCCCCCTCATCAATGACAGGCCCGATCAGGGCGAGCAACTCACCCGCCTCCAGTTGGTTGATATGCCTCGAGCACCAGCCGACTACACGCACGTCGTCTGCTCCCGGAGGCCGGAAGCCGGCGAGCATGGCGTGACAGGTGAAGGCCGCGTCCAGCTCTTCCAACGTCAGATCAGGCGCGACCTGCTCGACGAAGTGGCTGAATCCAGCGACTACGTGCACACGGTCTGCGGTATACGACGCCGCGGCCATGCGCGCGAATACTGAGACCTCGTTGAGCGGCGTGAACCTTCCGCCCGCGAAGTCGAAGACGTAGAACTGGTGCTCGATTTCATGCGGCGCGAAGTCGAAGTCCGAGTCGCTCGTCGTGCCGACAATAAGAAACTCCGTCTGGTACGGATTCTTGACGTAGGTGTTGAAGCTGAGCTTAAGCGCGAGGCGGCGCGGGAGGGCATAAGAGGCCGCCGCAATCCAGAGCGCCACGGCTTGACTGTCATCAACCATTACGACGCGACGTCCCGTCGAGAGAGCGCTCTCGACGGCCGTCAGGAATACCGGCAGGTGTTGCATCCGCCCGCCCTCGGCGAGGAACTCCGCGACGCGCTCCGGGTCAATCACGCCTCCGGCTTCGAGATGACCGAGGGGAGGCAACCCCGTGTGCGGACTCTCAGTCGCAGACCACATCAGCGCCCCCCACAGTTCGATGGGCAGCAGCCCCTCCCTTCCCAGGTCCTGCTCAGGGTCGGAGGAGATGAGCGAGTGTGTGAAGTAATTGCCGAAGCGCCCGGAGTAATCCGCGCCCGTGTATTTCGCTTGGGCGAGCACCGCCGAGCCGTCGCCGAGGTGCTGAAAAAGGAGCGAGACGGGAAATCGCTCGATCTCTTCACTGCTGGGGCGGCTCGGGGAGGAGACGGGCGGCACGTAAAGGCCGAGGCGCTCGATCTGCTGGAGGATAGACGGCTCAATCCCCTCGGTGGCGGCGCTGATCTGGAAACCCTTACCGCCGCGCAAGCCTTGTTCACAGGACGTGTAATAAGTCTGCCGGAAGGACATTGTCAGTTTTTCCTCCGTCCCGGAACAAGCCCTAGTTGATGAAGAATCCAGAGCAAAGGGTCTTCTACGCGGAAGGGCGCGACGCCGGACGGCAGACGCCCCTGCGCGTCCGGCGAAGAGCCTAAGGCCGAGAGTCCGAAGTACGAGTGATTTTCAAAATTGTGCTGGAGGAACATGTCCAGCCCCGAGCCGACCCACTGCGAGAGGTAGGCGCGCATGTTGTCGTTGACGCGCTGGGCGTCCGTCACGTCGAAGAAGCCTTCGTGGCGTGACGCTTCGTGGACCGGCGAACTCGGCTCGAAGAGCGGGCGGATAGCGTCGAGCTTGGAGAAGGCGAGCGCCACCGGCGTTTTAATCTTCTCGGCCGGATTCATCTGCCGCATCTGCCTGATGAGGTTGGCCGCGCGCCCGATGATCTCCTGCGGGTCTGTATTCTCGGAGGGGAGCGGCGTAGAGCTGTCGAGCAGGTGGCGGACGGCCGGGATTTGCAGGGGGTCAAGCAGGAAGATGATCCCGTCGGAGTTTGCCAGGTACTTGGTCTCCGTGGACATCAGGTCTATGTGGGTGAGGTCTTCGCCCGCCGTGTCGAAGAAAACAAGGGAGCTGACCCGGAGTCCGTCAAAGGGCAACATCCCCCGCCGCTTGATGCTGAAACGATAGGCGAGCGGGTAGCGGACGTTCATCAGAGCGCGCGCCGACAGGGTGGCCGGGATGGCCTCGCGTTGGACGTAGACGTAACGACGAAAATCCTGGTTGTAGCGGCGGATGGTCTGCTCGTCGAGCGCGTTGAGCGAAGCGTTGAAATTCATCCCGACGCGATTCGTCAGCTCGTTGATGAGTACGGCGATGTAGTGGCTTTTGCCGACCTCCTTCGCGCCGATGAGGGCGATGGTGTGGACGTCCGTTGACCCGAACTGGCTCGGCAGCTCGTTGTGGCAGTGCGGGCAGACGAGCTTCGAACTCTTCGTGCCGCAATCGCAAACGGCGACGCCGGGCGCGCGCCCCCAGCGGGTCGCGGCCGAGAAGGTCCGGCCCAGCCGCGGGGCGGTGTTGAG
Organism: Pyrinomonadaceae bacterium; assembly: GCA_036403435.1. GTDB lineage: Bacteria > Acidobacteriota > Blastocatellia > Pyrinomonadales > Pyrinomonadaceae > QHXM01. Next base: position 58,598 of record DASWQY010000130.1, read on the forward strand.
CCGTTGGTAAGCGGCCAGCTTCCTGTCCTCGACTGGGGAGCAGCGGCCGGGGTCCGGGTTGAGGCAGCGGAAGAGTATTTCCGACGCTTTGAATTTCTCGAAGCAGTAGGGGCACACGAGTCGCCGCATGGTTTCACCTGACTCTCAACTGCTCTGGCGGGGGATCAATCAACCGATAACTCTGATACGAAGCGGCGTCCCGAAAGAACAATCGCAGGTAAACGGGGCGCTGTGCTCCGTTCAGCTCAAACTGAAACTGCGCTTCTCCGCCGACGGTAAGACTCGCCCCGCCGAAGGAGGCCACGACCGAACCGTCGTCGCTACGCAGAGGTTGCAGGTCGCCGCGCTTCATCACGACGACAACATCGGGGAGTTTGCTGACGGCCTGCTCGCCGCTCAAGGTCAGCGTAAAACGCCCGCGCCGGAACGTGCCGCGCGAGAGCCTGTATGAAACCGCTATCGGCGGGGCCGTTCGCAGTTCCGCCCGCGATCCTTCTCTCACGCTCGCGCTGTAGACCGTTTCGCCGCCCTCTTTAGTGGCCGCGAAGACCGCGAACTTATACGCACTCTTGGCGGGCGCCTCGATGCGGAAACCGCCCTGCCGTTCATACTCGCCTTTGGAAATCTCGCGTTTAGATGCTGAGGTGTCGTAAGCGTCTTGCGGGAAAGCGTCCGGCCGCCACGTCACTAAAGCGGACTGGCAGCCGGGCGGCCACTCCCACCGGAGTTGTAGGTATTGTCCGAAATCTTCCGCGACCAGCTTAGACACGTCCGGCAGCGCCACGAAGCGGCGCGTCGTGCCGACGACCGCCACATCGCCCGCTATAGTGACCGGCACGTAGTAGGCCGGGGTGTTGGGCGGAGAGGTGTCAACCGCCTGGCTCTCGGATTTGCTTTGCAGCCGCATACCGAGGCCGGAGAGATTCTCTATCGGGATTTGAGCGCCGCTCTTCCATTCCGGCGCGCGCGGGGCGCGATAAATACTGACCTTCCCGTGCGGCGGCACCGCCCACATGAGGGTGAGAGTGCCTTCGTCGAAAGTGACGAGCAGGTGCTCGACCGCCCTGGGCGGCTGTTCAGGCTTAATACTTGCAACCACGCCCGGAGTGAAAACTGACTGCCCCTGTGCGTCGCGGTATTCGACGAGCACACGGTAATAGTAGAGGCGGCCGTTGCTCACCTGCGCGTCCATGAAGTTTTGCGGACTGGCGAGCGCAACCTCCCTGCCCGTCTGCCGGTCCGGCGCGCTCCCTTCACGGCAGAAGACGCGCACGCGGCATTCCCCCCCGTCGAAATCCCACGCCCCTCGCACAATCGAGTCGCCCGCTTCGAGTTTGAGGGTGGCGACCTCACGCGCCACGAGCACGCCGCCTGTGGCCGCGGCGGCCGAGATGGTGCCTCCACGCTCGGTGAAGACAGAGTAAAAGACAGACTTTCCGGGACGCGCGGTCTGATCCCGGCATGAGGATGCGGAGGTGCGGGCGATGTTTTCGCCGTCGTCGGGTGCGGCAGGCGCACGGCCTTCGCTACGCACGACAAGGTATTCAAGGTTTCCGACCGCCCTGCTCGCAGCCCATTCGACGAGCACATGATTGCCGTGCACGGCGGCGCGCACGTTCCGAGGCGGGTCCGGCGGGCAGCGGCTAAGCCCTTGACGCGCTTCCTCGGCGTCCGCCGCCAGTTGGAGTGCTTCCTGGTAGGCGAAGACGGCCTCTTCCATGCGCTTACCCTGCTCATGCAAGCGCGCGCTCTTTAAAGCCGTCTCAACCTGGTTGAGCCGCGCGTCAATCTTGTTCCTTAAGTCTTCAACTGTTTTCCCGTCGCGGCCTGAATAGTCCGGCGCGGTGCGGGCCAGTTCCCCCAGGATGCCGCGGGCGCTGAAAAGCTGCTTTCCGGCGAGCGCCTCGTCTAGCCTCCGGCAAATTCCTTCGACTTCCCTCTGGCGCTTGGAGATTTTGTCCATGACTGCGGCGACATCATCTTGCCTGCCCCACAGCCGTTCGGCCTCGCGCGCATGCGTGAGGGCTTCCGTAATCGCGCCGTCGTCGAGCGCGAGTTGTGCTTTGCGAACCAGCAGTCTGACCCGAAGCACGTGTGCGACGACGAATCCGCATTTGCCGCACGCCGACTCGCTGATGGGAAGGCGGGTCTTGCATTTCGGGCAGTCCGTCCAGAGGTCCGCGCCGCAGGCCGTACACTTCTCTTCCTTCTTCGGCCTGTCCGCCGAACAGTTGGAACAGCGTATGGTCTCCTCACCCATCCCCCACTCGACGGCCGCCCCGCAGTCTTCCGCGAGAGAGAGGATGAATTCGGTCGCCAGCGTCTTCTCCAGCCCCTGCTTGGTGACGAGCGCGAGCAGGTGATTGAACTCCTCGCGTGAGATGCGCTTGTCAATGGCGGCGAGCTTCACCTCGGGGCGCAGGCGATCAAGGATGTCGTAGACGCGCGCGGCCTCGTACTTCGCCATCCCGCCGGACAAGTGCGTCTGGACGACGCCCAACACGACTTGTGCCGCACTCTTGATAAAATCGTTCGGCCTGCGATCCCATTCTGTGTAGAGTTCGGTGTAGCGGCGCTTGATGTCTTCCGGTTTCGCGTTCGGCCCGATGTCCAGAAACTCGTAGAGGTCTCGTTTCTTCAGCGTGGCGAGGTTGGTCCGCAGCTGGTTGCGGATGACCGATTCGAGTCCCTGGTCTGTCGGCAGCTTCTTGGCCCCCTCCCTCTCCGGGACGCGGATGTGAGACTTGATTTCGTCCTCCATGAAACCGGCCTTGAGGAAGCGCGCGACCAGCCCGGCCTTCTCCAGGGGGGTGATGTAGCCTTTGGCTGCGAGGACGCCGATAGAGGACTTTAGCTCGTCGAAGCGGGACTCGCGCTGCTTGCGACGCTCCTCCTCTACGACCGCCTTCTGCTCCTCGCGTGCTTTGTCGTCGAGCAGCGTGCGCAGGTCATTCTTGCCGTTCAGCCCTGCGTCCTTCGTCAGGCGCTCGACCAGCCGTGTGTACTTTCCATTGTTCTTCTGCTTAATCCAGAAGGCGCTGGCCGCGCGCACCGCCGCCTCTATCTCACCCGCGTTTGAGACATCGAGCGGCAGATCGTAACGCGAGAAGACATCGGGCAACTGCCCAGTCTCCTTAAACGTCTCCACCGCCGGGGTGAGAACCCGCTTCATATACTCATCGGGGTCGAATTTCGGCATGGCCTTTACCAATCATGCGCGGCCTCTACGTGACGCTCTGCTTCAGCAGAATGCCTTTCCTCTCCTCTACCTCTTCGCTGCTCATCACGCCCTCGACTTTAATGTCAAACTCTAAATCCCTGCCCGACGAAGGCTCGCGCGCGGAGACCTGCAAGGTTCCGTCCTCCCGAAGGCGGAAGGTGACGTGAATGGGCGAGCCCGCGGGAAGATTCGGCGGCAGTCCCGTAATCTCTCCCTCGCCGATATCCGTGTTGTCCGACAATTCCGGCGACTCCTCCTGTCCGGACTGCTCCATCACACGGATGTGCACGTCGCGCTGGTCGGCCTTGATGGTGCCGAATTCCGTCTCGGTCACTTCGGTGGGGACCGGCGTGTTGTTGTGTATGAGGAAGGCGACGTACTTATCGGTGCTCTGCGCGTCCTTGAGGGCGACGACGCCGAAACCTTTGGACGAGACGTTGACGATCTTGCGCCGCGCCATTTCCGCTAGGTCCTTGCTCGGCAACCGGAGCGCGCCGGGCGAACGCCTCGAAGCCTCTTCCGCCGCCTTCTCCAGAGTCCGCGTGTCCACCGTCTCAAGATCAATCTCGTCCTTGCTCACGCCCTGCTCGCTTGCGATGACCTCCTTAATCATCTCGCCCGCGAGGATTTTGACGCCCATCAGGGCCGCGCCCTTGGCGACCGCGAGGTCCGGCTCGAAGAGTTGCACTTCGCCACCGAACTCCTCCTCCATGCGCCGCGCCACGTACGGCATCTTGCTCGAACCGCCGACGAGTAGAGTCTGATCCACGCGGTCGTAGCCGCGGTCCTTCGCCTTTTCCAGCGAATCCCTGGTTATCTGGATGGTCTGGTTGAGCAGGTCGGCGGTAATCTCCTCGAACTTCTCGCGCGTGAGTTCGACCCTGACCCTCTCGCCCGCGTGCGAGACCGACACGGGACTCTTCTCTTTTGAGGTCAGGTTTTTCTTGGCATCTTCGGCCGACTTCAGTAGCTCCTGATACGAGTAGCTGTCGTCAAGGGGACTGCCTTTGTCGGGGTGCGCCTCGGTGAACTGCGAGGCGAAGTACTCAGTGACGCGGTCATCCCAATCCTTACCACCGAGGGTGCGGTTGCCGCCCGTCACGACCACGTGGATGTCGTTACCCTTGAGCGCGATGACCGTCACGTCGAACGTGCCGCCGCCGAGGTCGTAAACGAGCACGGTCTGGTCGCCCTTGGCCCTGTCCACGCCGTAGCAGATGGCGGCGGCCGTCGGCTCGTTCAGAATATGGTGGACAGTCAGCCCGGCCAACTCGCCCGCGTTCTTAGTGGCCTCGCGCTCGTTGATTCCGAAATAGGCCGGGCAGGTGATGACGATGTCCTTGATCTCCTCGCCGACGTACTGCGAAGCGTCGCCGACCAGCTTGCGCAGGATGTGCGACGATAGCTCTTCGGGCCTGTACTGGTGGCCGTCCACCTCGAAGCTATAGGCAGCGTTGCCCATGTCGCGCTTGACGAACTCGACGACCCGGTCCGGTTCGAGCTTGCTCATGTTCTTGGCTTGTTTTCCGACGACGATGTTGTCGGCACTCTCAAAGTGCACGACCGAGGGGGTGGTCATCTCGGAGTCTGAGTTAGGTACCACGACCGGGCGGCCCGTTTCGTCCACGTAGGCGATGCATGAGTAAGTGGTCCCGAGATCAATTCCAAAGATTCGCGTTAGCGCCATATGTTCTCCGGTAAAGTGTTTAAGTGTTTAATGGATTTTACAGCGACTCGCCGGCCTAGTCTCGGCCCACCTCCGCTTCCGCGGCGGGCGGCGGCGCGTCCGCGACGTAGCGGTAGACCTCTGCCTCCAGAAGGCGGACGGGGCGAATATCTGTGCGGAAGCCGTCGCGGACGCTGCGCGCGATGGTGCGGTCTTTTGCTTGCTCTGGCGTCGGGAGAGCGGCGAGCACACGGTGTTCCTTCGGGTTGAAGAGATCGCCCTCGTGCGCCTCGTAGCACTCGACCCCCTGACGATAGAGGATGTCCGTAACCATTTCGGCGAGGCATTCGAAATCGCGCGCCACTTGCTGCGGCGTGATTTCCGTGCGCGAGCCGTAAACCCGCGTGGTCTGCCGTATGTCGTCGTAAAGCCTGACCAGGTCGCGGAAAATCGGTAGAATCGCCTGCTGCAACTCTCCTTGCCGCAACTGCTGATTCTCCTGATGCAGACGGTCAATAATACGCTCGCGCTCTTGAGCGAGCCGGTTCGCCTCTTCCATCAAACGGGCGAGGCTTTCCACTTGTTCGACCAGCGAACTCAAACGCTCTTCGCCAGTCCCGCCAGCCTCTACCGTCTCCACGACTTCGCCCTCGGGCGCGAAGGGGCTGCTCGCCGCTTCCACCGAAGAAGGCTCTGCCGCCGCTTCGATTGTCGGGGCCATAGTCGGGCTGGTCGAAGAATCGCCCACGTCCACCTCAAGCGGTTGAGTATCATCAAGTTCGTTCAAGCTTATTGCCGTTCTCCCGGATGATGAGATTTATGAAACTCGCTGCCCTTTTCGTGGCCGGCGTTAGGCTCAGTGTCGTCGGCCGTCTTTGAAAGCGGCGGCGATAGTGTCTATCGCCCCGCGGCCGAAGTATCCGAAGGCGTCGCCGATTTTGTCCGGCTTTCGGCAGATCGCGTACCACACGGCTTGGATTAAACAGACGAAGAAGTAGCCGGTAATCTTAAAGGCCGCGATAAGGAGTCCGACTAGAAGCTCAAATGGGCCTGGCATGTCATACCTCAAATAACCTGTCAGCGCGTGACACCTTCGGGAAGATTGCCCGCACCATCCGCCCCTCTTCTCGTGAAGCACTTTGGCGACGCCGAAGCCTAAACGCTCATCCCCCGCACCCTGGCCTCGGCCAAAGCTACCGCGCCCCGGTACGGCTCTATCACAAAATCAGCCATCTCCGCGCCGGTCGCCGCACTCCCGTCTGCCAGTATGACTATCCAGGCGCGAGACGCGTTGTCATAAGAGACCGAGTACTTTGGACGGCAGCGCACGAAGCGATGGCCGAGCGCCCGGCACCCAGCCAGCAGGCCGCCCTCCATGGCGGCGCGCATGACGAAAAGTGAGCACGTCTCGCGGAATAGGCATCGCCTCTTAAACTTCGGCGGAATCAGGCGATAGACTTTAATGGGGAAGACCAGCAGCCAGCGCATAAACTCACAATGCCTCTACCCTTGTCGGAAGACCGCCATATAAACCTCTATTTGTACGCTGCTCGCCGGAGTCGCCCCGAGCCCCATACACCCGTTATTGGCGGGCGTCGTGACTATCGTGCTCACGCTCTCCAGACGGACGTACTCCCAGCCTTCCTGAGCGCGCTGGTTAATCAGTTGAGACAACTGTTGGGCGGCAGCCCCCGCCCCCTGCCCCGCGACGATGTTCGCAGTAAAGGGCTCAACAAAATATTGCATTCTTTTTCGCCTCCGTTGATTGATACGGGTGACGCCAGCAGTGCAAGTTAGGCGTTTACGCGTGCCATTGAGTCATGGCCCGTTTACAGGTTCCGTGTGTCACTTACGTTCGGCCCTTGCCCTTACAAACGGTGCAGTTGCCTGAGCCGCCACACTTAGAGCAGATAGACTTACCGAATATGCCGGGACTGCCCCCTTTACCGTTACATTTAGTGCACCTTCCCGTCCCGCTACAGCCTTTGCACTCTCCCATTGCCTGTCTCCTTTCAGATTTTGAATTCACTTTTGATTTAAATTCGTCAGACGCAGTTATAAATTCGGAACAGCATCCAGGCTGCCGAGCAGATGCTGAGGCCCTATGAGGCCCAGGTAACTGAAAGGCATGTTGAGCACGAAGATGTTTGAGTCGTGGGACAAGTTTTATCCGATCTGCCACTTCCACCATTTAAGAAATAGTTCAGGCGACGGCTGGTAGCACTTGAATGCCCGCTTATAGACCCGCCTCAAAGTTCGATGGAAATGTGATTTGTTCTGCGAGGTTAAAGACCAGGGACAGATGGCGGGCTATCCTCGGGTCTGATTTATCAATGTAATCAGTTATGAGAGTCCGCCCCGTTTAAGGAATGGCATGAGGACATTGAGAACCTCCTGCGTGGGGCCGCAAGTAAATATTACTAGTCGCGTCTAAAGTCAAGCCTTTTCTTCGCGCCCCTGACATAAACTTGCGCGTCCCACATGTTTAATAATGATTATCAGAGAAGGCGAGGGTCTCCGCCATCTCCTGACAAACGCCTTCCACATCGGAGTCGGCCTCCGAGCTGACTCCCCACAAAAACACCGCCGATGATGGTGACGACCGCCCTGATAATTTTACGCTGGCGAAGAATTACCTCGACACGGCACGGGCCACAAAGCCTCCGGGCGATGGCTCCCCTTCCCGGAAAATTTACTAGCCCTTCGCCCCTCACCTGTGCCCGCTCGTTTCTGCGGCATATTAACTACCGCAGCACTTCTTGTACTTCTTGCCGGACCCGCAGGGACATGCCTCGTTGCGACCGACCTTCTGAGAGACTGCCGGGATGGCACCGCCGGAGACGAAACGCCACTCGCCGCCTTCGCGCTCGAAGAGTGCGCGCTCGCGGTGACAGACGGCCACGCCGTCCTTGTCCTCGTAGCGGGCCTCGAAGTTGACGTGCGCGCGGTCGGGCAGCGAAGATTCAACATTGAGGATGGTGAGACCGAGCCAGCGCGAATCCCGTGACCAGCGTTCGGCCCCCTCACGATCGAACTGCTTACGAGTCCTAGAGTGAGTGCTCTTTTCCAGGAAACCGATTCCACCTGTGGCATATGCGCTGTAGCGCGCTCTCATGAGGCGCTCGGCAGTCGGGGCCGTTTCACTGGCGTCGATAATGGGTCCGCAGCAAGACGAGAACTCTCCACCACCACACGGGCACTCTTGGGGGTCAATCAGCAAATCGTTTCACCTTGTCTGAACTATTGCGTTGCAACAGTCCATCACTATTCGGATTCCAGAGCAGAGAGCGCACGTTCAAGCATGGCCTGGTGCGCCGGGTTTGTCGCACGCCGGAGTTGCTCTTCGATGCAACTATTACGACTCGATCCGCTCGCCGTTACAGCAGCGGTTCCATCTGCAAATGAAAGCGCGGATGGCGACCCCCGGCCTCACGCCGGAGGAGCAGCGGCTACCAGGCACGAGGGATATCGCCATCGCGGCGGTTTTCCGCGCGAACACTTACGGCGCGGTCGGCATCCTCCCCTTCACCGCCAACGGCGGGACTGTCAGGGCGATGAGCGAGTTTTACCCGGAGACGCCGATCTACGCCATGACGCCCTTCCCCGAAACCGCTCAACCGCTGTTGCCGCGCGGATGCACCAACCCGATACTCATCGGGGTTGACCCTAAGAGCTTGAAGCAATACAGCGCGGATAATCTGAAGACGCTCGCAAGAAGGCGTCTCTTCCGAGCGCCCCCATTCGGCTTTCTCGGTACGGCGATTCATTTACGTGGATAGCCTATGGCGGACAAAACCGCCGCGATCTCATCGAAGACGGCGGGGTCGTCAATTGTCGGGGGAACCTGGTAGTCGCTGCCGTCGGCGATTCTCTTGATGACGCCACGCACGATTTTACCCGAGCGGGTTTTAGGCAGTCGGCACACTACGGTTGCCACTTTGAACGAGGCGACGGGGCCGATCTTCTCGCGCACCAAGGCGATTAACTCCCTGACGATCTCTCCGTGCGGCCGCTTGACGTTGGCCTTCAGTACGATCAGCCCGAGAGGTACTTCCCCCTTGATGACATCGGCCGCGCCGACCACGGCGCATTCGGCCACGTCCGCGTGGGCGGCGAGCACTTCCTCCAAAGCGCCGGTGGACAGTCGGTGCCCGGCGACGTTGATGATGTCGTCCGTGCGGCCCATGATCCAGAGGTAGTCGTCCATGTCTTTGTAACCGGCGTCGGCCGTCTTGTAGCAGCCTGGGTAGGAGTTGAGGTAAGACGTGCGGTATCCGGCGTCGTTCTCCCACAAGGTGGTCAGGCAGCCGGGAGGTAAGGGGAGTTTGATGACGACGTTGCCAGTCTGCCCGGCGGGCACTTCCAAACCCTCATCATTTAAGACACGTACGTCATAACCAGGCACGGCCCGCCCGCAGGAACCGGGCTTGACGGGCAGCAGTCCGAGCCCGACGTAGTTAGTGCCGACGGGCCAACCCGTCTCGGTCTGCCACCAGTGGTCGATGATCGGCACGCGCAGTTTACTCTCGGCCCACAGTAGCGTGTCGGGGTCGCAGCGCTCGCCGGCGAGGAAGAGAGCGCGGAAACGGCTCAGGTCGTACCGCCGCATGTGCTCGCCAGCCGGGTCTTCGCGCTTGATGGCGCGGAAGGCCGTGGGAGCCGTGAAGAGGACTCTGACCCCGTGCTCGGAGACTACGCGCCAGAAGGCACCAGGGTCGGGCGTGCCCACAGGCTTGCCTTCGTAGAGGACTGTTGTGTTGCCGTGGAAGAGCGGGCCGTAGACGATGTAGGAGTGGCCGACTGCCCAGCCGAGGTCGGAGGCGGCCCAGAAGACCTCGCCCGGCTCCACGCCGTAGATGTGCTTCATGCTCCATTTGAGCGCGACGAGGTGGCCGCCGTTATCGCGGACCACGCCTTTCGGGACGCCGGTCGTGCCAGAGGTATAGAGGATGTAGAGCGGGTCGGTCGCGGCGACGGGCACGCAGCCGGCGGGGCGCGCTTGCGCCATCAGTTCCGCCCAGTCGGCGTCACGTCCGGGCAGCAGGTGCGCCTGCTCCTGCGGGCGCTGGAGAATGATGCAACGCTGCGGCTTCTCCACAGCCAACTCCACCGCCCGGTCGAGCAAAGGCTTGTAGGCCACGACGCGGTTGATCTCGATGCCGCAGGAGGCCGAGACGATCAATTTCGGGCGGGCGTCGTTAATGCGCGCGGCGAGTTCGTTGGCGGCGAAGCCCCCGAAGACGACCGAGTGGATCGCACCGAGCCGCGCGCAGGCCAGCATGGCGATGACGGCCTCCGGCACCATCGGCATATAGATGACGACCCGGTCGCCTTTCGTCACGCCCAGCCCGCGCAGGACTCCGGCGAAAAGCGCCACCTCGTCGAGCAGTTCGCGGTAAGTGTAGACCCGGCTCGTAGCGGTGACGGGGCTGTCGTAGATGAGAGCTAGCTGGTCGCCGCGGGCGCCCTCGACGTGCACGTCGAGGGCGTTGTAACAACTGTTGACGACGCCTCCCGAAAACCAACGATGGAAGGGGGGACGGGAAGCGTCAAGCACATGCTCCCACTTTCGGTACCAGTAAACTTCCTCAGCCGCCTCCGCCCAGAACCCTTCCGGGTCGCTCAACCAACGCCGATACGTCACCTCATAGGCGCTCACCATAGTCTCAGGCCCTGACCACTACCTTTCGATTAAATTCTAGCCCTCTGATGTCCCTGCGGAAATTCTCGCTGGCGAGAAAGACCGAGACCGTCGTGACCGCCGACATCCCGACGAGGACCAACGCTACCGGCCAGTAGCTGCCGGTCTGCTTGAAGAGGCCGACGGCGGCGAGCTGCATCAGCCCGCCGGAGAAGATGGTGGCGAACTGCGCGCCGAGCGAGGCCCCACTATAGCGCACGCGCGTCTCGAATAGCTCGGAGAAAAAGCTCGACTGCGGCGCGTACATCGCGGCCCAGCCGACGGCGAGCGCGAGCGTGACGGCTAAGGTCATCAGGCTTACCTGCCCCGTCTCGATGAGGTTGAAGGAGGGGAAGGCGAAGACCCCGGCGAAGACCGCGCCGAAGAGGTAGACCTTCCTCCGCCCATAGCGGTCGGACAGGATGCCGAAGAACGGAATGGCCGCCATCGCCAGCAGGGCGGCGAGCAAGACGGCTACCAGCACGGACGACTGCTGGAATCCGCGCTCCACGGCGAAGGTCATTACGAAGACCGTATAGAGGTAGAAGATGCCGTTCTCTGCCACTGGCAAGGAGTGGCGCGAGTCGGTCGTCCGCCTGCCCTTGCTGACCCTTTTCGCCTGGATGCCGTTGGCCCGCATCAATCTCTCCACCCGCTTGTGGTTCACACGCTCGCCGTCACGATGCAACAAGCGGCGGATCTTCGGCGAGCCGTAAACGGCGCGGCCCTCGGCGTGCGCCGCCTTGATCTTTCCCAACAACCGCTCGCTCTCCTGGTCGCGCGACGAAGCCTTGCGGCCCCGCCAGCCCTAGTAGCCGGAAGCCCCGACTTCTAGCGCCCGGCACATCGCTGTCACGCGGAACTCTCGCGCGTGCTCGCCGATGAAGGCGTACTTCACTCGACGTGGCGAGCAAAGTACGCCGCCGCCTTTTTTAGGATGGCGCGCTCCTCCTCAAGCTGCCTCACCTTCTGCCACAGTTCATAAAGTTCTTGCTCTTGCGGGGTGCGCTGTCCCTGCCCGCGGAAGGCGTCTGCCCCTTCCGAACGGGCCGCCTTCACCCAGCGCGACATTGTCCACGGGGAGATACCCAGACTTTGCGCGGCATCGCCAATGGTTCGTCCCTGCTCGGTGACTAGGCGAACAGCTCCTTCTTTGAACTCTTTCGTAAACTGTTTTCTTTCCTTCATCGTGCCTCCATTCTATCGGTTAAGACGAAGGCTCGAAAGTGTCTTATCTTACGCTCCACTTCTCGGGATGAGGACAAGCACAGTCACCCGTTAGTTCTGCAAGTAAAGCTACTCCGCCCTCAACGTGATTGAAGGATCCACCCGTGCCGCACGCCACGCCGGCACCCAGCAAGCGATCACCGACACGCACACCAGCAGCGTGATCACGCCGAGATATGTGATTGGGTCGAGCCGCGAGACGCCGAACAGCAGCGTGACGATGGCTTGGGTCGCGGCCACCGCTCCGCTCAGCCCGATCACAACACCAAGTCCGGTCAGTGTCATCCCTTGGCGAAACACCAGCGCGAGGATGTTGCTGCGCGATGCGCCCAGTGACAATCGCACCCCGATTTCGCGCGTTCGCTCGGTGACGCTGCCGGAGAGTACGCCGTAGATACCGGTGGCTGCGAGCACCAATGCCACGAGGCCGAATGCCTCGAACAAGATCAGGGCGAAGCGCCGCTCGGCCGCCGACCCGGCCAGTAGGTTGTCCATTGTGGCGACCTGTACGATCGGCTGATCCTTGTCCACCGACCAGATTGCGTTTCTGATTGCGGGGGCAAGTGCCGCGGCGTCACCAGGTGCGTGGACCACTAGCCAGAGCGCCTTGTCCGTGAAGCGCCACTGCGTGGTCGTGATGTACACCGCATCAGATTGGCTCATCACCAACGACGTCTGCTTCACATTCCCCACCACGCCGACAACGGTGTACCACGGCCCGTCGCTCGGACCGATGCGTAACCGCTGGCCGATCGGGTCTTGACCGGGGAACTTGCTTTTCGCCAACGATTCGCTGATCAGAACGGCCAGCGGCCCGTCGGCTTTGTCGTGCGCATTGAGCAGGCGGCCGCGGCGCAGCGGGATAGTCATCGTCTCGAAATAGCCTGGGCTCACCGCATACCGAAGCGCGGCGTTATCCGCCTCGGGATTGCCAGTTGGACTCGACTCAAAGTGCACGCCATAGCCGTCCTCCAGATCACCGCTCAGCGGCAACTGGCTGGTGAACGCCGCTGAGGTGACACCCGGAACTTGGCTAACCGCTTCCAGGGACTGCGCGAAGAACCGGTGAGTTGTGTCCTCGTCGAATCGGTGACCCGAAGTCTGTACTTGCATCGTGAGCAGGTGCGACGTATCGAATCCAGGATCAACCGCGAACAGACGCTGCATGCTGCGCAACAGCAATCCCGCGCTCACCAGCAGTACGAGCGCGAGCGCGACCTCCGCGACGACGAGCATACGGCGCGTCAACTGTTGACCACCGGCAGTACGCCGTGAGCTTTGCTGCAGTCCTGTGTGCAGGTCGCCGCGGGATGCGTGCAGTGCCGGAATCAGCCCGACAAGCAGGCCGACCAGCGTGGTGATACCGAACGCAAAGACGAAGACGGTGACGTCGACGCTGATGGCGCTCGCCCGCGGTAGCCCAGGTGGACTAAGCGCCACCAGGGCGCTTACCCCGAACGCCGCTACCACCATCCCGAGCACACCGCCGATGATGGCAAGCAGCAGACTCTCTGTGAGCAGTTGCCGGATCAGGCGCGCGCGCGTTGCTCCAAGCGCGGCACGCATTACGAATTCGCCGCGCCGTTGTGCGCCGCGCGCCATTAGCAGATTCGTCACGTTCACGCAGGCGATCAGGAGCACCAGCAGAACAGCGCCAAGGATGGCGAGCAGCGCCGGTTTTACGCCGCTCGTCATGTCGTCCTGGAGCGAATTTATTATCAACCCACTATCAAGGGATGCATGAGGCGGTCTTGGAAACTCCTTCACCGGAGTGCGCGCGATCACGTCGAGCTCCCGTTTGGCTTGATCCGTTCCAACGCCCGAGCGCAGCCGCCCCACCATGCGCAGGTGATGACCCCACTCCCTGCCCTCGGGTGGGAGGGACTTGTCGTACTGCAAGGGAGTCCAGAGCTGTGCTGAAGTAGCCAGTAGGTTCTCGAATGCGATCGGCATCACTCCGATAACAGTATAAGAGTTGGCGTCGAGCATGATCTGTTGCCCCACGATCTTGGCGTCGCTGCCGAAGCGTCGCCCCCACAGACCGTCGCTAATGATCGCTACCTTGGGGCCATTGAACTGGTCGTCGGACGGATCGAAGTCCCGCCCAAGCACCGGACGCACGCCCAACACCTGGAAGTAGCTTGCGCTCACGCGCTGCCCATCGAGTCGCTCGGGCTCGGACGCTCCGGTCATGGTCGGCTGCCATGGCTTAATCACGGCGATGGCGTCGAAGGAATGACTCCGCTCCACCAGTTCGCGATAGGTGCCGAACGTTGGGTAGAGACGCGAACCATCGCCGGCGAAGTCCCAGATCATCGTGATCCGATCGGCGTACGGATACGGCAACGGCTCGAACAGAATGGGGTTCACCGCACTGAAGATCGTCGTGCAGGCGCCGATGCCGAGGGCGAGCGTCAGCACGGCGACTGCGGTAAAACCTGGACCGCGTCGCAGAAAACGCAGTCCATACCTGATGTCCTGGAGCAATTGTTCCACCCACATCCCTCCCCACGTCTGACGCGTCACTTCCTTGATCAGCCCGAGGTTGCCGAACTCCCGCCGGACAGCCGCCTCTGCATCCTCAAGCGTCTCACCGCGTTCGAGGCGGTCCTGCACTGCCATCTGGAGGTGGCTGCGTAGCTCTTCGTCCAGCTCTTCTTCACGATGATGCCGCCACGACCACAGACTTAATCTCATGCCTCGCTCTCCTCGTTTGGGGGATTTAAAGCACGGGCGATGGCCTCCGAGAGCTGTTCCCAGCGGGATCTTTCTGTTGCTAGCTGTTTTTTACCATTCGCCGTCAGCCGATAGACCTTGACCCGCTGCTTGTTCCCAGAAACCTTCCACTCTGAGCTTACCCATTGCTGGCGCTCCAGCCGGTGCAGCGCAGGATAGAGAGAGCCTGTATCCACTTGCAGCACTTCGCCAGAGTTGGTTCGAATCTGTTGGCTGATGCCATAACCGTGCTGTGGTCCCCACTGCAAGGTCTGGAGAATAAGCAGATCGAGCGTTCCTTGCAGCAATTCGATTTTGTTTTGGTAGGGAAGCTTTTTAGGCATGTAGACATTCTACATCCATGCATGTAGAATGTCTACGCCTTTTTCCAGTTAAGAGATCAAGGATGTGTGCCACGGGATCTGGGACGGTAATCAACTGACCTTCAGTGTCGACACAGCTCAAGGCCCGATCAACATGAACGCGGTACTCAAGGAGGGCAAAGCTCGTCGGAGAGTTCGACTTCAGTCAGATAACCGGTAAGTGGGAAGCCGTGAAGAAGCAACGGAAATGAGCCGTGACTACTCCCGAAGCAGGCGGGAGGGTATGCCGCGCCCGTGTCGGCACGGAAACGCCAGCGGAGCGGGGCGTTGGGCGCGGCATCTAAAGCCTTAGAGCAGTGGTTACAGTGTGATAGTATCTGCGACCCAAATGATAATCACATTAAAAGTAGATGGGGTGAAGAGATGAAGCGCATAAACAAAGGTTTGTTGAAGAGGGTTCTCGCGCCGACACTCGCGCTGCTGCTTATGCTGACGGCGGCGCCTGTTGGTCAGGGCGGCGTTAGGGGGAATAATCCGAAGACGGCAAGGCTCCGCCAAGAGAGTACTACGATGCGCGGGACTCTGAGGGCGCAGCGCATCGGTCGTAGCGACGGCCTTCAAGCAGGTCGCCAAGACCGCAAGCGAGGTGAGCCTTCCAACTTCCGCGATGAGAAGAGCTACCAGGATGCGACGAATGGCTACAGCCCCAAGATGGGCGACAAGGAACACTATCAGCAAGTTTATCGGACGGCGTTCGAGAATGGCTACCGTGATGGCTGGAACGGCTACTAAAGTGGGCCGCCGTGCGGAGACATAAAAACAGGGCGATTCTCACTGGAAATGGCTGAGAATCGCCCTGTGGCTGAAATGGGTATGCTGCGCCCCGTCTCGCCGTTTAATCATCAGCCACACGCAAAGCGGCGGGTACTCGCGGGCGCATATTCATTGACCCGGCTTCCTCTCCTGGCCTATTGTTCACCTCACCCGACAGGCACGTAACCCGACTTCAGACCTTGCGCAGCTCGAAGCCGCTCGCGTGCGGCCAACATCTCTTGACCTTCTCGCAAAGGAGTGCCCGCCATGACTTCAATCAAGCGCTTCGCTTTCGCCCTCGCTTTGACTCTCTTCGCGCTCGCTCTCAACGCCCACGCTCAGACGCCCTCAATCGAAGTCTCCACAGACAATGAGAAGGTCGAGTTCGCGGCCAGGGGCGAGACCAAGAAGGTGCACGTCGAAGTCTTCTCGCCTTCCGGCGAAGTTGTCTTCGAGACTGACGACGCGGACGGTCAAACAATCCGCTGGGGGATGGTCAACCAGAGGGGCGAGAAGGTCGCCGACGGGGTCTATCTTGCCACCATCACCGTGACTGATTCGGTGGGTAAGCGCCGCAAAAGGATTGAGCAGCTCACCATCAGCCGTGAGTCGCAGCAAGACGCAATATCAAGCGACAGCGCCTCGCCTGACCCAACCTCGTTCGGCCCCATCAACGGCGACGGCTCATCGGGCAAGATCGCGAAGTTCACGGGTGCGAACCAAATCGCCGACTCCGTCATGACGGAGGTCGCCAGCAAGATCGGCGTCAACGCCTCGTCTCCGGCAGCCACCCTCCACCTCAACGCTGTGCAACCAGCGCCGCTGGCCGGCAGCGGCACGCCCGCCACGACCCTCTTACTGACGAGCGGGGGCTTAGGGGGTAACACGACCGGCACGACGGGACAGACAGCCGGGGCGGGCGGGAGTCTCTCGCTGGTGGCCGGCAACGGCGGTGACGCGCCCGCCGGAAGTACGCGCGGCAAAGGCGGCAATATCACCTTGCAGGCTGGCTCGACGGGAGCGGGGGCGGGCACAGCGGGCTTGAGCGGCAATGTACTGCTTGAGCCGACCGGCGTGGGCAATGTCGGCATCGGCACGACCGCACCGGCCTCGAAGTTGACCGTCAACGGCGTGATTCAAACCATCGGTGCTGGCGGCATCAAGTTCCCGGACGGGAGTGTGCAGACCACAGCAGACACGGGGACGGGCGGACTGCTGTCCGTCGCGCACAATGCAACGCTGACGGGCGCTGGGACGGGCGCTTCGCCTTTGGGCGTGGCCGTGCCGCTGACACTCTCCGGCAACAGTGCTAATCCGATCCTGGCGGTTGCGAATTCCGGCAGCGGGCCGGCGATTTCGGCCACGGGCGCGATTACCACCTCGACGCAGTACAACATCGGGGCCGAGCGGGTGTTGAGCATACAGGGAACGCAGAACACGATCGTCGGGCAGCAGGCCGGCCTAAACAACACGGGCATTAACAACGCCTTCTTCGGCACGGTTGCAGGTCAAATGAACACGGGCGAGGAAAACTCCTTCTTCGGCTCAGCCTCTGGTCAACTGAACTCGAGCGGCGAAGATAACTCCTTTTTTGGCAGGGTCGCCGGCCTCCACAACACGACCGGCTCCTTCAACTCCTTCTTCGGCATGGACTCCGGCCTCACAAACCAGACGGGCAGTAACAACACCCTGCTCGGCTATCATGCCGATCTCGGAGCAAGCAATCTGAACTACGCCACCGCCATCGGCTCGGAAGCAATCGTCTCCAACAGCAACTCGGTCGTCCTCGGCAGGAGCAGCGATACCGTTCGCATCCCCGGCAAACTCATCCTGAGCACTCTCGGCTCAGCCGGAAGCACGACGCTCTGCCGCAACGCCACGAAGCAGATCGCCACCTGCTCATCGAGCCTGCGCTATAAAACAATGGTGCGACCCTTCACAGGCGGCCTCGAACTCGTCAAACGCCTGCGCCCCATCAGCTTCGCTTGGAAGACAGACGGCGCACCCGACCTCGGCCTCGGAGCCGAAGAAGTCGCCGCGGTTGAGCCACGACTGGTGACTCTCAACGAGCAGGGTGAAGTGGAAGGCGTCAAGTACGACCGACTCTCCGCAGTCTTCATCAACGCCTTCAAAGAGCAGCAGGCACAGATCAAGCAACTCAAGGAATTGGTCGCTCGGCAGGAAACTCAGCTTCAACAGCAGCAGGCACAGCTCAACCAAGTGAAGCGCACGATTAAACGGAGGCGGGTGGCGAAGAGATGACACTGGGGGCGAGCCGACCACTCATGCCGGCTGCGCCTCTTTCTTCTTCCGGTGCCGCTTGGCGTTCGGGCACGTTACGAAGTGGCTCAGGTAGAGCTGCTGGTAGTGTTGCAAGAAATAGTGTCTTCAGTATAATCCACTTCTCAGTTCATTCGACATCTCTTCAGGAAGCCATTAATTGAAACACAATTCATCTCCCTTTAAGTGGCGACACTTCAAGCCAACGATTATTCTCTTGTGCGTGCGATGGTACTGCCGCTACCAAATTTCTTATCGAGACCTTGAAGAGATGATGAGAGAACGCGGTCTGTCAGTGGACCACTCAACTGTCTGGAGATGGGTCCAGAGATACTCACCTGAGATTAATAAGAGAATCCGCCCACATCTGAAGATGAGCGGCACTTCGTATCGGGTTGATGAGACATATATCAAAGTTGGCAAGTCTTGCAAATATCTATACCGGGCTGTGAACAAAGAAGGCCAGACGATTGAATTTATGCTGAGTGCGAAACGCGATGTTTTCGCAGCCAAACGCTTCTTTCGTAAAATGATGCGTGCTGACCATAGACGGCTGCCGTTCTCGGTCTCAGTGGATAAGAATGCTGCTTATCCTGATGCTTTCACTTCGTTGCAAGATGAAAAAGTGCTGCCCAAAGATTGCACACTTCGTCGAGTGAAATATCTCAATAATGTGATTGAACAGGATCATCGTTTCATCAAAAAGAAGGTGCGAGCCTCGCAATGCTTCAAGAGATTTCATACAGCGGAGCGAACTCTCGAAGGCATTGAATCGGTGGACATGATAAGGAAAGGTCAGGTCAAAAGGTTAAGTGGTAATGATGCTCAAGGGCAGGCGAAGTTTGTCGCTTCGCTGTTTCAGATTGCCGCCTGAGAAAGAGTAGCTTGTGACCTTCTGCGCTCTAAGGTAATTGTCGCAACACTACCCTGAGAGCTCTACCCCTACGGCCGAACCGGATTGCTTGGTCTGCGGCTCTTTGAATTTGTTTGGTCTGGAGGTGCGTGAAGAATGATGACAAGGAGTGGAGTATGTCTGCTTAGTGATAAGTTACTAGCCTCTCACTCTTCTTCATACTTGAGGAAGTTGACCGCGTTCTGGTCCAGGTTTTCCCTGCCGTGGTCGTACCTCATGACGGTCTTCGGGTCTTTGTGCTTACTCATCATCTGCACCTGGCGGTAAGAGAGTCCCGCGTCGAGCGCCCTGGTGATGGCCGTCCTCCGCAGGTCGTGCGGGGAAACATCACCCACTCCCGTAAAGCTCCCCCACTTGGCCACGATCTTCTGCACCATTCTGGGCGAGAGCCCCTTGTCGAAGGTGAGCGTCCGGTAGTTCGAGTGCGGCTGGAAGAGGAAGGCGTCAGTGCCGTCGCTGTGCAGCGTAGCCCGCCGTCTGACATCCATTTTAAGGTAGTTGTCCACGGCCTCCTTGACGTCCCTCGGAAGAGGCCAGACCTCTTCCCTGCCCCCTTTGACCTTGCACCGGAGAGTCCACCGCCCGTGACTCCACCTAACGGATGAGGCCCGCAGCGCGCACGCCTCGGCCACCCGCAATGAGAGCCGCAGCATGACCAGCATCAGCGCGTAGTCCCTGGCCCCCTCGGGCTTGCTCCGATCCGGGCCCGAGAGCAGATTCCTGACCTCCTTGGCCGTCAGCGCCCGCCCGGCCGGCTCCGAAGGGAGTTCCGGCGGAGAGACCAGCTTCGTCGAGGCCGGGTTGAGCGGCACGACGCCCCCCGCCTTCAGGTACTCGAAGAAGGAGCGGACGACCGAGAGCTTGAAGGAGACCGTGGCCGGGCGCTTCCTGCCAGCTCTCAGATGATCCCTCCACTGGAGCACGTCATTAGGTACCACTTCCGTAGGGTGTTTGCCTCCGATGAACTGGAAGAAGTCTGCCACAGCCCTTCGATAGGCACGCCTAGTTTCCTCAGAGACTGATTTGTTGACGAAGGGGGCGGCAGATCGAGAGTCAAACCGCCTGGGAGCAACGGCTTCCCTTCTTAGCAAATCCGGCAACATCTCTTCAGGCATCATGAAAGGCTTCCCCTCCGAGCCAGTTTAGGGACCAAATCAGCCCGAATCATGGACTAAGAGCCACTAACAAAAATGGCCGTTGATTCTACCCCAACAGATCATGGCGTTAGCCAGATGAACCAGCGCCTCGTGGATGTCGTCTCGCTTCTCGTCACGCACCCGCAAGCGGCGGAAGCCCTGCTGCCAGCTAATCGTGCGCTCGACCACCCACCGATGACGACCCAACCGGACGCTGCTCTCGATGCCCCGCCTGGCGATGCGCGGCGTGATGCCACGCTGCCTCAACTCACGCCGCAAGGTCTGGTCGTCATACGCCTTGTCGGCGTGCAACTTCGCGGGGCGTTGACGAGGCCGACCACGCCCTCCACGCACCGGCGCGACCGAGTCCACCATCTCCAACATCCTTTTCCCGTCCGGCACGTTCGCCCCCGAGAGCGTGACCGAGAGCGGGATGCCTTTGCGGTCTACCATCTAATGGCGTTTCGTGCCCGATTTGCCCCGATCCGTCGGGTTCGGTCCCACCGCGCCCCTTTTTACGGGGTGCGCCTTTAGCGCGCACGCTCACCGAATCAATGCTCGCACGGCTCCAGTCGATGTGGCCGCTTTGTTCCAACCAACTCAATAATAGTTCGTGCAACTTGCGCCAGACTCCCGCCCGATGCCAGTCGCGCAATCTACGCCAGCAGGTCATCCCAGAGCCGCAGCCCATCTCCTGCGGGAGCATCTCTCAGGGGATGCCGCTACGCAAGACGAAGAGAATGCCGGTCAGGGCGGCGCGGTCGGACTGGCGTGGTCGCCCACGTGTGCTCGTGCGCGCTGGCGCAGGCGGCAGGAGCGGTTCAACAACCTCCCAGAGCGCATCATCAACCAACTGCTTTGCCATGAGGCGAGTATACTCGCTCAGGCATTTTTGTTAGCGGCTCTAAAGCTCAATCCCAGTCAACAGTTACTATTCAGCTATCCAGCGCGTTTTCTTAGACTTAGGGGCGTGGGGCG
>DASWQY010000131.1:0-2149 GCA_036403435.1 Pyrinomonadaceae bacterium
TCGCGCCCCCTAACCAGATCGAGCGACATCCGGCTGTCGACGAAGTGGAAATGCCAGAGCCTCGGGTCGTTGTAAATCTTCTCCCACACGTCGCCGACGCCCGGAATCGGCGCTTCGAGCAGGGCGAGCTTTTCGACTTCGCTCGGGTATTGCGCCGCGTAAGCGTAGGCGACCATCAGGCCGATGTCGTGCCCGACCAAATCTATGCGCTCGTAGCCCAGACTCTTGACCAGTTCGTGAATGTCAACCGCCGCCGTCTTTTTGTCGTAGCCTGACGGGGGCCGCGACGAATCGCCGAGGCCGCGTAGATCGGGGGCGATGACGGTGAAGTCTTTGCCGAACTCTTCGAAGAGCGGAATCCACATTCGCGAAGTGTCACCGAACCCGTGGAGTAGCACGAGCGGCGTCTTCCCCGTCCCGGCCTTGAGGTAATGAATCCTTACGCCGTTCACGTCCGCCGTCAGTGATTGATAGTTCTTCGCTTGCGAAAATGCGACGGCGCTGAAGATAAGAATCAGAATAAATCCTGAACAGAGTCGTATTGACTTACTCGCGACATGGAGGCGATTGGTTGTTTTGTCTTTCACTTCTTTCACTTTTTTCCGTCCTTTGACTTCCCGGTAGGAGTCGAAATAGGAGACGCTTGCAGGGGGTGAGTAAAGTCCCCGCGACTCGGCGCGCGACCACGCTCGTTAACACCCGACATGCTTGTGCGAGGGGCAGCGTTACCGCCTGTGTAGCGCGTGCCGGTCGGGCCGAAACCCGTGATTTGGACGACGACAGGTGTATCGCCCGTGCGGGCGAAGTGTGGCTCGTCGGGCGGCTCCGTGTAGAAGCTTCCGGGCGGTAACGCCTTGAGCTTTCGCTCGTCAAACCTGTCGCCGTATCCGAAGTACCAGGTGCCGGAGATGACGGTGGCGACTCTGTCATCAGGATGAGTGTGGGACTCGATTCTGGTGTTCGCCGGCACCTTGAGCAGGATGGTGTAAAGGCCGGCTTTGGTGGGGTCGCCTTTCAGCGCCCTCGTCTCAATGACTGATACCCCTGACGTTCCCGCCGAAGGTCCCGACTTGCCCATAGCATCAAGTTCGGCGGGAGTCAGCCTCAGACGCGGCGACGTATCCTGCGCGCTTACTTCTCGGTTCCAACACAGGAGGAGTGTGAGCGCTACCATCGCGAGTGTTGCTCTACTCACAATGAGAAGACATTTATTGAGATTTAGATGGCGCATGAGCCCTCTCTCTTTTTGCGAACGATTTGTTGTCTTGAGTCGTCGTCGTAGATGAGCCGAGGTAATCAAAAGGCGTGGTGATCATCCTCTTAAATCAAGCGTCCATGCCGCCGTCTACGCCTTGCCCGCAAGTTTAG
Source organism: Pyrinomonadaceae bacterium (assembly GCA_036403435.1). Classification (GTDB taxonomy): domain Bacteria; phylum Acidobacteriota; class Blastocatellia; order Pyrinomonadales; family Pyrinomonadaceae; genus QHXM01. Next base: position 1,369 of record DASWQY010000131.1, read on the forward strand.
TCATCGTAGAATCCCCCCGCAAGTGTATTTTTATACTGTGCAGTATATTATATTGCGCGGTACAATATACCCGCGGGCGGAGGGTGTCAAGGAGGGTCATGTTACATGAGTGTGAATAAGGGGAGACCGGCCGGGCGGAGGGGGCGACCTCGCGCGTTCGACGTCGAAGAGGTTTTAGATCGCGCGTTGCAGGTGTTCTGGCGGAAGGGCTACGAGGGCGCGTCCCTCGACGACCTGACCGGGGCTATGGGCATCAGCCGCCCGAGCCTCTACGCGGCCTTCGGCGACAAGGAGGGCTTGTTCAGGAAGGCGCTCGACCACTACGCGGACGGGCCTTTGTCCTTCACGCGCGAGGCGCTGAAGGAGCCGACGGCGCGCGCCGCCGTCGAACGCCTCCTGCTCGGGGCGGTAAAGATGCAGGCCGACCCGGACACACCGCCGGGGTGCCTGATGGTGCATGGCGCGCTCGCCTGCGGGGAGGGGGCGGACTCGATCCGTCAGGAACTAAATTCGCGGCGCGCGGCGTACGAGGCCGACCTAAGACGCCGCCTTGTACGCGCGAAAGCTGAGGGCGACCTGCCGCCCGACGCGAACCCCGCCGACCTCGCCCGATACTTCGTGACGGTCGTGCGCGGGATGGCAGTTGAGGCGGCGGGAGGCGCGAGCAGTCACCAGTTGCGGCGTGTCGTTCGGCTTGCGTTGCGGGCGTGGCCGGAATGAGAAGAGACTCGCCGAATTGGTGACAGGAGATGTCTGCGGCGTGACGAGACGACGGCCAAGG
>DASWQY010000132.1:0-2359 GCA_036403435.1 Pyrinomonadaceae bacterium
CGACTTGCAAGGGCACCGGCAAAGTCTACGAAGAGCTGGGCGGAGGTTAGGTATTAACCTTGAGCCGCAGAATAAGACCAGCCGGCACCTGTCGGGAGAACCGCGGCAGAGCGGCCGAGCGTGCGGCGGAGCATCCGGCGAGCGTGCCGAGGGCGAGGACCTATGGCTCTGTTGCGGAGTCCTAAGTTCCCGATCTAAACCGCGTCTAGATTGAGAAGCGCAGTTTCTCCTCCTCTGGGTCGAGGTGGTCTTTAACCCAGAGGCGGTCGGCGATGACGAAGGGGTCTTGGTTCAGGCGCGCCTCGAAGTCCGCCGCCCGCCGGGTCAGGTCCTCGGCACTGGCATGGCAGTGATGATAGGTGACGTCTTCTCGTAGCCAGCGCCAAAGTGCTTCCACGGGCATCAGATCAGGGCTGTACCCCGGCAGCGGCATCAGTTCGATGTCCAGCGTGCGGGCGACCTCCCGGACGGCCTGGGCCCGCAGGGGCGACGCATGAAATCAGCCAGCCAGAAGAGCGAGCATGTAATCATCGTTCCAGGCGGCCTGCTTGCGACGCGCCCGCATGCTGATCCGGGGTGTTCGGTCCCGCCCCATGAGGTTGATGGCGACCTTGCGCAGGATGGCCAGGTTGCGCGCTGCCGTGCGATCCCGGACGCGGCTGTCATCCTCGCGGAAGGTGACATCGAGGACCCAATGGAGCCCATTTTCAATCGTCCAGTGCCGGCGGATCGCCTGGATCAGCACCGTGGGGTCATCACCGCAGCTTGACAGGAAGTAGCGGATCTCGGCCTCGACCTTGCCGGAGCCGGTGACCCCGCGGATGGTTTCCACCGCCAGCACGGTGCGCAACCCGGACCAGGCGTCCAGCGCCTTCAGGGCGGCAGCCTCCGGGCAGACGAACACGCGCCGGCGGACCAGGCGGCCATGGCTGTCGTCGAAGGCATCGAACACCGGCCTGGCCGTGGCGCCGCGGGCAAAACAGTGCCGCTCGCAACACTCCTTCACCGCCAGGAACGCCTTGCCGTGATTGGCCTTGAGCACCAGCAGGTAATCGGCGCCTCGTTCCAGGATCTGGTTGGCGATCGTCTTCTGGCAGCCCATGGCGTCCAGGGTCACGATGCAGTTCTTCAACGACAGCGTCTCGAGCAGCGCTGGGATCGCGGTGATCTCGTTCGACTTGCCATCGACCTCACGCTGGCCGAGGGCCAGGCCTTGCTCGCTGGCCCAGGCGCTGACCAGATGCAGTGGCCCCTGCGCCCGGCCGCGGTCGAAGGAGCGGCGCAGGGTCTTGCCGTCAATGGCCACGACCTCCCGGTCGAAGGCCTCGGCAAAGGATTGAGCCCAGGCGCTGAAGCAGGCCTCGAAGGCGTCCGGGTCGATCAGCATGAAGACGCGCCGGAAGGTGTCGTGCGAGGGAATGCCGTTAGCCAAGCTCAGGAACGACCGCAGCCAGCTCAGCTTGTTACGGCCATAGAGCGCGATGTCGTCCCAGCTCTCGGCACAGGCGATCACAGCGCACACCGCGATCACCAGGATATCGATCAGCCGATGATCAACCTTGCCGGAACACCGCGGATCCTCAAGCGCCGAAAAGTGCTCGACCAGCTTCTCAACCGACATCGCCGTCCTCCCTTCGTTGACGAAGGGAGAACCGTAACACCCCGTTACACCGTCAAATCCCACCAGCCCATTTCATGCGTCGCCCCTGAGGTCGACCCCTTTCTTGGCCCACACATGCGCCAGATAGGGAGGGGTAAGCGCTTCGGACTCGTCCGCGAACAGAAGCACGATACCACGTCATCGTCGTGGCCGTGCATCCGAAAACGGTCACGTATGAGTTCCTGTGTGGAGGCCAGAGCGTCACACAGAGCCTGGACGTCTTTCTCGCCGTCTTCACACGACTGCGGCGCTGATCGTTGGCTTGAGCTCGGCACAATTCATTGCACATCGAGGAACGACCATGTCACGGTATCAGATCAAGCTCCCAGGCGGCGAGGTCGCCATCAGCAGCAAGGACGCACGTTATCTTGAGGAGCGCGACGGCGAAGTCTTGGCATTGATGATCGCAGGGCACTGCTTTTCGTGGTGGTCGAACGACCAATTGAGGAGGCGTGCTGCGAGAAAAGAGAAGGCTCGGATCGAGCAAAAGGAGCGGTGGGCCAGTGCCACCCGTTCCGAGCCGTCCGATCTGCCATCCAACACGGCCGCTTTCTAGCTGGGGTGCTATCTCATCCGCCTTTCCCTACCGGCGCACTCCCACGTTGGTTGTAGCCGCGCCCTTGGGCCCCTGCCCTTCGGCAGCCCAAGTCGGGTTCCGTGTGCGCTGGCGCTGAGTTTTATAACTGTCAACGGGGCCGG
>DASWQY010000133.1:0-3084 GCA_036403435.1 Pyrinomonadaceae bacterium
GCTTTCGATCGGCCGGGGATCGCGTCAGTTTTCCGCTCCCGGCTGGCGCCTGCCAATACCGAGAGCATTATGGGTGCACATTTCGGAGTTTCCGACAGGCGATTTCGGTTCAAACCGGCAGGCGGTTTCGGTGGAAACCGACAGGCCGTTTCGGTCCAAATCGGCACCCCGTTGCGGATGGGTTTTGGTCCCGACTTTGGCGAACCGCCGCTGCGTGATACATCCTATCTTGCTCTGGTCTGCCAAAGCAAGTACTCTTGTCATTATTATCGTTTCTCGTGATTGTTGTGGTCGGTTGTGAATTGTGTTAATAGTGTGGATAAGTGTTTCAAGTTATTTATTTGATTAATTCTTTTCATCCCCAGGCATATCCGGTTTGCGGCGGCGCATCGAGTCGCCCCGCAGCTCGATGCGGTAGGCATTGTGGACAAGCCGGTCGAGGATGGCGTCGGCATAGGTCGGATCGCCGATCGTGTCGTGCCAGCGCTCGATTGGGATCTGCGTAGCCAGGATCGTGGAGGCACGCTGGTGGCGATCGTCGATGACCTCCATCAGGTCGCGACGTTGCTCGGCGGTAAGCCGGGCCATGGCCCAATCGTCGATTATGAGCAATTGTATCCTGGCGAGCTGGGCGAGCAGCCGGGTGGCCTTGCCGTCGACGCGGGCGAGGGCGAGTTCGTCGAGAAGCCTGGTAAGCCGCTGATAGCGCACCGAGAACCCGCCACGCGCGGCTTGGTTGCCGATGGCGCAAGCGAGGAAACTCTTGCCGCTACCGGTCGGGCCCAGGATCAGAACGTTGTTGTGCTCGTGCAGCCAGCGGCCGCTGGCGAGGCTGTGGATCAGGCTGCGGTCGAGACCGCGCGGAGTGCGGTAGTCGACATCCTCGAGGCAGGCGGCCTGGCGCAACTTGGCAAGGCGCAGACGTTGGGCGAGCGCGGCATTGTCGCGTTCGACGGCCTCGCGATCGACCAGCATCGCCAGGCGCTCGTCGAAGCTGAGGCGATCGCAGTCGGGCAGGCCTTGCTGCTCCTCGAGCGCCTTGGCCATGCCGGTGAGGCGTAAGCGGCGCAACGTCTCGATCGTGGGATGGATCATGATCATTCCCTCCTGTTTGGGATGGCGTCGATCGGCGCGGCCAGCTCAGTTGTAGTAGGCCGGACCCCGCAGATTGCCGTGCTCGCCCAAGCCGTCCTCGGCGTGGGCATCGAGGAAAGGGTGCCGCCGGTCGGCCTTGAGCAGCCGCTCGACATAGCGCGAGGAGGCGACGCCGGCGGCGAGCGCGCGTTCGCAGGCAAGTTCGAGCCGTTCCTTACCGTAGGTGCCGGTCAGCCGTAGTACGCCGAGACCGGCGCGCACCGCTTGCTCGGGATGCTCGCGCGCGTCGAGCAGACGGTCGACATAGGTGCCGATGGCAAGCCCGAGGGCGGCGGCCTCGGTGCGCAGCTTGTCAGGGGTGCGCTTGGCCATCGCCTGGTGTGCCGGCGGCATGTGCTCGCTCGTGGTGGTGTGGTGCGCCTTGGCGGCGCTGCGCGGATGACTGGCGACCCGCTCGCCTTGGTGGAAGATCGCCACCGCCGTTGCGGTCAGGAAGACGTCGAGCCGTCGATGCACCAGCCGGTACGGCACGGAATAGAAGTGGCCGTCGACGGCGACGTGGTAGTCGATGTTGACCCGCGCCACGAGCCACTGGCCGACGACAAAAGGCGCCGCCGGTAACGGGTTGAGCTTGTCGCGCTCGATTGCCTCGAACAGCGAGCGCCGGCTGCCCTCACGCGGCGGCGCAAACGGGCGGTTGTTCCACTCCTCGATCTTCTCGGCGAGCGCGGCGTTGGCCTCGGCGAGTGAGAAGAACTGCCGGTGGCGCAGTGGCGCCAGCACCCACATCTCGACCAGTCTGACCGCATTTTCCGCGGACGGTTTGTCCCGTGGCTTTCTGACCCGTGCCGGGACAATCGCCACGTTGTGATGGCGGCCGAACGCGTGATAGCTGCGGTTCAGAACCGGGTCCCAGTAGTTGGCGTCGGTCACCCCGGTCTTGAGGTTGTCGGGGATCACCTTCTTCGGGCAGCCGCCGATATAGGCGAAGGCGCGGACATGGGCACCGAGCCAGTCCTCGTGACCTTGGGTCCAGCTCGCTTCGGCGTAGGTCAGGTCCGAGCAGGGCAAGCAGGCAACGAAAACCTGCGCCTGGCGGACGACACCCTTGTCGATGACGCTCAGCGTCATGCCGGCGTAATCGACTTCGAGCGCCTCGCCGGCGCGATGCTGCCGGCGCATCGTCGGCGGCCGGGAGTGTCGCTGCCAGGCATGGAAATGCGCGCAGAACTGGGTGTAGCGGTAGCCCTCCGGATGCCGGCTCAGATATTCCAGCCACAGCAGCCGCAGTGTCACGCCGCGGCCACGCAGCTCCTTCTCGACCGCCTCCCAATCCGGCAACGGACGATCCCAATGGCGCGTGTCAACGGCCGCGAACAGGCGTCGGTCAAGCTGCTCCTCGCTCAGCTCCGCCACGGTTTCCCAGTTCAGCCCGGCCGCCGCGGCGCGGTCGAGATATTCCTTCACGGTCGAGCGCGCGATCCGCACGCTGCGCGACACCGCTGTATCGCTCAGCCCCAGCCCCTCTTTGAGCCGAAGCACTTCCTTGATCCGCCGCATCGCCACCTTCGGTCTTGGCATCTCCCCGCGCCCCCGAAAAGGGGCGACGGTAGCCGCCATTACTTGCCGCTCAGCAGCGAGGCCAGAGCCGATCAGGGGTGCCGAAAACGCCGAAATCAGGTGCCGGATTGGAGCGAAATCAGGTGCCGCCTTGCGCCGAAATCACCTGCCGCTTTCGACCGAAATCAGGTGCCGGTTTGCTCCGATTTTTGCACTTTCCAGAAGCAAGGCGGACAGCCGGCGGATTTCGGCTTCGAGCGGCGGGAGCTGGTGCGGCGCATTAGAGAGCCGTAGGTCAACGGCGGTGGGATTGGTGCCCGGCGCGCTTGCTCCGCCGTCCAGCGCGGGGAGAAGCCCAATGCGATTGATTTCCTGATCGGCAAGAACTTTGAGGCCCCGAGGGCTGAGCCGTAGCGCCAAGCCTCCATT
>DASWQY010000134.1:0-23660 GCA_036403435.1 Pyrinomonadaceae bacterium
TGGCAGATAAATCGAGTGCAAAGTGCTGAACCAGGGAGCGGAACTTCAGCTCTGAAATTCTCGAACGTCTGTAATAGCGGTTTAGCCTTTGCACGTCAGAAGTTTAGCACCCATTAAAGTGTGCTTAACTTCATCAGACCCAAATCAGAATTCAGAATCCAGAATCCAGGAGTCAGAATAAAAGAAAGAGGGTTTCGGCCTTATCATTCTGGATTCTGAATTCTGCTTTTCAAAAACTTTTCGTCCTCGCGTAGATGTTGCCGGTGTTGAGTTCGACCGTTTGCTGGCGGCCGGCGACGTTGACGGGCAGACGCCACTCCACGTTCTGCGCGCCCGAGAGCAGGGCATGCACCCACCAGCGGCCGGGCGTCAGCATGACGACGGCCTGCCCGCGCTCGTCCAGGTGAGCGCGCACGGGCGAGCGCCCCTGCATGCGCTCTTTCAGAAACTCCTCGAACCGGACGCCGGGGCGCGGCTCGAAGCCGTACTCGCGCTGCGCCGCCGAAACGTCAATCGGGTAGAGCTGCACGGGGATGCTGACGGCCGCGCCGTTGTCGCGCGGGCTGGGGCGCAGCACGATCTGTAGCTCGGTCACGCCCGCGGCCGCCTCCTCCTTCTCGGGGCTCGGCCCCGCCGGCAGCCGCTCGTAAATGTTCCACCCCGCCGCGACGAGCGCGACGACGAGCCCCACGCGCAGGACGCCTATGACGAGGTCGTAAACGAAACCCTTCTTCTTCACTTGAATCGCCGTGCGGCAAGACGGAAATGATGAACGCGGAATGATGAATGATGAATTAAAAGCAGAAACCCGTTCTTAATTCATCATTCATCATTCATCATTCCGCATTTCCTTAACTTTCACCCTCTCCATTTTCACACCCCCCGCTGTTTGGACATATAATAGCGAAGCCGAACGCGTTTGTATAAACGGGAGATGACGAAGCTGATGAGCGAACAACTGGCACACTATGCGCGGGACGGGTTTCTCGTCATAGAGAACTTCGTGTCTGCGGAAGAGTGCGACCGCCTGCGCGAGCGCGCCCTCTCTCTCGTCGCCGCCTTCGACCCCACTGACTCCGTCTCCGTCTTCTCCACGCGCGAGCAGACGCGCACGAGCGACGACTACTTCCTCGGCTCCGGCGACCAGATTCGCTTCTTCTTCGAGGAGGAAGCCTTCGACGAGCGCGGGCGACTGCGCCAACGGGTCGAGTGCTCGATTAACAAGATAGGCCACGCGCTGCACGACCTGGACCCGGTCTTCAGTCGCTTCTCGCACGCGCCCGAGCTTTCCGCGCTCGTCAAGGATTTGGGCTACCGGCGGCCGCGGCTCATTCAGTCAATGTACATCTTCAAGCAGCCGGGGATAGGCGGCGAAGTCACCTGCCACCAGGACGCGGCCTTCCTCTACACGGAGCCGCCCACGGCCACCGGCCTCTGGTTCGCGCTCGAAGACGCGACGCGCGAGAACGGCTGCCTCTGGGCCATTCCCGGCGGGCACAGGCTCGGCCTCAAGTCACGTTTCCTGCGCGCCGCAGGCGGCGGCACACGCTTCGAGGTCTACGACCAGACTCCCTGGCCCACTGACCGCCTCGTTCCCCTCGAAGTCAAGCAGGGCGCGCTCATCCTCCTCGACGGGCTGCTGCCGCACATGAGCCACCCCAACCGCTCGCCCCGCTCGCGCCACGCCTACACCCTCCACTACATCGAACGCGACGCGCACTACCCGGCCGACAACTGGATGCAAAAAAACTAATGCGGAATGCGGAATGCGGAATGATGAATGATGAATTAAAGACAAGTAGCCGTCTTCTCCGCGCTCGACTAAGACTTTAATATTCATCAGCACCCCACGCACATTCAACCAAAATTCTTATCGAAGATTAGTGAGTTTCGTCGGAGCGGTCAACCGGCCGTTTTCTTGCGACCCTTGACGGGGCCGCTTCGACGGCTGACCAACTTTAATTTATACGGAGTTGGATAATGTGCCACCGCGCTTGCGGCGGGCGTCGTGATTTACTAAGCTGCAATCTCTCGGAAGCGCGCGGCCGCGAGGTGACACCCTTTGACTGATTCCACGGCAGACAAATTCCGCGACGAGTGCGGCGTCTTCGGCGTCTACGGCCACGCGGAGGCCGCGAGGCTCACGTATCTGGGGCTCTACGCCTTGCAGCACCGCGGCCAGGAGTCCTGCGGCATAGTCTCTTCGAACGGCGAAGAACTACGCTCCGAGCGCGCGATGGGCCTCGTCTCGGACGCCTTCGACCAGGCGCGGCTCGACCGCCTGCCCGGCCGGAGCGCCATCGGGCACGTGCGCTACTCCACCGCCGGCGAAGTCTCCATCCGCGAGGCGCAGCCCTTCCTCGTCGCCTGCCAGCACGGCCAGATCGCCGTCTGCCACAACGGGAACCTCCCTTTTGCCACCGAAGAGCGCAAGCGGCTCGAACGTGAAGGCGCGATCTTCTCTTCGACCTCGGACACGGAAGTCGTGCTTCACGGCATCGCGCGCTCGCGCGCCGCAGGCATCAGTGAGGCCATCCCCGAAGTCCTCTGCGAGACGGAGGGCGCGTTCTCCATGCTCTTCCTGACGCCCAAAGCCTTAATCGCCATCCGCGACCCGCGCGGCTTCCGCCCGCTCGCCCTCGGGCGGCTGAACGACGCCTGGGTCGTCGCCTCGGAGACCTGCGCGTTCGACCTGATTGACGCGCGCTACGTGCGCGACGTAGCGCCGGGCGAGATGATCGTCATCGACGAGCGGGGGCTGCATTCGTCGCACCCGTTGCCGCCCCGCACACACTCCCACTGCATCTTCGAGCACGTTTACTTCTCGCGGCCCGACTCCATCATCTACGGCCGCTCGGTCAACGAGTCGCGCCACAAGATGGGCAAGCGCCTCGCCGTCGAGCAGCCGGCCGACGCAGACATCGTCGTGCCCGTCCCGGACTCGGGCGTAGCCGCGGCCATCGGCTACGCCGCGCAAAGTGGCATCAACTTCCGCTTCGGGCTGGTGCGCAACCACTACGTCGGCCGCACCTTCATCGAGCCCAAACAGTCGATCCGCTCCTTCGGCGTCCGCATCAAGCTCAACCCCGTGCGCGACCTCATCGAGGGCCGCCGCGTCGTCCTGATCGACGACTCGATAGTGCGCGGCACGACCTCGAAGAAGATCGTCAGGATGGTCCGGGAGGCCGGCGCGCGCGAGGTGCATCTGCGCATCAGCTGCCCGCCGACGGTGAGCCCCTGCTTCTACGGCGTGGACACGCCGAACAAGCGTGACCTCATCGCCGCGCAGATGTCGGTCGAAGACATACGCCGCTTCATCGAGGCAGACTCGCTCGGCTACCTCACGCTCGAAGGGATGCTCGAAGCGACGGGCATCAGCCGCGACTCGTCCTGCGTCGCCTGCTGGACGGGCCGCTACCCGACGCGCATCACGACTGACGCCGAGACGCAGTGGGCGCGCGAGCGCGAGCCCGTGCCGTCCGATGCGGCCCTGCCCGTGAACGAGAGCGAGGCGGCCGTCAAATGAATCCTGGGCCAGCCTTGCCGCCGCAGCGCCCGACTCGGCAAGCGCGCGACGGGCGGCGCATCCTCTTCGCGCTCGCCATCCTCGGTCTCTTCCTGCTCATCGCGGGCGTGCTCCTTTTCAGATACTGGAAGAAGAGTGAGCCGAAGGTTGAGACGCCCGCGGCTTCCGGCGACGAGCTGCAAGTTCACGTCCTGAATGTGGGCCAGGGCGATTCGATCTTAATCGTCGCGCCGGGCGGCAAGTCCGTCCTCGTTGACGCGGGCACGCCCGGCAGCGGCCGCGTCGTGCTCGACGCGATGAAGCGCGCGGGCGTCTCGCAGCTTGATCTGATGGTCGCCACGCACGCGCACGCCGACCACATCGGCGGCGCGGACGAGGTCCTGCGCCGGACGAAAGTCGCGGCCGTCCTCGACAGCCGCGTCCCCGCCACGACGAAGAACTACGAAGACTTCCTCGCGGCCGTGGACAAGAGCGGGGCCAAATACATCGCGGCCCAACCGGGCCAGAAGTTCGACCTCGGCGGCGGCGCGGTGATGACCGTGCTCGCCCCGATTCAGCCCTTCTTCAAGAAGAACGAGCTGCGCTCGGGTGCGAACGAGCCGAACGCCAACTCGGTCGTCACGCGGCTCGACTACGGCGACTTCTCCATGCTCCTGACGGGCGACGCCGAGGCGGAGACGGAGGAGCGGCTGATGGCGAGCGGGGCGAACATACGGGCCAGGATTCTCAAGGCCGGGCACCACGGCTCGCGCTACGCCTCGTCCGCGAAATTCCTCCGCGCGGGCGGCTTCGAGGGTGCCGTCATCTCGGACGGCGCAGACAACCGCTACGGCCACCCGAGCCAGGACGCGCTGGACCGTTTCCGGCAACTCGGCATGAAGCTCTACCGGACGGACCTTGAGGGCGAGATCACCATCGTCTCGCGCGGCCAGGGCTACGAGGTCAGGACGGAGCGCACGCCGGCTGGCGACCTCTGGGCCGGGCGCACCCCGTCCAGAGGCGAAGACACGGCGCGCTCCGAAGACGAATCGCCCAGGCGCACGGGGCGCGGCCGCTAAGCGCGAAAGATAGGTGGAGATGAAAAATGGGTGACGGTGACGAGCAACCGAAGCGCGCGGCGTCTAGACAAGTCCGCGCCGAGATAGACCGCATCGAGGACGGCGAGGTGGCCGTCCTGCTGGTCGGCGACGACGGCAAGACACAAGTGGACGTGCCCGTCTCGCTGCTCCCCGAGGGCGCGGCCGACGGCGACCACCTGCGCATCACCATCACGCTCGACCGCGAGTCACGCGACGCCGCCTCGGCCCGCGTCAAGCGGTTGCAGGACAAGCTGGCCGAGAAGGGCGGCGCTGAGGGCGAGAAGGATTTCAAGCTCTGATTCGGTCGTCCGTAATGTTATCTTAGCCGCGTAAAAATCTATGGCGATAGTGCGAACAAAAGGCGGGTGCGGGTGCGCGATTGCGGCGCTGGTGGCGGTGCTCGTCGCGCTCGGGTTCGTCGGCTACAAGTATATCCTGCCGTGGTGGAACAAGCGGCCGCCGGAGCCTTCGGGCAAGGAGCTGCGCGTTTACGTCCTGGACGTGGGCCAGGGCGACTCGATTCTTATCATCTCGCCCGAGGGCAAGACCGTGCTCGTGGACGCGGGCGACGAGAAGCACGGCAAGCAGATCGTCGAGGCGCTGAAAAGCAAAGGCGTGCAGGATCACCTTGACTACTTCGTCGCCACGCACTCGCACCCGGACCACATCGGCGGCGTGCCGGAAGTCTTCGCCGCCTTCAAAGTTGGCACAGTCCTGCACAACGATTTCCCGCCCCCCGAAGTGGTCAAGGCGAGCGAGGCCGAATCGGCCGCGGCGCAGGGCGGAAATAAAAAGCAGGGCAAGCCGAAGCCGCCGCCGCCGCCGCGGGGCCGTGGCGGGCGCGTCGTGGAACTCCCGACCGTCAAAGCCTACAACGGCTTCAAGGGCGCTGCCGAGCAGGCCGGCGCGCAGTTCAAGAAGGCCGAGCCCGAGCAGAAGATTGAACTCGGCGGCGGAGCCATCCTGACCGTGCTCGCGCCGCAGCCGCCGCCTTTCACGCGCGAGCAGATTTCGTCGAGCCGCAGCGGCAACGAGTCGAACGCCAACTCCATCGTCATGCGCCTCGACTACGGCGACTTCTCCATGCTCCTGACGGGCGACGCCGAGGCGCAGACCGAAGACCGTCTCGTCAACAAGGAGTTGGACGAGTTGAAGGACGTGGACGTGCTGAAGGTCGCGCACCACGGGTCCAAGTACGCGACCACGGAAAACTTTCTCAAGCGCGTCAGGCCGAAGGCGGCCGTCATCTCCATGTCGGAGTTCAACCGCTACGGCCACCCGAGCCAGGACGTGCTCAACCGCCTGAAAGCCGCCGGCGTCACGGAGCTTTTCCGCACAGACTTGCAGGGGGAGATTTCAATCACGACGACGGGCAAGGTCAAGGACGGCAAGCTCTACGAGATTAAGGCCGCCAAAGAGACCAAGACGGACCTCTGGCTCGGCCGCGAGGGCGAGAAGAACGACTCCTCCAGCTCCGGCTTCATAGCCTACGGCGACTACGGCCCGCCGCCGAAAAGAAGGAAATGATGAACTTTGCGGGATGAATGATGAATTAGAAATCGGTCTGTCTTTAATTCATCATTCATCCCGCAAAGTTCATCACTGCTTTTATGAGACCTATTTCTTACAGCGACGCGGGCGTCTCGATTGACGCGGCGAACGAGGCGACGGCGAAGATCAAGCAGTTGGCGCGGGCGACTTTTAACGCGCGGACGCTCTCGGAGATCGGGAGCTTCGGCGGGATGTTCGACGGGGCGTTCCCAGGCATGAAGCAGCCCGTGCTGGTCGCCTCCGCCGACGGCGTCGGCACAAAACTGAAGATCGCTTTCATGGCGCGCAAGCACGACACGGTCGGGCGCGACCTCGTCAACCACTGCGTCAACGACATCCTCGTGCAGGGCGCGCGCCCGCTCTTCTTCCTGGACTACATCGCGACGGGCGTGCTCTCGCCCGATGTGGTGGCGAGCATCGTCGAAGGAGTGGCGGCGGGCTGCCGCGAGAACGGCTGCGTGCTCCTGGGCGGCGAGACGGCCGAGATGCCGGGCTTTTACAACGAGGGCGAGTACGACGTGGCGGGCTTCGTCGTCGGCGTCGTCGGCCGCGAGAAGGTGATTGACGGGCGCGGCATCATTGCGGGAGACGCGGTGCTCGCGCTCCCCTCGGTCGGGCTGCACACCAACGGCTACTCGCTCGCGCGCAAACTCTTCTTCGACGTGGCCGGCTTCCGGGTTGATACGCGCGTGGACGAATTGGGCCAAACGGTCGGCGAAGCACTCCTTCAGCCTCACGCGAGTTACCTGCCCGCGCTCGACGGCCTGCTCGACCGCGGGCTCATCAAGGGGCTCGCGCACATCACGGGCGGCGGCTTGACCGAGAACGTCCCGCGCATCCTGCCCGAAGGGACGGGCGTTCGCGTAGAGCGCGGCACGTGGCCTGTCCTCCCCGTCTTTAACGTCATGCAGAAACTCGGCAACGTCGCCGACGCGGAGATGTTCCGCACCTTCAACATGGGCGTCGGCATGGTCGTCATCGCCGACGCGAGCGACGCCGACGCCATCAAAGCCCACCTCAAAGAACGCGGCGAGGCAGTCTACGAAATCGGCCGCGTCACCGAAGGCGACCGCGCAGTCGTCATCGAATAGGTTTCAGGTTTCAGGTTTCAAGTTAAAGACAAACGACCTGAAAACTGAAACTTTCTATGAGAATCGGGATTCTAATTTCGGGGCGCGGGTCGAACATGGTGGCGCTGGCGGAGGCTGCGGCGGCCGGGCGCATCCCCGCGGCGGAAATTGTCGTGGTCGTCAGCGACCAAAGGGCCGCGCCGGGGCTCGATCTGGCGGCGGCGCGCGGGATTGAAACACTCTTGATTGAGCGGCGCGGGAGGACCAGGGTTGAGCACGACCGCGAGATCGTCGCGGCGCTCCTTGAGAGGCGCGTCGGGCTGGTCTGTCTCGCGGGCTACATGCGGCTGCTCTCGCCGGAGTTCGTCGAAGCCTTCCGCGGCCGCATCCTCAATATACACCCCTCGCTGCTGCCCGCGTTTCCGGGCCTCGACCCGCAGCGGCAGGCCATCGAGCACGGCGTCAAGTGGACGGGCTGCACGGTCCACTTCGTTGACGAGACGCTCGACGGCGGCCCCATCGTCTCCCAAACAACTGTGCCAGTCCTGGACGACGACACGGTGGAAACTCTCTCGGCGCGAGTCCTCATCGAAGAGCACAAGCTCTACGCCGCCGCGGTCGCCCTCGTCACGAGCGGCCGCTACGAAATCGTCGGGCGGCGCGTGATTAGGACGGCCCACGCTTGAGAAGGGCGCGGTCATTTCTTCCCCAACGCTACGGCCCGCTGAAAGGCGGCCCACACTGCTTTGGACAAGACTGTCCGCAGTGAGCCTTTCTCCATTTGATAAATCGCTTCGGCCGAAGTTCCGCCGGGTGAGGTGACCATGTTCCTCAGCTCGGCCGGGTGCCTGTGCGACTCGCGCGCGAAGAGGACGGAGCCGAGCATGGTCTGCGTGACCAGCTCCTGCGCGACGTGGCGCGAGAAGCCCATGTGCACGCCCGCATCCACGAGCGCCTCCATGACCAGGAAGATGTAGGTCGGCCCTGTGGCGGAGAGCGCCGTCGCCATGTCAATCATCCTCTCGTTCTCGACGTACATCTCCCGGCCCAGCGCCTTGAGCATCGCGCGCACCTGCGCGGCCTGCTCGGGGCCGACCTCGTCGGTCGCCGTCCACGCGGTCATCCCCTGCCCGATCTGCGCCGGCGTGTTCGGCATCGCGCGCACCACAGAGGGGTGCAGCAACTCCGCCGCAATCGTCTCGATGCGCGCCCCGGCGACAATCGAGAGCACGAGCTGGTCTCCGTCGAGTGCGCCTTTCAATTCGTTGAGCACGAGGCCGAGCCGCTGCGGCTTGACCGCGAGGACGACGATTGAGCGCGCTCGGGCCTCGCCCGCGCTGCCGCCCGTCTTGGAGAGGGCGTTGACGGCCTCGCGGTTGCCCTCGAAGACGCGCATCCGGTAGCGCGACCGAAGCTCCTCGCGCCGCGCCTCACGCGGGTGGCTGCCCGTGATCTGCTCGGGCGCGACCAGCTTCTGACGCAACAGCCCGGCGATGATGGCCTCGGCCATCACCCCGCACCCGACGAAAGACAACTCTACGCCGCGCAGGGCGTCCTCGCCCCCCGAGGATGCCTCGTTTTCTTTTGTCCCGTTCATCGCCTCTTCACCCTCTACCTTTCGGGCTCATCAAAATCTCACCCGGAAGATAGCGCAGGGGCGGCGGGGTGCGCTACTCTCTTGCGCGTAAATTGTGAGTCCTGGAAAAAGCCGTCTGACGATTTACGATTCACGGTTCACGATTTACGATTAAGCCATGACCATTGACGAACAGCTCGCTTACCTGCGCAAGGGGACGGTGGAGATTATCCGCGAGGAGGACTTGCGCGCGAAGCTCGAAAAGAGCGCGCGCAGCGGTGTGCCCCTTCGCGTCAAGCTCGGCGCGGACCCGACCGCGCCGGACATACACCTGGGCCACACGGTCGTCATCCGGCGCTTGCGCGCGTTTCAGGAATTGGGCCACACGGTCATCTTCCTGATCGGCGACTTCACGGGCCTCATCGGCGACCCCTCGGGCAAGTCCGCGACGCGCCCGCAGCTGACGCGCGAGGAGATCAACGAGAACGCGGAGACCTACAAGCAGCAGATTTTCAAGCTGCTCGACCCGGAGAAGACCGAAATCCGCTTCAACTCCGAGTGGATGGACAAGCTCGGCTCGGACGGATTCATCAGGCTCGCGTCGCACGTGACGGTCAAACAAATCCTGGAGCGCGACGATTTTGCTAAGCGCCTCGCCGAAGAAAAACCCATCGCGCTGCACGAGCTGCTCTACCCGCTCACGCAAGGCTACGACTCGGTCGCGCTTCGTGCGGACGTGGAACTCGGCGGCACGGACCAGAAGTTCAACCTCCTGGTGGGCCGCAACCTCCAGCGCGAATATAATCAGGAGCCGCAGGTCGCCGTCATCACGCCGCTCCTCGAAGGCACGGACGGCGTCCAGAAGATGTCGAAGAGTCTGGGCAACTACATCGGCATCAACGAAGCGCCGCAGGAGATGTTCGGCAAGGTGATGTCCATTTCGGACGAGCTGATGTGGCGCTACTACGAGCTGCTCACGGACCTGCGCGTCGAAGAGATCGCGGCCCTGCGCGATTCGGCCGGGCGCGGCGAGCGCAACCCCCGCGACCTCAAGGTCGAGCTGGCGAAGCGCATCATCACAGACTTTCATTCTGCCGAGGATGCGAAGAGAGCTGAAGAGGAGTTCAATCGCGTCTTCAAGCGGAAAGAAGCGCCGGAGGAGGTAGAAGAACGTACCGTCGCGGCTGGAAGCTGGGAGATCAAACAATTGTTAATCGAACTTGGGCTCGCTCCCTCCAAAGCCGAAGCCGGGCGATTGATTGAACAAGGTGGTCTGTACGTTGACGGTGAACGTTTCGACCCAAAGGTTAATCTAGTGCTCATACTTAATCAGAACAGACCTGGATTCGATATTGGAATAGGGGATATTAAAAATATAAGAGTCGGCAAGCGCCGCTTCCTGCGCGTGCGCGGGACTTAAACTTAGACGGCCGTCCATAATCTTCATCATGTCAACAGCAGCCGCCACAGCAGTCGCCACCGAAGAGACTCTAATCATCGAGACGCCGGAGCGCGTGCCGCTGCACTTCGCGCTGGCTTCGATTGGGAACCGCTTTCTGGCGTGCGCGTTCGACCACGCGTTGCAGACGGTCGCCTTCCTCGTGATGTACTTCGTCTTCGACGCGCTCGTGGGTTCGCTCAACGTCGGCGGGATGGGCGGCGCGTCCAGGTGGGCGATGGCGCTGATGATTATCTTCGCCTTCCTCCTCTGGTCCAGCTACTTCGTCATCTTCGAGTGGCGGATGAACGGGCAGACTCCGGGCAAACGCTGGCTGAAGCTGCGCGTCATACGCGAGGACGGGCGGCCCATCACCTTCTGGGAGGCCGCCGTCCGAAACCTGCTCCGCATCTTCGACATCATGCCGATCCCGTTCTACTCCATCGGCCTCATCTCCGTCTTCATCAGCACGCGCGGCCAGCGGGTCGGCGATCTTGTCGCCGGCACGGTCGTCGTCCGCGAGCGCGAGACGGAAGCGCCGACCTTCAACCAGGTCTTCGACTCGCCCGTCTCGGACACGGCGCTCCGGCGCGCGTGCAAGCCGGTCCAGTTCACGGCCGACATCAATCCCGTCACGGAGCGCGAGATAGAGGTCGTTGAAACCTTCCTCCGCCGCCGCTACGACCTGCCGGACCACGCGCGCATGTGGATGGCCTGGCGCGTAGCCATCCCGCTCCTCTACAAGCTGCGCCCAGGCTACGACCTCGCGACCTTCACCTATGAAGGCTTCCTGGAAGAACTGCTGCACCGCTACCACGAGCGCCACCGCTTCAAAAAATGAGCGCCGACGGCACCGGTCAGCCCTCTCTTTGACGCCTCAATCGGACCTCTGCTACTCTTCTCGGTTCTCCCGAGTGGCAGATTCAGCTCTATAGAAAGGCATCTCAATAATCATGTCGCGTGATGTTTTTATCTTGGGCGGCAAGCGCACGCCCATGGGCGAGTACGTCGGGGCGCTCAAGGATATTTCGGCGATTGACCTCGGCGTGGCGGCCGCTCGCGGCGCGCTCGAAGCGACGGGCGTCGGCGCGGACGAGATTGACCAC
Organism: Pyrinomonadaceae bacterium; assembly: GCA_036403435.1. Classification (GTDB taxonomy): domain Bacteria; phylum Acidobacteriota; class Blastocatellia; order Pyrinomonadales; family Pyrinomonadaceae; genus QHXM01. Next base: position 11,347 of record DASWQY010000134.1, read on the forward strand.
ACGATCATCGGCAACGCCCTGCAAACTTCCGGCGACGCCATCTACGGCGCGCGCCACGTCGCGCTCAAGGCGGGCGTCCCCTTCGACCGCCCCGCGCTGACCGTCAACCGCCTCTGCGGCAGCGGCATTCAGTCGATCATCTCCGGCGCGCAGATGATCCAACTCGGCGAAGCGCGCACTTGCTTAGTCGGCGGGATGGAGTCGATGTCGCAGGCACCGCACGTCATTCGCGGCGCGCGCTCGGGCTTCGCCCTGGGCCAGGGCAAACTCGAAGACAGCCTGATGGTCGCGCTTCTGGACACTTACTGCAACACGCCGATGGCGGGCACGGCCGAGAACCTCGCGCGCCGCCACGAAATCTCGCGCGAGGAGCAGGACAAGTACGCGCTCCGCTCCCAACACGAGGCCCAGCGCGCGAAAGACGCCGGCGTCTTCGCCGAAGAGATAGTCCCCGTCGAGGTCAAGACGCGCAAGGGCATCACACTCTTCTCCGAAGACGATCACATGCGGCCCGACACGACGCTCGAAGGCTTGGCGAAGCTCCGGCCCGCGTTCAGCAAGGACGGCTTCGTGACGGCGGGTAATGCTTCGGGCATCGTTGACGGCGCGGCGGCGCTCGTCATCGCGGGCGAGGACTACGTCAAGGAGCGCGACGCGAAGCCCCTGGGCCGCATTGTCAGTTGGGCTTACGCGGGCGTCGAGCCGGAAGTGATGGGCATCGGCCCCGTGCCCGCGACGCGCAAGGCGTTGGAGAGGGCCGGGCTCAAGCTCGAAGAGATTGACCTCGTCGAAGTCAACGAAGCCTTCGCCGCGCAGTACCTGGCAGTCGAGAAGGAACTCGGGCTGGACCGCGCGCGTACTAACGTCAACGGCGGCGCAATCGCCCTCGGCCACCCGCTCGGCGCGTCGGGCACGCGGCTCGTGCTGACCGTGCTCAACGAACTCAGGCGGCGCGGCGGGCGCTACGGGCTCGCGACCGCCTGCATCGGCGGAGGCCAGGGCATCGCCATCATCTGCGAGAGAGTTTAAGACGAAGCCCAAAGTCCGAGGTCCAAAGTCCAAAGTCAGGCGGATAAGTTTTCAGACTTTGGACTTTGGACATTAAACTTTGGACCGATGGTTTTCCGGTTTTTCGGAGAAAATCCAAAATTTTGGCAGGGCTGAGAGTGAGCAGGTGAGGCCGGCGGCGCTAAATTATACCTGCCGTTACGCCGGTGAATTCTTCCCGCTTCCGGCATGGGTTTTGCCATAAACGACGCGCTGCCTTGAGTTTGAATTCTGACTGAAGCGCGGTGCCTTCGAGCCCGCTGATTTAACCCGACGTTCACCAGCGCGTAAGCCTTGCGTAAACGTCTTCCGACATGATAGAAGGTTCCTTCTACACCAGAGTCGGCACTTACTCAGTGTCACGCCTCTTGAGATATCAACAGCACTAATGTTTTTTCGTCAATCCAAGGTAACGCATACACTCTGCGCGCCGCACTGTGCGCGGAGCAACGAGTTCAACTGAAGCACTACAATCGTCCTTAAGGAGTTCCCTAGCATGCACAAATTCTTCCGGCTCAGTTTCGCAGCGATCCTCGTCTTCGCGCTGAGCGCCCTGGCGCTCGCGCAGTCCACGACGACCGGCGCTATCGAGATTAAGGTCCAAGACCCTAACGGCGCGGTTGTCCCCAGCGCGGCCGTCTCGGTGCGCAACGTCGAGACCAACAAAGAGGACACGGCCACCACAGACGACGAGGGCCGCGTCCGCGTCGTCAACCTCCAGCCGGGCACTTATACGGTGACCGTCAACGCCTCCGGCTTCGGCGCTTTCACGCAGGAGCGTGTCGTCGTCGAGGTCGGCGTCCCGACGCCGATTGAGGCGAACCTCGCCGTCGGCCAGACGACCGGCCAGGTCGAGGTCACCAGCGAAGCGCCCGTCATCAACACTTCGCAGCAAGACTTCTCGTCCAACATCAACCAGACCTCGATCAACGAGCTGCCGATCAACGGCCGCCGCTGGTCTAACTTCGCGCTGCTGACGCCGGGCACCGCGCCCGACGGAGCCTTCGGCCTGATCAGCTTCCGCGGCGTCTCCGGCCTCCTCAACAACAACACCGTGGACGGCGGCGACAACAACCAGGCGTTCTTCTCCGAGGAGCGCGGGCGCACGCGCATCCCTTACGTCATCAGCCAGGCTTCGATCCGCGAGTTCCAGGTCAACACCTCGAACTACTCGGCCGAGTACGGCCGCGCGGCCGGCGGCGTCGTCAACGCCGTCACCAAGAGCGGGACCAACGAGTTCCACGGCCAGGTCTTCTTCTACGACCGCGATAACAAGTGGGGCGCGCGCAACGCCTTCAGCTTCCAGAGGGTCAACGGCCAGCTCGTCGGCCTCAAGCCTGAAGACCGCCGCCTGCAATTCGGCGGCGCAGTCGGCGGCCCCATCGTCAAGGACAAGCTCTTCTTCTTTTTCAGCTACGACCAGCAGCGGCAGACCTTCCCGGCCGTCGCCTCCGAGACGGTCGGCTCGCTGAACCTGACCTCGTCGCAGCTCGCGACGCTCACCGCCCGCGGCGTCACCGCGGCGCAGCGCGACGCGGGGCTTGCGTTCCTGCGCGGCTTGACCGGCACGGTCCCGCGCCGCCGCGACCAGTACATCCTGCTCCCCAAGATTGACTGGCAGATCAACGGGGCCAACACCCTGTCCGTGACCTACAACCGCCTGCGCGCGCAGGCCCCGGCCGGTGTCCAGTCGCAGGCCGTCGTGACGCGCGGCATCGCCAGCTTCGGCGACGACTTCGTCAACGTTGACTCGCTCAACGTGCGTCTGTCGTCAACGCTCTCGCCGACGCTGCTCAACGAGGCGCGGTTCCAGTACGGCCGCGACAACGAGTTTCAGCTCAGCCAGCCGCCCGCTCCGGGCGAGCCGACGACCGGCCCGAACGGCCTGCCGCCGCAAGTCGTCATCACCAACGTCATCACCTTCGGCAAGCCCAACTTCCTTGAGCGCCGCGCCTACCCGGACGAGAAGCGTTGGCAGTACGCCGACACCATCACCTACTCGCGCGGCAACCATACGTTGAAGTTCGGCGGCGACATCAACCGCGTCAACGACCTGCTCGACAACCTCTTCCAGGAGGAGGGCGCTTACAGCTACAGCAACCTCGTGGACTTCCTGACCGACTTCGCCATCCCTTCGCAGCGGCGCTACAGCTCCTTCAACCAGGGGTTCGGCCCCTCGGCCTTCAGGTTCAGGACCACCGATTACAACTTCTTCATCCAGGACGACATTCGCGTCAGCCCGCGGCTGACCCTCAACCTCGGGCTGCGCTACGAGTATGAGCGGCTGCCCGAGCCGCAGATTCCGAACTCGCTCGTCGGGCAGACCAACGAGTTCCCGGCCGACAAGAATAACTTCGGCCCGCGCTTCGGCTTCGCCTACGACATCACGGGCGACGGCAAGACTTCCGTCCGCGGCGGCTACGGCATCTACTACGGGCGCGTCATCAACTCGACCATCGCCAACGCCATCACCAACACGGGCGTCCGCGCGGGCCAGCTTCAGTTCACGTTCACGCCGACGACGCCGGGCGCGCCGCTGTACCCGAACACCATCCCGGCGGTCCCGACGACCGCGGTGCGGCCCGACATCATCTTCTTCGCCCCGAACATGGCTAACCCGCAGATTCACCAGGCGGACCTCGTCTTCGAGCGCGAGATCATGACGAACACGGTGGTCTCCGCCTCGGTCCTGGTGAGCCTCGGCCGCAGGCTGCCCACCTTCGTAGACACGAACCTCAACTTCCCGACCTCGTTCACCCCGTACGTCATCGTCGGCGGTGACCTCGCCGGGCAGGTCGTCCGCTTCCCGCGCTTCTCGGGCCGCCCCGACACGCGCTTCGCGCGCAAGACCGAGATTCGTAGCTCCATCAAGTCCGAGTACGAGGCGCTGGTCCTCCAGCTCAACCGCCGCCTGCACAAGGGGCTGCAATTCCAGGTCAACTACACGCGGTCGAGGGCGACCGACACCGGCCAGGTTTCGCAGACGTTCACGACCGGTAACGTGCCGCTCAACCCGTACGACTACACGTTGGAGAACGGGCGCACCAACTTCGACATCCCGCACCGCTTCGTGGCGAGCGTCGTCTGGAATCCGAAGTTCTTCTCTGACTCTTCGGACAACAAGGTGGGCCGCGCCATCTTCAACGGCTTCACCATCGCGCCCATCGTTCAGGTCGCTGCCGGCAGGGTCAACTCGGCCGGCGTCTCGGGCAACGCGCCGCGCTGCGCCGTTACGGCGACGACGCCGACCGGCTGCGGCGGGATCGTCCTCCCGGACGCGACGAGCACCGGGCTCTTCGGCTCCGGCCCTTCGGCCGGCGACCGCATCCCGCTCTTCGGGCGCAACTCCTTCCGCTTCCCGAAGACGGTCAACGTTGATCTGCGCATCTCGCGCCGGTTCCGCTTCAGCGAGACGATGAACCTTGAGGTGCTGGCGGAAGCCTTCAACATCTTCAACCACCTCAACGTCACCGACCGCGGCACGCGCCTGTACTCGATCTCGACGGCGACGGCGCAGAACGCGCCGGGGGTCACGGCGGGCCGTCCCGTGCTGATCGTTGACCCGCTCTTCACGGTCCCGACCGAGGCGGGCAACACCATCTTCCGCGAGCGGCAGATTCAGTTCGCCGCACGCTTCGAGTTCTAAACCCGAAGCCAAAGCGGAAAGCAATCAGGGCGCGCTCCCCTCCACAAAGGGGAGCGCGCCCTTTTCGCTTTCGCCGCCCCGGAAGAAATGATGAATGAAAGACGGTTGCCTTTTAATTCATCATTCCGCATTCCGCATTCATCATTAAATTTTTTATTCCCCGCCCCGCCCCTTTCTGCTAAGATAATTTCGCCCCGCGCGGTAAGGCCGCTCGCGCAAGACCGCCCGCAGCTTCTCAAACATTTCTGACGCACATGGAACAGACCATCTTTCACACCACAGATTTGGCGGGCGATTGTCTGCCGCACGCCGACGCAGACGCGCACTCAATCCTGGGCGCGGCCTTCGACGCGCTGCCCGACGCCTTCTACCTCTTCGACTCCGAGAAACGCCTGAGCCGGACGAACCGCCCCGGCGAGCTGCTGGAGAACGCCGAGGGGCTCAAGGGCCGCCGCTGCTGCGAGATGTTCTGGCGCGTCGAGGGCTCGGCCGAGTGCCTGGTCGAGCGCGCCGTGGCCTGCGGCGAGAAGGTCGAGGTCGAAGTGCTGGCCGGGCCGGAAAGCGACCGCCCGACGCTCGTGACGGTCGTGCCTTTGCATGACGCGCTCCGCGGTTTGACCGGCGGCGCGGTCGTCGTCGCGCGCGACATCTCGGAGCTGCGCCGCGCCGAGGCCGAAGCCTTCGAGCACAAGGCGTTCATGTCGGGCCTCGCGGATTTGATCCCCGACGAAATCTACACGCTCGACACCGCGGGCCGCATCACCTGGATGAACGAGCGCGCGGAGGCGGCGAACGACTTGAACAGGACCGCGCTCACGGGCCGGCCTTTCAGCGAGCTGGTCGCCCTTGAGTCGAAGGAGCCGGCCGCGGCGAGCGTGCGCGCGGCACTCGCCGGCGAAGAGACCAAGGGCGAGATTCAGGCCGCGCGCGCGGACGGCGCGGTGCGCTTCGTCGAGGCGCACACCTCGCCGCGCTGGAAGGACGGCGCGGTCGCGGGCGCGTTCGTCTTCCTGCGCGACGTGACGGAGCGCCGCAGCGCAGCCGACCGCATGGCACAGTCGGACAAGCTGCGCGCCGTTGGCGAGCTGGCCGCGGGCGTGGCCCACAACCTCAACAACTCGCTCACGGTCATCCAGGGCCGCGCTCAGCTCCTGCAACGCCGCGCCGCGGACGAGGCCACGTCGAAGAGCCTTGAGACCATCATCCAGGCCGTCGCCGACGGCGCGCAGACCCTGCGCCGCATCCTGGACTTCGCGCGCCGCGAGCAGTCGAAGGAGTTCGCGCTGCTGGACCTGGCGGAGCTGGTCAAGACGAGCGTCGAGATAGCCAAGCCGAAGTGGCAGCGCAAGTCCGGCCCCGGCCCCGGCTGCGTCAACGTCCACGTCGAGACGCGCGGCCCCGTGCGCGTCCTCGGCGAGAAGGCCGAGCTGCGCGAGGTCGTCATGAACCTGCTCTTTAACGCCGTGGACGCCATGCCCGACGGCGGCGACATAGAGGTCGGCACGCGCGCCGAACTCGACCACGCCTGCTTCTGGGTCGCGGACACGGGCGTCGGCATGTCGCCCGAGACGGTCGCGCGCATCTTCGAGCCCTTCTACACCACCAAGGGCGAGCGCGGCACGGGCCTCGGCCTCTCCGCCTCGCACGGCATCATCACACGCCACCACGGCCAGATCATGGTCATCAGCGAACCCGGCCTCGGCACGCGCTTCGAGATACGACTACCCGTTTACGAAATGCGGAATGCAGAGTGATGAATGATGAATTAAAAACAAGCTGTCTTTAATTCATCATTCATCATTCATCATTCGCATTGCTTTCCCTTGTCCGAAGATGAAGCATCCGGCGGGGACGCCTGTACGGAAACCTGCTCGCGGGTTTGCCGTCCTGATTCTTCGCGGCGCGTGCGCCCTCTCTTTCTCTTCAACAGTTTGCCCGCGCAAAAAGTCAACCTGACGGCTCCGGGGCGGGTGGCACATTGCTTGCCGTTCGGTGAGGGTGCCAGCAACAGGGCGCGGGCCGCGGCAGTGTAATAGCGCGGCCCGCGCTCATAACATCAGCAGTCGTTGAAGGGGGAGGATTTTCAACATGGGATTCCCGAACAAGGACGAAGTGGAAGGCAAATTCGATCAGGGCAAGGGCGCAGTCAAGGAGAACGTCGGCCGCGCGATTGATAACGAGGAGATGGAAACAGAGGGCGCTGCCGAACGCGCCGGCGGGCACGTCCAGGAAGGCTACGGGACGGCCAAGCGCAAAGTCGGCGAGGCCATAGAGGATGTCGGCAAGGCCGTCGGCAAATAGTCTGTCGAAAAAGCCCCGGAGGAGACGTTGAAAGTTTCCTCCGGGGCTTTTCTCCTCTTTCATCATGCGGCCTGCTGCTCGGCTTTGTCTCCTTGTGCGGCCGCTTGCTTTTCTGCCAACTGCGCGAACCGCTTAAGGTCTTCCTCTACCTGCCGGGCCGGGTCGCTCCCCACGAGGTGCGCGACGAGCGAGCCGAGGCGGCCGGCGGGCGGCTCGTACTTCAAAGAGAAGTGCATCCGGGTCGTGCCTCTTCCGGTGTCCTCGAAGGTGACTTCGCCCTCCATCTGAACGTCGCCCCGGACGGTCCGCCAGGCGAGCTTGCGATTCTGCTCGAACGCGGTCGTCTCCGCCTCCCACTCGACGCTCACGAGCGGCGCGTCCGCCGTCCAACGCGTCGTGCGCTCGCCGGACCTCTGCACCTCCTTGATGCTCTTCATCCACTCCGGGAACCTCTCGAAATCGCTGTACAGCCCGAACACGACCTCGACCGGCGCGTTGACCTCAATCGTCTTCTCCGTCCTCTCCATGCCCGCCCTCCGTGGAAGTCAGTGGTCAGTAGTCAGTGGTCGGTGGTCAGTGAAATCAGTTTCTTAACTGACCACTGACCACCGACCACTGACCACTTACTCCTGTCTGACGTGTTCGGCCCCCAGGTCTTCCAGCAACTTTTGCAGGTTGTCTGCATCTGTGTCGCTGCGCGCCTCGACGCCGAGCAGGATGCCGCCGCTACGCAGGCCCGCGTCGTAAACTCGCGCGCGGTGCTCGGGGATGCCCGCCCCGATGAGCGCGCCGATGATGCCGCCGGTGGCCGCGCCCGCGCCCGCGCCCGCCAGTGCCGCCGCAATTGGTCCAGCGACGACGAGACCCAAACCCGGAATCGCAATCGAGGTCCCAACGGCGACGATGGCCGCCAGCACCGCGCCGATGGTCCCGCCGACCGCGCCGCCAATGCCTGCGCCGTCGGCCGCGTGCGACCGCGTCTCGACGGCGAACTCCTTGCTACGCGTCGCGTCACTCATCAGGACGCTGATCTCGTCGCGCGTGTAGCCGCGTTTAGTCAGCGCGTCCACGGCCGCCTCGGCCGCCGCGCGCGTTTTAAAAAGTCCCGTGACCAGTGTCGCCTTATTCGCCATAATGTTGCTCCTTCGACCATCAAATTTTCTTACGGGGAAGATTGTAAGCACTCGAATACGTCTATGGCGGACGGCAATCGCCGTGCCCTGGCGTCATCGATGGGGAACTCTTGAGGGGATTCGACCCTAATGTTGAGACAGCCGGGCGCGGGCTGTCAACTCTCAACCGGCACGGCGAAGCCGCGGCGCGCGTCCCCCGTATGAAAGCGAAACAAGAAAGGAGCCTCCGCCTCAGCTTTAGAACACCCGTGTGACACGTTGTATGGTAAAGTCAGCCCAAGAAGAACGACTCAACCCTTTGCGCCTTTGCGTGAAATAGTTTTCTCACGCTGGAGGCGCAAAGACGCAAAGAAAAGCTCAAGGGGGACGTGAATGGTAAAGGCCGTCATCTTCGACATTGACGGGACGCTGGTTGATTCGGTTGACCTGCACGCGCGCGCGTGGCAGGAGGCGTTCCGCCACTTCGGCAAAGAGATTCCTTACGAGCGGGTCCGCCACCAGATCGGCAAAGGCGGCGACCAGCTCATGCCCGTCTTCTTCAGCGAAGACGAACTCGACGAGTTCGGCGAAAAGATGGAGAAGTACCGCGGCGAGCTTTACAAGCGCGAGTACCTCTCAAAGGTGCGCGCCTTCCCGCGCGTGCGTGAGCTGTTCCTCAAAATCAAAGAGGACGGACTACGCCTCGCGCTCGCCTCGTCGGCCAAAGGAGACGAGCTTAAGACTTACAAAAAGATTGCCGACATCGAAGACCTCGTCGAAGAGGAGACTTCGGCCGACGACGCCGACAAGTCCAAACCGCACCCGGACATCTTCGAGGCCGCGCTCGAACGCCTCGGCGACGTGGAGCCCGCAGAGGCAATCGTCGTCGGCGACACGCCCTACGACGCAGAGGCCGCGGCCCGCGCCGGTCTGCGGACCATCGGCGTGCTCTGCGGCGGCTTCCCCGAAAACGAATTAAGGGCCGCCGGCTGCGTCCAAATCTTCCGAGGCCCCGCCGACCTGCTCGAACGCTACGAGGAAAGTTTGCTAGGGCGTGAAAAATAATCAGTCATCAGTTGTCAGACTTCAGTATTTAAAACTGACCACTGACCACTGACCGCCGACCGCTGATCACTGACTTGAGAATTCTGCACATCAGCTCGGCGCGCACGCTCGGCGGCGGCGAGAGGCACCTGGCCGACCTCGCCAACGCACTAGCGCGGCGCGGGCACGAAGTCTACGCGGCGCTCAGGCCGCGCTCGCCGCTCAGGGAAGAGTTGACGGAATTGGCCCAGGAGAACATCCTCGCCGTCTCGTTACGCAACGCGCTCGACATACGCAGCGCGCGCTCCCTGGCCCGCTTCGTGCGCGCGCACCGGATAGAAGTGGTTCACGCGCACGTGGCGCGCGACTACCCGCTGGCGGCGATGGCGGCCTGGCGCAACCGCCGCGCGAAGCTGGTCGTCACGCGCCACGTCCTCTTCCGGCTGAGCCGCCTGCACGCGCTCACGCTCGCGCGCGCCGCGCGCGTCGTCGCCGTCTCGCGCGCGGTCGAGCGCGCGCTCCTGGCACAAAAAATTTTCCCCGCGCGCAAAGTCACGGTCATCCCGAACGGCATTGACTTCGGCCGCTTCGACGCCGGCCGTGACGCCTCCGAGCGCGAAGAGTTTCGCCGCCGGCTGAAGGCCGCGCCCGAAGGCTTGCTCGTCGGCACCGTGGGAGAACTGAAGCGGCAGAAGGGGCACGAAGACTTTCTGCGCGCGGCCGCCGCAATCGCGCACGCCGAAGAGGGCGCACGCTTTGTCATCGCGGGCGCGGACACGACGCGCACAGGCGAGCGCCGCGCGGCGCTCGAACACAGGGCCGCCGAGCTTCGGTTGGAGAATAGCGTGACGTTCACGGGCTGGCTCGACGACACCGCGCCGCTGCTCGGCGCGCTGGACGTGTACGTCTCGGCCTCGCATACGGAGTCCTTCGGCCTGGCGATTGTCGAGGCGATGGCGGCCGGGCTCGCCGTGGTCGCGACGGCGACCGAAGGCGCGCGCGAGGTTATCAGCGACGAAGAGACGGGCCTCCTCGTCCCCGTCGGCGACCACGAGGCGCTGGCCGCCTCCGTCCTTCATCTTCTCAGAAATGAGGACGAGCGCGCGCGGCTTGGGGAGCGCGCTCGCGTTGCTGCCCGCGAACGCTTCAGCCTCGACCGCATGGTCGAGGCAACCGAGCGAGTCTATAAAGAAATGATGAATGCGGAATGATGAATGATGAATTAAAGACAAATTGCTTTTTAATTCATCATTCATCATTCCGCATTCATCATTTCTTTTCCATCTTGTCTATCTTCGCGGCAAGGATGAAGTCGCTTTCGGTGAGGCCGTCAATCTTGTGCGTCCAGATGGTGAGGCGCGCGTAGCCCCAGCCGAAATAGATGTCTGGGTGATGGCCCTGCTCTTCCGCGAGGGGGCCGACGCGGTTGACGAAGGCGAGCGCGTCGAGGAAATTCTTGAACTCGAAATTTCTCAGCAGGTGATGGCCTTCGACGGCCTCCCACCCGTCCAGCTCTCCGAGCAGTTTGTCTATCTCGCCCGCGCCAAGCGGCGGCACCCCGCCGCGGCACGGCACGCACTCGCGGCTCGCAAGCTCACTCAAGGCTTTATTCCCCCCACAAGATTTCATCCGACTCGGCCCGCATTCTAGCCGACTAACGCGCGGCGACCAAAAGCCAAAATTCACGCGCGGCCCGGAAGCCCCCCGGCACTTGGCAAATAACCTCTTGAGCGGATAGTCTTACACACGCCGAGAAATCAGTTTTCAGTTTTTAGTTTTCAGCAGAAACAAATTGTCTTTGCTGAAGACTGGAAACTGAACACTGTTCTAACGAAGGAGAACCGTCAGTGGCCGTCATCCATCCTTTCCGCGCGCTGCGCCCGCCGCGCGAGCGTGTCGCGGAGGTCGCCAGCCCGCCCTACGACGTAGTGAGCACCGACGAGGCGCGCGCCCTCGCGGCCGACAACCCTCTGAGTTTCCTGCACGTCTCGCGCCCCGAGATTGACTTGCCCGAGGGAACGGACCTCTACGCCGAAGCCGTCTATCGTCAGGCCGCCGAGAATTTCGAGAAGCTGATACGGGAAGCCCCGCTGACGGAAGAAGAGACGCCGAGCCTCTACCTCTACCGGCTGATTATGAACGGCCGGGAGCAGATCGGCGTGGTCGCCTGCTGCGCCGTGGACGAGTACGATGACGACACGATTCGCAAGCACGAGCGCACGCGCCGCGACAAGGAGGATGACCGCACGCGCCACCTCCTGACCTTGAACTCGCAGACCGGCCCGGTCTTTCTCACCTACCGCGCCCGCCCGGATATAGACACGATGGTGATGGAGACGACCGTCACGGAGGCGCTCTACGATTTCACCGCGCCGGACGGCGTCCAGCACACCGTCTGGCACGTCCCCGACCCCGTGCGCTTCGTGCAGGCTTTCCGCGAAGTGCCGGCGCTCTACATCGCCGACGGCCACCACCGCGCCGCCTCGGCCAGCCGCGCGCGCGCCGAACTCAGGGACCGCAGCTTCGCGCACACCGGCGACGAGGAGTACAACTTTTTCCTGACCGTCATCTTCCCCGACGACCAGCTGCGCATCCTCCCCTACAACCGTGTCGTGCGTAATTTAGGGATGCTCACGCCGGGCGAGTTCTTCCTCGACATCAAGACTAAATTCGACGTGACGGAGGACGCGAAGCCCGAGCCGGAACGTCCGGGCCAGTGGAGCATGTACTTCGTCAAGCGTTGGTACGGCCTCAAGCTCAAAGAGGGATTGGCACAGCACGCGGCGGACGACGCGGTCGCCTCACTCGACGTGAGCCTCTTGCAGGAACATTTGCTTGACCCGATCCTCGGCATCAAGGACGTGCGCACGGACAAGCGCATAGATTTCGTCGGCGGCATACGCGGGACGAAAGAACTCGAAAGGCTCGTGGACGAAGGCAAGGCGGCGGTCGCCTTCTCGCTCTACCCGACGACCGTGGAGGATTTGATCCGCGTCTCGGACGCGGGCAGCATCATGCCGCCGAAGTCCACCTGGTTCGAGCCGAAGCTGCGGGACGGGATTTTGATTCATAACATTTAAATAGTTTCAAGTTTCATGTTCCAAGTTTCAAGCTGGAGAATGTTTTGGAACCTGGAACTTGAAACTCGGAACATGAAATTAACT
>DASWQY010000135.1:0-134223 GCA_036403435.1 Pyrinomonadaceae bacterium
GTCTCCATCCCTGTTCATTCATTTCAAGTGCCCGTTTGCGGCGAATCTCTTTCCAATCTTTGAAAGCGTTCTTCGTGCGGCTCATGCTTCCATATTGGCACGAGTCAAAATCTTAAGCTACTTATGCAACGATCTGTAAAACAACTGATTTCAAACTGACCACTGACCACCGACCACTGACCACTGATTCCTTATGCAAACATCCGGCCCCATTGCCGAAGTCGAAGAGCCGCAAGTCTCGGCGCGGCGCATCTTCAGTCTCATCGCCTCGGAGATGGCGGAGGTCGAGACTGAGTTCGAGCGGCAGGCGCAGTCCAACGTGCAGGTCATCGCCTACATCAGCGACTACCTGCGCGCCTCGGGCGGCAAGCGCGTGCGCCCGGCGCTGACCATCCTGTCGAACTACGCGGCCGGCGGCGACGGCTCATCCGTAAGTTCCGTCCGCATGGCGGCCGTGATGGAGTTCCTGCACACGGCCACGCTCGTCCACGACGACATCATTGACAACGCCGAGACGCGCCGCAACCGCCCTTCGATTAACTCCCGCTTCGGCAACCAGACGGCCGTCCTGATGGGCGACTGGCTCTATATGTCTGCGTTCGAGACGAGCCTCGCCGAACGCTCGCTCCCCATCCTGGACATCCTGACGGCCGCGACCCGGAAGATGACCGAGGGCGAGTTGTTGCAGTTAACGCTGCTCGGGCGCACCGACATCACGGAGGAAGAGTACCTGGACATCCTCCAGCGCAAGACGGCTTATCTTTTCAGCGCATGTTGCGAGATAGGTGGTATCCTGGGCGGGGCGGACTCAATCCGCCGGGCCGCGCTCAGGGACTACGGGATGAATCTGGGGACGGCCTTCCAGCTCGTTGACGATCTTTTGGATTTCACGGCGACAGACGAAGTCCTGGGCAAGCCCTCGGGCGTTGACCTGCTCGAAGGAAAGCTGACGCTGCCTTTAATCTATTTGCTTGAGGGCGGGGGCGACGGCCAGGCGCGCAAGCTCGTGCAGGCCGTGATCCGCGAGGGGCGCTACCACGAGGCCGCGCGGCTCACGCTTTTGGAGATGGTCGAGCGCGCCGGCGCACTCGACCGCGCACGCTCCGAGGCGGCGCGCTACGCCGAGGCCGCGCGCGACGCGCTCGCAGTGCTGCCCGCCTCGAACTACACGGACGCCCTGCACGCGATTCCGAGTTATATTATCGAGAGAGACAGATGAAACGCAGAACCCGGAATTCAGAATCCAGGAGCCGGAATAAAAGAAAGAAGGCTCTCAGCCTTTCCTTCTGGATTCTGGCTTCTGACTCCTGAATTCTGCTTTTACTTATGGCTACAGAGAACCTGATCTCGACGCTTGAGCAGAGCCTGCGGCAGACGCGCGCGGCGCGCACGCGGCTGGCGGCGCGTCTGGCCGAGTTGGAGGCGGAGGCCGAGACCGTACGCGCCGAGCTGGCCGAGATGGACACGCTGACGAGCCAGACGGAGGCGGCCGTCGTCCGCCTGCTGTCGTCCGTGCTGACGCCCGCGCCGCAGCCGCAGCCGGCCGTCAGCCACGCGCCTTCCGACTCGGAGCTTGAAGCGGCGATGCATCGCGACGGTGCCTCGCGCGGCTTCACGCCACACACGGTCATCCCGCGCCACCACATCCCGCCCGTGCACCAGGAGGTCGAGGTCAAGAGCGACCGCTTCTTCGACCGCACGATTCCGCAGGCGACGACGATGATTCTCAGGGAGGCGGGCGAGCCCCTGCACGTCAACGAGATTTACAACCGCCTGCTCGAAGGCGGCTTCAATTTCACGGGACACAACCCCACCATCAGCATCGCCGTCTCGCTCAACCGCAACGGACGCTTCCGCAAAGTGGCCCCCGGAACCTTCGACCTCGTGATGCGCGACGCGTCACAAGCTTCCTGACGAGCCTGGGGTTTCTGAAATGCGCGCGATGATTCTTGCCGCCGGTTACGGGACGCGGCTCTGGCCGCTGACCGCTGACCGCACGAAGCCTGCCATCCCTTTCCTCGGAAAACCTCTCGTCGGCTACGTCGCGGAGTACCTCGGCCGCCACGGCTGCCGCGAGGTCGTCGTCAACCTGCACCACCAGCCGGACTCCGTGCGCGCCGCGCTCGGCGACGGCAGCCGCTTCGGCGTCCGCCTCGAATACGTCTTCGAGGAAACTATCCTGGGCACGAGCGGCGCGCTCGACAACGCGCGCAGCCTTCTCGAAGACAGCACCTTCTTCGTCGTCAACGGCAAGATCGTCACGGACATTGACCTCACGCGGGCGCTCGCAACGCACCGCGAGAATAATGCTCTGGCGACACTCGTCCTGCTGCCGAACGCGAGGCGCGAGCCCTTCAGCGTGGTCGAGACAAGCAGCGACGGCAGAATTCTCAGATTCGGCGGGATGCCTGACCCGAGCGGCGACGAAAAGCGCGTGCCGCTGATGTTCACGGGGATTCAGATTCTTGAGCCGCGCATCTTCGACTACGTCCCTCGCGGCCGTTTCTCGCATTCGACCACGGACGTTTACCCGCAGGCCATCGCGCGCGGCGAGCGCGTTGGCGCACACGTCGCGAGCGGGCGCTGGTACGAGCTTTCGACCATCCCGCGTTATCTCGACATCAGCCTCGCGCTCATGAAGGACGAGGGGCGCGACGTGGAAGCGGGGCGCGATTGCGTCATTGACCCCGGCGCGAGCGTGAGCGAATCCGTGCTCTGGGACAAGGTCGTGATTGAAGAGGGCGCGCGCGTGCGACGCGCCGTTCTGGGCGAGGGCGTGAGAATCCGCGCCGGCGAGGTTCTGGAGAACGCGGCCGTGGTGCGCGCCGACCTGGTGCGCAATGAAGAGCCGCCGCCGAAGGCGCTCAAGGGCGAGCTTCGTGGGGAAAACTTTGTCGTCCCGTTGCCTCGGTGATACAATCCCAGGACTCTGAGAGCGTTTCAAAATTACAGCTCGACTCTTAGCGCCTTTGCGTCTTTGCTTGATAAAACCAAAATCACTCACGCTGGAGACGCTGGAGGCGCTAAGGGGCGAGTGACTCAGTCCATGAGCCAATCTCCTACGGCCACCACGAGCGGCTTCGACACAACGGCGCGCGAGCGCCTGCTGCGCTTCCTCGCCTCTCGCGGCGGGGCGAAGGACGGCGACCTGCTGGCGCTCACGCCCGACGCCTCCACGCGTGAGTATTTCCGCTTCCCCTGGAAGAAACGGACTGCCGTCGCGGCCGTTTACCCGGAGCCCTTCGACCCCAACTTTCACCCTTACCTGGACGTGACGCGCCTCTTCCTCGAAGCGAAATTGCCTGTGCCGGAAATCTACGAGGTGGACGCGCCGTCGGGCATCATCGTGCAGGAGGACTTGGGCGACCGGCAGCTCCGCCTGGTCTATGAGTCGGCCGCCGAGGACGAGATGGAGGCATACAAGGAGCAGGCCATCACGCTCATCGCGCACATTCAGGCGGCGACGCCGCTCGCCGTCGAGCGCAAGTCAATCGCGAGCCGCCTGGCCTTCGACGAGGCGAAGCTCGCGTGGGAACTTGGCTTCTTTTTCGAGCACTACTTCGGGAGTCTGCGCCGGGAGAGGCTCTCGCACGGCGAGGCGGCCGAGCTGAAGGTGGAGATGAACGACATCGCGGCGGACCTCTCGGCCCGCCCGCGCGTTTTGTGCCACAGGGACTTTCACCCGTCGAACTTGATGGTGGACGGGAAGGGGAAGCTGCGCATCGTTGACCACCAGGACGCGCGCCTGGGGCCCGCGAGCTACGACCTCGTGTCGCTGCTCATGGACCGCCAGAGCGCGCCGCCGTCGCTGGCCGAAGTCCGCGCGCACCGTCTCTTCCTGATTGACGAGCGGCGGCGGCACGGCCTGAACGCGCTCGACCCGGACGACTTCGCGCGCGAGTTCCGCCTGATGACCGTCCAGCGCGGCCTCAAAGCCGCCGGCACGTTCTCTTACCAGACCGCCGTCTGCGGCCGCGGGGCTACTTACGCCCGATTCATCAAGCCCACTTTTCAGATAGTGCTCCAGGCGGCCGAATGGCTCGACCGCTTCCCGGCGCTGAGAAAGGCGATTACGGAAAGGTTAGAAGACAATGCGGAATGATGAATGATGAATTAAAAGGCACCCGTCTTTCATTCATCATTCATCATTCTGCATTCATCATTTCTTATGCAGACCTACATCAATCAATTATCCGAGCACGCGGGCGAGGAAGTGACGCTCAAGGGGTGGCTCTACAACCTGCGTTCGAGCGGGAAGCTCTTGTTCCCGCAGTTGAGGGACGGGACGGGCGTCGTGCAGTGCGTGGTCTTCAAGAAGGCCGTGCCGGAGGAGACCTGGGAGGCGCTCAAAAACTTGGGCCAGGAGTCGGCGCTCGTGATTCGCGGGAGCGTGCGGGCGGACGAGCGCGCGCCGGGCGGGTACGAGATTGACGTGTCCTCCGCGGAGGTCGTCGGCCACGCGCACGACTACCCGATCACGCCGAAGGAGCACGGGACGGAGTTCCTGATGGATCACCGCCACCTGTGGCTGCGCTCCCGCCGCCAGCACGCGATCTTGAAAGTGCGCCACACGGTCGTCAAGGCCGTGCGCGACTTTCTGGACGCGGACAACTTCACCTTGATGGACGCGCCCATCTTCACGCCGGCCGCGTGCGAGGGCACGACGACGCTCTTCGAGGTTGACTACTTCGGCGACGAGAAGGCTTACCTGACGCAATCGGGCCAGCTCTACAACGAGGCGACGGCCGCCGCCTTCGGCAAGGTCTACTGCTTCGGCCCGACCTTCCGCGCCGAGAAATCCAAGACGCGCCGCCACCTGACCGAGTTCTGGATGGTCGAGCCCGAGATGGCTTACGCGGCCTTAGACGACGTGATGTTGCTCGCAGAAAGGTTCCTCTCCTACATCGCGTCGCGCGTTCTGGCGGAGCGCGCCGAGGAGTTGAAGGTGCTCGAACGCGACACGTCCAAACTGGAAGCCATCGTGCCGCCGTTCCCGCGCGTGCACTACGACGACGCCGTCAAGATGTTGCACGAGGGCTTCGAGCGGGGCGACTTGCCCACGCGCTTCGAGTGGGGCGGCGACTTCGGCGCACCCGACGAGACTTACATTTCGAGCAAGTTCGAGAAGCCGGTCATGGTTCATCACTACCCGGCGGCGGTCAAAGCCTTCTACATGGCGCGCGATCCCGAAAGGCCGGAACTGGCCCTCGGCGTTGACGTGCTCGCGCCGGAAGGCTACGGCGAAGTCATCGGCGGCGGCGAGCGCGCGACCTCCCTGGAGTTTTTGCAGGGCCAGCTTGCCGAGCACCAACTGCCGCAGGAAGCCTTCGAGTGGTATCTGGACCTGCGCCGCTACGGAAGCGTCCCGCACGCAGGCTTCGGCATGGGCATCGAGCGTTGCACGGCCTGGATGTGCGGCATCGAGCACATCCGCGAGACGATCCCGTTCCCGAGAATGTTGTATCGCCTCAAGCCATAGACCAGTCTTAGAGTCTGGGGTCTGGAGTCTGGAGTTAAAAGACAGAAAAGTTTTTTCTTCCGACTCTGAGACTCCAGACTCCAGACCCCAGACTTTTTTAGTTATGACTGACACTCACGAACGAATCGTCACCATCTTCGGCGGGTCGCGCTGCGGGGAGGCGGCCCCGGAGTACGCGCAGGCGCACCGCGTCGGCGAGTTGCTGGCCGACGCCGGCTACGTGATTTGCACGGGCGGCTACCTCGGCATCATGGAGGCCGCGAGCCGCGGGGCGCGCGAGCGCGGCGGGCGCGTGCTCGGCATCGTGATGAACCAGTTCAAGGCCGAGCCCAACCGCTACCTGACGGACAAGGTAGCGACGGCGCACTTCTACGAGCGCCTGCAACACCTCATCACGCGTTCCGTCGGCTTCATCGCGCTGCGCGGCGGGATGGGCACTGTCACGGAGGTCTCGCTCGTCTGGAACAAGGTGCAGACGCGCGTCATCGAGCCGCGCCCGCTCGTGCTGCTGGGCGACTGCTGGCCGCCGATTGTCGAGGCGTGGCGAAAGCATCTGGTCGTCAGCGAGACGGACGTGAGTGTGCTCGACTTTGCACAGACGCCGGAGCAGGCCGTTTCGATCATCAACGCGAAGGCAAAAGGAGTCTTACTATGACCTGTCCACAGTGCGGCGCACAGGCCGCGCCGGGCGTGAAGTTTTGCAGCACGTGCGGCGGCAGCCTCAACGCTGCGCCGCCCCCGCCGCCGAATTATCCGCCGGGAGGTTACGCCGCCGGGGCACCGCCGCAGCCTCCGCAGCCGCCGGGCTATCCGCCCCCGCCTCCTCCGCCGGCTTATCCTCCGCCGCAAGCGGCTTACCCCCCGCCCCCGCCGGGCTACCCGCCGGGCGGCGCGCAGCAGCCGTACGGCTACACGCCCCCGCCGCCGCAGCAGCAGCAGGGTCGCGGGATTCACCTGGACGCGGACGCGAGCGGGCAGGGGCGCGGCTTCACTTACGAGATTCAGCACCAGCCTTCGTTCTCGCTCGCCATCATCCAGCTACTGCCGGAGCAGTCCATACTGGCCGAGGCCGGCGCGATGGTTGCGATGTCCGCCAACGTGGAGTTGCAGTCGGAGATGAAGGGCGGGTTCTTCGGCGCGCTCAAACGCGCGGCCGGCGGCGAGTCCGCGTTCGTCTCGACCTTCACGGCGCGCAATGGTCCGGGAGAGGTCTGCTTCGCGCCCGGCTCGCCCGGCGACATCGCCGCGCTCGAACTCAATAGTCAATCGTTCTTCGTGCAGTCCAGCTCCTACCTCGCGGGCGACGCCGGCCTGACGGTGGACACGCGTTGGGGCGGCGCGAAAAACTTCTTCGGCGGCGAAGGCTTGTTCGTCTTGCAAGTGAGCGGGACGGGGCTGCTCCTGCTCTCTTCGTTCGGCGCGATTCACCGGAAGAAGTTGGGGCCGGGCGAGCGTTACGTCGTGGACACGGGCCACTTGGTCGCGTGGGAGGGGACGACGCAGTACACTCTACGCAAGGCGGCCGCGGGCTTCTTCCGCAGCATGATGAGCGGCGAGGGCATCGTCTCCGAGTTCGTCGGCCCCGGCGAAATTTTGATTCAGACGCGCAACCTCGAAGCCTTCGCCGGCCTGATGAAGCCCTTCTTCCCGTCGCAGTCGAGTTAAAGGCAGAATTCAGGAGTCAGAATTCAGAATCCAGAATGAAAGGCTCTCGACCGTTCTTCTGATTCTCTTTTCTCCTGGCTCCTGGATTCTGACTTCTGGATTCTGATTTTATGAATGAAGTATTGACGCAGCAAAAATCGTATTCCCTCCCTTCGGACAGGCCCGGCGTGGGGCGGCGCGTGAGCATCCTGGGCGTCCCGCTCGGCTTCGGCTCAAGCCTCGCGGGCGTGGACATCGGGCCGGCCGCTTTGCGCGTGGCGCGGCTCAACCAGCGCATCGCGCAGTTGGGCTACGAGGTGCGCGACCTCGGCGACATGAGAATCGTGCGCCCGCAGGGGCTGCCCGACCCGGCGGAGAAGGTCAAGTACCTGCCGGAGATCAGCGCCGCGTGCGAGGAATTGGCCCAGGAGGTGAGGAACATTCTGGAGGGCGGCGAACTCCCGCTCGTCCTCGGCGGAGACCACTCCGTCGCCGTCGGCTCACTTTCGGGCGTGGCCTCCTTCTACCGCGAGCGCAAGCAGACGCTCGGCCTCATCTGGTTCGACGCGCACGCCGACATGAACACGCCCGAGACCTCTCCGTCCGGCAACATCCACGGGATGCCGCTCTCGGCGCTCCTGGGCTTCGGTGCGCCCGAGTTGACGCACGTCGCGGGGTTCGCGCCGAAACTCGACCCGGCCTTGTGCGCGCACATCGGCGCGCGCGACATAGACCAGGGCGAGCGCGAATTGATTCGGCGGCTCGGCATGCGCTTCTGCACCATGCGCGAGATTGACGAGCGCGGCATCAGCGCGTGCATGGACGAGGCCATCTCAATCGCCTCGCGCGCCACCGCCGGCTACAGTGTGACGTTCGACGTGGACGCGCTGGACCCCGGCGACGCGCCCGGCTCGGGCACGCTCGTCCGCGGCGGCCTGACCTACCGCGAGTCGCACCTGGCGATGGAGAAGATCGCCGAGGCCGGCGGGATGCGCTCGCTCGAAATCGTGGAGATCAACACGGCGCTCGACGTTAACAACCGCACGGCCGAGTTGGGCGTCGAACTCATCCTGTCGGCTCTGGGGAAAACGATTCTGTGAAAGTTTCAGGTTGAAGACGAAGAACCTGAAACCTGAAATCTGTCTATGAAAAAGTTAAGGGTCGGAGTTATTTTCGGGGGGCGCTCGGGGGAGCACGAGGTCTCGGTGCGCTCGGCGCGGGCGGTGATCGACGCGCTGGACGCACGCAAATACGAGGTCGTGCCGATTGCGATCACGAAGGAAGGGAAGTGGCTCTCGCCGGCGCACGCCGTGCGGCTGCTGCCACAGGAGACCAGGAAGCTCGTGCCCGACGAGGTGGCCGCGGAAGAGCGGCAGCCGTCGGCGCTCATCGGCGACCCGTCATCGAATGGCCTCGTCGCGCGGGGCAAAGAAGACGACGGGCTGACTCCGCCGCGGCCCCTCGACGTGGTCTTCCCCGTGCTGCACGGAACGTTCGGCGAGGACGGCACGATTCAGGGGTGGCTGGAAATGGTCGGGATGCCTTACGTCGGCTGCGGCGTGCTGGCCTCCTCCTGCGGGATGGACAAGGTGGCGATGAAGGCGCTCTTCAGGGAAGCGGGGCTCCCCGTCTGCCGCTACAGTTGGTTCCTGCGCAAGGATTGGGACGAAGAACGCCGGGCCACCTTACGCCGCGTCGCGCGCGAGATCGGCTTCCCCTCGTTCGTCAAGCCTGCCAACCTCGGCTCCTCCGTCGGCATCTCGAAAGCCACAGACAAAGCCTCTCTGGAACGTGCGATAGATTTGGCCGCGCGCTACGACCGGAAGATCATCATTGAAGAAGGACTCGACGCGCGCGAGATAGAGTGCGCCGTCATCGGCAACGAGAAGCCGGAGGCGAGCTTGCCGGGCGAGTACGTGGTGAAAGACCCGGCGGCCGCCTTCCTCGATTACGCGGAGAAGTACACGGGCACGGGGCACGTCGAGTTCGTCGTCCCGGCCCCGCTCCCGAAGACCCTGACGGAGCGCGTGCGACGCCTCGCGGTCAGCGCCTACAAGGCGCTCGACTGCGCCGGGCTGGCGCGCGTGGACTTCTTCCTGCGCCACGACACGCGGGAACTTTTGGTCAACGAGCTGAACACGATTCCGGGCCTGACGGACGTTTCCGGCTTCCCGAAAATGTGGGAGGCTTCGGGCCTCTCCTTCACGCGCGTCCTCGACCGCCTGATAGAACTCGCCCTCGACCGCCACCGCGAGAAGGCGCGCAACGAGACGAGCATCTGAGAAGTAAGAACAATTTTCAGATGGACGTGAGGCGTGCGATAAAACCGTAGGGTGCCCCTACAGGTATGCGGAGCCTTCTCTCAGCCTTTGGGTGCCCGGTAGCCTTTGCGTGTTCGTGTGATCAGTTCCGGGCGGCCAAGCTTGATGTCTATCTCGCGCCACTTGCCGTCGCGCGCGCCGTTCGCCGGCCTGTACGCGAGCGTGTACTGGTTGCCGAGTTCTTCGATGATGCTGCCGAAGGCTTCGCGCAACTCGCGCCCGCCCGGCGTCTTGATGTAGCGGCCGCCGCTCTTGCCCGCGAAGTTGCGCAGGATGCCAGAGGCTTGCACGCGCGCCTCGGGCCGCGCGTTCTCCGGCGTCATGTCCACCGTGTAAATCGTCACGCCCGCGCTCGCCGCGGCCGCCAGCGCCTTCTCCATCGAGGCCGAGCTTTTCGTGTCGTAGCCGTCGGACAGCACGACGATGGCGCGGCGCTTCTCGGGGCGGCGCGAGAGGTCGTCGGCCGCGCGCACGATGGCGTCGTTGAGCACGGTCATCCCCTTGGCGCGCATCCCGAAGGCGAGCGGGGCCAGGTCGCGGCTCGGCGAGTAGTCCTGTAGCTGCTCTATCTCTGAGTCGAAGCGATAGACGGCCGCCACGTCTTCCTCGCGCAGCCCGTCCAGGAAGCGTATCGCGGCCGCGCGCGCCATCGAGACACGCGTCTCCATGCTCCCCGAAAAATCCAGGAGCACCGCGGCCGCGAACGGCGTCTCTTCGGCCCCGAAACTCGAAAGCGCCTGCTCGCGCCCGTCCTCCATGAGCTTGAAGTCGGCGCGCTTGAGGCCGCGCACGTACTTGCCGCCAGTGTCCGTCACCGTGACGTTGACGACGACGAGGTCCGTGTTGACGCGCACCACGTCGCCGTCGTCGCCGTTGTCTTGCGCGCGCGCGGGCGCGGCCGACAGGGCGAGCACGACGAGCAGCGGGGCGAGCCCGTAAAGGGAAGGTCTGCGGAGTGTGTGCGCGCGGGCTGACATCGTTCGGGAAATAATCTCAGTGCGTGAAGCCGCGCACGTAGCGAATGATTTCAAGCAGTTGGTTAGAGTCCTCTATGACCGAGGCGGAGATGACCTGGCGCGGCGTCTTCTCGACCACCTTGCGCACCCTGTCGGAGACTTCGGCGAGGCGCGAGAGCGCGGGCTCTATCTGCGAGGGCACGTTATCAATCGTCACGTCGCCGTCCGAGCCGCCCGCCTCGCTGCGAATCTTGCGCGTGATCTTCTCCAGGCGCTCCAGTTTTTTCTGCTCGGTGTGCCCGAAGTTCTTGTTGTGCAGGTAGGCGTCACGTATCTCCGTGCTCAACTGCGCGGCCTCGCGCGCACGCTCTACGTTCTCCTGGTAGTCCTTCTCGGCGGCCCTGATGTCCTGGCGTGCCATCATCTCGTCTTCGGGCGACCCGACCATGATCTTCGAGCGGCGGCTCGCGGCCCCCTTGTCCGCGCTGATGGCGTCGTTGGGGTTGTCGAGCGGCGCGGGCTCCTGCCGCTGCGCCTGGGCCGCGCCGGCGGCGCAGGTCAGCAGGGCCGCGAAGAGAAGTGCGCGCAAGAGGACGAGCATCGAGGTCACCTCGGAGGAATCGTTAGGGTAAAGTTCCGGGTCGTTAGTCACTAACGGCCGGATTGTAACGGAAACGTTCTCGGAGCGGCAAGCCGGTCGTCGGAACACTGCTGGGACGGCGCGGCACGCGACATTGGTTGTCCGGCCTGCCGATGAATGCGGGCGGATTTCGGATTGCGGATTCAAGAAAGGACTCAAGAAAGGGAATGACTCAACCCTTCGCGCCTTACGTTTTAACTTTGCGCCTTTGCGAGAAGCAGCCGTTCACGCAAAGGCGCAGGTAAAGAAAAACCAAAGGCGCAAAGGGGTTGAGTCTTTCAATCCCCAAACGGCTCAGGGAACCCTGGCCGGATTGTCAGGGGTGTTGATGAACTCCTCGCCGTTCTTCGGCGGGGCCGGCCGCTCGACGATGATGGTCCTGTGTTCGGGCGCGCGCTCGGCGGGGCGCTGGGCCCCCTGCGCCGCCTTGAACCCTATCTCGTCGGCAGATGATTTGATGCGCAGCAGTTTGAAGCTGCGGTAGTCGCCTGTGAGCGCGAGCGTGTAGCGGCCCTTCTGGTCCGGTGCCAACTCCTTCGGCTCCACGTCCAGGGCGCGCACCTCCGTGCCCGCGTCCTTGCGGTGGCTCAGCTCTATCTCGACCGAAAGGTTCGTCAGGTTCTCGCCCGAAATGTTGTGGACCGTGCCGCCGATGATGGCCTCCGGGCCTTTGCGCACGGCCTCGTCCATGTAGATTTGCACCTTAGCGGGGAGCGCGGCTTTGGCCTGTTTAGCCTGCGGCCGGGGCTGCACGCCGATGCTCTCCTCGTGGCGCTTGCGCCATATCAGGAAGCCCACGAGCAGCGAGGCCGTGACCGCGACTGCCAGGAGGATGGAGACGAGCTTGATGACGGGCGAGCGGTCCCGCTTGATGTCTGAGCCGTCCGTTTCCGTGAAGATGTCTGTGGTGTCGTCTGAAGTAATCATAAAAAAAGTCCTTGCAGGGATTGAGGCACACGGTGAGGCGCGGGGAGGTGAGCTTAAAATCAAAGGCTCGGGGCGGACGAGAGCCGGACCCTCACGGCTCGGTCGAGGGGAGGCGTCCCGGCGGCGGCGCACCCGTCAAATCTTCCACGAGCTTGCTCAGGAACTCCTCCTCGGCCACGCCCGTGCTTCTCATCGTCACCCACTCCGCGCCGGAAGCGCCGTCGCTGCGACCCTCGACCTTGACGTTGACCGCGACGTTGGTGTTATTGCCGTCAATCGGCTGCACCTCGACGATCAGCGTGTAGCGGCCGCGCGTCCACCCACGCGACTGAGCCTCGGTGAGCTGCGCGTAGCGGCCGATCTCGGACGTGGCGACGACGGCCCCCTTGGCGAAGGTGTAGGGCTGGCTAATCAGGATGCCCTCGTCGGGCTTGGAGGCCGCCGCGTCCAGGACCAGCTTGCGGTCGCGGATGGCGTCTTCGACCGCCTTGACGACGGCGTCGCGGCGGGCGGCGAAGCGGTAGGGGTTGGGGACGGGCGGAGGTACCGGCGTGCGGCCCTTGCCGAAGTCCATCCCGCGGCCCGTGCCGTTGTCCTGCTTCGTCCCGTTGTCGGCCGGGGTGCGGCTGTTGCTTGAGTCGCGTACGCGCTGATTCTGTGAGTCAACGCCCTTCTCCTGCTGGGCGAGCGCGCCCGCGCAAGTCAGGCCCACAACGAAAACGATACCGATAATTCTTTTCACTTCTTGCCGCCTTTGCTTACTGCCCGTTACCCTTTGGAAACTCTTACGCCTCAAACTCGGGAGCCGCTTCGGAGCATAAATCAACCAACTGGCAAACGCAATGAGGAATGCGGAATGATGAATGAAAGACAGATGCCTTTTAATTCATCATTCATCCCGCAAAGTTCATCATTGCGTTTCCGCCGTGGCCTCGCGCGAGTCGCGCTGGCGCTCCCACTCGCGCAGGGCCTGCACGCCGCGCTCGAAGTCGGCCGCGTTGTTGTAAAAATTGTGCGCCCCGTCGTCGCGCGCCGGCTCGCGGACGTAATAAAGGTAGTCGGTCTCGGCGGGGTTGAGCGCCGCCTGAAGCGAACTCAGGCTCGGCGACGCGATTGGTCCAGGCGGGAGCCCGGCGTTGATGCGCGTGTTATAAGGCGACTGGCGCTCCAGGTCGCTCTTGTAAACCTTGCCGTCGTTCTTCCACTTCCCGGCGAGCTTCGAGGCGTAGATGAGGGACGAGTCTATGCCGAGCGCCATCTGCTTCTTCAGCCGGTTGTAGATGACGGAGGCGATGACGGGGCGCTCTTCCGGGAGCTTCGCCTCAGTCTCTATCAGTGAGGCGACGGTCACGACCTGGCGCGGCGTGAAGCCCAGCCTGCGCGCCGCGCCCGTCCACTCCGGCTTCCACTGCTGGCGGAAGCGCCTGACCATCCCGGCGATCATGCTGGCCGGCGTCGCGTCGGGCGGGAAGCTGTACGTGTCCGGGTAAAGATAGCCTTCGAGGTTCTGCGCCTCCGGGTCCAAATCTTTGATCACGCCCGTCTCGCCCATCAGGGCCATCGCCTGGTCCGCGCTTTCGAGTTTCAGCTCGGGGACGCGCGTCATGGCCGCCGCGATCTCGAAGCGCGACCAGCCCTCTATGACCGTGAAGCGGCTCAGGCGCTCCTCGCCCTCCTGGAGCTTCTTCAGGACGCCGAGCGGCGAGATGGGCGAAGGGAAGCGGTACTCGCCCGCCTTGAGCCGCGCGCCCGCGCCCGTCAGTTTCATGTAGGCCAAGAGCGGCCACTCGCGGTTGAGGATGCCTTCAGTCGCCAGCTTGTGCACGATCTGCGACGGCGAGAGCCCACGCGGAATCTCTACGTACGTGTCGGCCTTGCCGTGCGCGACCGGCGCGCTCAACTCCCTGTAAGCCCAGAAGAGAAAGCCGCACACGGCGACGAGAAAGACGAGCAGGCCCAGCCCGACAAACTTAACTTTACGTTTCATCAGGCCGTGTATTAGAGCAGAAATCCGGCCCCTGGGCCAATTGCGGGCGAGAGGATTTCGGATTGCGTATTTAAGAACAGTCCCAGAACTCAAGAGACGCGCTGACTCAATCCTTTGCGCCTTCAGTTTTTCCTTTGCGCCTCCAGCGTGAACAGCTTTTCTCGCTGGAAGCGCAAAGTTAAAACGTAAGACGTAAAGGGTTGAGACTTTCGTTCAATCCGCAATCGAATCGTCAGGTGGTAGGGGGTGTGGTTGATTTGGCTTTCGGGCGCTTGCGTTCGCTTGAGCGCGTGCCCCCGGCCTGTTCGTATTGCGACGAGTCAGGCCCGAACGTGGCGCGAAAACCGCTCCGCGCACGCGTGACAATAGTTGCCATCTCGGCCGAACGCTGGTTGAGGTCGTTGGTCAGCCCGGTTAACTGCGTGCGTAAGCTCTCGATCTGGTCGCGTTTTTGCCGCATTTCCGTGAGTCTGGTTTGGAGGCTTACCAGTGTGACTTCTCCGAGCGAGAAGTTCGTATTTTCCGCCCAAACGCGCGCAATCTGCTCGCCGTCAGACAGAACCTTATCAAAGATGTACTTGGTCGGCATGAGTTTTTCTCTCCTTTTGAGGATAAAGGTTAGAAGGGGAGCTTAAAATTCAAACGCGCGTGGTGAAACAGTCAGGTTCCGGGTTTGAAATTTAAGCGAGTCGGTTAAAAGTTTCAACCGCGCGTTGAAATTATCAGCACTCCGGTTGAAATGTGAAGACGCCCGGTTTGAATCTTCGGCCACGCTCCTGAAAATTTAATCCGCGTGGTTTAATAATTCAACCGCCGGGCCGTAAAAACAGACCGGCCGTTTGAAATTAAAACCAGCTCGCCGAAAAACATGACGCTCTCCCGGCACAAACAAACCGGATGCAAACTCAATTCAGCAGGCAGCGTGAAGACCGGGCGCATTATGCCACTGATTGATTATCTCTGCACGATAAAATTTCGCCATCGTCACAAGTCCACGCCGGAAGATTTTACTAATGTATTGACATTCACCTTTCAACGGGCATATCGTGCGCCCGCGCCTGATCCTTGTAGTTCCGCTAATGAGTGCCTTGTCTCGTTAGCCTCACATTAGTTGAGCGGTAAAAGTCAGCCCTGAGATGTGTGAGGCCGCTAGGAGCGGTAATTTACCATCATCTGACTGATTATACCGCAGTCGCCTCGGTCGGGAATTACCGCCAGCGGCATAATCAGTCGGAAGCGACTGGGGCCCAATTAGTGTTATGCCGCTGCGCGTAAGTGAATGTGAAAGGAGGTTGGGCATAAGCCTTGTTTGTCTATGGACATACCCTACGAATATTGCGCTTATCGCTACCTTGAGCTTTGGGAAAAAGCAGAGAAGCCTTTACATAGTGCCATGTCAGGGATGCATTCTGCTGTCCAAATTAGAAATGCTCTAAGTTATTATAAAGTTGCTAGAAACTTTAAGGGGCTTAAAGAAGATAACGTTGCTGAAAATATATCCAAGAAGCTGCTTGAGGTAGATGGCAGCAGGGGAAGTTATTCAGAGAATGTAGAGAAGTTGGCAGATAGCTTCAAAGTTAGCTGCGGTCAGTATAATTTATCAGCCGCTTCAAAGTTGCTTTGGTTGCGATATAGAAGTCCATATTTGGTTTACGATAAGAGAGCCGTAACCGCATTGAATCGCCTCAGTAATAAGTTGAAGAATGCCGATTACACCTCATACTGTGAGGCATGGCTTAAAGAGTATGAAAAGCGAAGCGGTGAAATATCATCAGCGGCGCACGGGCTTGTAAATCTGCCAAGAAAATATACGGCAGCTTTTACCCTGACAGATAATGACTTAATCAAGATTGTTCATTCAAAGTGGTTTATTGAAAGAGTTTTTGACATCTATCTATGGGAAATCGGTGCGGCGAAACAAAGAAATAATGAGAGTTGAATGATACAGATGATGGGCGGCATAACAACTCATTCAACCGGAGCGGAATTAGCTCGCTTTTCATCCGCGAGAATTGAATGCTTGATGCAATACTTCCCGCCCGGTTAGATTCGGGCGTTGGGCATCTGTAGAATATTCTGAATGCGCCTGACATAATATGAGCTGAAGTACATTGGTTTGAAGCGCATGGCATAGGCAAGAAATTTATGAGAATCAAACGTTACCTTGATTAAGAGTTATGGCGAAGCGTAAAGATTCAATCCCAAAGTTTGCTATCTGCATCCAAAGTGATGATGCAGACATTTTGACCCCGCGCATGATTTATCAGGTTTTGCCAGATGATAGTGCGGCAAAATCGAACTATATCCGAGTAATAGATAATGAAGGCGAAGACTACCTCTATCGGGCGGACTATTTTATCTTCGTGGATTTTCCACGAGAGATAGAACGCGCTTTGCTACGTGCCTCTCAATAGACAGAGTCATAAAATTCGGCAGCGGCCTTTTGCCTCGCACGCCGCCCAACAACCCATCTGAGGTGTTCGAGTCAAGCAGAACTTCTCACTCAAGCACGATAATTGGCCGCGTAGTTGATGAGCATTAATCCTTTCGAGCGCAGCCCGTCAAGATACTTCACCTCATTCAACCCGACCGCCCGATAGCATTCCTTTCATCATTCTTCCTGCGCTTATCTTGGATGCCATTCGCGGGCGGCGGATTAGGCCACTTCAGTCAACATACAGATTCGGGCGTCATCAGAGCAGAAATCCAGCCCGTCTGCCATCGCGGAAAAAGATTTTGGATTGCGGATTTAGATGACAGTCTCTCCGCGGAATCCTCTTGGATATCCCCGGCCGTAAAAAGTTATTGACGGAACGGCCCGGAATCGTTAGTCTCAATATTGTTATCGTTCTAAACCGCCCCTCTCTCACCAGATAGTTTCCAGGCACAGAGCTTTCTATTTAAGTAGCAATCGGCAGCATTGCTCCGCGAACAATCGTCCGCCGCTCTGGCGTGAAAGTTTGTTTCGCCGGACGCTGGCTTCGGAGGATAAGCGTGCGCACAAGATTCTTACAGAGATCAATGGCCGGTCTGTTGGTCTGGATGATGGTCGCGGTCCCGGCCTTCCCCAGACCCTTGATGGCCGTGAGCGTCACCATCAGTCCGACCGCCGTCACGCTCACGACCGGCAGCCAAAAGCAGTTCACGGCGCAAGTCGCCGGCGACGCCAACACCGCCGTCACCTGGAAAGTCAATGACATCGCCGGCGGGAACGCCACGGTCGGCACCATCAACGGCGGCGGCCTGTACACCGCGCCGGCCGCGACTCCCTCCGAGTGGACGGTGACTGTCAAGGCGGTCAGCTCCGCCAACCCCGCCGCCTCCGCCGCTTCCGCGGTGACGGTGCACAATCAGATTCCCTTGATCACTTCGGTCGTCGCCAGCACCTTGCCGCTCGGCCCTTTCAGCTTAACGGTCAACGGGGGCAAGTTCGTGAACGGCGCGCAGGTGCTCTGGAACGGAGCGCCGCTCGTGACGAAATTCGTCAACGCCGGACAACTGACGGCGACCGGGACCGCCACGCAGGTCGGGACCTTCACCGTCAAAGTCTCGAATCCCGGAGCGGGCGCGGTCTCGACGGCCGTGCACGTCACCGTGGCTTCAAGCGTCGTCGTGAAGGTCACGCCCGCCGGAGCCAAGATACAGGCGGGCGCTAAGCAGCAGTATCAGGCGGCCGTCACGGGCACCACCAACCAGGCCGTGACCTGGAAGGTGAATAAAATCACGGGCGGTAGCGCGAGCGTCGGGACCATCAACACGAGCGGCCTGTACACCGCGCCGAAGGTGAGCCCGCCGGGCGGCGCAGTCACCATCAGCGCCACGAGCGCCGCCAACGGGATAACGCAGGGGGCCGTGACCGCTTACGTCAAATACCCCGTGGAGGTGACGTACGGCAGATTCCTGGACCAGACCAGCTTCGGGCCGACCGCCGAGTCCACGGCGCACCTGCGGCAGGTCGGGATGAAAGCCTTCCTCGACGAGCAATTCATCACGCCCGAATCGCCCTGGCCGTCGGCGCCCACGGCGTCCACGTCGGACGCGGTGGACGCCTTCTTCGGCAACGCCTCGAAGGGCCAGGACCAGCTGAGGCAGCGCGTCATCTTCGGCCTCAGCGAGTACGTCGTCGTGGCGATGAACAAGAACACCGAAGGCAACGAGATTATCCCGTGGCTCCGGCTGCTCAGCCGCAACGCCTTCGGCAACTACCGCACGCTCCTCAAGGAACTGACCACGGACGCCTCGATGGGCAAGTATCTGGATTTGGTGAACAGCGGTGTGGACGGCGGCGCGGCTAACGAGAACTACCCGCGCGAATTGATGCAGTTGTTCTCGCTCGGCGTGTACAAGCTCAACCCGGACGGCTCGCTCCAACTCGACGCGGCGAAACAACCCGTCCCGACTTACACGGAAACGGACGTGAAGCAGCTGGCGCGGGCGCTGACGGGCTGGACGTACAGTAACGCCGGCGGGACGACGGGCGACGGCGGCAACTGGGAGTACTATCCGGGGCCGATGATTCCGGTCCCCGGCAAGCACAACATCACTTCAAAGAAAATCCTGGGGCAGACGCTCCCGTCAGGCCGGAACGCGCGCCTTGACCTGGACGGCGCGATAGACATCATTTTCAATCACCCGAACGTGGGGCCGTTCGTCGCCACGCGATTGATTCGTGCCCTGGTGACGAGCAATCCGAGTCCGGCTTACATCGCTCGCGTCACCGCCGCGTTCAATGATAACGGGCAGGGCGTGCGCGGCGACATGCAGGCGGTCGTCCGCGCCGTCATCATGGACCCGGAGGCGCGCAACGACACCCCGCCGGCTAACTTCGGGCGGCTCCGCACGCCGATGCAGCACACCATTGCGCTCGCCCGCGCGCTGAACCTGGACCCCGGCCCCGCATCACAGTTCGCGTGGCTCTTCTACGACATGAACGAAGGGATGCTCGACGCGCCGTCGGTCTTCGGCCACTACTCGCCTTATTACCGCGTCCCGAAGTCTCCTCTCTTCGGGCCGGAGTTTCAGATTTATTCGGCCAGCGAGGCGGTCAACCGCGGCAATTTCTTTTACTGGCTGATAGCCGAGCCGTGGCCCATCAACCCTGCGCTGCAACCTTTCGCCAGCGCCGCGAGCAATTCCACCACCCTGCTCAACGCCGTGGACAAGACGCTGCTCTACGGCCGTATGTCGCCGCAGCTACGCACCGCGATTACGAAAGCACTGCCCACGCAGTACGACGGAGACGCGCGCGCCTTGACGGCGCTCTACCTGACCGTGATGTCGGGTGAGTATTTGGTCCAACACTGACGGGGGGGCGGCCGAGGGGTCTGCCGATTGGCTGCCGATGAGGACGAGGACGAGATGAAGAAAGATAACGGGATTTCCCGGCGGGAATTTATCAAACTCGGCGCGGCCTTCGGGATGCTCGCCGGGCTCGGACAATTCAAACAGACCCTGGCCGCGCCGCAGGCGCAGGATTATAAAGCCCTGGTCTGCCTTTTCATGTTCGGCGGCAACGACGGCCACAACATGGTCGTGCCGCTCGCCAGCCAGCAGTACACCGCCTACAGGGCGGCCCGCGGCGCTCTGGCTTTGCCGTCAACTCAATTACTCGCCCTCAACGACCCGGCGCAGGGCTCGTTCGGCTTGCACTATCGCATGCCGGAACTGAGGGCGCTCTACACTCAGGGGAAGGCGGCCATCCTGGCTAACGTCGGCGTCCTCGTCCAGCCGACCGGGTATGCGGACCTCTCGGCCCCTAGCTTCCCGCTGCCGCTCAACCTGCGCTCGCACGCGGACCAGATCGTCACGATGCAGACGGGCGTCCCAGGCTCGGGCGGCAGCACGGGATGGGGCGGGCGCACGCTCGATTTGCTTCAGGCCGACAACGCCGGGACGAATTTCCCGGTCTCCATCTCCATGAACGGCCAGGCGCTCTTCTGCGCCGGCTCGGTCGTGCCGGGGACGAGCTTGCAGCCGGGCAACTACCTGGACCAATCGGCAATGAACGCTTACCCGGACGCCGCCGCGCAGGCCCGCCTCGCGGCGCAGCAGCAGAGCGTTTCGGCCAGCAGCGGCTTCTCGATCATAGACGCGGCGAATAAAGTGATGGGCAACGCCCTGGCGCTCAACCCGCTGCTCAAGGCGGCCGCCAACGCGGTCACCTTCACCAAGCCGTTTCCGCAAACGTATCTCGCGGACCAACTGAGGGAGGTCGCGCGCATCATCAGTCTGAACGCCCAGCTCGGCGTCGGCCGTCAGGTCTTCTTCTGCGGCATCGGCGGCTTCGACACGCACAGCGGGCAGCTATACGACCAGGGAGAATTACTGCAACAGGTCAGCCAGGCGCTCGACGCTTTTTACGCGGCGACCGTTCAGTTACAACTCGCCCAGCAGGTGACGGCCTTCACGCTGTCCGACTTCGGGCGCACGCTGAATTGGAGCGGGAACGGCTCGGACCACGGCTGGGGCAATCACCACCTGATCCTGGGCGGCGCGGTCAACGGCGGGCGAATGTACGGCACGTTCCCGCTGATGACCAACTACGCGAATTTCAACTCGACGAATAACGATTACGCGGACGACCGCGGCGTGATGCTGCCTAATACCTCGCTCTCGCAGTACGGCTCGACGCTGGCGAGGTGGTTCGGGGCGAGCGACGCTGACCTGGACGCCCTGTTCCCGACACTGCGGAATTTCGCGGCCCGCGACTTAGGGTTCATGGCCTGAGCGCCTGACCCCGCGCTTTCAGGACGTAGTCGAGAATCGTCCTCACAGCCAGGACAAGACAGCCAAGCCTTTATCCGAACACGCGCGCTCGTGTGCCCGACAAACACGGGCGGCCTCTTCACACTTCCAGCACACTGAAACCTCCGCCCCGCGGGCCAATTGCGCGCGGGCTGCCTGAAGGGTCTTTGCAGGCGATTACACAGGTGGCATAATCGGGCGGAGGCGACTGAATAGTTATGAAACGAGCACACCTTTCAATATTTGTCTTCGCAGTTCTGGCGTCCGCGGCGCTTTCACCGCTCGTGAAGGCCGAAGCGGCCGTGAATGAGGAAGAAGAAGTCCGCGCGCTGATGCGGCGCTGGGATGACGCTCTGGTTAATCGGAACTTTGAATTCATTGACTCCATTCTGGCGGAAGACTTCACCTACATCGCTGCCTCCGGTCAGGTGCAGAATAAGGCCGAGCTGCTGGCGTCGATCAGGTCTCCAGAGTTGAGGATAGCAGCTTCGAGCAGCAGTAATGTCGTCGTCAGACTTTACGGCGACGTGGCGGTGGCGATTGCGGAGGGCAGGATTAAGGGCAGTTACAAGTCTCAGGAGTTCGAGAATCGTTACCGCTTCACCGACGTGTGGGTCAGGAGGCATGGGAAATGGGTGGCGGCGAACACACAGATAACCGCCCTCCCAAGACAGACCGCTCCCTGATAACTCGTATGACCATCTTGGACAATAATTCGTCGGGCGTTTGCGAAGACTGCGGGGCTGTCGTCTCGGAAGGCAGGGCCGGGTGTTTGAAAATCTTTGAGGAAATTATTGAGAGAGAGTTTAGCGATTATCGGTACGGCAGAGACCACCGCCTGACGGTGGACGCCTACGCGCTGCAACACCCGGACAAGTACATGCGTTCGGGCAAATCGTTCGCCGCGCACCTGACGGGCATGCGCGCCGCGCTCGAAGACGAAGACGCTCCGGCCCTCAACCGACTGGTGCAGAAGTGGCTCAGCACGAACCCGCGGATTGATAAACCCGCACGCATTCCCGAACGGCGCGGGAGCCTGACTGTTATGTACGTCCGCGCCGCCGCCGATGCGGACGAACACGTCAAGCGCGTCCGCGAGTGGGCGCGAGATGTCTGGGGCGCGTGGGCTGACCATCACGCCCTGGCGCGGCGGCTGATTGACGAGGCGACTTCTCGGATTAAAAAGAGCTGAAGGGGCCGGGCGGGGGGCGACGCAGCGACCTCTTCGACCGGCCCCGCAACAACCCGCCCGCCATGTTCTCCGCCCGCCTCGGAATCTCCTCTTGACAATTGTCGTTATAACGACTATATTACCGGGCATGGTCCCGAAGCTGAGTGAGGAGTTGAAGCAGACGAAGCCGTTCGCGAGCCGCGAGGAGGAGGTCTATCTCAACATACAGCACACGGCCGAGGCGCTCTGGTGGGGCGTCAGCGAGACGCTCAAGCGCGCGGAGCTGACGCCGACGCAGTACAACGTGCTCAGAATCCTCCGCGGGGCGGGGGCCGAAGGCGCGAGCTGCGGCGAGATCAGCGAGCGGCTGGTGACGAAGGACTCGGACATCACGCGGCTCCTGGACCGCCTGGACGCGCGCGGGCTCATCTCGCGCGGGCGCGAGGCGAAAGACCGGCGGCGCATCACCACGCGCATCACGAAAGACGGCCTGCGCATCCTGGCCGAGCTGGATAAGCCTATCGTCGAGTGCCACCGCCGCCAGCTCGGACACCTCGGCGATAAACAGCTTGCCACCCTGAGCCGCCTGCTCGACACGGCGCGCGACGGAATGAAAAAAGTGACGAGTGATGAGTAGCAACTTCTGTTTTTAACTCATCACTCAGCACTCATCACTTCTTAAGGAGAGAGATGGCTAATTCGGATTCGTTCTATTCGACGTGGGCTCCGCGCGTGTTGAGCATCTTGCGCCTCCTCGCGGGATTTCTACTCATGCAGCACGGCCTGCAAAAAATTTTCGGCGTCCTGCTCCCGCCGGCCCCGGCCGGCGCGCCGCAGGAGCACGGCACGTTCCAGCTGCTCTCGCTGGTGGGCGTCTCCGGCATCCTGGAGTTAGTGGGCGGCGCGCTCCTGCTCGTCGGCTTGTTCACGCGTCCGGTGGCTTTCATCCTGTCGGGGCTGATGGCCGTCGCCTACTTCATGGTGCACGCGCCGGGCGGCTTTTGGCCCATCTTGAACAGGGGCGAGCTGGCGGTGATTTACAGCTTCGTCTACCTCTACTTCGCCGTGGCCGGCGGCGGCGCGTGGAGCCTCGACCGCCTGCTGCGCCGCGAGAGACCTTCCTACAGGTAAGAGGGCCGCGCGCGGCCCGTCGCAATTTTGAAATAAACGGTTATCGAAAATTTTGAAGGAGAGAGAAATGAAACGTTTGAGAAACGCGGTTCTGTTAATGGCGCTGGCGGCAATCGTCGCGCTCCCGCTCGCGGGGCGCGGGGCGTCCTCCCTGGTCGCCGCGGCGCAGGAGAAGGCGGCCAGGATCAACTACGTGCCCATCACCGGCGGCGACTACAAGATTGACCCGATGCACAGCATCATCGGCTTCGCCATTCGCCACCTGGAGATCAACTGGGTCGAAGGCCGCTTCAAGGATTTCACTGGCACAATTCACTACGACGACTCCGACATCGCCAAGTCCACGGTCGAGTTCACGGCCAAGATCGAGAGCATTGACACAGGCGTCGAGCCCCGCGACAAGCACCTGCGCACCGCCGACTTCTTCGAGGCCGAGAAGTACCCCGAGATGACCTTCAAGAGCACGCGCATCGAGCGCAAGGGCAAGAATGGGGGCACCCTCTACGGGGACTTCACGCTCAAGGGCGTGACCAAGCAGGTCTCTCTGCCGTTCACCATCACGGGCGCGGTCAAAGACCCCTGGGGCAACACGCGCTTCGGCATCAACGCGAAGACCACGATCAACCGCCGTGACTACAACATCACCTGGGGCAAGCCGCTGGACGGCGGCGGCCTGGACGTAGGCAACGAGGTCACCATCAACCTACAGCTCGAAGCCGTCAAGCCCGGCCCGAAGCCGGCGGCGGCGGAATAAAGAGTTAAGTTTCAGGTTTCAGGTTCTCCGGTCTTAACCTGAAACCTGGAACTTGAAATCTGAAACCGGAGTCTTTATGTCTGAACAAATGCCGGCGATTTTTTTCGGGCACGGCAACCCGATGAACGCGCTGGCCGACAACGAGTACACGCGGGCCTGGGCCGGCATCGGCGCTGAAATCCCGCGGCCCCGAGCCATCCTCTGCGTCTCGGCCCACTGGTACCTGCCTGGGACGGCTGTGACCGCGATGGAGCGGCCGCGCACGATTCACGACTTCGGCGGCTTCCCGCGCGAGTTGTATGAGTTCAAGTATCCAGCGCCGGGCGATGTGGCGCTGGCCGCGCGGGTGCGCGAGTTGCTCGCGCCCGTGCCGGTCGCGCCGGACGAGAGCTGGGGCCTGGACCACGGGACGTGGTCCGTGCTCTGTCACGTCTTCCCGGAGGCGGACGTGCCCGTCGTTCAGCTCAGCATGGACGAGACCCAGCCGGCCGCCTTTCATTACGAACTCGGGAGGCGTCTGGCACCGCTCCGCGACGAAGGCGTGCTCGTCGTCGGGAGCGGCAACGTCGTCCACAACCTGCACACCTACTCCTGGGGCAGACACGCGGTCGAGCCCTTCGACTGGGCCGTGCGATTCGAGGAGCGCGCGCGCGAGCTGTTGACGGCGGGCGACGACCGGCGGCTCGTCAACTACGAGGCGCTCGGCCGCGAGGCGCAACTCTCCGCGCCGACGCCCGATCACTTCCTGCCGCTACTCTACGTCCTGGCGCTGCGCGGGGAAGCCGAGCGGGTCAGCTTCCCCGTCGAAGGCTTCGACGGCGGCTCGGTCTCCATGCTCTCGGTCAAAATCGGCTGAGGAAGGAACTCCCAGGCGCTTCGCAAAACTCGGGCCGGGGCGGCGTCAACCTTCTCACTCACGGACACGGGGGTTAGAGAAAAACAACTGCGACAGACGGAGCCGACCTGATTTATAATGACGGCGGAAACTTCCCGGAGTCGCACGCGCTTTCTCCCACGACTCCGCGCGCGTCCGAAGAGTAGAAGGGTGGTCGCATCATGACCGGGTTCGCCTCAGCAGTCAGTTCGTTCTTGAAAAGATCTGCCGTGCCTTCAGCCGGCCTCCTGCCGGTGCTCCTCTTCCTGGGCGTGAGCGCATCGGCCCAGGCCCCGCATCCGGCTCAGAGCGCGGCCTCGTCTCCGGCCCCGGCGGCGGCCCCGGCCGCGGCGGTCGCCCCGAAGGCTCCCTCCAAATTCATAGAGCCCAAATACCTCACGTTGGGCAAGACCGTGCAGGGGCGCGACATCAACGCGGTCATCTACGGGACGGGCGCGAAGCGCGTGCTCATCTTCGGCGGGATTCACGGCGACGAGCCGCACACGACCGTGCTCGCGCGCGCGCTGGCCGTCAACCTGAATCGCGACACGCTGCCGCCGGACCTGACCGTCATCATCGTGCCGGACGTGAACCCGGATGGGTTGATGGCCGCCACGCGCGTCAACGCCAACGGCGTTGACATCAACCGCAACTTCCCGTCCAAGACGTGGCGCTCGGACTACACGGAGCAGAAGCGATATCCGGGCACGCAGCCGTCGTCCGAGCCCGAGACGCGCGCCATCCTGGCCCTGCTCGAACGCTACCCGCCGCACCTGGTCGTGACGCTTCACGCCGCGCTCGGCTGTATGAACTGGGACGGGCCGGGCGGCCCCTTCGCGCAGGTCGTGGCAGACATCAACGGCTACCCGCTCTGCGGCTCGCTCGGCTACGAGACGCCCGGCTCCCTGGGCCTGCTGGTGGGGATTGACAAACAGATTCCGACCGTTACCATAGAGCTGCGCGCGAAGAACCCGAGCGATTTGGTCCAGGAGAATCTCCCGGCGCTGCTCGCCCTGCTCAAGCACTTCGCCGCGAAGTGAGCGCGCGACAAATCAGTGAAAAAAATTTAAGCTGCGGAGGGGTCTATGAAGGGAATCTACCTGGGCGGCTTTCTGCTCCTGCTGTTCGCGGGCGTGAGGACGCCGGCCGGTTTGAGTTCGACGGGACTCGTGGCCCCGTGCGCGGCGAATCAGCTTTCGGTGAGCCGCGTGTCCGACGACGCGGGCGTCGGGAACAGGGCCGTCAACTTCGCCTTCACCAATACGTCGCCGACGCCTTGCACGCTCAGCGGCTACCCAGGCTTCACGCCGCTCGACAGGCGCGGGCGTCCGCTGCGCGGCGTCCGCGTCGTCCAGAGCGATGCGACGTACTTTCAGCCAGAGCAGCCCGCGCAGGAGGTCACGTTGGAGCCCGGAAAGACCGCCTGGTTTCAGATCGCCTACACCGCCGTCCAGAGTACGCCGCGCAAGTGTGCGTCGTCCGCCAAAGTCAGAATCACCGCTCCAGGCACAAAGAGAATCTTCATCCTGCGCGAAGAGATTACGCCGTGCCAGCGTAGGGTCACAGTGACGCCCGTGCGGGGCGGCCTCCCCGAGTAATTCGTGAGGCGGCCGCCGCCGAGCCATTCACCCGAGCGCCGCCCTGCACCGGCGCTCAGTCGTCGTTAAGAATTGTGCCAATGCCCTGAGCGTCGAGGATGGAGGCGTTCACGGGCGCGCTCAGGTTCACGAAGAACGTCTCGTTCAACTCCCTGATTAAATCTCCCTTGACGTACACGACCACGGTCTTGCTCGTCTGGCCCGGCGCGAAGGTCAGCGCCGTGAGTGGCACGGCCGTGTAATCGGTCGCGGCGGCGGCCGTGCCGCCCCCGGTCGCGTACTTGACTGTGACTTGCTGCCCGCTCGCCGCCGAGAGCTTGATGGTGAACGTCAAGGGCACCGTGCCCGCGTCGGGCTCCGCGACGCTCACGTCGTTGACGGTGAACTTCGGCGCGGGGTCGTTGTCCGTGATCGTGCAGACGCCCGCGCCGAGGCCCGAGGCGACGGCCGCGTTTGCCGGGGACGAGAGCAGAACCTTGAACGTCTCGTTTGCTTCGTCCAACAAATCGCCCTTGACCGTGACCGCGATTGTCTTGCTCGTCTGCCCCGGCGTGAACGTGAGCGTCGTCAGCGGGAGCGCCGTGTAGTCTGTGCCGGCGAGCGCCGTCACGTTGGCGGTCGCGTATTTCACGGTGACGGTCTGCGCGCTCGCCTGCGAGAGCTTCACGGTGAAGGTCGCAATGCTGTTCGCGCCCGTGTTCGCCTCCGTCACGGTGACGCTGTTGACGGCGAGGCTGTAGGCGGGGTCGTTGTCCGTGATCGTCCCCGTGCCCTGTGCGTCCGCGACGGCTGCCTTCACGGCGGCCGAGAGGTTGACCTGGAACTTCTCATTCGGCTCGTCCAGGATGTCGCCCACGATTGGCACAGTTATGACCTGGGCGATCTGGCCCGGAGTGAACGTCAGCTTGCCGGAGGCCGCCTGGTAATCGCCAGGCGCGACGGCCGTCCCGTTGGCGGTCGCGTAGTTGACCGTCACGGTGTTGCTCGAAGCGGCGGAGAGCTTAACGGTGAACTTGGCGTTGAGCGTGCCGGCGTTGCCCTCCGTCACGGCGGCGTCGAGGATCGCAAGAGTCAGCGCGGCTTGCGTGACGGTGACGGTCTTACCGTTGATGGTGATTGTGCCAGTCTGCGGGGTCAGGCCCGCGTTCGGCGCGACCGTGTAGCCCACCGTCCCGCTGCCCGAGCCGGGCGAGCCAGAAGTGACGGTGAGCCACGCCGCGTCGCTCGTCGCGGACCACGCGAGCCCGGCGGTCGCCGTCACTTGGATGGCGTCTGTGCCGCCCTCGGCCCCGAACTGTCGGGACGCGGGCGAGACGCTCAGCCCGACGTTGAACGAGCGCGGCGCGGTCGTCGCCTCCACGGGAACTGTGCCGGAAAGCAGCTGCGCCCTGTAGGTGTATTCGCCGTCCGGGAGGGGCGCGGCCGGCGTCCAGTTGAAGACGGTGGTCATACTGTAAGGGGCCGTGCCGACGAAGCCGTAGCCGTCAACCCAGAAGCGCACGTGCGTCGGAGTCGCGCCCGTGTTGGCTAGAGAGTTCGCCGTGACACTGAAGCGGTAGGCGCTGCCGTTCGCGGTCACGGGCGCGGTCGTGCCCCACCGGGCGGGCCAGGGGTCGGGCGTGTAATAGCGCAGAGAATACTTGCCGGGAAGGGAACTGGAGTTGAGCGCGACCTCGAACCTCCACTGCCTGACCTCGCTCAACTGATACGTCTTCGGCGTGCAGCCGCCGGCAAACACGTACTGGTAGTCGAACCAGCTGCCATCGCTCCTGTAAACAAAGAGCCAGCCCTGGAAGTCCGGCTCCGAGCAAAGCTCGAAGACCACCTTGCGCGGCTGCGTGACGTTAAGGTTGAAGTTGTCGGAATCGCCGGCGGTGATTCCGCCTGTGATGCGGCCCGTCGGGCTCACACCGAGCGGGGAAGTGAAATCGCCCGCGGCGGGCTCAGTGAAACTCAGGTCGTCAACCACGTCGTTGCAGTCGTCGTCCACGCCGTTCTGCACTTCGGCCGCGCCGGGGTGCACGCCCGCGGCCGCGTCGTTGTAGTCGCCCGTGGCCTTCGAGTAGCCGTCCGAGTCGGCGTCTGTGCACATGGGATTCGAGGCAGGGTAGAGGCCGGCGATTGCCGCGCGCGCCGCCGCCGAGACCTCCCAGTTCCAGGCGTCAACCTCGCAGAGGACGTTGGCGTTCGCGCCGTAGGCGAGTGCCTTGACGAGCAGGTCGTTCTTGTCTTCGGGCGTCGTCGGGACCGCGCCCGCGTAGCTCTTGAGGTAGCCGAAGGCCCGCTTCATCGCCGCGCGGCCGTGCAGGCGCGCGAAGCGCAGCATGAAGCCGCTCCACCCGTCGTTGGGGGCAATCCCGAGCCCCGGACACCCGCCGCCGTTGCGCACGCAAGCCGACCACGTGGCCGCGTTGCCGGCCGCGTCCCAGACCTTGCTCAGCCTCCTCGTTTCATAAGCCAGGCTGGACTTCGGCGTCATGTCCAGATCGCCCCAGGACGCGTAGAACAGGATGTAGTGCTGTAAGAAGTGGGTCCAGGCGTGGCCGAAGTCGCCGTAGTAGTTAATGTAGTTCGTGGGCCAACTGTAGATGTCGAAGTTGTGCGACATCTCGTGCAGGATGACGCCGTGCAACTGGCCCACGGCCAGATAACGCTTAATGTCATTCAGCATGGAGGGCGCGATGTCGAGCCCCTTCGCGCCGACCCAGCCGAGGCCCGCGTTACCCACGCCGGGGTCCACGAGCGCGATGGTCAGCAGGCCGCTCCCGCCGGGCTCGCCGCCGAGCAGCTCGGCCATCTGCGCGTAGTTGAGGTCCGTCAGGTTGACCAGCTCGTAGATTTGGTCCGCGCTGAGGCCGTCGGCGTCGAGGTCGCTGTCCTGGAACGCCCAGCGCACGTACTTCCCGCTGTAGGCGCGCAACGTGTAGGTGACGCCCACTATGGACTTGTATTCGAGGGTCTCCTGGACCAGGGAACTCGCCGCCGTCCCGCCCTCGGCCGCGGCGGCCGTCACGCCCTTCTCGGGCCGGGCGCTGATTACTTTCCCCGAGTCGGAAGGCAGCTCACCTGGGACGACGTAGTCGTGCGCCCCATAGTCGGGCTCCTGGGCGGCGGCCTGTGGAGTTGGGCCAATCTGTCCGGCCGGACTAAGACTCTGGGCTTGAGAAACGAGGGCCAGGCAGGAGGCCGGGACAAGCAGCGCGGCCGTTAAGACGCAACGCCTGAGGCACGACAGGGGGCGGGGCATGAGACGCATGAGGTTTCACCTACCTGGTACAGAACACGGCACGGAACAGCGGGTCAACGCCGGAGGACGAAAGTTGCGCGGCACGAGGTCTGGGCTTCGGTTTATGAGTGCCGCGTTGAGAACAGGGCCTGGCAGAGTGTGAAGCGCGGGCCTTGAGAAAGTTAAGTCGTCACACCGCCGGGCCAGGGATTCTAATCAAAGTCCGCGTATGAATCAACCGCCGCCCCGACGTGCCTCGCGGCTGCCCGAAAGTCAGACGGGCAAGCGAGGGTCGTTCGACCCGCCTGCCCGTGATAGTTGCAGCCGCTTTTCGGCGGAACCTTGCCGACGCCTTACTTGTACCTGTAGGTGATGCGCCCGCGGGTGAGGTCGTAAGGGGACATCTCGACGCTGACGCGGTCGCCGGCCAGGATGCGTATAAAATTCTTCCGCATCTTGCCGGAGACGCCAGCCAGCACGACGTGTTCGCTGCCGTCCAACTTCACCTTGAAGAAGGCGTTGGGCAGCTTGTCAATCACGACGCCTTCGGCCGGAATCAAATCGTCTTTAGCCAATCAGAATCTCCTCGAATGAAATGAAGTGAAAATTTGGGCCGGGCCTGTGGCACAGGCGCGGCCCATGAAAAACTCACTTACCTGCCGCGCCGCGGCCTGAAAGAGCGCCGCCCGAAGCTGCTGCCGCCGCGCCCGCTGAGGGCGGCGACGGGGGCTTTCCACGCGGGGGCGGCCTCGGTGCGGCCGCCGAAACCTGGGAGCACGACGCGCTCGACCTTCTGCCCGGTCAGGCGCTCGATGGCGCGCATGGACAATTCGTCAACAGGCGAGACCAGCGTGATCGCCTGGCCCGCGTTGCCGGCCCTTCCGGTGCGGCCGATGCGGTGCACGTAATCTTCGGGCGCGGACGGCACGTCGTAGTTGATGACGTGCGAGACGGAGTCAACGTCAATCCCGCGCGCCGCGATGTCCGTGGCGACGAGGACGCGGTGGCGGCCGTCCTTGAAGCCGCGCAACGCGGCCTCGCGCTGCGGCTGCGTGCGGTCGGCGTGGATGCGGTTCACCTTGTGCTCGCGCGCTTGCAGAATGTGCGAGAGCCGCTCGGCCCCGCGCCTGGTCCGCGTGAAGACGAGCACGCGCTCGAAACGCTCGCGCTCCAACAGGTCGAGCAGGAGCGCCGTCTTCGATTCGAGCGCCACGGGATAAGCCTTCTGTTCGACGGTCGTGGCCGCGGTGCCGCGCCGGCTGACTTCGACGAGCTTAGGCTCCTTCATCGTCGTGCGCGCGAGCTGTTCGATCTCCGGCGACATCGTCGCGGAGAAGAGCAGCGTCTGACGCTTCGCCGGGAGCATCGCGAGCACGCGGCGAATCGCGGGCCAGAAGCCCATGTCGAGCATGCGGTCTGCTTCGTCCAGGACGAGCGTTTCGATGTGCGCGAAGTCGAGCGCGCCGCGCTCGACGTGGTCGAGCAGGCGGCCCGGCGTGGCGATGACTATCGAGGGGCGGCCGCGCAGCTCCGAAGTCTGTTTCCCGATTCCGGTGCCGCCGATGAGAGTCGCGGCCTTCAGACTTTTGACCGGACAGAGCGAGCGGAAGCTGGCTTCAATTTGGGTCGCCAGCTCGCGCGTCGGCGCGAGGATGAGCGCGCGCACGCCCGGACGCTGACGCTCTTGTAAATGTTGAATGATGGGGAGCAGGAACGCGGCGGTCTTGCCGGTCCCGGTCTCGGCGCAGCCGATCAAGTCCGAGCCCGTGAGGACCGTGGGGATCGCCTGCTTTTGAATTGGTGTTGGTTCGGTGTATCCGAGGGATTGGCACACGCGCGCGAGCGCGGGCACGAGTCCCAACTCAGAGAAATTCATGAAAATCCTTATCGTGCTGCTCGACCGCCGTCCTCGGCGGGAGCAGTTCTTTTTTGACTGAAAATTTAGAAAGCGCCTCCGACGGTAAAAAATCTCGTCGGAGGCGCTTTATCCCGACTGTGCTTTAGTAAGCCCTCAAGGAGCTTACCAGCGCGGCTCGCGGTCTCCGCCGCCGCCGTAGCCGCCGCGACCACCGCCGCCTCCGCCGCCACGATTGCCGCCGCCGCCGTAACCGCCGCCGCTGCGACCACCGCCGCCTCCGCCGCCACGATTGCCGCCGCCGCCGTAGCCGCCGCGTCCGCCGCCCCCGCCGCCGCGATTACCGCGGTCCTCGCGCGGGCGCGCTTCGTTGACGGTCAGTGAGCGGCCGTTGACTTCCTTCCCGTTGAACTGCTGGATGGCCGCCTGGCCCTCCTCGTTAGTCGCCATCTCGACGAAGCCGAAGCCGCGCGAGCGGCCCGTCTCGCGGTCCTCGACCACGGAAGCTGACTCGACCGTGCCGGCCTGCGAGAACAGTTGTTGCAGATCTTCACTCGAAGTCTGGAACGAGAGGTTCCCGACGTAAAGTTTCATAGACATGGATGTAGTTGTACCTCTCCTCTGTAGGAGGAATAAAAGAAGCTGGCGAATCGAAGGGTGCTTCGATGTAACGGTAGGCAGCGAAGGCTCGCGTTCGTGTGCTCAATCTGAGCGGC
Organism: Pyrinomonadaceae bacterium; assembly: GCA_036403435.1. GTDB lineage: Bacteria > Acidobacteriota > Blastocatellia > Pyrinomonadales > Pyrinomonadaceae > QHXM01. Next base: position 32,024 of record DASWQY010000135.1, read on the forward strand.
TTCTAAGTTGTAATCGGCCCACTCTCGAACTATCCAAGACGCCGTCGCCTTTTATACTATCCAGCGGTCAGCGCATCACCGTTGATGCAAGAGAGAAGGATTAACTGGCGACTATGATGCCCTAAGTGGGTGTCAAGTTGCAAGCGGCGAGAGCCTTAATTGCTGATTCGTCTACGGTAAAGGCCCGGAGAGGACTACGTCCTCGGCCGGCGCGAGCTTGATGCCTTTGACTCTCGTGTTGATGATCGGCTCGGTTTTGGCCTTCTGCGCCTTCTTGATGGGCTGCCCCTCGGTGCTGCAAGTGTCCGCGAGGAGGTTTTCGGCCCCCTTCACGTCGAGCGGCTTGGAGAAGTAGTAGCCCTGGCCGTTCTCGCACTTCAACTTTCTGAGGAGCGCGAGCTGCTCTTTCGTCTCGACGCCCTCCGCGATCACGTCCATGCCCAGATTTTGTGCCAGCATGACGATGGTGCGGACGATCTCCAGGTTCTCGTTGTTGTCAATCATCTTGATGACGAACGAGCGGTCGATCTTCAGCGTGTCTATCGGGAAGCGGTGCAGGTAACTCAAGGAAGAGTAGCCTGTGCCAAAATCGTCAATGCTCAGTTGGACGCCGAGGTCACGCAGCTGTTGGAGCATCTCGGTCGCCGTCTCGAAATTCTCCATGACGACGCTCTCGGTGATCTCCAGCTTGAGGCCGCGCGGGCTGAGCCGCGTCTCGCTGATGACGTTCTTGACCTGCTCAATTAAGTCCGGCTGGGCGAACTGCTTGCCAGACAGGTTGACGCTGATGAAGAGCGGGTTCTCGTCGCCGTACTCTCTCTGCCAACGCTGCATCTGCCTGCACGCTTCCTTCAGAACCCAGTGGCCGATGCTGATGATCTGGCCTGTATCTTCGGCGATGGGGATGAAGTCGAGCGGGGAGATGAGCCCGCGCTCGCGGTGTCGCCAGCGGAGCAGCGCCTCGAAGCCGCGCAGGCTGAAGTTGTGCAACGAGACAATCGGCTGGTACTGGATGAAGAACTCCTCGCGCTCCAGGGCGTGGCGCAGGTCCGTCTCCATCTGCAAGAGGTTGATCGCCACCTCGTGCATGGCCTTGTCGAAGACCTCGTAGCGATTCTTCCCGAGCGTCTTGGCGCGGTACATGGCCGTGTCGGCGTCGCGCATGATGTCCGCCGGGCTGTCGTAGCCGGTCGTGCTCGGCGCGATCCCGATGCTCGCCGTCGTGTAGACTTCGTGCCCGTCGAAGTTGAACGGGATGGAGAGGTCGCGCTGGATTCTGTGCGCTACCGAGATCGCCTCCGTCTCGTCAACGAGTTCTTCGAGGAGCACGGTGAATTCGTCGCCGCCGACGCGCGCAATCGTGTCGCCGGGCCGCAGACAGTTTTCCAACCGGCGCGCGATGCCGACGAGCAGCTGGTCGCCGATTAAATGGCCCAGGCTGTCGTTGATGATCTTGAAGCGGTCGAGGTCGAGGAAGAGGACCGCGTAAATCTGGTCTTCGTGCCGCCGCGTGCGGTTGATGGTCATCTGCAAGTGGTCTATGAACAGGGCACGGTTGGGGAGGCCCGTCAGCGCGTCGTGGAAGGCGTTGTGCAGCAAAGTCTCCTCTGTGCGCTTGCGATCCGTGAGGTCCTGGACGTGGAAGACCAGATAGTGCGTGTCGTCGGGGCCGTGGCGGAAGCCCGAGAGGTTGCAGAGCGCCCAGACCTCGCGCCCGTCCTTGTGAATGAAACGCTTCTCGCCCTGGTAAGTCACCTCCTCGCCGGAGAGCAGCCGCGAGAGCGTGGCCTGCACGATGATCACGTCGTCGTGGTGAACCAGGTCCTGAATGCTTAAAGATTTGAGCGCCTCTGCCGAGTAACCTAAAAGCTCGCACAGCGCGTTGTTGACGAGAGTCAAGTCGCCGCTGCGGGAGACCACCGCTATCCCGTTGGCCGAGTGATCGAACGCGTTTCTGTAAAGTTCGTCGCCGTCGGGCGTGTGGGCTTCAACTCTCACTAAAGCCTGGGGCGCGGCGCTGACGATTGGGGCGATAGCTTCAGCCTTCGCCTCAATCTCAGCCTCGGCCCTCGCCGCGGCCCTCGCCTCGGTCTGCGCCTCAGCCTTCAAGGGTCTTTCGGCCGGCTGCTCGGACCGGCTCTTGCCCCTGTCCCTGAAGAGCAGGAAGAGGAAGAGTAAAACCGCGCACGAGAAGAAGACGACGATGACGTTGGCCGGCGGTAGCTGAAGGCTGATGGTGAGCTTGAAGATGACGCCCGCCGCCCCGGCCAGCGTCAGGTACGTCAGGCAGACGCTCAGAGCGCCGCGGCCCGATAGCCCTTTAGTTGAGGGACGGCCGAAGCCCGCGTCGGCGAAGCCCGCGAACAAGTGGGCGAGGGTTTGCAGCAGGGAAATAATGCCGACGCTGACGGCGAGGCTGTAAGGGTCCGTCAGCTTCGCCGTGGACTCGAAGAGGAAGTGCAGGACGCTGTAGCTGAGGAAGACCGCGACGGTCGAAACGCTCGTGTCGAAAATAATCGAAGCGGGCCGCCTCTTCTCGACGAGCGACGCGTAGAGCGCGGCCGCCGCCGTCATGAGAACGGCCGCGGGCCAGTCGAAAAAGAGCAGGCCGAGAAAGACGGGCAGGTAGAGGAAGGGAACGTGCCCGCGGCAGTCGTCCGCGGTTTTTACGCCGACGCGCGCGCCGACGCCGAGCGCCGTCACGGCCAGCAGCCAGAAGGAAACGTCCAGTTGCCCGAACCCCGCTTGCAGCCCCGAAAGACCAATCACGTAAAGACACGCCGCCGCCGTCAACGCCGCCAAAGGCTTGAGAAAAAATGAATGGGTTGTTGTTTTCATGGGGGAATTGAGTGTTGCTGCCAAGATTGAGCCGTCGGGGCGTACGAGGCGGGGGCGGGCAATTCCTTAAATTTTAGATAGCTCAGCTACCCAGATGTTTTTTACAGGATAAGCCCACAAAAAGCAACAGGTTTTTAAAAGATTTTGCTTGAAAAAACAGCGTTTATAGATTATTGTTCCATTCGAGCGCAGCCCGCGCGCTCTGAAATTCTGGGTTTTCGTGACTTCCTGCGAGCCTGACGAGGCTTCTTTTTCCTGCTTACCCCTTTAAAAGCCGCATTGCGAGCCCCGGCAGCACAGATTAAGCGGCCACTGAAGCAGCCTCGGCATTTGCCCCAACCACACCTTAGGAAGGCGAACAATGAAAATAATCTGCATGGACTGCCAGAATGAAACGCAGCTCGAAGTGGAGACGCTGAAGGACAAAAAGAAAATGACTTGCGCGCACTGCGAGGAAAAGTCTCTGGCGGCACCGGCCGTGAAGACGAGCGAGTGGAGCGGGCCCTCAAGGTACGAGGAGCCGAAGAATCCGACCTCGCAGGCGGATTACGCCTTCGAGCTTGCAGCGCCGCAGGTGGACGAGTTGGACGTGTTGGAAATCCCCGACGAGACGGGGCTGGAGCTTTACAGCCCGGAGCGCGCCGCGGCGGTCGAGGAAGTCGTTCTCTACGAGCCTGAGATTTACCCCCCGCTGGAAGAACTGCGCGCCGACCCGGTTGAAGACGTGCCGGAGGAGAGGATTGTCTCGGCGGCGCAGGGCCACACGGAGCCGGTTCCCGTCTTCACGCCGCACTTCGATTCTTCGCCGGAGATTGATTTTTCACCGCGCTATGATTTTGCGCCGCGACAGGAATCCGCGCCGGCACCGTTACCTGAACCGACGGCATTTACTGAACCGGCAGCGTCAACTGAAACCATCGCCTCAATCGTCCCGCCGGCAGAGACAGCCACGCCTGGGAAAGTGAAGCTGCTTAAGTTTTCGACAGCGAGTCTCGCCGCCGGCCTGACGATCTTCCTCGCGTTCATCTTCCTGGGCGACAAGATCATCAAGTCGTCGAGCGACATCAGCTCCGTCGCCGCCGCCCCGAGCGAGGCGAAAGCCTCTGTTCAACCGATAAAGAAGCAGGCCGCAGTGACCGCGGCCACGCCCGCGCCCCAACCTTCGGCCACGCCCGCCCCGACGCCGGAACCCACGCAGGCCCCGACTCCCGAGCCGACGCCCGCGCCGCAGGAGACGAAGCAGGCCGAGACGCAGACGCCTCCAGCCGCCATTCCGCAGAGCGCGGCCGGCGGACGTTTCGCCGTCCAGGTCGGCTCTTACAACGAAGTGGGCCAGGCCAACGAGCGCGCCGAAAAGCTGCGGGCCGCGGGCTTCGACCCGCGCGTCGTGAGCGTGGAGCTGCCCAAGCGCGGCACCTGGTTCCGCGTGATGGTCGGGAGCTTCGACGACCGCACCGAGGCCAACCGTTTCGGGGCGCAGTTGCGCGCCAAAGGCGCGGCCCAGGATTTTGTCATCGCCGATTTATAACCGCGCCTCGCCCCAACTCTGAACTTTGAATTCCGGTCGCCCTTGAGTCAAAGCCTGAGACAATGACTCCCGAAACGACACAAACCTATTTACGAATCGTCAACAAGTACGCTCACCTGTTCGAGCGGCCGGAAGTCCGTCTGCGTTTTCTCAACAACACCCTCGCCAGGCAGGCCGCGAATCACGAGAAGCTGAGCGCCGCTCTCAGCCGCTTCAAGTTCGTCGAGCGGTCAGCGTTTTACCCCGTCGTCCTCAACTGGTGGCTCTACGTTCTCATCTTCCGCGAGATCAAAGCCTTCTCGAACTCCAGCCCGGAGCACAAGCGCCGCATCTGGCGCAGCCACGTCCCCTACGGCGCGCGCGTGCTCTTTCACGCCTACAGGCTGCGCCTCGCCTACGGCGTGCTCGGCGGGCTGGCCCTGGTCTTAGTGGCGGCGGGCGGCCTGTCCTCCTTCATCATCAAGACCTCCGCAGAGGCGAGGGCGGCCCAGGTGCACGCGCAGGAAGAGCAACTGGCGGCCGCCGGCTCGCGTTCGCACGCGCTCGCGCACGACGCTGACTACCTGCCCGACTACAAGCCCGAGAAGGTATGGATGGTCGAGCAGAAGGACGACTTCGAGCGTTACAGCAACGGCCTGCGTATCTTGAGGGAGTACGAGACGGCGAATCACCGGCGCGGCTACTACGTCTACAAGCCGGAGGGCGGTCTCGTCGGCGACGAACTCCAGACGAACCCCATCGGCATCGTCTATCACACTTCGGAGAGCGACATCCTGCCGTTCACCGTCGAGAACAACGACTCGATAGAGGCGCGCAGCCGCGGGCTGCTGCGGTACGTGCAGGAGCACAAGTCTTACCATTACGTCATTGACCGCTACGGGCAGGTCCACCGCGTCGTGCGCGACGACCAGGCGGCCAACCACGCCGGCAATTCCGTCTGGGCCGATTCCAAAGGCGTCTACGTCGGCCTCAACGAGAGCTTCCTCGGCGTCTGCTTCGAGACCACGGTCTCGGGCGACCTCGGCGACGAGCAGTTGACCGAGGCGCAACTCCTGGCGGGCCGCCTGCTGACGCAGGTGCTGCGGAGCAAACACAACGTTGACGACGCCGACTGCGTCACGCACGGGCTCGTCTCCGTCAACCCGGCCAACACGTACGTCGCCTACCACCACGACTGGGTGCGTAACTTCCCGTTCGAGGCGATGGGCCTTTCAGACAAGTACAAGGTCGCGACGACGAGCATCGGCGTCTACGGCTTCACCTACACGGAGGAGGTCGTCCGCAACGCGGGCGGCGAGATTTGGGCCGGGGCCAGGGTCGCCGAAGAGGAGTTCAAGCGGCGGGCCGCGCAAGCCGGCTCTGACCCGGCCGAGGTGCGCCGCTCGATGATGGTGCTCTTCAAGACGCAAATGGCCCAGCAGAAGACGGCGCGCGTCGCGGCCACGGGACGCGAAGAGCCCGCCACGGCGGAGTCGCCCGTCTCGAAGGATTTGAACCCGACCGCCCCGGAGCCGGAGGGGAGCGGCGGATGATTTTGACAAGCGGTCCTCGCAAACGCCCCGACACGAAGTAGCCCGCATCGGTTGCGTGGTTAATCTCAACACAAAACTTATGAAGAGGGTGCGATAAAAAAGCCCCACCAACAACGCAGAAGGAGAAGAAAATGGAAAACAAGAATCAGAACCCGGCGGAAGCCAAGAACGATTCCGCGCCTCAGCGGCCGAACGCCCTGGGCCTGGATATCGGCACCAGCCGCATCGTCGTCTCCAACGGCTCAAGGGAGACACGCTCCGAGCTCAACGCCTTCGTCGCCGTTCCCAGTTCCGAGATGGCCGAGAACGTGCTGCGCCAGCGCAACATGATCTACGAGCGCAACTGCAAGAACCTTTACGTCTACGGCAACGACTCGGACTTCTTCGCCAGCTTCCTCGACACGGACTCGCGGCGGCCCATGCAGTCCGGGCTCCTGAACCCGCGCGAGGAGATGAGCCAGAAAATCATGCAGCTCATCATCAAGCGCGTCGTCCCGCCGACGCGCAAGAATGAGTCGCTCTGCTTCAGCGTCCCCGGCCGCGGCGAGAACGCGCAGGGCAACCTCGTCTATCACGAGGCCGTGCTGAAGAGCTACCTACAGTCGCTGGGCTACAACGCGAAGTCCCTGAACGAGGGGCAGGCGGTGGTCTTCTCGGAACTGGCCGACGAGAACTTCACGGGCATCGGCATCAGCTTCGGCGGCGGGATGTGCAACGTCTCGGTCTCGCTGATGTCCATGCCGATGATCAGCTTCAGCATCCCGAAGGGCGGCGACTACGTTGACAAGAGCGTCGCCGATGTCATGGGCGAGAGCAACACGACTAAGGTGCGCATCCACAAGGAGGAGAATTTGGACCTCTCGCGCAACCCGCAGGACGACATGTCGAGGGCGCTGCACATCTTCTACGAGGATTTGCTTCAGAGCCTCATCGGGCGGCTGCGCTCGGAGTTCATGCACTCCAGCCAGTTGCCGAAGGTTGACAGGCCGCTCTCCGTCGTGCTCGCGGGCGGGACGGCCAAGCCGGCCGGCTTCCTTCAGAAGTTCGACAAGCTGCTGAAGGCCGAAGACAACTTCCCGATTCAGGTCGCGGAAATCCGCATGGCGCAGGACCCGCTGACGGCGACGGCCCAGGGCTGCTACGTCGCGGCGATGTCCGAAGCCAAGCTGTAAGGACCCTCGTCCCCGCGTTGCTTCTTCTCCTTCGGCGGAAGACGGGGATGGTCACGGCGGCACGGCTTTCTAGGAGCCGTGCCGCCGAGGCCGCTTTCCTCTTTCCTGGCGGGAGGGGAAGTGTCAGGGGGATGCGCCTCGCACGCGTCAACGGTAGTGATCAACCAGCGCCTCGATTTGCGCGGACTCGTCGTCTGTCAGCTCGTTGAAGGTGATGCCGAAGCCGACCTCGGCCAGTTGGTAGATGACACGCGCGCGGAGAGCCATCCATCGCTCGCTGGGGAGCCAGATTCTGAGGAAGATGTTCTGGCCCACGGAGACTACGACCTTCGTTAGGATGAAGGCCCCGCGCCCGCTCAGGCTGGTGATCTGGCCGTTGCGGGGGCACTCCTTGGTCGTCCCCCAGGTGCATTGGATTTGGGTTTTCACCCGCGCCGCTATTCGTCGCGTGTTCTCGGGCATGTGATTGATCGTCCGTCAGTCAAAGAGTGTCGAGGAGAAGTTCCGAAAGAGCGTCCCATGAATCCCAGTGCTCACGAAGAAGAGATTGACCTCAGCGAACTCGCCGTCCGCCCGGCCGTTCCTCCGGTCGAAGCTCCTTCAACGGCCCCGGCTAAGGCTGAACAGCCTGACCCCCTTGAGTCGCGCATCAGCGCCCTGACGGAGCGGATCGGGCCGCCCCTGGGGAAAAGACTCCAACACATCTTAACTGAACTGAGCCGGCTGATAAAATATTTACAGCTCATCGAGGGGCAAGTTTCCGAAGACACGCCGCCCCGCAAGACCGTCGTCATCTTCCGCGCCGTGCACGAGCGCGCGTCCGCCCTCGCCAACTTCGTCAACGTGGCCGCGGCCGAGGCCGGCGAAGGCGACGAAACCCTATACGATGTTTTGAACGGAATAGGTTTCGCGCTCAGTCACGAGCTTCACAGGGTTTACGACGAGGAAGCGACCGGCCTGCTCGGCCCCGAAGACTCCGCCCCGCCGCGCGGCCGGGCGGTTCGCGCGCACGGGCTCCTTCAGAATTGCTTCCAGCAACTGATCGTCACGCTCCTACAGGCGCTCGACCCCGCGCTCGACGGCGCGGCCATCTTCGAGGATTTCAAAATCAAGCGTGAGCAGTCCATAGTGCTCTACGGCGAGCTGCTCTCGCTGCTCACCAAAGTGCGCAAGGCGCAGAACGACTTCGGCCTCCTCCAAAGCATCTCGCTCGCCAACAGCCTGAACCAATTCCGGCAGGACACCCTGCACTTTCTGATGTACCAGGACTGGGCCGAATTCGAGGGCTTCATTGCGGAGATCGTCGAGACGCACGACGACGCGCGCGGCTTCCTCGAAGCCCTGCGCAAGTTCACCTCCTACCTCGAAACCCTGATCGCCCAGGTCTCCATGCGAACGGTCCTCAAAAACTAGGCCGGGGCACAGGACAACTCAAGCGCAGATTGACTCAATCCCTGATGCGCCTTTGCGCCTCCAGCGTGAGAAATCCAAATCACTCACGCTGGAGGCGCAAAGGCGCTGAGTTCGATTTTTGAAGCGGCCTTTCTTCGCTCTCAAAGGCCGCGGCACATCTCGCCCGCGCCCCAGGGCGTGCCGACGGCGCGCGTGTAGCCCGGCTTGATCTCCGCGAAGTTCCAGTCCCTGCGCTGCCAGATCGAGCCGTCGGAGTATTCCACGCGGTTGATGATGACCCTTTCCTGGAAGAGGCTGCCGGCCTTGTTGCCCAGGCTCTCGACGCTGACCACCTCGCTCGGCCCGGACAGGCTGAAGGCCAAAAGTTCCTTCTCCTTGCCCGGCTTGATGTTGACTCCGCAGAGAAACTGCCTGCGCGTCGTGTTGGCGGGGGCGGCCGACTCCGTGAATTGATACTCGAAGAAAACTATCTCGACGACCTTGTCGCCCGCGTTCTGGACCTTGACCTTGTACGCGAAGCCGTCCAGGCGCTTAGGCGGGGCCTTGCGGGATTCCTGCACGCTCTTTTCCAACTCGGCGGCGCGCGCGTCAACGCTATCGGCGTTCGGGTCTCTTGCCCCGGCGGGGTCGTTAATTCTCACGTTTCGTCGGAAGTTTTTATTGGACGGCACCAGCGCATCGGCGGCCGGGACAGTGGCCGGGCTGTTGTCCTGCGTCTCGATGACATGCCGACTTTTCTCCCACTTGAAACCGAGCACCGTGACGGAAGAGCCGCCGCCGTTGACTGCGCCTTCCTGAGCCGGCAGGGCGAACGCCGCGAGCAGCGGCAGGAGTAAGAGGCTTCTCATGGCTTGTCTCCGATGACGACGGGCGCGCACGGCCGCCGAATTGCGGCCAGGGGGCGCGGAGCTAAATCACCCCGCGCCCGACTGTCTCCGACCGGAAAGATAGGTAACGGCGACGCCACTGTCAATGAATTCTTGATTGCTTACCCTTCGGGGAAGGGCGAGCGCCGAACGCCCAATCTAATCTGCGCCGAGCGAGCGGCATTCCAGTAGGGAGAGCAATTCCGCCATGTAGGCTACCTATTGCTTCGAGAAGAACCAATTGTAAGTTACCCCAAACTGCCTGCCCATTTCGTCGCTTCCTGTACCGGAGATGGTCCGCCAATCCGTGGAGATTTCCCCCGCGCCTTTTCCTAACGACCAGCCTTCGCCCTTCAACACGCGCGTCTCCTGAATCGTTACCTGCCGGGTCTCGGCATTTACGGACCCGTTGACAGAGATGCGGTAGTCCCCCTGTTCCAGTACCCCTTCAAACGTGCTGCCCTGGCTGGCGTTTATCATTAGAACGGCAGCCTGGTTCGACGGCCCGGTCGTCCCCGTCCACTTCCCCTTCATCCTCAACTCGTCGGAACGGACACCGCTTGAGCCGTCAGGATTCGAGCCGCCAGGGCCAGTTTCCGCCGGCGATTGGTGAGCTTCGGCGGTCGAGTCGCCGCCCGTGGTCTGTGGCGTATTTGCCTGCCCCCCGGTCGAGACATTCGTCCCGTGGTTATTGTCGCGGGGGATAAGTCTCAGGCCAAAGACAATCAGGACTGCGCCGACGATTAAAGCCATCAGGCCGCCCGCGACCCACCACCCCCGGCGTGGCCCTCCGTGTGGCTGTGCTTGAGAAGCAAAGGTGTGAGGTGATTGGGCCAGCGTCGTTCCCAGGACCGGCGCGGTTTGATGCGCGCGCGGGGCGGGCGCATCAATGGCCGGAGGGGCAAGCCTTGTGTCCTCCAGCGCCGCTTGAAGCTCGCGGGAGAACGCTGTCGCGTCAGCCTGCCGCACATTCTTGTCCTTGGCGAGGGCGCGTTGGTAAACGGCATCAAGGGTCGGCGAGACTCCGGGCCGGAGCGAGAGCGAGGGCGGCGCTTCCGTCAGATGTTTGGTGATTAAGCTGGCGATGTTTGGCCCATTAAAAGGCGGGACGCCCGTCAACATCTCGTACAACATGACGCCGAGGCTGTAGACATCCGAGCGCGCGTCTAACGGCTCCCCGCGGCACTGTTCGGGCGACATGTAATAGGGCGTGCCCATCACCGCCCCCGCTTCCGTCAGGCTCAGTGCGGTCTGAACGTCGCGCAGCTTGGCGATTCCGAAGTCAAGGACTTTCACCGTCTCCCGCTCGTCCGCGTCCGGCGGCGGCGGCAGCACTATAATATTGTCCGGCTTAAGATCGCGGTGCACGATGTTGCGCCTGTGGGCAGCCCCGACCCCCGCGCAGATGTCTCGCATTAAAGAGACGGCGCGCGCGGGCGCGATGTTGCCTCCACGTCGGATGAGGTCGCGCAGGGACATTCCTTCAACCAGCTCCATGACGATGTAGGCTGGCGCGTCTTCGCCGCGCGCCTCGCCGAAGTCGTAGATGCCGACGACGTTTGTGTGACGCAGCAGGGCGGCGGCGCGAGCTTCGCGGCGAAATCGCTCGACGGCTTCCGCGCTGGCGACGTATTCTTTGAGCAGGATTTTGACCGCCACCTCGTCGCCGATGTGCAGACGGCGCGCACGGTAAACCGCACCCATTCCCCCCTCGCCCAGGCGAGAGACAAGCTCATACTTGGAATCGAGGACGCGCCCGACCAGCGGGTCATCTACAGGTTCAGCTAAATCCTTGCGGCGGTCGAGTCGTTCGGTAGGCGTATTGAAGTCATTGAGGGACACGCCACAGCCGTCACAGAATTGCGCGGTGTCTCTCAAAGAATGTTGACACTTGGGACAGATCATAGTGCCGACCTGACAGGCGGGGGCTCCAGGAAAGGGGGGCTTATTCAGCCTACGTCAGACACGCCGTTTATTACGAATATTGAGACGCCGACAATGAGAGGAACGGAGCGCCGCCGCGTCGAATCGGCCGCACCACGGCTGGCTGATTCGACGCGGCGGCGCGCATTCTCAAACAGCGCCTGAGTTCGCGCTCGAAAGATTAAAGCGCGGGCCGCTTCAGGATTTCAGCCAGGGCTAGCAACCGGGCTGAGTCTGCCGCACTCTTCGTCTGGCCGGCACTCTTCTCCAACGACGGCGCGAGGCTTTTGAGTTTTCCAAGCTTTCTTGAACTCTCTGCTCCTTGAATCGCCTGCCGCAGGGCCGCGATTCGGTCAGCAGGCAGAGCTTGCGAACGCTCCAACTGATCGACGTACGCCTTCGCCACGACTAACTGTCTGGGCCACTCAATTTTCTCCTGGTTCTGCACATTCAATTCGGCCACCCGAACCGCTTTCGCCGCGTCGATCTCGTTCTGCGTCAGGTTCTGCGTCGGCGTCAGCTCGAAGATGTCCAGGCCGCGCGCGATCTCTGACGCGTAGATGCGGCCGTTGTACCAGTAAGCGGACCAGTCGCCGCCGAGCACGAGCATCTTCGGATCAATCGGCCCCCGGTCGAAATAGGCAATCTCAACCGGATGTCCCGCGTCGGTGAAGTCCACGACGGAGATGCCGCCCTGATACCATGCCTGGACCGCGATGTCCCGGCCGGGGACCGGAATGAGCGAGCCGTTGTGCGCCACACAGTTCTCGCTGTCGCCCTGCGCGGCCGGCAACTTGTAGTAGCTCGCGAAGCTCAGCTTGTTATCCGTCAAGTGGAAAATCGCATCGGCACCCCATTTGCTCGGGTCGTTCGCGCGGCAGCGCGCGCCCAGTCCGCCGCCCCACTCATCCGTGAACACGACTTTCTTCCCGTCATTCGAAAACGAGGCCGAGTGCCAATACGAGTAGTTCGGATCATTCACCGCGTCCACGCGCTTCGGGTGGACCGGGTCTTTGATGTCCAGCAGAATTCCATTACCCGAGCAGGCACCTGCCGCGAGTCCGATTGCCGAGTACACGGTAATGTCGTGGCACTGGTTGGTGTCGGACGGCTTTTCCAATCCGTTCTTGCCGTGTGTGCCGGCGTTATTCAGGCCGTTCAGAGCACCCGTCCGTGGGTCCATAAACACTCTGGGACTCGACACTACCTGAGCCTCTTGCGGCGCGGCCAGCGGCACTTTAATCACGTCAATGCGAAAGAGCGCGGTATTCGGGTCCTTGTCCGGGGCCTCACCCGAGCACCCGGCCAGCTCTTCGCTTTGACGGACGAAAGAGGTTCCCGAGACGTAGATGTAAACGTTGTCCTTATCATTCGGATCGACTACGAGGGTGTGCGTGTGCGAGCCGCGGCAGGTTTGCACCGCCGCCACCTGCTTCGGATTCTTAATGTCTGCGATGTCGAAAATCCTTACCCCGCGGAAACGATCTTTTTGCGCCGCCGGCAGATGAGGCTTGTTCTCTTGTCCGGCGGCGGGCGCAGGCTCAGGCGGAAAACCCTGTGGACTGCAATCGAGTCGGCCGTTCGGCATCTCCACCGACATGAAGAGCAGGTTCTTGTAAACGGACACGTCGCCCTGCCCGCCCGGACACACCATCGAGGTCAACAATTTGAGTTCCGCCGGATTGGAGATGTCATAGATGTTGACGCCGTAAAAGTTTCCCTGAAAGAGGTGGTTGCCCTGAAACGCAAGGTCGGAGTTCGCAAAGGCGAGCCCGGCAATCACCAACTTCAGCGGTTTTGGCATCTTTGAAGGGTCACCGATGCCGAGCAGACCAAGTGTCTTGTCTACTTTCGGATTATCAGGATCGTCGGAGCCGAGTTGAAACGCGTCCGGCTTTTTGAACAGCATGAGGTGCTTGATGCCTATCGCTGTTTCACCCGCGTCGTACATTCCCGGCGTCAGCTTGGCGCGCGGGTCGCTGGCATCCGAACCCGTCATCCCCGCCGGTAGCGGCGGTGCCGCTTCGGGGGCAAACGGATTCCCGCCGTCCTGGCCGGCGGGTTTGGATTCAGGCGTCGGAGTGGGCGAAGGCTGCGGCGACGGCGAGGTCGTTTGCGCCAGCGTCCTGGCTGCCAAACACGAGCACAAAATAAGGGAAGCTATTAGTAAACGGAAAGCGATAGTGTGTACTCGATTCATCGTTTCTCCTCTACAGGTTTTTCACCCAGCATGGTTTGCATAATCCTGATCTCGGCGCGTTGGCCGCTGTCTACATCCGTCACGAAATTGAACAGCTCAGCATCCTGCCCCGCGCCCGCCGTATCGAACAAATCCTTTACCATAGTCAACGCGCCGTTGTGATGCTGAATCATTCCGGTCAAAACCAGCTGGTCGAACTCCGCGCCCTTCGCTTCTCTTAAAGCGTCCATCTGCTTCGGGGTCAGCATCCCCGGCATGAGCATCTGATGGCCCGACATGTCATGGCCCGGCATATCCATGCCATGCATTCCGGGCATCGGAGGCTGTACCGGCTCCCCCCTGGCTTCGAGCCACCGTTTCATAAACTTCATTTCGTCTGACTGTGATTTGCTGATGCGCGCCCCAAGAAGGCGTAGGTCCTTGTTCTCCGTATGCGACTCGATGAGCGCCGTCATCTCGACCGCCTGCGCGTGGTGCATGATCATCCCCTGCATGAACTCCACGTCCTTCGGCGAACGGGGCGGCAGTGTCGCCCTCGTCGATGGCGGCAGGGTTCGGGTCGGCTGGCCCGGCGCACCGGGCTGCACCACAACCGGCGGCGTCTGAGGATCAGCCTGCTGTGCGCAGACCGGCAGCGATAAGAAACACGTGAGAGCCGCGGCGGCTATGAGCCCGCTCTGTGACGCTGCACCACTGATCGCTGCCCGCAGCTTAAGCCTGGCACTGAAAGGAAATGATAGCATTAGAAAACGCATAGTTCCGCGAATCGTTCCGTAAAGGCGAACCTGTCGAACGCCGCGCCATCACCCGCGCCCCCGACGCAACGTGCATGAGTTAAGGATTAAATTTTGGCATACTATAGGCACACAAAGCAAAACGAGCAGCCCGCTGGCTGCCCGTAAACTATAAATTCTATGGAGGCGGCGATCGGAATCGAACCGATGAATAAAGGTTTTGCAGACCTCTGCCTTACCACTTGGCTACGCCGCCACGCGAAGTGTGAAAGTAGAAAGGCGAAGGGCGAAAGTATGAGAGGCTTTTCTCCTTTCGCCCTTCGCCTTTCTGAATCTTGGAGCGGGAGACGAGATTTGAACTCGCGACTTCGACCTTGGCAAGGTCGCACTCTACCACTGAGTTACTCCCGCTTGCGGGAGAATAATTCTACAGATTCAAGACTCCTTGTCAAGTGGCACTCGCGCCACCCCGCTTTCAATAATCTTCCGGCGCGTTGGCCCACCGGCGCTTGCGGAATTTCTCGTCCGTCCAGAAGCTGCGCAGCACCTCCAGGCGCGGGCGCGCAGCCTCACCGCGCTCGTCTGCGGGCGGCAGGACGACGCTCACCACGTCGTAGCGGTACGGCTCGCTCGTCAGGCCGAACGTGCGGCGGTAGGCGCGGGCGGCGCGCGCTATCTGCCGCTGCTTGCGCAGGTCAACGTTGGCTTCCGGGGCGGCGAACCAGTCCGAGGCGCGCGTCTTGACCTCTATGAAGCAGAGCGTCTGGCCCTCGTAAGCGACGAGATCAATCTCTGCGCGGACCAGAGCGCCGCGCAGGTTGCGCCCGACGGGGAGCGTGAAGTTTGAGGCGACGAGCGCGTAGCCCAGGCGTTCGAGATGCTCGGCCGCGAGTCGTTCGCCGCGCCGCCCGAGCGCGAGGTGCGGAGCGACTTCCGACGGAATCAATTCGCCCGCGTTCTCCGCGCCGCCGCCTTCCGATGGCGCACGCTTCAGCCACGTCTTCAGCCCGCGAGGATTGAGTGCCGGCCAGCGCATACGGTTCGTCCTTCCCTGGCCGGAGAGACTATCTCGCCTTCCGCCCTTGAGGCAAGGCGTGCCGCTTTCACCGAAAGCCTTGCGGGGCGTTCCGCTCGCGCGTTACACTTCACGCGCGCCCCGAAAAGCTCTGACAATCTCCTTTCCCACTTGTTGAGGGTCTTTAGACTCCGAGTCATATTTCTATGCAGCCTGACAGTCTCAAGCAGGTAGAAGATTCATCGAACGAGGTGGAAGAGACGGCCGGTGAGCGCCGCGAGGCGGCGACTGCGGCCCTGCCGCTCGTGGCAATCGTCGGGCGGCCGAACGTCGGCAAGTCCACGCTCTTTAACCGCATCACCGGCGAGCGCCGCGCCATCACGGGCGACGAGCCGGGCATCACGCGCGACCGCATCTACGGCGAATCGTCCTGGAACGGTCGTCGATTCGCCGTCGTGGATACCGGCGGAATTGTGCCGGACGACGACGCGGTCATCCCCGCGAACATCTTGAAGCAGGCCGGCGCGGCCATCGAAGAGGCGCAGGCGCTCGTCTGGGTCGTGGACGCGCGCAAGGGCATCACGCCGCTGGATGAAGAGTTGGCGCGGCTCCTGCGCACGACGGGCAAGCGCGTGCTCGTCGCGGCGAACAAGGCGGACGCGCAGCGGCTCGAAACGGACGCGGGCGAGTTCTTCCGCTTCGGCTTCGACGAGGTCGTCCCCGTCTCGGCCGAGCAGGGCAACGGCGTCGGCGACCTGCTCGACGCCCTGGTCGAGGATTTTCAAACGGCCGAACAGGAAGGGGATGAAAGTGTCGCTCAGCCGCGCGAGCTGCGGCTGGCGATTGTGGGCCGGCCGAACGTCGGCAAGTCTTCGCTCCTGAATCGCCTGCTCGGCGAAGAGCGCGTCATCGTCTCGCCCATCGCCGGCACGACGCGCGACGCCGTGGACACCCTGCTCGAAGTAGAGGGCCAGCACTTCCGCGTCATTGACACGGCCGGCATCCGCCGCAAGGGCAAGACAGGGGAGGTGGCCGAAAAGCTCTCCGTGATGATGGCCCGCAGAAGTTTAGAGCGCGCCGACGTGGCAATCGTCGTCGTTGATGCCGCGGAAGGCGTCGCCGCACTCGACGCGAACATCGCGGGCTACGCGCACGACGCCGGCTGCTCCATCATCATCGCGGTCAACAAGTGGGACGCCGTGCCGGACAAGGAAACTGGCACAGCTTCGGCCTTCGAGCGCGACCTGCGCGACAAGATGAAGTTTCTTGACTGGGCCCCGGTCGTGACGATCTCGGCGCTGACGGGGCAGCGCGTCGAGAGGACTCTGCCGCTCGCTTTGCGCGCGAACGAGGCGCGCGGCCGCCGCATCCCGACCGCGCAGTTGAACGCCTTCTTCGAGCGCCACGTGGCCCAGCCGCGCGGCGGCGGCGCTCCCGCCCCCGTCAAGGGCGGCGTCTCGCGCCTGCACGTCCAATACATGACGCAGGTCGGCGTGCGCCCGCCCCGCTTCGTCGTCTTCACGGCGGGCGGTCGTCCGGGGCTCCACTTCTCCTACGAGCGTTACTTGCAGAACCGCCTGCGCGAAGAGTTCGACTTCTTCGCCACGCCGATACGCATCATCGAGCGGCACAAGCGGAAAAGTAATCAGTAATCAGTGGTCAGTGGTCAGTTAAAAACCGCTTGTCTTAACTGACCACTGACCACTGACTTCTGACCACTTCTTTTATGACTGAGTTCGCGGAACTCTTCGGACACATCAGCGACCCGGCCGTTGTAGTTGACGAGGCGGGCGGGCGTGTACACGCGTGCAACGAGGCTTTTGCGGCCCTGGCCCTGCGGTCGCGCGCTTCGGTCGTCGGCGCTGAGGTCTCGTCGGTCGTGAAGTTTGAGCGCGGGGGAGACGCGGGGGCGCAGGCGCACGCGACGGTGCTCGTCAACGGAGAGCACCCTCTGCGGGTCGGCGTCGAGCGCGTCGAGTGTCACTGGGCGGAGCGGCCCGCGATGCTCTACCTGTTCAAGTCGCCGGACGCTGCCGCGCGGCAGGCGGAAGAGACGGACGCGGTGGTGACGAGCGACGAGATGTCTGCGCTCTTCGACTACCTGCGCGAGGCCACCGAGCAACTCGAAGTCATCAACCGCGTGGTCGCCGCGGTCAACTCCAGCCACACGATTGAAGAAGTCTTCAATCTCGCGAGCCGGCAGATGAGCGCGCTCATCCCGTTCGACCGCGCGTCCATCGCGCTCTGCGAGGACGAGGGCGAGAGGTTGCGCGTCTTCGCGCTCTCGGGCGAGCACACGGGCTCGCTCTCGGTCGGCGCGAGCGGCCCGATGCGCGGCTCCGTCACGGAGTACGCGCTCCGGCACCGCGAGATGGTCGTCATCCCGGAGCTTGCGGCCGAGACGCGCTTTAACGTCTACGAGGACTTGCAGCGCGAGGGCTTTCACTCGGCCCTGTGCTGCCCGCTCTTCTCCAACCGCCGCGCCATCGGCAGTCTCAATCTCACTTCGCGGACGCCTGCGGCCTACGGGCGCAAGCACCTGCTCGCGCTCGAAAGGCTCGCGCCGCCGCTCGCCATCGCGATTGAGAAAGTGCTGCTGCTCGAACAGGCCGAGCGGCGCTCGCGCGAACTGGAGGCGACGGCGCGGCGCGAAGAGTTGGCCGGGCGCATAGGGCGCAAGCTCTCCAGCTCGCTCGACCCGTCGGCCGTCTTGCAGGAGACGGTGGATGCGCTCGGCGCGGCGCTTGAGGCCGACCGCTGCCACGTCACGCTGCTCGACGACGAGGAGGACTACGCGCTCGTCGGCTACGAGTATTTGGCCCGGCGCGAGGTCTCGTCTTTGCGCGGCCACCGCATCCCACTGCGTTCCAGCGCCTACGCGCAGCGCGTGACCGCGGCGGACGCGCCCGTCTCCCACAACGACATCCGCGAGCTGGAGGACGACGAGTTAATCAGGCTCTACGTCAAGCTGGACGTGTGCGCCGTGCTGGCCGCGCCGGTCCTCGTGCGCGGCCAGTCGCGCGGCCTGCTTGAGCTGCACATGAATTGCGACCCGCGCGAGTGGACCGAGGACGACGCGAAGCTCCTGGGCGCGGTCGCCGCGCAGGTCTCGGTCGCGCTCGCCAACGCCCGGCTCTACGAGGCGAGCCGCCGCCGCAGCCGCGAGCTTGAGGGGCTTTACCAAATTTCGCGCACCTTCTCGACGCTGACCGACACGTCGGAGATTTACGGGCGGCTGACGAACGCCATCGCCGAGCTGGTCGGCGGCGAGAAATGTCTGCTCGCGACTTACGACCGCCGCCAAAGTGTGGTGCGCGCCGAAGCGCCCGGCTACAACACGCCGCCCGAGATGATCCGCGAGTACCGCTTTACGCTCAACCCGGAGGGCGCGAGCGATTTCGTCTACCGCACGCGCGAGACCGAGTTCGGCTACAAGGTGGGCGAGCCCTTCTTCTCGAACGACCCAAGCCGCGACGATCGCTTCAATCAGGAATTCGTCGCGCGATACCAGATACGCTCGGCGCTGATCGTGCCGCTCATGCTCAAGCGCGAGTTGATCGGCTTCGTCTACGTGGCGAACCGGCCCGGAGGCTTCCGGCCGCGCGACGCGCAGCTCCTGGAAATCTTCGCCGGCCAGGCGGCCGAGACCATCGCCAACGCGCGCCTGTTCGCGACCATCCAGGCGCAGGCCGAGCGCGAGGCGGTCGTCAACCGCTTGGTCCTCGCGCTGCAACAGGCGTCGGAGCCGAAGCGCGGCGTCGAGGTGGTGGTCGAGCGCGTGGGCCAGGTGCTCGGCCTGGACCGCTGCGTAGCCATCCTCTTCGGCGAGAACGAGCAGTCGGACATCTACGGCGAGTGGTGCGAGAAAGGGGTCTCGCCCATCGGCGACGACCCCGAAATCATCGAACGCTCGCCCGTCGAGCAGTGGCTCAAAGAGCACCGCCAGCCGCTCGTCATCGCGGACGTGCCCGGACACAAGCTGACCGTCGGCGTCGAAGACATGGTGGAGAGCATTGACCTGAAGAGCATCGCCGTCGTCCCCATCATGCACCAGGGTCGCGTCATAGGCTCCCTGAGCGGCCACCAGACGACCGGGCACAGGCGCTGGGCTGAGGACGACGTTGACTTGCTGACGGCCGTCGCCACGCAGATCGGCTCGACTTTGGAGAACGCGCGATTGATTTCGGAGCTGCGCGAGGCCAGCCGTTTGAAAGACGAGTTTCTCGCCACGCTCTCGCACGAATTGCGCACGCCGCTGACGGCCATCAAGGGCTGGGTTGATTTGCTGAGCGAGAACGACGCGCTCCAGTTCGACGAGGAACTGGCCGACGGCATTGAGGTGATCCGAAACTCTGCGTCGTCGCTCACGCAGTTGATCTCGGACCTGCTCGACCTCTCGCGCATCCAGCGCCGCGTGCTCAGGCTCGACCGCAAGCCCTCAGACGTTAACCTCGTCGTCCTCGACGCCGCGCAGGTCGTGCGCCCGTCGGCGACGGCGCGGCGGCTGGACTTGAAGCTGGAGCTTGAGGAGAACCTGCCCGCGGCCAACATTGACCCGCACCGCATGCAGCAGGTGGTCTGGAACCTCCTGAACAACGCCGTCAAGTTCACGCCCGAGGGCGGCCGCATCGCCGCGCGCACGCGCCTGATTGACTCGGCGGGCATCATGCTCGCGGACGACGAGGCGGAGCCGCCGCGCTGGGTCGTGATAGAGGTCGAGGACACGGGCGAGGGAATCCCAGGGGAGTTTCTGCCCTACGTCTGGGACCGCTTCCGCCAGGCCGACAGCTCCTCCACGCGCCGCCACGGCGGCTTGGGAATAGGGCTCGCCCTCGTCAAAGAACTGGTCGAAGCCCACGGCGGCCAGGTGACGGCCCGCAGCGAGAGCGGCGGCGCGACCTTCACCGTGCGCCTGCCCCTGGTGAGCGCCGAAGCCTTTAAGGACTAAACACCTTCGACCCTCTTTGCGACTTTGCGCCTTTGCGTGAAACTTTTGGTTTTCTCACGCAAAGGCGCAAAGTCGCAAAGAGGGTTGGGCCAATTTTCCATTACGCGTTTCACCCGTTATCATTCCCTCACGCATGAACAAGAGAGCCATCGGATTCGAGGTCGTCGCTAGCGAAGGCGAGGCGCGGGCGGGCGTGCTGACGACGCGGCGGGGCCGTGTAGAGACGCCGGTCTTCATGCCGGTCGGCACGCTCGGCACGGTCAAGGGCACGCGCTTCGAGGCGCTCGAAGCCGCGGACACGGACGCGCGCATCATTCTCGGCAACACCTATCACCTGTGGCTGCGCCCCGGCGCGGAAGTCATCAGTGCGTGCGGCGGCCTGCACCGCTTCACCGGCTGGGAGCGCGCGCTCCTGACAGACTCCGGCGGCTTCCAGGTCTGGAGCCTCGGCGCGCTCAGGAAGATTACCGAAGAGGGGACGCGGTTTCGCTCGCACGTTGACGGCCGCCTCTGCTTCCTCTCGCCGGAAGTCTCCATGCAGGTCCAGGCCGCGCTCGGCTCCGAAATCGTGATGGCGTTTGACGAGTGCGCGCCGGGCGATGCCCCGCACGACGCGGCGCGCGAGAGCATGCTCCTGACGGCCCGCTGGGCGTTGCGCTCGCGCCGCGAGTTCGACCGCTTGCAGCGAGAGGAAGCCGACGCGGGCCGCGTCGGCGAGAGCCATTTGCCGGAGGGCTCGAACCTGAGCGGCGCGCAGGCGCTCTTCGGCATCGCGCAGGGCGCGGGCCATTCGGACTTGAGGCGCGAAAGTTTGTCGCGCACCGTCGAGATAGGCTTCGACGGCTACGCCATCGGCGGCCTGAGCGTCGGCGAGGAGAAGGGCGTGATGTACCGCGTGGTCGAAGAACTCGCGCCGCAGATGCCCCGCGAATCCCCGCGCTACCTGATGGGCGTCGGCACTCCCGAAGATTTAATCGAGTGCGTGGCGCGCGGCGTTGACATGTTCGACTGCGTGCTGCCGACGAGGAACGGGCGCACCGGCCAGGCGTTCACCGCGCGCGGGAAGCTGAACATCAAGAACGCGCGGTGGGCGCGCGACGCGAGGCCGCTCGACGAGCGGTGCGCGTGCCAGGTCTGCCGCCGCCATTCGCGCGCCTACCTGCGCCACCTTTTCACGGCGGGCGAGATGCTGGGGAGTATCCTCTTAACGCACCACAACCTTGCGTTCTTCCTTGACACGATGCGGCGCGTGAGGCAAGCTATCCGGTCTGGCGATTTCACGCGATTTCGGCGGGAGTTCACAGAGGGGCTCGTCTCGGGCGTGGCGTGAGTGAGCCCCGGTTCTCCGGCGCGGGTCGAACGCCGTCGAGTCGCCACGATTTCCCCGAATTAGATAAATAACCTAACCCGAAGAGAACCTTATGAGCCCTGGCTATAGTCTGATCCTCCAAGTAGGTCTGATTTTTGTCGTCTTCTATTTCCTGCTCATACGGCCGCAGCAGAAGCGGCAGCGGGCGCTGCAAGAGGCCATCAGCAACTTGAAGACGGGTGACAAGATCGTCACCAGCGGCGGCGTCGTCGGCACGATCACGGCCGTCCGCGACAAGACCTTTTTAATCCGCAGCGGCGAGAAATCCATCCTCGAAGTCTCGCGCGCCGCCATCTCCGAACTGGACGCCGGGGAGGAAGAGAAAAAGTAACTCAGTTTCCAGTTTCCAGTTTCCAGTTTTGAGCGAAGATAAGTTGCTTTTACTGAAAACTGAATAATAATATGAAGAAAAAGAATTTGCTCCGGCGCTTCATTCTCATCGCGGTCGTCACGATTGTCGGCCTGTACGTCGTCATCGGGCCGCACCGCCGCCCGAAGCTCAGCGACTTTACGCCCGTGGGGATCAAGAACTCGCTCAAGGACAACATCCGGCTCGGCCTGGACCTCAAGGGAGGCTCTCACCTCGTCATGCGCGTCAAGGTCGAGGAGTTCCTCAAGCGCCTGGCCCTGACGAACGCCACGATTGCGGACAAGGCGGCGAAGGATGTCGGGGCGAAAGTCACCGATGCGCGCGCCGACACCTCCGGGGGCTACCGCTTCCTGGTGACCACCGCGGACGGCGCGAAGCTCAACGAGCTTCAGGAGGAGGTCCGCAAGAAGGTTGACGTTAACGACTGGCGGCCCACGGTCTCCGGCAACACCGTCACGTGGGCGCTGACCGGCTCGGCCGAGACGAGGCTGGGCCAGGAGGCGACCGAGCAGGCTTACAAGATTATCGAGAGCCGCATCAACGCCGTCGGCGTCGCCGAGCCGACCTTGCAGTTCCACGGCGCGCAGAACTCGCACCAGATTCTGCTCCAGATGCCCGGCCTACAGGACCCGCAGCGCGTCAAGGACCTGCTCGTCGGCGAGTCCCGCCTCGAACTCGTCCACGTCGTCAGCCCGGCGAGCCCTTCGCCGGTCCAGACCTACAGCACGCCGGAGGAGGCCACGGCCGCCGCCTCGCAAGGTGGACAGATGCCGGCCAACAAGCTGATTGTGCCCTACCTTGACAGGGACGAGCCGACGACGGCCGGCGACACGGCCTCAGACCCGAACGCGGCCAAGACGAAGAAGTGGGTCGTCGTCGATCAGCCGGCCGTCGTGGACGGCTCGGAGTTGAGCCGCGCCGACGCCGTCTCGCGCACGGGCGGCAGCGACTACCAGATTACGTTCAACCTCAAGCCGTCGGGCGCGGAGAAGTTCGGCGCATGGACGGGCTCGAACATCGGCCAGTACATGGGCGTGATGCTCAACGGCGAAATCAAGTCGGTCGCCTTCATCAAGTCGCAGATCAACGACTCGGGCGAGATTTCCGGGAGGTTCACGAAGCAGTCGGCGGACGACCTGGCGCTCACCTTGCGCTCGGGCGCTTTGCCCGCGCCGATTGAATACCAGGAAGAGCGCACCGTCGGCCCGAGCCTCGGCCAGGACTCGATCCGCGCGGGCGTCGAAGCCTCGCTCGTCGGCCTCGGCCTGGTCATCGCCTTCATGCTCTTTTACTACCGAGGCTCCGGCATCAACGCCGTCGTTGCGCTCATCCT
The DNA here is from genome assembly GCA_036403435.1 of Pyrinomonadaceae bacterium. Lineage (GTDB taxonomy): Bacteria > Acidobacteriota > Blastocatellia > Pyrinomonadales > Pyrinomonadaceae > QHXM01. Next base: position 55,265 of record DASWQY010000135.1, read on the forward strand.
GAACATGATCCTGATGATGGCCGCGCTCGTCCTCATCAAGGCGACGCTGACGCTGCCGGGCATCGCCGGCATCATTCTGACCATCGGCATGGCCGTGGACTCGAACGTGCTCATCTTCGAGCGCATCCGCGAAGAGATGCGGACGGGGAAGACCATCCCGTCGGCCGTCGAGCAGGGCTTCGCGCGCGCCTTCGTAACCATCATCGACACGCACGTCACGACCATCATCTCGTCGCTCTTCCTCTTCGTCTTCGGCACCGGGCCGATCAAGGGGTTCGCCGTGACGCTGGTGCTCGGCCTGCTCGTCAACCTGTTCTCGGCCGTTTACGTCTCGCGCACCATCTTCATCTGGCACCTCAATCAGAAGGGAAGGCGGGCCGACTCGCTGAGTATTTAACGAGTGATCAGTGGTTAGTGGTCAGTAGTCAGTTAAAAACTGATTTCTCACTGACCACCGGCCACTGACCACTGACCACTATTATTATGATTCAATTCTTCAAAGACGTTCGCATTGATTGGCTGGCGAATCGCCGGGCCTTTATCGCGGTCTCGATCCTGCTGATGCTGGCCGGGCTGGCCTCGGCCGTCATCCGGCAGGCTGTCCCCGGCGGGACGGACGCCTTCAACCTCGGGGTGGACTTCAAGGGCGGGACCGTCATTACGGCCAGGTTCCTCAAGGACCGGCCGAGCGACGAGACCATCCGCGCGCGCTTCGCGCAGCAGGGGGTCGGTGACGCCATTATCCAGCCGACCGACAAGCCCGACGTGGTGCTGATCAAGGTACCCCGCCTGGCCGCGGCCGTGGGCGAGGGTCAGCCGCAGCCCGCGACGCCGGCACAGCCCGAGGCGACACCACAGGCGCAGCCCGGCACGCCGGGGCGGCCCACGCCGCCGCCTGGGGCGCAGGCTCAGGTGGACCCAGGCGTCTTGAAAGTCAAGCAGGCGCTCGACAGCTTCGGGCCGGCCGAGCAGTCTTACACGATCTTGAGCACGGAGGCCGTCGGCGAGGTGGCGGGCCGCCAGTTGCGCACGCAGGCCATCGCCGTGACGCTCGCCGCGCTCGTCGGCATCCTCGTCTATATCGCCTTCCGCTTCGAGTGGTCTTACGGCGCGGCGGCCGTCATCGCCGTCTTCCACGATGTGCTGGTCACGCTCGGCATCTTCTCCATCATGCAGTGGGAGATCAGCCTGACGGTCATCGCGGCGCTCCTGACACTCGTCGGCTTCTCCGTCAACGACACCATCGTCATCTTCGACCGCATCAGGGAGAACCTGCGCCTGCACCGGCGCGGGACTCTCTACAACGTGACCAACCTTTCCATCAACCAGACGCTGTCGCGCACCGTCATCACTTCCGGGCTGGTCTTCCTCTCGGTGCTGGCGATGGTGCTCTTCGGCGGCGAAGTCCTGCGCGGCTTCTCGCTGGCGCTGCTCATCGGCGTCATCTTCGGCACCTACTCGTCGGTCGCCATCGCCAGCCCGATCATGGTCTGGTGGCAGGAGCGGATAGACGCGGCGAAGGCCCGCCCCGGACAGCGTGGGGCGAAGGGGCAGACCGGCGGGCCCGGCCAGCCGGCGCGCGCGCGCAAGGCCAGGGCCGCGGGCGGCGGCACAGGCGTCGTCAACCAGCCGCAGGGCGCGGGGCGAACGTAAGGCAGAAGGCAGAATTCAGAATCCAGAATGAGAGGCTGAAACCCGTTTTTATTCTGTCTTTCTTTTATTCTGACTCCTGGATTCTGGATTCTGGATTCTGCCTTCTGCCTTCTGCCTTTCCTTTCATTCTGGATTCTGAATGCTGACTCCTGGATTCTGCTTTTCACCGCTTTTCCGCTTGACTTTCCTGTCGGTTGCGGCATAGACTGCCCGCGTTGCTGGCCAATTAAATATTCTCGAAATCGCGCCCGCGTTTCATGCATTATGAACGGACAGGAGGCGCGGTTGTCTATGCTTAAGGTGGCTGGTAAGTTTTGTGTCAAGCCTGCGCGGCGGTCGGGGCAAACTTATACGGCGCGTCATAAAGCGTCGGACGACTGCTGCTTCCCCTTCCAACTCTTTTGATTTGACTCTCACGCGGCCGACTTCGGAGAGTGTCGTTTGAGATTGCACTAATAGGTTTTTGATTTTTCGCACCCCTGACCCTTTGGCACCGGAAAGAGGGAGGAAAACAAAATGTTCGATCATCTGGTCGAGTCCGAACGCCACCATGACGACAGTTCGAGGAAAGGCATCTTTTTCGCCGCTACCCTCGGCGTCTACGTCGTCATCTTCGCCGGCCTCATCGTGGCGGCGATTAAAGGCGCGGACATCTACATGGACACGCAAAACCTGGCCGACCTGAAGCTGATTACGCCGGTTGTGGTCGAGGAGCAGGCCCCGCCGCAGCCGCAGAAGCAGGAGCCGCAGAAGCAGCAGGTGGTCAAGGTAGAGCAGCAGGTCGCCACCGTCAGGGAGTTCGTCACGGACCGCCCGGAGGTGGTGCAGAAGGGCACGTCCGTCACCCGCGAGGGCCAGTCGCCGCCGATCCTCGGCGCGGTCAAGGGCAAAGTTGACTACATCCCGCCGGGTGGCGGGAGCCCCCTCGGCTCGCCCACGGGCACGGGCACTGCGCCCGCCGCGGCACCTGTAATCTCGGACGAGCCGCCGCCGCCGCCGCCGCCCAAACCGACGCCCGCGCCCAAGCCGAAAGCGCCCATCTCGGGCGGCGTCTTGAACGGTAAGGCCATCAGCCTGCCGAAGCCGCCGTACCCGGCAATTGCGAAGGCCGCGCGGGCCTCCGGCACCGTCACCGTCCAGGTGACGATTGACGAGTCGGGCAAGGTGATTTCGGCGCGCGCCGTCGGCGGACACCCGCTCTTGCAGCAGGCCGCGGTCCAGGCCGCCTACGGGGCCAGGTTCTCGCCGACCCAGCTCTCGGGGCAGCCCGTGAAAGTGACGGGCGTCATCACCTATAACTTCGTCGCTCAGTAGCACGGCGCGGCGCGACGAGCGGGCCGGCCCCGACCACGGAGGCCGGCCCGCTCGTCCGCCGCTTCGCGCGATTCGGCATCAATTCTAATCGAAACCTTATTGGAGGGGTTTACCGTGACTATTCTAACAAGCCTTCTCGGCGCGAAAGCCTATGGCTTCTTCATGTTCTTGCAGGACGCCGCCGCCAGTCCCGCGGCCAGTCCCGCTGCCGCGCCTGCCGGCGGCGACGAGACCAAGTTCTCGATGTACGAGATCTTCAAAAACCTGGACGCCGTCGCCTACACGGTGGTCGGCATCCTGCTCCTGATGTCGGTCTACTCGATTGCCATCATGGTCGAGCGTTACCTGACCTACTCGCAGGCCAAGAAGCAGTCGCGCGAGTTCGCGCCGCGCGTCGCCCAGGCCCTGAAGAACGACCGCATCGAAGAGGCCATCAACATCAGCGACAAGCATCGCCGCTCGCACCTCGCGATGGTCGTCAACTCCGGCCTACAGGAGTTCCGCGCCCACGAGCAGTCCAGTGAAATCTCTGGCGAGGAGATCGAGGCCAGTAAGCGCGCGCTGCAACGGGCCATTGCCATCAAGACGGCAGAGTTCCGCCGCGGCCTCTCGGGCCTCGCGACCATCGGCTCGACCGCCCCGTTCGTCGGACTGTTCGGCACGGTGTACGGCATTCTGCACGCCTTCCAGAGCATGAAGAACGCCGAGTCTGCTGGCATCGCGGCCGTGGCCGGCGGTATTTCGGAGGCGCTGATTACGACCGCCCTCGGGCTGGTCGTGGCCGTGCCCGCCGTGTGGCTCTTCAACTACTTCACGGGCAAGGTTGACAGCTTCGTCGTCGAGATGGACAACTCGGCCTCCGAGCTGATCGACTACTTCCTGAAGAATCGCACGCGGCAGCTGAACCCGTAAGGGAACGAGAGGCGGCCGCGCGCGCATCTTAGTTTGAAGCTTACTTCGGTGGCGCGCGCCGCGCCCGCACGCGAGGAGTGTAAAGGTAAGGAGATTGAGTTATGGGAATGAGTTCAGGAGGCGGGGGCGGCCTCAACTCCGAAATTAACGTCACGCCGATGGTGGACATCATGCTCGTGCTGCTGATCATCTTCATGCTGGTCACGCCCCAGTTGCAGCAGGGCATCACCGTGGAAATCCCGAAGGAGACCTCGAACGCGGACGACGACAAGGCCATCTCGTCGCAGGACTCGCTCGTCATCTCGATCCCGGCCGACGGCGAGTTCTATCTCGGCAAGGTCAAGTATAACATTGACCTCAAGAACAAGAACGACGCCGAGCGCAAGCGCCTGATGGACGATCTCAAGAAGGAGATCGACAAGAAGAAGTCGGACGAGGAGCGGATCGTCTACATCAAGAGCGGCGTCAACGTCAGCTACGGGCAGCTCGTCGGCATCATCGACGTGGTCCGCGACCCGGAGGCGGGCGGCGTCACGCAGATCGGTCTGGTGGCCGACCGCAAGAAGGGCGTCAAGCCGGCCGGAGCGCCGTCGTAAAAATTTGGGTTCGTGCACAGCGCCCCACGCGGCCCGCCAGAGGTCGCCGGGGCGCACAACGGAAGAGGTATTAAGCTATGGGAATGAGTGCAGGCGGCGGCGGCTCGAAGGCCGTCCCGTACATCAACGTCACGCCGCTGATTGACGTGCTGCTCGTGCTCCTGATCATCTTCATGGTCGTCACGCCCTTGAAGCCGAAACGCTTCAAGACGCTGATCCCGGAGCAGCAGCAGAACACGCCGGCCGACGCGACGCCGAGCAAGCTCACGCTGCGCGTGGACATCCTGAAGGATTCCAAGCTCCAACTGAACGGCGAGGAATTCGGAACTATTGATAACACCGGCAGGCTGAGCGCCCAGCTCGCGAACATTTTGCGGCAGCGCGAGGAGCAGCGGGTCACGAAGTTCGGCACGGACATTATCGAGAAGACGGTCTTCATTAAAGCGCCCGAGTCGTTCAAGTACGGCGAGGTCGTCAAGGTGATAGACGCCGTCAAGGGCGCGGGCGCAACGCCCGTCGGGTTGCAGGTGGACGCCCTGGAGCCGTAAACACAATGCGGAATGCGGAATGATGAATGATGAATTAAAAACCGCTCGTCTTCAATTCATCATTCATTCCGCATTCATCATTTCTTAGTGGGAGTAATGAAACCGATGAAACTCTCTCAAGCAAGACTCGGACTCCTGGCTCTCGTCGCGCTTGTTGCCACCACGTCGGGCTGCGGCTACATCAATAGCCTCCGCGCCAAGAACGAGCTGAATAAGGTCGCGCAGAGTTACAAGGAGAAGAAGTTCGCCGAGGCCGAACGCCACGCCAAGCGGGCGCTGGAACTCGACCCCGACAACGAGAACGCCCCGGTCTTCATCGCGCGCACCATCCACGCGCAGTACCGCAAGGGCGTGGAGACGCCGGAGAACATCGCCAAGGCCAACGAGGCCATCGAGGCTTATAAGCAGATCGCGGCGAAGGACCCGAACAACGACGAGGCTTTCACCGCCGTGACCGTCCTCCTGGGGAGCCTCGGCAAGCCGGACGAGCAGACGGCCTGGGTCCAGCAGCGCGCCGACAACGCGGCCGTTAACCCCACGAAGCGCGCCGACGCCCTGGCCTTCCTCGCCAGCAAGGACTGGGAGTGCTCCAACCAGGTGACCGACAGCAAGGCCAACCAGCAGAACGTTGACAAGGGCGAGGGCAAGGTCGTCATCCAGTACGTCAAGCCGAAGGACGCAGCGGAGTACGACAAGGCTGTACGCTGCATGACCGGCGGGCTGGAGAAGGCCGAGAAGGCCATCAGCTTCGACAACGACAACGAGAAGGCGTGGAGCCAGAAGTACAACCTCCTGCTCGAAGCCAAGAAATTGGCCCAGATGGACGAGAACACGGGCAAGGCGGAGCAGCTGGCGAAGCAGGCCGAAGAAGCCCTGAAGCGCACGCAGGAACTCTACGAGCGCAAGAAGGCCGCGCAGCCCACCCCGCCGCCCGCCGCCGGCTGATTTCGCTCGACAACGGCGGGACGCGCGCGCAGGGAGAGGGAGCCAGGGCCGCGCGGCCGAGCCGCCGCCCCACGCCACACACTTTCGCAGGTGATGCTCGACTTTCGGGTCGGGCATCACCTCTTTTATAATCAGTGGTCAGAAGTCAGTGGTCAGTGGTCAGTTAAGAAACTGATTTAACTGACCACTGAATACCGACCACTGACCACTGCTTTATGATTCGCATCGAGGACATCGTCAGCAAAGTCGGCCGGAACCACCCGCAGGCCGACCTGGACATGCTGCGCCGCGCCTACTTCTTTTCGGCGCGCGAGCACAAGGGGCAGACGCGCGCCTCGGGCGAGCCCTACCTCGTGCATCCCCTCGAAGTCGCCAACATCCTGGCCGACATGCGACTCGACGAAGTCTCGGTCTCCACCGGGTTGCTCCACGACGTGGTCGAGGACACGCTCGTTGACCTCGAAACCATCCGCAAGTACTTCGGCGACGAGGTCACGCTCCTCGTGGACGGCCTGACGAAAATCTCCCAGATCAGCAACGTCTCGCACGAGGAGCAGCAGGCCGAGAACGTCCGCAAGATGCTCCTCGCGATGGTCAACGACGTGCGCGTCGTGCTGGTCAAGCTCGCCGACCGCCTGCACAACATGCGCACGCTCCAGTACCTCAAGCCCGAGAAGCGCAAGCGCATCGCGCAGGAGACGATGGACATCTACGCGCCCATCGCGCACCGCCTCGGCATGGGTAAGCTGCGCGGCGAACTCGAAGACCTGGCCTTCCAGCACCTGCACCCGGAGGACTACCGTGAGCTGACGGCGCAGCTCGAAAAGCGCCGCCCCGTCAACGAGGCTTTTCTCAGGGAGATCACCGGCGAGGTCGAGGGGAAGATGCACGAGGCGGAGGTACCCTACGTCCGCATAGAGGGGCGCATCAAGCGGCTCTACTCGATCTGGAAGAAGCTCAAGCGGCAGAAGATTGACCTGGACCAGGTCTACGACCTCGTGGCCGCGCGCGTGATTACGCCGAACGAGGTGCGCCACTGCTACGCCGCGCTCGGCATCATCCACAACACGTGGCGGCCCGTCCCCGGCCGCATCAAGGACTGGATTGCGACCCCGCGCGACAACCTCTACCAGTCGCTCCACACCTCGGTCATCGGCCCGAAGGGGCAGCCCTTCGAGGTCCAGATTCGCACCGAGGAGATGCACCGCGTCGCCGAGGAGGGCGTCGCGGCGCACTGGAAGTACAAGGACGCCAAGCGCGGCGCGCGCGACGACGACGGCGCGTTGCAGGCGCTGCGCTCTTTGGTCGAGTGGACGCAGGAGGTCAAGGACTCGCGCGACTTCCTGGACTCGCTGAAACTCGACCTCTACCCGAAAGACGTTTACGCCTTCACGCCGATGGGCAAGGTCATCCAGCTCCCGCGCGGGGCGACGCCCGTTGACTTCGCCTACGCGATCCACTCGGAAGTGGGGAACACGTGCACGGGGGCGCGCATCAACGGCCGGATGGTGCCCTTGCGGACGCCGATTCAGAACGGCGACGTGATCGAGATTCTGACCACGCCGAACCAGCACCCGTCGCGCGACTGGCTCAACTTCGTCGTCACCTCGCGCGCCAAGAACCGCGTCCGCCACTGGGTCGCCGAGCAGCAGCGCGCCGAGAGCATAGAGATCGGGAGGAAACTCTTCGAGAAGGAGGCGACGCGCTTCCAGTTCTCGGCCAAGAAGCTCCTGGCGGACGGCGACGGCGCGTTCAAGCGCGTCGCGGGCGAGTACGGCTACGGGCGCGTGGACGACCTGCTGGCGGCTATCGGCTACGGCAAGCTTGTCCCGCGCAACGTCATCGCCAAGTATCTTGGGCCAGAAAAATTCGCGGAGCTGGACACGCAGAAGGAGTCGAAGCTGAGGACCGGGATGCGCGCCGTCAAACGGCTCATCCGCCTCGGCGACGACGCCATCGTCGTGCGCGGCGTGGACGACCTGATGGTGACGCGCGCGCGCTGCTGCAACCCGCTCCGGGGCGAAGAGATCGTCGGCTACATCACGCGCGGCAAGGGCGTGGCCGTGCACACGCGCCGCTGCAAGAACGTCAGGCAGTTGATGGTCAACCCCGAGCGCATCGTCGAGGTCGAGTGGGCCGGCAAGTCCGACAAGGAGGCTTACGCCGTCAAGCTCCTGGCGATCACGGAGAACCGCACGGGCATGATCGCGGGCATCACCGGGGCCATCTCCGACATGAAGACCGGCATCCGCGACGCCCGCGCCTCGGTCGCGCCCGACGAGCGCGGCCGCATCGAGGTCACCGTCGAAGTCTTCGACGTGAAGCACCTCGACAAAGTCATCAGCTCGATTAAGAGCGTCCCCGGCGTCCTCGATGTCGAGCGCATGCAGGGCGTGGCCTGAGCCGCCGCAGGCGCGAGCCGCAGGCCCCCATCGCCCCCATCAAAGGCGAGGGGACTGCCGGCAGAATCCCGAAATTCACGGACACTCAATTACGGCCTGGGCCAATTCCTGCCGCGGCGCGAAAGCCGCTTTATGGCACTTTCCGAAGCGCCGGGGCCGGAATAGCATACGCACGCTTTTGCCTTACCCTCGGGCCTTCTGTTAAAATGCGCAGTTTGTTTCGGAACGTCGAAAAGAGGATGTCCGTACAGTGAGGGAGATCATTAAGACAGAAGGTGCGCCGGCGGCCATCGGGCCGTACTCGCAGGCCGTGCGCGCGGGCGGGTTCGTCTTCGCCTCGGGCCAGATTCCGCTCGACCCGAAAACGGGCCAATTCGTGGAGGGCGGCGTCCGCGAGCAGACCGAACAGGTGATGCGTAACCTCAGTGCCGTGTTAGAAGCGGCCGGGACGGGGCTCGACCGTGTGGTCAAGACGACCGTGTTCCTCGCCGATATGGACGATTTCGCGGCGATGAACGAGGTTTACGGACAATACTTCGCGGAAAACCCTCCGGCCCGCGCCACCGTCCAGGCCGCCAGGCTGCCGAGGGACGCGCGCGTCGAGATAGAAGTCGTCGCCCTGGCGGGAAAAGAATAGCTACCGGGCAAACTGCGCGAACTCAATTGTCATCGCAGCCTTGTACGGTAGCTATCGGTTTGAAAAGATGTGACCGGCCTCAGGCCGCTTTGGCGACCTTGCCGGCCTTGATGCAACTGGTGCAGACCTTCTTGCGCTCGACGCCGCCTTGCGGCCTTTGGACGCGGATGGATTGCAGGTTGGGGTCGAAGCGGCGGCGCGTGCGGTTGTTCGCGTGCGAGACGTTATTGCCGAACTGCGGCCCCTTGCCGCAGACTTCGCATCGTTTAGCCATGATGATTTAGTACCTCCGGTAATAGAAAGACGGATGAGTTCAACCTCTCAGTCGGGCGCGTGCGAATCCGCTTGAGAGACGCGAAACGAAAATTTATAGCAAACGGCTTTCGTAAACGTCAAGCAGGTGAGGGAACCGTGGCCGGACGAAAGCCCACGGCAGTTATCGTTAATTTCGAAGGAGCAGAAAGTGTCCAGAGTAATCAAAAAAGCAGTTGTGGCCTCGGCCGTCGCCGGGCTCGCGCTCATCCTCGCGGCCTGCGGCTCGACCGGCAGCGGCAGCACGGGCACGACGGGCGGCGCGACCGACGTGGCCGCCACCGTCAACGGCAAAAACATCATGCTGAGCGAGGTTGACCAGCTCATACACCAGCAGTTCCAGGGGCAGGAGTCCAAGCTCTCGCCGCTCCAACTGGCCCAGACGCGCCTCCAGGCGCTCGACACGCTCATCCAGAACGAGGTGCTCTACCAGCGCGCCGACAAGGGCGGGATGTTGCCGAAGGACGACGAGGTCAACCAGTACCTGGCCGAGCTGAAACGGCAGAGCGGGATGACCGAGGAGGAGTTTCAGAAGCGGCTCAAGGAGCAGGGGCAGACCGTCGAGATGGTGCGCGAGGACGCGCGCAAGGCGAAGGCCCTCCAGAAGCTGCGCGACCAGGTGAGCGCCAACCTGACGGTCAGGGACGAGGAGGTCCAGGACTACTACAACAACAACAAGCAGGTCTTCGTCAACCCGCGCGGCGTCGGCCTCGCCAACATCGTGGTTGACCCGGAGGACAACGGCCTGCAAGACGACGCGAAGAGCGACACGGAGGCGAAGGTCAAGATTGACAACATCTACGCCCAGTTGAAGAGCGGGGCTGATTTCGCGACGGTCGCGCGCGCGCGCAGCGAGGACGTGTCGGAGATTCGCGCGCGCGGCGGCGACCTCGGGTTTGCCACCGAAGACGCCCTCAAGCAGAACGGCTTCCCGCAGGAGTTGATCGGCCAGTTCTTCGGCCCGATGCAGATCGGCAGTTACACCGCGCCCGTGCAGTTCCCGAACAAACGCTGGTACATTTTCAAGTTGCAGAGCAAGCAACTCCAGAACGAGAACCTGACATTCGACAGCCCCGGCGTGCGCCAGCAGATCACGCAGGCGCTGACCGAGCAGCGTAAGAAGATTCTGGACGCGGCCCTGCTCGAAGTGGCGATGACGGAAGCGAAGGTCGTCAACAACCTCGCGGCGAACATGCTCGCCAAGCCGGAGATGATGAGTTCCATGCGGCAGGCCGCCACTCCCGAGACGGGGGCCTCGCCCGCCTCTTCGCCCGCGGCCTCCCCGGCGTCCTCCCCGGCACCTCAGGCGACCGCCAGCCCGGCAGCCGCGGCTTCGCCCAAAAAATAGTGACGAGTGACGAGCGATAAGTGATGAGTAAAAGGCCGCGGTCTTAACTCATCACTTATCACGCATCACTCATCACGCATCACCGTCTTCATGCTATTCCGGCTCTCAGACGTACATAAGGCTTACGGCTCGCAGGAGGTCTTGCGCGGCGCGTCCGTGCAGATCAATCCGGGCGAGCACGTCGGGCTGGTCGGGCGCAACGGGGCGGGGAAGACCACCGTCTTCCGGCTCATCAGCAATGAAGAGACGCCCGACCGCGGCGACGTGGTGCGCGCGCGCGGCCTGCGCCTGGGCCTCCTGGCCCAGCACGTGCACTTCGAGCCGGGCTCGACCGTCCACGAGTCCGCGCTCGCGGCCTTCGGCCACCTGCAACAGATCGAGCACGAGATGCACGAGCTGGAACACCGCATGGCCGAGGCGACCGAAGACCTGGAAGCGGTGCTCGAACGCTACAGCGAGCTGCAACAGCAGTTCGAGCGCGAGGGCGGCTTCGAGTACGCGGCGCGCGCCGAGGCGATCTTGCAGGGGCTCGGCTTCGAGCGCGACGCCTGGGCGATGGAGACCGGGAAACTCTCCGGCGGGCAGCAGAACCGCCTCGGCCTCGCGCGCCTCCTGCTCGCCGAGCCAGACGTGCTGCTGCTGGACGAGCCGACCAACCACCTGGACGTGAACTCGGTCGAATGGCTCGAAGAGTTCTTGTCCACGTACAGCTCGGCCTACGTCATCATCAGCCACGACCGCTACTTTCTGGACCGCACCTCGAATCGCATCGTCGAGTTAGAGAACGGGCGCGCGGCGAGCTACACGGGCAACTACTCCGCGTACCTCGTCGAGCGCGAGGTCCGCCGCGAGGCGCAGCAGCGCGCCTACGAGAACCAGCGGCACCTGATTAGCAAGACGGAAGAGTTCATCCGCCGCAACCTCGCCGGGCAGAAGACCAAGCAGGCCAAGTCGCGCCGCAAGATGCTCGAAAAGCTTGAGCGCGTCGAGGCCGTGCGGCCCGACCAGTCTTCCGGTGATTTCCGTTTGCAGGAGATCGAGCGCGCCGGCACGCAGGTTCTAACAGTCGCGGACGCTGCGGTCGGCTACCCCGGCAAGCTGCTCGCGCGTGACATCACGTTTACGCTCAGGCGCGGCGAGTGCCTGGGCGTAATTGGCCCAAACGGCTCCGGCAAGACCACCTTCGTCAAGACCGTGCTCGGCAGGTTGCAGCCGCTCGCGGGCGAAATCCGCTGGGGCACGAAGGTGCAGGTCGGCTACTACGCGCAGCAGCTCGACGACCTGGACGACCGCAACGAGATCATCATGGAACTGCGCCGCGTCGCGCCCTCGACGGCGACGGCCGGCGAGCTGCGCTCCTTCCTCGCCAAGTTTCTCTTCACGGGCGACGACGTTTACAAGCACGTCCGCGACCTCTCGGGCGGCGAGAAGGGCCGCCTCGCGCTCGCCAAGCTGATCTACTCGCGCGTCAACGTGCTCGTCCTCGACGAGCCCACGAACCACCTGGACATCCCCTCGCGCGAGGCTCTGGAAGAGGCGCTCGACGCCTACCAGGGCACGATCATCACCATCAGTCACGACCGCTACTTCCTGGACCGCGTCGCCACGCAGATTCTCGCGCTCGACGGCTCCGGGGGGGCCGAGCATTATGACGGCGACTACACGGAGTACCACGATTGGCAGGCGGCGCGGAAGCGCGGCGGCGCGGGGAGCGGTGCTGGGCAGGCACAAACGCCGCCGTCAGCGAAGGCGAAAGAGCCTCCCGCGTCTGCCGCTCGCCCGAAGGCGAAGGCTTCTCAGGGCAAGAAGAACAAACAACAGCCCGCGCGCAATTCGCAGTCAATCGAGGCAGAGGTCGGCGAGGCCGAGAAGCGTCTGTCCGAGCTATCGGAACAACTCGGCCAGCCCGATGTCGCGCGCGACGCCGGGCGCGTCCGCCTCCTCAACGAAGAATACCGGCGCACGGACGAGCGGCTCAAACAGCTTTACGAAGAGTGGGAGCAGGCGGCCGCCGAAACGGCCAAAGCCTGAGAGAAACGGAAGGCCCTACCGATTAAGAGGGCAACTCGACTTCCATCAATCCCCTGCCGACTCTTCTACGGCCGTCCCTTGCGTGTGCGCATGAGGGTCGCCCGCTCCAGCACCTCGCGCATGTCCGTCTCGTCCCAGGGCTTGGTGATGAATAGCTGGATCACGCCCGAGGTGATCTCGCGGAACACGTCGCCGACCTGTCTGTAGCCGGTCAGCATTACCCTTGAGCTGTTAGGGCAAACTCGGGCCGCCTCGCGTAGGAAATCTATGCCGGAGGTCTCCGGCATGCTCCAGTTGCTGATGATTATATCGGGGCACCGAGAGAGGACCGAGCGTGCCTCCGTGAGGGTTGATGCGATCCGCACGTCGTACTCGTCCTTGAACGTCCACCTGAACATGCTCAGCAGCCCCGGCTCGTCGTCGAAGTAGAGGATGGAGGTTTTCACCTTTACACGCTCCAAAACCCGCTGCTGGGCGAAGCGGTAAAAGCCGGCACGGCTATGCCGGACACCAGTGAACAACCTTGTCAACGTGGCCTGTGAAGACTTCGGCGGGTGAAGAAGATTTTACGCCGGGTTGACTAGCGGGAAGAAGCCTGTATAAGATTCCGGCCAACCGGGCGGCTGGTGAATCCTTCCGCCCAGCGGTCGCTGGGGTGAGGACAGTGACCGCGCAACGGGGCGGGCGCGAGGTCTCCAAGACTGACGCGCCCGCTCTTATTTTTCACAGCGGCTGCGAAAGAATTTCCCCATTAACAATCCACCCGCGAGGCCGTTGAATGCCCGCCAATTCTCGATGAGGATGGGAGGGGGAGTTGAGATACCCTGACTCCCCCTCCCATGTCGCTGCACGGGGTGAGTTTCCGAAATTTATCCATCCGGCCGGACTCTGCTGAAGCCGACCGCTCCCGATTCCGCCGACACGCACTTACCCGATGCCTCGTGTCTTGCCTCTACCCTTTAACGAACCGAATCGCAGCGAAGCCTGTCATTCCGGCCCGATTTTTTTTGCTTTTGATATGATGAAGCCCTTATATTACGTCTTAACTTCAGCGGCCTCCCTGCTCAGACGGTTCGAGTCGAAAGGTTCTGACGATAGTTGCTTTCACCGAGGAACATTACCGAGCTACTCATCGCCTGGGGCGACGGCGACCAGAGCGCGCCCGAAAAGCTAATGCCCCTGGTCGAGAAGGAGCTGCACCACATCGCCGGCAGATACATGCGCCGGGAGAATCCGGCTCACACGCTGCAAACCACTGCTCTCGTTAACGAGGCATATATTCAGCTCGTCGGTCAGCGGGAGACGCGCTGGCAAAACCGCGCCCACTTCTTCGGCATAGCGGCCGGCATTATGCGCCGCATCCTGCTGAATTACGCGCGCGACCGCCGCCGCGACAAGAGGGGAGGAGGAGTCGAGAGGGTGTCGCTGTCCGAGGCCGCCGTCATGTCGGAAGAGAGGTCCGAGGAGTTGATAGCCCTGGACGAGGCGCTCAGGAAGCTGGAATCAATCGACGAGCGAAAGAGCCGGGTGGTGGAACTGCGATACTTCGGGGGGCTGAGCGTCGAAGAGACGGCGGCCTTCCTGAAAGTCTCCCCCGCCACGGTAGCGCGGGACTGGAAGTTAGCCAGGGCTTGGCTGCGGCGCGCGATTGAACAGGAGCCTAATTATTGAGAGTGGATGCTGCCACATCGCAGCCGCAGAGACATGGCCCAATTTATCATCAGCGAAGTGGCTATCGGCAAACGGCCCTTGCGGGCCTCCGAAGCTTATTATTTAATTTAGAAAGTAAGGACTGAGAATATGTCGGCAGCAGGGGACAGCCGATGGCGGCGAATCGAAGAGGTTTTCCATCTCGCTTTACAGTACGATAGTGCCGAGCGGGAAGCCTGCCTCGCCGGCATGTGCGGCGAAGATCAGTCTTTAATAAATGAAGTCAGGTCGTTAATATCTTCGCACGAGCAGAGCGGCGAGTTTCTAAACAAGCCCGAGTTAACCACCGGCCTGCAACTACTCGCCGTCCGTGATGTGTCCTCGCGTGAGGGCAAGACCATCGGCCATTATGCACTGAAGAACAGGATCGGGCTGGGCGGGATGGGGGAGGTTTATCTCGCTCTCGATCAGCGGTTAGGGCGTAACGTGGCCTTAAAGCTGCTGCCGGCCTTCTTCAATGACCATCCCGACTGGGTCCGCCGCTTTCAGAACGAGGCGCGGGCGGCCTCATCAATCGCCCACCCCAATCTCGCCCACGTTTACGAAGTCGGTGAAGCGGACGGCCAGCACTACATCGCGATGGAGTACATAGAGGGCGTCACTCTGCGCGAATACCTCAGGCGTGCTCGGTTGAAGCCGCTTGAAGCCATCGACATCACCATCCAGGTCGCTCGGGCGCTCTCGGCTGCTCATTCCACGGGTGTGTTGCACCGCGACGTTAAGCCCGACAACATAATGATTCACCGGGACGGGTATGTAAAAGTGCTGGATTTCGGGCTGGCGAAATCGACCGTCGGGCTGAAGTCTCAGCACGATGATAGAAGAACGGCCAGCGCCGTAGAGACGGCCGCGGGAATCATAGTAGGTTCGCCGGCATACATGTCACCGGAGCAGGCTCGCGGCCTGGAAGTCGATCACCGGAGCGATCTTTGGAGCCTGGGTGTAGTCCTCTATGAATTACTCGCGCAGAAAAGCCCTTTCTTGTCCGATACGCCCAGCGACACAATGGCGGCGATCCTGAAGACAGAGCCGCCGCCGCTCGGCCTGTTGGTGCCGGAGATGTCTGAGGAAATAGAACGAGTAGTCACGAAGTTGCTGGCGAAAGGGGCAGAAGATCGTTACCAAAGCGCGGAGAGCTTGATAGCTGACCTCTGTAACTTAACGGAAGGGCTCAAACATCGAGAAACTTTAGGGCACCATCCTGAAGTCAGCTCAAGGGCTGAGAGGACAACTTCGATTCCCCCCTCCGGCGTCAATCAACAACAGTCGAGGCTACCGTTTAAGAGTGTCGCGTCAATCCCGGCCTATGTTCGGAGCGTCGCCAAGCCTACCAGGCTTAGCCTGTCCGCGCTCCTGCTCATAGCCTTTATTACGCTGCTCGTACTGAGATACTCCGGCTACTCTGCCCCAGAAATACAGGCTTCTCCGATTACTTCAATCGCAGTGCTGCCGTTTGTTAACGAGAATGGGGATCCGAGTACCGAATATATATCTGATGGGTTGAGCGAGAGTCTGATTGAACGATTCTCCCGCCTGTCGCGAATTAAAGTAATCGCCCGCAGCTCCTCCTTTAAGTACAGAGAGAAATCGGCGGACCTCAAGAGCATTGCGCGAGACCTGGGCGTGCAGGCATTAGTCGTCGGAACAGTGAGGCGACAAGGGGACGATTTACAGGTCAGCGTTGAACTCATCGAGGTGAGCCAGGCAACTCAGCTTTGGACCGGCCAATACCAGCACAAGGTTTCTAACTTACCTGTCATCCTTAACGACATCACCCGAACAGTTGCGGCCAAGTTCAATCTGGGTCTGAGCACTGAAGAGCTGAACCTTATCACGAGGGATCAGAGCGGGGCAGGGAATGCGTATGAGTGGTATCTAAAGGGTCTGTTCTACTGGAACCAACTGACTGAGGAAGCCCTCGATAAGAGCATTGAGTGCTTTAACGAGGCGCTGGCCGTCGATCCTCAATATGCATTGGCCTATGCGGGTCTCGCTAATTCCTACATCGTTCTCGGCGCGAATTATCGTCCGCCTCAAGAGCCATTCCATCAGGCTGAGCTTAACGCGCGAAAGGCGCTGGAGATTGATGACCGCCTCGCGGAAGCGCACTACACTATGGCCGCGACCCGCTACCTCTACTACTGGGACCTGCCGGGCGCTGAGAAGGAGTTGAAACGATCCCTTGAGTTGAATCCGAATTACGCTATGGCAAACAGCCTACTTTGCTATGTCAGCCTGACCAGAGGAGATACGAAACAAGCCACCGCCTACATCAACCGCGCCCTGGAGCTTAACCCTCTTTCCCTGCTCTTTAATGTGCGGCTCTCTGACATCTATTATTTTCAACGCGATAACGAGAGGGTGATTGAGCTATATCAGAAACTACTCGATGAAAATGCGAACGCCTCTTTTCTCTACAATAACATTGCAATCGCTTACGCACAGATGAAGAGGTTCGACGAAGCCCTGGCTGCCAGCCAGAGGGCTATGGTCTTGACGGGGCAGGACCCCAACACCCTTTCGGCGCTCGGCATCGTTTATGCCCTGTCGGGCAGGGCGAGTGAAGCAAGGTGGGTTGCGAGAACACTTGAGCAGCTATCCAGGAAGAGGTACACGCAGTCCTATTCAATCGCCGCAATTTACAGCGCGCTCGGAGATAAGAACCAGGCATTCACGTGGCTTGAGAAGGCAACCAGGCAACGAGATTCCTATATGCTGAAAATCAAGGTTGACCCCGTCTTCGATAAGATACGTTCCGACCCGCGCTACGGCAGACTACTTGAGTCAGTTAATCTGGGCTGAAGGACGGGCCTTCCTTGCAGGCCGTGCTGAGGCCGCTCACACCTCGCGCCTCGAAGTCATGAAAGTATGAGGTCAAACCACCATGATGCCTCACAAGATTGATCAGGAAGCTTTGTCCCGGAACGAAGTAGTTCTGGTCAACATGCCGTTCACGATTCTCTCGGCCCCTTCACTAGCTTTGGGCTTGCTGAAATCCGGCTTGAAGCGGATCGGGGTCGCTTCCACGTCGCTCAACTTTCATTTGCGGTTCGCCGAGTTGATCGGCCAGGATACTTACACCTTCATCGAGGAGGTAACACATCCTGAACACCTTATCCGGGAATGGATATTCTCTGACTCGCTGTTTCAGCACCCTAAGACTAAAGACCTTGAAGGTTATAGGAGAGATGTCCTCAGCATTAAGACCGTAGATGATCCAGACCAACGGATGTACACGGACGAGTGTCTTGCCAAACTCATCCCGGCGATCCTGAAGGCCAGGGCCAGGGTCGAGGACTTCCTCGATCAATGTTTGGAAGCCGTCCTCGTCCTTCGGCCGAGGATCGTCGGCTTCACCAGCATGTTCGAGCAGCACGCCGCCGCTCTCTCCCTTGCCAAGCGGATTAAATCGCACCGGCCTGATTGTTTCATCATCTTCGGCGGGTCGAATTGCGAAGGGGTAATGGGAGCTGAAACGTTTCGTCAATTCGACTTTATAGACGTGCTGGTGTCCGGTGAGGGAGACCTCGTCTTTCCCGAAATCGTCCAGTCAATCCTGGCGTCGAAACCTATTCGGGCGCTCCCAGGCGTCTATAACCGTCACCTGCGGGTTCTGCCGCTGGCGGATCAACTACCGCAGAACACTCCGCCGGTCGAGGATTTGGATAAGCTGCCTGTTCCCGATTACGACGATTATTTCGAACAACTCCAAGCCAGCTCACTAAAGCTGCCAGAGGGGCCGACCGTGCTTTTTGAAACCTCGCGTGGGTGTTGGTGGGGGGAGAAACTTCACTGCACGTTCTGCGGTTTGAACGGGGCCACAATGGCTTACCGCAGCAAGTCTGCCGGGCGGGCTCTGGACGAGCTGACCTATCTCGCGGGCCGCTACCCCGGCTACAACCTCAACGCAGTAGATAACATTCTCGACATGAAGTATTTCAAGTCCCTGATGAAGCTTCTGGCGGAAGGAGATTACAATTTCGGCCTGTTCTACGAAGTCAAGTCGAACCTCAAAAAAGACCAGCTCCAACTACTGCGCAGGGCCGGGGTCAAGACCATGCAACCGGGCATTGAGAGCTTTAGCGACAACATGCTCAAGATAATGAAAAAGGGCGTTTCGGCCCTCCAGAATATTCAGTTTCTCAAGTGGTGCGCGGAGTTGAAGCTGAGGGTCGTTTACAACATCATTTGGGGATTCCCCGGAGAATCGCCCGAAGATTATGAGAAGATGTTGGAACTGATTCCGCTGATCACGCACCTGCCCCCGCCGGTCGGCGCAGGCAACATCAGAATTGACCGTTTCAGCCCGAATTTTAACACGCACAAGGAGCTGGGATTCAGCAGCCTCACCCCTTATCCTGCTTACGGGTACGTTTACCCTTTTGCCCCACAGACCGTCTACAACCTCGCTTATTTTTTCGTACCCGAATATGAGAACCTCGCCATCGAGAGGTCAACTACCAAAGGCTTATCAGCCGAAATCGAGAACTGGAAAAAAACATACGAGCGGAGCGAACTCTTTTTTATGGATCAGGGGACGCAACTGCTCGTCTGGGACTTCCGCCCGTGCGCTAAAGAGCCGCTGATCATCCTTGACGACTACTCAAGGTTAGTCTACCTGGCGTGCGACGAAGCCAGGACCATGAATCAGATACATAACTCGTGGCCCAAAACTTCGCCGGTGCCGCCGGATGAAATACGACTTAAGGACGCTCTGGACAGATTCGTCGATCAGTCTCTTATGATAAAGGAAGGACAGCAATATCTGTCGCTCGCCTACTGCAAGTCGGCATGAGCGACAGGACACTTAAAGGCTGGCAGCGCGGCCGAGCCGGCGAATCAATGATGGTGGGCGATGGGCGAGACTAGGGATTCCGGTGGAAACCTGTCCGCGGTCTTATTCTTTATCGACATCAGGATGGCGACTTCTTCCGCCGTCAGCTCTTCAATCGCCTTTTCCTGCTCGGGGTTCAACTGCACATCTTTTTTGAGGAGTTGAGCGTCGGCAAGCTGCTCTCGGTTTGTCATCTGCGGCCTCCTTCGTGAAGCGAGGACTATGGGAGAATAGGACTGACGGAAATATATTTGTGCCTTTCTCGCCCGTCAATCGAAGATGGCTAGAGAATACCACTATCCAGGGTAAAGACGATAGAGACAGTCAGGCAAAATTCTTCTACGCGGCGCGAGCCTCGGCAGTCGAGCGCCCAGGTTGCTTGGGATGTGACCGCCTACGGGGACGTTGTGCCGGTCGGCCGCCACCTGGCCTCGAAGTCATAGTCTCCGTCGTTGGTGACATTCGTCAGACCGCCCCCGTCCGAGTTCACCACGTAGATTTCACTGTTGCCGTCCACGTAGGTGTCGAACACTACTCCTGATCCGTCCGGCGACCATTCCACTTTAGTGCCGCCGTTGACGTTATCTGTGAATGCGGGCGACTGATTGCTGCCGTCCGCGTTCATGACATAGATCATGTCCGTGGAGTTCGTGAAGCGTAAGAAGGCGATCTGCGTGCCGTCGGGCGACCAGGACGGGTAGCCGTCATAGTCCGTCTCTGTGAGATTAACCTGATTGCTCCCGTCGGCATCCATCACGTAGATGCCCTGATAGTCGTCGCTTCTGCTGAAAGCTATCTGCGTACCATCGGGCGACCAGACAGGCGCGAAGTCGCTTGCGTCCGCAGTGTTGGTCAGATTCGTCTTCCCACTGCCGTCCGCATTCATCACGAAGACTTCCGAGACGTAGCTGTCACCGTAGTCTTCATACAGAATCTGCGTTCCGTCAGGCGACCACTGGGGCTTGTCCTGATCTTCCGCATCATTGTTGAGATTGCTGAAGCCTGTGCCGTCGGCGTTGATGACGCAGATGTCGTAATTACCCGTACTGCTGTCCCAATTCTGCCAGGCGATCTGCGTGCCATCCGGAGACCAGGCGAAGTTGACGCCGTTCGAGCCACTGGTGGTCAGGCGGGTCGGATTGCCGCCATCGGCATCCATCAACCAGACTTCTTCCGCGCCGCTGCGGTCGCTGTTGAAGACGATCTTCGTGCCGTCCGGCGACCACGCCGGCTCCCAGTCGTAGGCCGGATTATTCGTCAAATTTACGACCCCGCTGCCGTCCGCGTCCGTGAGATAGATTTCAGCGTCGCCATCCCTGTAGCTGACGAAGGCAAGCTGACCACCTGGGCCGGATGTGGACGCGCGAACCAGGACAATGACATTCGCCGTATTGTTATCCGCGACCGGATCAGGCAACGTACTGCTGGCAGTCAGGCTGAGCTGCAAATTCGTCCCGTCGGCGGCATTAACCGTAGCGTTGATGGTGGCCGTCTGCGCCTCGTAGGTGTTCATGTCTCCGAGAGAGCAGGTGACGGTCGTGCTGCCGCCGGTCAAGGGCGTGATGGTGCAGGAGCCAGCGGGCGTGCTCGCCGTATTGACCTCCACGTCGGGCGGGAGCGTCGTCGTGAGGGTTGCGCCAATGGCCTGATCGGGGCCGTAGTTGTAGACGGTGCTGTTGAGGTTGATCGTGCCGCCGGACGCAATCGCACTCGGCAGCGCGCCGGCATAGATCACCATGTCGGCTTGGGCCGTCGGCATCGGCGGTGCGGAATAAGCTGACTGGGCGAAACAATTCAGAAGGACCGCTATTGAGAGAAGCAGTCCTGTGACTTGCTTGGTGAGACGCGAGGGAAACATCTGTTTTTCTCCTTTGATGAGGCTTTATTGACGAGTTCGGCAGGCCGCTTTGAGGTACGACGGCGCACATCTTTTATAAGCGGAAAAAGAGCCACCCGTCAACAGAAGTCTTCAAATATCTCTCCGCCTGCACCGGCACCCGTATAGAGAACCTCCTACCTCGGACGCGATGAGAAAGGCCGTGGATTCCCTCGAATACCCGCCTGTCGAGTACATATTCGAGCAGGAGCCGAGCAACTCAGGCTGAAAATGAGGCAGAAGTCAAGGAAGTGAAGGCGGGCTAGATGTTGCAACGACAAGGCACAAAAATGGTAGGCGCGTGCGGATTTGAACCGCAGACCCCTACCGTGTCAAGGTAGTGCTCTACCCCTGAGCTACGCGCCTACAATCGCTTTCAAAGCCTCTGAAAACGAGGGCTTAAAGTAGCAAAGAGCCTCGGATTGTGTCAAGCGATGCTCTTGTTTCCACATTGATTTCCACCTTCAATCTTTTTCGTTCTGCGCTTTCAAATGAGCTACAAACTAAAATTATTGTAACTCGCCAATTCTTGCGGAATTTTAGAATAGATTGAATATTAGGTAAGGCTCTAGAGTCCCAAAAGCCTTCAATCCCGTTAATGTGGTTCTTCGTCCGCTTGTCCACAATAAGACCGAGATCGGTGCCTGGCATCGCCTGAGCAATATTGCGATTTACCGCGTTCGGACTAGCGGCATTTATGGACGTAAAACCGCTTGATGCAGTCTTCATAGCGAAGGAGTCGTGCGCACAGTCGCTCGGCGTGGGCCTGCTCCGGCTCGTGTTGACTCTCGGATTCGAGCTTCTACCGGGACGCCTCGTTCTGGGCTACTCGTGGGAGCGTATTGGTGCTGGCGATCTCCCCCGTTGTTGCCGCCAGATGGCGAGGCTTAATCAGCCGTTCATCACGAAGGCGTGTGATTCAACTTCCCGCTTCTCGTCATCCACGATGGTTGTGACCGGCCGCGCGCCGTACCCTTCAAGCACCTCCATAACGGGACCGAGCTTGTCGTAGAAGATAACGACCACCTGCCCGTCGCCCATCCCCTGAAGCTCACGAGACAGCGCGTCGATTTCATCGAATACGATCAGACATTCGGTGGCCGGCGCTTCCGCGTGCACGGCCTGACAGAGAAGCTCTGCGACTTCGCCTTTCCGGCGTCCCCTGAGGTTCTGATCCTCCTTGATGATGATACGGTGAAAGCCGCGGGCCGCCGCCCTGCCCGCCTGCTCGATGACACTGTCGTCGCGGTCGCCCGGCACGCCGATGATGCCAGTCACTCTTCTCTCGCTCCACTTAGCGGCCGTCCGGCAGACCGCCGCGAAAGCGTCCGGGTTGTGCCCGTAGTCAACCATCACGTAGCCGTTCTTCACACGGTAGAGATTGGCCCTGCCCGGATTGTCGTCGTCGCTCCTGAAACTCTTCATCGCCGCGGCGACCTCCTCCCGCGACAGGCCGTAGGCGCGGGCGGCCGCGGCGGCGGCCATCAAGTTAGCCACCTGAAATTCGGCGGTGCCGTTCATCGTCGCCGGAATATCGGAGACCTGGATGAAGAGATGCGCCACATTCCCGGCGGCCTCGACGACCCACCCGTCTTTCAGGTAGTAGCCGGTCCCGCCGACGGCGACGTGACTCGAAAGCAGCGGGCTGTTTCCGTCGAGAGAGAAGTAGGCGAGCTTTCTTTCGGGCTCGCGCACGCGGCGCAGCTCGGTCAGGCGCGCGAGGTGTTCGTCGTCCGCGTTGAGGACGAGGGTGCCGCCGGCGCGGACGCGCTCAGCCACGAGGGCTTTGATGTTGACGATGTCTTCCACGCTCTCGATGCCGTCCTGGCCGATGTGGTCCGGGCCGATGTTGGTCAGGACGCCCACGTCCGACCAGTCGTAGCCGAGGCCCCGCCGGACGATGCCGCCCCTGGCCGTCTCCAACACGGCGACTTCGACGGCCGGATCGGACAAGACGGTTCTCGCCGAGTGCGGCCCCGTCGTGTCGCCTTCGACGATTCGTTTACCCTTGAGGTAGATGCCGTCCGTCGTCGTCATCCCGACGGTGCGTCCCGCTTGCGCGAGGACGTGGCCGATCATTCGGGTGACGGTGGTCTTACCGTTCGTGCCGGTGACGGAGATGACGGGGATGCGCCCGTCACCGCCCGCCGGGTAAAGCATCTCGATGATTGCGCCGCCCACGTCGCGCGGCTTGCCTTCGCTCGGATAGAGGTGCATCCGCAGGCCCGGCGCGGCGTTGAGTTCGATGATTCCGCCGCCGGGTTTGCCGGGGCCGCTGTGCTCGACGGGCGCGCTGATGTCTCTTAGGACCAGGTCAATCCCGCAGATGTCCAATCCGACGACGCGCGCCGCCCGCTCGCACATCTCCTCCACTTCCTCGTGCACGATGTCGGTCACGTCTTTCGCCGTGCCCCCGGTCGAGAGGTTGATGCTTTCGCGCAGGAGGACGGTCTCACCAGCGGGCGGTACGTCACTGAGACTCAAGCCGGCTTTGCACAGGTAAGCGGTCATGATCTCGTCAACCCTGATCTGCGTGAGCGGCTTCTCGTGCCCGAGCCCGCGCATCGGGTCCCGGTTAGCGGTCTCGATCAACTCGGCTATCGTGCGCCGGCCGTCCCCGACGACGTGCGCCGGCATGCGCTCGCTGGCGGCGACCATTCTGTTACCGACGACGAGCACGCGATAATTCTTCCCGACGAACAACTCTTCGACCAGCACCTTTTCTGAAAACTCGCGCGCGACCGAGAAGGCTTGCTTCATCTGCTCGGGCGTGGAGATGTTGAGCGAGACGCCCTTGCCCTGACGCCCGTCGAGAGGTTTGACGACGCACGGCACGCCGATGTGGTCGAGCGCGTCAACCGCGGCCTCTTCGGTGCGGACGACTTCGCCGCGCGGCACGGGGATGGAAACCTGCCGCAGGAGAAGCTTGGTGAATTCTTTGTCCCCGGCGGTCTCGACCGCGATGGCGCTCGTCCCCTCGCACATCGCCGCCTGTATGAAGCGGCGATTCTTGCCGTAGCCGAGCTGCACGAAACTGTCCTCGCCGACGCGCCACCACGGGATGCCGCGCCTCGTGGCCGCATCCACGATTGAGCGTGTGCTGGGGCCGAGTTCAAAGTCGGTGACGACGTGACGGGCCGCCTCCAGCCTTTCCTCAAGTGGGAACTCTTTGTCCTTGATTAAAGCCTCGACGAGTTCGACGGCCGTCCGCAGCAGGTAACGCATTCCTTCTTCAGACTTGTACTCGACGATAATATTGTAGAGGCCGGGGGTGCCCGCGTGCCTCGCCTTGCCGAAGAAAGCGGGGATGCCCGCCGCCTCCGACAATTCGAGTGCGACGTGTTCGGTGACGTGGGAGAAGTAAGTGCCCGTCTGAAGACGTTCGACGAAACCGCCGGGGCGGCCTTTCGCGCAGTGATGAGCTTGCAGACCGGGCAGGAGCGCAACGAGGCGCTCGTTGAACCCCGAGACCTCAAGGCTTTCCCTGTCGGCCAGGTCTTCGAGGTCGAGCCGCATTATTAAGACGGGTCGATGACTGTAGACGTTCGGTCCCGCGAGAGTTCTGATAGTTTCGATTCTCATGATTCCCACCCCTTGTTCGCTCGATTGAAAAACCGTGCGCTTAGTTCTCCTTCGCTTTCTCCGCCGCGGCCGTCTTGCCTTTCTCCGCTGTGGCCGTCTCGTCAATCGGCGCTCGTTCTGCTAAATCAAATTTATGCCCCGCCGAGAGGACGTGAATCTGCACGCCGTGGAGCGTCAGCGCCTGGTCTCTTTCGAGGTCGGGCAGATTCGTGTAAGTGATGCGGCCTGCGTCAATGACCGTGACGGAGTTCTGGCCGATGACTTCCAACTGGTGATCGCTGACGACGAGCGCCGTGTTCTCGTCGATGCCGAAGCCGATGTCCTGCGGGTAGTGGGCGATGGCCGTCAGCAGACGCCCGATGCGCCCGCGCTGTGAGAAGTGCGTGTCGATCATCGTGTCCGGGAGGAAGTCCATGCCGGGGCCGATCTCCATCCCGCCGAAGCGCGGGTTACAATTCGAGTCCCCGCGGATGATCATCGAATTCGACATCATGGCCGCGCCCGCGCTGGTCCCGCCCAACACCGCCCCTTCTTCGTACCTCCTGCGGATCAACTCCTGCATCTCGGTCCCGCCGAGCAGACTCGTGATGTGAATCTGATCGCCGCCCGTGAAAAAGATGCCGGTCGCGTGCTCGATAACCTTCAAAGCCTTCTCGTCGTGCGCGTCCTTCCGGGTAGACACGTCAACGGCGTGGACATCTTCGGCTCCCAGCTTCTTGAACACTTTCTTGTATTCGGCACCCGACTCTTCCGGCTCGTCCGTCGCCACGGTCATGATGACGACGCGGGCTTTGGCCTTGCCGGCGAGCCGGACGAACTCCTTGAGAATGGCACAATCGCCTTCCTTGTCCTCCCCGCCGCCGATGATGACCAGCTTGCCCTTCGCCCCGTTTACTTTCATACCCGTCCCTTCATGTTTCGTGTGCGAACATTTTGCGCGGGCGCGGCGTGGCTGTCCGTCCGGTTCAGTACATTTACCACTTGGGCGATTTCCGAACCGGGAAACTGGACTGATGCCGTCGCCCTCAAATGAGCAGTCTTACTCCCCGCCACTTTTGTTACCCGAAACTGAAATCATCCGGTTACTGTCTTCCAGAAACTTCTCGCTCACGACCACCCGGCCGTCCCTCATCATGCGCCGCCCGCCCGCGATCACTTCTCTGATTTCGAGCGAGCCTTTGCGCAGCACGAGCACGTCCGCGTCCATCCCCGCGGCCAGTCTCCCTTTCCTGTCGAGCTTGAGAACCCTGGCCGTGTTTGAAGTCACGAGCCGCAGCACCAGCTCAAGGGGGAAGCGGTGATTGACGACGCAATCGCGTATCTGCTCAGAGAGGGTGAGGGGGCTCTTGATGGAGGCGTCGGAAGAGGTCGTCAGTCGGGCCGCATCGCCGCCGCAGTCGAGATAGAATTTGAGCCACTTCGCCAAATCCTCTTCGACGGTGTCAACGTCAACTGTGACTCCCCGCCTGGTCAGCTCTATCGCCTCCTCCATGAGCGCACGATTTCGCTCGACGTGCGTCGGATAGAGCCAGGACGGCTCGACCTCGTATTCGTCCAGCAGCGTGCGTAGAGGCTCCAGCCGCCTCTTCCCATCGCCGACGTGAAAGTGTGTGACCCCGGCTTTCTTCGTCAGCAGCCCGCCGACGTAAGCGTCCGAGACGAGCCTCGCCAACTCGCGCGCCGCCGGCTCCGTCGCGCGCAGGTCGGAGACGGCGACCTCCCCGGCCCCGATCACCTCCGCGACGAACAGGATGTCGTCGCGGACGGACCCGGTCAGCGTGGTCGGAGGCACGTTGTAGCCGCCCGTGTAGATGAAAGCCGTCAGCCCTTCTTCGCGGAGCGCCTTCGCGCGCGCCAGGAGCCCCGGCATCGTCCTCGTCGTCGTGTCAACGCCGAGGCAGCCGACTACGGTCGTGATCCCCGCGCTGACGAGTTCTTCGAGGCGAATCTCGGGCGTCTGGGTGCTGAACCCTCGCTCGCCGCTCCCGCCCGCTAGGTGCTCGTGCGGGTCGATGAAGCCTGGAACGACGAGGCAATCGGCCGCGTCAATGATCTCGGATTCGAGCCCCAGTGCCTCGACCGCGCGACCGCTCACCTCACCGAGACGCGCGATGCGGCCCCCGACGACTAAAACGGAGCCGCGTCCTCTCGGCTCCGGGTCATAGATTTCCCCGTTCTCGATCAGCGTCAACATGGCCGCACTTCGGTCGTGTGAGTGTCCAGATTAGTCTTGCTCAGGTAGGAAGTCGTCAAACTTCTCTTTGATGACGTGGTAGCACTCGCAGACTAACTCTTCCAGCCCTTTCCGGTCACGAATTGTGAAGTGGCCGTGCCGGTACTGAATCAGTCCCATCACCTGGAGCTTGCCCGCAATCTCACTGATGCTGGCGCGGCGCACGCCCAGCATGTCCGCCATGAACTCTTGGGTCAGCTCGAACTCGTCGTCGCGGACGCGGTCGTGGAACATGAGCAGCCAGCGGGCCAGCCGCCCCTCGACGTGGTGGCGGGCGTTGCACACTACGGACTGCGAGATTTGTGTCATCAGCGCGTGGGTGTAGCGCAGGAGCGCGCGTTGCAGCGGCCCGCCCCTGCCGAACTCTTCCTGAAGTTTTTCGGCGCGCAGCCTGTGGCTCATGCCCGGAGCCTGCACGGTGGCTATCTTGGTCTCGCTTCCGCCCAGGATGGCGGAGACGCCGACCAGCCCCTCGCGGCCCACCAGCCCCACCTCCATCCCCGTGCCATCTTCCAAATCGGTGAGGAGAGAAACGACCGCCGTCGTGAGGAAGTGAACATATTGAATCTGCTCGTCCGGCCTGAAAAGAACCTGGCCGAGGCCGAGCGCGGCGGGCTCCAGATGAGGCACGAGCTTTTCGTACTCCTCACGCGGCAACACGGCGAGCAGCCGGTTTTCGTCTAAGGGTTGAGTTGTGCCGAACATGATTATTATGGCTGCAACGTCGTGAGACTCTGTTTGCTGAGCGTGCGGTAGCATTCACAGGCGCTCGTCTCCAGCGCCTGCCGGTCAAGGATACGAATCTGGCCGCGACCGCCGTTAAGGACTTGCCTTTCGCGGAGGGTGGTCGCCGCGTCCGTGATGCCCGCGCGGCGCGTGCCGAGGTGGCGGGCGATCTGCTCGTGGGTGAGCGGCAACTCGTCGCCCCCGATGCGGTCATGAATCATCAGCAGCCAACTGCACAGGCGCTCGCCCACCGTGTGGCGGCCGTTGCAGACGGCCCTTTGGGAGAGCTGCGCGAGGCGCGCGCTCGCGTAGCCGAGGAGAATGCGCTGCACGGCCCGGCCGCGCTCGAACTCGCGCCTGAGAACCTCCGCGCTCATTCTGAGGGCGGTGCCGGTGATGAGAGTCTGAGTCCAATGCACCGGCGCGGGGGAGGCGAAGATGGCGGAGAGTCCGGTCAGACCTTCCTGGCCGACCATGGCGGCTTCGACCGTGCTGCCGTCCTCCAAACCGTGCAGGTGAGAGATGACGGCAGTCTCGGGGAAGTAAACGTCACAGACCTCTTCCCCGAAACCGTAGAGGTCTTCGCCGCAAGAGAGCGAGACGGGTTCGAGATGCGGAAGCAGGCGCGCGAAATCCTCGCCGGGCAGCGCCGTCAGCAGCTTGTTGGTCAGGAGGCCGCTGAACGGGATTGGCTTAATAGGCTTACGCGCGCGGTGCATGCCTGATGACCCCTGCGCCGCCGGGCGAACTCCGACGGCCGTATCTGCGCCGCGGTATCTGAGGCCGGCGTCTCGGGGCGTGATGTCATTATTGGTCTCAGGTGTATTCATCATTACCGTCTCCGTTTCACAAAATAGGGTCGAGTTAAATCCGGCGGGTCGGAGGGCGTGGGGTCAAACCTTTCTGATGTGCACGAGGATGGACTTCGTGCGTGTGCTGTCCGACCGCTCGCTGATGCGCGCCAGTAGAACCTTGACGAGCAGCGGACCGTCGCCGGACTGACAGGATAAGTGAAATTGGCCGGCCTGCCCTTCGCTATTAACGAAGTTGTTGACGCGCCGGCGCAGCTCTTCCGCGTTCCCGAACGCCGCGGCCGCCTCGAAGAAATTACGCCCGTCCACATCCGGCGCGACGCGGTCGCCGTCCCCGTCCGGCTCCAGTCTCGAATAGAGCACGTTCCCTGCCGCGTCGAGTTCAAACAGGCCGAACAGCTTTTGTTGGTCGAGGAGCGAAGTGCTCATCATAAAAATCCTTTCCTACTTACTTAGCCCTGACCGCTCCGCGCCTTTCGAGATGTCTTTCAAGAACACTCTCCAGTTGGTTGACCTCGAACGGCTTGGTGAGATAGTCGTCCCCGCCCGTTTCGAGCGCCGCCGCGCGCAGGTGGGCTTCGGCGTGGCCGGAAAGAAAGACGACCGGCACGCGCGCGAGCGCGGGTGTGTCGCGTATCTGGCGCGTGGCCGCCAGGCCGTCAAGACCTGGGAGGCCGGCGTCCATCAGGATGAGGTCGGGATGTGTCCTCTCGGCCACACGAACAGCCGTCTCACCGTCCTCGGCCATCGCCACACGGCAGCCCCACATCTCCAGCAAGTACCTCAGCATGAAGCGCGTGTCGTCGTGGTCTTCCACCACCAGCACGAGCGGCTTGACACCGGCATCTTGCCAACGCGCCGCAGGGGCGTCTATCCGGTCGTCTGCGCGACGTAATAAAGTAGCCATGGGGGTGCGCTCCTGAAATCATCACGGATAGCGAACTGTCTTCGCTCTTCGTCGGGGGGTAAACGGCTGCGAGTAACTCGGGGCGTTAAAAAGGGTGAGTTAAAACTCACCCTCCTTTTTCCCCTTGTCCGGTTCAGTTCTCCGGCTGAACTCCGGCAACTCCAAGTGGGGGCGTGAGACTATCGAACTTCAGGTGCGAGTGACACGCCGCCCGGTTCTTATATGTTGACCGCCTGACTATCCCACAAGGGCGAATCTCTGCCTATTGGGAAGAAGCGAAGAGCCGATAGGGAGAATCCCTAATAAGAAAGGCAAAAGGTAAAAGGCAAAAGTGAGGGCAAACCAGTTTTAATAAAAGCTGGTTTCAGCCTTCCTTTTGCCTTTTACCTTTTGCCTTTTCTTACGTGTCCTGGAGCCAGCCCTGGAGGAGCGCGAAGCGCACGATATCGATGCGGCTCTTCATCCCGAGTCGCCTCATCGCGTTGGCCTTGTGTGCCTCGACGGTCTTGACGCTGATTCCGACGCGCGCGGCGATCTCTTTGTTACTGTGGCCCCAGGCGATGAGCCGCAGGACTTCCGCTTCGCGCTCTGAAAGCTCGCGGCCTCGGTGCGCGGCGACGCGCACCGAGGCCGACCGCTCCCCGGCGTAATTTCCGATGACCTTGCCCGCGACCGCTGGGTCCAGGTATTTGCCGCCAGCGGCGACAGCGCGGATAGCGTGGAGCAATTCCGCGGGCGGGCTCTGCTTGAGCACGTAGCCGGAAGCCCCGGCGCGCAGGAGCTGTTGCAGGTAGCCGTCGTCCGTGTGGCGCGTCAGCGCCAGGACTTTGACCTGCGGGCATAAAGCTTTCAGTTTCTCCGTCGCCTTCAGGCCGTTGAGCTGCGGCATGGAAACGTCCATCACGACCACGTCGGGCAGGAGTTCCTGTGCGCGTGCGACCGCGGCGCGGCCGTCGCCCACGCAGTCCACGACCTCCATGTCGGTTTGCGCCTCGACGATCAATTTCAAGCCTTCGCGCACCGTCTCATGGTCGTCGGCGAGGAGAATGCGCAGCCTGCTCATCCCTCGCCGTCACCTTCCTCCTGGAACAAGAGCGGGACGCGGGCGAATACGGTCGCGCCCTCATCCGGCGCTGACTCGATCTCAAGCATGCCGCCGACGAGGGCCGCGCGCTCGCCCATGCCCAGGAGGCCGAGCCCCCTGTCGGTCTGCCCTTTATAGTTCGGGTCGAAGCCGACGCCGTCGTCTTCGACGATGAGCACGACCGAGTGGTCGCGGCGCTCAAGGAGCACGTCCACGCGGCCGGCCCGCGCGTGCTTGTAGGTGTTGTTGAGCGCCTCCTGCGCGATGCGGTAGAGGTTGACTTCGATCTCCGGCGACGGCCGCGCACTGTCCATGCCCGTAGTGTGAAATTCCGCGGGGATGCCGTAATGCTTCGACCACTCCTTGACGAAGTTGCCGAGGGCCGTCGCCAGCCCGAGGTCGTCGAGCGCGGCGGGCCTCAACTCCCACGCGAGGAAATCCACGTCCGCATCGAGGCGCGCGGCGACCGCCTGCGTCTGCTCAAGCGGCTCGCACAACTCCTCGTACCTGGCGCACAGAATTTTGAGTGCTTCGAGCTTGAGGCGGAGCGCGGTTGACTGTTGGCCGAGGTGGTCGTGGATGTCGCGCGCGATGCGGCGGCGCTCGTCGTCCTGCACGCGGATGAGCTGCCTGAGCAGTTGCAGGCGCGCTCTTTCGATTCGCCTGCGCTCGGTGTTTTCGACCCGCAGCGCCTCGTTGGCTTCCGCCAGCTCACTCGTCCGCTCTTCGACCCTCCGCTCCAGCTCCTCGTGCGCGCGGAGCAACTCTTCTTCGGTGCGCTTGCTCTCGGTGAGGTCGCGCGCGATCTTGGCGTAGCCGGTCGCCGCGCCGTCGCGCAAGAGCGTCAGCACGCCGCTCACGTAGAAGCGCGAGCCGTCCTTGCGCATGTGCCAGCGTTCGTCGGCCGCGCGCCCTTCCTCGCCCGCCCGCCTCATCTCTTCGAGGTGCGCGCCCTGCGCACGGTCTTCGGGCGTGAAGATGAGTTCGATGGATTGGCCGACGGCCTCCGCCCAGGTGTAGCCGAACATGCGCTCCGCGCCCGGATTCCAGACTTCGATGAGCCCGTCTAAATCCTGAATGATGATCGAGTAGTCCGTGACGCTCTCGATGAGCAGGCGCAGGCGTTCTTCGCTCGCCCGCAACCGTCCTTCCGCCTGCTTGCGCCCGGTGATGTCCAGGAACGTGACGATGAGGCCCTCGATGCGGTCTTCCGCCGTGCGGTAGGGCAGAACGTTCATCAGATACCAGCGGCCTTCGCGCGTCTCGACTTCGCGCTGGATGGGTTGCAGGCTGGTGAGGACGTGTTCGAGGTCCGCGAGCAGGTCGGCGTCCGCGAGGTGGGCCGTGATGTCGGAGAGCGGGCGGCCCACGTCGGCCGGAATCAGGTTGAAGATGTCGCGGGCGCGCGGCGTGAAGAGTTTGAGGCGCAGCGCGCGGTCGAGGAAGATCGTGCCGATGTCGGTCGAGTTCATCAGGTTCCTGAAGTCGTCGTTGGCCTGACTGAGTTCCTCGATCTTGATCTTCAACTCCTGGTTGACCGTCGTCAACTCTTCGTTGACCGATTGCAGCTCCTCCTTTGAGGTCTCCAATTCTTCGGCCGTCGAGCGTAACTCCTCGTTCATCGCCTGCAACTCTTCGTTCGACGCCTTCAACTCTTCGGCCTGCGTCTCGTACTGCTCGACCGTCGCGCGCAACTGCGCCTTGATCCGCACCAGCTCGTCTTCGAGCTGGCGTGCCGCGGGCTCCGCGGCGATGACCGCTTCGGCCTCCGCGGCCGCGCCCTCCGCGCCCTCGCCCGCGTCCTCGAAGACGACGAGGATGAAGCCGCGCGCGTCGTCGCCCTCGCTGAAGACCGGGCGCACGAGCAGGTTGACGAGGCGCGTGCCGCCTTCGAGCTGCACGGGGACGGCGCGCGCCTCGACGCTCGCGCGGTTCTGCACGGCCTGGTAGAGCGCCGTGCGCAGCTCCAGGCGGATTTCCGGGCGCACCAGCTTGAGCAGGTTGCGCGAGGGCTCGCCGCCCGCGACCTGCATGTAGCGCCCGGCGCGCTCCGAGAGGTGCATGAGGTCATACTCCTCGTTGACGACGACCGAGGGCGGCGCGTACTGCTCGACGAGGCGCTGGTGCAGGTCCGCGTAGGAGAGTCGCTCAATGGCGCGCGCCTCATCCTGCGTGCGCTCCTCCCTCTGGCGCAGGTCCGCGACGCGCCAGGAGAGCGACTGGTCGCTGACGGGCAGCGGCAGCCGCACGGGCGTCGTCCGGCTCTGGTAAACGTGCGCCTCCTTATCGACGGGCAGGAATAGTTCGGCCGAGCCCTCGACGGATTCCGACTGGCCGAGGAAGAGGAAGCCGCCGGGGTTGAGGGCGAAGTGGAGCACCTGCATGACGCGCTCCTGCGCCGCGCGGTTGAGGTAGATGAGAAGGTTGCGGCACGAGACCAGATCGAGGTGCGAGAAGGGCGGGTCTTTGATGAGGTTGTGGTGTGCGAAGAGCACCATCTCGCGCAGCTCGCGGCGGACGCGGTAGCCGCCGTTCAGCTCCCTGGCGAAGAAGCGGCGCAGCCGCTCGGGCGAGATGTCCGCCACGTCCGTCTCCGTGTAGAAGCCGTCGCGCGCCGTCGTGATGGCCTGCTCGTCTATGTCCGTGGCGAAGACCTGCACGGCCGGCGCGCCCGTCAGAGTCTCCGCGAACTCGCAGAGCATCATCGCCATCGTGTAGGCTTCTTCGCCGGTCGCGCAGCCCGCCACCCAGACCCGCACCTGGTCGTCCGTCCCCTTGCCCTCGAAGAGCCTGCGAAGGAAGCCCCGTTCGAGCGCCTCGAAGGCTTCGCAATCGCGGAAGAAATTGGTCACGCTGATGAGCAGGTCTTTGAGGAGCGCCTGCGCCTCGTGCGGGCTCTCGCGCATCAGGCCCGCGTAGGCTTGCAGGTCCGGCAACTCGTGGACGTGGATGCGCCGCTCGATGCGCCGCAGCACGGTCGCGCGCTTGTAGTTCGAGAAGTCGTGCCCGGTGCGCACCCTCAACTGCGTGAAGATTTGGCGGAGCGCCTGCTCGTCCGTCTCGGGGCGTTCGAGCGCCCCGGAAACGATGCGGGTCCGCTCGACGCCCTCCTTGTAGGCGATGATCTTGCGCGGAATCTGCGCGGCCGGCAGCACGTAGTCAACCAGCCCCGTCGCAATCGAGTTGAGCGGCATGTCCGAGTATTCGGCCTCCTTCGGGTCCTGCACGAGGCAGGCACCGCCCATCTCCTTGACCCTCTTCATGCCCATCGAGCCGTCGGAGCCCGTGCCCGACAGCACGACGCTGACAGCGCGCGAGGTCTTCGACTCGGCGAGCGTGCGAAAGAAGATGTCCACGGGCGCTCTGCGCTCCTCGACGCGCTTGACTTCGGAGAGCGCCAGTTGCCCGTCGTTCATCGCCAGGCTCTTGTTCGGCGGAATGACGTAAACGTGGTCCGGCTCGATTTGGACGGGGCCGCGCACCTGCGTGACCGGCATCGAGGTTGCGACCTGCAAGACCTCCGCGAGGTGGCTCTCGTGTTCGGGCGAGAGGTGCAGGATGACGACGTAGGCCATGCCGCTATCGCTGGGTACGTGCGCGAAGAAATCCTTAAAAGCCTTGATGCCGCCGGCCGAAGCGCCGAGGCCGACGACCAGAAAGTCCTCGCCCGCCGGCCGACTCGTCGGGTCCGCGCCGCTCGCCTCTTTGCTTTCAAAAGCGCCGCTCATCTTAAAAAATTCCTCTTATTCATGGATATTAAAATCAGATTCCACCGCCGCCGTGCTCGAAAGTAAAAGCTCGGGACGCCCGCCTCATCTTCTTCAGTTCTTGTTTTTCAAAGGCGGCTGGCGTCGGTCAGATAAGGGGTGTAGTGTAACCCCGGCTCGTTGTGTTGATAGAGTATCATTCGCCGAGTCATTTGTCGCCTCGTGTGTTATAAAGCACTCATCAATTCCCACGCCACGGTTGAAGCTCAGATATTTTTCGACAGCCGCACGGGGTCTTGATGCAAGGAGGGCTTTAAGTGCCTACAAAGAACATCGTCGTCATCGGGGCTTCCGTGGGCGGCATCGAGGCTCTCAGGACGATAGCGGGCGGGTTGCCGGCAGAGTTCCCGGCCTCCGTCTTCGTCGTGCTGCACGTCGCGCCTTATTCGCCCGGCATTCTGGCCGACATCCTCGACCGCGCCGGGGTGCTCTCTGCGGCGAACGCCGTGGACGGGGAACGGATTCAGCCGGGCCGCATCTACGTCGCGCCCCCGGACCGGCACCTGGTTATTGAACCCAACCGCGTCCGCCTCACGCGCGGGCCGAAGGAGAACCGCTTCCGCCCGGCCGTGGACCCCCTGTTCCGCTCGGCGGCGCAGGTTTACGGCCCGCGCGTCGTCGGGGTGGTTCTGACGGGCTACCTGGACGACGGCACGGCGGGCCTCTGGGCGGTCAAGCAACTCGGCGGGACGACCGTCGTGCAAGACCCTCTCGACGCCTTAGCCCCTTCGATGCCCCGCAGCGCGATGAGGCAGGTGAGCGTGGATTATTGCGTGCCCGCGGACGAGATCGCGCCCCTGCTGGTCCGCTTGACCGGCGCGGCCGTCGAAGAGGAAGGAGCATTCGAAGTGCCCGAAGAGATGGAGATCGAAGTCAGGATCGCCATGGAGGATAAGGCCCTCGACGCTGGCGTGTTCAAGCTGGGCGAGCCGTCCAACTACGCCTGCCCCGAGTGTCACGGCGTGCTCTTGCAGTTGAAGGAAGAGAAGCGCGTCCGCTTCCGCTGCCACACGGGCCACGCCTATTCGGTTGACAGCCTCCTGTCGGAGATTACCGAAGGCGTCGAGGATTCTCTGTGGAACGCGATTCGTTCCATCGAAGAGAGCGCGCTGCTCTTGCGCCACATGGCGGAGCACCTCACCGAAAGTGAAAACGGCGACACCGCCGAGAAGTTTCTCGCCCGCGCGCAGGAGGCCGAGCGCCGGGCGGATTTAGTGAGGCAGACGGTAATAACTCAGGAACAATTAAGTGAAGCGAAGCTGACCAACGTCGGGGAGCCTTAAATCGTGCTCGATACTGGAGGCGATAGCCGTTTGCCCGTTGTTTCTGCCAGCGTTCTAAGGGATTGAACGCTCAAACAGGGCAGGAGGCGTAAAAACTTACTTGACTGTCTCTTCGAGTCCGCCGAAGCCGGGAGCCATCGTCTTCTCGGCTTCGCCCGCGATGAGGGCTGCGCGCGCCTGCGCGCTCACGATATCGCTCATCGTCAACAGCCCGATCAGCCTCTTGTCGTCTCCGCGCTTCAGCACTGCCAACTGCCGCACCTTCGACTGGTTCATGTGTACGACCGCGCGCACCAGCGGCTGGTCCGGGAACACGCAGTCGCCTTGACCGGCAAGCTCCTGCACGTGGACGTGGCCCTTACCTTCGGCCATCGTGCGCCGCAAGCGCGCTTCACTCACCATACCCATAAAGCGGTCGCCGTCCGCAGTCACAGGGTAAGTCGAGAAATCGTAGTTGCCGAACTACAACAAAAGGCAAACGGATTCGCCTATCGGGAGAACAATGCCCTTTTCA
This sequence comes from Pyrinomonadaceae bacterium, assembly GCA_036403435.1. Classification (GTDB taxonomy): domain Bacteria; phylum Acidobacteriota; class Blastocatellia; order Pyrinomonadales; family Pyrinomonadaceae; genus QHXM01. The sequence continues at coordinate 91,291 of DASWQY010000135.1, forward strand.
GAAAGCGTGGCTTGAGGATTGACTCTGAATTTCGGTCGAGACGTGAGCAGGGAGGGCAGTGGAAAAATCCACCGCCCTCCCTGCCCGCCAACAGTCGAGGGATTCCGGGCCGGGGCCGGGAGATTATAGACGGGGACTGATTCCTTGCGGCACAGTCATGGTAAAATCTCAGGGTGTCCGACAATTACACTTCGCCCTCTCCCCGGAGGGATTCTCCGCGAGACGCCGCCTGTCCTCGCTGACGAACTCGTGATTGGTAATAAGCATGCGGACTGAGAGCGCCCGCGCGAGGCCCGAAGTCAGTGATAGTAAGTCAGGCACAAACCGACGAACTGCTGCACCCGTTCCTCTCGGCGCGCGACGAGGGCGGGGAGGGGGATGCCCTGGCGGCACTCTTCGCCTCGACGGTCGCGCCGCTCGCCCGCCACATCCTCAGCCACAAGCTGCAATTTTACACGCGGCACGGAGGGCGGCAGTTCAACCACCCGGACGTTGAGGAGATCTATCAGGACGTGTACGCGCGCCTGCTCCGGCGGCTGCGCGCGCTCAAGGCCGACCCCGCCTCCAAACCCATCGGTAACCTGCGCAGCTACGTCGCCGCCCTGGCGCGCACGACCTGCGACGAGTACCTGCGGCACAAGTATCCGCAGCGCCGTTACCTGAAGGACAAGCTGCGTTACCAGTTGACGACGCGGGACGAGTTTGCGCTGTGGGAGACCGCGGACGGGGCCTGGCTCGCGGGGCTGGCCGGCTGGGCCGGGCGGACGACCCTCGACGCGCCCGACCGCGACGCGCTCGTCGTCAGGCTCGGCGCGCTCGACGCTCACGCGCAGAGTACGCAGGAACTGCTGCGCGCCATCTTTCACGCCGCCGCGCAGCCGCTCGAACTCGAAGACCTGACCGCGCTCGTCGCGTCCCTCTGGGGCATCGAAGACCGCCCACACGAATCGCTCGACGAGAGCGGCGGCGCACTCGCCGAACAGTTGGCGTACCCGCAGGCGGACGCGGCGACGGTCCTGGAATCAAGACAACTGCTGGAAAGGTTGTGGGCCGAGATTCGCCAGTTGCCGCGCCGCCAGCGCGTCGCGCTCCTGTGCAACCTGAGGAATCAGCACGGCATAAATGTGATTACGCTGCTGCCGGCGACCGGCGTGGCCGGCGTCGAACAGATTGCGGAGGCGCTCGAAATCCCCCTGCCGGAGTTCGAGCAGTTATGGGCGGCGCTGCCGCTCGACGACCTGCGGCTGGCCGAGTACCTCGGCGCGACCCGCCAGCAGGTCATCAACCTGCGGCGCAGCGCCCGCGACCGTCTCGCGCGCAGGCTCAAAGATTGGTCGCCTAAAACGGGCTGACACGAATATTTTGCGGAACTCAACGTCTGGTTGTAGGTGTGTTCTCAGGGCGCGCGCGCCCCACGCGTCTCAGTCATGTACCAGCACCCGACCGAACAGCAGTTGATGGAATACAAGCGCCGGACGCTCGCGCCCGACGCCTTCCTCGTCGTCCACGGGCACGTCTCCGAGTGCGCGCGGTGCGCGGCGCGCTGCTACGAGCCTGCTCAGGCGCGCGCCGACCACGAGACGCTGCTGGCCGCGCTCACCCCGGCCGCCGACGAGCCGCCCTTTCACCTGACCACCGAGACGGCCGCCAGTTACGTCGCGGACGAACTGGACGAGCTAGACCGCGAGGCAACCGCGACGCACCTCGAAGTCTGCGCCGAATGTGCCGCGACGGTCACGCGGCTGGAAGTGTCCGCCCCCGCCCGCGCCGGCAGCCGGTGGCAACTCTGGCCCACCCGCCCGCGATTAACCCGCCCGCTGCAACTCGCCGTCGCCGCACTGGTGCTGGCCTTGCTGGTCGGCGCGGCCTGGTTGTTGTTCAGGTCCAGAAACGCGCAAGCGCCCGAACTGGCCGGACACGACACGCCGCCCGCGCGGGCGAACGACGCTCCGCCGCCCGACACAAACGGGCCGCCCGCGCCGTCGCCGCAGGTCGAGCCGCCAAGAGAGCAGCCCGCGCAGGTCCTGGTCGCCTTGAACGACGCCGGGCGGCAGGTGACGTTGGACGCGCAGGGCAAGCTCGCGGGGCTTGAGCAACTGCCGGAGGAGCTGCGCGCGCAGGTCAAGTCCGCCCTCGTCACGCAGCGATTGGCGCGCGCGCCCGCGCTCGACGACCTGAGCGGTAAGGCCGGAGTGCTGCGCGGCGGGGGCGTGCAAAACGGTCTGCCGTTTCAATTGCTCGCGCCGCTCGGCGTCGTGGTCGAATCCGACCTCCCGACGTTCCACTGGCAGCCGCTCGCAGGGGCCGACAGGTATAACGTGACCGTGACGGACGACGGCCTCAACGAGGTGGCGGCGAGCGGCCCGGTGGCGGCGACCTCGTGGCGCGTGCCGCGTCCGCTCGCGCGCGGCCGGGTTTACTCGTGGCAGGTGACGGCGCACAAAAAGGACGGGCAGGCAGTCACGTCGCCCGTGCTGCCCGCGCCGCCCGCGAAGTTTCAGGTGCTGGCCCAGAAGCGGCTCAGGGAGTTGCGCGACGCGCGCGGCCTCTACCCGGATTCGCACCTGACGCTCGGCGTCTTGTACGCGCAGGCCGGGCTGTTGGACGACGCGGCGCGCGAGCTTCAGGCGCTCGCGCGGGCCAACCCGCGCGCGGAGGTCGCACGCAAACTCCTCACCGAGGTGCGCGCGCTCAGCGCCCGTCGCCGACCAGGATGAAGCCGGCCCAGTAGGCCGGGTGGCTGTACCGGCCGCGGAGCAGTTTCAGGGCCGCCCGCCTGAGCGCCTCGGCCTTAGTCGGCGCGCGCCGCGGCCCGAGCAAGTTGCTGTGAAACTCGACCATCAAGTCCGTGCTCCGCTCCGAGTCAACCTCCCACTGGCTGACCACAGCCGCGGGTGAGCCCGCGACGAACAGCGCCCACGAGATGCCTATCACGCCCTCGCCGGGGGCGACGCGCCCGCGCGCCGTCTGACACGCCGAGAGCACTGTCAGTTCGGCCGAGAGGTCGAGCTTCATCACCTCCCAGGCTTCCAGTTGCCCGTCTTCGGGGCTTCCGTCCGGCTCGCTCGCCAGCAGGATGCGCGAGTACATCGGGTTGCGGTCGTCGAGCAGGGCGTGCGTCGCGAAGTGCAGCACGCGATACCTGCCGGCCTCCGCCTTGACCGCCGCCTCGCGCGCCTGCGCGCCGACGAGGACGCGGCTGCGGTCGCGCCCGTAAAGTTGGCCCAGCGCGTTGACCTCGCGCTCCGCGGACGGGAGTTGACTGAGCGGCTCGTCTCGCGTCGCCTCCGCCCTGGCGACGGTCGCGCCGGTCAGCACCGGATTGCCGAGCGCAAACAGGCTCTCGCCGCCCAAGCCCGCGCCGCCCGCGGCGACAAACCGCGGCGAGCCGGCGCGCGCGTCGCGCCGCCTGTTCATCTCGCGCAGCACGCTCAACGACGGCGCGTAGAAGATCGCGTACTGCTCAAGCAGGTAGCCGCGCGCGCCCGCGTGCAGGGCCTGGAACGGCAACTCCCACAGCGGGCCGTCCGGCACGACGCACAGCCTGCGCACCCCCTGCAATTGCCGCTCGGCCGGCTTGATGAGTAGGTCGTAGAGTTGCGCGGCCGGCTGCTTGACCGACAGGTCGCGCTCGGCCACGCGGCTGCGGAACGAGCGGGCCATGTCCGCCAGCTCCGCGCCCCGCACGTTCAGCGTGTAAACCTGCAACTGCGGCCCGCCCGCGCCGCGCGTGGCGACGAACATGAAGACCTGCTCGTCCGTCAAGACGTATTCGACGAGCGCGGTCACGGAGTCGGGCACGAGCGCCGCCAACTCTTTGAGCGTGAGCGGCGGCGACTGCCCGCGCTGCACCCGCAACTGCGGGTGCGCCGCGTAGAGGTTGGTCTGGAAGGATTCGTAGGCGCGGCGTGCCTGCTGCAACTGCGCGTCGAGCTGAGTGACGAGCGCGGCGTCGGCCCCCGGCTCCTGGCGCAGGCGGGCGAGCTGCGTGTTAGGCGCGACCATCGCGGCGATGAGGGCGCGCTCCTGTTTGACCTCGTCGGCCGTCATCGCCTTCGTCACGTTCTCGCGCCCGCCGCGCAGCACGTCGAGCAGCACGCGGCCCTTGGCGCGTTCGGCATAGGCGAGCGCCTCGGCCGTCTCGCCCTGGCGGACGAGCAGCCCGACCAGCGCGTAGTAAGGCCCGACCAGATATTCAAAAGAACGTTCCTGGTCCTCCTCGTTGCCGGCGACACGTACGCGCAGCTCCTCGGCCGCGGCCACCGCGTCGAGCAGCGCCTGCCGAGCCTGCGCCGGCTGCTTCAGCGCCTCGTAGGCGCGGCCGGCCGCGGTGCGCGCGTTCATGTAGATTTCCGGCTGCCCGATGGCCCGCGCGGACGTGGCGGCGCGGCCCGCGTAGTCGGCCGACTCGGCGGGCTTGCCCAGCTTCAGGTAAGCGTCCGCGATATTGGCCCACGTCGCGGCGACGCTCGCCTTTTCGCCGAGCGCCTCGCGGATGGCGAGGCTCTTCTGCCAGTGGTCGAGTGCCGTCGCGTAGTCGCCCCGGTCGTAGTAGGTCAGCCCGATGTCGCTCAGGGTGTGCGCGAAGCCGCTGCGGTCGCCTAACTCTTCGTACAGTTTGAGCGCCTGCTGAAGGTGGTCGAGCGCCCGCGCGTAGTCGCGTTGCGCGGAGTAGAGCCGGCCGAGGGTGCCGAGCGAGTTGGCGATGCTCGGCTGGTCATTCATCTCCTGCCGGAGGGCGAGGCTGCGCCGGAAGTAGTCGAGCGCGAGCGCGTAGTTACCCTGCGACTTGTGTATGAGGCCGATGCTGGTGAGCGTGTTGGCGACGCCGTACTGGTGCTTGATCTCTTCCTGCAACCGCAGGCTGCGCTGGTAGACTTCGAGCGCGCGCGCGTAATCGCCGCGGGCCTTGTGCAGGTCGCCGACGTTGGCGAGCGCAATGCCGATGGCCTGCTTGTCGCCCGCCGCCTCGGACAGCACGAGGCCCCGCTGAAAGTAGTCGAGCGCCTGGTCGTAATCGCCGAGCGTCTGCGCAAGGATGCCGAGGCTGACGAGGGCCGAGCCCGTCTTATCCTTGTCGCTCAACTCCTGCGCGAGCTGCAAGCTCCGCTCGTATGAGGCGCGGCCCTGCGCGTAATCGCTCAACAGCATGTAGGTGTTGCCGAGGTCGATGAGCACGTCGGCGGTGCTCGCCTTGTCGCCCGCCTGCTCCGCGACCGAGAGGCTCTCGCGGTAGTCGGCGACGGCCTCCGCGAGTTTGCCCTGCGACTTGTGCACGAGCCCGATGTTGCTGAGCGTGTGGAGCACGTAGTTGGTATCGCCGCGCTGCTTGGCGACTTCGAGGACGCGCCGCAGGTAGACGAGCACCTGCTCGTGATCGCCCTTCATGAAGTAGGTGGCGGCGATGGCGTTGAGCGCCGCGCTGACCTCCTCAAGGTCGTGCGCCTCTTCGGCCAGACTCAGGCTCCTGTTGAAAGCTTCGAGCGCCTGCGCCGCTTCGCCGCGCACGCGGTAAATGTTCCCGACGTTGCGCCAGGATTCGATGAGGCCCGCGCGGTCGTTCAGGCGCTCGGCGATCTCGCGCGCGAGTTGGAAGACGGGCAGCAACTCCCCAGTCGTTTGGGGCGTGAGCCGCGGCCGCGCCTGCTTATTCAGCTCGCGCACCAGCTTGGGCGTCACACTTTGCGCGCGGGCGGCCAACAGGGCCTTGCGCTCATCATCGGTCTTGGCCGCAATCAGGGCGGCCGCCAGTTCCGCCTCGCCCTCCTGCGAAGTTTGCGGGGCGCTGCGCGGGGCCGCCGCGTCCGAGCCTTGCGCCCGCGCCGGCGCGGCGGCGAGACATGACAGACAGCAGAGTAAGCTTAAGGTTAAGAGGTGAGCGGTGGCCTGACGCATGGGTGAAATCCTCCTCACGGGTTGCGGCGCGGACGTAGAGACGAACTGGCCCACCAGCCTGTCGTCAACGGGCTGCGCCTTTCTTCAGTGACGTGACAAGAGATGACGCGGGGCCGTCGCCCGCGCCGAGAGAGCAGCAAAATCGCCGGCCTGAATCTGCGGCGCGCGATTCAGCTCGGGAGGGTCGTCGCTTCGATTCCAAGACCCGCCCGCGCTGTTGCCTTTCTGAAGGCGAATTCGGGAGGGCGGGTGCCGCCCCCGTCTTAACTGTCTGGCGAGGGGCGACTAAAGTACTCTTACAATAAAAATTGTCAAAGGTACAAATATAATCTGAAATTTTACGTCTAGTTATGTTGAGAAAGCAGCAAACGTTAGCAGCAGGTCTTTCGGCCAACGCCGGGCGGTCTGCTTTCAGGTCTCACAGATAGTGCGCCTCGGCGTCAACTGAGACGCACAGGAAGGACAGCGGCGACGATTGATGAGGGGGTCGCCGCGCGTTAGTTTCCGCTTCGTAGTGCAAGCATTCTAAAGAGTCACTCAGCGCGCCGGCGCTTGGCGTCGGCGCAATGTAAGACAACAACACGCCTCAGCGGCGGCAGGCTGTGGTCAAGGGGATCGTGTCGCCCGACGAGGCACCGTCCCCTGGGACGGGTGTGCGCGCGCGGGGGCTCGAAGGAAAAATTAAGGAGTTACGCAAGATATGAAATCGAAATCGCGATCCACCATGCGCTACTTCGTGGCGCTCCTGAGCTGCGTGGCGCTCGTCGCCTTGCTGCTGCCGATCAAAGCCTCAATGCAGCAGCCGCAGTCGCCGCGCTCCTACGACGAGTTCATTATCCGCGCCTACCAGGGCGCGTACGGGCGCACGCCCACGTGCACCGAGCGACAGAACGAGTACTTCAGACTGGTCAGCGCGGCCAACAACGGCACGCTGCTCGCGGAAGCGCGGCGCTTCGTCGCCACGCTCTTCATGACCCAATCGTCCTACGACGACCAGACGCTCTTCAACTACCTGCAAACTTCCGAATACCAGGCGCGCAACCCGCAGGACATGAACGACACGGCCCACGTCCAGGCGTTCATCACCGACCTCTACCGCGCGTTCCTGCAACGCGAGCCGGATGCGGACGGCCTCAACTTCTGGACCACCAACGTGCAGCAGGAGGGGCGCAAGAAAGGGATTCGCGCCTTCGAGCTTTCCATCGAGTTCGGCGACCTGGTCAGCCAGCTCTTCCAGGGCACAGCCCCGCAGTGCTGCGTCCGCAGGACGTGCCCGCGCTTCACGTTCTTCGACCCCGAGACGTGCAGTTGCGAGCCGCTCTAACTCTTGATTCGGCCCGGCCGGGCTGACAAGATTACTCACCGCAGGGGGTGAGTATAAGAGGACCCGGAAGGAGGGGCTCGGGCGCGAATCAAGTCTCTGATTCGCGCCCGAGTCCAGACTTCCGGGTCTCTCTCATCGAGGTCATGGCCGCAGCCCGGCTGCCGTTCGCGGGCGGGCTGAAACGTGCCGGCCGCCGCCTACTTAAACTGGAACCAGTTCACGTTTCCGATGTCGGTCGTCCCTTTGAAAACGGCGTAGAGGTCGTGGAGGCCGCTCGCGCCCGAAACCGTTCCGGTGACTGTCGCCCACTTCTGCCACCCGCCCGTGACGGGGACGGTGACGAAGCCGACCAGCGGCCCCGTTGGGCCGTCCAGGTGAAACTCCAGCGTCCCGCCGTTGCCGGCGCTCGCCACGCGCGTGTCCACGGCGATGACGGCGGAAGGGAAATTGACGTTCTTGTAAACCGCGTAATCCCCGTTCTCGGCGAAGCCCACGTCGTAGCCGCCGAGCGTGTCCGTGCAGCCTTCCGTCTGAAGGCCCGACGTGGCGTTGAAGCTCGAAGCCTGTATCTGTGATTTCGCGTCCACGGCGTAGCCGCCGCTCTGCGTCCCCGCCCAGGTGAAAGTCGCCCCGGCCAGCCCCGAGAGCGTGTAGGCGAAGGAGCGATTCCCCCACCGCACTTGAAAGGTCTTGCTCGTCTTGGTGTCGTTGTAGGCGACGAGGACTTTCGAGCCGTCCGCGTTCGTGAAGGCCACGCTGACGACGCCCGAGGCGTTGTTCGAATAGATGCGGCGCGCGCCGGGCAGGACGAACTTGCTGAAGTGGCCGAGCGTGTAAAAATCTATCGGGTAAGAGACCGCGCCAGAGGTGTTGACGGTCACGAGCGGGTTGCACGTCCCGCAGCCGCCCGCGTGCGGCCCCCTGTTCTGGTCCAGCGCCAGCCCCCACTTGACGTACACCCTGCCCCAGTTGCGCATGACGTGAGTGATCTCCTCGAAGTCGGCCTTGACCTGGTCGCCGACCCACGTGCCGCCGGAGTGTTCAGTCTGGTAGTTGCCTTTGGCCGGGTACTTATTCTGCAACGTGGTCATCACGCCGGGCGTGCCGCCGTAGCCGTGCCAGGCGATGCCCGCGACCCGCGCGGAACTCAAGAGCGTGGGGTCTGTGAGGACGGCGTCCGGGTAGCCGGGGCTGTCCCAGTTGTGGTCGTAAACCAGCACGCGCGCGTTGAGGTTGTTGGAGGAGAGCGCGGGCAGCACGTAATCCCTGAGCAGGACGGTCTGTGTGGCCGCGTCCATGGACATGCCGGGGTAATCGGCCGGGACGTAAAGCGGCTCGTTCTGGAGCGAGACGTAGTCAATCGGAATCCCCGCCGCCTGGTAAGCCTGTATGTACTTGACGAAGTAGTTGGCAAACGGCGCGTGCATCGTCGGGAGCAGGGAACCGCCGATCATGGAGCCGGAAGTTTTCATCCAGCCGGGCGGGCTCCAGGGCGTCGCCATGATTTTCAGTTGCGGGTTGAGCTGGCGGGCCTGAATGATGATGGGGATGATGTCCGCCTGATCGTGCGCGATGGAGAAGCTGGTCAGGTTCGGGTCGGTCTGGCCCGCGGGCAAGTCGTCGTACGAGTAATGGAACCGCGCCAAGTCGGACGCGCCCATAGGGTTTCTCAGGAAGCTGATGCCGATGCCGCCGCCGCTGCGCGTGAAAAGATTGTTCATGGCGGAGGAGCGCGCCGCCGGCGTCGCGATCTGGTTGAGCAGATACGCCGCGGAGTCCGTGACCGAGGCACCGAACCCTTCGACCTGCTGGTAGGTCTGCCCCTCGTCCACGAAGACAGGGTTGGTGCCGCCGGAGGAGGTCGTGAACGTCACAGAGGATTGCTGCTGTAGCTTCGTCCGCTGGTTGTCGGTCGTCAGCCAAACGCTCACCGTCTGGGCGCTCGCGGGTCGCGGCATGAGGGCTAATCCCAACAGGAGCGACAGAGAGAAACTGATTGATTTGCTCTTGAGGCGCATGCTCGACATTCTCCTTTTGGCGGTCGGGTTCTGGCGTGATGGTTAAGGCTGAGGCGGAGTGTAAACCGCGCCCGCGGGGTCGTCAATGTCGGAGTGGGTTCGGCGTCGGAGGAGCGCGGGGATTTACCGGAAAGGCTTCCGCGTGTGATAATGCAAAGCGGTCGGGTTAGTGAATCTCAATGAAAAGACTGCTTCCAATCTGTGCCATCTTCCTGCTCTTCGTGAGCGGCTGGGGCCACGTGCTTGCGGCGGCCGTTTGTCCGAACATGCGAGGCGCGGGTGGCTGCCAGATGCGTGCGGGGAACGGCTCCGCCCACGGCCACGAGGGGATGGAGATGGGCGGCACGCGTCTGCCGGCCGGCGACGCGGAGGGCGGTGTTGGCTCGCTGGAGAGGCCGCTGGCCTCTTGCTGCGCGGGCAGGCCGGAAGCCCCGCCCGCGCCCGTCGTCGCGAGCAGGGGCGCGGGGCAGTCGAAACAAGACCTGGGCGCAGTCCTCAAGCCTGTGCCAAAATCCATCGCGCCGCCGGCCCCTTCGCTCGCCCTGACGGTCACGTCCAGACAGCACTCCCCACCCGTCGCCCCAACCCCGCGGCACGTCCTGGTCAACGTTTTCCTAATTTAACAACCCCCGAGTTCTCAGGCTTGAAACACGGTCTGTGGCGCACACGCCTGCGCTCATAAAATGGACCAGGTTTTGAATCGGGCGACGCGGCCCCATCTGTCCGGGCCGGGCCCTTTGTTCCGTAGAACCGTTTGGGGGAACCATGAGCACTACTAAGTCAAGACTCCGCGCGCAGCTCTACGCGCTAATCGTAGCCGCCCTGCTCTTCTGCGCGGCCGCGCCCGCCGCGCGCGCGCAGCACGAAGGGCACGACATGAGCAACATGCCCGGCATGAGCAAGCCGAAGCCCAAGCCGAAGCCGAGGGCGAAGCCTGCCGCCGCGAAGAAGAGAGCGCCGGCCGAGGCCCGGCCGAAACAGACTGAGACGAACGAAGCGGACGGGGCCGGAGCCTCAGAGTCTGAGCCTACGCCCGCGCCGGCCGCCTCGCCCGAGCCGCAGCCGGCCCCGGCCGAAGTTCACAAGCACGCGGACGCGCCCGCGCAGACGCCGTCAGCGCAGCCGAGTGCCGGGTCGGGCCACACGCATCCGCCGGGGATGGAGATGTCGCAGCCCTCGACGGCTCCCGGTCCTAATTCTACGGACCCGCACGCAACTCACACCGACATGGGCGGCATGGGCGACATGGACATGAGCGCCCCGAATGAAAGCGGGCAGCCGACGCACGCGATGAACATGCCTGGGATGGAGATGGGCGGAGATGGCCGCGTCACGTCGCGTTCGGGCTCGGGCACGATGTGGCAGCCGGCCTCGACGCCGATGCACATGCTCCACTGGCAAAAAGGCGAGTGGATGGTCATGCTCCACGCGGACGCGAAAATCGGCGTCAACTCCCAGGGCGGCCCGCGCGGCGTGACGAAGTTGGAATCTGAGAACTGGCTGATGGCGATGGCCTCGCGCCGTGTGGGCCGCGGCACGCTCGACCTGCGCGGCATGTTCAGCTTTGAACCTTTCACGCTCTCGCCGGGCGGCTCGCCAGAGCTTTTCCAGACGGGCGAGACCTACAACGGCCAGCCTTTGAGGAACGCGCAGCACCCGCATGATTTGTTCATGACGCTTTCCGCCTCCTACACTGTGCCAATCGGAGAGCGCGGCTCCTGGTACGCTTACTTCGGCATGCCGGGCGAGCCCGCGCTCGGCCCCGTCGCCTTCATGCACCGCGCCTCAGCCGCCGAGAACCCGACGGCCCCGCTGGCCCACCACCTACAGGATTCGACGCACATCTCCTACGGCGTCTTCACGACCGGGTTCGCTTACAGATGGTTCAAGGTCGAGGGCTCCGTCTTCAACGGGCGCGAGCCGGACGAGAACCGCTACGACATAGAGTTCAACCCGTGGAACTCGCGCTCCTTCCGCGTCCAGTTCGCGCCGAACAGGAACTGGGCCGCGCAGGTGAGCTACGGTCTCTTAAAGAACCCGGAGGCTTTGGAGCCGGGCGACGTGCGCCGCACGACGGCCTCGCTGAGCTACAACAGGCCGCTCGGCCGCGGCAACTGGGCGACCGCCTTCATCTGGGGCCGCAACCGCGAGGACCATCACAACCAGCCCTCCACCTTGAACGGCTACACCGCGGAATCCACGCTCCAGTTCCTGGACCGCAACTACCTCTACACGAGGCTGGAGCTGGTGGACAAGAGCGGGCTCCTCGACAGGTCGGAGCGCGCGCAGCTCGGCATCGACAACGACCACCCGCTGTTCCGCATCGGGGCTTACACCTTCGGCGCGGCGCGCGACATCTGGGAGACGAATGACTTCACGGTCGCGCTCGGCGGCGATGTCACCTTCTACTCGAAGCCGGCCTTGCTCGACGCCGTCTACGGTAGCAACCCGACCTCTTACCACTTCTTCGTCCGCTTCCGGCTGGGCCGCATGTCAACGACTCCGCGCGACTCCGCGAAGACGCACGCGACACACGACACGGCGACCCTCGGCGCTCGGCCGTAGTCGAAAGAAGGAGTCTCACGCTGGAGGCGCAAAGACGCAAAGGAAGGGCGCAAGGTGAAGAAGCCTTCAACTCCTTTGCGTCTTTGCGCCTTTGCGTGAGGGAACCTGGTAGGGCGGCAGGCGGGGGCGCGTGTTAAAATTCGTGCCTCTCCCGAATCGTCCGAACGCTTCGAGAAGGAAGTTGCCACATGAGACCGACCGCGAGTTGCTATCACGGACAGGCGCTTGAGGGGCGCAGAGTGTCGGGGCTGACGCTGAGTTTAATCACTTACGCCCCACAACTCGAATTGCCGCAACACGCGCACGAGAGCGCCGGGTTCTGTCTCGTCTTGCAGGGCACGTACGCCGAAAGGTATGCCGGGAAGACGCTCGACTGCCGGCCGCAGACCGTCACCTTCAGCCCGGCCGGCGAGAAGCACTCGAACCTGTTCGACGGCGGCGGCTCGCACTGCTTCATCCTGGACATAGAGCCGCGCTGGCTCGAACGCACGTGCGAAGGTGGGCCAAAACTGGACGGCCCCGCGGAGTTCACGGGCGGCTCGCTCGCCTGGCTCGCTACGCGCCTCTACCGCGAATTCTGCGAGAGCGACGAGGCTTCGAGATTAGCCATCGAAGGGCTGGCCCTGGAAATGATCGCGGAGACGGCGCGCGGTTGCAGTCGTCCGCGTCTGCACGAGGCCCCGCGCTGGCTCCGGCGGGCGAAGGAGCTTCTGCACGCGCAGTTCTCCGAACACCTGAGCCTCACCGGCTTGTCTTCGGCCGTGGGCGTGCACCCCGTCTATTTGGCGAGCGAGTTCCGCCGCTGCTACGGCTCCTCGGTCGGCGAATACACCCGGCGGCTCCGCATCGAATACGCCTGCCGCGAGATTCGCGCGGCCCATTCCCCCCTCACCGAGATCGCCCTCAACGCCGGCTTCTCCAGCCAGAGCCACTTCTCCCGGACCTTCAAGCGACTCACGGGCATGACTCCCGCCGAATACCGCTCGACCTGCCAGTCATCTTAAACGCGGGCAACAGCCTTTCGATTGTGAAAGACTACGGGCGCGGCCGCGTGCTATCAGTGGCGCGAGGGGGGCCGTTCGGCCTCCGTTGCGGGGAAGCCTTGTGTGCGTGGAGGGAGACTTCCGCGCCGACGAGTTCCCGCGTCGGATTCATCCCGAAGGGGCATCACACTCATGCACGTCATCAAGCCGCGCCACTTTCTTTCTCTCACTCTCCTCTTCCTGCTCTGCTCGCCGCGCGCCGCCGGGCAGACCGCGCCGACGCGACTCCTCAGATACCCGGACGTACACGGCGACCGCGTCGTCTTCACCTACGCGGGCGACCTCTGGCTTGCCGCGCGCGCAGGGGGACAGGCACGCCGCCTCACCTCGCACCCCGGCGTCGAGTCCTTCGCCAAGTTTTCGCCCGACGGGCGTTGGCTGGCCTTCACCTCCGATTACGACGGCAACCTTGATGTTTACGTGATGCCGTCCGAAGGCGGCGAGCCGCGCCGCCTGACCTATCACCCCTCCGCGGACCAGGTGCTCGGCTGGACGCCGGACTCCGCCCGCGTCCTCTTCCGCTCGACGCGCACGAGCTTCACCACGCGCTTCGCCAAACTCTTCACCGTCGGCCTCGAAGGCGGGATGCCGGTGGAATTGCCGCTCCCCGCGGGCGGCCTCTCCTCCTTCTCGCCCGACGGGACCAGGATAGCCTACAACCGCATCGCCAACGAGTCCGCGACCTGGAAGCGTTACCGCGGCGGCACGCAGCAGTTCGTCTCCGTCTTCGACCTGAAGAGGAACACCTACGAAGAGCTGCCGCACACGGACGCCGCCGACAGTTTCCCGATGTGGCGCGGCGACCGAATCTACTTCGACTCCGACCGCGACGGCGTGATGAACCTCTACGCCTACGACCTGCGGGAGAAAACCAGCAGGCAGATAACGCACTATAAAGAGTACGACGTGAAATGGCCCAGCCTCGGCGGCGGAGAAACGGACGCCATCGTTTACGAGAACGGCGGCTACCTCTACACGCTCGACCTGAAGACCGAGAAGACGACTCAAGTGCCGGTCGTCGTCGCGAGCGACCTCACCTGGACGCGCCCGCGCTTCGTCAAAGTTGAAAAACTCATCAACTCCTTCAGCCTCTCGCCCTCGGGCGCGCGGGCGCTCGTCGGCGCGCGCGGCGAAGTCTTCACCGTGCCGGCCAAAAAGGGCGACGTACGCAACCTGACCAACACTTCGGGCGCGCGCGAACTCTGGCCCACCTGGTCGCCCGACGGCCGCCAGGTCGCCTACTTCTCTGACCGCACGGGCGAATACGAACTCTACGTCCGCGCGCAGGACGGCGCGGGCGAGGAGCGGCGCGTCACGACCGACGGGCACGCCTACCGCTACGGCCCCGCGTGGTCGCCGGATTCCACGAAGCTGCTCTTCGCCGAGAAGACGCTCAAGCTCTATTACGTCAATGCTGCGGGCGGCCCGCCCGTCCTGATTGACCAGTCCGAGACCGGCGAGATTGACGGCTACGATTGGTCGCCCGACGGCAAGTGGGTGGCCTACGCAAAGCGCAACCGGAACCTGTTCCGGCAGATTCACCTCTACTCGGTCGAGCGCCGCCTGTCCTACCCCGTGACCGACGGCACGAGCAACGACACGAGCCCCGTCTTCGACAAGGGCGGGAAGTATCTCTACTTTTTGTCGAACCGAAATTTCGACCCGACCTTCAACGACTTCGAGCCCGAGTCGTCCTTCGTGTACAACAACACGACCGGCATCTATGCCGTCACACTGGCCGCCGACACGCCCTCGCCCTTCGCGCCCGAGTCGGACGAGGAGAAAGGCGCGGTCGAAGGCGCGACGCCGCGGCCCTCGCCGCTCGCGGGCGCGGCGGGCGAGCGCGGCAAGCCGGGGACCGGCGGCATGAACGCGGCGCAGGGGAAGCCTGCCGAACAGAAGCCCGACGAGGCGGCGCAAAGTAAAGAGGTGGAGAATAAAGGTGAGGTCAAGCCCGAGACGAAAACGATCAGGATTGACACGGCCGCCATCAGCCGTCGAATCGTCAACGTCCCCGTCCCGCCCGGCAGCTACACGGGCCTGCTCGCCGCGAAAGAGAATCTCTTCTACCTTGCCAACCCGACGCCGGGCGGGCGCGACGAATCGGCCGCGACGCGCGTGCTCCACGTCTTCGACCTGACGAAGCGCGAAGACTCTGTGGTCCTTTCCGGCATCACGAGCTACGACCTCGCGCTCTCGGGCGAAAAGATTATCTACCGCGCCGGCCCGGCGTTCGGCGTCGTGGACGCGAAGCCCAACCAGAAGGTCGGCGACGGCAAGCTCGACCTCGCGGGCCTGGAGATGCGCCTCGACCCGCGCGCCGAGTGGCAGCAAATCTTCAATGAAGCCTGGCGCACCGAGCGTGACTTCTACTACGACCCGACGATGCGCGGCCTCGACTGGGCGGCCGTCAAAGAGCGTTACTCGCAGGTGCTTCCCTTCGTCGCACACCGCACGGACCTCAACTACCTCATCGGCGACATGATCGGAGAACTCAGCACCTCGCACGCCTACGTCTTCGGCGGCGAGATGCCCGAAGTCGCGCGCGTCGGCACGGGGCTCGTCGGCGCGGACTTTGAAATCCGTGACGGCCTCTACCGCTTCAAAAAAATCTACGCGGGCGACAACTCCGCCGCCGAGACGCGCTCGCCGCTCACGGAGCCCGGCGTCGTCGTGCGCGAAGGGGATTATCTCCTGGCCGTCAACGGCCGGCCCCTGCGCGCGGACGACAACCCGTTCGCACTTTTCGAGAACACGGCCGGCAAGCAGGTCACGCTCAAGGTCAACGACAAACCGGCCGAGGAGGGCGCGCGCCTCGTGACGGTCAGGCCAATCGCGAGCGAGACGACGCTGCGTTATCTGGACTGGGTCGAGACCAACCGGCGCAAGGTCGCGGAAGCGACCGGCGGGCGCTGCGCCTACATACACGTCCCGGACACGCAGGTCAGCGGTATCAACGCCTTCTTCAAAGCCTTCTACGCGCAGACGGACAAGGACGCCCTCATCGTTGACGGGCGCTACAACAGCGGCGGCTTCATCCCGGACTTTCTCGCCGAGCGGCTGACGCGCAAGGTGCTCGAATACGACGCGCCGCGCGAGGGCCTGGACGAACGCTACCCGCAGGCGGCCATCTACGGCCCGAAGGTGCTCGTCGTCAACGAGTACGCGGGCTCCGGCGGCGACTCCATCCCGGACTACTTCCGCGAGGCGAACATTGGCCCAATCGTCGGCAAGCGGACGTGGGGCGGTCTGACCGGAATCACGGGCGGGCTGCCGATGGTTGACGGCGGGACCGTCACCGCGCCTTCGGTCGCGGCGTGGCGCGTCGAAAACGGAAAGAGCGTCTGGATCGTCGAGAACAAAGGAGTCCTGCCCGACATAGACCTCGACGCGCGCCCCGACCTCGTCGCGGCCGGCCGCGACCCGCAGTTAGAGAAGGCCATCGAGCTAATCAACGACCAGCTCGCCAAAAATCCCCCGCAGCATCCACGCCGCCCGCCCTACGGACCCTTTCAACCGCGGTAGGAATCTAGTAGTGTTCTGATTCGACAAGCCCTCTGTGTCCTCCGCGGTTAATGTTTCCCGGCATTCATTAAGCGCGGAGGACACAGACGAAAACCTAAACACTGAAGGTCGGGGAGAATGAGAATCAATCGCAGGGAGTTCTTAAAGTCGAGCGGCCTGACGGCCGCGGCGGCTCTCTCGGCCTACCCGCTGCGCGCGACGGCCCGCGGGCAGGACAAGTTGGAGAGAAGAAGTGGGCCGCAGAAAGTGATCGTCATCGGCGCGGGGCTCGCGGGGCTCGCGGCCGCGTACGAACTCGGGCAGGCGGGACACGACATCACCGTCCTCGAAGCACGGACGCGACCGGGCGGCCGCGTTTACACCATGCGCGAGCCCTTCTCCGACGGGATGTACGCGGAGGCCGGCGCGATCTACGTCCCGGACAACCACGACTGGACGCTGAGATACGTTAAGCTCTTCGACCTGCCCGTGGACCCCGTCACGCCGCGCGACCTCTCTTCTCTTTTCTACATCCGGGGAAAGCGGATTCAGGTCGGCCGGGGCAAGACGCCCGAGTGGCCTCTGGACCTGACGGACGAGGAGAAGAAATTGGGCCGGCAGGGAATGAGGGAGAAGTACATCACGTCGGTCCTGGACGAAATAGGCGACGCCGCCGCGGCCGACTGGCCGCCCGCTTCGTTGAAAAAATACGACCGGCTGACGTTCTCGGAATTCATGCGCGGGCGGGGCGCGTCGCCGGCCGCCGTCGCACTGCTCAGGCTCGGCTACTCGGACTTGTGGGGCGACGGGGTTGACGCCATCTCGGCGCTCGGCCTGTTGCGCGACATCGCACACAGAAGATACACGAAGCAGAGCTTCGCCATCAGGGGCGGGAGCGACCACCTCCCGAAGGCGTTCGCCGCGCGGCTCAAAGACAAGATTCGTTACGGCACGGCGGTCGTGAAAATTGAGCACGACGCGCGGGGCGCGCGCGTCATTTCTCTGCGGGCCGGCACGCACGAGACCTTCGCGGCCGACCACCTGATTTGCGCCGTGCCATTTTCCGTCCTCCGGCGCATTGAGGTCTCGCCACGCTTCTCCGCCGAAAAGGAGAGGGCCATTCAGCAACTACCGTATACGTCGGTCTCGCGCGTTTACCTGCAAACGAGAAGCAGGTTCTGGCTGGACGAAGGTCTGACGGGCCAGGCTTCGACCGACCTGCCCATCATGAGCATTTACGACAGGACCGAAAATCAACAGGGCACGCGCGGCATCCTCGAATCCTACACGGCCGGCCCGCAGGCGCGGCGCGTGACGGCGATGAAAGAGAGCGAGCGCCTGAGCTTCACGCTCGGGCAGATGGAGAAGGTGCACCCGGCCATACGCGAGAACTTCGAGGGCGGCGCGTCGAAGTGTTGGGACGAAGACGAGTGGGCGCGCGGCGATTACGCCTGGTTCAGGCCGGGACAGGTGACGGAGCTGCTGCCGCACGTCGCGCGGCCCGAGGGGCGCGTGCACTTCGCGGGCGAACACGCGTCCGCCTGGCCCGGCTGGATGCAGGGGGCGCTCGAATCGGGCAACCGCGCCGCGCGCGAGATAAACGACGCCACGTAAAGAGCGGGAAAGCCGGGCCTCACAACTCAACCAGCCGAAGCGGCATCTGCTCGCTGCCTTTCAGAATGCACCTAACTCCGGTCTGACCGCCGACGCGCCCGCGCAGAATTTCACGGCCGCTGACAAGAGCCCCGGCCGCTCCGGTCAGCCGCGCGGGTCCGTGCGCCGGACGATGCTGGCGACCGCGGTGATGAGTTCGGCCATGTCAACGGGCTTCGAGACGTGCATGTGATAGCCCGCTTCGAGCGCCTGCGTCTTATCCTCGGCCCGCGCATAGGCCGTCAGGGCGATGGCGGGCAGGCCGCCCCCACTTTCGGCCGGGAGCGCCCGCACGCGCCGGATTAGGTCGTAGCCGTCCTGGTCCGGCATGCCTATGTCGCTTATCAAGAGGTCGGGCCGCCTTGTTTCGATGGCTTCGAGCGCCTCGCTGGCCGTGCCCGCGGTCAGCACCTCGGCCCCGCACCGGCCGACGGCCATCCTCAGTAACTCCCTCGTGTCAGCCTCGTCGTCAACGACCAGCACCTTCAAGCCGTCGAGTCTTTCGGGGCAGCCGTAGGAAGCCGAAGTGTCCCTGTCGGCGGGGTCTCGGCGCTCGCTCTCAGTCCGCGCCTGCTTTTCGTGAGGCGCGGGAAGCCTGACTGTGAAAGTCGCGCCGCGGCCCTCGCCGGGACTCTCGGCGTGCACGGTGCCGCCGTGCAGGTCCACCAAGTGGCGGACGATTGAGAGCCCGAGGCCGAGGCCGCCGTGACGCCGCGTGGTCTTCTGGTCGGCCTGGCGGAAGGGCTCGAAGACGTGCGGCAGAAACTCCGGGCTGATGCCTGCGCCCGTGTCCGTCACCGCCAGCTCGACGTGCGAGTCGGCGCGCTTGAGCCGCACCTCGACCCGCCCGCCCGGCGGGGTGAACTTGATGGCGTTCGAGAGCAGGTTCCAGGCTATCTGCTTCAGGCGCGCGGCGTCGCCCTCGATGAAACCGACGCCCGCGCCCGTCAGGTTCTGGACGCTGACCTCTTTGGCCGCGGCCGCGGGCCTGAGCGCCTCTATCGCCGACTCGATGAAATGCCTGGGCTCGACCTCGGCGACTTCGAGGCGCAGCTTGCCAGTGATGATTCTCGACACGTCCAGGAGGTCGTCAACCAGCCGCGCCTGCGCCCGCGCGTTGCGCTCGATGGTTTCGAGCGCGTCCGCCGCGGTCTTCTCGTCCAGCTGCCCGTCGCGCAGCATGTGCGCCCAGCCGAGGATGGCCGTCAGCGGCGTGCGCAGCTCGTGCGAGAGCACGGCCAGGAATTCGTCCTTCGAGCGGTTGGCGGCTTCGGCCTCCTCGCGCGCCGCCTGCTCGCGCGCGAGCCGCAGGCGCTCCTCCTCGGCCCGCTTGCGCTCCGTGATGTCGCGCGAGATGCCGACCAGCCCCGCCACCTTCCCGTCCTCGTCGAAGATGGGCACCTTCGTGGTCGAGAGCCACGTGACGGACCCGTCCGGGTAAGTCTCCAGCTCGACCTTATCAACCATCGGCTCGCCCGTCCGCATGATGCGCTGCTCGTCTTCGTAGGCGGCGCGCGCGTGCCCCTCGACGAAGAAGTCGAAGTCCGTCTTGCCGATCACGTCCGCGGGGTCCTTGCCGCCGCGGTAAGGGGCGTGGCGG
The DNA here is from genome assembly GCA_036403435.1 of Pyrinomonadaceae bacterium. GTDB lineage: Bacteria > Acidobacteriota > Blastocatellia > Pyrinomonadales > Pyrinomonadaceae > QHXM01. The sequence continues at coordinate 110,893 of DASWQY010000135.1, forward strand.
TTGACGCGCGTGAAGCGGCTCCCCGTGTCCTTGAAGTAGATGGCGTCGGGGATGTTGTCCATCAGCGCCTGGAGCAGACTGCTCTCGCGGCGGAGGGTCTCCTGCGCGCGCTTGCGCTCGGTAATGTCGTGCATGACGGCGATGGCCCCGAGCTTCTCGCCCCCAGGGCCGGCGAGGGGGCGCGCGCTCGCGAGCAGCGTGCGCGCCGCTCCCCCCTTCGGCGCGACCACCATCTCTACGTCCCTGACGTGCTCGCCCCTGAGCGCGCGATAAAGCGGGACCTCCTCCGTCCTCATTCGTGTCTCGCCGTCGGGCAGATAGAGGTCGTAGTATTCGGCCCACTGCTCGGCGGGGATAGGCTGCTCGGGCAGGCCGTGAACTTCGCGCGCGGCGCGGTTGAAAAGGGTGAGCACGCCTTCGGAGTTGCAGGCGACGATGGCGTCTTCGACCTGCTCCAGCACGGCGGTCAAAAACACCTGGTCTTCCTCGAACGCGGTGTGCGGCTTCTTCTCTCTCATCTCCTCCCACCTGAAGCGATCAACGCCGCCGGGCCGGTAGCTTATAAAAATTTGTCGGATTACTCGCGGACGGTTCCCCAACCACCTGACACCTTAAGCCGGTTGAGGCATCAGAGGCAAGATGGTAGTGTCCTAGTATCAGAAACTGAAAGCGGGTCGGCAAGGGGGGCGCGTCGTGGGGGTAACGCAGGAGCTGAAGAAGATGAGCCGGACGATGAGCGAGCTGTTCGGCATAGAGACGCTGCGCGCGGGGCAGGAGGACGTGATGCGTTCGATTGTCGCCGGCCGGAACACGCTCGCCATCATGCCGACCGGCGCGGGCAAGTCGCTCTGCTACCAGCTCCCGGCGCTTCACCTGCCGGGCACGACCATCGTCGTCTCGCCGCTCATCTCGCTGATGAAGGACCAGGTTGACAAGCTACAGGAGGTCGGCGTCGGGGCCACGCAGGTCAACAGCGCCCTGACCGAACGCGAGCAGCGCGAGAGCGTCGCGCGGATCGAGAAGCGCGAGAGCGAGTTCGTCTTTACGACGCCCGAGAGACTGACCTCCCCCGAGTTCCTCGATTCACTCAAAGGCAACAAGATTGATTTCGTCGTGATAGACGAGAGCCATTGCATTTCGGAATGGGGGCACGACTTCCGCCCCGCCTACCTCGCGCTCGGCCCGGCCATCAAGGCGCTTGGCTCGCCGCCCGTCCTCGCCCTGACGGCGACGGCCACGCCCGAAGTCGTCGCGGACATTCAGCAGCAGTTGGGCCTGCGCGAAATGGAGGTCATCAACACGGGCATACATCGCCCGAACCTGCAATACGAAGTCCTGCGCGTGACGAACGAGCTGGAGAAGAAGCAGCACCTCGCGCGCCTCTTCAGCGAGGTGGAGGGCGCGGGGATAGTCTACTGCGCGACCGTCAAGGCCGTGGACCTGCTGGTTGACTTCTTCCGGGGCTCGGACTTCGACGTGCGCCCGTATCACGGCAAGTTGGGTCCGCGCGAGCGCAAGGAGAATCAAGAGCTGTTCATGGCCGGGGAGTTGAAGGCCATGATCGCGACCAGCGCCTTCGGCATGGGCATAGACAAGCCCGACATACGCTTCGTTATTCACTACCAGATGCCGGGGTCACTCGAAGCCTACTACCAGGAGTCCGGGCGCGCGGGCCGCGACGGCGAACCGGCGCGCTGCCTCCTCTTTTACCAACTGGACGACCGGCGCACGCAACTCTTCTTCATGGGCGGCCGCCAGCCGAAGGGAGAGCACGTCGTCCGGGTTTACGAGGCGCTGAAGAGTTTGGTGGCCGTGGAGTCTCCCGCGCGGCTGTCGCGGATACAGGAGGCCGCGATAGAGGTGCCGGCGACGAAGGTGCGCGTCGTCCTCTCGATGCTCAAAGAGGCCGGCGTCGCGCGCGAGGGCCGCTACGCGCGTTTCACCCTCGTCAGGTCGAACCTCGCCCGCGGCGACATCGAAGAACTGGCCCGGCGTTTCGAGCGCAAGGCGGAGAAGGACCGCGAGAAGCTCGAACGCATGATGCTCTACGGCCAGAGCGCCGCCTGCCGCTGGAAGCTGCTGCACGAATACTTCGACGAGCCTTTCCGGGACGAAGGCTGCGGCACGTGCGACAACTGCGTGTGCCCCTTAGAAGAGCAACTGTCAATCAGCGCGCCCCAGGTAGTGACGCGCGGCGAAGCGCGTGACGTTCGGGACAGTCAGAGCCGGGACGAGGGGCCGGAGTTGCAAGTGGGCGACACGGTCGAGCTGGAGAAATACGGTAAGGGGCGCGTCAAGGAGGTCGAGGACGACAAGGTTGCCGTCGTGTTCCCCGGCGGCGAGAGGAGAATATTTAAAAAGGAGTTTGTCCGGCCCGCGCGCGGCGCATCAAAGCCTCGAAACGGCGGAAGGGATGATGAAGAAAGGGGAAGTCATGCCGGGCGTGTACGCTAAATGGTCGGGCGCGTTAATTCTCGGCGGTATTATGATCGGCGCAATATACGGAACATTGGGGCGGCAGTCTGTGCAACAGGGGCGCGACACGTCTGGACAGAAAGCGCCGGGGCCGCTGGTGATGGCCCACCGGGGCGGCGCGGGCCTGTGGCCCGAAAACACGATGCTCGCCTTCGAGCGTGCGCGTGACCTGGGCGTGGACGTGATAGAGACGGACGTGCACAGCACGGCCGACGGAGTGCTGGTGGTTTTACACGACGCGACCCTTGAGCGGACGACAGACGGCGCTGGGCCAGTGGGCGCGCTGACGCTGGCACAGTTGAAGAAGCTGGACGCGGGCTTCCGCTGGTCCGCGGACGGCGGGAAAACTTTTCCCTGGCGCGGGCGCGGCCTGACCGTCCCGACGCTCGACGAGGTCTTCACGCGGCTGCCCGGCATGCGCTTCAACATAGAGCCCAAGCAGGAGAGCCCCTCAATCGTTAAGCCGTTGTGCCGCGCCATACGAGAGAAGGGGATGGCGGATAAAGTCACCATCGGGTCTTTCCGTCAGGGCGTGCTCGACGAGTTTCGGAAAGAGTGCCCGGAGGTCAAGACCTCCGCGGGTCCGGCCGAAGTCGCGGAGTTCTTGCGCGCGTCGCGCGGCGGTGGCGGCGCGGGCGAGCCTAAATTCGTGGCGCTGCAAGTGCCAGAGTCAATGATGGGCGTGCACCTGCTGACCGGGAGTTTCGTCGAGTCCGCGCACGCGCGCGCCCTTCAGGTGCACGCCTGGACCGTGAACGAGTCGGAGGACATGAGGCGACTCGTGGACATCGGCGTGGACGGCATCATGACGGATTACCCGGATCGTTTGTTAAAAGTCCTGGGGAGATAATTACTCTCACTTCGGCCTCGGCTGGGGTGTGTAGGTCGGCCCCGCGCAGCGCGGGCCGTCGGCGGTCCAGGCCAGTTTGTCTATGCCGGCGGCCAACTGTTTCAGAAAGTTTCTACGCGAGGCGAAGTCAGGTGATTTCATCGCGGGCCGTCTCAAGCTCCTTCTCGAAAATGTCTCAACGTATCCCGACCAGCCCCTGCACCGATTGAATCAGCTTCTCCGAGTCGTAGCCGACGCCGTCTTTGAACACGATCTCGACCTTCTCTAGGTCGCCGATGTTCGCGGCCGGGTTCCCCTTGACGACCATCAAATCGGCCTGCTTGCCGGCGGCGACTGAGCCTATGCGCGCGTCCTCGCCGAGAAACTTCGCGCCGTTGAGGCTGGCAATCTTAATCGCCTCAAGCGGCGTGAAGCCCGCCTCGACCAGCAGCTCGACTTCGCGCAAATCGCCGAAGCCTGCGACGACTCCGCCGTTGCCCGTCGGGTCGAGCCCGGCGATGAGCATCCCGCCCGCCTGAACGAACGCGCGCTCGAAAGCCATCGCCTTGCGCAGCAGCGTCAGAAAATCCGCTCCGGGCGGGAGGCTGGCGCGCGCCCCGAGGTAACGCGCGCGAGCGTCCACCGACATAACCCTCAGCATGCGCGGATTCAGGAGCGCGCTCGCCGCGCCGATGCCGCTTTGCGAGATGGGCGCGCCCGCGGCCTCGAACACCGGGAGCGTCGAAGTGAGCGCCACCTTCTTTGCGACCAGGGTGCGGATAGTCTCCTGCGCGGCCGCACTGTTCAAGTCCAGTTGCAGGAGGCTCGCGCCGACGGCCCCGCCCGCCGGGCACTGGTCCGGTTTTTTGTCGGGGACGAACTCGGAATCGGGGAATAGCCCGTGCTCCAGGTTGTCTATGCCGATCTCGGCGGCCTCGCGGTAGCCGATGGAGCAGAGGTGGCCCGTCACCTTCAGCCCGCGCTTGTGCGCCTCCTCGACGACCGCGCGCAACTCCTCGCGCGTGATGTTCATGTACGCCTTAAACGAGGTGGCCCCGGAGTCGGCCCAGTAATTCACCATGCGCCGCGCGTCGTCCGGCCCCGTCAGCTCATGCATCACCGGCGTGAACGCGCCCGCCCCTTCGAGGTAGGGCGCGGTGACGTGCATCTTGGGGCCGACGATGCGGCCGGAGTCTATGAGGCGCTTCAATTCCAAATCGGTGTAGGGCGCGACGCTGCCGGTGGTACGGATAGTGGTGACGCCGAGCGCGAGGTAGAGGCGCGGGAAGCTGCCGCCCATGTTCGAGTACATCGGCGGGGAGCCTCCCATCGGGAAGAAGAGATGGTCATGCATCCCGACGAGGCCGGGCAGGACTGTGTAGCCGCCGAGGTCCAGCACGCGCGCGTTTGTCGGGACTCTCGCCCCGGCGCTCGCCCCGACGGACTGAATCTTTCCGCCGCTGATGATGACCGTCTGGTCTTCGAGCGGCTGCGCGCCGGTCCCGTCAATCACGCGGACGTGCGTCAGCGCCACCGTCGGCTCTCCGACGCGAACGAACTGCTGGCCGTCGGGCGTCTGCGCGAAGGAGGTAATGGCCGAGAAGAAGAGAAGGAGGACGGAGAGTGTGATTTTCATAGCGTCGCTCTTGGGACTGACTTCGTTCGGAAAGTTACTTGCTCTGGCGCGGCCGGCGGTTTTTAACTTGCCATGTCATGCGCCGGCTCGGCGTCTAAGGTCCTGGATATTTTGTCTATGTTCAGACTGCGGGCCGAGGCGTTGAATATCTCGCGGTAAGTCCCGCCCCGCTCGTACAACTCTTCGTGCGTGCCGTGCTCCACGACGCGGCCCTCTTTGAGCACGAAAATGATGTCCGCGTCGATGATCTGCGAAATGCTGTGCGAGATGATGACCGTGGTGCGGTCCTCCTTGATGGCGTCCAGGCTGTTTTTGATCTGCTCGGTGGCGACCGCGTCGAGGCTCGCCGTCGGCTCGTCCAGAAAGATAGTGGGCGGGTCTTTGAGGAAGAGTCGCGCGATGGCGATGCGCTGCTGCTGCCCGCCGGAGAGCAGGTGCGCTTCCGCCGAGTACTTGTGCGGGAGCCGCTCGATCTGCTCGTGCAGATAAGCCTTGCGCGCGGCCTCGACGACTTCCGCGAACGACGCCCTGACGTTGCCGTAGCGAATGTTCTCCTCAATCGTGCCCTTGAAGATGTGGTTCTTTTGCAGGACCAGGCCGATGCTGCGGCGGAGCAGGTCGGTCCTGTAAGCGGAAAGGTCTTTGCCGTCGAGCAGGATGCGGCCGGCCGTGGGCGTGTAGAACCTCGTCAGGAGATTCAGGAGCGTGGACTTGCCCGCGCCGGAAAGGCCGACGAAGGCGACCGTCAGGCCGTGCGGGATTTTCATGTTGACGTGATGCAGCGCTTGCGTGCCGTTCGGGTAAGTGAAGCTCACGTCAATCAGCTCGAAAGCGCCGCGCAGCTCGGTCACGCCGAGTTCGCCGCTCGTCTCAATCTGGTCGTCGGCGTCGAGGATTTGGAAGTAGCCTTCGGCGTAGGTCAGGGCGTCGTTCATCTCGTCGTAGATTCTGTGCAGCTGCCTGATCGGCGCGGAGACGTTGCCGAAGAGCATGACGTGGAACATGATCGCGCCGATTGACATCCAGCCGCCGAGGACGAGGTAGGCCGTCAGAATAATAATCAGCACGACGCCGATCTGCTCGACGAAGGTCTTCAACCCGTCGAAGATGAAATTGGTCCGCCGCTGCTTCAGTTGCGCGTCCACCAGATTCTGCTGCAAGCGCAGCTGTTTCTCCTTTTCGTAGTCCTCGCGCACGAACGACTTGATGACGACGATTGACTCGATGATGATATGGAGCCCGTTGTTCTTCTGCTCGCGCAGGTGCCGCAAGCCGCGCCGCGCCCCCTTGAGCAGCGTGGCCTGCCTCTGGCTCAGCAGAAAATAGACGGGCATGATGGCGGAGGCGACCAGGCCGACGTAAACGTTCGCCAGGAACATGATGATGAGCGCCAGGATCGCGTTGGCGAAAAGGGGCAGGATGTCTATGAACGCGCTCTGCACGAGTTTGGTCAGACTCTCCGCGCCGCGGTCCATGCGCGTCTGGAGGACGCCGGTCTGGTTGTCCGAGTCGGTGTAGAAGGCGAGGCGGTAAGTGAGAATTTTTTCGACGGCGAATTGTGCCAGGCGGCTGGACACGTTGACCCGGATTCTCTCGCCGAACAGGTTCTGCCCGTACCTCAGTCCCATGTTGACGAGTTCTTTGCCGAGCAGGATGGCGCTGATGAGCAGCAGGAGCGAAGCGCCCTGCGAAGTGGTCCTGCCTTCCCTCACGAGCCGCTCGATGGTGTCCACCGTGTAGCGCAGCACCACGGGGTTGACCTGGGCCGCGAAGGCCCCCAGCAGAGTCAGTCCGAGGGACAGGATGACCCAACGGCTGTAGGGTTTGACGAAGGGCACCAGCCGCCGGATGATTTGCCAGATGCTCATTCCCAACCGCTAAAAAAGTTCGAGCCCGTCAGAGTGAGTTACTTATAACATCTTCGCGCGGAGTCCGACTATTCCTGACAAAAAGGGAACGGCAGCCCCATCTCAAGTATAATCCGTTACGCGGTCAGCTCGGGCGCGGGATGTCTCGCGTGGCGTTAAGCGTTATATTCGTCAGAGAAAACGTTCGGAGGTCAGACATGGAATTCCGACTCGATCATGCCAGGGAGATTCTGGGGCGCACCCCGGCCACGTTAAATTCGTTGCTGCGCCGCCTCCCGGACGAGTGGACCAGTTCAAACGAAGGCCCGGACACGTGGAGCCCTTATGACATCGTGGGCCACCTCGTCCACGCGGAGGAGACCGACTGGATTCCCCGCGCCAGAATCATCCTGGAGCACGGCGAGGGGCGGGCCTTCGACCCGTTCGACCGCTTCGCCATGTTCGAGAAGTCCGGGGGCAAGAAGTTGGGCGACCTGCTCGACGAGTTTGAGGAGCGCCGCGGCGAGAGCCTGCGTGAGCTGGAGCGCATGAATTTAACGCCGGAGACGTTGGCGAAGCGCGGGAGTCACCCGGAACTCGGGGCGGTGACGCTCGGCCAGTTGCTCTCGACCTGGGTGGTCCACGATCTGGGCCACGTCGGCCAGGTTGTGAGAGTGATGGCGAAGCAGTACGGCGAAGCGGTCGGGGTCTGGCGCGCGTATCTGCCCGTCCTGACCAGATAGCTCCGGCGGGCCTTGAAGGCCGCCCACATCGCTCGACAATTCTCCCGCGCGGCCGCTCGCCCGCGCCAATGAAAGGGCCAACAGATATGTCTCTCCGCCAACCGCGCGCGGCCTCCCGCGCCATCGCGCTCGCGCTCTGTCTTATCGTCGTCGCCGCTTCCTCGCCGGCCGCAGCCCAGGGGCAGAACGCGGACGCGCGCGCGCCGTACCTGGACCCGTCGCTGCCCGTCGAACGGCGGGTCAACGACCTCATCTCGCGCATGACGCTTGAGGAGAAGGTCTCGCAGATGATGAACTCCGCGCCCGCCATCCCGCGCCTGGGCGTCCCGGAGTACGACTGGTGGAACGAGGCGCTGCACGGCGTCGCCTTCTCCGGCGTCGCGACCGTCTTCCCGCAGGCCATCGGCCTCGGCGCGACCTTCGACCCCCGGCTCGTCAACCGGGTCGCGTCCGTCATCTCGGACGAGGCGCGCGCCAAGTACCACGAGGCGCAGCGGCGCGGGCTACGCGCGCGCTTCTCCGGCCTGACCTTCTGGTCGCCGAACATCAACATCTTCCGCGACCCGCGCTGGGGCAGAGGGCAGGAGACCTACGGCGAAGACCCGTATCTCACGGGCCGCCTCGGCGTCGCGTTCGTGAAGGGCTTACAGGGCGACGACCCGAAGTATCTCAAAGTGGTGGCGACGCCGAAGCACTACGCGGTGCATTCCGGCCCAGAGCCGGAGCGCCACCGCTTCGATGCCAAAGCTTACGAGCGCGACCTGCGCGAGACCTACGCCCCGGCCTTCCGCGCCGCCATCACGGAGGGGCACGCGGGCTCCGTGATGTGCGCCTACAACAGCATCAACGGCGAGCCCGCCTGCGCTAACACGCACCTGCTGGGCGACCTCCTGCGGGGCGAGTGGGGCTTCGACGGTTACGTCGTCTCCGACTGCGGAGCTATTGAAGACATCTACAAGCGTCACCAGTTTGTGAAGACGCCCGAGGAGGCGTCGGCCGTGGCCGTGAAGAGGGGGACGGACCTCGAATGCGGCGACACCTACCGCGCGCTCGTCGCGGCCGTCAAGCAGGGGCAGGTCTCGGAGGCGGAGCTTGACCGCGCCCTGAAGCGGCTCTTCGAGGCGCGCTTCCGGTTGGGCATGTTCGACCCGCCGGAGATGGTCCCTTACGCGAAGATTCCTTTCTCGGCAAACGATTCAATCGAGCATCGGCAACTCGCGCTCGAAGCCGCGCGCGAGTCAATCGTGCTGCTCAAGAACGAGCACCACACGCTGCCGCTTCGCAGGGACCTGAAGTCAATCGCCGTCATCGGCCCGAACGCCGACGAGGTCTCGGTCCTGCTCGGCAACTACAACGGCCAGCCCTCGCGCGCGACCACGCCGCTCGCCGGCATACGCCAGCACGTCTCGCCGCGGACGAAGGTGCTTTACGAAACGGGGACGACGCTCACTGACGTTGCGGCCGTCCCCGTCCCTGCCTCCGCGCTCAGCACACCCGACGGCGGGCGCGGCCTCAAGGCGGAGTTCTTCGCGAACAAGAATCTTGAAGGCGCGGCCGTCGTGACGCGCGTTGACGAGGCAGTGAACTTCGACTGGGCCATGTCGAACCCCGCGCCGGGCGTCCCGGCCGACGACTTCTCCGCGCGCTGGACGGGCAAGCTCGTGCCCGCGGCCTCGGGCAAATACCGCCTCGGCGCGACGGCCGATGACGGCTTGCGCGTCTATCTCGACGGGAAGCTCGTCGCGGAGGACTGGACCGATCACGCGCCGACGACCGTGACGGGCGAGGTCACGCTTGAAGCGGGCAAGAGCTACGACTTGAAGATGGAATACTACGAGGGCAGGATTGGCGCGGTGGCGAGGCTCGTGTGGCAGCCGCCCGTCCAGACCTCCGGCTCGCCTTACGCCGCGGCCGTGAACGCGGCGAAGCAGGCGGACGCGGTCGTGCTCGTCCTCGGCCTCTCGGCGCAGCTCGAAGGCGAGGAGATGACAGTACATGAGCCGGGCTTCCTCGGCGGCGACCGGACGGACATCGGACTGCCAGCGCGCCAGCAGGCTCTGCTCGAAGCAATCAATGCGACAGGCAAGCCCGTCGTCCTGGTCCTGCTGAGCGGGAGTGCGCTCGCCGTCAATTGGGCCGACGAGAATGTGCCGGCCATCGTGCAAGCCTGGTATCCGGGCGAGGAGGGGGGCGCGGCCGTCGCGGACGTGCTCTTTGGCGACTACAATCCGGCGGGCCGCCTGCCCGTCACCTTCTACAAGTCTGTGGACGACCTGCCGCCCTTCGAGAACTACGCGATGGATGGCCGGACCTACAAATTCTTCAAGGGCCGGCCGCTCTACCCGTTCGGGCACGGCCTGAGCTACACGCGGTTCAAGTACTCCGGGTTGACCGTCTCGCCGCAAGCCGCGCCGCCGACCGGGAAGGTGATGGTGAGCGCCACGGTCGAGAACGCGGGCGGCGTTGAAGGTGACGAGGTCGTGCAGCTTTACGTCACGGATGTGGAAGCGTCTGTCCGCGTGCCCGTGCGTTCGCTCGCGGGCGTGGAGCGCGTGCGCCTGAAGCCGGGCGAGCGGCGCGTCGTGAGCTTCGCGCTCGACCCGAGCCAGCTCGCCGTGATCGCGGACGACGGCCGGGCAATCGTCGAGCCCGGCGAGTTTAAGATAACCGTCGGCGGCAAGCAGCCCGGCTTCACCGGCACGGCCGACGCGGCGACGACCTCATTCGTCGAAGGGCGCTTCTCCGTGACGGGCACACCTACCGAGGTGAAACGATAATGGATCGGACTGAGAGCGCATTTCAAAACTCAAGCTACGGATTGACTCAACCCCTTTGCGCCTTTGCGTCTTGGCGTGAGTGGTTTTGGTTTTCTCTCGCAAAGGCGCAAAGACGCAAAGAGCTGAGTTCTGGTTTTGAAACGGCCTTTAAGTGGCTCGCCGCCTTCGCGCCGCTCGCGCTCTGTCTGCTTATCGCTTCTTCGGCCCACGGTTCGACGCGCCAGGACCTGAACGGCGAGTGGCGGTTCTGCACCGACGCGTCGAAGCGAGGCGAGGCGCAGAACTGGCCCAAGTCTCCGCCGTCGGACGCGGAAACGGTGCGCGTCCCGCACACGTGGAACGTCGGCAAGTATGAGGACTACGAGGGCACCGCCTGGTACTTCAAGTCGTTCAAGGTGCCGGAGGAGTTGCTCGGCCGGCACGTCGAGTTGAACTTCGGCGCGACCTTCTACCGCTCGCGCGTCTGGCTCAACGGCGTCTTGCTCGGCGGGCACGAGGGCGGCCACACGGCCTACCATTTCGACATCACTCCGCACCTGCGGCGCGACAACATCCTGGCCGTCGAGATAGACAACATGCCGACGGCCCAGACGATTCCCGGCTGGGCCCTGAGGCTCAGGTCGGGCGGCAACATCTGGTACGACTGGTGGCACTACGGCGGCATCGTGCGCGACGTGTGGCTGAGCGCGAGCGGCGACGCGCTCGTCAGGCGACAGCAGGTACGCGTGAGGGTCGAAGGGAAAGATGCAGAGGTCACGGATCGCGTCTTCCTCGAAAACTTCTCGCCGAAGCCGCTCGCGGCGCGGCTCATAATTCGCGCAATCCCCGAAGGCGGCGGGACGGCGGTCGAGTCGGCCCAGACGAGCGTCACGCTCAATCCGGGCGCGCAAGGTGAGACGCTCTCGCTCCGCATAGAGAACGTCAAGCTCTGGCACTTCGACCGGCCCAACCTCTACCGCATGGAGGCCGAGTTGCGGGACGCGAAAGGAAATCTCCTCGACTCGCTCGGCGACACCTTCGGCGCGCGCACGCTTGAGCTGCGCGACCGCCATCTCTATCTCAACGGCGAGCGCGTGCGTCTCTCGGGGATGACGCGCCACGAGGACTCGCCGTGGGAGGGCCTGGCCGAAACGCGCGGCACCATCCGTCACGACTACGACGCGCTCAAAGAGTTGCAGGTGACTTTGACGCGGCCTGTGCATTACCCGCAGCACCCGGACGTGCTGGACTACTGCGACCGCAACGGCATCCTGCTCGTCCCTGAAATCCCCATCTGGCAGTTCAACGAGCGGCAGTTGGCCGACCCCAAAGTGGTCGCGCTCGCGCGCCAGATGATGCGCGAGATGATCGAGCAGAGCTACAACCACCCGAGCGTCATGGGGTGGAGCGTCTGCAACGAGAGCGAAACCTACACGGCCGGCGGCCGAGCCTACGTGCGCGCCGTGAAGGAGATGATTGACGAACTCGACCCCGACCGCTTCGTCACCTTCGCGGACGACAGCCTGCCGGGCCTCAAGCGCGCGGAGGACAGCGCCTCTTCCTTCGTGGACTTCGTCATGTGGAACCAATACTTCGGCACGTGGTCCGGGCCCGCGAGTTTACTCCCGGAGACGGCCGAGCGCGTGGGGCGCATGTTCCCGGACAAGATGATCGTCATCTCGGAGTTCGGCGCGGCCGGAATGTTCGCGCGCGACAAGGAGCGCGGCGACGATCTGCGCCGGCGCATCATGCGCGATCAGACGGCGCTCTTCGGCAAGTACGACTTCATCGGCGGCATGATCTTCTGGTGCTACCAGGACTACAAGTCACACCGCAACCTCCGGCCCGGCATGGACAGCGGCTTCGTGGAGATGGGCGTCGTGGACGAGAACCGCCAGCGATACCCGTCCTTCGCGCTCTGGAAGGAGCTGAACGCGCCGGCGCACATCAAGGTTGACTGGAATCCCTTGACGACCTACACGCCGCCGTCGGGTCTGCGCGCGACCATCGAGCGGCGCGGGGCAAGCGAGATTCCTTCTTACGCGCTCGAAGGGTACAGGCTCGCCTGGGAGGTGTTTGATGACAACGCCCGGAGAATCGCGGGCGGCGAGCAGGAGGTGCCGTTGGTCGGCGAGCCGTACACGTTCGAGGCGAAGTGGCCCGCGCCCGCGACGAGGGCCGTGACGCTGCGCCTGCGCCTCTACCGGCCGACGGGCTTTCTCGCACAGGAGGAGACGCTGGAGTGGTGGCAGCCGCTCAGCGGCGGCGAGGAGATAGAGGAGATGAAGCGCAAGGGAACGCCCGTGCCGGATGAGCCGTAGCCCTCTCCGGCCGGCCGCGCCGCGAAAATTCTTCCGAGGCCGTCGCGGCGGGTCCGCGGCGGTTTGTGCCAGTTTCTTCCGCGCTCACTCCCGCGTCAGAGAAGGCGTACAATCAAGGCTTGTTCGCCACGCGGCCGCGCGCCGGTCTGGACGCACCCTCTCGAATGTCGCCTCATCGCGCCATGCAGAACGCTCGTCCTCGCGCACCGCACCAGTCTACTTTTCACCAGACTCGGAGGAGGGGTTAGAGACATGACGCCCAAGATATTTATCGGCTCCTCGACGGAGGCGCTGACGATTGCCCGCGCCATCAAGCATAACCTGGGGGACTACTATGACGTGCATCTCTGGAAGGAAGAGGGCGGCGCGTTCAAGCTGACGAAAACCTTCTTCGACTCCCTGCTCGATTCACTCAAGACGTACGACTACGGCATCTTCGTCCTCTCGCCCGACGACATCGCGAACAAGAGGGGCAAGAAATTTCGGGCCGCGCGGGACAACGTCGTCTTCGAGCTGGGGCTCTACATCGGGAAGTTAGGCCCCGAGCGTTGCTTCTTTGTCATCCCCGCGGGCCAGGATGATTTCCGCCTGCCGAGTGACCTGCTCGGCGTCAACCCTGCCGAGTACGACCCGAAGCTGATCGGTCAGGAGGACAAGAGTAACCCGGAGCTGGAGAGGGTCCGCCAGGAGACTGCCGACATCACTCTGAAGGACGCGTGTGCTGAGATAAGGGCGAACATCGAGGCTGCCCCCGAGCCCCAGCCCAACTCTTACGTCGGGGCGCGTTACGTCAGCGACCGGCTGCACATGCTGCGCGTGGCGCAAACGGAGTACGAGGTGCTGACCGACGTGAAGAGCTTTATCGAGCGCAGCATCTACCCCGGCCGGGAAATCCGCATCGGCTTCGCCCGAAAAGTTACGCAGGGCGGGCGGACGATCCTGCGCGTCGAAGGCTTAATCCCCCCGGACCTGGTCCACCGCGAGTTCAGCTACCCGCAGACGATGGCGGCCTGGGCCTTGATCGAGGGGAAGATTTTTTCGTACCCGGAAGACAAAGACTACAAGTGTGACTTCGAGTGCCTGCGCAAGCTGGGGAAGTTCGAGGAGGTGCGCGCGGCCCTGCTCGCCACCAGTGCGGAGACGGACCCCATCCTTCCGAAGTTCCTGAACGTGGAGGGCATCAAACGGAAGACCGCCGAGGGGACGCTGGGGCTCGACGACCTTTACCAGGACTGGATCAGTCAACAGCCCGACCGTTACTACAAGCAATTCGTCTCGGTCCCCGTCCCGGTCCTCGACCGTACAAGGGCCGAGATGACGGAATGGGGCGTGCTCAACATTGACGCCCCCGAAGGCGCTCCGCTGGTGACGGACGAGATCAAGCCGCTGCTCAAGCTGGCTTCCGACATCATTGCGCTCGGGTTTGAAGCCGTCAGGACGCGCAAGGAATCAGGGGCGAGCGGATGAGACTCTTTGAGGTTCACGGGGCCGGCGCGGCGCGCGAAGTCGAAATCATCCTTCAGACCGTGGACTCGATTGTCCCGGACGGCGAAGGCAGTTATCTGGCCGGCCCGATCTCCACGGGGCGGCGCTTTTTTCAGGCGCTCGCCGGGCACGGGGCGAAGGACTTCGCGGGCCTGATCGCCGCCATCGGCGAGGGCGAATACTTGCGGACGGTGCGGTGGCCGAACGTCCGCGACGGCGAAGAATTGGCACACAGGCTGCGGCGCGCGGGCGTCGTCTACTTGATCAACACCGGGCCAATATTTATCAGGGACTGGCGAACCGAAGATTACATGGGCCTCTGCTTCTCGCTCATCGAGCGCAAGGTGAGGCGGGTCTATTTCCATCCCGAGTGGGCGTACAGCTGCGGGGCCGTGGAGGAGTTCCTTTTTTGTCTCCCGCGCGGCCTGGCACTTTTAACTTCCGAGGGCGCGTCGCTGACGGTAAATTGCGCGCGCGCGGCGCTCGAAGCGGTGCGCCGCGAATTACAATCGCTCGGCCTCCCGACCGAGTCCGTAGAGGGCCAGGCCGCACGGCTGGAGGAGATTTCGGGTGGGGCCGAAATCAGCCCGCCGGAGCCTTCCTAAAACTTCCCGAGCGTTGGAAAAGTAATGGCCCAGGTCTAACCGTACTTCGACCGGAGTCTCGCCGCGTACCTGCGGCTCATGACGAGTGGCTCGGCGGCGTGGTGCAGGTGGACGCGGTAGGCGCGGTTGAACCAACGCTCTATTCTGTCCACGCATTCGAGGTTGATGATGGTCGAGCGGTGTATGCGGTAGAAATATTTCTCGGGCAGCCGCTCCTCCCACTCGCGCAGGGGCTTCGGCGTGAGAATCTTCTGGCCGTCGGAGGTGAACACGTCCGAGTAGTCGCCGGCCCCGCTGATGAACTCGATGGCGTTGACCTTTAAGAACCTGGACCGCTCGTCGTCCAGGGCCAGGAACACGCGGTCGCTGTAGTCCAGCTTCCTCAGCTCGTCCTCATGGTCTGCCTGTTTCTCGAACAGGCGCTCGACGGCGCGGGCCAGGCGCTCGGGGTTGACGGGCTTGAGCAGGTAGTCGAGGGCGTTGACCTCGAAGGCGCGGATGGCGTAAGCATCGAAGGCCGTGATGAAGATGACCTTGAAGGGTACGTCCACCTTCTCCAGCAGGTCGAAGCCGGACTCGCCGTGCATGTGGATGTCCAGAAATACTATGTCCGGCTCCTCGGCGCGGATCAACTCGACGGCCTCGGCGACACTCTCGGCCTCGCCTTCCACCGTTATCTCCGGGCGCTCGCCGAGCATCGAGCGCAGCTCTTTGCGCGCCAGCCGTTCGTCGTCAACAATCAGCGCCCTCAGTTTCTGCCGCATCAGACTCTCCGAATCGAGACGCGCGCGCGGACCCAGCCGCCCGCTTCGGTCAGCGTAAAGCTGCTGCGCCCCGGAAAAGTCTTGGCGAGCCGCTCGCGCAAATTCTTCAGGCCGATGTGTGTGCCATTTTCATTTCGGCCCAAGCGCCCTGTGTTTGAGACCTCGACGAGAAGCGCGCCGTCTTCGAGACGCGCCGCGACGACGATTTTGAGCGGCTTGGGCGAGTTGTCGAAGCCGTGCTTGACGGCGTTCTCCACGAGCGGGTTGAGCAGAAAGCAGGGGACGCGAAAATCCCGCGCCTCCTCCTGGGCCTCAAACTCGACCTCCAGCTTGTCCTCGAAACGGACCTTCTCAATCGCCAGGTAATTCTGCGCCGCCTCTATCTCCTTGTCGAGCGGGACCTCTTTCGCGCCGTCGGCGAGCAGCGAGTAGCGCAGGAACTCGGCGAGGCGCGTGACCATCTGCCGGGCGCGTCGCGGGTCCTCGTCTATCGAGGCGCGCAGCGAGTTGAGCGAGTTGAAAAGGAAGTGCGGGTTGAGCTGGTAGCGCAGCACTTCGAGTTGCGCCGCGGCAGCCTGCGCCGCCGATTCGAGCGCGCGCTCGCGCTCGCGCTGCCAGGCGAGCCACGACTTGATGCCGAAGTAGAGCCCGCTCCAGGCCGTGATCGTCATCGCGTAGTCGAGGGCGATGCGGGGCGAGCGCGCGAGCGTCGCGGCGAGGTCGAAAGTCTGACTCGTCAGGACCGAGAAGCCCATCTCGATCCACGTCCACGCCAGGCCGAAAAGAATCGCGCCCGCGAGGACGAGCGAGACGGTCCGTTCGAGCGAGAGCCGGCTGCCGAAGCGCCTGTAGGCGAGCCGCAGCAGGCAGGTCAGGCAAAAGCCGACCAGCGTGCGGAAGCCTTTGATGGCGAACAGGCGCAGGAAACTGCCCTCGGCGGCAACCGAGAGGAACGTGACGTAGAGCATCACGAGGTAAATGAGCCAGCCGCCGATTTGCAGTTTCCAGAACGAGGGCAGTCGCCCGTCCGCGCGCGCCGGGGACATCACTCGGCCGCGGGCGCGTCTTTGCGTTCGCGGTGGAAGCTCTTGTTGACGATTTTCCATTCGCCGTCAATCTTCAGCAGCGTCATGTAGTCCGTGAACTTCCCGTCGGGGTAGTCGAGGACGATTTTCCCGACGGCCGCGTCGCCCGCGACATCAACTGATTCAATCCAGCGCCTGCGCTTGTCCTCGTCGGGCGCAGGCTTCCCCGTCATGCCGCCGATGTACTCCTCGAAAGTCCGCGTAGTGTATTTGCCGTCGCGGAGGAAAATCAACTTGCCTTCGGTGTGGAAAGCCTTCCGCATGTACTCGGGGTCGCCTGTGGCGTGTCCCTTCAGATAGTTTTCGAGCGGCACGCGGGCGGCCGCCTTCTCCTTCTCGTCGGCCAGCGCCTTCGCGCCGAAGTAGAAAGCGAAAATGGCACAGACGGCGGCAATCGAAAGTACGGCTTTTCTCATCTCGTGTCTCCTTTGAGCGTGGCTCAGCTCTCGAAAATGGTCCGCATTGCTTTCACGAACGATTTCATCTCGTCCGTCGTTCCGACGGTGACTCTCACCCATCCGGTCTCGGGCGCGTCCGAAGCGAGCGCGCCCGTCTTCAGCATCTCGCGCCGATTAAAATTGGTGTCCGACATCTGAAGCCTCCCCAACGAGGCGCGCATTGTGAAGGCTGGTGGGATGAAGGGCCAGGGAAAATCTGTGAGCGGTACACGGGCCGGGTGAGAGGCCCGCGCCGGCGTCTGAGTTGTCATTCCGCCGGCCCGAGTTTTGTGCCAGAACAGTGTCCGCGCGCGACGGGGCTCAGTGTTCGCCGAGTTTGGTGAGAATGAAGGCGGCGAGGAAGCCCGCGACCGTGATGATGCCCGCGAGGTCGTGCGCCTCCGCGAACGCCTCGGGCATCATCGTGTCGGCGAGCATCGCCAGGA
Source organism: Pyrinomonadaceae bacterium (assembly GCA_036403435.1). Lineage (GTDB taxonomy): Bacteria > Acidobacteriota > Blastocatellia > Pyrinomonadales > Pyrinomonadaceae > QHXM01. The sequence goes on from DASWQY010000135.1 coordinate 128,322, forward strand.
TGGCCCCGGCGGCCACGGCCGTCGTCGCGGCGATGACCTCGCCGGAGAAGTGGCTGAAGACGGCGTAGCCGGCGAGCGCCGCGACGCCCGAAATCACGGCGATGCCCGCCCACACGCCGAAGATGTAATGCGCCGGCCGCTTCGCCTTCTTCATCCCGGCCGAACTCGACAGCCCTTCGGGGATGTTCGAGAGGAAGATGGCGACCACCGCCACCCAGCTCACAGCGCCCCCGCCGATCATGCTGACGCCGATGACGATTGATTCCGGCACGCCGTCCAGGAGCGCGCCGACGGCGATGGCGAGCCCGCTGCCGTTGGCGTCGGCTTCCGACGGCTGATGGCCGCCCGAACGCTTGCGGTGCTTCGCGCCCCGCCGCGCCAGGAACCAGTTGGCCGCCGTGTAGACGAGTGCGCCGCCCAGGAAACCGATGGCGGTCGAATCGAAGCCGCCGCGCTTGTAGGCTTCGTCCATCAAATCGAACGAGAGCGCGGAGATGAGCACGCCGCCGCCGAAAGCCATGATGGCGGCGATGACGCGCTGCGGCACGCGGGCCAGGTAACCCACGGCCGCCCCCAGCAGCAGCGCAGACCCCGCGAGCAGGCCCCAGAACCCCGCCTGTAGCCAAGTCGGTAACATACGAGCCCTTTCTCTTTACATCCTCCGTGGTGAATAAATCTTTAGAAAGATTCACCGCAGAGGTTCACAGAGGACAACTGAAAGCCGGTCACTACTTTTTCTTCTGTCACGAGACCGTCCCCGAAACCTCAGCTTTTTATTCCGACAGACGCCTCAACCCGCGTGGGTGCGTTACCGTACATATCGTTATTTTTCCGATTGATACTATACCCGCTCAGATTCCCTCAACGAACGAAAGCTTGCAGACCTGAAACAAGGGGAAGGAGTCAGTCTATGCTTGCCATGAATTACCGCGGGCCGCGGCGAGTCCGCATCGACCATAAACCCGAGCCGGAGATACAGCACCCGCAGGACGCCATCGTCCGCGTCACGCGCTCCTGCATCTGCGGGTCCGACCTGCACCTCTACAACGGGTCCGTGCCCGACACGCGCGTCGGCATGACGTTCGGCCACGAGGTCACGGGCGTGGTCGAGGAAATTGGCACAGAGGTGCAGAAACTGAAAGCCGGCGACCACGTCCTCGTGCCTTTCAACATCGCCTGCGGCAAGTGCGTCTTCTGCCAGCAGGAGCTTTACGGCAACTGTCACGAGTCTAACCCGGAGGCGACCGCCGTCGGCGGCATCTTTGGCTACTCGCACACGGCGGGCGGCTACGACGGCGGCCAGGCCGAGTACGTGCGCGTGCCCTACGCGGACGTTGGCCCGGAGGTCATTCCCGAGGGCATGGACCCGGACACCGCCGTCATGCTGACGGACGTGGTGCCGACGGGGTATCAGGCCGCGGAGATGGGCGGCATTCAGCCGGGCGACACGGTCGTGGTCTTCGGTGCCGGGCCGGTGGGCATCATGGCCGCGCGGTGCGCGTGGCTCTTCGGGGCCGGGCGCGTCATCGTGATTGACCACCTTGACTACCGCCTGGAGTTCGTCAAGAACTACGCGCCGTGCGAGGTCTACAACTACGAGTCGCTGGAAGACGTGGTCGTGTTCCTCAAGCGGACCACCGATTGGCTGGGCGCGGACGTGTGCATTGACGCGGTGGGCGCTGAAGCCACGGGCCGTGTGATGCAGACGATTATGGGCAAGTCGCTGCACCTGATGGGGGGCGCAGCCACGGCGCTTCAGTGGGCCATTAACGGCGTGAAGAAGGGCGGGGTCGTCTCCATCGTCGGCGTGTACGGCCCCATCGGCACGCTCGTCCCCATCGGGAACGTGGTTAACAAGGGCTTGACCCTGCGCGGGAATCAGGCGTCCGTCAAGCGCCTGCTGCCGCGGCTCGTCGAGCATGTGCAGAACGGCATCCTGGACCCGAAGCCGCTGATCACGCACCGCATCCCGCTCGAAGAGGTGTCGGACGCGTACCGCATGTTTTCGGCCAAGCTGGACAACTGCATCAAGCCCGTGCTGCTGCCGCCGTCGGCGAGGAACTAGGAGAGAATCGTCATGGAAAACAGACTCGAAGAGATTGAGAACAGGACCATAGACCCTACGCAGGTCAAAGGCTGGGGCGTGGACGCCAACCCGGACAACGACCCGACCTACCCCATCAGGAGGCGCGAGAACGAGCAGACCAAGAGCTACGACTGGGAGCGCCCGCCGCAGCAGGAGGCCGACGTAGAGGTGCTGCACTCCAACGAGCGGCCGAACCTCTCGGCCGCGTTCGGGACTTCGACGCCGCCCTCTGGCCTGAGCGGCGCGATCCGCCGGCTCGCTTTCAACTACAGCGAGAACAGCTACGGCCACTGGCTGCCGCTGATGCTCGCCGACCGCGTGGGCGTGGTCGAAGGCGTCGTGGACGACCTGACCCACGGCCGCGTGCCCAACATCTTCTCGGAGCTGGGCTGGAAGGCCGAGTGGAAACACAACAGGAAAAGTCTGGTGACGCGAATCGCCGTCGGGGCCGTCGTCGCCTCCGCCGCCTACGTTTACCTGCGCAGCAGAAATGGCGACGGCGAGGAGGAAGAGTAGGAGTCGGTCCCGCGCCGCCAACACCGCGGGCGTGTAGTGAATGGCTACGAAGAAGTGTTCTACGCGGACACTCGAAACGCTGCACGAATTTTTAAGCGGGAGCACAGACCGCGGGTTTATAGTCACTTACGGCAGGCCCGGTTAATGGCACGCGGGGTGCAGTCTACAGGGGCAGATTCAAAAGGGCCGAAGCTTGGTGGTTCTTCGCGAGAACCGAACCGCCAGCGAGTTGTAGTCCCTTTCTGAATAGTTTTACAGGGCCGCCGATGTTCGCGCTCTGGATGGCTTGGGGGAGCCGTCCGGGCACATCGGCGGCCCGCTTTTTTTGGCACAGAGAAAAGTAGAAGGGCCGCGACTGTGATTCAGTCGCGGCCCTCCCGCAATCAGACAGAGCCGGTCTTCGGCCACCTCTATCAATTGCCCGCCTGGCGGCCTTTGACCGTCAGGAAGATGCTCGTGCCCTGGCGGTTGACTAAGAGGAGCGTCGGGCGCGAGCCCGCGCGGTCCAGGGCTGCCTTCAGTTGAGCGCCGGTCGTCGCGGGCTGCTGGTTAACCTGCTCGATAACGTCGCCGCGCCGCAAGCCCGCGTCGGCCGCCGGCCCGTCCGGGTCAACTTCGCGTACGAGAAGCCCCTCGGTGCCCTTCGGCAGTTCGAGTTGGTCCACGAGTTCCGGGGTCAAGGGCGAGACACTGATGCCGAGTTGGCCGGTCTCGCCTTCCTTAGCAGTCTCGCCGGTCTTGCGCTGCTCCGCGCCCCTGGCCTGCGACTCGCCGAGCACGGCGCTCACCTGCTGCTCACTGCCGCCGCGCACCGTGGCGAGCGTCACCTGTGTACCCGGCGCGATGCCGGCCACCGTGTTGCGGAAAGTGTTCGGGTCGGCGGCGGGCGTCCCGTTGAGCGAGACGATCAGGTCGCCGCGCTTGAGGCCGGCGCGCTCGGCCGCGCTGCCGGGCTGAACCTGGCTGACGATCAGGCCGCGCGGGCTCTGCATCCCCAGGCTCTGGGCCATTTCGGGAGTCACTTTCTGGACGACGATGCCGAGTTGCCCGCGGTGCACCTTGCCGGTCTTAACGAGTTGGTCCATGACGCTGCGGGCCATGTTGGACGGGATGGCGAAACCGATCCCGATGCTCCCGCCCGAGGGCGAGAGAATCTGCGAGTTGATGCCGACCAGCTCGCCGTTCGTGTTGACGAGCGCGCCGCCCGAGTTGCCCTGGTTGATGGCCGCGTCCGTTTGCAGGAAGTCCTCGTAGCTGCCGTCGGAGAGGCCCGTCGAGCGCCCCTTGGCGGAGATGATGCCCGAGGTGACGGTCTGGCCTATCCCGAGCGGGTTGCCGACGGCCAGCACCACGTCGCCGACGCGCATGCGCTCGGAATCGCCGAGCGGCAGCACGGGCAGGCCCGCCGCGTCAATCTTCAGCACGGCGAGGTCGCTCGGCTCGTCTGTGCCAATTACCTTAGCCGTGTACGTGCGGCCGTCCGTCAACTCGACCGTTATCTGCTCGGCCTCCTCGACGACGTGATTGTTGGTCAGGATGTAGCCGTCCGCGGTGACGACCACGCCCGAGCCGAGGCCGCGCTGCCTGCGCCCGCGGCCCTCTTGCGGCGTCTGCGGGATGCGGTCGCCGAAGAATTCGCGCAGGTTCGGGTCGTCCAGGAGCGGATTCTGCGAAGCGCGTGCGGTTCGCTCGGAACGCACCGTCACGACGGCCGGCGTGACGCGGCTGACCACGTCCGCGTAGCCGGTCGGGGCGGCGGCCGCGGCAGCGTTGCCCGCGTTCGCGCCCGCCGTCGTGTAGCTCTGCGCTAAGATATGTGAAAACGTTGAGACCGAGAGCAGGAGGGCGACGAGCGCCAGCAGGTGCTTGAAATTGGCCCCGAGCCTTCTCTCTAAAACGATTCTGTTGCCTTGCATAATTAAACCTCGCGTAGTGAGCTGAAGAGGCCGCATGGGCGGCCTTTCAAGAGTTAGAAACTAGCCCAATTTCTCGACCTTTTAAGATGTCTTAAAGATTTCGTCCGTTGCCACCTTCGTCGCCCCCGCGTCCCTTTTAAACACCGAAAAGTGAAATTCGGCGGATAATTTCTTGACGAACGGGCGGTAGATTCCGTCTCACAGGACAAGGGGGATCAAGGGGCAACAAGGGGAGCATAAAGATTCGGGCGGCCGCGCTTCGGGGGAGACGCGGCCGCCCATCTTTCTATATAATCCGAGGCCATGATGAAGAGACGAAGATTAGGGAAATCAGAATTGGAAATAGCGCCGCTCGCTTTCGGCGGCAACGTCTTCGGGTGGACGATTGACGAGCCGACCTCGTTCGAGCTGTTGGACGCGTTCGTCGGTGCGGGCTTTAACCTGATTGACACGGCCGACGCTTACTCGGCCTGGGCACCGGGCAACTCGGGCGGCGAGTCGGAGACCATCATCGGCCGCTGGCTCAAGCGCGGCGGGAGGCGCGAGGACGTAATCATCGCGACTAAGGTCGGGTGGGAGATGCGCGGCGAAAAGGGGCTGGCGAAATCTTACATCCTGCGCTCGGCGGAAGAGTCGCTGAGGCGCTTGGGGACGGACTACATAGACCTCTACCAGTCGCACAAGGACGACCCCTTGACGCCCATCGAAGAGACGCTCGAAGCCTACGCGGAGTTGATCAGGCAGGGTAAGGTCAGGGCGATAGGCGCGTCGAATTACAGCGCGGAGAGACTCAGCGAGTCGCTGCAACTCTCCGAGCAGAGCGGCCTGCCGCGGTACGAGAGCTTACAGCCTTTGTACAACCTCTACGACCGCGCCGCGTTCGAGGCGGAACTCGAACCCTTGTGTCTCGAACAGAGCGTCGGCGTCATCAACTACTACTCGCTGGCGAGCGGCTTCCTCTCGGGCAAGTACCGCTCGGAGAGCGACCTCGGCAAGAGCGCGCGCGGCGGCGGGGTCGGTAAAAAGTATCTCAACGAGCGCGGCTTCCGCATCCTCGACGCGCTCGACGAAGTCTCCGGGCGTAAAGGTTCGACGCCCGCCCGCGTCGCGCTCGCGTGGCTCACCGCGCGGCCGAGCGTCACCGCGCCGATTGCCAGCGCCACCAGCCTTGAGCAGTTAAACGACCTGATCGAAGCCACGAAGCTCGAATTGGACGAAGCCTCGCTGCGGCTGCTCGACGAAGCCAGCAGTTGGCAAGAGGAGAGCGCGGCGCTGAAATCGTCCGCGTGAGTTGAAGCCTTAAGTTGAGTGGGTGCCGACGCGGCGTTCACCGCAGAGGCGCGGAGGGCGCAGAGGTGGCGCAGAGAGTTGACTCAAGCCTCTG